>NZ_JBSGRD010000012.1:227433-341536 GCF_053606205.1 Streptomyces sp. NPDC055239 | reverse complement strand
TGAACCATTCGGGGTCGCGGTCCTTGGCGGGGGTGTCCTCGAAGGTGTCCTGGACGGGCTCATTGATGATCATGATGTGGGTGACCCTCCGATCAACGGTGAGGACGGTCGCAGGACGCGGAAGATGTGCGCGGGCACGCGGCCCGGTTCGAGGCGCACATAGTTGGTCCTGCCCCAGTGGTACGTCTCGCCGGTGAGCTCGTCGCGCACCGGCACCGACTCGTGCCAGTCGAGGCCGAGTTGCGGCATGTCCAACGAAACCGTGGCCTCCTGGGTGTGGTGGGCGTCGAGGTTCACGACCACCAGAACCGTGTTCGGTCCGTCCGTATGGGGGTCCATGCCGGGGGCCGCGTCAGGGGCCGTCTTCGAGTACGCGATCACTGCTTCCTGGTCCGTGGTGTGGAAGTGCAGGTCACGCAGTTGCCGCAGGGCGGGGTTGGCGCGCCGCACGTGGTTCAGCCTGGTGATGAGGGGGGCGATGGTGGTGCCGGAGCGCTCGGCCGACTCCCAGTCACGCGGCCTCAGTTGGTACTTCTCCGAGTTCAGATACTCCTCGCTGTCGGCCCGCGCCGGGGCGTTCTCGCAGAGTTCGTATCCGCTGTAGACGCCCCATGTCGGCGAGAGGGTCGCGGCGAGCACCGCCCGTGCCTCGAAGGCGGGACGTCCGCCGTTCTGGAGGTAGGCGTGCAGGATGTCCGGGGTGTTCACGAAGAAGTTGGGCCGGAGATAGTGGGCGGTCTCGCCCGCCAACTCCCTTAGATAGTCCGTCAGTTCACCCTTGTCGTTGCGCCAGGTGAAGTACGTGTAGGACTGCTGGAAGCCGATCGCGGCCAGGGTGCGCAGCATCGCCGGGCGCGTGAAGGCCTCGGCCAGGAAGATGACGTCGGGGTCGGTGCGGTTGATGTCGCCGAGGACTTCCTGCCAGAAGGCGACGGGTTTGGTGTGTGGATTGTCGACGCGGAAGATACGTACGCCGTGGTCCATCCAGAACCGCAGCAGGCGTACGGTCTCGGCGATCAGCCCTGGCAGGTCGTGGTCGAAGGCCAGGGGGTAGATGTCCTGGTACTTCTTCGGGGGGTTCTCGGCGTAGGCGATGGTGCCGTCGGCGCGGTGCGCGAACCACTCGGGGTGTTTTTCCACCCAGGGGTGGTCGGGTGAGCACTGCAGGGCGAAGTCGAGGGCGACTTCGAGGTGCAGGTCGGTGGCGCGGCGCACGAAGGCGTCGAAGTCGTCCAGGGTGCCCAGGTCGGGGTGGACGGCGTCGTGGCCGCCCTCGGGGGAGCCGATGGCCCAGGGCACGCCGACGTCGTGCGGGCCGGGGGAGAGGGAGTTGTTGGGGCCCTTGCGGTAGGTGGTGCCGATGGGGTGGATGGGCGGGAGGTAGACGACGTCGAAGCCCATCGCCGCGATGGCCGGAAGCCGCTCCGAGGCGGTGCGAAACGTCCCCGACCGCGCGGGCTCGCCCTCGCCCGCGACGGCACCCTCCGAGCGCGGGAAGAACTCGTACCACGACCCGAACAACGCCCGCTGCCGCTCCACGAGCAGCGGCAGCCGCTGTGACTCCGTGACCAGTTCGCGCAGCGGATGCTCGGCGAGGACCGCGTCCACCTCGGGGGTGAGAGCGGCGGCCAGGCGGGCCGCGAGGGGGCGTTTGGTGTCCCGCAGGGCCTTGACGGCGGCGCGGAGAGTGGCGCGCCGGCCCTTGCTCGCCGGGGCGTCGGCGGCGGCGCGCTCGTACAGCCGGGCGCCTTCCTCCAGGACGAGTTCGGTGTCGATGCCCGCCGGTATCTTGATGTTCGCGTGGTGCCGCCACTGGGTGACGGGGTCGCCCCACGCCTCGACGGAGAACGTCCAGCTCCCCTCCGCGTCCGGAGTGACGTCCGCGCCCCACCGGTCCGTGCCGGGGGCAAGCTCGCGCATCGGCGTCCACGGTCCGGGGCGCCCCCGCGGATCGCGCAGGACGACATTGGCGGCGACCGCCTCATGTCCTTCGCGGAAGACGGTCGCGGTGACCTGGAAGGTCTCGCCCACCACGGCCTTCGCGGGCCTCAGTCCGCCGTGGACGAGGGGCGCGACATCGAGGACGGGTATGCGGCCGGTGAGGGTGCCCGGCTGAACTTCCTGCGGGTGTTGCGGGTCCTGCGGGTCCTGCTGTGGTGCCGCGGTTTTGGGCACCCTGGTAGGGGACTTTCCCGAGGGCTTCGCCGTCGGGCGGGTTGAGGGCATGACCGCTCCTGTCCGCGTTACATGAGTGGGGCGGATACGGGGGTGTGGAGTGGTTCTGCGACAGCGTGCCGCGCTTGCCGGCGTACTGGGCCGTGACTGACCGTACTCAGCCGTGTGCGTTCCGGGGGAGCCTTCCCACCAACTTCTGGTGGGCAATCCAGCACTTTTTTACTTACTCGTGCGTAAGCCTCATACGAGACCGGTCCCCTATCGAGGGTGCTTCGCGTCGGCGCCCGAAGCAAGACCATGCCGCACACGCAGAACCGGCCCCGCCATGTGTGGCGGGGCCGGTTCCGTGGATCGGTAGTGGATCGGTCGTGGACGTGACCTGTACTACGGGTTGTTGACCTGCAACAACTTGTTCGGCGAGCCGAGACCGGCGCCGGTCACCTTGCCCGTGGCCGCCTGATCGGTCAGCGCCTTGCTCACCGCGGCCGGTGTGGCCGACGGGTGATCGGCGAGGTAGAGCGCCGCCGCGCCCGCCGCGTGCGGCGAGGCCATCGACGTACCCGAGATGGTGTTCTCGGCGGTGTCGTTCGTCTTCCACGCGGAGGTGATGCCGACGCCCGGCGCGAACACGTCCACCCCGGGGCCCCAGTTGGAGAAGCTCGCCTTGGCGTCCTTGGTGTCGGTGGCGCCGACCGTGACCGCTTCCTTCACGCGGGCCGGTGAGAACAGCAGCGCGGGAAGTCCGTCGTTCCCCGCGGCGACCGTGTAAGTCACCCCGGACGCGATCGAGTTGCGTACGGCGGCGTCCAACTGGACGTTGGCCGTGCCGCCGAGACTCAGGTTGGCGACGGCGGGCTTCTTGGCGTGCTTCGTCACCCAGTCGATGCCGGCGATGACCTGAGCGGTCGTCCCCGACCCCGCGTCGTCGAGCACCCGGACACCCACGACGTCGGCCTTCTTGGCGACGCCGTAGCTCTCGCCGGCCACGGTCGCCGAGACGTGCGTGCCGTGGCCGTTGCCGTCCTGCGCGGTGGCGTCGTTGTCGATGAAGTCCCAGCCGCTGCTCGCCCGGCCGCCGAACTCCTTGTGCGTGGCGCGGACGCCGGTGTCGATGACGTACGCGGTCACGCCCTGCCCGGCCGACGCGGGTGCGGTGTAGGACTTGTCGAGCGGAAGATTCTTCTGATCGATCCGGTCGAGCCCCCAGGAGGGCGGTTCCTGCTGGGTGCTGTCCAGGGACACGGTGCTGTCCTGGGCGACGGAGGCGACCTTCGAGTCGCCCGCGAGCTTCTTGGCCTGGTCCGAACTGAGCTTCACCGCGTATCCGTTGATCGCGGTGCTGTAGGTGTGGCGTATCTGCGCCCCGTACTTCGCGGCAAGGCCCTTGCCCGCGTCGGACGGGGCCGAGGTCCCGCCCTTGAGCGTGACGATGTAACTCCCGCTGATGGAACCGGGCTCACCGGCGCCGAGTATCTCCCCCAGCGGGGCACCGTCGGCGGGAGCGGCGTGCGCGGGCATCGTGATGGCCGAAAGCACCGCCGCCGTGGTGGCGGCGGTAACGGCCCCGGCCCACCGCAGACGCTTCGTTCGCGAAAGAGTCATACGCTGGTTTCCCTCCCCAACTTGACATGCGACCCGTGGAGTTGGTCCGATCCGTACCGGATTCCCCGTATCCTCCACGGGCGCCACTTGGCAGCCTCTCGTGCGGCGTGAGGGCCTACAAGACCACACGGCGTGGGGGAATCGGCCATATCGCCGGTGGGGGTGCTGTGAGGGTTGCGCCGATTTTCGGACGGGTTCAGGATGCCTCCGCCGGTTGCGGGACCACGCGGTGACCGTCGCAGGTCGACGTCCGTTTCCCGCCGGTCGAACACCACCGGATTCGGCACGCTTGCGGCATGAAATCCCAGCACGCGTCGGACACGCCGGATTCGGCGACCGTCCTCACCGGCATGTACGAGGCGGAGTCCCGCTACCTGGCCGCGGGCGGCCCCGGCAGAGCCTCGTTCGACCTGCTCGCCCCCTACTTCGCCCCCTACTTCGCCCCCGACGTCGTACTGCACCAGGCAGCGGCACTCCCTTACGGCGGCAGCTGGCGCGGCCACGACGGAATGACGCGCTTCTTCCTCGCCATGAGCGAGACGTGGGAGACCTTCGAGATCGGGGAACAGCGGTTCCTGGCCACGGGCGAGACGGCGGTCGTCCACAGTCAGATCCGCGCGCGGGCCCGCGCGACGGGGCGCGAACTCGCCTTTCCGATACTCCAGACGATCACGGTGCGCGGCGGGCGGATCGCGCAGGTGCGGCCGTTCTACTGGGACACGGCGGCGATCGTGGCGGCGACGACCCGTCCCTGAGGCCCGTACGCCCTGTGCACTGTGGTGACAGGGGCGGCGCACCGCTACCGTCGTTGCGACACATCGATACATCGACGCCCGAGATGCGAAGCGTCGGCACGCGATATACAAAACGTCGATACGCGACCTACGAACGCCCCCGTCATACACCCCGTCAGACACCCTGTCAGAGGTGCACAGTGATGAAGGCCATCCGTCGATTCACCGTACGACCCGCTCTTCCCGAACCTCTCGCTCCACTCTCCGAACTGGCGCGCAACCTGCGCTGGTCCTGGCACACCAAGACCCGTGAACTGTTCAAGGCCGTCGACCCCGAGCAGTGGGCCGCATCGGGCGGTGACCCCGTGCGGCTGCTCGGCAGTGTGCCGCCCGCGCGGCTCGCCAAGCTCGCCGGGGACGAGGCCTTCCTGCGCCGCCTCGCCGAGGCCTCGGACGATCTTCGGGAGTACGTCACCGGGGACCGCTGGTATCAGGAACAGTCCGCCGCACGCGGCAGCGAACTGCCGCGCGCAGTCGCCTACTTCTCGCCCGAGTTCGGCATCACCGACGCCCTCCCGCAGTACTCGGGCGGGCTCGGCATCCTCGCGGGCGACCACCTGAAGGCGGCGAGCGACCTCGGGCTCCCGCTCATCGGGGTCGGTCTTCTCTACCGGCACGGCTACTTCCACCAGTCGCTCTCCCGCGACGGCTGGCAGCAGGAGACCTACCCCGTGCTCGACCCGAACGAGCTGCCGCTCTCCCTCCTGCGCGAGGCGGACGGCACCCCGAGCCTGGTGGCGATCGCCCTGCCCGGCGGACGTGAGCTGCGCGCGCACGTCTGGCAGGCGAGCGTCGGGCGCGTACCGCTCCTGATGCTCGACTCGGACGTCGAGGAGAACGACACCGGCGCCCGCGAGGTGACCGACCGGCTCTACGGAGGCGGCAGCGAGCACCGGCTGCTCCAGGAGATGCTGCTCGGCATCGGCGGAGTGCGCGCCATACGGACGTACTGCAGGCTGAGCGGACACCCCGAGCCCGAGGTCTTCCACACGAACGAGGGTCACGCGGGCTTCCTCGGTCTGGAACGGATCCACGAACTGGCCGGGCAGGGCGTGGAGTTCGACGCCTCGCTGGAAGCTGTCCGGGCCGGGACCGTTTTCACCACACACACCCCCGTCCCCGCCGGAATCGACCGCTTCGACCGCGAGCTGGTCGCCCGGCACTTCGGCCCGCACGCAGAACTGCCCCGCATCGACGTCGAACGCATACTGCGGCTCGGCATGGAGACGTACCCCGGCGGTGAGCCCAACCTCTTCAACATGGCGGTGATGGGCCTGCGCCTCGGACGCTGCGCCAACGGCGTCTCCACCCTGCACGGCAAGGTGAGCCGCGAGATGTTCGCGGGCCTGTGGCCGGGATTCGACGCCGAAGAGGTCCCGATCGCCTCCGTCACGAACGGCGTGCACGCCCCGACCTGGGTCGCCCCCGAGGTGTTCCGCCTCGGCGCACGCCAGATCGGCGCGCAGCGGACCGAGGACGCCCTTTCGGTGGGCGGCTCGGAGCGCTGGGACGCGGTCGCCGAGATCCAGGACGCCGACATCTGGGAGCTGCGGCGCGAGCTGCGGGGCCAGCTGGTGACGGAGGTCAGGAAGCGGCTCTACGCTTCATGGCGCCAACGGGGGGCTGCGAGCGCCGAGTTGGGGTGGGTCGATGACGTACTCCACCCTGACGTCCTGACCATCGGCTTCGCGCGCCGCGTCCCCTCGTACAAGCGCCTGACGCTCATGCTCCGGGACAAGGACCGGCTCATGGAGCTGCTCACCCATCCCGACCGGCCGATCCAGATCGTCGTCGCGGGCAAGTCGCATCCGGCGGACGACGGGGGCAAGCGGCTCATCCAGGAGCTGGTGCGCTTCACGGACGATCCGCGGGTGCGCCACCGCATCGTGTTCCTGCCGGACTACGGCATGGCGATGGCGCAGAAGCTCTACCCCGGATGCGACGTGTGGCTGAACAATCCGCTGCGCCCCCTCGAGGCGTGCGGGACGAGCGGGATGAAGGCGGCGCTGAACGGCTGCCTCAACCTGTCGGTCCTTGACGGCTGGTGGGACGAGTGGTTCGAGCCGGACTTCGGCTGGGCGATCCCCACGGCGGACGGGGAGGCGACGGACGACGACCGGCGGGACGACCTGGAGGCCGCGGCGCTGTACGACCTCCTCGAGCGCAGGATCACCCCCCGCTTCTACGAGGAGGGCCCGGGAGGCCTCCCCGACCGGTGGATCGAGATGGTGCGCCGGACCCTGACCCGGCTCGGGCCGAAGGTGCTCGCGGGGCGGATGGTGCGTGACTACGTGGAGCAGCTGTACGTTCCCGCAGCGCGGGCGCACCGCACCCTGGACGCGGATGCCGCGGAGGACCTGGCCTCGTGGAAGACGCGGGTCCGTGCGGCCTGGCCGCGTGTCGCCGTCGACCACGTCGAGGCGTCGGCGACGGGCGCCACCGCCGAACTGGGCGCCACGCTCTCGCTGCGGGTCCGCGTGCGTCTGGGCGACCTGACCCCGGACGACGTGGAGGTCCAGACGATCGCGGGGCGCGTCGACCCCGAGGACGTCATCGCCGACGCGAGTCCGCTCCCGCTGAAGCCTGTGGGCGGGCCGGATGCGGAGGGCCGTCGGCTTTACGAGGGGCCGCTGGCCCTCGACCGCACGGGGCCCTTCGGCTACACGGTCCGCATTCTGCCGTCGCACCGGCTGCTCGCGAGCGGGGCCGAGCTGGGGCTCGTGGCGGTGCCGTCCGAGGGGACGGGGGAGGCCGCGGGGGTGCTGCTGCGGTAGATCGGGCCCTACGCCCGAACCCCGGAACGCCCGAACGCCGGGCAGGCTGAAGGATCTCAGCCTGCCCGGCGTTCGAGGACGAACGGTGGAGCGGTGGAACAGAGGAACTACTTGACGTTGACGCCGGTCCAGGCCGCGGCTACGCCCTTGGCCTCTGCGGAGTCCGCGCCGTACAGGTCCGTCGCCGCCTTCAGGGTGCCCTCACGGGCCGCCTTGTAGTCGGTCGTCGTGGTGAAGTACGTCGTCAGGGCCTTGAACCAGATCTTCTCGGCCTTGTCGCGTCCGATGCCCTCGACCTTGGAGTCGTCGGCGGTCGGGGAGTCGTACTTGACGCCGTTGATCTCCTTCGCGCCACTGCCCTCGGACAGCAGGTAGAAGAAGTGGTTGGCGATACCGGACGAGTAGTGGACGTCGGTGTTGCCCGCGTCCGCGCTCCAGTTGTCCAGGGACTGGCCGTCCTTGGAGGGCTTGTCCATGTAGCGCAGCGGCGATCCGTCGCCGTTGATGTCGATCTCTTCGCCGATGAGGTAGTCGCCGACGTCTTCCTTGTTCTTGGCGTTGAACTCGACGGAGGTGCCGAAGATGTCGGAGGTGGCCTCGTTCAGGCCGCCCGACTCACCGCTGTACTCCAGGTTGGCGGTGGCCGCGGTGACGCCGTGCGACATCTCGTGGCCCGCGACGTCGATCGACGTGAGGGGCTTCTTGTCGCCCTCGCCGTCGCCGTACGTCATGCAGAAGCAGCTGTCGTCCCAGAAGGCGTTGACGTAGGCGTTGCCGTAGTGGACGCGCGACGTCGCACCCTTGCCGTCGCCCTTGATGCCCTCGCGGCCGTGCACGTCCTTGTAGTAGTCCCAGGTCAGCTGGGCGCCGTAGGCGGCGTCGACGGCGGCGGTCTGGGCGTCGTCCGCCTTGCCGTTGCCCCACGTGTCGTCGTCGTCCGTGACGAGCTTGCCCTCGCCGCTCTCGCTGTGGTCCAGGTTGAACGTCGAGTGACCGCCGCGCGCGTCGTCGGTCAGGTCGAAGCCGCTCGAGCCCTTCTTGGAGCCGATCTCGACGTCGCCGCTGTACTGGCTGTGGCCCGCGCCGTTCTCGATGGCCTGGTACTGGAAGAGCTTCTTGCCCGTGGCCGCGTCGGTGATGACGTGCAGCTTGCTGGGCGTGCCGTCCTTCTGGACGCCGGTGACGACGGTCTCGTGGGCGAGGACCGGCTTGCCGGACGCGGCCCAGACGACCTTGCGCGGAGTCTGCGCGTCGGCCTTCTTGGTGTCACCGCTCTTCGCGGCGGTCGACTCGGCGGACAGCGCGGCCGACTTCGTGGCGACCTTCGCCGAGGTGGTGGCGACCTTGATGGTGGCCTTGGCCGCCTTGGTCACGCTCTTGACCGAGCCGCTCTTGGCGGTGTGGACGACCAGGTCGCCGCCGAGGACGGGCAGGCCGTCGTAGGTGCGCTCGTAGCGGGTGTGCGTGGTGCCGTCACGGTCCTTGACGACATCGCGTACGACGAGCTTCTCCTTCGCGCCGAGGCCGATCTTCTCGGCGGTGGCGGCCTTCTCCGCGTTCGCGTCCTGGAGCAGGCCGGCGCGGGCGGTGGAGGAGAGCGCGATCTGTGATCCGGCGGGCGCGGCTGCCTGGGTGGGCTGCGCGGAGGCTCCGGTGGCCAGACCGCCTGCGAGCAGTGCTCCTGCGGCAACGGCGGTGGCGATGGCCAGCGTTGAGCGCTTCCGGGATATGTGGGGGGTCACGCATGCTCCTTCTGTGGGGGGCCCGGACGGTATGGGGACCGTCCGAGCTGAAAGATGCGGTGCGGTACTGGTGTGACTGATCGAGGGAAGAGTGTCAGTTGAGCCAGGTTCATGTCAGGACCCTGACGGCAGGTTGGCCAGAAATCGTCCGTTGAGCGACGGCTCATGTACGCAATGCGAACGGCGTGTTACGCGGTCAGCGGCTCAACTGCAGGTCAAGGGCGGTTCAATGGAAATTAAACGGCTCCCCAAGGGCGATGGGCGGCGGCACACATGGGTGCGCCGCCCCGGGGAGTCGATCCACCCGGGGCGGCGCAGTCTGCACGTACCTTCAAGCCCTTTCGGGGCCTACGGGAACGTCAGCTTCCAGCTGTTGATCTTGCCGGTGTCCTGCGCGGCCACGTCCTGGGCCTTGAGCTTCCAGGTGCCGTTGGCCGCCTCGGACGAGGCGTTGACCGTGTAGGTCTCGATGACGTTGTCCGCCGAGTCCGAAGAGGACGAGTTCTTCAGGCGGTACGTCGACCCGTCCGGGGCCACCAGGTCGAGGACCAGGTCACCGCGCCAGGTGTGCGTGATGTTGACGCCGACCTTCAGGGCGGCGGGCGCGTTGCCCGTACGTCCCGTGACGTTGACCGACGAGGTGACGGCCGCACCGTTGTCCGGGATGGCGACGGCGGTGTTGTTCTCGTAGTCCGTGCCACCGCCCCCACCGGGCCGCGTGCCGACGTTGACGGCGGCCCAGGCATCGGCCACCGCCTTGTACTCGGCGCTCGTCGTGCCGTACAGCTCACCGGCCGCCGCGAGGGTCCCGGTGCGGGCCGCCGCGTAGTTGGTGGTCGTGGTGAACTTCGTCGTCAGCGCCTTGAACCAGATGAGCGACGCCTTGTCACGACCAATTCCGGCCACAGGCAGGCCGTCCGAGGTCGGTGAGTCGTACGAGACGCCGTTGATGACCTTGGCGCCGCTGCCCTCGCTCAGCAGGTAGTAGAAGTGGTTGGCGACACCGGACGAGTAGTGGACGTCGATGTTGCCGATGCCCGAGTACCACGCGTCCTTGGACCCGCCGTCCTTGGAGGGCTTGTCCATGTAGCGCAGCGGCGTGCCGTCGCCGTTGATGTCGATCTTCTCGCCGACGAGGTAGTCGCCCTTGTCCTGCGCGTTGTTGGCGTTGAACTCGACGGCCGCCGCGAAGATGTCGGACGTCGCCTCGTTCAGGCCACCGGACTCACCGCTGTACGTCATGTTGCCGGTGGCGGCCGTCACGCCGTGCGTCATCTCGTGGGCCGCCACGTCGATGGACGTCAGGGGCTTGGCGTTGCCCGTGCCGTCGCCGTACGTCATGCAGAAGCAGGAGTCCTGCCAGAACGCGTTGACGTAGTTGTTGCCGTAGTGGACCCGGGAGTACGCGCCGACGCCGTCACCGCGGATGCCGGTGCGACCGTGCACGTTCTTGTAGTAGTCCCAGGTGAGCTGGGCGCCGTAGGCGGCGTCCGCGCCCGCGGTCTCCGCGTTGGAGGCCTGGCCGTTGCCCCACACGTCGTCCGGGCCCGAGTAGAGCGTGCCGGTGCCGGACGTGCCGCGGTTGAGGTTGTACGTCTTGTGGCTGCCGCGGCCGGTGTCGGTCAGGGTGTAGTTCGACCCCGACTGAGCGCTGCCCACGGTGACCTGACCGCTGTACTGAGTGTTGCCCGTGCCGTTCTCGATGCCCTGCCACTGGAAGAGCTTCTTGCCGGTGGCCGCGTCCGTGATGACGTGCAGCTCGTTCGGGGTGCCGTCGTGCTGAAGACCGCCGACCACCGTCTCGTACGCGAGAGTCGGCTCGCCCTTGGCCATCCAGACGACCTTGCGGGGCGCCTTGTCCGCTTCGGTCTTCTTCGACCCCGCGGCCTTCGCCGCGCCGAGCGCCTGCTTCTCGGCGGTGGCCGCCTTCACGTCGGCGCTGGTCTCGACGCCCTTGAGCTGTGCCTTCGACGCCTTGGTGACGCCCTCGGTCTTGCCGGACTTCGCCTCGTCGACCACCAGGTCGCCGCCGAGGACGGGCAGGCCGTCGTAGGTGCGCTCGTAGCGGGTGTGGACCGTGCCGTCGGCGTCCTTGACGACGTCACGTACGACGAGCTTCTCCTTGGAGCCGAGCTTCAGGTCCTTGGCCGTGTCCGCCTTGGTGGCGTTGGCGTCCTTGAGGAGCGCGGCACGCTGGGCGGGGCTGAGCTTCACGGGCAGGGAGCCGGGGTCGGCCTTGCCTATCTTGCCGGCGGCCGCGGTCTTGGCCGGTGGTATCGCGGGGCCGTCGGCCGATGCCGGGCCCGTCTGGAAGGCCACCGCGACGAGGGCGGCGACGGCGGTCAGGGCACCGGCGGTGGCGGCGCGTCTGTGGGAGGCAGGTCTGTGAGAGGTGCTTCTCAACACGGACTCCTTCTGCGTGGCCGCGGGATACACGGCCAGGGGGACCGGGCGGCGCGGTCGTGCCGTCCGGGCAGAACAAGGCAGAACGTGGAGCTGGGAAAGCTGGGAATCGAGGGGAAGAGTGGCACCGGTGCGCTCTGTTTGTCAGGGGTGCGTCAAGAGTTGGCCGGAAATGGTCCGCTGCCCGGTGGGCCAAGTTCGATATACGGAGCGGTCGCGCAAGGTGAAGGGCTCCCGATTGTTCGATGGGGCCCTTCACCGGACACCTGGAGCGGTGTGGCTGATTCCGCACCCCAACTAGCTCTTGTTGGCGCCTAGTTGGAAAGAAATTCAGCTGGGGATCGAGTCGAGCAGCTGACCCCACTCCGGATACTTCGCGACCTTCCTCTCGTGCAGGGCCGTCACCTTCGAGCTCATCTGCGGATCCAGGTCGTCGGAGAGCCTGTGGGCCGAAAGCCGCCCGAGGCGCGGAATGATCACGAAGTCCCCGGCGATGTGCACCGGGTCGTGCATGTACCGCTCAAGCGCGTCCAGGTCCTCGACCCCCACGCAGTACGTGTGGGTGAAGCCGTCGTCCGGCAGGCGCAGATCCTGGCCGACCGTCCCGTACGAGGTCGATTCGAGCGTCGATGTGCGGCGCATCGCGGCGAGGACCTCGGCCTTCTCCTCCTCGGTCGTGCCGTCCTTGAAGCTGAAGCGCAAGATGTTGACGATCATGTGCATCCTCCTTGTCGCAGGCGGGAGTTGCGATCCAAATTGAACCAGCGGGTTCAACCTACTGGTCTGTTCGGTAAAGTTGAAGTGAGTACAGTGCACAGGTGGCAGCACTGAGAGAACCGACGGGGCGTACGACGGCGCCGCGGGCGGCGCGGGGACGCATCGACAAGCGGCAGGCGATCCTGGACGCCGCCTTCGCCGTCTTCGCCCGCCGGGGCTACGCGCAGGCCTGCGTGAAGGAGATCGCCGAGGAGGCGGGCGTCGCCAAGCCGACCGTCTACAACCATCTCGCCGACAAGGAGCACCTGTTCCGGGAGACGATGGAGGCCGCGGCGGACTTGGTGCGGGCGGAGAACCTCGCCGCCGTCGAGCGGATGCGCGAGCCCGGGGACGATCTGCGCGCGGCCCTGGAGGACGTGGCGTACCGGATGCTTCAGGTGTGCTGCACAGAGCGCGCGATGGCGCTGCGACGGCTCACGTACGCCCAGGTCACCGGCTTCCCCGACCTGATCGATGTCGTCCAGGGGCGTACGTCGAACGGGCTCTGCGACGCGCTCGCCGACCGCGTCGCGCGGCTCTCGCTCGCCGGACGCCTGCGCCCGTGCGAACCCACCCTGGCGGCCGAACAGTTCCTGGCGCTGCTCACCGGACCGATGGAGAGGCGCTCGCGGCTCGGCACGCGGAAGGTTCCTGCGGCGGAGGTGCGGGCGGTGGCGGTGGCGGCGACGGACACGTTCCTGCGGGCTTACGGGGCGGAAGAGGCCGGCTGAGGGCCGGGAGGGGCGCCGCGTGCGGGGCCCTCACGTTCGGTTCGCGAGCCGCACCATCGCCGTGTCGTACCGCGCCCGCAGCCCCACGTCCGCCGACACCCGCAGCAGTGCGCCGATGGCTCGTACCGCCCCCTCGTCGTAGCCGGACGCCTCCGCCTCGCTCGCCGCGCCCTCCAGGCGGCGGATTCCCCCGGGCTCGTCGCCCATGGCGATGAGCGCCTCGCCGCCCGTGGTGAGCAGCAGGACGCGGGACGCCGCCGATGCGTCCGCAGGGCTCTCGACGGACAGGGCCGCCTTCGACGTGTCCAGGGCCGACTGCCACTGTCCGATGTCCAGTTGGTGCCGGGCGAGGTGGCCCAGGGCCAGGCGTTCGGTGGGGTGGTCGCCGAGCTCGCGGGCAAGGCGCACAGCCTGTACGCAGCCATCGGCCGCCTCCTCCGGGCTGCCCAGCGCGGCCTGGGCGAGCGAGAGGTTGATCAGCGCCGTCGCCTGGCCGCGCCGGTCACCCGCGCGGGCGGCGATGGCGGGGGCGGCCTCCAGATGGACGACGGCCTCGCCGGTGCGGCCCTCCTCGGTGAGGACCCACCCGAGCAGGGCGAGGACCCGCGACTCGGCGCGGGCGTCCGCGTCGGCCCGCGCCGCCGCAAGTGCCTTACGCAACAGGGGAGTCCAGCCGTCCAGAACCCGCCAGACCATCTGCGGCCACAGCCCCAGGACGATCCGCCAGGTCCTGCCGTGCAGCCCGGCGGCATCCGCCGCGGCGGCCGCGAGTATCAGGTCGTCACGCTCGGCCGCGAACCACGCCATGGCCTCGTCGCGACTCCCGAACTCCCTTACCGCGCGCGGAGGATGGAAGTCGGCGGGCAGGGTGAAGCACGGCTCGTCGCCGGGTTCGGCCGCGTCGGCGGCGGCAAGGGCGGTGGCCACACTGTGGTCGAGCACCCGGAGCAGGGCGTCGGGGCCCGCGTCCAGATCTCGCGCGTAAAGGCGTACGAGATCGTGCAAGGTCCAGCGCCCCGGCGCGGTCCGGGTGGCGAGGTGGGCCGCGGTCATCCGGTCGAGGGCGGCCCCGGCCGTGTCCGGGTCCGTGCCCGCGAGGGCCGCCGCCGTGAAGCGGTCGACGTGCGTGCCCGGATGGCGGCCGAGGTGGGCGAAGTGGTGCGCGACGTCGTCGGGCAGCCGCCGCACGGTGAGCCGCAGGGCGGCGCGTACGCCCGTGTCCTCCACGTCGAGCAGGTTCAACCGGCTCGACTCGTCGGCCAGTTCGGCGCTCATGTCCCGCAGTGACCAGTCCGGCTGGTCCGCGAGGCGCGCCGCGGCCACCCGCAGTGCGAGGGGAAGACCGCCGCACAGCTCCACGAGCCGCCGGGCACCCACCGGCTCCGCGACGACCCGCTCCTTGCCGAGCACCGCGGCGAGCAGGGCCGTGCTGTCGTCCGGTTCCAGCACGTCCACGGGTACGGGACGGGCGGCGTCGGAGGCGATCAGGCCACGCAGACGGTACCGGCTCGTGACCACGGTGACGCAGTGGGTGCCTCCCGGGAGCAACTCCCTGACCTGCTCGGAACCGCGTGCGTTGTCCAGGACGACGAGCAGCCGGCGGTCGGCGGCGAGCGAGCGGTACAGCGCGGACGCCCCGTTCGCCGACTCCGGTATCCGGCGCGGCGCGACCCCGAGGGCGAGCAGGAACTCGCGAAGGACCTCCAGGTGCGTCGGCTCTCCCGTGTCGCTGAAGCCGCGCAGGTCGGCGTAGAGGAGGCCGCCGGGGAACGCGGCGCGGTTGCGGTGCGCCCAGTGCACCACGAGCGCCGTCTTGCCCACCCCCGCGGGCCCGGTGACCAGGCACACGGGGGCTTCGCCCGCCGCGGCCCGGGACAGGGCGGTGAGTTCGTCCGCGCGCCCGTGGAATCCGCGTGGCATGCGGGGCAGCAGGTCGACGGTCGCGGGGGGCGACAGGGTGACGGACGTCCCCTGCGCGTTGTTCGTCCGCCCGGGATGCGTCTGCCCGGAATTCGCCCGCCCGTAGCGCCGCTGCGGCGGGACCGAGGTGGCTGCTTCGGCCCCGGCGTCCGCGCCGTCGCCCTCTCCGCGGAGCGCCACCCCGTAGGCGTCCGCCAGTTCACGGCCCGGGTCGACCCCGAGTTCGTCGGCGAGGGCCCGCCGCGTGCGGTGGAACCAGTCGAGCGCCTCCGAACGGCGCCCCGCGCGCTGGAGCTCGCGCATCAGCGCGGCGGACAGCGATTCGCGCAGCGGATGGGCCTCGGCCTCCACGCGCAGTACGGCCGCCGCCCGGTCGTGCTCGCCGAGGCGCGCGTAGGACCCGGCGAGCATCTCCACGGAGGCGAGCCGGAGCTCTTCCAGGGCGTGCGCGGCGGCCTGGAGGGGCGGGCTCGGATAGGCGGCGCTCAGGGCGGGCCCCTGCCAGAGCGACAGCGCCTCCTGGTACTTCGCCACGGCGTCGGCGGGCGAGCGCAGGCTACGGGCCAGCGTCACCAACTCCTCGAACCTGTGGGCGTCCAGGAGGCTCTCCGGCATCCGCAGAACGTACGCGGAGCCCTGCGTGACGAGCTCCACGCCGAACATCTCGGCGTCCGCACCGGCGAGCAGGGCCCGCAGCCGCGACACATGGCCCTGGATGACGCCACGGGCGCGCGGCGGAGGCTCGTGATCCCAGAGCGTCGCCGTCAACTGATCCACGGGAACCGGCCGGTTGGGCCTCAGCAGAAGACCCGCCAGGAGGCTGCGCCGTTTGGCGGGACCGAGCGGCAGTTCACCGGCCTCGGTGGCGACGGAAACCACTCCGAGCAGCCGGAACTCCACTGATGCAACTCCTTCTGGGGCAAAAGTCCAGATTACCGGAGGTGTCCGTGCTGCTGGACCGCGCGGCGGTCCGTACCGACGGCGGTCTGTCCTGGTGCCGGTCTATCCCACCACGCTGTCCCGCCAGGCCCGGTGCAGATCCGCGAACGAGCCGCTCCCCGCGATGAGTTCGGCCGGAGTGCCGTCCTCGACCACGCGCCCGTGCTCCATCACGAGCACCCGGTCGGCGATCTCCACCGTGGAGAGCCGGTGGGCGATCACGACGGCTGTGCGGCCGCGCAGGACCGTGTGCATGGCGCGCTGCACCGCCCGCTCGCCGGGAATGTCGAGGGAGCTGGTCGCCTCGTCGAGGATCAGCACCGCCGGGTCGGCGAGCAGCGCTCGCGCGAAGGCGACGAGCTGGCGCTGACCGGCGGAGATACGGCCGCCTCGCTTGCGTACGTCGGTGTCGTAGCCGTCGGGCAGGGACTCGATGAAGTCATGCGCGCCGATGGCCTTCGCCGCCTGCTCGACGTCCTCGCGGGTGGCGTCCGGGCGGCCGATGGCGATGTTCTCGGCGACGGTCCCGGAGAAGAGGAAGGCTTCCTGGGTCACCATGACGACACCGCGCCGGAGCTCCGCGTTGGCGAGATCCCGCAGATCGACCCCGTCGAGCAGGACCCGGCCCTCCGTCGGGTCGTAGAAGCGGGCGAGCAGCTTGGCGAGCGTCGACTTGCCGGCGCCGGTGGAGCCGACGACGGCGACGGTCTGACCGGCGGGCAGCGTCAGGTCGAAGCGGGGCAGGATCTCGCCGCCGGTCCGGTAGGCGAACCGCACGCCGTCGAAGTCGACCTCGCGGCCCGGGTGTTCGGAGGCGAGGGCGGGCAGCGGCCGGGCGCGATCCGGGTGCGGCTCGGGCACGGAGGGGGTCTGGGCGAGCAGCCCCGCGACCTTCTCCAGGGATGCGGCGGCCGACTGGTAGGAGTTCAGGAACATGCCGAGCCGGTCGATCGGGTCGTACAGGCGCCGCAGGTACAGCACGGCGGCGGCGAGTACGCCGAGCGCGAGGGTGCCGTCGGTGACGCGGTAGGCGCCCCACAGGACGATGCCCGCGACGGCCGTGTTGGCGACGAGCCGGGAGCCGATGACGTAACGGGCCATCTCCAGCATGGCGTCGCCGTTGGCCCGCTCGTGATGACGGTTGAGCACGCCGAACTCCGCCTCGTTGGCGCGCTCGCGCCGGAAGGCGCGGACCGGGCGGATGCCGTTCATCGTCTCGGCGAACTTCACGATGACGGAGGCGATCGCGGTGGACCGCTTCCCGAAGAGGGGGCCCGCGCGGCGCTGATAGCGGCGTACGAGGAGGTAGAGCGGCACGAACGAGGCGACGGCCACGGCGCCCAGGCTCAGGTCGAGCCAGAGGAGCATCGCCGAGATGTAGACAAAGGACAGGATGACGGTGAGCAGCTCCTGCAGCCCCTCGCTGAGGAGTTCCCGCAGGGATTCCACGTCCGTGGTGGACCGGGAGATGAGCCGCCCCGAGGTGTACCGCTCGTGGAAGTCCACGCTGAGGGCCTGCGCGTGCCGGAAGATCCGCCCGCGCAGATCGAGCAGTACGTCCTGGTTGACGCGGGCGGAGACCACGATGAACGCGTACTGGAACGCCCCGGACGCGCCCGCGCAGAGCAGGTAGCCGATGCCGATGACGACGAGCGGCCCGTAGTCGTCGGCCCGCACGGCGGGCACGCCACGGTCGATGGCGTACGCGACGAGGAGCGGGCCGCCCTGGACGGCGGCCTGCTGGAGAAGGAGCAGGACGGCGGCGAGGATGACGCGCCCACGCAGGGCCGAGAGCAGCGAACGGAGCAGGGTGGTGGTGGCGCCGGGTGGCGCGGGGAGGTTGTCGTTGTCGAAGTCGTCGGCGGGGCGCTCAGCGGGAGCGGGCCGGTCGGCTGCTGCCGGTGAGAGGCGTTCGTCCTCATCGGGCCCGGTGGTCCGTGACACCGGCGTCGAAGCGGTCATCGTGTACCTTCCCCGTCCGCGGACACGACGCCCGCCTCAGTCTGTCCGTCGGCGTACGCGGGCTCCAGGTCCGCCCCCGCTTCCCCTGCCGCGGGAGCGACCCCCGCCCCCGACATCAGCCACGCGTACTCCGCGTTCCCCCGCAGCAGTTCCTGGTGCGTGCCCACCGCGGTGATGCGGCCGTCGGAGAGAAGGGCGACGCGGTCGGCGAGGAGGACTGTGGACGGGCGGTGGGCCACCACCAGAGCCGTCGTGTCCCGAAGGACGCGCCGCAGGGCCGCCTCCACGAGAGCCTCCGTGTGGACGTCGAGGGCCGAGAGCGGGTCGTCAAGGACCAGGAAGCGGGGGCGGCCCACCACCGCGCGTGCCAGGGCCAGACGCTGGCGCTGGCCGCCGGAGAGGCTCAGGCCCTGTTCGCCGACCTGGGTGGCCGTGCCCTGCGGCAGCGCGTGGGTGAAGTCCGCCTGGGCGACACCCAGCGCACGCTCCAATTCCGCTTCGCCCGCCCCCTCTTCCGCGCCCATCAGTACGTTCTCGCCCACCGTCGCGGAGAAGAGCGTCGGCTCCTCGAAGGCGACGGCCACCAGTGTGCGCAGCCGCTCGCGGTCCATCTCCGCGATGTCCTCGCCGTCCAGCGTGATGCGGCCCCCGCTCACCTCGTGCAGCCGGGGCACCAACGCCGTCAGCGTCGTCTTGCCGCTGCCCGTCGCGCCGACGAGGGCGAGGGTCTCGCCGGGCCGTACATGCAGGTCGATCCGGTCGAGCGCGGCCGGCGCGTCCGCGGGCGCGTCCGGGTAGCGGAACTCCACGCCGTGGAAGTGGAGCCCGGCGCTATCGGCCGCGGAGCTCGCTGCGGGGGCCGGCACCACCGAAGACTCCGGCTCCGCGTCCATCACCTCGAAGTACCTCTCCGTGGCCGTCGCCGACTCCTGGCTCATCGCGAGCAGGAACCCGATCGACTCCACCGGCCAGCGCAGCGCCAGCGCCGTCGAGAGGAACGCGACCAGCGTGCCCGTGGACAGGCCGCCCTCCGCCACCTGCACCGTGCCAAGGACGAGCGCCGCACCGATCGCGATCTCCGGCAACATCATGATCACCGCGTAGATCGCAGCGAGCAGCCGCGCCTTGGCCAGCTCCGTCCCCCGCAGGGTGTGCGAGAGCTCATGGAACGCGCGCGCCTGACTGCGGTGGCGGCCGAACCCCTTGATGATGCGGATGCCGAGCACGCTCTCCTCGACGACCGTCGTCAGATCGCCGACCTGGTCCTGCGCCCGCCGCGCCACGGCCATGTACCGGCCCTCGAAGTACGCGCAGGCGATCACCAGCGGCACCAGTGGGGTGAGGAGGACGAGCCCGAGCGTCCAGTCCTGGGCCAGCAGGATGACCATGCCGACCACGATCGTCGTCCCGTTCACGATCAGGAACGTCAGCGGGAAGGCCAGGAACATCCGCAGCAGCATCAGATCCGTCGTGCCGCGCGAAAGGAGCTGTCCCGAGGCCCAGCGGTCGTGGAAGGCCACCGGAAGCCGCTGCAGATGGCGGTAGAGATCCGCCCGCATCGATGCCTCGACCGAGGCGAGCGGCCGCGCCACCAGCCACCGCCGAAGACCGAAGAGCAGCGCTTCCGCGACACCGAGAAGGAGCAGGAGCAGGGCGCCGAGCCAGACCCCGCCGAGATCCCGGTCCGCCACCGGGCCGTCCACGAGCCACTTCAGCACGAGGGGGAAGACGAGCCCCGTACAGGAGGCGATGATCGCGACGAATGCCGCGCTGAACAGGCGAGTTCGCACGGGACGGACGTACGGCCACAGCCGGAGCAGCGTCCGAGCGGCGGACCCTTCCCGGGCCGGGCTCTCCGTAGGTTCCTTGGTCGGTGCATCTGGTTTCGGCATCACGAGCGAGCCTACGGACGGCCACTGACACAGCCCACCGAGTTTTTGCCCGTCCCTGCTCGTCCGCTGGTCCTACGACCGAGGGCGCGTGACGTCATACGACCCAGGGCGCGCGTGACGTCAAGGGCCCGGGGGCCTGCGAAGTCGTACCCCTCCATCAACCGATCGGCTGATGCCGCTTCGAGCGCGATGGGCGATGCCCGGACCCCCGCGCACCGGCGAGGCTCGGTACATGCCCATCATCGAAGTGCACGACCTGCGCAAGGCCTACGGCGGACGGACCGTCGTCGACGGTGTGTCCTTCGCCGTCGAGGAGGGTGAGATCTTCGGCGTACTCGGGCCCAACGGCGCGGGCAAGACCACCACCGTGGAGTGCGTCGAGGGCCTGCGCGTCCCCGACGCCGGAACCGTCCGCATCGCCGGGCTCGACCCCGTCGCCGACCACGACCGGGTCACCCGGATCCTCGGCGCCCAGCTCCAGGAGAGCGAGCTGCAGGCGAAGCTCACGGTGCGCGAGGCCCTGGAGCTGTACGCCGCGTTCTACCCGAACCCCGCCGACTGGCACCCCCTCGCCGAACGCCTGCGCCTGACCGACAAGCTGGACAGCCGCTTCGGCAAGCTCTCCGGCGGTCAGAAGCAGCGCCTGTTCATCGCGCTCGCCCTGATCGGCAACCCGAAGATCGTCGTGCTCGACGAGCTGACCACCGGGCTCGACCCGCGCGCCCGCCGCGACACCTGGCAGCTCATCGAGGACGTACGCGACAGCGGTGTCACCGTCCTGCTGGTCACCCACTTCATGGAGGAGGCCCAGCGCCTCTGCGACCGCATCGCGGTCATCGACAAGGGGCGGATCGCCGCGCTCGACAGCCCGGCGGGCCTGATCAGCCGGGCAGCGGGATCCACCGTCATGTCCTTCACGCCGTCCGCACCCCTCGACGAGCGCGAGCTCGCCGCCCTGCCGCTGCTGATCTCCGTCGAGCAGCGCGACGGCCGCTACACCCTCAACGGCACCGACGAGACGGTCAACGCCGCCATCACGCTGCTCGCGAGGCACCACATCACCGCACGCCAACTCCGGGTCTCCGACGCCACGTTGGACGACGCGTTCCTCGACCTGACGGGAGCCTCGGCATGACTGCCACCACCGCCGTCGCCGCACCCCGCGCCGCCGCGAAGAACAAGGCGTCGGCCGCCGTCCTCAAGGCCGAGTTCCGGATCTTCCGCCGCGAGCCGGCCGCCCTCTTCTGGATCATGATGTTCCCCACGATCCTCCTGGTGATCCTCGGCTCCATCCCCTCCTTCCGGGAGACCGACGCATCGCTGGGCGGCATCCGCCTCGTCGACGCCTACGTCCCCGTGACGGTCCTTCTCTCCCTGATCATGGCGGGCGTGCAGGCCATGCCCCCGCTGATCACCGGCTACCGCGAACGCGGCATCCTGCGCCGCATGTCGGCAACCCCGGTCCGCCCCTCCGCCGTGCTCGGCGCGCAGATGGGCATCCACGGAACCGCCGCCCTCGTCTCGGCCCTGCTCTCCCTGACCGTGGGCCGCCTGCTCTTCGACGTGGCCCTGCCGCGCCAGGCCTTCGGCTACGCCCTCGCGCTGCTCCTCGCCATCCTGTGCGGGCTCGCGCTCGGCGCCGTGGTCTCCGCCCTCTCGCGTACGACGAAGGCCGCGACCGCGATCGGCTCCGCCGTCTTCTTCCCGATGATGTTCAGCGCGGGCGTCTGGCTGCCGGTGCAGGCGATGCCGGACGCGCTCGCCCACGTCGTGGAGGTCACCCCGCTCGGCGCCGCCGCCCAGGCACTGGGCGAGGCGGCGGGCGGCGACTGGCCCGGTCTGGCCCACCTCGGCGTCCTTGCGCTGTGGGCCGTGGCCCTCTCGGCGGCGGCCACGCGCTGGTTCCGGTGGGAGTGAGCCGCGCGTGACCTGTCCGGTGGACGACGTGGACGACACTGGAAACGTGAGCACGAGTACGGCGGACGCCACGAAGATGATCGAGCAGCGCTGGGGCATGTTCCACCGCTGGGGGCCCTACGTCCTGCTCGGATTCGGCGTCCTCATGTCGGCCGCCACGAGCGACGTCGTCGGCGTGGGACGCGGCGCGTGGGGTGTGGCAGCGGCCCTGGTCGGCGCGGCGCTCGTCCTCCAGGCGGGGTGGGGCGTGCTGGAACGCTCCCGCCCGGGGCCCTCGCCCGCGAGCACGCTCTACTACGTCCTGCGCTGGGCGATCGCCTTCGTCCTCACCTGGATCAACCCGTTCTTCGCGTTCTACGCCGTCGCCGGCTACTTCGGCGCGGAGCGGCTGCTGCCCCCGCGCCTGGTCAAGCCAGGTCTCTTCGCCACCGCGATCATCATGGCGGGCTCCCAGTCGGGCGGACTTCCGCCGGACGGCGACCTGGGCTGGGCCGTCTTCGGCGGGCTGCTCGCGGTGAACGTCGCGCTGCTCACCGTCTTCGCCCATCTCACGGCGCAGGAGGACCGGCGCGCCCTCGACGCGGCCGCCACCATCGTCGAACTGGAGCGCACCAACGCCGCGCTCCAACAGGCCATGGACGAGAACGCCGCCCTGCACGCCCAGCTCCTCGTCCAGGCGCGGGAAGCGGGAGTCGCCGACGAGCGGCGCAGGCTCGCGGCCGAGATCCACGACACCATCGCGCAGGGCCTGACCGGCATCATCGCCCAGCTCCAGGTCGTCGCGAACGCCGATGACGAGGATCTTGCCCGCGAGCACCTGGGCCGCGCCGCCGATCTCGCCCGGCACAGCCTGGGCGAGGCCCGCCGCTCCGTACACAACCTCTCCCCGACGGCCCTGGAGCACGACGCGCTGCCCGAGGCGCTGAAGAAGACGGTCATGGAGTGGGCCGAACGCACCGGCGTCCGCGCCGACTTCACGGTCACCGGACCCGCCGAGCCCCTGCACGAGGAGATCGAGGCGACGCTCCTGCGCATCGTCCAGGAGGCCCTGTCCAACGCCACCCGGCACGCGGACGCCACCCGCCTCGGCGTCACCCTCTCCTACATGGAGGGGGAGGTCGCCCTCGACGTACGCGACGACGGCCGAGGCTTCGATCCGCTGGCCCTCGTCCAGCGCAACGGCTCGGGCGGCTTCGGCCTCGACGGGATGCGGGCCCGCGCCGAGCGCATCGCGGGCTCGTTCACCGTCGAGTCGGAGCCGGGTAACGGCACCGCGCTCTCGGCTCGCGTACCGTTGGTCCGCCATGGCTGACCTGATCACTCTCCTCATCGTCGACGACCATCCCGTCGTACGGGACGGTCTGCGCGGCATGTTCCGCTCCGACCCCTGCTTCGAGGTGCTCGGCGAGGCGGCCGACGGCGTCGAGGCCGTCGCCCTGGTGGAGCGCCTCGACCCGGACGTCGTCCTGATGGACCTGCGCATGCCGGGCGGGGGAGGCGTGGACGCGATCGCCGAGCTGAGGAAGCGCGGCGCCCGTGCCCGGGTCCTCGTCCTCACGACGTACGACACGGACTCCGACACGCTGCCCGCGATCGAGGCGGGCGCGACGGGCTACCTCCTCAAGGACGCGCCCCGCGACGACCTGTTCACCGCGGTCCGCGCGGCGGCCCAGGGCCGTACGGTCCTCTCCCCGGCCGTAGCGTCCCGGCTCGTCTCACGCGTGCGTGCCCCCGGCAACGAACCGCTGAGCACCCGTGAACGGGAGGTGCTCGCGCTCGTCGCCAAGGGCACGTCGAACCGTGCGATCGCCGCGGAACTCTTCATCAGCGAGGCCACGGTCAAGACGCACCTCACCCACATCTACGGCAAGCTGGGCGTCAACGACCGCGCGGCGGCGGTGGCCACGGCGTACAGCCGGGGGATTCTGGGCTGAGGCTCAGCGCCCCGCAAGGGGCGCGGGGAACTGCGCGCCCAGCCACAGACGGCCCGCAGTCAACAGCCGAGCGACTAGGCGGTCTGCCACAACGCGGGCGTGTTGGGCGGCTCCCAGCCAACCTGCGCCTGGTGCCCCTGGAGGCAGCGGTAAGTGACGCCGCCATAGCTGACGGAGTCACCCGCGGCGTAGACCTTCCCCGCAGCCCAGGTGCCGCCGGGCTCCGGCTCACCGGGACCCGGGTCACCCCCACCCGTGGTCCGAAGCGTCAAGCCATACTGCTGCAGCAGCGGATTGATCGGCTGATGGAACGTCGTCCCGCCGCTGGAGCAGTTGCCGGAGCCGCCGGACGTGACGCCCTGTGCCTGGCTCCCGGAGATGAAGGAGCCACCCGAGTCACCCGGCTCCGCGCAGACCGTCGTCCGCGTCACGCCGCTGATGGTGCCCTCGGGGTAGGTGACACTGGTGTTGTGCTGCTGGATCGTGCCGCAGTGCCACCCCGTAGTGGAGCCGGAACGGCAGATCGACGCACCCACCGGGGACTGCGTGGAGCCCCCGACGCCGACCTGTTGCCCGCCCTGGCCCTTCACGTACGGGGTGGCTGTCCATTGGGAGTTGGCGGCGACCCAGGCCATGTCCCTGCCGGGGAAGATGGACGCCTGGAACGTGCCCTGGGCCACCTGGTTGTAGCCGCTGGTCGCGGTGCCGGCGCGCCCGCAGTGACCCGCCGTGGCGAAGCCCTGCTGCGTGCCCTTGGTGATCGGGAAGCCGATGGAACACCGGCCGCCCATGTAGTACGCCTCACCGCCCACGAGGTCGTACAGCGGGCGCGGCCGTTCCTTGGTCTTCTCGATCTGTACGAGGTCGGCTCGGACGCCCGCGGCCGACACAAGGGACTCAGCCGCGGCGGGTCGCACGGCGCGCACCACGACCGCGTTCGACCGCACGTCGACGTACCAGACAGGAGCGTCGCGCGTAGCCGTCTTCTTCGCGGCACGGTCCAACTTGGCTTTCGCCGCGTCTAGTTGAGCGACGGAGTGCCGTACGACCTTGGCGTGCGCGCCCCGCGCCTCGATCGCGGGGACGTCGGAGGCGTCGGTGGTGGCCACGGTGAGCCGCGCCGACGTGGCGCCCCGCACCCAGGCGCCCGCGAAGTCCCGGCCGACGGCGTTCCGCAGGGCTCCCGCGACGGCGCCGGCCTCGGCCTCGTTGACCAGACGGGCCTGGGCCTGCGCCGACGTGAGGCCGAGGTCCCGCTCCATGGCCTTCAGGACCTCGGGCGATGTCCTGTCGACGGCGGCGGTCTCGGCGGGGGAGGGTAAGGGGGAGGGCGCGGGGGAGACGGACGGATCGGCCTGGGCGTTCGCGGTGCCGGGCAGACCCGCGAGGACCAGGACGCCGGCGGCGGCGAACGCGGCGCATGCCGCCGCGGCCCGTCTGTGGTGGATTCTGGGGCGGATTCCGTGGCGGATGGGGAGCATCGGGCATCTCCTCGGTTGCGGGGTGGGCTTCGAGGGCCGAACGGGGATCGCCCACAACCTATGAGCAGCAACTGCCCTCCAATAGCTGTCAGTTGACCCCTCTGTCCGGCGTTATGGAAGGCGCGGCCAGCCAAGCCGTATAGCTCTCACTGCGCGCCGCCGCCTCCGCGTGCGCCGCGCGGGCCTGCGCGAAGACGGTGGGCGCCGTGTCGTGGGCCGGTGCCGCCGGGTGCCAGCCGAGCAGGTGCCGCCAGTACAGCGGCGCCCCGGAGAGCGGCCGGGTGACCAGGCCCGGCGTCGGCGGGAACGTCGCACGGCACAGCCCCACCGCCCGCCCCACCTGGACCAGATGGACACAGGACGCGACGTCCGTCTCGTACACGGAGGAAGGCGTGAATCCCGCGCGGGCGCACGCCGCGGTGAAGCAGTCAGCGAAGCAGCCGTCGCCCGGTACGTCCGTCCACGCCTCGTCCGCGAGCCTTGCCAGGTCGATCTCCTGGCAGGCGGCCAGTGGATGCTCGGTCGGCAGCATGACGAAGACCGGGTCACGGGCGACCTCCCGCCACACGAGCAGCTCGCTCTCCGGCGGCGGGCTCGCCCCGCACGTCCCCACAAGGGCGAAGTCGAGGCGCCCGTCGGCCGTGCGGGACGCGATCTCCCGCTCCGACCACGAGGTGTGGGTCGTCACCCGGGCCCCCGGGTGCGCGGCGGCGAGGCGGTCCACCAGGGCGCCGAGCAGCGGCCCGTGCGTCGCGCCGAGCCGGAACCCCGTGCCACCCGCCCAGTCCCGGCCGAACCGCAGCGCCTCCTCCCGCAGCCCGCTGACCGCGGGCAGTACGACCCGGGCGCGGGCGAGCACGAACTCCCCGAGCGCGGTGGCCCGCACCCCGTGCCGCCCCCGCTCGAAGAGCTCCCCGCCCAAGGCGCGCTCGATCCGCTTCAACTGTGCGCTCAGGGCGGGCTGCGCGAGCCCGAGCGCGGTGGCGGCCTTGGTCAGGCTGCCCGCGTCGGCGATCGCCCGGATCGTCTTGAGGTGCCGCAACTCCAGGTCCATGGGCCGAGCTTGACCCGTGTCAGGGAGCGCGGCAATGGTCAGGTTCAGACCAATGTGGCCCGGCGTCCCCGGCGTCAGACACCCCCGCCCCGCACGTCGTCCCGCACCCGCAACAACAGCACCGACCGCGCCGCCATCGTGACCGCCGTGTCCGCGCGCAGCTCGGCGCCGGGCGCGTCCCCCTGCTCCTCCAAGGAGGTGTCCACCACCACCTCGTACGCCCGTGCCCACGGCGCCCCCGGCAGCATGAAGCTCCCCGCACGGTCCGCCGCGTGGAGGATCGCGAGGAAGCTGTCGTCGACGACCGGCGCGCCCCGGGCGTCCCGCCCCGGGATGTCGCGCCCCGACAGATACATGCCGAGCGTCGCGGCAGGCGCGTACCAGTCGCCCTCCGTCATCTCCGTCCCGCGCGCCGTGAACCACGCCAGGTCCCGAAGGCCGTCCGCCGAATGCGCACGGCCGGAGAAGAACGCCCGCCGCCGCAGCACCGGATGCCGGTGGCGAAGGGCGATCAAGCGGGACGTCAGATCACACAGCGCCGCCCACCCCGGCTCGTCGAGCAGCCCCCAGTCCAGCCAGCTGACCTCGTTGTCCTGGCAGTACGCGTTGTTGCTGCCTCCCTGCGTACGCCCCATCTCGTCCCCCGCGACGAGCATCGGCACCCCCGTCGAGAGCAGCAGCGTCGTCAGGAGATTGCGCAGCTGTCGCCGCCGCAGCTCCGCCACCCGCGCATCCGCCGTCTCGCCCTCCGCGCCGCAGTTCCAGGACCGGTTGTCGTTGGTGCCGTCCCTGTTCCCCTCGCCGTTGGCCTCGTTGTGCTTGCGCTCGTAACTCACCAGGTCCCGCAGCGTGAACCCGTCGTGCGCCGTCACGAAGTTCACCGACGCGTACGGACGCCGCCCGCCCCACGCGTACAGGTCGCTCGACCCGGACAGGCGGTAGCCCAGATCCCGCACGTCGGGCAGCGCGCCCCGCCAGAAATCCCGTACCGCGTCGCGGTAGTGGTCGTTCCACTCCGTCCACAGGGGAGGGAAGGCCCCCACCTGGTAGCCGCCCGACCCCACGTCCCACGGCTCGGCGATCAGCTTCACGCGCCGAAGGACCGGATCCTGCGCGATCACCGCGAGGAAGGGCGAGAGCATGTCGACGTCGTGGAACGAGCGTGCGAGCGCCGCCGCCAGATCGAAGCGGAAGCCGTCCACGCCCATCTCGGTCACCCAGTAGCGCAGGGAGTCCGTGATCAGGCGAAGGACGTGCGGCTGCACCACCTGGAGCGTGTTCCCGCAACCCGTGTAGTCCGCGTAACGACGGGCGTCGTTCTGCTGCAGCCGGTAGTAGCCGCGATTGTCGATGCCCTTGAGCGAGAACATCGGGCCGAGCTCGCCCGCCTCCGCCGTGTGGTTGTAGACCACGTCCAGGATCACCTCGATCCCGGCCTCGTGCAGCGCCCGCACCATCCGCTTGAACTCGCCGACCTGCTCGCCCCTGGTCCCCGAGGCCGCGTACGCCGCGTGCGGTGCGAAGTAGCCGATCGAGTTGTAGCCCCAGTAGTTCGTCAGGCCCCGTCTCAGTAAATGATCCTCGTGCGCGAACTGGTGCACGGGAAGCAGTTCCACCGCCGTCACACCGAGCCGCAGGAGATGCTCGATCGCCGCCGGATGCGCCAGGCCCGCGTACGTGCCCCGCAGCTCCTGAGGAATCCCCGGGTGGAGCTTCGTGAAGCCGCGTACATGGACCTCGTAGATGACCGAGTCCGCCCACGGCGTCTTCGGGCGCCGGTCGTCCGCCCACTCGTCGTCCGGGGCGTCGTCGTGCACGACCACGCCCTTGGGGACGTACGCGGCCGAGTCCCGGTCGTCCCGCACCGTGTCGGCCACATGCTGCTGGGGCCAGTCCCGCACGTGTCCGTACACCTCGGGCGGCAGGCCGTACGTGGCGAAGTCGCCGTCCACCGCACGCGCGTACGGATCCAGGAGGAGCTTCGCCGGGTTCCAGCGGGCGCCCGTCCACGGGTCCCAGCGGCCGTGCACGCGGTAGCCGTAGCGCTGCCCCGGCAGGACGCCCGGCACGAAGCCGTGCCAGATCTCGTGCGTCAGCTCGGTCAGCTGCGCGCGCGTCTCCACGCCCTCGTCGTCGAAGAGACAGAGCTCCACGGCCTGGGCGCCCCCCGCCCACAGCGCGAAGTTGGTGCCCGCGACCCCGTCGGGCCCCACCCTGAACCGTGCGCCGAGCGGCGTCGGAGCCCCCGGCCACACCGGCATGCCGGGCGCGCCCGAAGTGTCCCGGGGCGTGGCGCGCGCCTTCGCCGACGTGTCCTTCACGGCGGCTGCCCTGCCGTTCACCGCGGTCGCGCCCGTCCCGCGCCGCCCACCCTCATCCTGGAGTGCTTCCTGTTCGGCTGCGCTGGACACCCATTCGCCTCCTGCGGCTCGACCCCTGTCGCGTCCCGGCGGCAGGGGCGTACCAGACCGGACGGCGCGCGAGGACCCGCGGGCCCGTGCCGTCCTCCCCACTGTTCTGCCCAGCGTGTGCGTCGCACTCACGTTTCCCCAGGAGGGGGACGGTCGTTGGGACGGGCGTGAGACAGGTAGCGAGGCGCGCACGGCGCGCAGGGGCCGCGCTGGCCGCCGTAATGACATGGGCAGGACTGCTCGCGGGAGCCGCGGGGTGCAGCGGTGACGGCGGTGGCATCGACCAGCTGATGGGCAAGCCGCGGTCGCCCGCCGACGCGATCCGGGTGACACCCGACGACGGCAGCAAGGGAGTCAAGGGCGACGAACAGCTCAAGGTCGAGGTCCCCGACGGACGCCTCGAATCGGTGAAGGCGGTCCGCGTGCAGGACGCGCGGGAGGCTCCGGTGCCAGGGCGCATCGCCGAGGACGGCATGACCTGGAAGCCGCTGGACGGGGGCGATCTGGCGCTCGGCGCCAAGTACACGGTGGACGCCGTCGCCCTCGACGGCCACGGCCGCCGCTCGGCCCGGCACACGACGTTCACGACGTACGTCCCCGACGAGCGGTTCACCGCCTATGTGACACCGGAGAACCGCGCCACGGTCGGCACCGGCATGATCGTCTCCCTGGAGTTCAACCGGGAGGTCGAGAACCGCGAGGCCGTCCAGCGCGCCGTCAGCGTCACCGCGGACCCGGAGGTCGACGTACGGCCGCACTGGTTCGGCAACGGCCGCCTGGACTTCCGCCCCCAGAAGTACTGGAAGCCCGGCACGAAGGTCACCGTCGGCCTGCACCTGCGCGACGTCGAGGCCGCCCCCGGCGCCTACGGCCTCCAGGACAAGAGCTTCTCCTTCACGGTCGGCCGCAGCCAGACCTCCCTGGTCGACGCCGCCGCGCACACCATGGAAGTACGCCGCGACGGCGAGGTCATCTCCACCGTCCCGATCACCGCGGGCGCCCCGAAGTCCACGACGTACAACGGGAAAATGGTGGTCACGGAGATGCTGGAGGTGACCAGGATGAACAGCCGCACCGTCGGCTTCGGCGGGGAGTACAACATCCCCGACGTCCCGCACGCGATGCGCCTGACGACGTCCGGCACCTTCCTGCACGGCAACTACTGGTCGCCCAACGCCCCTGGCAACACAAATGTCAGCCACGGCTGTGTGGGCCTGCGCGATGTGAAGGGCGGCAGCTCACAGACCCCGGCGGGGTGGTTCTTCGACCGCAGTCTGATTGGTGATGTGGTGGAAGTTGTCAATAGTGATGACAAGAAAGTCGCTCCTGACAACGGGCTCGGTGGCTGGAACATGGAGTGGAAGGACTGGACGGCACCGCCCGGCTCCAAGCCGGAAGCCAAGCCCACGGACCAGGACTGAGGCAGCGCCCGCGCCCCATGCGCAGTTGGGACTGAACAGTGACATTGGCGGGGAGTCATCGGTCAGGACCGTGTGGTTATCTAGCGCTGGCGCGTGTCTGTGCGCGCAGATGCACTGGGGTGCGGGCCTGACCAGGCCGTGCGAGGGGAGACACATCTTGAACGGGCGACCGATATCGGGGACGTCGGTTGGTGCGCGGGGGCGCGCGCGGCGACGGGGCACCAAGGGCCTCTTTGCGGTGGCATCGGGTGCGGCGCTGCTGTTGGTCACGGCATGCGGCGGGGGAGGCGGCTCGGACTCCGGCGACGGCAAGGGCAAGGCCGACAAGAACGCGCCGTCGGCGGCGGTGGTGACCATAGCTCCGAAGGACGGCGCCGACGCGGTGGCCACCAACGGGGCACTGAAGATAGCGGCCGACAAGGGCAAGCTGACTGACGTCAAGGTCGAGGACAGCAAGGGCAATCCGGTCCCGGGGAAGATAACCTCGGGCGGTGCCGCGTGGACGCCCGCGCACCATCTCGCGGCCTCCACGAAGTACAAGGTCCACGCGACGGCCAAGGACTCCGACGGACGCGAGTCCGCCAAGGACACGTCGTTCACGACACTGACCCCGAAGAACACCTTCGTGGGGCAGTTCACGCCGGAGGACGGCTCGAAGGTCGGCGTCGGAATGCCGTTCTCGGTCCACTTCACGCGGGGCATCACCGACCCGAAGGCCGTGGAGAAGGCCATCGAGGTCAAGACCGAGCCGTCCGTGCCGGTCGAGGGGCACTGGTTCGACAACGACCGCATCGACTTCCGTCCCGAGAAGTACTGGAAGGCGGGCACGAAGGTCACCGTCAAGCTCAACCTCGACGGCGTCGAGGGCCGGCCCGGGGTCTACGGCAAGCAGGCCAAGACCCTGAAGTTCGAGATCGGCCGCAGCCAGGTCTCCACCGTCGACGCCAAGTCGCACCAGATGAAGGTCGTCAGGGACGGCGAGCAGATCAAGAAGATCCCGATCACCGCGGGCGCACCCGGCACGACGACGTACAACGGCCAGATGGTCATCAGCGAGAAGCTCAAGGTCACGCGCATGAACGGCGAGACCGTCGGCTTCGGCGGCGAGTACGACATCAAGGACGTCCCGAACGCGATGCGCCTGTCCACATCGGGCACGTTCATCCACGGCAACTACTGGTCGGGCGGCGCCTTCGGCAACACGAACGCCAGCCACGGCTGCATAGGCCTGAGCGACGTGCGCGGCGGCTACAGCAAGAAGACGTCCGCCGGATGGTTCTTCGAGAACTCCCTCATCGGGGACCTCGTGGTCGTGAAGAACTCCGCGGACAAGACGATCCAGCCCGAGAACGGCTTCAACGGCTGGAACATGTCCTGGGACAAGTGGAAGGCCTGAGCCTTCGGATGCGGCCTGATCACCCGGCCGCATGTTGATGTCATGCGGGGCACGGCTAACGTGCCCCGCATGACATCTGTGCATCTCGAAGTCGCCGAAGGCGTGGGCACGATCCGCCTCGACCGCCCCCCGATGAACGCGCTCGACATCGCCCTCCAGGACCGGCTCAAAGAGCTGGCCGAAGAGGCGACACGGCGCGACGACGTACGCGCCGTGGTCATCTACGGCGGCGAGAAGGTGTTCGCGGCGGGCGCGGACATCAAGGAGATGCAGGCCATGGACCACGCGGCGATGGTCGTGCGGTCCAAGGCGCTGCAGGACTCCTTCACCGCGGTCGCCCGCATCCCCAAGCCCGTCGTCGCCGCCGTCACCGGCTACGCGCTCGGCGGCGGCTGCGAGCTGGCGCTCTGCGCCGACTTCCGCATCGCCGCCGACAACGCCAAGCTCGGCCAGCCGGAGATCCAGCTCGGCCTGATCCCCGGCGCGGGCGGCACCCAGCGTCTGCCCCGTCTCATCGGCCCGTCCAAGGCCAAGGACCTCATCTTCACCGGGCGCATGGTCAAGGCCGAGGAGGCGCTCACCATCGGCCTGGTGGACCGCGTCGTGCCCGCCGCCGAGGTGTACGAGCAGGCGCACCAGTGGGCCGCACGCCTGGCGCAGGGGCCCGCGCTCGCGCTGCGCGCCGCCAAGGAGTCGGTGGACGCGGGCCTGGAGACGGACATCGACACCGGGCTCGCGATCGAGCGCACCTGGTTCGCGGGTCTGTTCGCCACCGAGGACCGGGAGCGTGGCATGCGCAGCTTCGTCGAGGAGGGCCCGGGCAAGGCGAAATTCCTCTGAAGTTCCGCCGCGAAGCGATCAGTTGAGGGCACGTCAGCCAAAGTGTCCCCCGAAGGAGCGGTTTATGCGTAGCTTAAGAGAACCTTAAGCCTGCCCCGGTCGAGGCCCTAAGTGATCACCCGTAAGCGGGTAGTCATCGCAGGTCAGAAGGGGTGCGGCAGGGCCCTATTTGCCAATGGCATATGCCTACATGACCCCCCGGAACGGATGGTTCCGGGGGGCTTATTCCGTCGGAACGGCCCCAGAACGCCTTCTGTGCGGCCATGATGGGGGCATGGCGGGGCTGGAGGGTATCGAACAGCCGCGGCGACACGGGAGTGCGACCGCGGCGCGCTGGTCGCCGGCGGTCGAGGACGAACACGCGCTGAAGGCGCTGGAGTTGTTCGGTAATCCGACGGACGCGGAGGTTCCGCTGCCGTCGCGCCCGGAGTCCGCCGCCATCGCGCGCCGGCTCGCGCAGGTCGTGGTGCTCCGGCACTGGGGGCTCTCGCCGAAGCTGACCGAGGACGCGGTGCTCCTCACCTCCGAGCTCGTCGGCAACGCCGTGCGGCACACCGGCGCCCGCGTCTTCGGGCTGCGGATGATGCGGCGGCGCGGCTGGATCAGGGTCGAGGTGCGCGACCCCTCGCGCGGCCTTCCCTGCCTGATGCCCGTCAACGAACTCGACCTCAGTGGCCGCGGCCTCTTCCTGGTCGACAAGCTCTCCGACCGGTGGGGCGTGGACCTGCTGCCGCGCGGCAAGACGACGTGGTTCGAGATGCGGGTCGCGGACCGCTGAGGCGTGGGTCGCTGAGACGCGAAAGCCCCCGGTCGCCGTTTGGGTCTACGGCACTGCGGGGGCTTGGCGGAGCGCCACGGACAAAGGGGTGTGGTCCGCGGCGCTGATGACGACCGAGCCCGGGTCAATGGGGGTCGTGGCTTCGACTATGGCAGACGGGCCCCGCCGATCCAAAAGTACATAACCGGTCACAACGTATCGAACTGTGACGCTTGAGAAGTGAATCCTTGGTGAGCTGGGACACCTGCCTGGTAAACACTGGCTAAGTTCTGGCTGTGACAGGTGTTCCGTAAGGGGCGACGAGGTGTCTGATTCACCTCGGCCGCCCGACCCGCAGCCCCCATCCGCACGCAATCAGCGGCTTTTGACCGCTTTTACCATTAAATGGTCGGGTGATCGAGACTGACCGCCGCGGAGCCCTGCGTGCGGGCGCCGGACTGGCCGTCGCGGGCGCGCTCACCGCAGGCTGCTCCGCCTCCGGATCCGCCGCCCCCGCAGCGCACCAGGCCGCACCCGCCGCCCGCCACCCCGCCCGAAAAAAAGCACCCCGCCCCGCCCCCGCACCCCGCCGCTTCCCCGGCCTCCCCGACCAGATCGCGCACAGCCCCCGCGGCCGCCCCCAGGTCGCCCTCACCTTCCACGGCCAGGGCGACCCGGCCACCGCGCGATCCCTGCTCTCCATCGCCGAGAAGGCGGGCGCCGGAATCACCGTCCTCGCCGTCGGCAGCTGGCTCGACGAACACCCCGAGCTCGCCCGCCGCATCCTCGACGGCGGCCACGACCTCGGCAACCACACCCACCACCACGTCACGATCAACGAACTGCCCGAGGCCGACGCCTACGCGGAGATCACCGGCTGCGCCGACCGACTGCGCCGCCTCACCGGCTCCATCGGCACCTGGTTCCGCCCCTCGCGCGCCGAGACCGCGACGCCCCTCGTGGCCCGCCTCGCCCACCGCGCGGGCTACCCGCACGTGCTCTCGTACGACGTCGACTCCCTCGACTTCACCTCGCCGGGCGCCCCGGCCGTCACCCGCAAGATCGCCTCAGAGGTGCGCGCGGGCTCCGTCGTGAGCCTGCACTTCGGGTACGCGGACACGGTCGCCGCGCTCCCCGCCGTCCTGGAAGACCTCGACCGCCGCGGCCTGCGCGCGGTGACGACCACGGAGTTGCTGACCTGATGACCCTGCACCTGAAGCTCACCCGGCGCACCGGAGCGGTCATCGCCGCCGGAGCCGTCGTCGCCGCCGCGCTCGCCGGCTGCGGCAGCGGCAGCGGCAGCGGCGACGACGCACGAGAGAACGAAGCCCTCGGCACCAAGGGCGTCCAGAAACCCGCCGGAGCCACACCCGAACCCAAGGCCGCGCCCGGCCTCCCGGGCATGCCGCCCCTCCTCGACAAGAAGGACGTCTACGCGGCGGACCGCCCCAACAGGCTCTCCCCGGTGGTCGAGGATTTCCCCTCCCGGATCTACGTCCCCAACACCACCTCCAACACGGTCTCGGTCATCGACCCCAAGAAGTACGAAGTGATCGACACGATCAAAGTCGGGGTCCAGCCCCAGCACGTCGTCCCCTCCTGGGACATGAAGACGCTCTGGGTCAACAACAACCGCGGCCACACGCTCACCCCCATCGACCCCAAGACGGGCAAGGCGGGCAAGCCGGTCGACGTCCACGACCCGTACAACCTCTACTTCACGCCCAACGGCAAGTACGCCGTCGTGATGGCCTCGATGGACCGGGAGCTCGTCTTCCGCGACGCGCACACCATGAAGGAGGTCAAGACCGAACCGGTCAGCTGCTACGGCGTCAACCACGCCGACTTCTCCGCGGACGGGCGCTACTTCATCGTCTCCTGCGAGTTCTCCGGCGAACTCCTCAAGGTGGACACGGAGAAGATGAAGGTCGTCGCCCAGCAGAAGCTGCCCTTCAAGGGCGCCATGCCGCAGGACGTGAAGATCTCGCCCGACGGCAAGACCTTCTACGTCGCCGACATGATGGCCGACGGCATGTGGGTCCTGAGCGGCGACAAGTTCGACAAGCCGAAGCTCCTGCACACCGGCAAGGGCACGCACGGCCTGTACGTCAGCAGGGACTCGCGCGAGATGTACGTGTCCAACCGGGGCGAAGGCACCATCTCCGTCTTCGACTTCCCCAAGAACAGACTCACCAAGAAGTGGAAGCTCCCCCAGGGCGGCAGCCCCGACATGGGCGGAGTGTCGGCGGACGGCAACACCCTCTGGCTGTCGGGCCGTTACGACTCCGAGGTGTACGCCATCGACACCCGCACCGGAGTCCAGATCGCCCGCATCCCCGTCGGCGGCGGCCCGCACGGCCTCGCGGTGTATCCGCAGCCCGGCCGCTACTCGCTGGGGCACACGGGGATCTTCCGCTGAGCTGTTCAACGGTTGACCACAGCGGCCACCGGGCACCAGAAGGGTAGCTCCCCTGCCCTACCCTCTGCCGCTCAGGAGGCCGCCCGTGCTCAAAGGCATCGACGTCAGCTCGCACCAGACCAACTTCGAAACGGACGGCCGCTCTTTCGTCATCATAAAGTCGACGGAGGGCCGTTCGTACGTGAATCCGAAGCTGACCGCACAGACGAAGCGGGCCCGGGACGGCGGCTGCGTGGTCGGCTTCTACCACTTCCTGTGGCCGGGGAACATCAAGGCACAGGCGGAGTACTTCGTCAGCAAGTCCCCTGAGAAATCAGGGGACTTGCTCGCTGCGGATTGGGAGTGGACGGGAGACCGCACGCGGGCGAGCAACGCCGAGAAGGACAGCTTCATCCGCGAGGTGAAGAGGCTGCGGCCCGACCACCGAGTCGTCTTGTATTGCAATCGGGATTTCTGGCTCAACCACGACACCACGTCCTACGCGGGCGACGCCCTCTGGATCGCCGACTACGTCACGGCGGGCAAGCCCCGCATCAAGGCGAAGTGGCTGATCCATCAGCACACGTCGTCGCCGATAGACAAGAACGTCGCTGACTTCGACAACGAGGACGCGCTGCGGGAGTGGGCCAAGCCGTAGCCGTAGCCGAAGCTGTAGCCGTCACGCGGCGCGTCCCGTGATCTCTGCCGGTCAGACGCGTCAGACGTGTCAGGCGCGCCAGTCCGGTGTGCGCTCCTGGGAGGCCGAGTCCAGTGCCTTGCGGACCGTTTCCGCGTCCGCCGCGAGGCCGTACACCGGAGTGCCCGGCTGCTGGCGCCACGACTCGTCCTGGCCGCCCGTGTCGACGGTGTCGAAGCCGAGCTCGTCGATGAGGGCGCGTACGACCTTCTTGGCGTCCTCGTCGTCGCCGGAAACCGGAAGGGCGACGCGGCCGGGTGTGCCCTTGGGCTGGGGCTTGTCGAGGATGTCGTGGGCGTACGTGCCGTTGAAGGCCTTGATCACCGGGTGGCCGATCTGGCGCTCGGTCCAGCGGCTCTCGGTCAGGCCCTCCTCGATCTCGGCGATCTTCCCGTCGCGCTGCTGCGGGTAGTAGTTGCCGGTGTCGATGACGGCGAAGCCGTCGGCCGCGCCGTCGAGGAAGCCGGACGGCAGGTTCGGTACGGCCTTGAGAGGGATCGTCACGACGACGACCTTGGCGCCGCGTACGGCGTCCTCGATCGTCGCGGGCGTGGCGCCGGTCTCCTTGGCGAGGTCGGTGAGGGTGTGCGGGCCACGGGAGTTCGCGACGGAGACGTCGTGGCCGACAGCCGTGAGGCGCCGGGTGAGGTTGCCGCCGATGTTGCCCGCGCCGATGATGCCGATCTTCATGACTCGCCCTTCCGGGGGTGGATTCGGTGGTGCCGTAGCGGAGCCAACCTCCGGAACCGGTGAGGTATTCCGGCTGAGCCGATCGGCCACCCCCAGAGTTCCACCACGATCTCGCCGAGGTGAGGATTGGACTCCGTCAGCCTGTGCGCGTCCTTGGCGGGGGTGCGACGACGGGTGTGACGAGGGGCACAGGAACTCGGTGTGGGGTGCGGAGAGATACGTGGTGTGAGGCGTACTGAACTGGGAGACGGCATCCATGCACGGATCCGGGCAGGTGAGAGGGAGGCGTTCGGTGAGTTGTACGAGGCGTACGCGCGGACGGTCTACAACCACGCCCTGCGGCTGACCGGCGACTGGTCGACCGCCGAGGAGGTCATGTCCGAGACCTTCCTCGCGGCCTGGCGCACCCGGGACCGGCTTGAACCGGACCGTGGTTCGCTCAAGCCGTGGCTGCTCGGCATCGCGACGCACAAGGCGCAGAACGCCAACCGGGGTCTGCGACGACGGCTCGCCTTTCTCTCCCGTCAGCCGCCCCCGCCCGAGGTGGCCGACTTCGCCGAGGAGTCGGCGGGGCGGATGGACGACGCGCGGCGGCTCGCGGCGGTGCACGGCGCGCTGCGTCGGCTGCGCCGTCCGGAGCGGGAGGTGCTCGTCCTGTGCGTGTGGTCCGGGCTCGACTACGCGCAGGCGGCCGAGGCGCTGGGCATTCCGGTCGGCACGGTGCGGTCACGGCTCTCGAGGGCGCGTGCGCGACTGCGGCGGCTCAGCGAGGACGGGCCGGATGCGACGAATGTTATGGATGCGAAGAAAGTGAAGAACGTGAAGGAACCGCTTCGTGGTCGCGGAGAGGTAGAGAGTGAGGCCGCGTTCGCGGCCCTGCCCCTGCGGGAGGAATTCCGATGAACGCCGCCACCCCGTCCCCGGGAGAGGCCGAGGCCGCTGAACTGGCCCGCCTGCTCCCGGAGTCGGACGAAGACGAATGGCAGCTTCCGCCGGGGCGTCACCTTCACCACAAGGACGTCCTGATGCACCAGATCGACCACGACACGGACCAGAGCACTGACCGCGTACAGCAGGCCCCCGCCCCGGCATCCTCTCGCCGCAGGCTGCTGCGTCCCGCGATCCTCATGCCGGCCGCCGCCGCGCTCGCGACGGCCGGGATCCTGATTGCCGCGCTTCCCTCCGACGACGCCGACGGTGTCCGTGACATGGGCGCAGGCAAGGGCGCCACCGGCAGTGCGGCCGTCACCCTCGACCGGATCGCGAACGCCTCCCTGAAGGCCGATACCCCGCGAGTGAAGGCCAGCCAGTTCGTCTACCTGCGCAGCCTGGTCCAGGGCAACGAGGGCGAGTTCAACGGCAAGGTGAAGCTCGGCGCTCCGTACAAGCAGCAGAGGTGGATGTCGCAGGACCCCGCCCCCGTCACCAACGTCGGCATGATCCGTGAGAGCGGGAAGGGGGCGTCGATGCCCGGCCAGGACGTCCCCATCGAGACGTCCGTCGTGGACGGTTCCGATGACTCGGGAGCCATCCCTGAGGGGCCGGACCGGCCCACGTACAACTGGCTCGCCTCGCTGCCCACCGACCCCGACGCCCTGTTGAAGAAGCTGTACGCCGAGACGAAGGTGGCCGACGAGCGGGAGACGAAGGCGCAGGCCGTCTTCGACAGGATCGGCGATCTGCTCAGCGGGACGGTCATGCCGCCAAAGAACGCCGCCGCGTTCTACAAGGCCGTGGCCAAGCTCCCCGGGGTGACCGAGGTGCCCGACGCGGTGGACGCGGCGGGCCGCCACGGAATCGGCATCACCCTTGACGAGTCGTCGTACGCGACGCGCAGCGAATGGATCTTCGACAAGAAGTCCTTCGAGTACCTCGGCTCGCGTGGCTACATGACCAAGAACCACAAGCCGGGCGGCAAGCCGGGCAAGGCGGGCAACCCCGAGGTCCTCTCCGGAAGCGAGGCGGTCCTGGAGCGTGCGGTCGTCGATCAGAAGGGCATGGAGCCCGAAACCGCCGGCGAGCGCGGCTGAGCACGGTTCGAGCGCCCGGCCCGCACGGCCCGCAGCAGCAGGAAGAGCAGCAGCCCGAAGGGCGAGAGGAGGATCGTGAGGACCAGGAGCGGTCCCATCACCAGCGGATGGACGCCGATGCGCCGGGCCTCGCGATACATCCACTGTCCGATGAGCAGGTCCCAGGCGATGACCTGCGCCCAGACGGCGCCCGCCCCGTTCGCGAGGACGAGCAGTTCGCGGAATCCGTCGATGTCCGGGCGGCTTACGGCGGCCCAGAGTTCGGGGAAGACGGGCAGTGCCATCGCGGTGTAGACGGCGAGGATCGGTAGGACGGTGAGGGGTGAGGCGGCGATGCGGGCCGTCGTCCGCCACCCCGGCGCGAAGATCATGAGCAGCCAGACCGGGGCTGCCAGGTAGAAGGAGAGCTCGAAGAGGAATCCGGTCATGACACGAGCTCCTTTTGGTCGTAGTCCTCGTTGCTGCTGTATGCCTGAACTGGTCGCTCACTGGAGCCAGTTGAGGCACGCAAGGCTCCGTACGCGCCCACGGCGGTGGCGCCGACGATCAGCCCGGCCGCCGTCACCGTCGCGCCGTCCGGGTGGATGAGCGGCTGGCCGCGCAGGGCCTGCCAGGTGACCAGGGTGAAGGCAGCCGCGTACGCGCCCGAGGCGATGAGCACGAGCCGCAGCCGCACCCGTTCGTCGGTCAGGTGGCCGAAGCGGGGGCGAGCGGCGAGCGCCGTCAGCGCCATGAGGAGCAGTGGGAGCAACTGCAGGGCGTGCATGCCGACGAAGTGCGGGATCCGCAGATCACCGCCGGTGGTCGACCAGCCGGTCAGCGGCATGCCGGGCCCGCCGTCCGGTACGCCGACACTGTGGGCGCCGACGATGGGCGAGGAGCCCCGCCGCTGACCGGGCGCGGGCTGGGTCATCAGAAATCCGGTGGCGGCCCCGGCGAGCGCGATGACGATCCCGCAGCGCATCGCCCAGGCGGACGCGCGGTCGGCGATCCGGGCGCGCACCAGCAGGATCGCGACGAGCAGGGTGCCGAGCCACAGGACGACGACGGTGACGGCCATCGCGTTGAACACGGCTTCGTCGAACGGGGTCTGATGGTTGAAGTGGCTGCGCTTGCCCCGCACCACCTGTCCGGTGATGAGCACCATCTCGGCGAGGCTCGACACTGCGACGATCGTCCCCGCCCACCAGCCGGCCCGCCGGTGGCGGTCGAGCAGCGAGAGCATCCAGGCGAGCGAGAGTGCGTACGCGACGAACGAGACCGAGAACTTGAACGGTTTGAACCAGATCCGTGAGCCTGTCAGAACCCGGTCGTCGACGACGAGGCCGATGCCGGACACGACGGCCAGGACCGCCATGGAGGCGGAGAACGCTAAGAGTGGCCGGTGCCATGAACGCCATGAAGACATAGAAATCCCCCAGCAGGAGCAGTTATGGATAGTGGCGCTTGCCGCTATCCGATAGCGCCACTATCTATGATGAGGGTCGGGAGTGGCAAGGGAACAGCCGGTGGCAGAGTGGTGCGCGCGGGAGCGCGAACAGCGAAAGTGCAGGAGAGTGGGCAGGCCGTGCGTATTGGCGAGTTGAGCCGCAGGACCGGCGTGCCGGTGCCGACGATCAAGTACTACGTCCGTGAAGGGCTGCTGCCGCCGGGCGAGTTGAGCAGCCCGAACCAGGCGCACTACGACGAGACCCACGAGCGCAGGCTGCGTCTCATCCGCGCGCTGCTCGATGTGGGCGGCCTGAAGGTGGCCGCCATCGCGGAGGTGCTCGGCGCGGTCGACGACCCCGAACGCCCGCTGCACAAGGTGCTCGGCGCCGCCGCGGACCGGCTCGGTTCGGCGGGGGAGGTGGACGACGACGCCGAGGCGGAGGCTGCGAACACGGCGGTCGGGGAACTGATCGCGCGCCGCGGCTGGCAGACCCACGAGTCGAACCCGGCCGCCGCCGATCTGTCACGGGCCCTCGCCGCCATGGGCCGCGTCGGCCACGGCGCGTTCACGGAACTGCTCGACGAGTACGCCGACGCCGCCGAACTGGTCGCCCGCGCCGACCTCGGCTACGTGAGCCGACGGGCGTCGGTCGAGGACCTGGTGGAGAGCGTGGTGATCGGCACCGTGCTGGGGGAGGCGGTGTTCAACGCGATGCGGCGCTTGGCGCATGTGGATGCGTCGGCGCGGTTCTACGGGGTTGGCGGGGTGGGGCGTGAGGGTGAGGCGGGCCAGGGGTGACCGGAATGCGGGAGGACGCCATGAGTGACAGCGGTGACTGGACGAGCACCTCGATGCCGTACCTGGCGCCACCCGGTAAGGGGAGCCCCGACGTCTGGGGAGTCGAGGCCGCGGCTCAGGGGCGCAAAGGGACCCAGCGCATCGTGCACGCCGGTGAGGCTCCTGCCCCACCCGAGGTGGCCGAACTGTTCTCGGTGCTCGAGGGCGAGCCCGTGATCGTACGCCGTCGAGTGATCCAACTGGACGGCGAACCCTGCGAGTTGACCGACACGTACTACCCCACCCGCATCGCCCGGGGCACCCGCCTTGCGGGCACGGCGAAGATCCCCGGCGGCGCCGTCACGCTGCTTGCCGAGCTCGGGCACATCGGCGTGCGGGTCCGTGAGGATGTCACCGCAGGCGTGCCGAGTGCCGAGGAGCAAGAGGCCCTGCGGCTGGAGCCGGACGAGCCGGTACTCCGGCTGGCCCGGGTCACCCTGGACGGCCGGAACCTCGCGATCCAGGTCGACCTGATGACCATGCCCGCCCACCGCGGGCGCCTGCGCTACGAGACCAGGATCGGCTGATCACGCCCCGCAACGACACCGCCGCACTCGACCGGCCCTCAAGTCGGACCAAGCTCAGCCGAGACCCCGATGCGCGGCCCACAACGCCCCGGCGCGGCTCGCGGCGTCGGCGATCAGGGCCGCCAGCTCGGGCCTGTCGGGGACGGGGAACGAGACGTATGCGCCCCGGCCCCCGGCGACCGGCCTGCCGTAGGCCTTTGTGGCGAGGTGCCCGTCCGGGAGGAGACGGACGTTGAGTGTGGAGAGGGTGAACTCCTCACCGCGCCGAGTGTCCGTCCAGCGGAGCTCCTGGGGGATCGTGACATTGATGGCCAGGGCGCTCACTTCCAAGTCGCTGCTCATGGACAGACGATCTCACGCGAGCCGTCGCGGGCGGCCGTCGCCGGCCTAGTCGCGGTTCAGCAACTGCCCGAGCGTGTCCTGGAGTTCGGCCTGTGCCACCCGCGCCGCCCCCTCCGCGTCCCTCGCCTCGACGGCCCGTACGAGCGCGGCGTGGACGGCGTCCCCGTGGTTCGGGTCCTTCGTGCGTACGTCGACGAGGTCGAGGAGGCTGATCAGGCCCTCCCGCAGTACGGGGGCGAACTCCGCGAAGAGGTCCGTCAGTACGGGGTTGCGAGCCGCCGCCACGACCGCCGCGTGCAGGGCGATGTCGGCGTCGACGAAGGCCGCGTCGCTCCCCGAAGCCGCGGCCCTGCGGCCTTCGAGCGCGGCGCGCATCGCCGTGATGTCCTCGTCGGTGCGCCGCAGTGCGGCAAGGCGCGCGGCCTGCACCTCCACCAGCATCCGCACCTCGTACACGTCCGACACCGCCGCCCGCCGCAGCCGCGTCGGCCAGTCCGCGACCGGCTGCGTCGCGATGACGAAGACACCTGCGCCCTGGCGTGGCTGTACGAGCCCCGCACCGGCGAGCGCGCGCAGGGCCTCACGGACCGTGGAGCGGCCGATGCCGAGTTCCTTGGCCAGGGTCGTCTCGCCGGGGAGCTTGCTGCCGATGGGCCAGTGGCCGCCGGAGATCTGCTCGCGCAGGCGCTCGGTGGCCTGTTCGACCAGGGGGCTGGGACGCAGGGAGCCGAGCGGCGGCATCCGGGGACCTTTCAAGGGGGGAGGGGAGTGGGGGAGCGCCAGGCGGCGGCCCACTTGTCTGAGGAGTACTTGTCTGAGGAGCTGAGGTGTGGCTAGTGTAGCGCTGTGATCTTCTGCGGTCTCCTCCTTCTCGGCTGCCGCGGCGGGGCCTGAAGCGACCGGCACCCCGCCGCGGGGTGCCGTGCTGCCGGTCGGCCAGTTCACCGACCGACCGAGCCGAGAGGCCACCGTGAATTCCCTCGCGTACTCGTGGAATCCTCAGCGCCCCAGCGCGATGCCCTTCCACCGCTACCGCCCTTATCAAGACAGGGTTGACGTCCCTTCAGGGGAACGGAGTTGGCCATCAGCCCGCATCGAGCACGCCCCCCTCTGGGTCCCCGTCGACCTGCGCGACGGCAATCAGGCGCTCGCCGAGCCGATGGACACCGGGCGCAAAAGGCGCTTCTTCGATCTGCTCGTCTCGACGGGGTTCAAGGAGATCGAGGTCGGCTATCCGTCGGCCAGCCGCGCCGACTTCGACTTCGTACGTGACCTCGCCGCGCTGAGCGCGAACGGCGGTATCCCCGATGACGTCAGCATCGTCGTCTTCACGCCCGCCAAGCCCGAACTCATCGACCGCACCTTCGAGTCGATCGAGGGGCTGCCCCACGCCGTCGTGCACCTCTACATCCCCACATCGCCTGTCTGGCGCGAAACCGTCCTCGGGCGGTCGCGCGCGCAGGTGCGGGACGTCGTCGCGGAAGCCGCCGCCCACATGGCCCGTCTGGCCGACGCGCGGCCGGGGGCGGACATCCGGTTCCAGTTCTCGCCGGAGACCTTCAACCTCACCGAGCCCGACTACGTACTCGAACTCTGCGACGGGCTGACCGAGTTGTGGGACGCGAGCCCCGACCGTCCCGTCACCCACAATCTCCCGGCGACCGTCGAGATCGCGACCCCGAACGTGTACGCCGACCAGATCGAGTACCTGCACCGCAACCTCGCCCGGCGCGCGTCCGTCATCCTCTCCGTCCACCCCCACAACGACCGCGGCACCGGGGTCGCCTGCGCCGAACTCGCCGTCCTCGCCGGGGCCCAGCGCGTCGAGGGCTGCCTCTTCGGCAACGGGGAGCGCACCGGAAACGTGGACCTGGTGACCCTCGCCCTGAATCTGTACGCCCAGGGCGTGGACCCCATGGTCGACCTCTCCGACATCGACGCCGTGCGCGAGGTCGTCGAGCACTGCAACCGGCTGCCCGTGCACCCCCGCCACCCCTACGCGGGCGACCTCGTCCACACCGCCTTCTCCGGCACCCACCAGGACGCCATCAGCAAGGGCTTCGCCCATCACGCGCGCCGGGCAGCCGAGTCGGGGGTACCGGAGCGCGAGGCGCCCTGGGAGGTGCCGTACCTGCCGATCGACCCCGCGGACATCGGACGCACCTACGAAGCCGTCATCCGCGTCAACTCCCAGTCGGGAAAGGGCGGAATGGCGTACCTGCTGCGGACCCGGCACGGCATCGACCTGCCGCAGCGCATGCGGCCCGACTTCTCGCACGTGGTGCAGGAGGCCACCGACGACAGCGGTCAGGAGGCGAGCGCGAAGGAGCTGTACGAGCTCTTCCGCGCGACCTATGTCGCGCCGGGGGAGACGAGCGGGCATGTGGAGCTGAGCTCCTGGACCACCGACCGCGCTCCGGACGGCACCCACCGCTTCACCTGCACCCTCCAAGTCGGCTCAGAGGCCGGGGGCTTCGAGGGTACGGGCAACGGCCCGCTCTCCGCGTTCGTCGCGGCGCTCGCCGCCGCCGGGATCACCGTCGACATCCTCGACCACTCCGAACACGCCACCGGAGCGGGTGGCGGCAGCGAGGCGGTCGCGTACGCGGAGTGCGCGGTGGGCGGTGTCGTCCGCTGGGGCGCGGGCCTGGACACCTCGGTCCTGACCGCGTCCGTGCAGGCCGTGCTCGCCGCCGTGAACCGGGCGGGGGCCACCCGATGACCTCCGTCCCTATGCCCCCCGTACTGCACGCGGACAACGTCACGGTCGTCCGCGACGACCGGCCCATCCTCGACGAGGTCACCCTCACCGTGCGCCCCGGCGAACACTGGGCGCTGCTCGGCGCGAACGGCGCGGGAAAGTCGACCCTGCTCAGCCTCTGCGGCGCCGTGACCCACCCGACGCGCGGCACGGTCGAGGTGCTCGGCCGCCGCCTGGGCAGCGTCGACCTGCGCGAACTCCGTTCGTACGTAGGTCATGTGAACCCGCGTCATCCACTCCGCTCGCCCTTGCGGGTGCGCGAGGTCGTCCTGACCGGGATCACCAACAGCGTGGAACCGCTGCCCCGTTGGCGCCCCACGCCCGAGCAGGAGGAGCAGGCCGACCGTCTGATCGCCATGCTCGGCCTCGCGCACCGCATGGACGCGCGCTGGCCCACGCTCTCCCAGGGCGAGCGCGGACGGACCCTGATCGCGCGCTCGCTGATGCCGAGACCACGGCTCGTCCTGCTCGACGAACCGGCCACCGGGCTCGACCTCGCGGGCCGCGAACGCCTCCTCGACAGCCTGGACACCCTGCGCGAGAGTCACCCCGAGCTCTCCACGGTCCTGGTCACGCACCACCTGGAGGAGCTCCCGGCAGGCACCACGCACGCGCTGCTGCTGCGCGACGGCCGGGCGCTCGCCTCCGGCGCCGTGGACGACGTACTGACCAGCGACCAGATCAGCAAGTGCTTCGACCACCCGGTGCGGTTGGAGCGTACGGAAGGGCGGTGGAGCGTGCGGGCGGCGCGGCGCGCACGCTGAGGAGTACGCGCAACGAGTACGGGGAAGGGGCCCGGCGCTCTAGCGCGCCGGGCCCCTTCCAAGTACTCCCGCTGCCTACTTGTTCAGGCTGGCCCAGAACTCGTCGAAGGAGAGACGCTTGTCCTTGTCGGTGTCCTTCGTGCCGATCACGGCCTCGGCCACCGTCTCGGTGACGTAGAAGTCCCCCATCTTGGCCATGGCCGACTTCCACTCCGCCGCTGTGATGAAGCCGTCGCCGTCCGCGTCGAACTGCTCGAACGTCCTGCGCGCTTCCTCGATGTCCGCCACCGGATCCACCCCTTCTTGGTGCACTACTGACGGGGCTCAGGGTATCCGCCGTCCGGGTGACGCCCGGGACACGGGCTCAGCACCCGATGACGCGGGCTCAGCACTCGATGATGTTCACCGCGAGCCCGCCCCGCGCCGTCTCCTTGTACTTCACGCTCATGTCGGCCCCGGTGTCCTTCATGGTCTTGATGACCTTGTCGAGGGACACCTTGTGGCTGCCGTCGCCGCGCATCGCCATCTTCGCGGCGGTCACGGCCTTCACCGCTGCCATGCCGTTGCGCTCGATGCACGGGATCTGGACGAGCCCGCCGACCGGGTCGCAGGTCAGGCCGAGGTTGTGCTCCATGCCGATCTCGGCCGCGTTCTCAACCTGCTCGGGGCTGCCGCCGAGCACCTCCGCGAGGGCGCCCGCCGCCATCGAGCAGGCGGAGCCGACCTCGCCCTGGCAGCCGACCTCGGCGCCGGAGATGGAGGCGTTCTCCTTGAACAGCATGCCGATCGCTCCGGCCGCGAGGAGGAAGCGGACCACGCCGTCCTCGTCCGCGCCGGGCACGAAGTTCATGTAGTAGTGCAGGACCGCGGGGATGATGCCCGCGGCGCCGTTCGTCGGGGCGGTCACGACCCGGCCGCCCGCCGCGTTCTCCTCGTTCACCGCCATCGCGTACAGCGTGATCCACTCCATGGAGCGGGCAAGGGGGTCGCCCTCGGCGCGCAGCTGGCGTGCGGAGTTGGCAGCGCGGCGGCGGACCTTGAGGCCGCCCGGCAGGATGCCCTCGCGGGACATGCCGCGCGAGACGCAGGACTGCATGACGCCCCAGATGTCGAGCAGCCCGGCGCGGATCTCCTCCTCGGTGCGCCACGCCTTCTCGTTCTGCAGCATCAGCGCGGAGATGGAGAGGCCGGTCTCGTCGGCCAGGCGCAGGAGCTCGTCGCCGGTGCGGAAGGGGTGCTTGAGGACCGTGTCGTCCGGCACGATCGGGTTCTCGCCCGCCACCGCGTCGTCGTCGACCACGAAGCCGCCGCCCACGGAGTAGTACGTCTTCTCCAGGACGAGCGCGCCCTCACGGTCGTACGCGAAGATCGTCATGCCGTTGGCGTGGTACGGCAGGGCCTTGCGGCGGTGCAGGACCAGGTCCTTGTCGAAGTCGAAGTCGATCTCGTGCATGCCGAGGAGATTGAGGCGGCCGGTGCTCTTGATCTGCTCGACGCGCTCGTCGGCGAACTCCACGTCGACCGAGCGCGGGGACTCGCCCTCCAGGCCGAGCAGGACCGCCTTCGGGGTGCCGTGGCCGTGGCCCGTCGCGCCGAGCGAGCCGTAGAGCTCGGCCCGTATGACGGCGGTGTGGGCCATCAGGCCCTCGTTCTTGAGGCGGCTCGCGAAGATACGGGCGGCACGCATGGGACCGACCGTGTGGGAGCTGGACGGGCCGATGCCGACCGAGAACAGGTCGAAGACCGAGAGGGCCACGAGAAACTCCAATGGTGGTTGGTAGACGCCGTTGTCTGCCGGGGTGGTGCAGAGAGCAAGGCGCGCGCCGGGCGTGAAACCGGGGCATGAACCGGGGCACCGCGCTCACTGTGTTCACATCCAGTGTGCGGGGTGCCCCGAAGATTCGTACGAAGTAAAGCGTACGAAACTGCTACAGGTTGGGGTACAGGGGGTGCTTCGCTGCCAAGGCAGAGACGCGGGCCTTGAGCGACTCCGTGTCGACGTCGCCCGGCTTCAGCGCCTCGGCGATGATGTCGGCGACCTCACGGAAGTCGTCCTCCTGGAAGCCACGGGTCGCGAGCGCGGGCGTACCGATCCGCAGGCCCGATGTGACCATCGGGGGACGCGGGTCGTTCGGGACCGCGTTGCGGTTGACCGTGATGCCGACCTCGTGGAGGCGGTCCTCGGCCTGCTGGCCGTCGAGCTCGGAGTTGCGCAGGTCCACCAGGACCAGGTGCACGTCCGTGCCGCCGGACAGGACGTCGACACCGACGGCCTTCGCGTCGTCCCGCACCAGGCGCTCGGCCAGGATGCGGGCGCCGTCCAGGGTGCGCTGCTGGCGCTCCTTGAACTCCTCGGAGGCCGCGACCTTGAAGGAGACGGCCTTGGCCGCGATCACGTGCTCCAGGGGGCCGCCCTGGAAGCCGGGGAAGACCGCGGAGTTCAGCTTCTTCGCGAACTCCTTGCTGCGGGCCAGGATGATGCCGCCGCGCGGGCCGCCGAGCGTCTTGTGCGTGGTGGAGGTGACCACGTCCGCGAACGGCACCGGGTTGGGGTGCAGGCCTGCGGCGACGAGCCCGGCGAAGTGCGCCATGTCGACCCACAGGTACGCGCCGACCTCGTCGGCGATCCGGCGGAACTCGGCGAAGTCCAGCTGACGCGGGTAGGCGGACCAGCCCGCGATGATCACCTTCGGGCTGCTCTCCTTGGCCAGGCGCTCGACCTCGGCCATGTCGATCAGACCGGCCTCGTCGACGTGGTACGGGACCACGTTGAACTGCTTGCCGGAGAAGTTCAGGCGCATGCCGTGGGTGAGGTGGCCGCCGTGCGCCAGGTCCAGGCCGAGGATCGTGTCGCCGGGCTTGGCGATCGCGAAGAGGGCGGCCTGGTTGGCGGAGGCGCCGGAGTGCGGCTGGACGTTGGCGTACTCGGCGCCGAACAGTTCCTTGAGCCGGTCGATCGCGATCTGCTCGGCGACGTCGACGTGCTCGCAGCCGCCGTAGTAGCGGCGGCCGGGGTAGCCCTCGGCGTACTTGTTGGTGAGGACCGTGCCCTGGGCCTCCATGACGGCGACCGGAGCGAAGTTCTCCGAGGCGATCATTTCCAGGGTGGACTGCTGACGGTGGAGCTCGGCGTCGACGGCGGCGGCGACTTCCGGGTCAAGCTCGTGCAGAGGGGTGTTGAGAAGCGACATCACACGATCCCTATCGGTATGGGTCAGCCGGTGGTGAAGGCGGTGTACTCATCGGCGGAGAGCAGGTCGTCCGGCTCGCCCGTGATGCGCACCTTGAACAGCCAACCGCCCTCGAACGGGGCGGAGTTGACCAGCGACGGGTCGTCGACGACGTCCTGGTTGGCGGCGACGATCTCGCCGGTCACCGGGGCGTAGAGGTCGCTGACCGACTTGGTCGACTCCAGCTCGCCGCAGGACTCGCCGGCGGTCACCGTGTCACCGACCTCGGGAAGCTGGGCGAAGACGACGTCACCGAGCGCGTTGGCCGCGTGCTCCGTGATGCCGACCGTCGCCACACCGTCCTCGGTGGCCGAGAGCCACTCGTGCTCCTTGCTGTAACGCAGCTGCTGGGGGTTGCTCATGACCTGAATTCTCCTGTACGCGGTGGAGTGCTGGTGAACGGGGCTGTTGTGCCGGGTGTCACTTCTGGCGCTTGTAGAAGGGCAGCGCCACGACCTCGTACGGCTCGTGCGTGCCCCGGATGTCCACACCGACACCCTCGGTGCCCGGAGCCGCGTGTGCCACATCTACGTACGCGATGGCGATCGGCTTGCCGAGCGTCGGGGACGGCGCCCCGGAGGTGACCTCGCCGATGACCTTGCCCTCGGAGACCACGGAGAAGCCCGCACGCGGGACACGGCGGCCCGAGGCGATCAGGCCCACCAGCTTGCGCGGGGGAGCGGTCTCGGCGCGCTCGGCGGCGGCCGCGAGCGCCGCGCGCCCCACGAAGGTGTCGGACTGCGAGGTCTTCTCGAACTTCACGACCCGGCCCAGGCCCGCGTCGAAGGGCGTGAGGTCCGAGGTCAGCTCGTGCCCGTACAGCGGCATGCCCGCTTCGAGACGGAGCGTGTCGCGGCAGGAGAGCCCGGCAGGGACCAGGCCGACGTGCTCGCCGGCCTCCATGAGCGCGTTCCAGAGCTTCTCGGCGTCGCCGGGCGAGACGAAGAGCTCGAAGCCGTCCTCGCCGGTGTAGCCCGTGCGGGCGATGAGGGCGGGCACGCCCGCGACCGTGCCCGGCAGGCCCGCGTAGTACTTCAGTCCCTCCAGGTCCGCGTCCGTGAGCGACTTCAGGATGCCGGGGGACTCGGGACCCTGGACGGCGAGCAGCGCGTACGCGTCGCGGTCGTCGCGGACCTCGGCGTCGAAGCCGTCGGCGCGGGCGGTGAGCGCGTCGAGCACGGTCTGCGCGTTCGAGGCGTTGGCGACGACCATGTACTCGGGGGACTCGGGGGCGTCGGCCTCGCCCAGGCGGTAGACGATCAGGTCGTCCAGGATCCCGCCGTCCTCGGCACAGATCATCGTGTAGCGGGCGCGGCCGACACCGACGGAGCCGATGTTGCCGACGAGCGCGAAGTTCAGGAAGTCCACGGCCTGCGGTCCTGTGACCGTGATCTCGCCCATGTGGGAGAGATCGAAGAGACCGGCCTTGGTGCGGACGGCGATGTGCTCGTCGCGCTCGCTGCCGTACCGGAGCGGCATGTCCCAGCCCGCGAAGTCGGTCATGGTCGCGCCGAGCGCGCGATGCACGGCATCGAGGGCGGTCAGACGGGGGGCGGTACTCATACGGGGAACTCCCAGGGCATGACGGGCGAGGTCGATCCTCCCCATCTGTCATCGGAACCTGAGAGGTTCACCACGACCCGTCCGTATGCGTCATACGTCTGTAGCAGGGGTCGTGACTTGCACCTTGGGTGGAGCCGCCGGGGCGACCCGCTTTTCAGATGTGCCTCGCCCGCGCGGTACGGGGCCTGAGAGATTCAAGGGAGGGACTTGCTCCTTCGGCGCCCCGGTGCGTCCTACGACGGCGACCGGGAACTCTCCCGCGCGGATTCAAGCGGCCTGTATGGAGTTTGCGCGCACATCATTGCACGCGCCCGAGTCACAGGGCAGTGCCAGTGCCGTAATGCTGTTGTGCCGCATTACCTTCTCTTTACACTTGGCGGGGAAGCTGCGGTAAGCAGTTACGTGACCGCTAGGGGAGGCCGATCACGGTGCGCAGGACCAGTGTCTACGCGACCAACACGGGGGTGGCCCTGCCCAAACAGGCCGCCGCCCCCACCAGGGAGAGCTGCGGCGCCCTGCCCGCGGTCGTCGTCCGCGACCTGAGGCAGCGGTCCGGCCACAGCCCGCACCGCCTCACGTTCGGCGCGGGCGACCTGATCGTCGTCTCCGGGCTGCCGGGCAGCGGCAAGTCCACGCTGATGCGCAGAGCCGTCGCGGGTTCGCGCATCGACTCGCAGGACACCCGCGACCGCTGGGCCCTGCGCATGCCGGCCCTGCTGCCGTACGCCGTCTACCGCCCCCTGGTCCGCCTCGCGCACTACGCGGGCCTGCGCGCCGCCCTGCGCTCCGGCGAGGGGATCGTGGTGCACGACTGCGGCACCCAGGCATGGGTGCGCGGCTGGCTGGCCCGCGAAGCGGTGCGGCGCGGCACGACGCTGCATCTGCTGCTGCTCGACGTGCCGCCGGACACCGCCATGGAGGGGCAGCTCTCGCGCGGGCGCGGCGTGTCGCGGTACGCCTTCGCGCGGCATCGCAGGACCGTCGGGCGCCTCGTCGGCGCCGCCGAGCGGGGCGATCTGCCGCGCGGCTGCGGCTCCGCGATCCTGCTCGACCGGACGGCCGCGAGCGTCCTGCGCGGGATCGGCTTCGGAGGCTGAGCGCCCCGCCGCGTTAGGGTCGTGCCGCAGGCAGAGCGGGACAGGGCAGGGGTTGGGCAGATGGATATTCCGGCGCAGGCGCACGCACATCCGTACGGAGGATGGCCGGGCAACGAACTCGAAGAGGTGCTCGCGGCATCACTCGGCACGCCGGGGGCGCCCCAGACGTCCGCGGGGGCCCGCATCGTCGAGGTGCTCGGCCGCAGCCACGTCTGGGTCCCGCTGCCGAGCGGCGGCGGCCCTGACAGCGGCACCCTCGACCTGCCCACGCTGGAGATCGACGGCCAGGCCTTCGTCCCCGTCTTCAGCTCCGAGCAGCAGTTCCAGCAGGTCACCGGTGGCCGGATGGGCTGCACCGTGGCGCCCGCCGTGGAGTTCGCGCGCGGGCTTCCCCCGCAGATGGGCATCGCGGTCAACCCGGACGGCACGGTCGGGGTCCCGCTGCCGCCGCCCGCCGTCGCCGAACTCTGCCGGTCCGGACGCACGCCGCTGGACGGACCCGCGACCGGCGGTCGCGTACGGCTCTTCGAACCGGACTGGCAGCACGATCCGGTGGACTTCCTGTCCGCCGCGGCCCGCGAGTTCGAGGCCACCGGGATCGTCCTGAACGCCCGCCGCTGCCTGGCGAGCGTCGAGGGCGAGGAGCCCACGCTGTTCATCGGCGTCGAACTGACCTCCTGGGAGGGCAACGCGCGCGAGCTGCCGATGGAGGCCGTGGGCCGGGCTCTGGGCCACGCCCCGGTGGCTTGGCCGGTGAACCTGGTGCTGCTCGACGTCGCCCAGGACCCGGTCGGCGACTGGATGCGTGAGCGGGTTCGGCCCTTCTTCGGTCAGACACCGGGGCGCGAGCACGGACATGTGTAAGGACATGTGCAGGTACGTGTGTGAGGGTGCCGTACGTCAAGTCGGTGTCAGGATCGCCGCTTAAGCTGGTTTCATGGCCCGGGCGGGGCACGGCACTGCCGATTCGGCCCGGGCTCGCCAGTCACGTCAGGTTCATCAGGTTCATCAGGTTCCAGGTCCAGCGGGTCAGCGGGTCAGCGGGTCATCGCGAAGGGGCGGTTAAGGGTGAGTGCGTCGGGCACGGCTGCTGCCGGGCAGGTCGAGCACATGCTGCGCCAGGTGACGCCAGGGCGTTATGACGCCTACGAGGCGCTCCTGCGGGCGCTCGCCGCCGACCAGGTCTGGATGCTGCTCTGGCACGGCCAGGCCGGATCCCCCGACGCGCAGTACGGGAACATGGAGGTCGAAGGCCTCGGGTACGCACCGTGCGTGACCTCCGCCCAGGAGCTCTCCGCGAGTGGCTGGAACCGTTCGTACGAGGTCGTCAGCGGCCTCGACATCGCCCGCACCCTCTACCCCGACCACTACGGCCTCTGGCTCAACCCGCACGCCCCCGGCGGCGGCGTCGGCATCCCCTGGCTCGACCTGCGGCGCATCGCGTCGGGCCTGGACCTGCTGCCCGCGGGCCCGCTCAGGCTCACCGAGCCCGCCATCGAGATCCCGCAGTTCTACGCCCTGCTCACGCAGACCGCCCACCGCACCCCCGCGGTCCGCTCGCTGCGCCGCGCCTGGGTGCAGCCCGCGCTCGGTGCGCCGTATCTGGCCATCGGCCTCGACGTGTACGACACGTCGCCGTCGTCGGTGGACGGGGTACGCACGATGATGCAGCAGTCCATCGCCGCCGTCCCCGAAGGACTGCCCGTCTCGACGGTCGCGATGTCCGACGGGTACGACCCGGTCGCCCTGTGGCTGCGCGCCAACGCCAGACCGTTCTACGACCGCGAGGCCCAGCCGGCCCCGGCGCCCGCGGGTGGCTACGGATACCCCGCGCAGTACTGAAGCAGCACTGAAGCAGTACTGAATCGGTGCAGATGCGGTGTGGGTCCGGTGCGGAATCCGCACTGAGATGGCGCTGAAGAGGCCCTGAACCGGCCACCGCGCCTCCTATACCTGCCCCGACAGCCACAATGTCCGTTCTGATGGCGGAGGGGCCCTTTAGCACCTCGTGGCCCGTTGCCACCCAACTGCCCCGTGTTCGCCCCTCGTTCACGTGCGTCCGGATAACGGAACACCTCAAACAGCATCACGGTTGAGCATCCATTCCCCTTCTGGGCTGGTAACAGATCGCAACCCCGATGAAGACTCCCGCAAGTGGGGCGCTTCGCCCCTGTGTACGACGGACAGATCACGTCGCTACAGCGGCAAGTGTGGGCCGGTCACCACCGGTTGAGAGGGGTCCCTGCCACGATGACGGCACCATTGCATGACACACCTGCGGACGCGGACCCGACGGCGGACGTCGCTCCCGCAGCTGATGCAGGGGTGAGGAAGGTCGAGGGGCGGTCCCTCAAGCAGATCGCCTGGAACCGCTTGAAGCGGGACAAGGTCGCTCTGGCCGGCGGCATTACCGTGCTCGTCCTGGTCTTTGTCGCCGTCTTCGCGCCCCTGATCGTCTCCCTGTTGGGCCACCCGCCCAACGAGTTCCATCAGGACGAGCTCGAAGACCTCACGAACCTGCCCAAGGGCGCGTTCGGCGGAATGAGTTGGGACTTCCTCTTCGGCGTCGAGCCGAACAAGGGCCGCGACGTCTTCAGCCGGATCGTCTACGGCGCCCGCATCTCCCTCCTGGTGGCCTTCCTCGCCGCCGTGGTGGCCGTGGTGCTCGGCACCTTCTTCGGCATCATCGCCGGTTACTTCGGCGGCTGGATCGACGCGCTGATCAGCCGGGTCATGGACGTGCTGCTCGCCTTCCCGCAGCTGCTCTTCGTGATCTCCCTGGTCTCGGTACTCCCCGACGACCTGCTCGGGCTCACCGGCAGCGGCGTCCGCATCGCGGTACTGATCCTGGTGATCGGCTTCTTCGGCTGGCCCTACGTCGGGCGCATCGTCCGGGGCCAGACCCTCTCGCTGCGCGAACGCGAGTACGTGGAAGCGGCCCGCAGCCTCGGCGGCGGTCAACGGCACATCCTCTTCCGTGAGCTGCTGCCGAACCTGGTCGCTCCGATCACCGTCTACGCGACGCTCATGATCCCCACCAACATCCTCACCGAAGCGGCGCTCAGCTTCCTCGGCGCAGGTGTGCGCCCGCCGACGGCTTCCTGGGGCGGCATGCTCCGGGACGCCCTCGCGACGTACGAGCATGACCCGATGTTCATGGTCTTCCCCGGCCTGGCGATCTTCGTGACCGTGCTTGCCTTCAACCTCTTCGGTGACGGGCTGCGCGATGCCCTTGACCCCAAGGGAACTCGTTAACAGCCCCAACTGGCTTGCCCCTGCCCCAGCGTCAGGCGGCTCTTCACATGGTTCTTAAGGCAGTCATGGCCAAGGACCGCGAATCTCGGAGGATGCGAGAAATGCCCACAGGTTCCTCTAAGCGACGATTGACCGCCGGCGCGGCTCTCGTCGTAGCGGCGCTGGTGACCACCACGGCGTGCGGCGGCTCCAGCGACGACGACGACAGCAAGGGCGCGGGCTACAACGCGGCCATCGGCAAGGTCGCGAACGCGTCGAAGACAAAGGGCGGAACGCTCAAGTTCATCGCCAAGCAGGACCTGGACTCGGCGGACCCGCAGCGTGCGTACTACGGCATGACGTGGGACTTCATGCGGTACTACACCCGCACGCTGATCACGTACGACACCAAGCCGGGTGCCGCGTCCAACAAGCTCGTCCCCGACCTCGCCGAGGACACGGCGAAGATCAGCGACGACGGCAAGACCTACACGTACAAGCTGCGTGACGGCCTGACCTGGGAGGACGGCTCGAAGCTGACCTCCAAGGACATCAAGTACGGCATCGAGCGCATCTGGGCCACCAAGGTCATCACCGGTGGTCCCGGCTACCTGAAGTCCACGCTTGACCCCAAGGGCGAGTACAAGGGCCCCTACGAGGACAAGTCGAAGGACAAGCTCGGTCTGAAGGCGGTCGAGACGCCGGACGACAACACGATCATCTTCAAGCTGCCCAAGAAGAACGGCGACTTCGAGCAGATGCTCGCGATGCCGTCGGGCACCCCGGTCAAGCAGTCCGAGGACACCGGCGCCAAGTACACCCAGCGCCCGTTCTCCTCCGGCCCGTACAAGTTCCAGAACTACAGCGCCGGCAAGAGCATCACGCTGGTCCGCAACAAGAACTGGAAGAAGTCGTCCGACCCGGTCCGTCCCGCCCTGCCGGACAAGATCTCGGTCACCATCTCGGCGAACCTCGAAGAGAACGACAAGCGCCTGATGGAAGGTGACTACGACATCGACATGAATGGCACCGGCATGACCCAGTCGGGTCGTACCACCGCCATTCAGGACCACAAGGACAACGTCGACAACATGCAGACGGACTTCGTCCGTTACGTCGCCCTTGTGACCAAGACGAAGCCGTTCGACAACGAGGCCTGCCGCAAGGCCGTCTTCTACGCCACGGACTTCGCGAGCCTGCAGAAGACCCGTGGTGGCCCGGTCGCCGCCGGTGAGATCGCCGCGAACGTCTTCCCGAAGTCGATCAAGGGTCACGACGACTACGACCCGTACGGCATCCTGAAGCGCAAGGGCAAGCCCGACGTCACCAAGGCGAAGGCCGAGCTCAAGGACTGTGGCAAGCCCGGCGGCTTCTCGACCAAGATCTCGGCGCGCACCAACCAGCCGGGTGAGGTGGACGCCGCCACGGCGCTCCAGGAGCAGCTGAAGAAGGTCAACATCAACGCCGAGGTCGACCAGATCGACGGCGCCGACTCCTCCAGCATCACCGGCTCTCCCGCGGTGGTGAAGAAGCGCGGCATCGGCATGACGATGGCGGGCTGGGGTCCGGACTTCCCGACCGGCCAGGGCTACGCCCAGCCGCTGTTCGACAGCCGTTTCATCAACGAGAACGGCAACTACAACGAGTCGCAGATCGACGAGCCGAAGATCGACAAGTACTTCGACGACGCGATCGGCACGGTCGACCCCGAGAAGGCCGGCCAGATCTACACCAAGCTGGCGCACGAGATCGTGGACAAGGCGTACTGGATGCCCTTCATCTACGAGAAGAACATCAGCTGGCGTTCGTCGCGGGCGAGCAACGTCTACTCGTCCGCCGCGTACAGCGGTCGCTACGACTACGTCTCGCTCGGTGTGAACGGCGGAAAGTAGCAGCAACGCAGTTCAGCAGTCAGCAGTACCCGTAAAGGCCGTCCTACCGCCGAATCCCGCCAGTCCGAAGGGCAGGTGATGGCCCCGGGCGGTGGCCGGGACTCCTCACAAGGGAGTCCCGGCCACCGCCGGGCCGCGCACAGTGCTTGCTTATCTCATCCGGCGCCTGATCGCCGTTGTCGTCATGGTGCTGGTCGTACTGCTCGCGACCTTCACCGTCTTCTTCATGTTGCCCAAGTGGGCGGGACAGGACATCGCCGTCCTCTTCGCCGGTAAGTCGTCCGGAGCCGAGCAGCTCGCGGGCATCCGGATCAAACTGGGTCTTGACGACCCTCTGCTCGTCCAGTTCTGGGACTTCGTCAAGGGCATCCCGATGGGGCGTGACTACGCCAACGGGGCCGACGTGACCCACTGCCCGGCCCCCTGCTTCGGATACTCCTTCCGTACCGAGGCGCCCGTCTGGGAGACCCTGAAGGACGCCCTGCCCGTCACCATGGCGCTCGCCGCCGGTGCCTGTGTGCTGTGGCTCGTCGCCGGTGTCGCCACCGGTGTGCTCTCCGCGCTCAAGCGCGGCACCATCTGGGACCGCACCGCGATGATCACCGCCCTCGGCGGCGTCTCGCTGCCGATCTTCTTCACCGGCATGATCGCGATGGGGCTCTTCGTCCACACGCTCGGCTGGGTGAAGATCGAGGACACCCTCACCACGGACGATCCGATCAACGTCTGGTTCGAGACGATGATCCTTCCCTGGATCGTGCTCGCGTTCCTCAACGCCGCCATGTACGCGCGACTAACCCGCGCCACCATGCTGGAAGTGCTCGGTGAGGACTACATCCGCACCGCGCGCGCCAAGGGGCTCGGCGAGGCCACCGTCATCAGACGGCACGCGCTGCGCTCCGCCATGACGCCGATCCTCACCGTCTTCGGCCTCGACCTCGGTGTGCTCCTCGGTGGCGCCGTCCTCACCGAGTCCACGTTCAACCTGCCGGGGCTCGGCCTGGAAGCGGTCAAGGCCATCAGCAACAAGGACCTGCCGGTGATCCTCGGCGTCACCTTGTGCGCATCGCTCGCGATCGCCCTCGCCAACCTCGTCGTCGACCTTCTGTACGCCGTCATCGACCCGCGAGTGAGGCTGGGATGACCGACCTGCACAAGACCGGAGCGGCGGTCGGAGAACCCGTCGCCGACTCGGTCGCTCCCACCGCATTCCTCGAGGTCCGCGACCTCAAGGTGCACTTCCCGACCGACGACGGCCTGGTCAAGTCCGTCGACGGGCTCAGCTTCCAGCTGGAGAAGGGCAAGACCCTCGGCATCGTCGGCGAGTCAGGATCCGGCAAGTCGGTCACCTCGCTCGGCATCCTGGGTCTGCACACCGCCGGGCAGTACGGCAGCCGCAAGGCGCAGCTGTCCGGCGAGATCTGGCTGAACGGCACGGAGCTGCTCAGCGCGGACCCCAACGAGGTGCGCAAGCTGCGTGGCCGCGACATGGCGATGATCTTCCAGGACCCGCTGTCCGCGCTGCACCCGTACTACTCCATCGGCACACAGATCATGGAGGCGTACCGGGTCCACAACAAGGTGGACAAGAAGGTCGCCCGCAAGCGCGCCATCGAGATGCTCGACCGGGTGGGCATTCCCCAGCCGGACAAGCGCGTCGACAGCTACCCGCACGAGTTCTCGGGCGGTATGCGCCAGCGCGCGATGATCGCGATGGCCCTGGTGAACAACCCCGAACTGCTCATCGCGGACGAGCCGACGACCGCCCTCGACGTCACCGTCCAGGCGCAGATCCTCGACCTCATCCGGGACCTGCAGAAGGAGTTCGGCTCCGCGGTCATCATGATCACGCACGACCTGGGCGTGGTCGCCGAGATGGCGGACGAACTGCTCGTGATGTACGGCGGGCGCTGCGTCGAGCGCGGCACCGCCGAGAAGGTCTTCTACGAGCCCCAGCACCCCTACACCTGGGGCCTCCTGGGATCGATGCCGCGCATCGACCGCGAGCAGACCGACCGCCTCGTGCCGGTCAAGGGCTCCCCGCCCAGCCTGATCAACCTGCCGACGGGCTGCGCCTTCAACCCGCGCTGCCCGTACGCCGACATCCCCAAGGACCAGATCACCCGCCGCGAGCGCCCCGACCTGCACGAGGTCGTACCGGGGCACTTCACCGCCTGTCACATGTCGCAGGACGAGCGGACCCGCATCTGGACCGAAGAGATTGCGCCGAAGCTGTGAAAGACGATGCGAAAGACCTGGCGAAAGATCAGGCGAAGGGCCAGGAGATGACGATCCCGGCGCAGCCGAAGAGCTCCGCGGAGTCCGTCGAGCCGCTGCTCAAGGTCGAAGGCCTGGTGAAGCACTTCCCCATCAAGAAGGGGCTGATGCAGCGCCAGGTGGCCGCGGTGCAGGCCGTCGACGGTCTCTCCTTCGACGTACGTCCCGGTGAGACGCTCGGCGTCGTGGGCGAGTCGGGCTGCGGCAAGTCGACGATGGGCCGTCTGATCACCCGGCTGCTCGAACCGACCGCGGGCCGCGTGGAGTTCGAGGGCGTGGACATCACGCACCTGAACACCGGCAAGATGCGGCCGCTGCGCCGCGACGTGCAGATGATCTTCCAGGACCCGTACTCGTCGCTGAACCCGCGGCACACCATCGGCACGATCGTCGGTGCGCCGTTCAAGCTCCAGGGCGTCAAGCCCGAGGGCGGCCTGAAGAAGCACGTGCAGCAGATGCTGGAGCGGGTGGGGCTCAGCCCCGAGCACTACAACCGTTACCCGCACGAGTTCTCCGGCGGTCAGCGCCAGCGCATCGGCATCGCCCGCGCGCTCGCCCTGCGGCCCAAGCTGGTCGTGGCCGACGAGCCCGTCTCCGCCCTGGACGTCTCCATCCAGGCGCAGGTGGTCAACCTCCTGGACGACCTCCAGGACGAGCTCGGCCTCACGTACGTGATCATCGCGCACGACCTCTCGGTCATCCGGCACGTCTCGGACCGCATCGCGGTGATGTACCTCGGCAAGATCGTGGAGCTGGCGGACCGCCAGGACCTCTACTCCACGCCGATGCACCCGTACACCAAGGCGCTCCTCTCCGCCGTGCCGGTGCCCGACCCCAAGCGGCGCGGCGTCAAGAGCGAGCGCATCCTGCTCCGCGGTGACGTCCCCTCGCCGATCGACCCGCCCACCGGCTGCCGTTTCCACACGCGCTGCTGGAAGGCGACGGAGATCTGCGCGAAGACCGAGCCGCCGCTGATCCCGCTCGCCTCCGGCCACCAGGTGGCGTGCCACCACCCGGAGAACGCCGAGGACCAGCAGCCGGGCGACACCAAGCTGCTCCAGGTCGCCAAGGAGGCGATCGACGTGGTCTCGGTGGTGAGCAAGGCGGAGGAGACGGCTGAGGAGGCCGTGACCCCGAAGAAGACCGTCTCCAAGAGCCCTGCGGAGAGCCCCTCGGAGAGCCCTTCGAAGGACGCTCCGGAAGCGGAAGCCAAGGGTCAGGCGTCAACTGACAAGTAGCGCCTGATGACTTGGTAAAAATCAGGCACCAAGTCATGTACACGCCCATACGGGAGAGTGCAGAGTCTGCGTGTCCGTTTCATCGGAACACGCGCTAAGGGATGACTCATGGCACTCTCCCGTTCGGCACGTCTGGGGGCGTTGGCCACGGCCGCCGCCTCCTTCTGCTTGATCGCCGCCGCACCCGGGCCCCACCCGGGCGCCGACGGCGTGGGGGACACGTACTTCCCCCAGCTCGGCAACGGCGGCTTCGACGTACGCCACTACGGCCTCGACGTGGCGTACAACCCCGACACCGACCGCCTCGACGGCCGCACCACGATCACCGCGCGCGCCACCCAGAACCTCTCCTCCTTCGACCTCGACCTCCAGAAGCTGGAAGTGACGAAGATCGAGGTGAACGGCAGACGGGCACACTTCACGCGCGAGGGCGACGAGATCCGCGTCAGCCCGCGCGACAGCCTGCACAAGAACAAGACGTTCACCGCGACCGTCACCTACGGCGGCGTGCCCGAGCCGCTGAGCGGCCCCATCGTCTTCGGCTCCGACTACGGCTGGATGAAGACCACCGACGGCGTCTTCGTCGCGTGCGAGCCCAACGCCGCGTCGACCTGGTTCCCCTCCAGCGACCACCCGGGGGACAAGGCCGCCTTCGACATCCGCATCAAGGCCCCCAAGGGCCTGACGGGGGTCTCCAACGGCCGTCTGGTCGACACGTACGACAAGGGCGGCCAGACCGTCGCCCACTGGCGCGAGTCCGAGCCCATGGCCACCTACCTGGCGACCGCGACCATAGGCAAGTTCAACGTGAAGAAGGGCAAGACCCCGGCGGGGACCCCGATCTACGTCGCCATCGACCCCGTCCTCGAGAACAGCAACAACGTCGACGTGTACGCCGTCACGGCCGAGGTCACCGACTACTGGTCGAAGATCTTCGGGCCCTACCCCTTCGAGGAGACCGGCGCGATCGTCGACGACATGCCGCAGGCGGGCTTCTCCCTGGAGACCCAGACCAAGCCGGTCTACTCCGCGGTCCGCAGCGAGTCGACCATCGCCCACGAGCTCGCCCACCAGTGGTTCGGCGACTCCGTCTCGGTCGAGAAGTGGAAGCACATCTGGCTCAACGAGGGCTTCGCGACCTACTCCCAGTGGCTGTGGAGCGAGCACAAGGGCACCCAGAGCGCCCACGACGCCTTCCTCGCGGGCTACAACTCACGCCCCGCCGACTCGGCCTTCTGGCAGACGGTCGTCGGCGACCCGCAGCGCGACACGATGTTCGCCTCCGCCGTCTACCAGCGCGGCGCGATGACGCTCCAGGTCCTGCGCGAGCGCATCGGTGACAAGGCGTTCTTCAAGCTGCTGCCGGCCTGGACCAAGCAGAACCGGCACGGGAACGCGAACACCGACGACTTCATCCGGCTCGCCGAGAAGATCTCGGGCAAGCAGCTCGACTCGCTGTTCCAGACGTGGCTGTTCACTAAGGGCAAGCCCGCCCTGTAGTCCCGCCCTGTAGTCCCGGCTTGTAGTCCCGCCCCGTAGGCCTGGCCTCGTCGGCCTCGCACCGGCGGGCAGGTAAGAATGTCGCGTGATCCAGGATCTGTTCAGTCCCTCCGTCCAGCACGCGCTCGAGATCGTCGGAATCTTCGTCTTCGCGATCTCCGGCGCGCTGCTCGCCGTGCGCAAGAACTTCGACGTCTTCGGCATCGCCGTACTCGCCGAGGTCACCGCGCTGGGCGGAGGGCTCATCCGTGACGTGGTCATCGGGGCGGTGCCGCCCGCCGCGTTCGTCGACCTCGGCTACTTCATCACGCCCCTGTTCGCCGCCCTCCTGGTGTTCTTCCTGCACCCCGAGGTGGAGCGCACGCAGCTCGCGGTGAACGTCTTCGACGCGGCGGGCCTTGGCCTCTTCTGCGTCACCGGCACGATCAAGGCGTACGACTACGGCCTCGGCCTCACCTCGTCGGCGGCCCTGGGTCTGGCCACGGCGGTGGGCGGCGGCGTGCTGCGCGACATGATCGCCAACGAGGTGCCCTCGCTGGTGCGCTGGGACCGCGACCTGTACGCCGTGCCCGCGATCATCGGCTCCGCGATGGTCGCGCTCTGCATCAACTACGACATGGTGAACGCCTTCACCAGTAGCCTCGCCGTGGTCACCACCTTCGTCCTGCGACTGCTCGCGCTGCACTACCACTGGCGCGCCCCACGGGCCTGGCACCGGCGTTCGACGGCGGTGGAGGTGGAGGCGGACGAGGCGCCGTAGGGGCGTGTCGCGACGGATCCTCCGGGCGCTCGCCAACTGGCCTCCAGCGTTCACAAGTTGAACGAATCGAGCCCCATCCGAACCCTTGACGCCCAACTTCCTCACGAGTTAACTCAAGTACTGAATTAAGTCTGGACCAACCTTCCCTCCCCCCACGTTCCTGGAAGGCCCCATGAGGAAGCGAACCCGGCTCATATCCCTGGGTGTTGTCATGGCCGCGACTGCTGTCGGCGCCACCCTGACCACCGCCCAGGCGGACCCCGCCCCCACGGCCGCCCCACCGGCCGTCGCCCCCTACCTCTACAACGGCTGGGGCAGTCCCCCCGACCCGGCGGAGGTCCAAGAAGCCACCGGCGTCGGCTGGTTCACGCTCGCCTTCGTGCTCAGCGACGGCGACTGCGACCCCAAGTGGGACGGCTCGCGCCCGCTGACGGGCGGCGCCGACCAGAAGACCGTCGATGCCGTACGCGCGGGCGGCGGCGACGTCGTCCCCTCCTTCGGCGGCGCGAACGGCCACAAGCTGGAGGAGTCCTGCGCGGACTCCGGCGCGCTTGCGGGCGCGTACCAGAAGGTCATCGACGCCTACGGCCTCAAGGCGATCGACATCGACATCGAGGGCGACGCGTACAACGACCCCGCCGTACAGCAGAAGACGATCGACGCCCTGAAGAAGGTGAAGGCGGACAACGAGAACCTCACGACCTACGTCACCTTCCCCAGCGATCAGAGCGGCCCCGACGACAGCATGATCGAGCGGGCCGCCGACGCGGGCCTTGAGATCGACGGCTGGACGATCATGCCGTTCGACTTCGGCGGCGCGGGCCAGAACATGGGCGAGCTGACGAAGCAGGCGACCGACGGCCTGAAGGACACGGTCAAGGCGGCCTACGGCTACAGCGACGACGCGGCCTACCGGCACAGCGGCCTGTCCTCGATGAACGGCATCACGGACGTCCAGGAGACCGTCACCCCGGCCGACTTCGAGACGATCCTCGGCTATGCCCAGGAGCACCACCTGGCCCGCCTCGCGTTCTGGTCCGTCAACCGCGACCGCCCCTGCCCCGGCGCGTACCCGAACGACGACACCTGTTCCGGAGTGGACCAGGAGCCCTGGCAGTTCACCAAGATCTTCGCCCGGTACACGGGCTGACGAGGAGGGACACCATGCATCTCACCCACAGAAGGCGCGGTCGCGCCCTCCCGGTCGCAGCAGCCCTCGCCCTGGCCGCGGGCACCCTCGCGCTCGTCGGCGTCCAGAGCGCCGACGCCGGCCAGTCCGCCGCGGAGCCGAAGGGCGAGAGGTCCGCGACCGTGGCGGCCGACGCCCCCGATCTCGGCCCGAACGTCGACGTCTTCGACCCGTCCATGTCGCACGACACCATCCAGGGCCGTCTGGACGAGGTGTTCAAGCAGCAGGAGACCAACCAGTTCGGCGGCGAGCGGCGCGCGCTGCTCTTCAAGCCGGGCACGTACGAAGACGTCGACGCGAACATCGGCTTCTACACGCAGATAGCCGGTCTCGGCATGTCGCCGGACGACACCGACATCAACGGCGCGGTGCACGCCGAGGCCGACTGGTTCGACGGCAACGCCACCCAGAACTTCTGGCGCGGCGCCGAGAACCTCGCCGTGACCCCGAAGGCGGGCGGCGACCGCTGGGCCGTCTCGCAGGCCGCGCCCTACCGGCGTATGCACCTCAAGGGCGACCTCCAGCTCGATGACAACGGCTGGTCCAGCGGCGGACTCCTCGCCGACACCAAGGTCGACGGACAGGTCGACTCCGGCTCGCAGCAGCAGTGGCTGTCCCGCAACACCGAGTGGGGCGGCTGGCAGGGCTCCAACTGGAACATGGTCTTCGTCGGCGCGAAGAACGCTCCCGATGGCAACTTCCCCAAGCCGCCCTACACGAGGGTCGACCAGACCCCGGTGTCACGCGAGAAGCCCTTCCTCTACGTGGACGAGGGCGACGCCTACAAGGTGTTCGTGCCGGGCGTCCGCAAGGACAGCAGCGGCACCAGCTGGTCCGACGGCGCTCCGTCGGGGAAGTCGCTCCCGCTCGACGACTTCTACGTCGTGAAGCCGGGCGCGAGCGCGTCCGACATCAACGGAGCGCTGGCGGACGGCAAGAACCTCCTGGTGACTCCCGGGGTCTACCACCTCGACGAGACGCTGAAAGTGACGCGGCCCGACACCGTCGTACTCGGCCTGGGGCTCGCCACGTTCATCCCGGACGACGGCGTGACGGCGATGACCGTCGCGGACGTGGACGGCGTGAACGTGGCGGGAATCCTCTTCGACGCGGGAACGAAGAACTCGGACACGCTGATGGAGGTCGGAGGCGAGGGCGCGAACGCGGACCACGCCGCCAATCCGACCTCGCTGCACGACGTGTACTTCCGGGTCGGGGGAGCGTCCGTGGGCAAGGCGACAAAGAGCCTTGTCGTCAACAGCTCGGACGTCATCGGCGACCACACCTGGATCTGGCGGGCCGACCACGGCGACGGCGTCGGCTGGAACACGAACACGGCGGACACGGGCCTGATCGTGAACGGCGACGACGTGACGATGTACGGCTTGTTCGTCGAGCACTACCAGAAGCACCAGACGATCTGGAACGGCGAGGGCGGCCGGACGTACTTCTACCAGAACGAGATGCCGTACGACCCGCCGAACCAGGCGGCCTGGATGAACGGCGAAACGAAGGGCTACGCCGCGTACAAGGTGGCCGACTCCGTCACCGAGCACGAGGCGTGGGGGCTCGGCTCGTACTGCTTCTTCAACGTCGACAAGTCCGTCGCGGCCGAGCACGCCTTCGAGGTGCCTCAGCGGGACGGGGTGCGGTTCCACGACATGGTGACGGTGTCGCTCGGAGGCACGGGCACGATCCATCACGTGATCAACGGGACGGGCGGGCCTTCGGACGCGCAGAACAATGTGGCGAACGAGGTGAGCTACCCGTAGAGGTCCGCCCCTGAGGAACAGCAAAGCTACCGCTTAGTAGTCACATGTTGTACGTTACTGGTATGGCAGAGGCGACATCCATACCGGTAGCGGTGCCCGCGAGCATCGGCGACAGCGAGTTCGACCGCGACACCGCGGTCACCCGGCGGGAGCCCGGTGTCTACGACATCGAGCTCTCCGCCGGGTGGACGATCATCAACGCCGTCAACGGCGGCTATCTCCTCGCGGTCCTCGGCCGCGCGCTCGCCGACGCCCTGCCGCACGCGGACCCCTTCACCGTCTCCGCGCACTACCTGACGGCGTCCCACCCCGGACCCGCCGTGATCCGCACGGACACGGCGCGGGCCGGGCGGACCCTGTCGACCGGACAGGCCTCGCTCTTCCAGTACGACGACGAGGGGCGCGAGGTCGAGCGGATCCGCGTGCTCGCCTCGTACGGAGATCTGGCGGAGCTCCCCGACGACGTCCGTACGACGGCCAAGCCGCCCGCGCTGCCGCCGATGGAGCAGTGCTTCGGCCCGCAGGACGCGCCGGACCACTCGCCCGTGCCCGGCAGCTCGGCGATCAGCGACCGCCTCTTCCTGAAGCTGGACCCCTCCACCCTGGGGTGGGCCCTCGGCCAGCCGTCCGGCAAGGGGGAGATGCGGGCCTGGTTCGGGCTCGCGGACGGTCGCGACGCGGATCCGCTGTCGCTGCTGCTCGCGGTGGACGCGCTGCCGCCCACGGCGTTCGAGCTCGGCCTCTCCGGCTGGGTCCCGACGGTGGAACTGACGGTCCACGTACGAGCGAGGCCCGCACCCGGCCCCCTCCGTGTCTCGATCACGACCCGCAACCTCGCCGGGGGTTTCCTGGAGGAGGATGCGGAGGTCTGGGACAGCGCGGATCGCTTGGTTGCTCAGTCGCGGCAGCTGGCGCGGGTGCGGTTGGGCTGAGGGGGGCTTTTCCCCACCCCGCCCCAGACCCCGGTCCTCAAACGCCGGACGGCTGAAGGACTCTCAGCCCGTCCGGCGATTGAGGACGAACTCGGCGGAGCCGGTGATGACGGCAACCACAAGGCGCTGGGCCCCCGCGCCGAGCGGGTTTTCGGGAAGGGGCGGGGTTGGGGAAAAGGAACCGCCTAACCCACCAGCACCACACCCGCATACGAAACCCCCGCCACAACCACCCACGCACACAACCCAAGCGCAGCCACCCGCCCCCCGGTCCGACTGAGCGAGGGCAGATCCACCGCGGCGCCGAGCCCGAACAGGGCCGCCGCAAGCAACAGTTCCTGCACATGCCCCGCCACGCCAAGCGCAGCGTCGGGCACCCAGCCCGTACTCCGTACCGCCACCATCACCAGGAACCCCGCAACGAACAGCGGAAGCACCGGCGGCCGCCGCTTCCCCGCCCCGCGCGCAGCGCCCCCACGGGCCCGCAAGGACAACGCGACCCCCGCCACCAGCGGACCCAGCATCGCCACCCGTATCAGCTTCACCAGAACCGCGTCCCCCAACGCCCCCGCCCCAGCGGTCTGCGCGGTGGCCACCACCTGACCCACGTCGTGGACACTCGCCCCGGCCCACCGCCCGAACTCCGCGTCACCAAGCCCCAACGGACCCTGAAGCAACGGCAGTACCGCGATCGCGAGCGTCCCGCAGAGCGTCACAAGCGCCACCGACACCGCCGCATCCCGCTCCTCGCTCTCACTCACCTCACTGACCGCGCCGATCGCGGAGGCGCCGCAGATCGAGTAGCCGGTGGCGATCAGGAGGGGCTGATCGCCGGGAAGGCCCATCCGGCGGCCGAGCCACCACGTACCGAAGAACGTCGCCGCGACCACCCCGAACACCATCCCCACGGTCGCCCAGCCAAGACCCAGGACGTCGTCCAGGCTCAGCTTCAGGCCGAGCAGGACGATGCCGAGCCGCATCAGCCGCCTGCCCGCGAGGGAGAGCCCCGCCCTGCACCGGCCTCGTACGACAGCGCGGAGGCCCGGCACGTGCGCCGCCGCGAGCCCGAGCACCACCGCCGCCGTCAGCATCGGCACGGCGGGGACCAGGGCGTGGGTCGCCCAGGCCACCGCGACACCGAGGGCCGCCAGGGCGAGCCCCGGCGCCGGGTGGCGACCGGGAGGAGCGACCGGGGACGTCGATGGGGGCGGCGACGGGGCCTGCTGGCGCTGGCCGAGCAGCGCCATCAGCGGTCGGCCGGCAGCTCGTAGACCCGGCGCACGCTGGTGCCGAGGCGGGAGATGTCCGCGCCGTACACATGGAGCGAGATCGCCCGCCGCGTACCGCCGTTCCAGACCCGGTGGATGTCCCCGGGCGGCGCGAAACCGCACACCGTGCCCTGCCGGTTGACCAGGTCCTCGGTGGGGACGAGCCGCGCCGGAGCGCCGGACGCCGCGGGGACGAGGCGGTAGCGCCGCTCGTGCTCCGCGCCCTCGTGGACGCCGGTGACGCACCAGGAGACGTGATCGTGGACCGGCGTGCGCTGGCCCGGCAGCCAGACGAGGCCGACCACCGAGAAGCTGCCGTCGTGCTCGGCGTGCAGCAGATGCTGGCGGTAGCGCTCGGGATCGCCCTCGCACTGCTCGCCTTCGCACTGCTCGTCGGCGAGCAGATCGGCCGCGCCCAGATGCGGCGCGAGCCGCTCGCCGACGAGGTACGCGGTCAGATCCGGCGGCAGACCCCGGCCGACGGCCTCGCGGACATCGGCGACGAGGGCGTCCAGACGCCCGGTGGTGCGGGCCGCGCGGAACGCGGTGGTGGAGGCACTCATACGGGCAGCGTCCTGCCGCCCTTCCATCACGTCCAACGACAGTTTCTAAGCCTTGCTCCAACTTCTGCTTATGGATGGAGGGGTGAGGGGCGAGCGAGGTGGGTGAGGTGAGTGCCTCAGCAGCCCATCCGGTTCGCCGCGACCGCCTTCAGCTCATCGAGCACCAGCGCCGTCGCGGGAATCCGCAGGTGCTCCCTGAGCGCGTACGCCGAGACCTGTCGGCGCGACGCCGGGTCGAGAGCCCGTCCCGTCACCTGGCGGTGGCGCAGGAAGTTGAGGACGAGCCCCGGCATCATCGCGATGCCAAGACCCTCGGCGACCAGGCTCTGGATGACGAGATTGTCGTCCGTGGTGAAGGCGATGTCCGGCGTGAAGCCCTGCTCGGCGCATTCGTGCAGGAAGTTGGCGCGGCAGCGCAGGCAGCCCGCGATCCAGCGCTCGCCCGCGAGATCGACGAGCCTGACGGAACGGCGCCGGGCCAGCGGATGGCGTGAGGGCATGAGGACCGTCAGCTGGTCCTCCATCAGCGGGATCTCCATCACCTCCTCCGGCACGTCCTCGTGCAGGCCGGGGTAGTGGAAGGCCAGCGTGATGTCGCAGTCGCCGTCCACCAGGCGCTGGAGCGACTCGGGCGGCTCGTTCTCCTGGAGTTCGACGCGCACACCGGGGTGGCTCGCCGCGAGCCGGGACAGCGCCTCGGGGATGAGGGTGGCGTTGGCGCTGGGGAACGCGCAGATGCGTACGCGTCCGGTGCGCAGCCCCGTGATGGCGTTCATCTGCTGCTGGGCGGCGTCGATGTTGCCGAGGATGATTCCCGCGTGCCGGGACAGCGCCTCGCCCGCCTCGGTCAGCCGCATCCTGCGGCCGACGCGGGTGAACAGGACCGTGCCGACGGACCGTTCGAGCGCCTTCATCTGCTGGGTGATCGCAGGTTGCGTATAGCCGAGCGAGCGGGCGGCGGCGGAGTAGGAACCGGTGCGGACCACTTCGTGGAATGACCTGATGTGCCGGGAATCGAACACATCTGCATCATAAACGGGGCGTGAGAAGGGTCGTGGGCAGGGCCGCGGGCAGGTCCCTTCCGCCATCCTTGGCTGCGTGAAATCCGACCGTCTGCTCTCGATCCTGCTGCTGCTCCAGACCCGTGGGCAGGTCCCCGCCCACGAGCTTGCCGACCGTCTCGAAGTCTCCGTGCGCACCATCTACCGCGACATCGAGGCGCTCTCCACATCCGGCGTCCCGGTGTACGCCGAGCGCGGGCGGCACGGGGGCATCGCGCTGCTCCCCGGTTTCCGTACGGACGTCACGGGGCTCACCGCGGACGAGTCGAGGGCGCTCTTCATCCTGGCCGCGCAGGGCGCGCACGCGGCGCTCGGGCTCGACGAGGCGATCGGCTCCGCGCTGCGCAAGGTCATGGCGGCGCTGCCCGCACCACACCGTCCCGCAGCCGAGATGACCAGTCGGCGCATCCTCGTCGACTCGGCGCGCTGGATGCCGGGGCCCCGCGGATCGGATCCGGTCGTCGTCGACCTCGACGTACTGCAGGACGCCGTCTTCTCCGACCGGCGGCTGCACCTGCGCTACCGGCACAGCGGCGACGCACGGCCGCACACCTACACCGTGGATCCCTACGGCCTCGTCTCCAAGGCGGGCGTCTGGTATCTGGTGGCCGACCGGCGCGGCGCCCCGCAGCTCTTCCGCGCCGACCGCGTACAGGAGGCGACCCTCACGGAGGCGCCGGTCAAGCGCAGGACGGGCGTCGAACTCGCCGACGTATGGGCCGTGCTGAAGCGTCAGGTCGAGGACCGTCCGGTCGGTGTCGACGTGACGGCGCGGGTCGCGCGCGATCGGTTCGCCCAGTTCCTGCGGCTCAAGGGCCAGTTCCTCAGCGCACGCCCCGAGGACGACGGCGAGAGCGAGTGGATCGACGTCCGGCTCGGGTTCGGCGTCGTCGGCGACATCCGTACGCTGCTGCCGTTCGCCGCCAGTGTGGAAGTGCTCTCGCCGCCCGGGGCGCGCGCCGAGCTGGCGAACGCCGCCGCCGCGGTCACCGACCTTTACGCAGGAAGCGGCTCAGCTCGCCGGTGAGCTGGGCGGGCGCGTCCTCCTGTACGAGATGTCCCGCGCCCTCGATCAGACGCAGCTCGGCGCCGGGGATCAGCTTGGCGAGCTCGTGGCCGCGCTCCACGGGGATCCAGGTGTCGTCCGTGCCCCAGCAGACGAGGACGGGCAGGGCCAACTCCCCGTACCGTCCCTGGATCTCATCGGTGAACCGCTGGTCGTTCTGCTCGATCTGCCGGTAGAAGGCGGGCCTGCCCTCCTCCGTGCACCAGGGCTCGACCAGGCGGTCGAGCACCTCGGGGTGCAGTCCGCGGTGGCTCGCCGAACCGACGTACTCGCGCACCAGTGCCTCGTGCAGGGCGGGCGGCAGCTGGGTGAAGACGTCGGCGTGCGCGCCGAGCAGGCGGTAGGTGGGGGAGCCCCAGGGAGCGAGGGCCACCGGGTCGACGACGGCGAGGCGTTCGTAGCGGGCGCCGTGCAGGAGGTGGGCGCGCAGAGCGACGCAGCCGCCGAAGTCATGGGCGACGACGGCGGGTTCGTCCAGGCTCCAGTGGGCGAGCAGCTCAGTGAGGACACGGGCCTGCGCGGCCAGGGTCACGTCCTGTCCGGACCGCATCTCCGACACCCCGTAGCCGGGCAGGTCCCACACGTACACGCGGTGTTCCTGGGAGAGCGCGCGGGCCACGCTCCGCCAGACGTACGAGGAGAAGGGCGTGCCGTGGACCAGGACGACGGGCGGTGCGTCCCTTGGCCCGAGTGCGGCCCAGCGGACCGCGCCGGTCGGTCCCGCGAAGGTCTGGTCGAGCGTCCAGTCACGATCGGTCGTCGTCATGACCGTAAGGCTAGTAGCTCCTTACGGCGGGGTCGAGTGTTCGTCCAGCCAGTGGCGCCGTCCGAGCGACACCAGGCGCAGCTGCCGGCGTGCGCCGGCAGCCACCCGCTCCTCTGTGTCGGGCGCGGCCTCCAGGAGTGCGGACGCGGTCATCACCATGTGGTCGACGTACATCCTGGCCAGCATCAGGAGGTCGTCCTCGTTCCAGCCCGCGGACTCGGGCTCCTGGGTGAACTGATCCGCCACCTCCTGTGCGAACAGGGTGAGTTGATCGCCTATCGCCGACCGCACGGCCTGCACTCCGCCGTGCTGCTCGCGGGCGATGAAGCGGACGTGGGCGGGGTGCGTGCGGACGTAGGCGACGATCAACTCGACCGTGGCCGCGATGCGTTCCTCGCCGTCATCGCCGCCGTCATCGTCATCGTCGTCGCGGTCGCCGGTCGCCGCGAGGAGTGAGACGAGCGTGGTGTGCAGGCTGCTCAGCGCCTCCTCCACCAGGGTCACGCCCAGGTCGGCCACATCGCGGAAGTGCCGGTAGAAGGCGGTGGGAGCCACGCCCGCGGCACGGGTGACCTCGCGCAGACCCAGGCTGCTCAGGCTCTGCTCCTCGAGCAGCTGGAGCGCCGCGTCGAGGAGTGCCTGCCGGGTTTTCTGCTTCTGGGCCTGCCGGATGCCGAGAGTGTGACTCATGCCATGCAGTTAACAACTGTTCTCCGAGATTGGAAAGCCGGAGAGGCGGTACTCTCTAAGTCAGTGAACAGTTGTAACCACAAGCGTTCACCGAACCCTCGACGACCTCGACGAGAGGCATCCCGTGTTGTTCCTCGTAGCCGCACTCCTGCTGCTCGGCGTCGCCTTGGGCGCCGTGGCCCATGCACCGCTCCCCGTCACCTTCGTCGCCGCCGCCGTCATCGGCGTCTGGCTCGTCGTGTTCACGGTCCGCGAGCGGCACGCGCGCCGCCAGCCCTGAGTACGCCGCCACCGCTGTTCCTTTCCCTGCCCCCCAACTGATCCGCACGGCCCCCGAAAGGAGTCGCACCATGGGACTCAGCACCCTCACCCCCAAGTCCACGACCACCACCCCCACCGCTCCCACTTCCTCCTCCACCGCTTCGGCCCGCGAGCCCGCCCCCGTCCCCATCGGCCGGCGTGACACCGACGGCATGGCCGTCGCCTCGTTCGTCCTCGGCCTGCTCGGGCTGCTCGTCCTGAACCTCTTCCTCGGCCCGATCGCGATCGTCCTCGCGAGCATCGCGCTGCTGCGCGGCACCAGCCGAAAGGGCCGCGCGGTCCTCGGACTCGGGCTCGGTGTGGCCGATCTCGTCGTCCTCGCCGTCCTGATGTCCATGGACAACACCGTGTCGTGGGGTCTCGCGGGCTGACCGCTGGAACGCGGGGCCCGGCACGGCTCGTAGAATCGTGCACACCATGGCCTACCTCGACCACGCAGCGACCACTCCGATGCTCCCGGAGGCGATCGCGGCGATGACAGCCCAGCTCGCCGTCACCGGCAACGCGTCCTCATTGCACGCCGCCGGGCGCCGGGCGCGACGTACCGTCGAGGAGGCCCGCGAGACGCTCGCCGAGTCGCTCGGCGCACGCCCCAGCGAGACCGTCTTCACCGCGGGCGGCACGGAGGCCGACAACCTCGCCGTGAAGGGCCTGTACTGGGCGCGGCGCGACGCCGACCCCGCGCGGACCCGGGTCCTCTCCAGCCCCGTCGAGCACCACGCCGTCCTCGACGCCGTGCACTGGCTCGGCGAGCACGAAGGCGCCACCGTCGAGTACCTCCCCGTCGACGCGTACGGCCGCGTGCACCCCCAAGCCCTGCGCGAGGCGATCGAGCGCGACCCCGACGACGTCGCCCTCGCCACCGTCATGTGGGCCAACAACGAGATCGGCACCATCCAGCCCATCCGTGAACTGGCCGATGTGGCGGCCGAGTTCGAGATCCCGCTGCACGCCGACGCGGTGCAGGCCTTCGGCCAGGTGCCCGTCGACTTCGGTGCGTCCGGGCTCGCCGCGATGACCGTCTCCGGGCACAAGATCGGCGGTCCTTACGGCATCGGGGCGCTGCTCCTGGGGCGCGAGTACAGCCCCGTGCCCGTCCTGCACGGCGGCGGGCAGGAGCGTCATGTGCGCTCCGGGACGCTCGATGTGCCCGCGATCGCCGCGTTCGCCGTGGCGGGGCAGCACGCCGCCGGACAGCGCGAGAGGTTCGCCCGCGAGATCGGCGCGCTGCGGGACGATCTCGTCTCCGCCGTGCGCGCGGCGGTCCCGAGCGCGATCCTGGGGGGAGACCCGGTCGACCGACTGCCCGCGAACGCGCACTTCACCTTCCCCGGCTGCGAAGGTGACTCCCTTCTCCTACTGCTCGACGCCCAGGGCATCGAGTGCTCCACCGGCTCCGCGTGCACGGCGGGCGTGGCCCAGCCGAGCCACGTCCTGCTCGCCACCGGCACCGACCCCGACCTGGCCCGCGGCACGCTGCGTTTCTCCCTCGGTCACACCTCGACGGAGGCGGACGTGGCGGCGGTGGCGCAGGCGATCGGCCCGGCGGTGGAACGGGCGCGGACTGCGGGGCTCAGCTGAGTGCTTGGCTGAGCACTTAGCTGAACCCTGCACCTACTTGGTCCCGGTTTGAGCGGGTAAGTGACGCAGATAACGCTGTACTGGGGTGACGTCGCCCCGAGTTGATGCCGGTTTCGGCCGCTATAGGGCGGACAGGCGCAGGAGCGGGCTACGAGGCCCACAGTCCGCCGATCTATGCTGGCCGCTCGCGACTCCGCTCCGCGCGTTCGGGGCTGCACGACAACCCCCTCATGGAGTTCACATTGAAGGCGAACCTCCGCTCTCGCATCGCCGCGCGGCTCGGGCGCATATATCTCTCCAGGATCCAGAAGAACGGGATCAGCGCCTCCACGATCTCGCGTCTTCCCGAGCCCCTCCTCGCGCCGATGCGCCGCGACGGGCTCGACCCGGTGGCCCAGCTCACCGAGCGCCAGGCGGAGGAGCCCATCTCCAAGGTGCCGCTGCCGTTCGGCATGGACGCCTGGGTGGTCACCGGATACGACGAGGTGAAGGCCGTCCTCGGTGCGACCGACGGCTTCAGCAACGACTTCACGAACCTCGCGGGCAACGCCGGAGTGGTCGAGGACCACAACCCCGGCGGCCTCGGTTTCAGCGACCCCCCGGTCCACACGCATCTGCGCCGCATCCTCACGCCCGAGTTCACGATGCGCAGGCTGCGTCGCCTCACGCCCCGGATCGAGGCCATCGTCGAGGAGCGGCTCGACGCGATGGAGGCGGCGGAAGGGCCCGTCGACCTCGTCAAGGAGTTCGCGCTCCCCATACCCTCGCTGACGATCTGCGAGCTGCTCGGCGTGCCCTACGAGGACCGCCACGACTTCCAGCAGCTGGCCATGGAGCGCTTCGACCTCTTCGCCGGGGCGACCGCTCCCTTCGGGGCGATATCCGCATCGCTCTCGTACTTCAGGGACGTCGTCAAGAAGCAGCGCGAGAACCCGGGCGACGGACTGCTCGGCATGATCGTGAAGGAACACGGCGACACGGTCGGCGACGAGGAGCTCGCCGGTCTCGCCGACGGCGTCCTCACCGGCGGCTTCGAGACGACCGCGAGCATGGTGGCCCTCGGCTCCCTGCTTCTCCTTCAGGACCCTGAGACCGCCGCGCGGCTGCGCGACGACGACGCGGCGGCCGCCCCCTTCGTCGAGGAGGCGCTGCGCTACCTCACCGTCGTGCAGGTGGCCTTCCCGCGGTTCGCCCGCGAGGACATCGAGATAGCCGGGGTGCTCATCCCCAAGGGCGACCTGGTCCTGTGCTCCCTGAGCGGCGGCAACCGCGACGCCAAATACACCCCCGACGGCGGCGGCTTCGACCCGCACCGCAAGGCCTCGGGGCACCTCGCCTTCGGCTACGGCATCCACCGCTGCATCGGCGCCGAACTGGCCCGGATGGAGCTGCGTGCCGCCTACCCGGCCCTCGTGAAGCGCTTCCCCGAGATGCGGCTCGCGGTCGCCCCCGAGGAGCTCGCGTTCCGCAAGCTCTCGATCGTGTACGGGGTGGAGTCGCTGCCGGTGCACCTGCGGTAGCCGTAGCGGTTGTAGGGGTCAGGCGAGGGCGGTGCGAGCTTTCTTGACCAGCTTCATGTACCGGTCCCAGTCCCAGTGCGGCCCGGGATCCGTGTGGTCCGTGCCGGGCACCTCCACGTGCCCGATGATGTGTTTCCGGTCCACCGGGATGTCGTACCTCTTGCAGATTCCCGCGGTCAGGCGTGCCGACGACTCGTACATGGCATCGGTGAACGAGGACTTCTTGTCGACGAAGCCCTCGTGCTCGATGCCGATGCTCCGTTCGTTGTAGCTCTTGTTCCCCGCGTGGAACGCCACGTCCAGCTCGCGGATCATCTGGGCGATGTGCCCGTCCTTGCGCACCACGTAGTGAGCCGCCGCGCCGTGCGCCGGGTCCTTGAACACCCTCAGTGCCGTGTCGTACCCGCCCTGTACGACGTGGATGACGACCATGTCTATGTCGTAGTCGTCAGGCCTGTCCGCCCGGCGCCAGTTGTAGTCGGACGCGGCGACCCACTGCGCGCCCTTGGCGTCGACCGCGCCCTCCTCGCGCCTCTTGACGACGCCGGGCAGCCGCCACCACAGGCGACCCAGCTGGTCCGAAGCGAGCACGGCAGTGCCGACGGCCGCCGCGGCGCCGCCGATCAGGAGCGTCCGCCGGTCGATCCCCCGGCGCTCGGACTTCTGCTCCGCCTTCGAGTCCTGTTCATCCCCCATATGATCGTCAACGCTTACTCACGGGCGCCTGGTTCCCGCGGGCCCGTACCCTGTTAGAGCTATGACTGAGAACCGGACCCCGCAGCACCCCCGCCCCCTCCGCGTGCTCGCCGCCATGTCCGGCGGCGTGGACTCCGCCGTCGCCGCCGCGCGTGCCGCCGAAGCGGGGCACGACGTGACCGGAGTGCACCTGGCACTCTCGGCGAACCCGCAATCGTTTCGCACGGGCGCGCGAGGCTGTTGCACCATCGAGGATTCCCGCGACGCCCGCCGCGCCGCGGACGTCATCGGTATCCCGTTCTACGTATGGGACCTGGCCGAGCGGTTCCGCGAGGACGTGGTCGAGGACTTCATCGCCGAGTACGAGGCGGGGCGCACCCCGAACCCCTGCCTCCGCTGCAACGAGAAGATCAAGTTCGCCGCGCTCCTGGACAAGGCCCTCGCCCTGGGCTTCGACGCGGTCGTCACAGGCCACTACGCCACGGTGGTCGTGAACGACGACGGCACGCGCGAGCTGCACCGCGCGTCGGACATGGCCAAGGACCAGAGCTACGTCCTCGGTGTCCTGGACGACCGCCAGCTCGCCCACGCGATGTTCCCCCTCGGTGACACGCTCACCACCAAGCAGGAGATCCGCGCGGAGGCGGAGGAGCGCGGTCTCGCCGTCGCCAAGAAGCCCGACAGCCACGACATCTGCTTCATCGCCGACGGCGACACCCAGGGCTTCCTCGCGGACCGCCTGGGCAAGGCGGAGGGCGACATCGTCGACGCCGACGGAAACAAGCTGGGCACGCACGAGGGCGCTTTCGGCTACACCATCGGCCAGCGCAAGGGCCTGCGGATCGGCACCCCGGCTCCCGACGGCAAGCCGCGCTACGTCCTGGACATCTCCCCGGTGAACAACACCGTGACCGTCGGCCCCGTGGCCGACCTGGACGTCACGGGCCTGACGGCGATCAAGCCCCGCTGGTGCGGCGTCGCCCCCTCAGGGCCCGGCACGTACACCGCGCAGCTGCGGGCGCACGGCGGAGAGACGCCGGTCCGCGCGGAACTGGTCGACGGCTCGGAGCTGCGCGTCTCCTTCGACGAGGCGGTCCGGGGCGTGGCCCCCGGCCAGGCGATCGTGCTCTACGACGGCACGCGCGTGGTCGGCTCGGCGACGATCGCGACGACGGAGCGGGCGACGGCGGCGGTCTAGCCCCCTGTGGGCCTGCCTCAGGCCGCTTCGACTTCTACTTCGTAGAAGCAGAAGTGGTCCTTGATCTGAGCCACCGAGTCCTTCGGCTCCGGATACGCCCACACTGCGTCCTTACCGTCCTTGGCGTCGGGCAGCGACCAGTACGACGCCGTTCCCTTGAACGGGCAGTACGTGGTCGTCTCCGACAGGGTCAGGAAGGTGGTGCGGACGTCCTGTGGGGGGAGGTAGTAGCGGACCGGACAGCCCGTCTCTCGCAGCAGCAGGGGGCGGCTGCTTTCGGCCACGATCTGGCCGTCCCGCACCACCCGTACGAGGTCGGTGCCCTGCTCGATGGTGATCTTGTGTCCTGCGGTCACCGTGGTCTCCTTCGTTGAGCGGCTGCCTGTGAGCGGCTGTGTTCCACCCAGTCTGTGCCGGATCGTACGGTGAGGCCATGAACATCTGTGTCTTCCTCTCCGCAGCCGACCTCCCCGACCGCTACACCCGCCCCGCGCGCGAATTCGCCGAGCTGCTCGGCAAGGGCGGTCACACCCTGGTGTGGGGTGGTTCGGAGAGCGGTCTGATGAAGGTCGTCGCCGATGGGGTGCAGGAGGCGGGCGGCCGTCTGGTCGGGGTCTCCGTCGACTTCCTCGCCGCCAAGGCCCGGGTTGTCTCCGCGCCCGACGAGATGGTGATCGCGCGCGATCTCGCCGAGCGCAAGGCGCTGCTTCTGGAGAAGGCCGACGCTGTGGTGATCATGGTCGGCGGTACGGGCACGCTGGACGAGGCCACCGAGATCCTCGAACTGAAGAAGCACGGCAAGCACACGAAGCCGGTCGTTCTGCTCAACTCCGAGGGCTTCTACGACGGGTTGAAGGAGCAGTTCCAGCGCATGGAGGACGAGGGGTTCCTGCCGGTGCCGCTGACCGGTCTCGTCTTCTTCGCCGAGGAGGCGGTCGGCGCCCTCGCCTACCTGGAGGAGGCCATGGGTACCCAGTGACCATGCGCTGACCTGCACCTGCCGGGGTGCGACGATGGACGCATGGCAACACATGTGATCACCGGGGCGGGCTCCGGCATCGGCGCGGCCGTCGCACGCCGCCTCCACGCACGCGGCGACTCCCTCGTCCTGCACGCACGGGACGCGGGCCGAGCGAAGGAACTGGCCGCGCAATTCCCCGGGGCGGACACGCTCGTGGGTGACCTCTCCGACCCCGACAAGCTCTCCTGGGCGTTCGGCCACCAGTCGCTTCCCGACCGCGTGGACTCCCTGCTCCACATCGCGGGCGTCGTCGACCTGGGGCGCGTCGGTGACCTCACCCCCAAGTCCTGGCGCCACCAGCTCAACGTCAACCTCATCGCCCCCGCCGAGCTGACCCGCCACTTCCTGCCCCAACTCCGCGCCGCCCAGGGACATGTCGTCTTCGTCAACTCGGGTGCGGGCCTGAGCGCCAGCCCGGAGTGGTCCGCCTACGCCGCCTCCAAGCACGGCCTCAAGGCCCTGGCCGACTCGCTGCGGGGCGAGGAGCACGCGAACGGCGTCCGCGTCACCTCCGTCTACCCGGGGCGCACGGCGAGCGCCATGCAGGCCAAAGTGCATCAACAGGAGGGCAAGGAGTACGACCCCTCCCGCTTCATCGACCCGGAGTCGGTCGCCACGACGATCCTGCTGGCCGTCGACCTGCCGCGCGACGCGGAGATCAACGACCTGACGGTGCGGCCCGGACAGTGAGCACCTTCAGTTGGGGCCCGGCCACCGGTATCGGGTCCATGCCGGGCGGTGACGCCCGTGAGGCCGCGAAGACCGTCACCGGCAGCTTCGAGGACTTCCCGTATCTGGCGGAGCTGCCCGCGCGGGGGCCCGGCGCCGACATGATCGGTCGGACCGCCGGAATGCTGGTCGAGCTCTACGCGCGCGTGGAGCCAAGCGGCTGGCGGATCGGCGACAGGCCCGGACGGGACACGCGCCGCGCGAAGGCCTGGCTCGGCGAGGACCTCGACGCCCTGGAGGAGTTCACGCAGGGGTACGAAGGTCCTGTCAAGGTGCAGGCCGTCGGGCCGTGGACCCTCGCCGCCGCCCTGGAGCTGAGGAACGGCCAGGTCGCGCTCTCCGACCCGGGCGCCTGCCGTGACCTGGCAGGTTCGCTCGCCGAGGGCCTGCGCGCCCACCTCGCGGACGTACGCCGCCGGATTCCCGGCGCCCAGGTCGTGCTGCAACTCGATGAGCCCTCGCTCGTCGGCGTACTGCGCGGGCAGATCAAGACCGCGAGTACGTACAGCACCCACCGTGCCGTCGACCGCCAGCTCGTGGAGAGCACCCTGCGGGACGTCATCGGCGTTCACGAGGACGGGCCTGCCGTCGTGCACTCCTGCGCGCCGGACGTGCCGTTCGCGCTCCTTCGCCGTGCGGGGGCCGACGCGATCTCCTTCGACTTCTCGTTGCTCACCGAGCGTGACGACGAGGCGATCGGTGAGGCCGTCGAGGGCGGTACGAAGCTCTTCGCCGGTGTCGTGCCCGGTGTGGACGGCCCATTGTCAGACCCTGCCGGTAGCGTCATGGGTGTCAGGACGTTGTGGCGCAGGCTGGGGCTGAATCCGGGGTCTCTCGCGGAGTCGGTCGTGGTCACTCCGTCGTGCGGGCTCGCGGGGGCTTCCCCGGCGTACGCCCGCGCGGTGCTCGCCCACTGCGTCCGGGCGGCGAGATCACTCGCGGACAACCCTGAGTAATTGGGTATGACGTAACGGGAGGACGTAACGGTGGCTGTCGAACAGCAAGGCTCTGTGCCCGCCGAGGCACGGGATCAGCACGCCCAGCTGGCCGAACAGATCGAGGAGCACCGCTTCCGGTACTACGTGAACGACCAACCGGTCGTCAGCGACGCCGAGTTCGACAAGCTCCTTCGCTCGCTCGAAGCCCTGGAAGAGCAGTATGCGGAGCTGCGCACGCCCGACTCGCCCACCCAGAAGGTCTCCGGGGCGTACGAGACCGAGTTCACCTCGGTCCAGCACCGCGAGCGCATGCTCTCCCTGGACAACGCCTTCGACGACGAGGAGCTGGCGGCCTGGGCCGAGCGCGTCGCCAAGGAGGTCGGCACCGGCGACCATCACTTCCTGTGCGAGCTGAAGGTCGACGGCCTCGCCGTGAACCTCACGTACGAGGACGGCAAGCTCACCCGCGCGGCCACCCGTGGCGACGGCCGCACCGGCGAGGACATCACTCCGAACGTCCGCACCATCGGGGACATCCCGGACCGCCTCAAGGGCGACAACATCCCCGCCCTTGTCGAGATCCGCGGCGAGGTCTTCTTCCCCATGGAGAAGTTCGAGGAGCTGAACGCCCGTCTGGTGGAGGCCGGCGACAAGCCCTTCGCCAACCCGCGCAACGCGGCGGCGGGTTCACTGCGCCAGAAGGACCCGCGCGTCACCGCCACGCGTCCGCTGCACATGGTGGTGCACGGCATCGGCGCCCGCGAGGGCTTCGACATCGACTGCCTCAGCCACGCCTATGAGCTCCTGCACGACTGGGGCCTGCCCACCGCACAGCACAACAAGGTGGTCCAAGGGCTCGACGGCGTGCGGGAGTTCATCACGTACTTCGGGGAGAACCGCCACTCCGTGGAGCACGAGATCGACGGCGTCGTCGTGAAGCTGGACGAGATCCCGCTCCAGGGCCGCCTCGGCTCGACCTCGCGCGCCCCGCGCTGGGCGATCGCCTGGAAGTACGCCCCCGAGGAGGTCAACACCAAGCTGGTCAACATCCGCGTGGGCGTCGGCCGCACCGGCCGCGTCACGCCGTACGCCCAGGTGGAGCCCGTGACCGTCGCGGGATCCGAGGTCGAGTTCGCCACCCTGCACAACCAGGACGTGGTGAAGAAGAAGGGCGTCTTCATCGGCGACACGGTCGTCCTGCGCAAGGCGGGCGACGTCATCCCGGAGATCCTCGGCCCCGTCGTCGACCTGCGCGACGGCACCGAGCGGGAGTTCGTGATGCCCGCCGAGTGCCCCGAGTGCGGGACGGCGCTGCGGGCGATGAAGGAGGCCGACATCGACCTCCGCTGCCCCAACGCCCAGTTGTGCCCGGCCCAGTTGCGCGAGCGTCTCTTCTATCTCGCGGGCCGCAAGAGCCTGGACATCGAGAACTTCGGCTATGTCGCCGCGGCCGCGCTCACCAAGCCCCTCGAGCCGTCCGAGCCGCCCATCCTGGACGAGGGCGACATCTTCGACCTCACCATCGAGCGCCTCCTGCCCATCAAGGCGTACGTACTGGATCAGGACAGCGGTCTGCCCAAGCGGGACCCGAAGACGGGCGAGGAGAAGATCGCCACGATCTTCGCCAACCAGCAGGGCGAGGCGAGGAAGAACGCCGTGTCGATGCTGGAGAACATCGCGGCGGCCAAGGAGCGCCCGCTCGCACGGATCATCACGGGCCTCTCCATCCGGCACGTGGGCCCGGTCGCCGCGGAGGCGCTCGCCCGCGAATTCCGGTCGATCGAGCGCATCGAGCAGGCCACGGAGGAGGAGCTGGCCGCCGTCGAGGGCGTGGGCCCGACCATCGCCGCCTCCCTGAAGCAGTGGTTCGAGGAGGAGTGGCACCGGGAGATCCTGCGCAAGTGGCGTGCGGCCGGCGTCCGCATGGAGGAAGAGGGCGGGGGAGAGGACGAGGGGCCGCGACCGCTCGAAGGCCTCACGGTCGTGGTGACCGGAACGCTCGAGCACCACACCAGGGATGGCGCAAAAGATGCGTTGCAGAGCCGGGGCGCCAAGGTGACCGGTTCCGTTTCGAAAAAGACAGCTTTCGTCGTTGTGGGTGACAACCCTGGATCTAAATATGACAAGGCCATGCAGCTTAAGGTTCCGGTTCTGAACGAGGAAGGTTTCGCCGTCCTGCTGGAACAAGGACCGGACGCGGCGGCGGAAGTTGCGCTTCCGACCGAGGAGTAGCGGTTGAAGGCCACCCGTTCAGCGCATACCAGATGCATACGGGTGGCCGGGTCGCATTCGGGCAACCGTTGTGGACCGCTGCCCGTAGAAGCCTTCTGCGGCCTACTGTTGAGATGTGCGCCTGCCGTGCCCCGCTGCGATTGGGGTATCCCCTGCTCATCGGGAGCACGGGGGAGGAGTTCCAGACGCGGCTGACTTCTGGACCGAGTCCGCGTGGCGTGGGCACCGCCGGCTGTGAGAGGGACGGGAATGGAACCGACCGAGAGCGCCGCACCGGACTCCCGGCTGCGCGCGCGCCTGCGGCGCGGACCGGGCGCGTGGCTCAGCGGACGCAGAGCGGCACGGGAGGCACGCGAGGCGCACGAAGCCGAGAGCCGCCGCCCCGCCGCCCCGAGTACCGCAGTTGAGCGGCGCGAACGCGCATGGAGCACCGTCGGCGGGTACGGCACACAGGAGCTCGGCGTGGGCGAGACACCGGGCGGCAGGGATGCCGCAGGACCCTGTTCCGCCCAGAGCGGCACCGACGGGCGGCGCAGGACGCTCTGGCGCGGCTCCGAGGCACACGACGCGGACGACGCGTCCGGTGAGCACGACCCTTGGCCAGTGCTTCCGGTTGCCGTCGTCACGCTCGCCGCGGCGGTGCTCGGCGCGGGCTTCTTCCTCGCGTCCACCGGCCGCGACGACCTGTTCCCCTCCGGCACGGTCGGCTGGTCACTCGCCATCCTCACCGGCCTCATCGTCGGTCACCTCGTCGCGCTCGGCCGCGACCGCTGGTGGGGCGGCACAGGATCGGGCGGCGCGCTCACCGTCGCCGTCCTCCTCCTTTACGGCTGGGTGCCCGCCGGAATGGTCAGCCTCACTGTCGTCGTCCTGGTCGGCGTCGCGCGCCGCCACCGCTGGCGGCAGGGCATCCTGCACGGCGCCATCGACATCCTCGGCATCGGCGCGGGCGCGCTCGCCATGGCCGCGTTCGGCACCGCGCCCTCGGCGCAGTCGCCCTGGCTGCCCGAGACCTGGGACCTGTACTCGCTGCCCGAGGTGGTGCTCGCCGCCCTCGGCTATCTCGTCGTCACCCGGGTCCTGCTCTGGTACGTCCACGCACCGCGCACCGGCGCCCTGCCCACGGTCACCCGTACGGCCCTGGTCCGCCAGGGCCTCGTCGGCGTCGCGCTGCTCGGCATCGCACCGCTGATCTGCGTCGTCGCCGCCTCGACGCCCATCATGCTGCCGCTCTTCGCGATCCCCCTCGTCGCGCTCGACTCGACGCTGTGGATCGCGCGGGCCAGGGCCGAGGAGCAATTGCGCGACCCGCTCACGGGCCTGCCCAACCGGCAGTGGCTCCTCGAGCGGACCTGGACGGCTCTGGACGACGCCGAGCGGATCGGGGCGCGCTCCGCCCTGATGCTGATCGACATGGACCGTTTCCGTTCGGTGAACGACACCCTCGGCCATCTCGCGGGCGACCGTCTTCTGCTGCAGATCGCCGACCGGCTGAGGCTCGCGCTGCCGCGCGGCGCGGAGGCCGCCCGGCTCGGCGGCGACGAGTTCGCCGTCCTGCTTCCGGTCACCGACTCCACGACGTCGGCCACCCGTGTGGCGCGGTCGCTGGTCGCCGCCCTCGGCTCGCCTTTAGACCTCGACGGTCTGACGCTGGTCCTGGAGGCCAGCGCGGGGCTCGCCGTCTTCCCCGACCACGCGATGGACGCGGAAGGCCTGCTGCGGCGCGCGGACGTCGCGATGTACCAGGCCAAGCGGGACCGCACGGGCGTCGAGGTGTACGAGTCCAAGCGTGACTCCAACACTCCCGACCGTCTCGGCCTGTTGGGCGATCTGCGCCGCGCGCTCGACGCGGGTGACGTCGAGCTCCACTACCAGCCGAAGGTCCAGTTCGACGGCCGCGTCGCGGGGCTCGAGGCGCTGGTGCGGTGGGTGCATCCCGAGCGCGGGAAGGTGCCGCCGGACGAGTTCATCGCCATAGCCGAGTCGTCCGGGCTCATGCCGCACCTGACGGAGTACGTCCTGGAGACCGCCCTCGGCCAGGTGGCGAAGTGGCAGGCGATGGGGCTCAAGGTCCCCGTCGCGGTGAACGTGTCGCCGCGCGACGTCCACACCCCCGGCTTCGCGGGCGCCGTCGCCGCGCGCCTGGCACGCCACGGCGTTCCTCCGGGTGCGCTGCAGCTGGAGATAACGGAACACGTGCTCCTTGAGGACCCGCAGCGGGCCGCCGACACCCTGGCAGGGCTGACCGGTCACGGGGTCAAGATGTCGCTCGACGACTTCGGCACGGGGTACTCGTCCCTGGTCCATCTGCGGCGGCTGCCGGTGAGCGAGCTGAAGATCGACCGTTCCTTCGTGGCGCGGCTCGCGGTGGACAACGAAGACGCGGAGATCGTCCGCTGCACCGTCGACCTCGCGCACTCCCTGGGGCTGCTCGTCGTCGCCGAGGGCGTCGAGGACGACGAGACGTGGGAGCGGTTGCGCGATCTGGGCTGCGACGCGGTGCAGGGCTGGCTCGTCGCCGCGGCGATGCCGCCGGACGAGACCACCGCCTGGCTGCGGGCGCGGGGCTCGCGCGGATGGCGCAGGCCGGTGGACATCGCGGCGGAGGAGCAGGCGGCGGCGGAGGCTCGGGCGAACGTGGCGAAGTAGCCGCGAGGTCTCCATCGGGACCGGCGTGGAGGCCCCCGGGGGGAATCCGTTTCACGTGTACGGGGTGTGGCCCCATAGGATTGGGCCACAAACCACACACTCACCCCCAGAGGATCGCCGCATGCCTGGCATTACGCGCGAGGAGGTCGCCCACCTCGCCCGCCTAGCACGTCTTGAGCTGAAGGACGAAGAGCTCGACCACTTCGCCGGACAGCTCGACGACATCATCGGCGCGGTCGCCCGCGTCTCCGAGGTCGCCGACCAAGACGTACCGCCGACCTCCCACCCGCTGCCGCTGACGAACGTCATGCGCGCGGACGAGGTCCGTCCGTCGCTCACCCCCGAGCAGGCGCTCTCCGGAGCCCCGGCACAAGAGCAGCAGCGTTTCAAGGTGCCGCAGATCCTGGGGGAGGACTAACCCACCATGACGGACAGCAAGATCGACATCATCAGGCTCACCGCAGCCGACATCGCCGCCAAGGTCGCCTCCGGCGAGCTCACGGCCGTCGAGGTCACCGAGGCCCACCTCGCCCGCATCGAGGCCGTCGACGAGAAGGTGCACGCCTTCCTGCACGTCGACCGCGAGGGCGCCCTCGCGCAGGCCCGCGCCGTCGACGCCAAGCGCGAGAAGGGCGAGAAGCTCGGCCCGCTGGCCGGCGTACCCCTCGCGCTCAAGGACATCTTCACCACCGAGGGCATCCCGACCACGGTCGGTTCCAAGATCCTCGAAGGCTGGATCCCGCCGTACGACGCGACCGTCACGCGCAAGCTGAAGGAAGCCGACGTCGTCATCCTCGGCAAGACCAACATGGACGAGTTCGCCATGGGGTCCTCCACCGAGAACAGCGCGTACGGCCCCACCGGCAACCCGTGGGACCTCACCCGCATCCCCGGCGGCTCCGGCGGCGGCTCCAGCGCCGCCATCGCCTCGTACGAGGCCCCCCTCGCCATCGGCACGGACACCGGCGGCTCCATCCGCCAGCCCGCGGCCGTCACCGGCACGGTCGGCGTCAAGCCCACGTACGGCGGCGTCTCGCGCTACGGCATGGTGGCGTTCTCGTCATCCCTCGACCAGGGCGGCCCCTGCGCCCGCACGGTCCTGGACGCCGCGCTCCTGCACGAGGTCATCGCAGGCCACGACGAGCTCGACTCGACGTCCATCGACGCCCCGGTCCCCGCGGTTGTCGAGGCGGCCCGCAACGGCTCCGTACAGGGCATGCGCGTCGGTGTCGTCAAGCAGTTCGCGGGCGAGGGCTACCAGGCCGGTGTCGTCCAGCGCTTCCAGGAGTCCGTGGCGCTGCTCAAGGAGCTCGGCGCCGAGATCGTCGAGCTCGACTGCCCGTCCTTCGACCTGGCGCTCTCCGCGTACTACCTGATCGCGCCGAGCGAGTGCTCGTCCAACCTGGCCCGCTTCGACGCCATGCGTTATGGCCTGCGCGTCGGCGACGACGGCACGAAGTCCGCCGAGGACGTCACCGCGCTCACCCGCGAGGCGGGCTTCGGCGACGAGGTCAAGCGCCGCATCATCCTGGGCACGTACGCACTTAGCTCCGGCTACTACGACGCGTACTACGGGAGCGCCCAGAAGGTCCGCACCCTGATCACGAAGGACTTCGAGAAGTCCTTCGAGCAGGTTGACGTGATCGTCTCGCCCGCGACGCCGACCACCGCCTTCCCGATCGGCGAGCGCGCCGACGACCCGATGGCGATGTACCTTGCGGACGTGTGCACCATCCCGTCGAACATGGCGGGCAACGCCGCCATGTCGCTGCCCTGTGGCCTCGCGCCGGAGGACGGCCTGCCCGTCGGGCTGCAGATCATCGCCCCGGCCATGAAGGACGACCGCCTTTACAAGGTGGGCGCTGCCGTAGAGGCCGCCTTCGTGGAAAGGTGGGGGCACCCGCTGCTTGAGGAGGCACCGTCACTGTGAGTCCCATGACTGCCAAGGCCCAGGGCTTCAAGAAGTCCAAGCCCGGCGCGTACCTGTCGATCGCCACGACCGCCTTCGGCGCGATCTCCGTCGTCAAGCAGGCCCGCACGGCCCGCAAGGACAACGACACGCTCCGGCTCGTCGACGCCGCTGTCTCCGCCGCCGCCATCGCCACCGGCCTCGCTCTGCTCTTTCGTGAGCTGAAGAAGCTCGGCGACGACGACGTCCTGCTGGGTTGAGAGGGAAAGTTTCACCGTGACTGTCACGACTGACCTGGTGTCGTACGAGGATGCCCTCGCGACGTACGACCCCGTCATGGGCCTTGAGGTCCATGTCGAGCTGGGCACCAAGACGAAGATGTTCTGCGGCTGCTCCACGGAGCTGAAGCAGGACGCCAACAGCCAGACCTGCCCGACCTGTCTCGGACTGCCCGGCGCGCTGCCGGTCGTCAACGAGATCGGCATCGAGTCGGCCATCAAGATCGGCCTCGCGCTGAACTGCGAGATCGCCGAGTGGTGCCGCTTCGCCCGGAAGAACTACTTCTATCCGGACATGCCGAAGAACTTCCAGACCTCTCAGTACGACGAGCCGATCGCCTTCAACGGCTATCTGGACGTCCAGCTGGAGGACGGCGAGATCTTCCGTGTGGAGATCGAGCGCGCCCACATGGAGGAGGACACCGGCAAGTCCACGCACGTGGGCGGCGCGACGGGCCGTATCCACGGCGCCTCGCACTCGCTCCTTGACTACAACCGCGCCGGTATCCCGCTCATCGAGATCGTCACCAAGCCGATCGAGGGCGCGGGCGAGCGGGCTCCCGAGGTCGCCAAGGCGTACGTCGCCGAGCTGCGCGAGGTCATCAAGGCGCTCGACGTCTCCGAGGCCCGCATGGACAAGGGCCAGATGCGCTGCGACGTCAACCTGTCCCTGCGCCCGCACGGGCGCGAGGAGTTCGGTACGCGCTCGGAGACGAAGAACGTCAACTCGCTCCGTTCCGTGGAGCGTGCGGCGCGCTTCGAGATCCAGCGCCACGCGGCCGTCCTGAACGACGGCGGCACGATCATCCAGGAGACCCGTCACTTCCACGAGGAGGACGGCTCCACGACGTCGGGCCGCATCAAGGACAACGCCGAGGACTACCGGTACTTCCCGGAGCCCGACCTCGTCCCGGTGGCCCCGGCCCGTACGTGGGTCGAGGAGCTGCGTGCCGGTCTCCCCGAGATGCCGCGCGTGCGCCGCAACCGCCTCCGTGAGGAGTGGGGTGTCACGGAGCACGACATGCAGTCGATGCTGAACGCGGGTGCGGTCGACCCGATCGTCGCCACCATCGAGGCGGGCGCCGACTCGGCTGCCGCGCGCAAGTGGTGGATGGGCGAGATGGCCCGCAACGCCAACGAGACGGGCAAGGCGCTCGACGAGCTCCCGGTCACCCCGGTGCAGGTCGCCCGGGTCGCCGAGCTCGTCGCCAAGGGCGAACTGAACGACAAGCTGGCCCGTCAGGTCTTCGTGGGCGTCCTCGCCGGCGAAGGCACGCCGGACGAGGTCGTCGAGAAGCGCGGCCTGAAGGTCGTGTCGGACGAGGGCGCCCTGACGACCGCCGTGGACGAGGCGATCGAGGGCAACCCCGCCATCGCCGACAAGATCCGCAGCGGCAAGGTCGCGGCGGCCGGCGCACTGGTCGGCGCGGTCATGAAGGCAACCCGGGGCCAGGCCGACGCGGCCCGCGTCAAGGAACTGATCCTGGAGAAGCTGGGCGTGGAGGGCTGAGTCCTCTTGCCCGTACGAGATCTCGTACGTGATGTGGGGCGGCGCACCGAGAGGGCGTCGCCCCACACGCGTGCCGGGGTGGGGCAGGCTTCCCTCGCGTACGCACGCGGTCGAAGCCTGTTCGTGAGGGTGCACCGGAGTCCCGTGTCATGCTGCTGAGCACTTGGCCGTCCGAACCACCGCCGCACCCGAACCACCGCCCCACCCGGGCCACGGAGCGTCCCCCTGAACACCGTCACCGCCGAGATCCTCTCCGTCGGCCTGCTGCTCGCCGTGCTCGCGTTTGCCGTCGTACGGCCCCGGCAGTGGCCCGAGGCCGCCGCCGCGTTGCCCGCCGCCGGGCTTGTCGTGGTGCTCGGGGCCGTCTCGCCGCGGGACGCGCTCGCGCAGGTCGAGAGTCTGTTGCCGGTGGTGGGGTTCCTCGCCGCCGTGCTCGTGCTCGCGCAGCTGTGCGCGGACGACGGGCTTTTCGCCGCCGCCGGGGATCTCGTCGCCCGGCTCTGCGGCGGGCGGACCAAGGCGCTGCTCGGCGGGGTCTTCGGCGTCGCCGCAGTGATCACCGCGGTGTTGAGCCTGGACGCCACCGTCGTTCTGCTCACCCCGGTCGTCTTCGCCACCGCCGCCCGCGTCGGGGCAAGGCCGCGTCCGCACGTCTACGCCACCGCCCACCTGGCCAACTCGGCGTCGCTCCTGCTGCCCGTCTCCAACCTCACCAACCTCCTCGCCCTGACCGCCAGCGGGCTCACCTTCACGCGGTTCGCCCTGCTCATGGCGTTGCCGTGGCTGGTTGCCATCGGCATCGAGTACGTGGCGTTCCGGCGGTACTTCGCCGGAGATCTGGCCGCGGGCGCCCTTGAGCCCAAGGAGACCGAGCCGACCCCCGTGCCGGTGTTCACCCTGGTCGTCCTCGGGCTCACGCTCGCCGGGTTCGTCGTGACCTCGTTCGTGGGCCTCGAACCCCTCTGGGCCGCCCTCGCGGGAGCAGCCGTGCTCGCGGGCCGTGCGCTGTTGCGCGGACGCACGACCGCCCCCGCACTCGTCCGCTCCGCGAACCCCCTGTTCTGCCTGTTCGTGCTCGCGCTCGGCATCGTCGTCAAGGCGGTCGTCGACAACGGCCTCGGCTCCGGCATCGAGTGGATCCTGCCGGACGGCACCTCGCTGCCCGCGCTGCTCGCGATCGCGGGCCTCGCCGCCGTACTCGCCAACCTCATCAACAACCTGCCCGCGATTCTCGCTCTCCTGCCCGCCGTCGCCCCCGCTGGTCCCGGCCCCGTCCTCGCCGCGCTCATCGGCGTCAACATCGGCCCGAACCTGACGTACGTCGGCTCGCTCGCCACCCTCCTGTGGCGCCGCATCCTGCACGACCACGGCACGGACGCCGAGCTGCGGACGTTCACTCTGCTCGGCGTCCTGACCGTGCCCGTCATCCTCGCGGCGTCGACCGTCGCGCTCTGGGCGGGGCTGCTGATCGGCTGACCGAGTCCGTACGTACGTACTCGGGCGCCTCCGTTCACGCCGACTTCGTCCCCAAGTCTTCACAGGGAAACCAGACTTCACTACCGTCCCGGCCGAGCAGGCTAATGGATCAGCAGAGAACCATTGGCCGTCGACTGGAGGTCGTACGTGTCCCCGGAGATATCTCGCAGGCGGCTGATGGCAGTTGGCGGAGGCGCGCTCGGCGCCGCCACCGTCGGATCGTTCCTGCCGCCGTCACTGCAGCAGGCACTTGCACAGGACCGGGATCGGCCCGAACGCGGCGGCGGCGGGCTCGACTCGATCGAGCACGTCGTCATCCTGATGCAGGAGAACAGGTCCTTCGACCACTACTTCGGCGCGCTGCGCGGCGTACGCGGCTTCGGTGACCGCAACGCCGTCCGGCTCCCGAGTGGGAAGTCCGTGTTCGAGCAGCCGGGCGTCCTGAGCACCGTCCTGCCCTTCCCCGTGCGCGAGGCCGCGGCGGCGCAGAAGAAGGACCTGCAGTACATCGGTGCCCTCGACCACTCCTGGAGCGGCGGCGCCAAGGCCTGGCACGACGGCTGGTCGGACGGCTGGATCACCGCCAAGACCGCCGCGACGATGGCGTACTACACGCGCGAAGACATCCCCCTGCACTACGAACTCGCCGACACCTTCACCGTCTGCGACGCCTACCACTCGTCCATCCACACCTCCACGAGCCCCAACCGCAACCACCTGTGGAGCGGCAAGACGGGCTACGAGGCGAACGGGAAGCGGGCCGTCGGCAACGACGCGTACGACGAGGGGACACACCCCGGATACGACTGGGGGACGTACGCCGAGCGCCTGGAGAAGGCGGGCGTGAGCTGGCGGACGTACACGGAGTGGGAGAACTTCACCGACAACCAGATCGAGTTCTTCACCACCTTCAAGGCCATCGCCCGCAAGGTCCTCGCCAAGACCGGCCTGACCTACATGGAGGCCTTCTACGCCAAGGTCCGCGACGCCAAGGACGACGCCGAGCGCGCGAAGCTGCTCGCCACCCTGGAGGAGGGCGTCGCCACCCTCACCAAGGCGGAGAAGTCCCTCTTCGAGCGCGCCCTGCGCCGCGTGCCCACCGGCAAGCTCGCGGAGGAGTTCGCCAAGGACGTCGCGGGCGGCAAACTGGCCAAGGTCAGCTATCTGGTGCCGTCCGCCCTGGACTCCGAGCACCCCAGCGTCTCCTCGCCGATCCACAGCGCGACCATCGTCTACAAGGTCCTCGACGCCCTCGCCTCGCACCCCGAGGTCTGGCGCCGCACCGCCGTCTTCATCAACTACGACGAGAACGACGGCTTCTTCGACCACGTCCCGCCGCCCGTCCCCGGCGGTGACAGCGCCGAGGAGCAGGAGGAGCGCTGGGAGGGCAAGCCGACCGGCCTTGGTGTGCGCGTGCCCATGCTCGTCGTCTCGCCCTGGACCGTCGGCGGCTACGTCACCTCCGAAGTCTTCGACCACACCTCCGTCGTGCGCTTCCTCGAGAAGTGGACCGGCGTGCGCGAACCCAACATCAGCGCCTGGCGCCGCAAGGTCACCGGCGACCTCACCGGCGCCTTCGACTTCAAGCGAGGACACCGGCAGCCCGAGGTCGAAAAGCCCGGCGCCATCCCGGCGTTCAGCGGCCGCTGGTCACCGCAGCCGCCCCTGAAGCAGTCCATGCCGGTCCAGGAGTCCGGCACCCGCCGCGCCCGGCCGCTGCCCTACCAGCCCGACGCGTACGTGAAGCCGGGCGAGAGCGGCGCCCTCTCGGTGCGGCTGCGCAACGGCGGCCGCTCCAGTGCCCACTTCGCGCTCTATCCGTACGCCGACGAGTTCAAGGTCCCGCAGCACAAGGACGTCGTGCGCGAAGGCTCCTGGACCGTCCCGGTGTCCAAGGACGCGTACGCCTTCACGATCACGGGGCCCAACGGCTTCCGGCGCGAGTTCGCGGGCGGCAAGGACGGCAAGGCGCAGCTCGCCTCCGCGATCACCCGGCGCGAGCTCCACGTCACCCTGGCCAACCGGGGCCGCAAGGAGCTCGTCTTCACGGTCGAGCCGGTCGGATATGTGGACGAGGGCGACGTCAGGAGGCGGACGCGGGTCGTCCGCGTCAAGGGCGGCAGCAGCCGCACGATCGCCTGGCACACGGACGACGAGCACGGCTGGTACGACATTCAGGCCACGGCGGCGGGCGAACCTGCTTTCCGGCGCCGTCTGATGGGGCACATAGAGAACGGACGCGCGAGCGTGTCGGGCTGAATCCCCAGTTCTGAGGGTGTGCGAGGCCCCGATGGGGCCTCGCACACCGTTGTGTGAACTTGTGAGGAAAGCCACGAACGGGACCAACGATCTCCGGGTGCTGTCAAAGTGCTTCTGGCGCCCAAGTCGCCTCTCAAACGTTCTTTGCGGGCTGTTCAGTGCATTCAAGACTGTTCCCGATAAAGATCCACGAACCAGTACAGGGAGCCAGTCGGTGGCAGCACTCGCACGGTGGTGTGTGAAGCATCGCCTCCTGGCCGTGCTGCTCTGGCTTCTCGCCCTCGGCGGCGCCGCGAGCGCCGCGGCCGTCACCGGATCCGCGTACTCGAACGACTACGAGGTGCCGGGTACCGAGTCAGGCCGTGCGACCCAGCTCCTGAACGAGGGCTTCGAAGGACTCGGCGGCGACAGCAACACCGTCGTCTGGCGGACCGAGGCGGGGACGACGGTGCGCGCGGCCGACGTCGAGCAGACGGTGACCGGCGCCCTCGACAAGATCGAGCGCATGCCCGCGGTGGCCTCCGTCAGCAGTCCGTACAGCGAGCGCGGTGCCGCACAGATCAGTGCCGACGCGCGCATCGCGTACGCGACCGTCACCTTCCACCAACAGGCCGACGCCATCGACAAGGCGGACGCACAGGCCCTCGTGGACACGGCGAAGGCCGCGGGGTCGGACAGTCTGGACGTCGAGCTCGGCGGCAGCGCCGTCGGCCTCACCGAGTCCAAGAGCGCGCAGACCGCCGAGATCGTCGGGGTCGCCGTCGCCGCCGTGGTGCTCTTCCTCGCCTTCGGCTCGCTCGCCGCATCCGTACTGCCCATCGCCACGGCCCTCGTGTCGGTCGGCACGGCGTACGCGGGCATCGTGCTGCTCGGGCACCTGATGACCGTCGCGGACTTCGCACCGATGCTGGGCACCCTGATCGGGCTCGGCGTCGGCATCGACTACGCGCTCTTCATCGTGACCAGACACCGCAAGGGCCTCAAGCAGGGCCTCCCGGTGGCCGTCGCCGCGGAACGCGCCGTCACCACCACCGGACGCGCGGTCGTCTTCGCGGGCGCCACCGTGTGCATCGCCCTGCTCGGCATGCTCATCCTGCGGCTCAGCTTCCTCAACGGCGTCGCCATCGCGGGCTCACTGACCGTGCTCCTCACGGTCGCCGCGTCGGTGACCCTGCTCCCCGCGCTCCTTTCCTGGATCGGCCCGCGCGCGCTCAGCCGCCGCGAACGGCGCGCCCTCGCCGAGCACGGCCCGGCCCCGGAGCTGCCCACCGGGCTCGCCGCCCGCTGGTCCGCCTTCGTGGAGCGCCACCCCAAGCTGCTCGGCGGTGTCGCCGTCGCCGTGATGGCGCTGCTCGCCCTGCCCACGCTCTCCCTGCACCTGGGCACCTCCGACCAGGGCAACAACCCGGCGTCGGCCACCACCCGGCAGGCCTACGACCTCCTCGCGCACGGCTTCGGCCCCGGCGTGAACGGCCCGCTCACGCTCGTCACCGACGTCGAAGGAGCGGGCGACAGGCTCGCCCTCACCAACCTCGTCCCCACGCTCGAATCGACCGAGGGCGTCGCCTCCGTCAGCCCCGTCACGTACGACGCGAACGGCACGGCCGCCTACGTCACCGTCGTACCGGACTCGTCCCCCCAGTCGCAGCGCACCAGCGAGCTCGTCGACCGGCTGCGCGACGACGTGCTCCCGAGGGCCGAGGCCGACACGGCACTCGACCTGCGGGTCGGCGGCGTCACGGCGAGCTACGACGACTTCGCGGAGATCATCGTCGGCAAGCTGCCCCTCTTCGTGGGCGTGGTCATCGGCCTCGGCTGCGTCCTGCTGCTCCTCGCCTTCCGGTCCATCGGCATCCCCCTGAAGGCCGCCGCGATGAACGTGGCGGCGGTGGCGTCGGCCTTCGGGGTCGTCGTCGCGATCTTCCAGTGGGGCTGGGGGAGCGAGCTGCTCGGCCTCGGCTCGGCCGGGCCGATCGAACCCTTCCTGCCCGTGATCATGGTGTCCGTCCTCTTCGGGCTCTCCATGGACTACCAGGTCTTCCTGGTCAGCCGGATGTACGAGGAATGGCTCGAGACCGGCGACAACCGGCGGGCCGTGCGGGTCGGCCTCGCCGAGACGAGCCGCGTGATCAACTCCGCGGCCGTCATCATGATCTCGGTCTTCCTCGCCTTCGTCCTGAGCGGCGACCGGGTCATCGCGATGTTCGGCATCGGCCTCGCTGCGGCGGTCGCACTCGACGCCTTCGTCCTGCGTACGTTGCTGGTGCCCGCCCTGATGCACATGCTGGGCGGCGCCAACTGGTGGCTGCCGCGCGGCCTCGACCGCTGGCTGCCCCGCATCAGCATCGAGCCGCCGGAAAGTCGTTCGAGCAAAACCGTCCCTGGTGCGAGGATCCCCGTAATGCCGGACGGGACGAAGGAGCGGGATGTTCGCGATATCGCTGGGCGAGGGCGCTGAGCTGCGGCCCATTGAGCCGTGGCAGGCACAGGAGTTCCTCGCGCACATCGAGCGGGCGCGCGACTACACGGCGCCGTGGGTACCCCTGACCGCGCTGGTGACGGACCTCGAATCGGCTCGGGAGCGCCTCCAGGCGCACGCCGACAAGAAGGCCGCCGACACGGGGCACCTCTACGGCATCTGGCTGAACGACACGCTCGTCGGCGGAATCTTCTTCCGGATCTTCGACACGGCCACGGAGAGCTGCGAGCTCGGCGTCTGGCTCGAGCCCTCCGCAGCCGGGCACGGCCTGATCACCAGGGCGAGCCGGGTCCTCATCGACTGGGCGGTCGACGCGCGCGGCATGCACCGCGTGGAGTGGATGGTCTCCTCGGCCAACGACCGCAGCATCGCGGTGGCCGAGCGGCTCGGGATGACCAGGGACGGAGTGCTGCGGGAGAGCTTCCCCTGGCAGGGGGTGCGGCACGACATGGAGGTGTGGTCGGTGCTCGCACCACAGTGGCGAAAGGCGCGTGAGACGGCGGGTTCCGGGGGCTCGGCCGGGGGCTCCGCCGGCGGGGAAGCAGCTCGTTAAGAAACCTCTCAGACTCCGTCCGTACGGTGCGGAGCATGGGAACTAAGACAGAGGACGAGATCGCGGCCGAGGCGGCCGCGAAGCCCGCAAAGCCCGCGGATGCGGAGGCTGCGGACGCCGTGGACGACACCACCACGGACGCCGTGACGGCGGATGCCGTCAAGGCCGACAAGGCCGACGACGTCGACGACACCGATGACGACGCCGACGACCTCGTCGTCGTCGAAGAGGTCGCTCCGGCCAAGTCCGGTGGCGTCTTCCAGGGCGCCGCGGCCGTCGTCTCCGCCGCCCTCGGTGTGATCGGCCTCTCCGGTGGCTGGCTCGGCACCGTCGCCGCGGCGCGCTCGAACATCGTCGGGCAGCTCGAGACCAAGCAGTCGGCGAGCGTCGCCGACCAGATCCAGGCCCTGTACGGCGACTCCTGGCAGATCACGGCGCTGATCGCCGGATCCTTCGCGCTCGTCGCACTGGTCGTCGGGTTCGTCGTCCTGGTCAGGCCCGCGTTCGGCGCCCCCGACCAGGTACAGGCGCCGTGGATCAAGTCGGTGGCCTGGGCGGGTGTCGTCCTCGGCGTCATCGGCCTGCTGCTTGCCATCGCCAAGTACTCGGACCTGATCTACGGGCTGCCGTCGACGAGTTAATGGCACGCGGTCAACGGCACGTGAGGTAGCGGGGTCCTTAGGCGCGTAGGTAGGACCTAAGGCCCCGGCCCACTCGCCTAAGGCCCCCCACCCCCTCAAGATGCGGCACTCTCCCGATGTGCCGACCCTCCCTGGCAGACGAAAGTAGAGGCATCGCAAGACGGGATCCGCGAACAGCGGATCACGGACCGCGAAGCCGAAACCCACGTCAGTAGCCAGGGAGTTCTCATGTTCGAGTACGAAATGCACCAGCTGCGCGCCGCCGACCTCGCCCGCGAGGCCGACCGCCGCCGCCTCCTGCGCCAGGCCCGTGAGGCCAAGGCGACCCGCCGCGCCGAGCGCCGTTCGGCCCGCCACGACACCGAGGGGCGGGTGAGCAGGGCCCAGCGGAGGATCAGCTTCACCCGAGCCGCCTGATGAAGGCGGAGGCGCCCACCGGAGCGCCTGCTGCACCCCTCACCGAAGCGCCTGCTGAAGCGGCCACCGCAGCGCCTGCTGAAGCCCCCGGGATATCCGCTGCCGTGAGCATCACACCCTGTGCGATGCTCACGGCTGTGGAGACCAGGTCCGTAAGCCCCGTGTTCATCGGCCGCGCCGATGAGCTGGGCGTTCTGAACGACGCGCTCGCCCGCGCCAAGGGGACAACCCCCGGCACGGGCGAGCCGCAGGCGTTGCTCCTCGGCGGCGAGGCGGGCGTCGGCAAGACCCGCCTCATCGAGGAGTTCACCGCGGCGGCCCGCGCCGAAGGAGCCGTCGTCGCGCTCGGCGGCTGCGTGGAGATCGGCGCGGACGGCCTTCCCTTCGCCCCCTTCTCCAGCGCCCTGCGCTCCCTGCGCCGCCAGCTCCCCGGCGAGGTGGACGCCGCCGCTGCCGACCAGGAGGGCGAGCTCGCCAGGCTCCTGCCCGAACTGGGTGAGGCCCCGCAGCGCCTGCGCGGCACCGACGCCAACCACGACGAGGAAGGCATGGCCCGCCTCTTCGAGCTGACCGTCCGCCTCCTGGAGCGGCTCGCCGCAGAGCGCACGGTGGTCATCGCCCTGGAGGACCTGCACTGGGCCGACGCCTCCACCCGCCACCTCCTCGCCTACCTCTTCCGCACGCTGCGCAGCGGCAGCCTCGTCGTCGTCGCCACCTACCGCGCCGACGACATCCACCGCCGCCACCCGCTGCGCCCGCTCCTCGCCGAGCTCGACCGCCTGCGTACGGTGCGGCGCATCGAACTGGCCCGCTTCAGCAAGGGCGAGGTCGCCCGCCAGATGGCGGGTATCCTCAGCGCCGAGCCCGCGCAGTCCCTGGTGGACGACATCTTCGACCGCTCGGACGGCAACGCCTTCTTCGTCGAGGAGCTCGCGGTCGCCTCGCACGGCGGCAGCTGCGCGAGCCTCACGGACTCCTTGCGCGACCTCCTCCTCGTACGCGTCGAGGGGCTGCCCGAGGACACCCAGCGGGTGGCGAGGATCGTCGCCGAGGGCGGCTCGACCGTCGAGTACCCGCTGCTCGCCGCGGTCGCCGGGCTCGCCGAGGACGACCTGATCGAGGCGCTGCGGGCCGCCGTCGGCGCCAACATACTTCTGCCGTCGCCCGACGGAGACGGCTACCGCTTCCGGCACTCCCTGGTGCGCGAGGCCGTCGGCGACGACCTGCTGCCCGGTGAACGCTCCCGGATCAGCCGCCGTTTCGCCACGGCACTTGAGGCCGACCCCTCACTCGTCGCCGACGACCAGCGTGCCGCCCGCCTCGCCAGCTACTGGTACCACACGCACGACGCCGCGAAGGCGCTCCCCGCCGTCCTGCGCGCCTCCGTCGAAGCCCGCCGCCGCTATGCGTACTCCGAGCAACTGCGCCTCCTCGAACGGGCGATGGAGCTGTGGGACGGCGCCCCCGATGACGTACGCCTCGAACTGCGCCCCCTCGACTACGCCGAGGTCTATCCCCCCTGCGGCTGCGACCCCGAGACCACCCCGCTGCGCTACCTCGACCTCATGGCGGAGGCCGCCGTCGCCGGTCGCCTCTGCGGTGAGCGCGAGCGCGCCCTGAAGATCACCAAGCGTGCGCTGCGGATCCTCGAGGACGAGCAAGATCCCCTTCGCGCCGCCTGGTTCTGGATCCAGCGCTCCCGCCTCACCTCGACGCTCGCCCGCGGCGACGGCTGGGCGGAGATCGCCACCGCGCAGGAACTGGTCCGCGGGCTTCCGCCGTCCGAGGTGCACGCCGAGGTCCTTACCAACGTCGCCTCCTGGGGCATGCTCCACAACCCCGGGGCTCAGACCCTGGCGGCGGCCCAACGCGCCGTCGAGTACGCCCGGATGGTCAAGGCCGAGGAGATCGAACTCAACGCCCGGCTCATCCTCGGCGGGCTCCTGGTCGACGCGGGCGACGTCGAGCACGGCCTTGCGGAGATGTACGCGGTCAGGGACCGGTGCGTGGCGCCGCCCGGCCTCGTCTCCCGGATCCCGCACATCCATGTCAACCTGCCGTCCGTACTGGAGGGCTCGGGCCGCTCCCTCGAATCCCTGGAGGTCAGCGACCAGGGGCTCGCGCTCTGCCGGAAGTACGGACTCACGGACACCGAGAGCTGGGTCCAGAACAACAAGGCGGAGACCCTGATCTCGCTGGGCCGTTGGGACGAGGCGGTCGACGCCAGCGAGGCGGCCCGCCGTGGCGCGCTCGGTGTCAAACCACGGGCAGGGGCGGCCCTGCACCTCGCTGTCGTCTCCCTCGGCCGCGGCGACGTACCCGAAGCCGCTGCCCAACTGACGCTGGCCCGCGATCAGTACGGGCTGCACGGCCTCATGCCGCAGTACTCCCTGCCCATGGTCACCGCCGCCCTCGGTATCGCGGCGGCCGGCACAGACCGCGCGGCCGGTGTCGCCGCGGCGCGCACCGAGCTCGAACAGGCCCTGGCCACGGGCTTCGCGCCCGGCACCCAGCGCTACACCTGGCCCCTGCTGCTGGCCGCCGCCACCTCGGAGGCCGATACGCGCGGCCTGCCCGCCGCCGAACCCGGCAGGACCGAGGCAGTCGAAAGCATTCGACGAGCCGCCAAGAAGCTCCCCTCACCGGTCCCGGTCTGGGTCGCCTACGAGAAGTGGGTACGCGCCGAGCTGCTGCGCGCCGAGGACCGCGACGCCCCCGACGACTGGTCCGCCACGGTCGCCGCCTTCGAACCCCTCGGCCGTCCCTACGACCTCGCCCGCACTCGCCTGCGCCTGGCCGAGTCCCTCCTCGCCACCTCCGCAGGCCTGGGCGCCGAAGCGGATCGTGAGCGCGCCGCCACTCTGCTGCGCCAAGCTCGCGAGACCGCCGAGCGCCTTGGGGCCCGGCCCCTGGCCGATTCCGTCTCGGGACTCGCCCAGCGCGCCCGCCTCACGCTGAACGAGCACGACGGCGACCGCGCCACCGCGAGGGCCCACCTCACCCCGGTCGACCCCGCCGAGGCGCTCGGCCTCACCAGCAGGGAGCGGGACGTGCTGCGCCGCGTGGCCGCGGGCCGCAGCAACCGCCAGATCGCCGAGGAGCTCTTCATCTCCCCCAAGACGGCGAGCGTCCACGTCTCCAACATCCTCGCCAAGCTGGGCGTGGCAGGGCGGGGGGAGGCGGCGGCCCTGGCCCACCGCCTGCGCCTTTTCCCCGCGGAGAGCACACAGCCCACCGGCTGACCTGCGCTTTTCCGGTCCCGGCGGGTTTCGGATGCGCTCGCTTACGCTGGTAAGGAGGAACTCGGCCGCCAGGAGGCGCAGTGTTCAATCTGATCGAGCTTTTTCAGCCCGGCCGCAAACACACGGACGACGAGGAGAAGCGCCTTGAGCTGAGCCGGGTCGACGTGGCCGACGGCGACCCCGGGCGCGGCCCGATAGACCTCACGTCCGGGAAAGTGGTGGTGAGGGTGCCGCAGCAGGCGAAGACGGAACCCGAGCCGACCGACGCGGACCCTACTTGACCGTCACCTCGAGGATCTTGTCGTCCCCCTTCTCAGGGGTGCCCCGGGAGTCCGTCTCGCTCGTCACCAGCCACAGCTTGTCCCCGCCCGCCGCGACGACCGTGCGCAGGCGGCCGTACTCGCCCTTCAGGAAGGACTGGGGCTCCACGGTGCCGTCCACGCCCCGGATCGGAACGCGCCACAGGCGCTCGCCGCGCAGGCCCGCCATCCAGATCGAGCCCTCGGCGTAGGCGATGCCGCTGGGGGAGGCCTCCGAGGTCTTCCACTGGGCCACCGGATCGTGGAAGCCCTTCTCGTCGCCCTTGCCCTCGACCTCCGGCCAGCCGTAGTTGTCGCCGGCCTTGATCTCGTTCAGTTCGTCCCAGGTGTCCTGGCCGAATTCCGCCGCCCAGAGCTGCTTGTCCTCGTCCCAGGCCAGGCCCTGCACATTGCGGTGGCCGTACGAATAGACGGGGGAGTCGTCGCCGAAGGGGTTGCCGGGGGCCGGTTCGCCGTCCGGGGTCAGGCGCAGGATCTTGCCGCCTAGGGACTTCTTGTCCTGGGCAAGGCCCGTGTCGCCCGTCTCGCCCGTGCCCGCGTACAGCATCTTGTCGGGGCCGAAGGCGATCCGCCCGCCGTTGTGGATCGTGCCCTTGGGGATGCCCTTGAAGACCGTGTCGGGTGCGCCGAGCTGCTGACCTGAGGGCTTCTTCTCGTCGTACAGCATGCGGGCGATGCGGTTGTCCGACTCGGTGGTGAAGTACGCGTAGACCATGTGGTCCGATGCGTACGAAGGGGAGAGCGCAAGGCCCATCAGTCCGCCCTCACCGGCGGGGGAGACGCCGGGGACCGAGCCGAGCTCGGTCTTCTTGCCGCTCTCTCCGTCGACGCGGGTGATGGTCCCCTCGTCGCGTGAGGACACGAGGAGGTCACCGCCGGGGAGCGGTGCGAGGCCCCAGGGCGACTTCAGGTTCTCGGTGAGGGTCTTGGCGACCTTCGCCGACCCCTTCTCCGGCGGGGCTTCGCCGGCGCGCGCCTTGCCCGTGGATGTCGCTTCCGTCGCGGGGCCCGACTCCGGGCTCTTTCCGTCACCCGGCGTGCCTCCGCCCCCGGACGAGCAACCGGCCGTGAGCACAAGGGCGGCGGCGGCCAGTGCGGCCGTGACAGCAGGTCGTTGCACGATCAGGTTCCCTTCGACGCAGCGCTTCTACAGTTCATACACCGCTCGGTCCCCAGAGGTTCCCAGCTCAGCTTCACCGACGCGTGGACATCAGTCCCACGAGCCCATCGCCGACGGCAGCGCCGCGATCTCCGCGAGGTCCGCCCCGGTGAGCCGCACCGACGCGGCCCCCGCGTTCTGCACCGCCCAGCGCTCCCGCTTGGCCCCGGGGATCGGCACCACGGCGCCGCCCTGCGCGAGCACCCACGCAAGGGCCACCTGCGCCGGGGTCGCCCCGTGCCGCTCGGCCACCCGGCGAAGGCCCACCACGAGCGGCTGGTTGGCCGCCATCATCTCGGCGGTGAAACGGGGATGCCGGGCCCGTACGTCGTCCGGCTCGAAGCCCTGCCCAGGCGTCAGCGTCCCCGTGAGGAACCCGTTCCCCAGCGGCATCGCCGCCAGGAAGCCGACTCCACGCGCCGCGCACCACGGAAGGAGCGTCACAAGCGCCTCTCGCGACCACACCGAGAGCTCGGCCTCCACCGCGCTGACCGGGAAGACCTGCTGGACCCGCTCGAGCTGCCGGATCGTTCCCTCGTGCAGCCCCCGGCCCTCGCGCCGCGAGGCACGCGCCCCCACCGCGCACAGACCGAGCGCCCGCACCTTCCCCGCGGCGACGAGTTCGGCCATCGCGCCCCAGGTCTCCTCGACAGGAACCTCGGGATCGGCGCGGTGCAGCTGATAGAGGTCGATCGTCTCGGTCTGCAGCCGTCGCAGCGACGCGTCGCAGGCCCGCTTCACATAGCCGGGGCGGCCGTTGGCGACGATGTGCTGCTCGCCCACCAGGAGCCCGCACTTGGTGGAGACGAACGCCTCGCCGCGCCGCTCCTTCAGCGCCCGTCCCACCAGGAGCTCGTTGGTGAACGGCCCGTACATGTCCGCCGTGTCGAGCAGGGTCGAGCCCTGGTCGAGCGCGGCGTGCACGGTGCGCAGCGACTCCTCGCCCCGCTGCCGCGATCCGGTGTACGCCCAGTTCATCGGCATGCAGCCGAGCCCGACCGCACCCACTTCGAGCGCTGCCGCGCCGATCGTCCTGCGGTCCACCTGGCCGTGCCCCCCACTTCATGTCCGAGCAGCCCCCAACGTAACCGCTGCCTCCCCTCACGTGGCGTGCGGCCCGTGCGCATTAGCCTCCTGACCATGACGACAGACGTATGGCTTCCCTATGCCGCTGACGAGATCGAAGGCCTGCCCGCAGCAGCCGATGCCGGGCTCAACTACCGCTTCTGGGACGGCGGCCCGGACTTCCCCGCGGACCCGGCCGACTGCGCGTTCTACGTGGTGCCCTATCTGAAGGGTGCGGAGACCTCCGTACGGCCACTGCCCGAGATGACATCCGTGCGCGCCGTACAGACGCTCACCGCGGGCATCGACCACGTGCAGTCCGGCCTCAAGTTCCTCGCGCCAGGCGTCCAGTTGTGCAACGCCAAGGGGGTGCACGAGGCCAGCACCGCCGAGCTCGCGCTCACCCTGACCCTGGCCTCCTTGCGCGGCATCCCGCGATTCGTGGACGGGCAGCGGCAGGAGGAGTGGCGGTCCGGGTTCTATCCGGCGCTCGCCGACAAGTCCGTCCTGATCGTGGGCTACGGATCGATCGGTTCCGCCATCGAGGACCGGCTCGCCCCCTTCGAGTGCGCGCGGGTGGCGCGCGTCGCGCGCTCCGCCCGTGCCACGGAGCGCGGCCCCGTGCACCCGCTCGCCGAACTGCCGGCGCTGCTGCCCGAAGCCGATGTCGTCATCCTCTCCACGCCCCTCACAGACACCTCCCGTGGCCTGGTCAACGCCGACTTCCTGGCCCGAATGAAGGACGGCGCCCTCCTCGTGAACGTCGCGCGCGGCCCCGTCGTCGACACCAAGGCGCTCCTGGCCGAACTGGAGAGCGGCCGGATCACCGCCGCCCTGGACGTCACCGATCCGGAACCGCTGCCCGCAGGTCATCCCCTGTGGCAGGCTCCTGGAGTGCTCATCAGCCCGCACGTGGGCGGATCGACCTCTGCCTTCCTGCCCCGCGCCAAGCGCCTGCTCGCCGCCCAACTGACCCGTCACGTCGCCGGGGAACCCCTCGGGAACGTGGTCCTGACGACCCGATAGCGCACGAAGCCGCAGTCGCCCAGGGAGCGTTCGAGCACGCTCCGCACCCGCGCGCGTGCGCCGTGTGTTTACGACACCGCTTGCCGTCACGGAGCGTACAGAACCTATGTCCCTGAGTGACGAGACTGGTGTATCGTCCCGACAGGGGCTGCGCCGTGGACCGTTCGGCGCCGGGGACGAGGCAAGGCATCAGACGCGAGGGGGGCGACGGGCGATGTACGGCCAATGGGCGAACGAACCGACGCGGCGGAGCTGCCGACGGCGACTCTCACACGCACCGGCTCGCAGTCGGCTGCGCGACGGTTACGCACGCGAGATCCCGGAGTCGATAGATCACGGGAAGCGGAGGGATACAAGGGCGGTACGGACCAGGGCGGCCCGGTGAGCACCCGCCCGTCACCCGCCACCGCCCTGGACGGCGGCGGAGGCCTGACGGCACCGATGCCGCCCGGCTCCCCACTGGCCCGGCGCCCCGCCTCCGGCGGCGGCGTGAGCCTGGTCTCGCAGATCGCGCTCCTCGTGGTCTGCGGCGGATATGCCGCCGGAGCGGCACTCGGCTGGGGATCGACCCGAGCCGCCCTGATCATGGGCGACTTCGGTCTGAGCATCGCGGCGGCGACCGCCGCGGTCTCCTGCTTCCGCTACTCGCGCACCCGTCGAAGCCGCTTTCGACCCGCATGGCTGCTGTTCGCGCTCTCCTCCGCGATGGCGGCCCTGGGCAACGGCGTATGGGGCTGGTACGAGGTCGTGCTCGAGCGGCCGGTGCCAAGTCCCGGTCTCGCCGACCTGTTCTTCCTCTGCTTCGCGCCGCCCGCCATCATCGGCCTGCTCGTGCTCGCCAAGCGCCCGGTGACGAGAGCCGGTTGGGTCTGCCTGGCCCTCGACGCCTGGCTCATCGGCGGCTCGCTCCTCACGCTCTCCTGGAGCCTGGCCCTCGCGCACACGGCGCAGTTCGAGGGCCAGAGCGTCGCGCACGCCGCGCTCTCGCTCGCCTACCCGCTGCTCGACATCGCGTTGGTCAGCATGGTCCTCGCGCTGCACTTCAGACGCGCCTCCGCCAACCGCACGGCGGTGAACACCGCGATCGGCGCCCTCGCGCTGACCGTCATGTGCGACGCGATGTTCACCTCCCCCCTGCTGCACGCCAGTTACCGCTCGGGGCAGATGCTGGACGCGGGCTGGTTCGCCGGGTCACTGCTCCTGGCCTACGCGCCCTGGGCGGTGCCCTGGCCCAAGCACGCGGACGACGCGCAGCAGGCGCGCGTGGAGAACGCCGGTGCCCCCAAGGGGGCGCGGCCCGCCGCCACCCGGCCGATCGCCGGATCCCTTGCCGCGCTCACGCCGTATCTGGCCGCCGCCGTCTGCACGTTGGGGATCCTCTACAACGTGCTCAGCGGCCGCAGCGTCGACGAAGTCGTGCTCTTCACCGCGGGCACGGTCGTGCTCGCCCTGGTGGTGCGCCAGGGCATCATGCTCCTGGACAACATCACCCTGACCCAGGAACTGGCCCAGAAGGAGAACCACTTCCGCTCCCTGGTCCAGGGTTCGAGCGACGTGATCATGATCGCCGCCCCGAACGGCATACTGCGCTACGTGAGCCCGGCCGCCTCCGGGGTCTACGGCCGCGAGGCCGAGGACCTCATGGGTTCCGAACTGGCCTCGCTCATGCACCCCGAGGACCTCGGCAGAGTGGTCCACGAGGTCCGCAGATTCCTCACCGCGAACCCCGTGGAAGAGCCGACGACCCGCATCGAGTGCCGCTTCAAGTCCGGTGACGGCGACTGGCTGAACGTGGAGTCCACGGTCAATCGCCACCAGGGCGGCCTCATCTTCAACAGCCGCGACGTCACCGAACGGGTCCGTCTCCAGGCGCAGTTACAGCACAACGCCGAGCACGACCCGCTCACCGACCTGCCCAACCGCGCCCTGTTCACGCGCAGAGTCGGCCAGGCGCTCACCGGCCGCAGAGTCACCGACCGGGGCACGGCCGTGCTCTTCATCGACCTCGATGGCTTCAAGGCGGTCAACGACACCATCGGCCATCAAGCGGGAGACGAACTCCTGATCCAGGCGGCCCGCCGCCTTCAGGAGGCCGTCAGGTCCGGGGATTGCGCGGCCCGGCTTGGCGGCGACGAATTCGCCGCGCTGATCGTGGGCGACGGCACCCGCGACCAGGCCGCACGCGAGCAGCACATCTACGAACTCGCGGACCGTCTCAGAATCGCCCTCTCCCAGCCCTACGCGATCGGCGGCAACGACGTGCGCGTGGCGGCGTCCATCGGCGTGGCCTTCGCCGAGCCAGGTCTTGGTGCGGGCGAGCTGCTGCGCAACGCCGACCTCGCGATGTACCGCGCCAAGGCCGCGGGCAAGGGCCGCGTCGAGCTGTACGCCCCGCAGATGCAGGCCGATGTCGTGCGCAAGGCGGAGCTGGCCACACGGCTGCGCACCGCACTGCACGAAGGCCAGTTCGCGCTGCTCCACCAGCCGGTGGTCTCCCTGGACGACGGGCGCATCACCTCCGTCGCCGCCCAGGCACGCTGGCGCTCGGCGCAGGGCATCCTCTTCACGCCCGCCGAGTTCCTGCGCGTGGCCGACACATCGGACTCCCAGGAGAGCGCCCGCACCGCGGAGCTGGGCCGCTGGATGCTGGAGGAAGCCGTCCAGCAGGCCGCCGAACGGGGACGCACGGGGCACGCGACGCCCGTCGCCGTCCGCATCAGTGCCCGGCGCCTCCTGGACCGCTCCATGCCGCTGAGCTCCATCGAGGCCCTCCTCACCCGGTACGGGCTGCCCTCAGGGGCGCTCGTCATCGAGCTGGCCGACAGCGACCCCCGCGTCCCCCTCGACGATCTGGAGCGCCGCCTGACGTCCCTGCGCAGGCTCGGCGTGCGGATCGCCCTGGACGGCTTCGGGAGCGGCTATGCCGCCATCACGGCACTGCGGCGGCTCCCCGTCGACGTACTGAAGCTTGACCGCAGTCTCGTCGAGGGCGTCGTCGAGTCCGCGCGCCTCCACAAGATCACCGCCGGTCTGCTGCGCATCGCAGGCGATCTGGGCCTGCGCTCCGTGGCCGACGGCGTCGACCTCCCGGAGCAGGTCGTCGCCCTGCGCGCGATGGGCTGTACGCATGGGCAGGGCATGGCGTTCTCCGGGCCGCTCGACGAGTACCGACTGCGCCGTGCGCTCTCGCTCGGGCAGTACCCCGTTCCGTACGGGCCCGCGGAACCCGTCCTTGCGGGCGGCCCCCCGGTGGCATTCGGCGGAGGAGGTGTCGAATCCTTCATCCGCTCACATAATGAGACCCCCGTCCCACCTACTTGACAGGCGCTGTGCGCTGGAGAGAGGGTCAATGCCATGCGCACCCGAATTCTCGTACTTGGAAAGCGCGTCGGCTGAAGCTGGGAATCACCGGTCCGAATACCGGAATCCCGCGACCGCTCCGACGCGCTCCCCTCGCTTGCCACCTGGCACGAGGGGTTTTTTGTTGCACCGGCACTGCCAAAACCCTGCAAACACCCCGCAAAAACCCTCAGCTTCGAGAAGAGAATGCCGATGACCGAGCAGGCCACCGGGGCCCACCATCCGCAGCCGCGGCCCCGATCCTCAGGACAGCAGTCCGCACCCGTCGAGCACGTCACGGGCGCGCAGTCCCTCATTCGTTCTCTCGAGGAAGTCGGGGCCGACACGGTATTCGGCATTCCCGGCGGTGCCATTCTCCCCGCGTACGACCCGATGATGGATTCCACCCGCGTCCGTCACGTCCTGGTCCGCCACGAGCAGGGCGCCGGCCACGCGGCCACCGGTTACGCGCAGGCCACCGGCAAGGTCGGGGTGTGCATGGCGACGAGCGGCCCGGGTGCCACCAACCTCGTCACACCGATCGCCGACGCCCACATGGACTCCGTGCCCATGGTCGCGATCACCGGCCAGGTGGCCTCCAAGGCCATCGGCACGGACGCCTTCCAGGAGGCGGACATCGTCGGCATCACGATGCCGATCACCAAGCACAACTTCCTCGTCACCAAGGCCGAGGACATCCCGGCGACGATCGCGGAGGCGTTCCACATCGCCTCCACGGGCCGTCCGGGCCCGGTCCTCGTCGACATCGCCAAGGACGCCCTCCAGGCGCAGACCACCTTCCAGTGGCCGCCCACCCAGGACCTGCCCGGCTACCGCCCGGTGACCAAGCCGCACGCCAAGCAGATCCGCGAGGCCGCCAAGCTGATCACCGCCGCCAAGCGGCCCGTCCTCTACGTCGGCGGCGGCGTCCTGAAGGCCCAGGCCACCGCCGAGCTGAAGGTCCTGGCAGAACTCACCGGAGCGCCCGTCACCACCACACTGATGGCGCTCGGCGCATTCCCCGACAGCCACAAGCTGCACGTGGGGATGCCGGGCATGCACGGAGCGGTCACCGCCGTCACCGCGCTGCAGAAGGCCGACCTGATCGTCGCCCTCGGAGCCCGCTTCGACGACCGCGTCACCGGCAAGCTGGACAGCTTCGCGCCCTTCGCGAAGATCGTCCACGCCGACATCGACCCGGCCGAGATCGGCAAGAACCGCGCCGCCGACGTGCCGATCGTCGGAGACGCCCGCGAGGTCATCGCCGACCTGATCCAGGCGGTCCAGGCCGAGCACACCGCGGGGCAGACGGGTGACTACACCGCCTGGTGGAAGGACCTCAACCGCTGGCGCGACACCTACCCCCTGGGCTACGACCAGCCCGAGGACGGTTCGCTCTCCCCGCAGCAGGTCATCGAGCGGGTCGGCAAGCTCGCCCCGGACGACACGATCTTCGCCGCGGGCGTCGGCCAGCACCAGATGTGGGCCGCCCACTTCATCGAGTACGAGAAGCCCGCCACCTGGCTGAACTCCGGCGGCGCGGGAACGATGGGGTACGCGGTCCCGGCCGCGATGGGCGCCAAGGCCGGTCAGCCCGACCGCACGGTCTGGGCGATCGACGGCGACGGCTGCTTCCAGATGACCAATCAGGAACTGACCACCTGCGCCCTGAACAACATCCCGATCAAGGTCGCCATCATCAACAACGGCGCCCTCGGCATGGTCCGCCAGTGGCAGACGCTGTTCTACAACCAGCGCTACTCCAACACCGTGCTCCACAGCGGTCCCGAGGACATCGGCCCCAACAAGGGCACCCGCGTCCCGGACTTCGTGAAGCTGTCGGAGGCCATGGGCTGCGTGGCGCTGCGCTGCGAGCGCCCCGAGGACCTCGACAAGGTCATCGCCGAGGCCAACGCCATCAACGACCGCCCCGTCGTGGTCGACTTCATCGTCCACGAGGACGCCCAGGTCTGGCCGATGGTCGCCGCGGGCACCTCGAACGACGAAGTCATGGCCGCCCGCGGGGTCCGCCCCGACTTCGGCGACAACGAAGACGACTAGAGACCGAGAGCGAAAGAGAGACCAAGAGTCATGACCACCAAGCACACGCTCTCCGTCCTGGTCGAGAACAAGCCCGGTGTCCTAGCCCGGATCACCGCCCTGTTCTCACGCCGCGGCTTCAACATCGACTCCCTGGCCGTGGGCGTCACCGAGCACCCCGACATCTCGCGCATCACCATCGTCGTGAACGTCGAGGAACTTCCGCTCGAACAGGTCACCAAGCAGCTCAACAAGCTCGTCAATGTCCTGAAGATCGTCGAACTGGAACCGGCCGGGGCCGTGGCGCGCGAACTGGTCCTCGCCAAGGTCCGCGCCGACAACGAGACGCGCTCGCAGATCGTCGAGATCGTCCAGTTGTTCCGCGCCAAGACCGTGGACGTCTCGCCCGAGGCGGTCACCATCGAGGCCACGGGCTCCAGCGACAAGCTGGAGGCCATGCTCAAGATGCTGGAACCCTTCGGCATCAAGGAGCTCGTCCAGTCCGGCACCATCGCGATCGGCCGCGGCTCCCGCTCCATCACGGACCGCAGCCTGCGGGCGCTCGACCGCTCGGCATGAACCAGCCATAACGAGCCGCGGGTCCGCCCGCATGTCGAGACCTGAAAACTTCCCTCCCCCGCCCGCCGTACGGTGGGTCGCAACACCAGCACACATAGGAGATTCCCAGTGGCCGAGCTGTTCTACGACGACGACGCCGACCTGTCCATCATCCAGGGCCGCAAGGTCGCGGTCATCGGATACGGCAGCCAGGGCCACGCCCACGCGCTGTCGCTCCGTGACTCGGGTGTCGACGTCCGCGTCGGTCTGCACGAGGGCTCCAAGTCCAAGGCCAAGGCCGAGGAGCAGGGCCTGCGCGTGGTGACGCCCGCCGAGGCCACCACCGAGGCCGACGTCATCATGGTCCTGGTCCCGGACCCGATCCAGGCCCAGGTCTACGAGGAGTCCATCAAGGACAACCTCAAGGACGGCGACGCGCTGTTCTTCGGCCACGGCCTGAACATCCGCTTCGGCTTCATCAAGGCCCCCGAGGGCGTCGACGTCTGCATGGTCGCCCCCAAGGGCCCGGGCCACCTGGTCCGCCGCCAGTACGAGGAGGGCCGCGGCGTTCCGTGCATCGCGGCCGTCGAGCAGGACGCGACCGGCAACGGCTTCGCGCTCGCCCTCTCGTACGCCAAGGGCATTGGCGGCACGCGTGCGGGCGTCATCAAGACGACCTTCACCGAGGAGACCGAGACCGACCTGTTCGGCGAGCAGGCCGTGCTCTGCGGTGGTACCGCGGCGCTGGTCAAGGCGGGCTTCGAGACGCTGACCGAGGCCGGCTACCAGCCGGAGATCGCGTACTTCGAGTGCCTCCACGAGCTGAAGCTCATCGTGGACCTCATGTACGAGGGCGGCCTGGAGAAGATGCGCTGGTCGATCTCCGAGACCGCCGAGTGGGGCGACTACGTCACGGGCCCGCGCATCATCACGGACGCCACCAAGGCCGAGATGAAGAAGGTCCTGACCGAGATCCAGGACGGCACCTTCGCCAAGCAGTGGATGGACGAGTACCACGGCGGTCTGAAGAAGTACAACGAGTACAAGACCCAGGACGAGAACCACCTCCTGGAGACCACCGGCAAGGAGCTGCGCAAGCTCATGTCGTGGGTGAACGACGAGGCGTAAGCCTTGCGGCGACGGGGCCGGGACCGCAGTCCCGGCCCTGTTGTCCACCTGGTCCAGCCACGGAAGGGTGATCCTTCCACCGAGGCGTAAGACACTCGTCAGGACGCCACTACACTGCTGTCAACATTCGCGTCAGGCCCACAGCGTCGTGCGTCTTCCACGCGGCTAGCACCCTCCACCGCATGCGGCCGTCGGGACGGCCGTCCGCATTGGACTTGTGAGGACTCACGTGAGCACTGCTGCCAACGGCAAACCGGTCGTACTCATCGCTGAAGAGCTGTCGCCCGCAACTGTCGACGCCTTGGGCCCGGACTTCGAGATCCGTCAGTGCAACGGCGCGGACCGCGCCGAGTTGCTGCCCGCCATCGCCGACGTGGACGCCATTCTGGTCCGCTCCGCGACCAAGGTCGACGCCGAGGCCATCGCGGCCGCCAAGAAGCTGAAGGTCGTCGCCCGCGCGGGCGTGGGCCTGGACAACGTGGACGTGTCCGCCGCCACCAAGGCCGGCGTGATGGTGGTGAACGCACCCACCTCGAACATCGTCACCGCAGCCGAGCTCGCCTGTGGCCTGCTCATCGCCACCGCCCGCAACATCCCCCAGGGCAGCCAGGCCCTGAAGGCCGGCGAGTGGAAGCGCTCCAAGTACACGGGCGTCGAGCTCGCCGAGAAGACCCTCGGTGTCGTGGGCCTCGGCCGCATCGGCGCCCTGGTCGCCCAGCGCATGAGCGCCTTCGGCATGAAGGTCGTCGCCTACGACCCGTACGTACAGCCCGCGCGCGCCGCGCAGATGGGCGTCAAGGTCCTCACCCTCGACGAGCTGCTCGAGGTCTCGGACTTCATCACCGTGCACCTGCCCAAGACCCCGGAGACGGTCGGTCTGATCGGCGACGACGCGCTGCACAAGGTCAAGCCCGCCGTCCGTATCGTGAACGCCGCGCGCGGCGGGATCGTCGACGAGGAGGCGCTGTACTCGGCGCTGAAGGAAGGCCGCGTCGCGGGCGCCGGTCTTGACGTGTACGCGAAGGAGCCCTGCACGGACTCCCCGCTCTTCCAGTTCGACCAGGTCGTCTGCACCCCGCACCTCGGCGCCTCGACGGACGAGGCGCAGGAGAAGGCCGGTATCGCCGTCGCCAAGTCGGTGCGCCTGGCCCTCGCGGGCGAGCTCGTCCCGGACGCCGTGAACGTCCAGGGCGGCGTCATCGCCGAGGACGTGCGTCCCGGTCTGCCGCTCGCCGAGAAGCTCGGCCGGATCTTCACCGCGCTCGCGGGCGAGGTCGCCGCGCGGCTCGACGTCGAGGTGTACGGCGAGATCACCCAGCACGACGTGAAGGTGCTCGAACTCTCCGCGCTCAAGGGCGTGTTCGAGGACGTCGTCGACGAGACCGTGAGTTACGTCAACGCGCCTCTCTTCGCCCAGGAGCGTGGCGTCGAGGTCCGCCTCACCACGAGCTCGGAGTCCCCGGACCACCGCAACGTGGTCACGGTGCGCGGCACGCTGACCGACGGCGAGGAGATCTCGGTCTCCGGCACCCTTGCCGGGCCCAAGCACCTCCAGAAGATCGTCGCCATCGGTGAGTACGACGTGGACCTCGCGCTCGCCGAGCACATGGTCGTCCTTCGCTACGCGGACCGTCCCGGTGTCGTCGGCACCGTCGGCCGTGTCCTCGGTGAGGGCGGCATCAACATCGGCGGCATGCAGGTCGCCCGCGCCGACGTCGGCGGCGAGGCGCTCGCCGTTCTCACCGTGGACGACTCGGTGCCACAGTCGGTGCTGAACGAGCTGGCGGCGGAGATCGGCGCGGAGTCCGCGCGTGCGGTGGACCTCACGGACTAGTTGCCCCGCGTCTCGGTCGCCGGCCATCACCGGCTTCGCCGAGTTCGTCCTCAAACGCCGGACGGGCTGGATATTTCCAGCCCGTCCGGCGTTTTTGTCTTGAGGGCTCAGACCAAAGCTTTCTCCCGCTCCGGCTCCGCCGCCTGCGCCGGAGTGATCCGGCGCAGCGTCACCGCCGCCACCGCCGCCGCGACCAGCAGTACCCCCGCCCCCGTGAGGGCCGCGACGTGCATGCCGCTGGTGAAGGCCTCGCGGGCCGCGTCCGTCAGCGCTGAGGCCGCCTTGTCCGGCAGATGCCTGGCCACCGCGAGGGCGCCGCCGAGCGTCTCGTGAGCCTCGGCCGGGGCCGAGTCCGGGATCTCGTTCCGGTAGACCGCGTTGCCGATGGAGCCGAGCAGCGCCATGCCGAGGGCGCCGCCGAACTCCTGGCCCGTCTCCAGGAGCGAGGACGCGGAACCGGCCTTCTCCGTGGGGGCCGAACCGAGTGCCAGGTCGGTGAGTTGCGAGCCGACGACCACGGCGCCGCAGGCGAGGAGCCCGGCACCGGCGAGGACCGTCCACATCGAGTCGGTGCCGATGAGGGTCAGCAGGCCGTACCCGCACGCCGAGACGGCGAAGCCGGACGAGACGACGTAGGCGCGGTTCATTCCCCGCTGCACCAGGGCCGTGGCGACGGGTGCGGCGAAGCCGATGAGGACGGAGGGGAGCAGGGCCCACAGGGCGGCTTCCATGGCGCTCTTGCCGAGGACGGACTGCAGGTACTGCGTGGTGAAGTACGCCGAACCCATCATCGCGAGCGAGCAGATGAGGTTCAGGAGGACGGCGGGGGCGAACCCGCGGCCACGGAAGAGGGCCGGGGAGATCAGTGGGGACGCCGTGGTGCGCTGGCGGTGGACGAAGAGGGCGGCGAAGACGAGTCCGACGGCGAACGAGGCGACGTACGCGGGTTCGAGGCCCTCGGCGGCGATCTCCTTGAGGCCGTAGACGACGGGCAGCACGGCGGCCATGGAAAGGGGCACGCTCAGCAGGTCGAAGCGGCCCGGCTCCGGGTCCTTGGACTCCGGGATGAGGACCGGGGCGAGGATCAGGAGCAGCACCATCGCGGGCAGGTTGACCAGGAAGACCGAGCCCCACCAGAAGTGCTCGACGAGGATGCCGCTCATCACCGAGCCGAGCGCGATACCGGCGACCATCACGCCGGACCAGATGCCGATGGCCTTCGCGCGCTGCCCGGCGTCGCGGAACATCGTGCGGACGAGGGCCATCGTGGACGGCATCAGGGTCGCGCCGCCGATGCCGAGGACCGCGCGGGCCGCGATGAGGAGCTCGGCGCTGTTGGCGTAGGCGGCGGTCAGGGAGGCCGCGCCGAAAGCGAGGGCGCCGATCATGAGCAGCTTGCGGCGGCCGATGCGGTCGCCGAGCGAGCCCATCGTCATCAGCAGCCCCGCGAGCACGAACGCGTAGATGTCGAAGATCCACAGCTGCTGGGTGCCGCTCGGCTCCAGGTCGGCGCTGATCGCGGGGACCGCGAAGTAGAGGACCGAGACGTCCATCGAGACCAGGAGCAGCGGCAGCATCAGGACGGCGAGCGCGGTCCACTCCTTGCGGCCGGCGCGCTCCGGGACCGCCGAATTCGCTTGTTCGTGCGTCGAGTTCGTCATGACGGAGACTGTACGAGCGTCTTAAACGCTTGTCTAGTACGAGTGTGTAAGACGATGGTCTGGGACGCACGTATGGATCGGGAGTACGCTGGCCCGCATGGGACACCGTGAGGATCTGCTCGAAGGCGCCAAGCACTGCCTGTTGGAGAAGGGGTTCGTGCGTACGACGGCGCGCGACATCGTGAAGGAGTCCGGGACCAACCTGGCGTCCATCGGCTACCACTACGGCTCGAAGGACGCCCTGCTCGTAGAGGCGTACGTAGCGCTCATCGAGCCGATGGGTGACGGGTTCGAGGGTGCGGTCGGCGCGGCGCGTGTCGCGGAGGGCAGCGGCATCGAGCGGTTCCGGGAGACGTGGGCGAACGTCATCCGCTCGATCCCCGAGTCACGGGCGATCTGGATGCTGAGCCTGGAGGTCGTCACGCAGGGGGAGCGGCTCGCGGGTATTCGCGATCTGCTGGCCAAGGCGCAGGTGGAGGGGCGGCGCGGGCTTGCCGCGATGTTCACCGGGATCGAGGAGAGCGAACTGACCGATGACGTCGTGGAGACCGAGGGGCGCTTCTATACGACGCTGCTCAACGGCCTGATGGTCCAGTGGCTGTTCGACGAGGCGTCGGCGACCGACGCCGAGCAGCTGACCGAGGGGCTGCGGCGGGTGATGGACCGGGTGTCGGGGGACTGAAACGCCGGTGGTGCGGGTGGCGGGGGCTGAAACGCCGGTGGTGGGGGGGGGGGGGCGCCCCCCCCCCCCCCCGGGGGGGTGGGTGATAATCGTCGGAGAGAAACACACAAGGTACGGCGGCGGGGCGGAGGGCAAAAAGTTGGTGGGCGGGGTGTTGGGGGGAAG
>NZ_JBSGRD010000012.1:0-227423 GCF_053606205.1 Streptomyces sp. NPDC055239 | reverse complement strand
CGGGCGCCGGGGGGGGGGGGGGGGGGGGGGGGGGGGGGGGGGGGGGGGGGGCCCCCCCGGGGGGGGGGGGGGGGGGGGGGGCGGGGGCCGGGGGGGGGGGGGGGGGGCGCCCCCCCCCCCCCACCACTGTGGGTCATGCTTCTTCAGGGGCCTTGACTACCAGTCGATGCAGGCCCTGGGGACGTAGCCCTTCACGTTCGTGCCGTTCGTGATGCCGTAGAGCCACTGGGTGCTCGTCTTGCCGCAGAGCGTGTACTTCTGGCCCGTGATCGGCTTTCCGTCGTTGCAGACGAAGCCCTTCTTGCCCTTGTTCCACTGGCCGACGGCGGTGCCGTTCAGCTTCGCGCTGGTGCGTACCTTCACGGTTTCCTTGGCGGGAACGTTCGTGAGGCCGTTGAGGCAGCTGGGTGCCGCGGCGGCGGCGAGCGGCGCGGAGGGCGTCTGCGCCACAGCGATGCCGCCGGTGAGAGTGGTGCCGACGAGGGCGGCGACGGCGACGGCGGGTGCCAACAACTGGAGTTTCATCTGGTGTTCGGTCTCCCCTGTTAAGTACGGATGTGATCAACTTCTGTGATCAAGGGGAGAGATTACCCGGCCATGGTCACGTCAGGCGCTGCCAGTATCCGTGCTTGTAGCCGTGCTCTTACAGTCGTGACGCTTTCAGGATCATGTGCAGCAGCAGGCGGTCCTCGCCGTCGTCCAGGTCGAGGCCCGTGAGCTGTTCCATGCGGGAGAGCCGGTAGTAGAGCGTCTGGCGGTGGATTCCCAACTCCGCCGCCGTGCGCCCCGCTTGGCCCGCGCAGTCGAGGAACACCTCCGCGGTGCGGGCGAGTTCGCGATGGGCGGGGGAGAGGAGTGCGCGGGCCACCGGGTCCTGGGCGGCCTCGGCGGGCAGGGAGGCGAGCAGGCGGTAGGGGCCTACGTCCGACCATTGGGCCACAGGGGCGAAGCGGGGTTCGGCGCGGGCCGCGCGGGCCGCCGTGGACGCCTCCCACCAGGCGGCGCCGAGCTCGTCCAGGCCGTGCCTGGCGCTCGCGATCCCCGCCGCCGCGGACTCGGTCGACTCCAGGAGCCGCGTGGCCGCCGACACCGCGGGCGTGAGCACGTCCGCCGAGCGCACCCGGACGAGCACCGCGAGGCTCTGGCCCGCCGTGCCCCAGGGCACCGTACACAGGGCGGTCGCCCCCTGCACCGTACGGACCGAGGGGGCCGAGTCGGGGTCGGCGGAGGGCCAGGGGGCGACGCACACGACGGCGTGCAGGCCCTCGCCGCGTGGGCCCAGTGCCGTGCGCAGGTCGGCCACTGCCATGTCCCGCTGCCAGCCACGTTCGGCGGTCAGGACCGCGCGGAACTCGCGGGTCAGATCGGCCCCTGCCTGTGCCTCGTCGGCGAGCAGCGCGCCGATGCGGGCGGCCACCTCCATGGCGGCGGTCAGCTGGGCGTCCGTGGGCCCCGGATCGTCGTCGAGCAGCCATACGTAACCCAGGGCGAACCCCCGATGCCGTACGGGAAGGCAGATCCGGCCCCGATGGACGCCCGCCTCCGGAGTGGGCGGAATGCGGACCGGGGCGGTCGCGCGGGTGATGCCGAAGCTCTCGAACCAGGTGCGGACCCCGGCCGTCGAGCGGCGCGTGAGGATCGAGCGCGTGCGCACCGGGTCGAGAGCCGTCGCGTCGAAGTCGGTGTCGCCGCTGTCGTGCGCGCCGAACGCGATCAGCTCGAAATCGCGGTTCTCCAGCGTCGCGGGAGCGCCGAGCAGGGCCGAGATCTCGTCGACCAGTTCCTGGTAATCACCTTTCACACTGTCCATTCTGGCGTAGTTCCGCCCCACCTTCAGACAGATGTCTGAGATCCAGGGCACGGATGCGTGACAGGTGTCGATGGCCCCGGATCGGAGGGATCCTTAAGTTTCACGGTGGTTCTCCGTGCCGTACCGGCTTGTTACGCATATCCAGGTACGGCCCCGTTATCTACTCCCCGTGGAGGTGCCCGTGCTGGGTCCCGTGATCCTCGCCGCGTCGCGCAGCGACCAGATGCGCCGTTTCGTGTCGGCGGCCCCGGGCACCAAGCAGGTCGTCGACCGCTTCATCGCCGGTGAGTCGGTGGACCAGGTCGTGCCGATCATCACGGACGCCGCCGACAAGGGCCTCGAGGTCACCCTCGACGTCGTCGGCGAGGACATCACCACGCCCGAGCAGGCCGCCGCCGCACGCGACGCCTACCTGGAGCTCGTCGAGCGCCTCAAGGACCTCGGCCTCGGCACCAAGGCCGAGATGTCCATCAAGCTCTCCAGCTTCGGCCAGGCCCTGGAGGGCGGCCACGAGCTGGCCCTCGCCAACGTGCGCCCGGTCGTCATCGCCGCCGCCGCGATCGGCACCACCGTCACCCTGGACGCCGAGGACCACACCACCCTCGACTCGATGTTCGCCATCCACGAGGAGCTGCGGAAGGACTTCCCGCAGACCGGCTGCGTCATCCAGTCCTACCTCTTCCGCACCGAGGACGACGCCCGCCGCCTGGCCGCAGCGGGCAGCCGCGTACGCATCGTGAAGGGCGCCTACAAGGAGCCCGCCGAGGTCGCGTACCAGGACAAGGCGGAGATCGACAAGGCGTACGTCCGCGTCATGCGCATCCTCATGGAGGGCGACGGGTACCCGATGATCGGGTCCCACGACCCGCGCCTGATCGCCATCGCGCAGGAGCTCGGACGGCGTGCAGGGCGCAAACTGGACGAGTACGAGTTCCAGATGCTGTACGGCATTCGCAGCGACGAGCACCTGCGGCTCGCGGCCGAGGGCCACCGGATGCGCGTGTACACCGCCTACGGCACCGACTGGTACGGATACTTCATGCGCCGCCTCGCGGAGAAGCCGGCCAACCTGCTCTTCTTCGCCCGCTCCATCCTCACCAAGGGCTGAGCTCCCTTTCCCCCGACCCCCCTCCAAGGAGATACGGAACTCATGGACGCCGTCACCCAGGTCCCCGCGCCGGTCAACGAGCCGGTGCACGGCTACGCACCCGGTTCCCCGGAGCGTGCCCGCCTCGAGACGAAGCTCAAGGAGCTCTCCGAGAACCCCATCGAGCTGCCGATGACCATCGGCGGCGTCAAGCGCCTCGGTGGCGGTGAGCCCTTCAAGGTCGTGCAGCCGCACAACCACCAGGCCGTCATCGGCAACGGCCGCGGCGCCACGCAGCAGGACGCCCAGGACGCGATCGACGCCGCACTCGCCGCCGCCCCGGCGTGGCGCGCGATGTCCTTCGACGACCGCGCCGCGATCATCCTGCGCGCCGCCGAGCTGCTCTCCACGACGTGGCGCGAGACGCTCGCCGCGTCCACGATGCTCGGCCAGTCGAAGACCGCCCAGCAGGCCGAGATCGACACTCCCTGTGAGCTCGTCGACTTCTGGCGCTTCAACGTCAAGTACGCCCGTGACCTGCTCGCCGAGCAGCCCCCGGCGAACTCGACCGGCGTCTGGAACCGTCTGGACCACCGCCCGCTCGAGGGCTTCGTCTACGCGATCACGCCGTTCAACTTCACCGCCATCGCGGGCAACCTCCCCACCGCCCCCGCCCTCATGGGCAACGTGGTCGTGTGGAAGCCGTCCCCGACGCAGACGCACGCCGCCGTGCTGCTCATGCAGCTCCTTGAGGAGGCGGGCCTGCCCAAGGGCGTCATCAACCTGGTGACCGGCGACGGCATCGCCGTCTCCGAGGTGGCCCTGACCCACCGCGACCTGGCGGGCATCCACTTCACCGGCTCGACCCCGACCTTCCAGCACCTGTGGAAGACGGTCGGCGAGAACATCGCCAACTACCGCACGTACCCGCGCCTGGTCGGCGAGACCGGCGGCAAGGACTTCGTCGTCGCGCACCCGTCCGCGGACCGTGCCGTCCTGAAGACCGCGCTGACCCGTGGTTCCTTCGAGTTCCAGGGCCAGAAGTGCAGCGCCTCGTCGCGCGCGTACGTTCCTGCCTCGATCTGGAACTCCGGTTTCAAGGAGGAGTTCGCGGCCGAGGTCGACGGCATCAAGATGGGTGACGTCACCGATCTGTCGAACTTCATCGGCGCCGTCATCGACGAGCGCGCGTTCGCCAAGAACAAGGCCGCCATCGACCGTGCGGCGAGTGACCCGACCTGCACGGTCGTCGCGGGCGGCACGTACGACGACTCGGTCGGCTACTTCGTGCGCCCGACCGTCGTCGAGTGCTCGGACCCGGCCAACGAGGTCTTCACGACTGAGTACTTCGGTCCGTTCCTCGCGATCCACGTCTACGAGGACGACAAGTACGAGGAGATGCTGACCCAGATGGAGTCGGCGTCGGACTACGCGCTGACCGGGTCGGTCATCGCGGGTGACCGTGCGGCGGCGGCGTACACGATGGAGAAGCTCCGCTATGCGGCGGGCAACTTCTACATCAACGACAAGTCGACCGGTGCGGTTGTCGGGCAGCAGCCCTTCGGTGGTGGGCGTGCCTCGGGCACGAACGACAAGGCCGGGGCCCCGCAGAACCTGCAGCGTTGGACGCTGACCCGCGCCATCAAGGAGACGCTGGTCTCGCCGACGGAGTACGGCTACCCGCACATGGGCTAGCCCCTCCAGGGCCTCGCGCCCCCTCTTTACCCCGCCTCCGGCCTGGGCCCCACCCCGGTCGGGGGCGGTGTTTTTCCTCCCTGGGGCTTCAACTGGCCGAACAAGCCTCTCCCGCCCACCCGCTCGATTGCCCCGTGTTGCCAGGGGGGCGCGGGGTGCTCCCCTCAGCCGCTCGCAGGCGTCGTGCCCGACGCCGCCGAGATCACCTCGTCCAGTACGTCCCGCGCCCGCAGCAGCTCCTCCACCATGCCGTCGATCCGCGCCCGCTCCACCGACAGCTCCTCCACCAGCCAAGGCGTGGCCGTCTTCGAAGGGCCGCCGTCCTGGTCCCGCATGCACGGGAGCAGCTCCACGATTTTCGCGCTGCACAGGCCCGCCGCGAACAGCTCCTGGATGTGGACGACGCGGTCGATCGCCGCCTCCGTGTAGTCGCGGTGGCCGCCCGGTGTGCGCTCCGCGTGCAGCAGGCCCTGCTTCTCGTAGTAGCGCAGGGACCGCTCGCTCACAGCGGTACGCTTCGCCAGCTCGCCGATCCTCATGTCACGCGTACCTCCGCACTCGAAGTGTCTCCGCACTTGAATCTGACACCGGTGTCAGCTTCTACCTTTTCGGCATGACGAACACTTCGCTTCTCGCACCGTATTCCGCAAGCCCCATCGGCCACCTCCCCAACCGCATCGTGATGGCGCCCATGTCCCGTCACCGGGCGGCGGAGGACGGCACGCCGCTGCCGGTCGTCGCCGACCATTACGCCCAGCGCGCGAGCGCGGGCCTCATCGTCACCGAGGGCATCTGGCCCGCGAGCAGCGGTCAGAGCGACTGGCGGATCCCGGGTCTTCAGACCCCCGCCCACATCGCCGGCTGGCGCGTTGTGACCGAGGCGGTGCACGAGGCGGGCGGCCGGATCTACGCCCAGCTCATGCACGGCGGCCGCAAGGGCCACCCGCTGGCCCGGATCGACGGCGACCTTCCCGCGGGGCCGTCCGCGGTGCTCGTCCCCGGCCGTGTCCACGTGAGCGACGGCGGGAAGGCCGATCCGGTCGTCCCGCGCGCGATGACCCGCGACGAGATCCACACCGCCGTGCGCGATCACGTCACCGCCGCCCGCAACGCCATCGCCGCTGGCTTCGACGGCGTCGAACTCCACGGCGCCAACAGCTACTTGATCCACCAGTTCCTCGCCGACAACACCAACTTCCGCGACGACGAGTACGGCCGGAACTCGTTTCCCGACCGCATCCGCTTCGCCGTCGAGGTCGTGCGCGCCGTCGCCGACGCCATCGGGGCCGAGCGCCTCGGCCTGCGCCTCTCGCCGGGCAACCCGCAGTTCGGCATGGCGGAGGCCGACCCCGGCCCCGTCTACCGCGCGCTGCTCGACGAGATCGACGGCCTCGGCCTCGCCTATCTTCATCTCACCGACAACGACAGCTACCCCGCTCTCACCGACCTTCGCCCCCACTGGCACGGCACCCTCATCGGCAACGTCGGTGAGAACGGCGACCCGACCACGCGCGATGCGGGTGAGGCGGTACTCGCCGCAGGCCTGGCGGACCTCGTCTCCTACGGGCGGGCTTTCATCTCCAACCCCGACCTGCCGCAGCGGTTCGCTGCGGGCGCGCCTCTCCAGGAGATCGACGCGGCCCACCTCTACACCCACGGGGCCGAGGGGTACACCGACTACCCCTCCATGGAGCGCGAGTTGGTCTCCGCTCAGACCTCCACCAGGACCTGATCAAGCGATTTCCGTACGAGATCGGGGACCTGGCAGTCCGGCGCCGGATAGCCCACGGGGATCACCGCGAACGCCTTCTCGTTCTCCGGGCGGCCGAGCACCTGCGACAGGAACCGCATCGGGCTCGGGGTGTGGATCAGTGCGGCGAGGCCCGACAGGTGCAGCGCGGACAGCAGCATCCCCACGGCTATGCCGACCGACTCGTCGACGTAGTAGTGCTTGTGCTTGGCGCCGTCGTCGCCGAGCCAGTAACGCTCCTTGAAGACCACGACGAGGGCAGGCGCGTCCGTCAGATGCGGCTTCACCTCGTCCGTGCCGAGGGGGCGCAGCGCCGCGAGCCACTCCTCGCCGAGACGGCCGTCGTAGGAGATCTGCTCCTCGTGCTCGGCGGCCTCGCGGATCAGGCGGCGTATCTCCGGGTCCTGGACGAGGACGAACGTCCACGGCTGCTGGTGGGCGCCGGACGGCGCCGTCGCCGCGCACGCGATGGCGTCCCGCACTACTTGCGGGGGCACGGGGTCCGGCGCGAACTGTCGTACTGTCCGCCGCTCCTGCATCCGCGTCCTCAACTCGGCTGCGTGCGCGAGGGATTCGGACGCGGGCATGCGCGAGGGGCGGTACGGGACGGAGCGGTACGGCTCGCCGTGGATGGGGGTCCAGGGTCGTTCTGCGGTCTCGTCAGCCATGTTCACGAGTGTGCCCCGGTCAGCTCCATCCCGTCACGATCAATGAGAGCCCGGTCGTGAATCCGACGCCCAGCAGGGCCAGATAGAGACCGTAAAAGCGTCGTAGTCGGTGCGCGAGGAAACCGAAGGCCCCGAAGGCGAGGCCCACCGTGAGGGTGCGGGAGCCGCGCGAGAGCGCCGACTGGGCGAGCCAGTCCTGCGGCGCGATGTCGGCCCGGCCCGCCTCGCGTGCGTACACCTTGAACGGGATGCCGTTCCAGGGCTGGTGGCGGACGGCCGCCGCGGATTCGACGGCTAGTTCGGCGCGTACTTCCGCGCGCATCCTGTCCGTGGTCAGGGGGTGCGGCAACTGCACTCCGGACGCGGCCAGTTGGAGGGCGAGAAGGCCACCCGCCAGGCTTCCCGCGAGGGCGGTGAGGGAGAGCTTCAGGGCCCGGCGCGGTACCGCCACGCAGGCGATCGCCAGGAACAGCTCCGGCATCAGCGGCCAGCTCAGCGCCTCCGCGAACGCCCAGGCGAAGGCCGCCAAGAGGCCCCAGCGCGAGCCGATGACAGCGGCGGTCCGTTTGCGGGTGACGGAGTCCCTGAGGGGTTCTTCCGCCGTACGCCGATGAAGTTCCGCCACCGCGTCACGTGCCGCCTCCGGTGTGGTGTCCGGGGGCAGCGGGATTCCGATGCGGACCCGCACCAGGGTGGGGCGGAGCCTGCCGTGCTTGGGCAGGAGGCGGGCCGTGCCGTCGATGGCGACCGGGACGATGGGCACGTGCGCCTCCCGGGCGAGGATCAGGGCGCCCTTGTGGAAGGAGCCCAGTTCGCCCGCCCGCGCGCGAGTGCCCTCGGGGAAGAGGACGACGGCTCCGCCCGCGCGAAGGGCGTCCGCCCTGGACAGCAGGTCGTCCATGCCGCCTCCCGTGCGGCGCACCGGGAAGCCGGCTGCCAGGCGGCTGCAGATGCGCCTGCGCCAGGGGGAGGCGAACCAGTAGTCCGCTGCGGCGCCTATCGCGGGCGCGTGCCGGGCATCGAGCGCCGCGAGCAGGGCTGCGGTGTCCGCGTGCGACGAGTGGTTCGCCACGACCACGCAGCCGCCGCGCGGGAGTCGGCCGCGCCGCTCTACACCTCCGGTGAGGGTGAGCAGGGTCCACCAGAGGGCGCGGCGGAGGGTTGCTGCTGTGGCTGCTCTGGGGCGCCGTCGATCACCGGCTTCGCCGAGTTCGTCCTCGATCGCCGGACCGGCTGGATACGTAGTACGGACCTTCACAGCGTCACCACCATCGTCAGCAACAGCGCGACCAGCAACGAATCGATCCGGTCGAGCAGCCCGCCGAACCCCGGCAGCCAGCTCCCCGCGTCCTTCACTCCCGCCTCGCGCTTGACCATCGACTCCAGAAGATCCCCGAGTACGCAGCCGACGAGCACCGCGGCCCAGAGCAGCAGGGAGAACGCGCCGACCGCGGCCAGCGCAGCGGCGGTCGCGGCCGCGGCGCCCGCGGCGCCCGCCCAGGTCTTGTTGGGGGAGAGGGGAGAGAGCGGGCGGGCAAGGAGCCCCCTGCGGCCGAGCGCCGTACCCCCGCACCACGCCCCCACGTCCCCGAACGCCACCGCGACGCCCACCGCCACGGCCGTGTCGCCGAGCAGGACGAGTCCGCTCAGGGAGAGCGGGATCCAGAGCAGCCCGAAGACCGTCCGGCTCGCCCGGGTGAAGCCCTGCGCCGCGTCCCCGGAGAAGAGGGCCACACCGGCGGCGACGATCAGCAGCACGCCCGCCGTCCGCAGATCGAGGGCGTCGGGCGCGGCCCAGGCAATACCCGGTACCGCCACTGCGGACACCCCGAGCACCGCACGCTCGCCCCGCGGCAGCCCCGCCATCCGCGCGTACTCGCCCACGGCGACCACTCCGAGCCCGGCCGCCAGCGCGAACGCCCCCGCCCGGCCCAGGAAGAACGCCCCGAGGAAGAGCGGCGCGGACAGCGCCCAGGTCCGCCACCGCTTGCGCAGCTCGGCCCGCATCCGCACCCGCGAGGGCAGCGCGGCGACGGCCACTCCACCGGCGCCGAGCACTCCGGCGACCACGGGCACGGCCCGCCCGGCGACCTCCCCGGCGATGAACGCGGCGCTCATCGCCCGCTCCGCACATCACCGGCGGCCGACGAAGACGCGGAGGACGCCCCCAACTCCCGCCACAGCCGCCCGATTCGCATCCACGCCGTAAGGACCGAACCCGCCGCGATCACCGCGAGCACCGGCACGACCCACCCGGAAGCCGCCGCGAGGACCACAAGGGCGCAGCGCTCCGTCTTGCCGACCGGGCCTCCGTTCAGGCGGGGCGCGCCCGCCGCCGCCCCCGCGAGCGACACCCACGAAGGCAGTGTCGCCGCGAGGCCCGCCGTCGCCACGAGCCACAGCGGGGCCAGCGTGAGGAAGCCCGCGAGCATGGCCAGGTCGGCCGCCCGGTCGCCCAGTTCGTTCAGGAGCGCACCACGGCGCGTCGTGCGGCCCGTGTCGCGGGCCAGGGCTCCGTCGAGGTTCGCGAAGGCGAGCCGGGCGGAGAGCAGCACGGCCACGGGGAGCGCCGCGACCGGCACCGGCAGCCGGGCGAGAGCCGCCGCCGCGCCCGCCGCGCAGAGCACACCCGCCACGGTGAGGGTGTCGGGCGACACCTCGCGGCGGGCGAGCGCGCCGCGTACGCCGGACAACCGGTCCGCGTACCAGGGCTTGAGAGCGTAGAGGCCGTTCATGGCACTGACTCTGCCGCCGCCAGGACGCGGGCAAATCGGGGTGCGTACTCAGATATGGCCTGAGTACGGTGGATGGGTGACCACGTTGCGCACGGCCCATACCTGCGATCTCGACCCCACCGAACTCGGCGCCGCCCGCGCGTTGCTGGACGAGGCGTTCGACGGGGACTTCAGCGATCAGGACTGGGACCACGGCCTCGGCGGCGTGCACGCCCTCGTGCACGACGACTCCGGCCTTCTCCTCGCGCACGGCTCCGTGGTCCAGCGCCGGATCCTGCACAACGGCCGTTCGCTGCGCACCGGTTACGTCGAAGCGGTCGCCGTCCGCCCGGACCGGCAGCGGCAGGGCCTCGGCGGGCAGGTGATGGGAGCCCTGGAGCGGGTGATCGACCGGGCGTACGCGCTCGGCGCCCTCTCGGCGTCGGACGCGGGGCAGCGGCTCTACCTGGCGCGCGGCTGGCAGGAGTGGAAGGGCTCGGTCGGCACCCTCGGCGCGGAGGGTGTGCTCCGCATGCCCGACGAGGACTCCCCGCTCCTCTGGGGCGCCGACCTCGACCCGGTGCACGAACTCCTCATCGACTGGCGCGACGGGGACATCTTCTAGACCGCTTGCCTCGACCGTCGCGGTCCGTGCCCTCGTCCGCGAGCTCAGAGCCGCCAAAGGGCGACGGGTTGTGACGGAGAGTGATAGCCGTCTCAGATAGTAGGAAGTCCGAGTAATTGTGGAGACAGGTGCTCCGTCCTCGCTTAGCTTTGTAGAAGCCGAACGTCTCGCTCGACCAAGCGAATGGCGGTCGTGAGCCGGAGCTCCACGCAGGCAACCCCTGTCGCTCCTTCGCTCCCCGCCCCTCCGGCGTCTCGAAAACATCCTTCTTCCCAGGAGTGGATCCCCCATGGCCGAGACGACCGCACGCCGAGTCCGCCACGCCTCCCGTACCAGCGATTCCGAGCGCAGGAACGCCGCCGCTGCCCTGCAGCGAGCCCTCGACCGCAGGGACAACGGCGGCGAGACGGGTCACTGACCCGCCCGCTGCCCGCGCACCAATAGCCGCTACTTCCCGCGAGTCACCTCGAAGTGGTCCACGCGCTCTCCGCTCTCGGCGAGCGCGGTGACCGTCAGCTTCGGGTTCGCGCCGGCCGTCACCTCCACCGCGAGGAACGAGAAGCCGGTGTACCGCACCCGCGACCACTCCACCGTGTCCGGCTCCGGTCGGCGTGACTTCGTCCAGTGGAACGACTCGATCGACTCGCGGTCGTTGACGTTTCCCTCGTAGCTGTCGCGCACGCCCGCCGGGAAGTCGTAGAGGTCCTTGCCCGCGCCGCCCGCGGTGACGTACACGATGCCGTCGCGCGTCGGATCGGTCGACGCACCGACCGGCACGGGCTTGCCGACCTTGCCGTCCTTGACCGCGTCGGTCCGTTCGTAGACGTGGTTGTGGCCGTTGACGACCAGGTCCACCTGGTGCTTGGTGAACAGTTCGAGCCACGCGTCGCGCAGCCCGCCGTCCGACGCGTGCCTCGCCGTCGAGTACATGCAGTGGTGGAAGAAGACGACGACGAAGTCGATCGTGCCGTCGGCCCGCAGCTCGCCCAGGCGCTTGTCCAGCCAGGCGGTCTGCCTGCCGTCCGTGTAGCCCTTGTTGGCGGGGATCTCGTACGAGACGTCGTTCGCGTCGAGCGCGACGACGCCGACATTGCCGTAGGTGAAGGAGTAGACGCCGGGCGCGTTCTTCGGGTCGAAGCCGCTCTCCGGGAGTGACCAGCGGGCGGACTGGCCGCCGTAGCCGTTCGGCGAGTACCACGCCTCCATGTCGTGGTTGCCGGTCGTCACCATCCACGGGACCGACTTCGCCACCGACTCCGTCTGCGCGAGGAAGGTGTCCCACACACGCGCGTCGTACGTGTCGGACTCCTCGCCGTGCCCGGTGGTGTCGGCGTAGCAGATGTCGCCCGCGTGCAGGTGGAACGACGGGTTCTGGCCCAGGATCAACTGGTCGTTGGCGAGGGCGTGGTAGCTCACGCCCTGATCGCCGAAGGCCGTGAAGACGAAGTTCTCCGCCCGCGCCGGTGCCGTGCGGAAGGAGCCGATCGTCGCGAGGCGCTCGGGCGACGCCGGGTCGAAGCCCTCGTGGCCGACGCCGTAGTAGTACGTCGTGCCGGGCCTGAGTCCGTCGAGCGCCGCGTGCAGGTAGTACTGCTCTACCGCGGGCAGCTTCTTCGACAGGGACGGCGTGTGCAGATCGCGCACCTCGGCCTCGATCTTCCGGCTCAGCTCCCAGGGCTTCAACCCCACGCGCAGATACGGGGACTTGACCGCGAGCGGCACCTGCCAGGAGACCCGCATCTGCGTCTTCGGGTCGGCCCCGAAGGCGAGATGCCGGGCGAAGGGCGCCACGAGCCTGCCGTCGACCTTGACGGGGGTGGAGGACGCGGCGAGCGGACTCGACGCGGATGTGGTCCCGCTTCCGCCGTGCGCGCTGCCCGAACTTCCGGCGAGCAGGCCGATGCCGCCGACCGTGCCCGCGGTGGCGAACGAACTGGCGAGGACCTTGCGGCGGGAGAACTTCTTGCGCAGGTACGCGTGCTGCTCCGGCATGCTCATCGCGGCCGCGAGCCGCTCCGGTATGCCGACATCGGGGGTGTCCATGAAGGGGAACTTCCCAGTGGCCCCCAACTCCCACCAGGCCTGAGGGTGAAAACCGGGTGTCCATGCGGTGGCCTGCGCGCGGCACGGTCGGCGGCGTGACCAGGGGTGTCCGCATGTCGGACTGCGCGTGTCATCCCGTGGGACGAGGCGTACGCTGCTCGCATGTCGGCAAGTTCTCGCATCCTCAATCTCGCAGTGATCCCCGGTGATGGAATCGGCCCGGAAGTCGTGGCCCAGGGGCTCAAGGTCCTCAATGCCGTCCTCCCGCAGGATGTGAAGCTGGAGACCAAGGAGTTCGACTTCGGAGCCAAGCGCTACCACGCCTCCGGTGAGACCCTCACCGACGCCGACGTCGACGCCCTCAAGCAGTACAACGCCATCCTCCTCGGCGCGATCGGAGACCCCTCGGTCCCGTCCGGCGTCCTGGAGCGCGGCTTCCTGCTGAAGCTCCGCTTCCTCTTCGACCACCACGTCAACCTGCGGCCCTCGAAGCTGCTCCCGGGTGTCTCGACCCCCCTCAAGGGCCAGCCCGAGATCGACTTCATCGTCGTACGCGAAGGAACCGAGGGCCCCTACACGGGCAACGGCGGCTCGATCCGCACCGGTACCCCGCACGAGGTGGCCACCGAGGTCTCCGTCAACACCGCCTTCGGTGTGGAGCGCGTGGTCCGTGACGCCTTCGCCCGTGCCCAGGCCCGCCCGCGCAAGAAGCTGACGCTGGTCCACAAGAACAACGTCCTCGCGTACGCCGGTCACCTCTGGACGAACGTGTTCAACAAGGTGGCGAAGGAGTTCCCCGACGTCACCACCGACTACATCCACGTGGACGCGGCGACGATCTACCTCGTCACCGACCCGGCCCGCTTCGACGTGATCGTCACCGACAACCTCTTCGGCGACATCATCACCGACCTCGCCGCGGCCGTCTCCGGCGGCATCGGCGTCGCGGCCTCCGGCAACATCAACCCGAGCCGCGAGTTCCCGTCGATGTTCGAGCCCGTGCACGGCTCGGCGCCGGACATCGCGGGCCAGGGCAAGGCCGACCCCTCGGCCACCGTCCTGTCCGTCGCGCTGCTCCTGCGTCACCTCGGGTACGAGGACGAGGCGGCGCGCATCGAGGCCGCGGTCTCCGCCGACCTCGCGGAGCGCGGCGACACGGTCCGCAGCACCGAAGAGATCGGCGACGCGCTCGCCGTACGAGTAGCGGGCTGACCCGGTAGCTCACTGACATCACAGAAGCCGCCGGGTCCGGTTCACGACCCGGCGGCTTCTCGTATGCGGCTCCGGGTGCCAGTATCGACCCCTGGGCCGCATTCACGCTGTTTCTTCCTCGGAGCCACGCGAGCGATAATCGAACGTGGGACCGCGGAATGCAGGGTTACTCGGACGTCCTAGTACGAGCCAGCACGAGCTGGTAAGGGACGTACGGGCGTGAGCGCGGTCCGTCACCATCACACCGTGAAGGACTAGTACTCATGACGACGACGCCGACAACCACGATCGAGCTCAAGCCCACCTCGAGCCCGCTGTCCAGGGCGGAGCGCGAGGCGATCCTGGCCAATCCCGGGTTCGGTCGCCACTTCACCGATCACATGGTGACGATCAAGTGGACCGAGGGCCGGGGCTGGCACGACGGTCAGCTCACGCCGTACGGCCCGCTCTCGCTCGACCCGGCGACCAACGTCCTGCACTACGCGCAGGAGATCTTCGAGGGCCTCAAGGCCTACCGCCGCCCCGACGGCTCGGTCGCCTCCTTCCGCCCCGAGGCCAACGCGGAGCGCTTCCAGCGGTCGGCGCGGCGCCTCGCCATGCCGGAGCTGCCGGTCGAGACGTTCATCGAGGCGTGTGACGCGCTGGTGAGGGCGGACAAGGCGTGGGTGCCGGAGCACGGTGGCGAGGAGTCGCTCTACCTGCGTCCGTTCATGATCGCGAGCGAGGTCGGGCTCGGTGTGAAGCCGGCCAACGAGTACCTCTTCATCGTCATCGCGTCGCCCGCGGGCGCGTACTTCCCCGGTGGCGTCAAGCCCGTCTCGATCTGGCTGTCGGAGGACCGCGTGCGGGCGGTCCCCGGCGGTGTGGGCGACGCCAAGACCGGCGGCAACTACGCGGCGTCCCTGCTCGCGCAGGCCGAGGCCGCGGAGAAGGGCTGCGACCAGGTGGCGTACCTGGACGCCGTGGAGCACAAGTGGGTCGAGGAGCTCGGCGGGATGAACCTGTACTTCGTGTACGGGGACAAGATCGTCACCCCGACCCTGACGGGCTCGCTGCTCGCCGGAATCACCCGTGACTCGCTGCTGACGGTCGCCCGCGACCTGGGTTACTCCTCGGAGGAGTCGCGGGTCTCGATCGACCAGTGGCAGGCGGACACGTCCGACGGCACGCTGACGGAGGTCTTCGCGTGCGGCACCGCTGCCGTGATCACTCCCGTGGGTACGGTCAAGTGCCGTTCGGGCGAATGGACCCAGAGCGGCGGCGAGCCGGGCCCGGTCACGATGAAGCTGCGCGAGGCGCTGCTCGACGTGCAGCGCGGCACGGCGAAGGACCGGCACGGCTGGATGCATGATCTCGGCTGAGGGCTTAGCCGCGTACGTGGGTGAGGGCCGGGCCCGGAAGTGAGTCTTCCGGGACCGGCCTTCGCGCTGTCTGACAACGCGGGGCAATCGGGTGGGTGGGAAAGCCTGTTCGTTCAGGGGTGAATGCGGGGTGATCGGGCGGGTGGGTGGGAGAGCCCCGCCAGGAGGTGCCTGTGGTGGGACAGTGGGGCCCGTATCCCCGCGCCCACGTAGAAGTGGCCGAGTTCGAAACGTGGGCGTTGCCCCCGGAACCGTACGACCTGGTCGTCACCACCGAGCACGTCGCCGGGGGCAGTTCGGAGTTCTGGGTCGAAGTGCAGGGGTGCTACGAGCGCTGGGATCCCGACGCCACCGAGCCGGGCCTGCGGCTGCCCGCGGAGAGCACCGTCCACAGCGACACGGGGGAGCTGGAGCGAGCGGACTGCCTCGGCCCTGTCACCGTGCGGCGCTTCGCGCGCGACATCACCTACACCGCCGATCAGTACATCGACGTACTGCGGACCTACTCGGGGCACCGCACTCTCGACGACCCGACGCGGGACGGACTGCTCGGGTGCGTAAGGGCGTTGATCGAAGGGACGTACGGCGGTGTCATCGTCAAGCGCTATCTGCATGAGCTGATCACGGCGTCGGCACGCTGACCGCCGCGGGCTCGGGCGCCTGCCTTCGCTCCAGGATCACGTACGCAAGGCCGCCCACCACGCCCGACAGCAGGAAGCTGCAGTCCACCCCACCCGTGAGGGAGAGCAGCGGCCCCTCGTAGGAGGGGAGGGAGACCGCAGCGAGGCCGACCACCGCGCCGAGCGCCCAGCTCGCCGTTGCCGGGATGTTCCAGCCCGCGCGGTACCAGTAGATCCCGCCCCTGGAACGGCGGTTGAAGACCTGGAGCGCCTCGGCGTCGTAGACGCCCCCGCAGCGCGCGAAGCCGACCAGGGTGATCACCGCCCAGGGTGTGCCGATCGCCGTCAGGAGCAGCACGAAGGACGTCATCGCGTCCTGCGCCTCCCACGCGTAGTGGCCCACGAACACGCACCCCGTGGCGACCACCGCCACCGTGTACGTCGCGCGGGCGCGGGACGCGCGCGGCAGGATCGCGTCCAGATCCAGGCCCATCGAATACAGCATCAGACCCGCGTTGCCCACCGAGCCCGCCGACGCGGCGAGCAGGAGCGGGACCAAGTACCAGGTGGGGGACGCCGAGACCAGCGGGCCCGCGTAGTCGAGCGCCGCCCCCGCCGCGTACGCCGTGAACGTACCGAAGAGCTGGGGGACCAGGAGCCCGGCGAGCAGGCCGACCCACGACGCCCGCAGGACCGTACGCGAGCTGTGGCGGGTGGGGGAGACGTAACGCGTGTAGTCGCCCAGGAGCGTGATGAACGCGATGGGGCCGCTCAGACCCGCCGCCACCAGGGCGAGGAGCCACGTCGGCCAGAACGAGCCCAGGAGGTAGCCGCCCGCCTCGGGGAGCGACGACGTCGTGAAGTCGGGGGCGTACGCCACGACGCCGAGGATCAGCAGCGCCGTCATGCCGACCGCGAGGACGCGCGAGAGGCGCAGCAGGACCCGGTATCCGTACACCGCGCCCGTCACCGTCGCGGCGGCGAGAAGCGCGTACACGATCCCGTACGAGAGGCCGCCCGCCGGGAGCCCGATCAGGCGGTGCAGTACGCCCACCATCACGTCGCCGCCGATCCAGACGGTCAGCGCGGTGTAGCCGAGGGAGAGGAGGAGGCCGACGATCGAGCCGACCAGGCGGCCCCGGACGCCGAACTGCGCGCCGGAGGAGGTGGAGAGGTTCGTGCCCGTGCGGAGCGAGACCAGGGCGAGAGGTGCGGTGAGGGCGGTGCCGAGCACCGTGCCCGCCACCACCGAGGTGATCGACGCCCACCAGCCGAGGCCGAACGACACCGGCAGCCAGCCGAAGACGATCACCCCGAGACAGAGGTTGGAGCCGAGCAGGATCGAGATGAGATCGCGGGGGCCGCTGGTGCGTTCCCCGTCCGGGATGGTGTCGACTCCGCGCTGTTCTATCGGCATGAGGGTGCCCCTGACGCTCGATCGTGGCCGCCTGCGCACACAGGCCGCCGTTCGACTGTTTGAGTGCCGCTCAATGTGACCTGAGGCATGCTCGTACGTCAATGTTTCCGCTGGATCAATCTGGTGGTTAGAGTGTTGTTCAAACGATGGAGGTGTGGTGGCGTGCGGCTTACCCCCACGGAACGCGACCGGCTGCTGCTCTTCGGGGCGGCCGAGCTCGCCAGGGCCCGCAAGGCGCGCGGCCTCAGACTCAACGTCCCCGAGGCGACCGCGCTGATCGCGGACACGGTGTGCGAGGCGGCCCGCGACGGGGCCAGGCTCGCCGATGCGATCGAGCGGGCCCGCTCGGTCCTGGGCCCCGACGACGTCCTGCCGGGCGTGGCGGACGTGGTGACCGAGGTGCATGTGGAGGCCGTCTTCGACGACGGGTCCCGGCTCGCGGTCGTCTCACAGCCGATCGGGGCGGGGATGGGCGATGCGGCTCCGGGCGCGCTGCTTCCCGGGCCGCCGCACGCGGAGCTCGCGCCCGTCGCGACGCTCACCGTGCACAACACCGCCACCGTGCCCGTCTCCGTGACCTCGCACTTCCACCTCTTCGAGGCCAACCCCCGGCTCGACTTCGACCGCTCCGCCGCCTACGGCATGCGGCTCGCGGTGCCCGCGGGGTCCTCCGTCCGCTTCGGCCCCGGCGAGAGCGTCGAGGTCGGGCTCGTGCCGATCGGCGGTGAGCGCGTCGCGATCGGCTTCGCCGGTCTGGTGGACGGCGCGCTCGACGCGCCCGGCGCCAAGGAAGAGGCCCTGCGCAGGGCCGTGGCCTGCGGCTATCTGGGAGCAGACGGAGGAGCCGACGGAGGAGTTGAACGATGAGCATCGATCCCTACGCGTACGCGGCCACGCACGGACCCCGCGCGGGCGACCGCGTCCGGCTCGGCGACTCGGGCCTGACCGTCCGGGTGGAGTCCGACGCGCAGAAGTACGGCGAGGAGTTCCTCGCCGGGTTCGGCAAGACGGCCCGTGACGGGCTGCACCTGAAGGCCGCCGCCGTCCGCGAGACCTGTGACGTCGTGATCAGCAACGTGCTGGTGATCGACGCCGTGCAGGGCATCCGCAAGGTGTCGATCGGGATCAGGGAAGGCCGTATCCACGCCATCGGGCGGGCCGGTAATCCGGACACCCTCGACGGGGTCGACGTCGTGGTCGGCACCGGCACGTCCATCGTGTCGGGGGAGGGGCTCATCGCCACCGCCGGAGCCGTGGACACCCACGTCCACCTGCTCTCGCCGCGCATCATGGAGGCCTCGCTCGCCTCCGGGGTGACGACGATCATCGGCCAGGAATTCGGGCCCGTGTGGGGCGTCGGCGTCAACTCCCCCTGGGCGCTGCGGCACGCGTTCAACGCCTTCGACGCCTGGCCGGTCAACATCGGCTTCCTCGGCCGGGGTTCGTCCTCGCACGACGCCCCGTTGATCGAGGCGCTCGCCGAGGGCGGTGCGTCGGGCTTCAAGGTGCACGAGGACATGGGCGCCCATACGCGTGCGCTGGACACCGCCCTGCGGGTCGCCGAGGAACATGACGTCCAAGTCGCCCTGCACAGCGACGGGTTGAACGAGTGTCTGTCCGTCGAGGACACGCTGAGGGTGTTGGAAGGGCGGACCATTCACGCCTTCCACATCGAGGGCTGCGGCGGCGGACACGTACCGAACGTCCTGAAGATGGCGGGCGTGCCGAACGTGATCGGCTCCTCCACCAACCCCACGCTGCCCTTCGGGCGCGACGCGGTCGCCGAGCACTACGGGATGATCGTCTCCGTCCACGACCTGAAGACCGACCTGCCGGGCGACGCCGCCATGGCCCGCGACCGCATCCGCGCCGGGACCATGGGCGCCGAGGACGTGCTGCACGACCTGGGCGCCATCGGGATCACCTCGTCGGACGCGCAGGGCATGGGGCGCGCGGGCGAGACCGTACGCAGGACCTTCGCCATGGCCGGGAAGATGAAGGCCGAGCTCGGTCCCATGGAGGGCGACGGCGACGGCGACGACAACGCGCGCGTCCTGCGCTACATGGCCAAGCTGACCATCAACCCCGCCATCGCCCACGGTCTGTCCCACGAGGTCGGCTCCATCGAGGTCGGCAAGATGGCCGACGTCGTGCTCTGGCGTCCCGAATTCTTCGGCGCCAAGCCGCAGTTGGTACTGAAGTCCGGCTTCCCCGCCTACGGGGTCGTGGGTGATCCGAACGCCGCGACCGACACCTGCGAGCCCCTCGTCCTCGGGCCGCAGTTCGGGTCGTACGGCGCGACGCCCGCCGACATCTCGGTGGCCTTCGTCGCGCGGGCCGCCGTCGACCAGGGCAACGACCAGATGCCGACCCGGCGGCGCAGGGTCGCCGTGCACGGCACCCGGGGGATCGGGCCCGCCGACCTGCGCCTCAACTCCCGTACCGGCTCGATCGACGTCGACCAGCGCTCCGGCCTCGTCACGCTCGACGGCGACCCGGTCCGCTCCGAGCCCGCCGACTCCGTATCGCTCAACCGCCTGTACTTCCTGTAGCCCCGCCCGCTGCCCGTCCTTCCCGTAGGGATCACCATGACCTTCCGTATGCCCGCCGAGTGGGCCCCGCACGAGCGCACCTGGATGGCCTGGCCCGGCCCCAACACCACCTTCACGGACGAGCGTGAGCTGGCAGAGGCACGGGCCGCCTGGGCGGGCGTCGCCCGTGCCGTACGCCGCTTCGAACCCGTCACGATGATCGTCGGTACCGGCCAGAGCGAGTCGGCCCGCGCGCTCGTCGGTCCTGACGTCGAACTGGTCGAGCGCGATCTGGACGACGCGTGGATGCGTGACATCGGCCCCACCTTCGTACGCGATGGTCAGCGACTCGCCGCTGTGGACTGGACGTTCAACGGCTGGGGCGGCCAGGACTGGGCCCGCTGGGAGCACGACGCGAAGATCGCCCGGCACGTCGCCGACATCGCGGGCGTGCCCGTCCACTCCTCGCCCCTGGTCAACGAGGGCGGCGGCATCCACGTCGACGGCGAGGGCACCGTCCTCCTGACGGACACGGTCCAGCTCGACCCCGGACGCAATCCGGGACTGACCCGTGAGCAGGCGGAGGAGGAGATCCACGCCCGTATCGGCACGGAGAAGGCGATCTGGCTGCCGAAGGGCCTGACCGGCGACTACGGGCAGTTCGGCACCCGGGGGCACGTCGACATCGTCGCCGCCTTCGCCGCGCCCGGTGTCGTGCTCGTCCACGCGCAGCAGGACCCCGCCCACCCGGACTTCGAGGTCAGCAAGGAGATCATCGGGATCCTGCGGGGGCAGACCGACGCCAGGGGCCGCACCCTGCGGATCGTCGAGGTGCCGGCGCCGACGGTCCTCACCGACGACGACGGCTGGGTCGACTACTCCTACATCAACCACTACCTCTGCAACGGCGGCGTCGTCCTGTGCGCCTTCGACGACCCGCGCGACGAGATCGCGGCAGGCATCTTCCGCCGTCTCTTCCCTGAGCGGACCGTGACGCTCGTGGACGCCCGTACGATCTTTGCCGGGGGTGGTGGCATCCACTGCATCACCCAGCAGCAGCCGAAGATCTAGCCAGTCCATCTGGCGCATCCGGCGTCAGACGAATCACCGCAGGAGTCCCCGTGGCCGAGGCCGCCCGTCGGAAGAACGCGCCACCGCGCGAGGACGTCCTTGCCGCTGCCATGGAGATGATCGCCGAGCGTGGCCTGGAGAAGCTGACCATGGCCGCGCTCGGCCGCGAGGTCGGCATGAGCAGCGGCCACCTGCTCTACTACTTCCGCACCAAGGACGAGCTGCTCCTGCGCACCCTGGAGTGGAGCGAGTCCGCGCTCGGCGCCGAGCGCGGCAGGCTGCTCGCGCGGCGGGGCACGGCACGCGAGCGCCTCGACGCGTACGTCGATCTGTACGTCCCCGACGCCCCCGGCGACCCCCACTGGACGCTCTGGCTCGAGGTCTGGAACCGCTCCCTGAACGCCGACGAGGACGAGCGCGACCGGCAGGTCGCCATCGAGAGCGCCTGGCACCGCGACCTGGTGGCGCTGCTCGCCGAGGGCGTGTCGCGCGGCGAGTTCGGAGCCCTGGACCCCGACCGGTTCGCGGCGCGGCTCCGGGCGCTGCTCGACGGGTTCTCCATCCACGTGGCCATCGGCCTGCGTGGCACGAGCCGGGACCAAATCCTCGCGCACGTAAGGGAGTTCCTGGACGGAGCGCTCGCCTCCGGCCCCCAGGACCGCGTCACCCCCGTCTAGGTTGTACGCGTTCCGGCGGATTGCGTGTCCCCTGCGTCCCCTGGAACCGTTGGAGCATCCAGCGCATCAGAGACATTGCGTGCACTCAACACCACTGCAACACGGGGGACTTGACCATGCGCAGCGCCATGCCCAGAACCACTGCCAGCACCACGCCCAGCACCACGTCCAGAACCAAGCTCCGCGCCACCCTGGCCGCCGCCGCGCTCGTCGCCGCGATCACGGCCGCCACCCTGCCCGCCGCGTCCGCCGCACCCGATGCCGCACCCGTCGCCGCGCCCCGCACCGAACGGGTCAGCGTCGCCGCCGACGGGACACAGACCGACGGGGCGTCGGAGCTGCCGGACGTCAGCGCCGACGGGCGGTACGTGGTCTTCTCGACGGAGGCGAAGAACCTCGTGCCGGGCGACACCGACACCTGGCCCGATGTGTACGTACGTGACCTGCGGCGCGGCACGGTGGAGCGGGTCAGCGTGCAGGACTCGGGCGCCGAGTTCACCGACTTCGTGGGCCAGCGGCCGACCATCAGCGCCGACGGCCGCTACGTGACGTTCGCCGCCGTCTCGTACGACGCGGACGGCCATTACTACAGCGGCATCTACCTGCGGGACCTCAAGAAGAAGCGGACCGAGCTCGTCAGTCTCTCGGACGCGGACAAGCCCGTGACCGGGGAGAGCACGACACCCGCGCAGACGAGCGCGGACGGCAGATACGTCACGTTCGTCTCGCAGCTCAAGGAGAACGGCGACTACGTCGACGGGATGAACACCGGCGTGTACGTCCGCGACCGCAAGAAGGGGACCACCAAGCGGATCAGCGAGATCGTCACGGGCCCTGCCAGCTCCTCGTACTTCATCGGGCAGTTCACCGTGAGCGCCGACGGCAGCCACATCGGCTACTCGATCGGCCAGCAGCGTCCCGGCCTCGACAGCCGCACCTACATCTATGACACGAAGGCGGGCCAGGGCAGGCGGCTCGACCTCACACCGTCGGGCGCGGATCGCGAGGTCGGTGTCGACTCGCTGAGCAAGGACGGGCGGTACGGCGTCTTCTCCGCGCGGTCGGGCGATCTGGTCCCTGGCGACACCAACGAGAAGTACGACATCTTCCGCATCGACCTGCGCACCGATGTCATCGAGCGGATCGTGTACGACGCCGACGGCGGCCAGACGGACGGCACCTCGACCGAGCCCCGGATCACGCCGGACGGCCGCCACGTCGTGTTCAGCTCGAGCGCCTCCGGTCTCGTCGCCGACGATCCCGGGCACGGCTCCCTCTACGTACGCGATCTGCGCACCGGAAAGAACCAGCGCGTGGACGTGCCGCAGGGCGGCGGCGACGCCGACTCCGGCGTGTCCCACTACGCGCTCAGCGCGGACGCCGGGACCGTCGCGTTCTCGTCGGACGCCACGAATCTGGTGTCCGGCGACACCAACGGGGTGCGGGACGTCTTCGTACGTCACCCGCGCCAGAACTGAGGCCCCACGTCACGCGGGCGGCGCGCTGGACGCGTCGCCCGCATCGTGAGACGGGGCAGCGCGGCGTGTGCGGGCTGTGGCAGGGTGTCAGCGTGCTCTCGTTCGCCATGATTATTGGCAGCAGGCGCGCCGGTCCGCAGTGACCGTCTCGTACCACCATGTACGGGCGGACACCGTCGTCTCCAGACCCGCGCGCAAACCTCTCGTACCCACGAGGGGTTTTTTCGTTTCCTGGCCCAACATCAGCCGGACGCGGAGCGCGAGGGATCATTGAGGCGGTGGAGCCGGTCATTCCGGTAGACCGAGATCCGACACAGGAGCCAGATCAGCATGACGGAAACCAGCACACCCGACGATACGTTCCACGTCTTTGACACCACGCTGCGCGACGGCGCGCAGCGCGAGGGAATCAACCTGACCGTCGCGGACAAGCTGACCATCGCCCGGCACCTGGACGACTTCGGCGTGGGCTTCATCGAGGGCGGCTGGCCGGGTGCCAACCCCCGCGACACCGAGTTCTTCTCCCGCGCCCAGCAAGAGATCACCTTCCGGCGCGCCCAGCTCGTGGCCTTCGGCGCCACGCGCCGCGCGGGTGGCAACGCGGCCACGGACCCGCAGGTCAACGCCCTGCTGGAGTCCGGCGCCCCGGTCATCACGCTCGTCGCCAAATCTCATGACCGGCATGTCGAGCTCGCTCTGCGCACGACCCTGGAGGAGAACCTGGAGATGGTGCGGGACACCGTCTCCTACCTCGTGGGCCAGGGGCGTCGGGTCTTCGTCGACTGCGAGCACTTCTTCGACGGCTACCGCGCCAACGCCGCGTACGCGAAGTCCGTCGTCCGCACGGCCTCCGAGGCGGGCGCCGACGTCGTCGTCCTGTGCGACACCAACGGCGGCATGCTCCCCGCCCAGGTCCAGGCGATCGTGGGCACCGTGCTCGCCGACACCGGCGCCCGGCTCGGCATCCACGCGCAGGACGACACGGGGTGCGCGGTCGCCAACACCCTCGCGGCCGTCGACGCCGGCGCCACCCACGTGCAGTGCACCGCCAACGGCTACGGCGAGCGGGTCGGCAACGCCAACCTCTTCCCCGTGGTCGGCGCCCTTGAGCTGAAGTACGGCATGCGGGTCCTGCCCGAGGGCTCGCTGAGCGAGATGACCCGCGTCTCGCACGCCATCGCCGAGGTCGTCAACCTCACCCCCTCCACGCACCAGCCGTACGTAGGCGTCTCGGCCTTCGCGCACAAGGCGGGCCTGCACGCCTCCGCGATCAAGGTCGACCCGGATCTCTACCAGCACATCGACCCGGACCTGGTGGGCAACCGCATCCGGATGCTGGTCTCCGACATGGCGGGGCGCGCCTCCATCGAGCTCAAGGGCAAGGAGCTCGGGATCGACCTGGGCGACGACCGGGCGTTGGTGGGCCGGGTCGTGGAGCGGGTCAAGGAGCGCGAGCTCAACGGCTACACGTACGAGGCGGCCGACGCGTCCTTCGAGCTGCTGCTCCGCGAGGAGGCCGAGGGCCGGGCCCGGCGCTACTTCCGCGTCGAGTCCTGGCGGGCCATCGTCGAGGACCGGCCCGACGGCACGCACGCCAACGAGGCGACGGTGAAGCTGTGGGCCAAGGGCGAGCGCATCGTCGCCACGGCGGAGGGCAACGGCCCGGTCAACGCCCTCGACCGCTCGCTGCGTGTCGGCCTCGAGCGCATCTACCCCCAGCTCGCCAAGATGGAGCTCGTCGACTACAAGGTCCGCATCCTGGAGGGCAAGCACGGCACGTCGTCCACGACCCGGGTCCTTATCTCCACCAGTGACGGTGACGGGGAATGGTCGACGGTGGGTGTGGCGGAGAACGTGATCGCGGCGTCCTGGCAGGCCCTGGAGGACGCGTACACGTTCGGCCTGCTGCGGGCGGGCGTCGAGCCCGTGGAGTAGGAAACCGGGCGAAACCGGGTCGGCCCCGGGCCGCCGTCGGACGCCCGACTGGGTTAGCTTCGATGTATGAGGAATGGGACCAAGCGAGTCACTGTCGCGCTGTCCGGGCTTCTCATGGCTCTGGGCGCCGTGTCGTTCACGGCGGCGCCCGGAGCTGCGGCGGCCACCGGCGTCCCGGCCGTGGCCGACGCCTGGGAGAAGAGCCCGGTGTACGTGGACCCGGCCGTGTCGGACGAGCTGTCCGGGGTCGAGGCGAACGCCCTCGCGCAGAAGATCAAGGACGCCGACAAGCCGGTCTTCGTGGCGGTGCTGCCCGCGGACTTCCCGAAGAAGAAGCTCTTCAACAAGCTGCGCACCGAGACCGGCGTGACGGGTGTGTACGGGGTCCGGCTCGGTGACGCCTTCAACGCGAAGGCCGACAGGCAGGTGCTGAGCGGCGCGGCCGTCTCCAACCTGGTCACGACGTACGGGGACGAGGGCGACACCAAGGCCCAGCTGAACGCCTTCGTCGACCAGGCGGTGAAGGACGCTCACGGCTCGGCGCCCGACTCATGGGGCGGTTCTTCCGGTTCGGGTTCCGACGACGGCGTCAACGTGGGCGGTCTCATCGGTGTCGGTGCGGTGCTCGTGGCGGGCGCCGGGGCGACGTACGCGGTGGTCCGGCGCAACCGGCGGCGGCGGGCCGACGAGCAGCGGGCTGCCCTTGAGAAGCTGCGGGTCGTGGTGGACGAGGACATCACGGCGTACGGCGAGGAGCTCGACCGCCTCGACTTCCATCCCGCGGAGGCGGGCGCTGACGACGCGATGCGCGCCGACTACGAACGGGCGCTCGACTCGTACGAGAAGGCGAAGTCGTTCATGGCGGCTGCGGAGCGGCCCGAGGACGTACGGGGAGTCACCCAGTCCCTTGAGGACGGCCGCTTCTCGCTCGCCCTGCTCGCCGCGCGCCGGGAGGGCCGTCCCCTGCCGGAGCGGCGCGCTCCCTGCTTCTTCGACCCGCGGCACGGCCCGTCGGTGAAGGACGCGCAGTGGGCGCCGCCTGCCGGGGCCGAGCGCACGGTCCCGGTCTGCCAGGCGGACGCGACACGCCTGGCCGACGGCCAGGAACCCCTGTCCAGGACGGTGGCCACGGAGTCGGGGGAGCGCCGCCCGTACTGGGAGGCGGGCCCGGCATACGGCCCTTGGGCCGGTGGCTACTTCGGCGGCGGCATCCTGCCGGGCCTCCTGGTCGGCACGATGCTGGGCGGAATGATGGCGAGCCCGGCGTACGGCGCGGATTACGGCTCCGGGTACGGGGACTTCGGTGCCGGGTCCGGGTACGACGGCGGGGACTACTCGGGGTCGGACTTCGACCCGGGTGACTTCGGCGGCGGCGGTGACTTCGGTGGCGGTGGGGACTTCGGGGGTGGCGGCGACTTCGGGGGCGGCGGGTTCTAGGGGGAGAGGCGGACGGGGCCAACGGTTGACGGAACGGACAGAACGCGAGACGATACGTAGCGTCTCGCTTTGTTTCGTGTCCGATCGTCCAGTTGACCCGGGAGGTCACCCGTGCGGCAACAGTCGCGGCAGCAGGAGTACGTCGAAGTCGCCCCCGCTGTCCGCCTGTGGACGGAGCGGCGGGGCGCGCCCGATGCCCCCGCGCTGCTTCTGGTCATGGGTGCCCAGGCTTCGGGCCTCGGCTGGCCCGACACCTTCGTCGACATGCTTGCCGCCCGGTACCAGGTCATCCGCTACGACCACCGGGACACGGGCCGCTCCACCTCCACCTTCGATCAACACCCTTACCCCATCACCGACTTGGCGCAGGATGCCGTGGCGGTCCTGGACGGCCTCGGTGTCGAGCGGGCGCATCTGGTGGGCCTGTCACTGGGCGGCATGCTGACCCAGCTGGTCCTGGCCGACCACCCCGAGCGCGTCCTGAGCGCCACGCTGATCGGCACGTGCGCGCTCAGCGGGACTCCGTACATGACCCCGGACGGCACCGAAGTCCCGGTCGGCGAACTGCCCGGCATCGCTCCGGAAGCCCTGGAGATGTGGTCACGCCCGTTCGAGGACAAGGGCCCGGAGGCCGAACTTGACCGCCGGGTGGAGCACTGGCGCGTCCTGAACGGCGGCCAACTTCCCTTCGATGCACCGTACTTCCGCGATCTCGAGCGCCGGATCATCGAGCACACCGGCACTCACATCGCCTCGACGGCCCACGCCCGAGCCGACGACTCCCACATGCTCCGCACCGACGAACTGGCCGGCTCGAAGGTCCCCACACTCGTCGTCTCCGCCTCGGCCGAGCCGGTGTTCCCGCCCCCGCATCCGTACCACCTGGCGCAGGTCATCGGCGGCGGCGCACGCGTGGTGGAGATCGCGGGCATGGGCCACGCACTGCCCCCGGCGGTGCAGCCCCCGCTAGCGAAAGCGATCCTCGACCACGCCGACTCCACGGCCGGGCTCTAGGCCGCCAGGCCGCCCAATCCCGTGAGCTCCGCGGACAGTTGCCAGAGGCGGGCCGCGGCCTCCGGGTCCGTCGCCCAGGGTTTGACGCCGCCGATCAGCATGTCGTCCGTCGTGGCGGGCTCCGCGATGTCGCAGTCCTGGCAGTACGCGCCGCCATGGGCGTCGAGGAGCGGTGACGTCGCAGCCCAGACCGCGGTGGCCGCGCCCTGCGCCGGGGTCTTGAATCCTCGCGCCGGGGTGCCGTCGGCGGACATCCAGCCCTGGGCGACCTGCTCCTCGTGGGGGATGTGGCGCTGGAGGGGCGTCAGGATGCTGCCCGGATGTACGGAGAAGGCTCGTACGCCGGTGTCCGCCGTTCCAAGGGAATCGAGGTGGACGGCGAAGAGCGCGTTCGCCGTCTTGGACTGGGCGTAGGCGAGCCAGCGGTCGTAGCCCTGGTGGAAGTGCGGGTCCGCCCAGCGGATGTCGGAGAGGAAGTGCCCGGACGAGGCCACGGAGACCACGCGCGCGGTGCCCGGACTCAGCGCCGGATAGAGGTGGTTGACCAGGGCGAAGTGGCCCAGGTGGTTGATCGCGAAGTGGGACTCCCAGGTGCCGTCCGGTCCGACGCGGCTCTCGGGGCAGGCCATCACGCCCGCGTTGTTGATGAGGATGTCGAGGCTGCGGTGCGTCGTCGCGAGGAAGCGGCCCGCGAAGCGCCTGACGCTGCCCTGGTCGGCCAGGTCCAGCGCCCGCACTTCCACACGCTCCATGCCCCGCAGCGCCTTCTCCGCCACGTCCGGCCTGCGAGCGGGGACGACGACGTGCGCGCCTGCCCTGGCGAGCGCCCGGGTGATCTCCAGACCGAGCCCCGAGTAGCCGCCGGTGACCAGCGCCGCCTTGCCCGAGAGATCGACCCCGTCGAGTACGTCGTCCGCCGTGCTCACGCCCCCGAACCTGCTGCCGATCCTGCGCTCTTGCTTCTCTTGCTGCTCTGGCCGTGTGGTCATGAGCGGGAGGCTAGAAGCTGGACCGCGCTCTAGGGCAAGGCGTCTCTGCTCGGCGCTCGGCCGTCCGAGGCGTGTCGGACGGGCCTCCGCCGAGGCCTGGGCGACGGTCGGCGAGACGGTTCAGGAGTTACGGGTACCGACCCCGCCTTGCACCATGACCGCGGCCGTAGAGCCGGTACGCGCCTTCGCCTTCGTGCCCGCTCTTGAGGCGGAGGAGGGTAGGGCGGATGCGGGGGAGGCAGCTGAGCTGCTGCGGTACCTCGGTCGCCGGCCGAACTGGCCACAGCCGGAAGGCTCAAGCCCCCGTCGGCGGCGGCATGCTCCAGGTCCCCGAATGGCCGGGCGGGAGCGCCAAGTCGCGCCGGACCGCTTGGTAGTAGCCCTCGCGCGTCTTCCGTTGGCGGTCCAGGAGCGCTGACCACGCCTCCGGATCCCGGATGTCCTCGCGCAGGAAGCCTTCCATCTCGACGACCGTGAGGACCCAGACCCGTGCCTTGTCCACCACGTCCGGAGTGCCGAGCATCAGCAGCGCCTCACCGGCCGGATCCCGCGCGATGGTGGCTTCCGCCAGATGGGGTTCCGCCTCTTCGGGGGAGAGGGGGTGCGGGTGCGGGTCGTTGCCGAGGTGGGCCGATACGCGGTAGGTGAGCGTGACCGTCTGCTTCACCACGCGCGCATAGTCCCCGTATACGGCGAGGCGCCGCTCCTCCCAGCGAGCCGCCTGCTCCCGCTGGAAGCGGGCCCGGTCGCCCCGGGTGATCGCCAGGTACGAACCGAGCGCACCAACGATCACGCCTATGAGAGCAGGCAGTTGCTGTATGAACTCGTTCACGGCCCGAACGGTATAGGAGGTGCCGATGGGCCGGACAGGTAGAGGAGAGGCGGGTACGTTCGGCGGATGTCCTCCATGATCCTGCTGCTGTCCGGAAGCCTGCGTGCCGGTTCCTCCAACGAGGCCGTGCTGCGCACCGCGCAAGACGTGGCCCCCTCCAACGTACGCACCCTGCGCTACGAAGGTCTCGCGACGCTGCCCCACTTCAACCCCGATGACGACACGGACCCCCTGCCGCCGTCGGTGGCGGAGTTGCGTGCGGCGATCGACGAGGCGGCGGCGATCCTGGTCTGCACGCCGGAGTACGCGGGGACCCTGCCCGGCTCCTTCAAGAACCTGCTCGACTGGACTGTCGGCGGCACGGAGATCTCGGACAAGCCCGTCGCCTGGGTGAACGCGGCGGCACCGGGGCGAGGAGAGGGCGCGGCGGCCACTCTGCGGGCGGTTCTCGGCTACACGGGTGCGGCTGTCGTGGAGGAGGCCTGTGTCCGGATCCCGGTGAGCGGGGGAACGGTGGCCGAGGACGGCACGATCACGGACGCGAAGGTGAGGGAGCAACTGACTTCGGCGATGGCCCAGTTGCTGCGCTAGCCGACCAATGCAACGACCCACCCGCCCCTAGCCCACTTCGTCACGCGGGGCAATCAGGCGGGTGGGCGGGAGAAAATCCGCCGCGAAGCGGCGGCACAGAAAAGGAACCAGGGCTCAAGACCCGGACTTGATCGCGGAGATGTCGAAGCTCAGCTTGATCTTGTCGGAGACAAGCACTCCGCCCGTCTCGAGCGCGGCGTTCCACGTGAGGCCCCACTCCGAGCGGAGGATCTGCGCCGTGCCCTCGAAGCCGACCCGCTCGTTCCCGAAGGGGTCCGTGGCAGCGCCGTTGAACTCGAGGTCGATGGAGAGCGGCTTGGTGGTGTCCAGGATCGTCAGGTCACCGGTGATGCGGTAGTCGTCGCCACCCAGCGCCTCCGCCTTCGTGGAACGGAACGTCATCTCCGGGAACTCGTCGATCTTGAAGAAGTCCGCGCTCTTCAGGTGACCGTCACGGTCCGCGCTGCCGGTGTCGATGCTCTCCATCTTCACGTCGATGGAAGCCGTCGACCCGGACGGGTCGGTGCCGTCCAGGTGCAGCGTGCCTGCGACGTCGGTGAAGGAGCCCTTGACGTTGGTGACCATGGCGTGGCGCGCGACGAAGCCGATCGACGTGTGCGCGGGGTCGATCGCGTACTCGCCGGTCAGGGCGGCCAGGTCCGGGTTGACCGGGGCGGACGCCGCGGCGGCGGCTTCGGGGGACGTGGCGGAGGAGGTGGCGGTTTCGTTCTTGCGGCCGAAGAGACCCATGACTGCTCCTTGAGGGCGGGGTGCGAGCTGCGAGCTACAGGGTTACATCTGTTGAATGTTCAACGAGATTGACTCTAGCGCCATTCGGTTCAACATTCAACCTAATGCGAAGCGTGTCCGTGTGTTCACACTCCGCATTCGACAATAGCGCCCACACTGTGACCCCGCCGCTCCTCGCCCTCCCGGCCCACGGGTTTCGGACCCCCGGGCCGGGTGCGCCCCTCGCCGGTCCGCCGGGTACGCTCGCCTCCGCGGCGACTGTGAGGTGGATCTCACGTAGCCTTTTGTGGAATCCCTACAGCCGAACAGGGCTCTGAGCAGTCACTTCGGGCGCACTGACGGGACCTTCTGTTCAGGGGTGCCAGGAAAACGGGCCGGAGACTGTTCATAGTCGACGGTCCGTTTCTGTAGGCCCGCTTCGTATGGTCGCTACATGACCGTTTTGGACGACACCGCTTCTCCCGAGGGCGAGCCCACCGACGCGCGCGGGCGCGTGGCCGAGCTGCACGCGATTCGTGCCGAGGCCCTGCGCGGCCCGAGCGAGAAGGCGACGAAGGCCCAGCACGCCAAGGGCAAGCTGACCGCCCGCGAGCGGATCGAGCTTCTTCTGGACGCGGGTTCGTTCCAGGAGGTCGAGCAGCTGCGCCGGCACCGGGCGACCGGGTTCGGCCTGGAGGCCAAGAAGCCGTACACCGACGGTGTCATCACCGGCTGGGGCACGGTCGAGGGGCGCACGGTCTTCGTCTACGCCCACGACTTCCGCATCTTCGGCGGCGCGCTCGGTGAGGCGCACGCCACGAAGATCCACAAGATCATGGACATGGCCATCGCGGCCGGTGCGCCGCTGGTCTCCCTGAACGACGGCGCGGGGGCCCGTATCCAGGAGGGCGTCTCCGCGCTCGCCGGGTACGGCGGCATCTTCCAGCGCAACACCAAGGCCTCGGGCGTCATCCCGCAGATCAGCGTCATGCTCGGCCCGTGCGCGGGCGGTGCCGCCTACAGCCCCGCCCTCACCGACTTCGTCTTCATGGTCCGCGAGACCTCGCAGATGTTCATCACCGGACCCGACGTGGTGCGTGCGGTGACCGGCGAGGAGATCACCCAGAACGGCCTGGGCGGCGCCGACGTGCACGCCGAGACCTCGGGCGTCGCGCACTTCGCGTACGACGACGAGGAGACCTGCCTCGCCGAGGTCCGCTACCTCATCGCGATGCTCCCCTCGAACAACCGCGAGAACCCGCCCACCCACGAGTCGGACGACCCGGCGGACCGCCGCTCGGAAGTCCTGCTCGACCTGGTCCCGGCGGACGGCAACCGTCCGTACGACATGACCAAGGTCATCGAGGAGCTCGTCGACGACGGCGACTACCTCGAGGTCCACGAGCGCTGGGCCCGCAACATCATCTGCGCCCTGGCCCGTCTGGACGGCAAGGTGGTCGGCATCGTAGCCAACCAGCCGCAGTCGCTCGCCGGAGTCCTGGACATCGAGGCTTCCGAGAAGGCTGCCCGCTTCGTCCAGATGTGCGACGCTTTCAATATCCCGATCGTGACGCTCCTCGACGTGCCCGGCTTCCTGCCGGGTGTGGACCAGGAGCACGGCGGGATCATCCGGCACGGCGCCAAGCTGCTCTACGCGTACTGCAACGCCACGGTCCCGCGCATCTCGCTGATCCTGCGCAAGGCCTATGGAGGTGCGTACATCGTCATGGACAGCCAGTCCATCGGCGCCGACCTCACCTACGCCTGGCCCACGAACGAGATCGCGGTGATGGGCGCCGAGGGCGCCGCCAACGTCATCTTCCGCCGCCAGATCGCGGCCGCCGAGGACCCCGAGGCCATGCGTCAGAAGATGGTCAAGGAGTACAAGGCCGAACTGATGCACCCCTACTACGCCGCCGAGCGCGGCCTGGTCGACGACGTCATCGACCCCGCCGCCACGCGTGAGGTGCTGATCAGCTCCCTCGCGATGCTCCGCAACAAGCACGCGGACCTGCCGTCGCGCAAGCACGGCAACCCTCCGCAGTAAATCCGCAGTACTGACGCAGTACTTCCTGCAGTAGCCCACAAGGAGAACGCTGCAATGACTACCCCCGACATTCGCGTCGAGAAGGGCCACGCCGAGCCCGAAGAGGTCGCCGCCATCACCGCGATCCTGCTGGCCCGCGCCGCCGCCACCGCACAGGCACCCACGCCCCGCCGGGGTCGCGACAGGGCCGGCTGGCGCCGCCTGGAGCGCTCGCCCGGCTTCCGCGCCCCGCACAGCTGGCAGGGCTGACCGGCCCTCTGAAGCAGCCGGCAAGGCCGACAGGCACCCCGAAGGACCCCGCCATGGTGCGGGGTCCTTCGGCGTCTGCCCGCCAGATCAGTCGAACTCTCCGTCAAACACCCCGAGCTTGAACGCGTACCACTCCTCCGCGGTGAAGCGCAGGACGAGGCCGCGAGGGTCTGCGGGGTTGCGCAGGGCCACCGCGCCGTTCGCCAGCTGGGCTATCTCCACAGGGCCCTTGGCGGGGCTCCCCGGGGTGCTTGTCCACTGGGCGCGAGAGATGTCGAGCGCGTAGAGCAGCGCCTTTTCCCGCTGCGTGACACGTGTGCCGCTTGCAGTGTTCGTTCTCATATCTGCAGCATCCCGGAGTTGATTCCAGCGATGAATGCGTGCCACGAGGTGGAGTCGAATACGAGTGTTCCGAACTCCCGATTCTTCGTGTCACGAATCGCCCGCTGATCGGCCGAAAGCTTCGTATGCTCGATGCAGCCGTTCGAGGCGCCGCTGTAGGTGCTCTTGTGCCAGTTCGCTTTCACTGATTCGACTTCTGTATCTGTGAACGCGGCACTGGCCGCAGATGTACGAGACATCACGACCCGCTTTCTCCATTCATGTTTTTGAGGATGTACTGGCGAGACTCGGCGGGAGAGAGCGCGGCGGCCGTCAGATCGTCCCAGGCTTTGGTGTAAACCTGCACGTCAGGCCGCTGCTCAAGCAATGTTCCCCCGGTCATGTGTTCCAACCAGGTCACCTCTATGGGGGGCTCTCCGCGCAGGGTGAACACCGTGTACGGAGCGTACTGCGCGAGCGGCAATGCGATGTTCAGGGGGAGGATCTGAACAGTGACATTGGCCTGATTACCCACGTCGATCAGGTGCTGAAATTGTTGACGGATCAATTCAGCGGGACCAGAAATGCGGTGCAGTGCCGGGGCGTCGATGACGACGCGCAGCCGGAATTCATTGTTCCCGTCGAGCAGATCTTTGCGTCTCATGCGTGTCTCCACAAGAGTTTCGACGCGATCCGCTTCGGCTCCCGCGGTGAATATCTCCCGCATGTATGCCTCTGTCTGGAGCAGACCCGGAAGGACCATTGGCTCGTAAGAGCGGATGAGTGAGGAGTCGGCCTCCAGCGTGAGGTAGTCGCGCAAGTCGCCGCTGATCAAGGGACCTTGACCGGACCACCAGTCGACCTTGTGGATGTCCCTGGCGAGCCGCTTCAGATTCGACCGCTGCTGATCGTCCTTCACCCCGTACAGATTGAGCAGGGTGGTGAGGTCGAGTTGCCGGATGCCCCGTTTGCCTGTCTCGATCTGGCTGATCTTTGGCTGCCCACACTCCAGCGCGTCGGCCGCGTCCTGGACCTTGAGGCCGGCATCCGACCGGAGTCGTCGCAGCTCGGCGCCGAGACGCCGGCTGCGCATGGTGGGCATATCACTTTGCGGCATGCGCACATGATGTCCCTCGCCTTCCGGCCAGACAACTGTCATCTGCCGCACTCCCCTTGAGAGATATGGCTGGTACGTAATACTTGCCTAAGTGATAGATGCCTCGACATGATGCGAGTCCAACGTCCTTTGTTCTCGGTTGAGTTGACACCTACAGCGGTGCCGGAGGGGCAATGCCGAACATGTCCGCGGAGCAACTCGTAGTGATCAGCAGATCCTGCGAGGTCCGCATGGAGTACGACCCGCACTGCCTGGAGCAGATACGCCGGATCGTCGGCGCCTGCCTGTGCAGTTGGGGCCTGGAGGAGCTGGTCGACGACTGCGCCTTCGTGGCCACCGAACTGTGCAGCAATGTGCGGCACTGCACGTGCTCGTCGTTCGAGTTCGCCGTCCGTCGTACGGGCGCTGAGAGCGTGCGCCTGGAGGTGACGGACACTTCCACCGAGCTTCCGGTGGTTCCCACCGAGCTCCCTGACCTGTTCCAGGTCAGCGGGCGTGGACTGTTCCTCGTCGCGGCTCTGTCGGCCGACGTCGGGGTCGAACCGACGGTCGGAGGCAAGATGGTCTGGGCCGAGCTCAAGGTGCCCGGGTTCGGCTGACGAGGCCGGTAATGGGGGGTGAGACGTCGGCCGGACGCGATGCGTCGGTCGGCGTCTTCGTCTGTGTACCAGCATGACTCTCCTCTCTTTTTTCTGTGGTCTTTCCTGGTCCTTGCTGGCCGTTCTCGCGCCGGTGTCTGCCGTACCGCCGCACAGAAGGTGCTCTGCGGTCCGTTCGGCCGGATGGCGACCTACAGGGCGGCGGTGTCCCCGAGGAGCTTGGCCAGTCCGCGCATACCCCGGTGTGCGGCGGTCCGGACGGTTCTCGCCCGTCTGCCGAGCACGGCGGCCGCCTGTCGGAGGTCGAGCCTCACCACGAGGAGAAGGAGCAGTGCCTCCGCCTGCTCCTGCGGCAGCCGCGCGATGAGTGCGAGGGTCCGCTCGGCGGGCCGCGTGGCCTCGTCGCCGTCGGGCCGGAGCCGGTCCTGGCGGCAGGGGTGTTCCAGGGCTCTGGTGCGGACCATCAGAGCGCACCAGCCGCGGAAGTCGGCGCCGTTCCCCTGGAACTTGGCCAGATTTCGGGCGATGTACTCCCAACTTTGGGCCTCGACACCGGCGGCGAGCGCCGGACCCACCAATCCCTGGGCGTACAGGAGCAGTTGGGGGTGCAGGGACCGGTAGAGCACCCGGAAGGCGTCCTCGTCCCCCCGCTGCGCCGCCGCCACCGCCGCTCCCAGGTGGTCGTCCACCGGGAGTGCGCCGGAACGGCCCTCCTGCCCGGCTGGTGCCGCCCGCGCCCGCTGTGCGGTCAGGGCGCCGGTCAAGGAGACGCTCCCGCCTGGGTGGGACAGGCTCATGTGAGGGCTCCGCTTCCTGCTCGATCCGTCGGGGGAAAGAAGAAAGGCAGGAGTGGTCGCGAACCTGCCTCTCCCTCCAGCGAGGGTGCCATCGAAAACATCACAGCGGCAGGTATGTGTTTTGGCCAAAGGTGAACGCAAGGCTACGGTCGGCAACGCAAGGCGACGGTCGGCTACGTAAGGCAACGGACAGCATACGCAAGGCGACGGCCGCACGGAGGTGCCTTCACAGCAGTTCGCCCCCGCCGGCTCCTGCCGGCGGGGGCGAACTGTAGGACGTGTACGGGGCTGTTACCGGAGCCGCGCCATGAGCGCGTGCTCCACGAGCGTGATCAAACCGCTCTTGGCGTCAGCGCGATGCCGCGCGTCCGTCGTGATGATCGGAGTGTCCGGGCCGATCTGCAGCGCCTCGCGCACCTCGTCCGGCGTGTACGGCTGGTGGCCGTCGAAGCCGTTGAGGGCGATGACGAAGGGCAGGCCCGAGTTCTCGAAGTAGTCGACGGCGGGGAAGCAGTCGGCGAGCCTCCTCGTGTCGACCAGGACCACGGCGCCGATCGCGCCGCGTACGAGGTCGTCCCACATGAACCAGAAGCGGTCCTGTCCCGGCGTACCGAAGAGGTACAGGATCAGGTCCTGGTCCAGGGTGATGCGGCCGAAGTCCATGGCGACGGTCGTCGTCGTCTTGTCCCCGGTGTGGGTGAGGTCGTCGATGCCCGCGGACGCGGACGTCATGACGGCCTCGGTGCGCAGCGGGTTGATCTCAGAGACCGCCCCGACGAAGGTGGTCTTGCCCACGCCGAAGCCGCCCGCCACCACGATTTTCGCGGAGGTGGTGGAGCGAGCTGTTGCTCCGCCGCTAGAGCTTGCGAAGTCCACTGAGCACCCTTTCGAGCAGTGTCACGTCTGGCTGGCCGCCGGCGGTCTCGTCGCCGCCCGGCTGATGGATGGCGACAAGTCCGGCCTCCGCCAGGTCGGCTACGAGGATTCGGGCGACGCCGAGAGGAATGGAGAGAAGTGCCGAGATCTCAGCGATTGACTTGATCTCTCGGCACAGATTGCAGATCCGCTGATGCTCGGGCAACTGGCCCTGCAACTGATGCGGTTGAGCTGTGGTGTGCACCAGCGCCTCGATGGCGAGCTGGTAGCGGGGCCTGGTGCGGCCGCCCGTCATGGCGTACGGACGCACCAGGGGATTGCTCGCAGCCCCCGCGGGCGCCGGTTCAGGGGCGCGTCGCTGTGGTTGCACTGGCTGGATCCTGGGGGTGTGAGGCTGGTCGTACGGGCTCTGGCGGGGGCCCGGCTGCTGCGGTTGCTGATACGGCCTGCGGTGCTGGCTCGGTGTGGAGGGGAAGTTGTACCGGTTCGGCGCCCCGTCGTGCGGCCCTTGACCCTGGCCGTGACCAGGCGACCAGCTGGCCGATGACGAACCGTCCGGGGGTGTTCCTGAACCTGCCACGTACTCCTCCTCCGACTGTGCCTGGCACCATCATCCTGGAGCCGCGTTCCGAAACCTTACGGCCACGGAGCGCGAAAACGCACCGTACGTCTACTAGTTGAGAAGGCTCCCCTGCAGCTCCGCACGCAGGTCGGGCGTGAGTACGGTGCCGGCGCGGTCGACAAGAAGTGCCATCTCGTACCCAATGAGACCGATGTCCGCATCCGGGTGTGCGAGGACGGCGAGCGAGGAGCCGTCAGAAATGGACATGAGGAAGAGAAATCCTCGCTCCATCTCCACAACGGTCTGGGTCACGGAACCGCCCTCGAAGATCCGGGAGGCCCCGGCGGTGAGGGAGGTCAGACCGGACGCGACAGCCGCGAGCTGGTCGGCCCTGTCGCGGGGGAAGCCTTCGGACATCGCCAGAAGGAGTCCGTCGGCGGAGACCACCACCGTGTGGGACACCCCGGGGGTGTTGTCCACGAAGTTAGTGATCAACCAGTTCAGATTCTGCGCCGCCTGGCTCATCGGGCTCACACTAACGCTCCTGGTTGTAGGTGCTGTCAGGCCCACCGTGGTGATTACCGGTGTCCTGGCCATTCGTGGTGTCACTGCCTGCGTTGCGTCCCCGCTGGACGCCGCGGCGCAGGTTGCTCAGCCGACCCCGGACGTCCTCGGGGTCGCGGGAGACCTGAGGGCCGCCCTGTGGGGTCTGTTCCGCCGTACCCTCGACCAGATTGGCCTTGGGCACCCGCTTCGGGAGACCGGACGGGGTGACCCCACCCGCCTTGGGCTCCTTCAGCGATTCGGCGCGCTGCCAGCGGTCGTCGTTGGACGTACGCCAGCTGCTGTCGTTGTCGCCGTCCGCGGTGTCGGCCGGGGCCGGGACGCTGCCGTTGCTGATCGCACCGGTGGCGCCGCGGCGCGGAAGACCCGCAGCGGTGGTGTCGTGGACCGCGGACGGGGCCGGTCCGGGACGCTCGAAGCCTACGCGGTCGGCACCGTTCGCGGGAGCCGCCGAGCCAGATTCCGATTCCGGAGAGTACTCGGCCCGATACGCGCCCGAGTTGTCGTCGAATCCGCCGCGCGTCGGCCAGTCGTCCTGGTGAGAGCGGTCCGGGTAGGCCGAGAACGGCTCGGAGACAGCACCCGTACGAGCGGCGTCGTCGTTCTGACCCGCCTCCGCATAGGGCGCTTCCTGGTATGCGTCCTGCGCCGGATAGTAGGGGTCGTCGTACGCCTGTTGTACGGGCTGACCCTGGTTGTACTCGTCGTACACCGGGGCCTGCCGACCGTACGAGGGGTCGTAGCCACCCTGCTGCTGCTCGAAGCCCTGCTGCTCGAAGCCCTGCGCCTGCGCCTCCAGAGCGGCACGCCGCTCCTCGCGCATCAGCGAGCGGCCCACCGGGTCGAGATCCTGGGAGTCGACCGCGTCGCCGTTGTAGCGGCTGTCGTCGAAGCCGAGCTCGGCCGCCGTACGTATCGGCGGGTGGTTGAACGCCGCCGCCTGATCCGGGGCCTGCTGCTCCGGCATGATCGAGGAGACGGTGAAGTCGGAGTCGGACAGCTGGTTCTCGCCGCTGCCGCCGTGCGTGATCCCGTCGGGGAGCATGACGAGCGAGGTCGTACCTGCCTGCTCGCCCGAGGGGCGCAGCTGGACGCGGATGCCGTGCCGGTCGGAGAGGCGGCCGACCACGAACAGGCCCATGCGCTGGGAGATCGCGGCGTCCACCGTCGGCGGGTTGGCGAGCTTGTGGTTGATGTCCGCGAAGTCCTCGGCGGTGAGGCCGATGCCCTTGTCGTGGATCTCGACCATGATGCGGCCGTCGGGAAGACGGGTCGCGGTGACGCGGACCTTGGTCTGCGGCGAGGAGAACGTGGTGGCGTTCTCCAGGAGCTCGGCGAGCAGGTGCACGAGGTCGGTCACGGCCAGGCCGTGGATCTCGGCCTCCGGAACGCCCGACAGCTCGATGCGCTCGTACTGCTCCACCTCGGACGATGCGGCGCGCAGCACGTCGACCAGCGGGACCGGCTGGTCCCAGCGGCGTCCGGGCTCCTCGCCGGAGAGGACCAGGAGGTTCTCGCCGTTGCGGCGCATACGGGTCGCCAGGTGGTCCAGGCGGAAGAGGCTCTCCAGCTGGTCCGGGTCGGCCTCGTTGTTCTCCAGGTCGGTGATGAGGGTCAGCTGGCCCTCGATCAGGGACTGGTTGCGCTGCGAGAGGTTGGTGAAGATCGCGTTGATGTTGCCTCGGAGCAGGGCCTGCTCGGCGGCGAGCCTGACGGCCTCGCGGTGCACCTGGTCGAAGGCGCGGGCGACCTCGCCGATCTCGTCCGTGGAGTTGATCGGGATGGGCTGCACGCGGGTGTCGACGCGGCCGGGGTCGGTGCGCGAGAGCTGGTCGACCAGCATCGGCAGACGCTGCTCGGCGATGCCGAAGGCGGCCGTACGCAGCTGGCGCATCGCGCGGCTCATCTGGCGGGCCATGAGCCCGGCCAGGATGAAGGCGGCGAGCAGCGCGATCACGACGATGGCGCCGTTGATGTAGGCGGTGCGCTGGGCGTTCGACGCGATGTCCGCGGCCTCGTTCACGGCCTTGTCGGCCAGGTCGGACTCGATGGTGCGGTACGCGTCGAACTTGGCGCTGGTGGTGGCCCACCAGGCCTCGGGGGTGATGCCCTTGCCGGCGAGGGCGACCCGGGCGCTGGGCTGCGTGGACTCCAGCTGGGCCATGGCCGCGACCATCGCCTCGGAGGACGGCGGCGGTACGAACGTCTCGCCCTTGGCCTTCGCGGCGGCGGCCGCCTGCTTGGCCTGCTTCTCGCCGTCGGCCTTCAGCTGCTTCTTCGCGGCCTCCAGCTTGGCGACGTCCGCCGAGGTGCCACCGCCCGTGTACTCCTCGATGGCGATGCCTTCGAGATAGGCGTACGACGAGAGCGCCACGCGCTGCTTGGCGAGGCTCGTGGAGGTGGGTCCTGGCTCGACGAGAAGGTGCGTACCGAGGGAGCGCTGGAGGGAGAGCGCGGCCTTGGTCAGCGAGATCGCGTAGACGGTGCGGCCGTAGCTGGTGATGTTTCCGGTGCCCAGACCGAGTTCGTTGGCGAACTCCATCAGGGGGTGCTGGATGGCGACGTAGCCCTCTTCGGTCTGCGCGCCGGAGAGCTTGGAGGTGTAGGCGGCCTGGCGCAGGGACTGCAGCCCCGGCTCCACCTTGTGGAAGCCTTCGAGGCGGCGCTCGAGGCCTTCCTTCTTGGGCATGTTCTTGGCGGCGGCGTCGAACTTGGCCCCGGCCTCGTCGGTGGCCTTGCGGGCCTTCACGACGACGGGGTCGTTCTTCTTGCCGCGCAGCAGCGGGGCCGCGGAGAGGTCGCGCTCCTCGATGAGGCGGTTGCCGTAGTTCAGAGAGGCCTGCACGAGGCGGGCCGTGGCCTCGGCGTCCTGGGCTTCGCTCCAGGTGTCGATCGAGCCCTTGACCTGGAAGCCGCCCATGACGAGACCGACGAGCACGGGTATGAGGAGGATCGCGTTCAGACGGGTCGGCACGCGCCAGTTGCGCGGGGACAGTCTTCCGCCGCTGGGGGCCGGCGTCTCCACACTCTGCACATCGGCGGGGGACGCCGCTGTGCGCGGCGGCGGGGTGAAGTTGCCCCGCGTGTCCCGCGTATGCGGCGGCGCGGGGCTCGTCTTGCTTCGCCTCACTCGACCAACAACCTCTCGGCGGCGGGACCTGCACTGGTCCCGCTGTCGTCTCCAAGGCCCGTGCTACTGGGCAGTTCGACGCATTCCAGCACGTCAGGCGGTCCTCTACCAAACAGTAGGAAGCGCAAGTTGTGAGTGGTGTAAGCCTCAGATAAAACGGTCAAATGGAGCGAGCCCCGCCAAAAGGCGGGGCTCTTGTGCGCGTAGCGACACCGAATGACCGCGACGCGTGGCGGCGCCCGGTGAATTCTCTGTCGAAACGTTATGAACAGAGCGGCCACCCGTGTCAAAGGACACAGACCGCTCTGTTGAATCTACGGCAACTTCCGTACGCCCTCGTCTACTTGAGTCGTGCCATAAGTGCGTGCTCGACCAGCGTGATCAGGCCGCTCTTTGCGTCCGCACGGTGTCGGGCATCGGTGGTGATGATCGGCGTGTTGGGGCCGATCTGGAGAGCTTCGCGCACCTCGTCGGGGGTGTACGGCTGGTGGCCGTCGAAGCCGTTGAGGGCGATGACGAAGGGCAGGCCGCTGTTCTCGAAGTAGTCGACGGCCGGAAAGCAGTCGGCGAGACGGCGGGTGTCCACGAGCACGACGGCGCCGATCGCGCCGCGTACGAGGTCGTCCCACATGAACCAGAAGCGGTCCTGACCGGGCGTACCGAAGAGGTACAGGATCAGGTCCTGGTCCAGGGTGATGCGGCCGAAGTCCATGGCGACGGTCGTCGTCGTCTTGTCCCCGGTGTGGGTGAGGTCGTCGATGCCCGCGGACGCGGACGTCATGACGGCCTCGGTGCGCAGCGGGTTGATCTCGGAGACCGCGCCCACAAACGTGGTCTTGCCCACGCCGAAGCCGCCCGCCACCACGATTTTCGCGGAGGTGGTGGAGCGAGCCGGCGCTCCGCCGCTAGAGCTTGCGAAGTCCACTGAGCACCCTTTCGAGCAGTGTCACGTCAGGCTGACCGCCGGCGTTCTCGTCGCCGCCCGGCTGGTGAATGGCGACGAGCCCGGCCTCGGCCAGGTCGGCCACGAGAATCCGGGCCACGCCGAGCGGCATGGAGAGCAGGGCCGACACCTCGGCCACCGACTTGACCTCACGGCACAGGTGGCAGATGCGCTGGTGCTCGGGGAGCAGCCCCATCAGCTGCGCCGGGTCGGCCGTCGTGCTCACCAGCGCCTCTATCGCGAGCTGGTAGCGGGGCCTTGTCCGGCCGCCGGTCATCGCATAAGGACGCACCAGCGGCTGGTCGCCTTCAATCCCGTACGACGCGTGAGAGCCGTACGGGTCATGAGAGGCGTTGGGCGGGGTCATGGATCCTCCGGGCGGGACAGCAGGTGGTCTGCGTGCCGTCTGATAGAGCCGGTGGGGGGCACCAGGTTGGCCGGACGGTGGTCAGTACGTTCGGTCGGTGGGGCGGCCGATGAAGAAATTCAGTGCAACAGGCTGCCCTGCAGTTCGGCGCGGAGGTCCGGGGTGAGGACGGCGCCCGCGCGGTCGACGAGCAACGCCATCTCGTATCCGACAAGGCCGATGTCACACTCCGGGTGCGCGAGCACGGCCAGCGATGAACCGTCGGAGACGGACATGAGGAAGAGGAACCCCCGCTCCATCTCCACGACGGTCTGGGTGACGGCGCCGCCCTCGAAGATCCGGGAGGCCCCGGCGGTGAGCGAGGTCAGACCCGACGCGACCGCGGCCAGCTGATCGGCGCGGTCACGCGGGAATCCCTCGGACATCGCCAGAAGGAGGCCGTCGGCGGAGACCACGACCGTGTGGGACACCCCGGGGGTGTTGTCCACGAAGTTCGTGATCAGCCAGTTCAGATTCTGTGCCGCCTGACTCGGACTCAACTAACGCTCCTGCTGGTGAGTGGGGAAGCTGCCGGTCTGGCCCGTACCGGCCTGGCGACCCTGCTGGATGCCCCGACGGAGATTCGTCAGCCGGCCGCGCACGTCATCGGGCGCACGCGAGACCTGCGGACCTGTGCTTTCCTGCTGCTGCTGCGCGGTGCCCGCGACGAGGTTGGCTCGTGGGACGCGGCGCGGCAGTCCTGACGTGGTGACACCACCGGCGGACGGCTGCCTGACGCGCTCGGCCTGGCGGCCGAGCTCGTCGTTGGGCGAGGTGCGCCACGAGGCGGCGCTGCCGTTCGTGACGTTGTTGATGTTGCCGCCGCCGTTGCCGTTGGACGCGGGGGCGGGCGCTGAGACCGGGCGCTGGGGCATGCCCGGGTTCTGGGGCTGCTGTCCCTGCGGCTGCTGTCCTTGCTGCCGCGACGGTAGGGGCGACGAGGGCTGCGGGCGCTGCGGACGCAGGGGCTGCTGCGGCTGCTGCTGCTCGGGGGAGCGGTCGCCGCCCTGCTGACCCTGGTGCCCTTGCTGGGGCTGCTGTTGCTGCTGCTGGAACCAGTTGGTCTCCAGCGTGTCGAACAGCGGGGTGCGGCCGTCGCCGGGACCGGCGGGCGGCAGGCCCTCCGACTGCGAAGGCTGCTGGGGCTGCTGGGGTTGGTGCGGCTGCTGCTGCGAGGGCTGCTGCGGCACCGGCGGCATGCCGAGCGGGTCGCCCTGCCCCTGCTGACCACCGGGGCCCTGACCCTGACCGGGGCCCTGACCGCGCCGGGGCGCCCCGCCGTTGTAGCCGGGGGCGCTGGTGCCGGGACGCTGGAACTGCCCGGTGCCCGAGCCGGAGGAGCCGCTCTGACCACCGAAGACGTCCGGGCGGACGTACTGTCCGGTGCCCTGCTGACCCTGACCGTGACCCTGGTTCTGGCCCTGACCGGGGCCCTGACCACCCTGCTGACCGTGATCGGCGTTCTGCGGCGAACCCGTACCGGGCGGAGGCCCGTTGAAGTCCGGCCGCGGGAACTCGGCGGTCGAGCCGGGGCCCTGCGCGCCCGCGCCCGCCACGGGGTGCGGGAACTGTCCGGTGGACTCCGGCTCCTCGTGCCCGCGCGGGGTGTCGAACGGCTCGCGCGAGATCTGCGGCTGCGCGTTCTCGTCGCTCCAACTGGGCACGCGAGGCTGCGGGTTGCCCCCGGGCAGCTCGGCACGCGGGCCACCGCGCGGCGGCAGCTGCGGCCTGCGCCCCTGGTCCCCGCCGTCGTTCGCGGAGGGGTTCATGGGCCCGGCGGGGTTCATGGGTCCGGCGGGGTTCACCGGATTCGTACGCTGCTGCGGTACGGGAGGCTGCGGCGCGGAACCCTGACCGCGGCCACTGCCCTGCCCGCCCTCGAAGAGGCTGCCACCGGAAGTACCCGTGTTGCCGGAGCCGAAGTTGGACGTTCCCTGCCGGGGAGGCAGCTGGCCGGAAGGATTCGCCGGAGCGGACGGCGAACCGGCCCGCGGTCCCGCGTCACGCGAGGGCAGCGCCGCGCGCGGCCCCGTTCCCGCGACCTGACCACGAGAGGGAGCCGCACCGAGCCGGCCCGCGGAACCCGCGGGAGCCGAGCCGGGCGCACCGCTTCCGGCGCCGACTCCGCGACGCGCGGCGGCGGCACCGGCGGAGGCCTGCGCGGCGACGGGGCCACCGCTCTGGCCCGGGACGGGCGCACCGGGCTTGTTCGGCGCGTTCTTGCCGCCCTGGGCGACATCGACGGGCAGCATGACCAGCGCGGTCGTGCCGCCGGAGTCCGACGGACGGAGCTGGATGCGGATGCCGTGGCGCTGCGACAGACGGCCGACCACGAACAGACCCATGCGGCGCGAGACCGAGACGTCCACGGTGGGCGGCGACGCGAGCCGCTCGTTGATCGCGGCGAGGTCCTCGGGCGAGAGGCCGATGCCCGTGTCGTGGATCTCGATGAGCACACGGCCGTCGGGCAGCGCGTGACCGGTGACCTTGACCTTGGTCTGCGGCGAGGAGAACGATGTCGCGTTCTCGAGCAGCTCGGCGAGCAGGTGCACGAGGTCGTTGACCACGCGTCCGGCGACCTCGGTCGTCGGGACCGCGGAGAGCTCGATGCGCTCGTACTGCTCCACCTCGGACGCGGCGGCACGCAGCACGTCGACGAGCGGAACGGGCCGGGTCCAGCGGCGGCCGGGCTCTTCACCGGCGAGCACGAGGAGGTTCTCGCCGTTACGGCGCATGCGGGTCGCGAGGTGGTCGAGCTTGAAGAGCGAGGACAGCTGGTCCGGGTCGGCCTCGCGCGACTCCAGCTCGGAGATGAGCGAGAGCTGGCGCTGGATGAGGCCCTGCGAACGGCGCGAGAGGTTGGTGAACATCGCGTTGACGTTGCCTCGCAGGAGCGCCTGCTCGGCGGCGAGACGGACGGCCTCGCGGTGCACGTCGTCGAAGGCCGCGGCCACCTGGCCGATCTCGTCCCGGGAGTGCACACCGACGGACTCGACGGAGGTGTCGACGTCCTGCGGGTCGGACTCGGAGAGCTGCTTGACGAGCTCGGGCAGGCGGTCCTGGGCGACCTTGGTCGCGGTGTCCTGGAGGCGCCGCAGCGAGCGGATCATGGACCGGGCCACGACGAAGGCGCCGACGAGCGAGACACCGAGGACGAGCAGGATCAGCGCACCGTTGAGGATGGCGGCCTGCTCGGACTCGTTGCGCAGCTCGCGGGCCTTCTGCTCCATCTCGTTGAGCAGCGTGAGCTCGATCTTGGACATCGCGTCGATCTTGGTGGTGTCGTTGTCCACCCAGTCCTTGTACGAGCGCTTGTCCTGGAGCTTGATGCCGCCCTCCTGCTCAAGCACACGCTTGGCGTAGGAGTCGGCGCCCTTGATGGAGGAGTTGCCGCCGTCGATGGGCTTGGTCAGCTCGTCGGGGTTGCCCGCGTAGATGCCCTTGAAGGCATCCAGCTTTGAGTTCTCCTTGTCGAGCGCGGCGAAGCCGTAGCGCCGGTCGGTCTCGGAGATCTTGCCGAACGTGCTGTCGCCCGCCGGGAGCGAGGCGGCGATCACGGCGCGCTGCACCGAGGCGTACTCCTTGGCGGAGGAGAAGGCCGTCAGGGCGCGGGTGCGCTGGATCATGTCCGGGTTGCTGGTCGCCTGCGCCATGTCCGACGACAGGGAGAGCAGCTGCTCGATGAGCTGGCTGTAGGCGTCGACCGTCTGCGAGGTGGAGTTCGCGTCCTGGTAGGCGTCCTTGCGGACCCTGGTGATCTGCTGGAGCTGCTGGGTGATCTCGACCGTGTTCGCGCGGACGCCGAGGAGGCCCTTGTCGCTGTCGGTGTTGTCGAGCTCCTGCGTCTCCTGGAGGAAACGGTTGTACGCGCGGTCCGTCTTCTCCCGGGAGCCCTTGACCACGTAGTCCGACGACTTCGCGCCGTGCGCGAGGGGACCTGCCGAGCGGTCGCGCTCCTCCTGGAGCGCGGAGGCCAGCTCGGTGGCCCGCTTGGTCATGTCGGTCAGCATCTTCATGTTGTTGAGCTGCTGGATCTCGTCCATCGACTCATTGATACGAAGAGCGCCGAGAGAGGTCGCGGTGATCACGGGGAGCGCGAGCAGCGAGACGAGGCGGGTGGAGATGCGCCAGTTGCGCAGGGCTATTCGCGACCCGGGTCCTGTGGGCGACTTGGCCGTGCCCGTCGAGCCGCCCGGTGTCGGAGCGGCCGTGGGCAGGCTCGTGCCGCCGCTCGTGCCGCGCACGGCGCCGAGGCCGTTGTCGCCGGACGGTGCCTGCCCGGGGTTCTGGGCGTGCTGGGCCGAGGAGCCGCGGTCGGTCCCGCCGCGCTCCGGCTCTGCCGCAGCGCCGCTGCCATCCCTCTTGAAACGTCCCTGCACTAGCGTCGCAACCTCTGGACCAGGCGTCCCTCCGCACAAACGGCGGGACGGTGTCGGCGTCGTGGGGCGCGAAACGCCCCATGGTGGTCGTGAGTGACCGGCGCTGCTCCCCTTCTCCGCCGCCACTCGGCGCTGCGTTGCGCCCCTGCGCGCCGGTTCGATCCCGCGGCGGTCCCGGGAATTCCAGCACAGTGCAGGATCTCCAACAAGGCCCGTGTGTCGCACCGGGACTTCCGTGACCCGGCGTGAGGGGCGCGTCACGAGACGTAGAAAGTGAACAGGGCAAAATGGTCGATTGAGCCCAGGAAACCCGTGGACCAGGGGTGTCCCAGTGTTCATGATCGGGAGCGGAATGATTGCTTCAGTGGCGCAATGTCCGATTCCAACAAACCCTTCACGGGCCTGAATTGACCCATTTGCCCGCTCGCTCGTGAGGAAACTCACATCAAGATCAAGGTCTCATCCTGGCTTTGGGCGGGAATTGGATGTTTAGCCTGGCGCTTTACAGGGATGGCGAATCCGACAACCCGCGCCCTCCCCGGGACGCTTCAACGGACAGGACCCGAACAGCAGATGAAGACCGTCAAGTCGGCGATGTTCCGCAACATAGCCAACCCCCGCCGCACCACCCTCGCGCACCTCACGGACGCGCAGGAGGTCGCCCCGGCCGCAGACCAGCCGGAGCACTCCACCGAACTGCCGACGCAGACGGCCAACCCCAAGCGCACGATCCTGATGGACGCGCCGGAGCCGCAGCTCCCGCTCGCGGGTTAATACGAGAGGCCGGCCCCCCTTGCCGCGTTAGCCTGGAGCGTCAGACTCCACCCCACACCAGCAAGGGGCCAACGCTCACGTGCGCATCGCCAGGTTCTCCATCGACGGCAACGTCGCCTTCGGCGCGGTCGAGGGCGAAAGTCCCCCCGGAACGACCGACGGGCTCGTCCTCGACATCATCAAGGGCATCCCGTTCGCGGACTTCGAGCTCTCCGGCACGAAGGTCCCGCTGAGCAAGGTCAGGCTGCTGCCTCCGGTGCTCCCCAACAAGGTCGTGGGCATCGGCCGCAACTACGCGGACCACGCGAAGGAGCTCGGCAACGAGGTCCCCGACATCCCGGTCGCCTTCTTCAAGCCGTCCACCTCGGTGATCGGCCCCGGCGACTCCATCGCGTACCCCTCCTTCTCGCAGGAGGTGCACTACGAGGCCGAGCTCGCCGTGGTCATCGGCCGCATGTGCCGCGAGGTCCCGCGCGAGCGCGCCCGTGACGTCATCCTCGGCTACACCTGCGCCAACGACGTCACCGCGCGTGACGTGCAGCAGCGCGAGAAGCAGTGGGCCAGGGCCAAGGGCTTCGACAGCTCCTGCCCGCTCGGCCCCTGGGTGGAGACCGACCTCGACCCCTCCGACCTCACCATCCAGTGCACGGTCAACGGCGAACAGCGCCAGCTGGGGCGTACGGCCGACATGGTCCGCTCCATCGAGGACCTGATCGTGCACATCTCCGAGGCCATGACGCTGCTCCCGGGCGACGTCATCCTCACGGGCACCCCGGCAGGGGTCGGCCCCCTCAACGTCGGCGACGAGGTCGCCGTCACCATCGAAGGCATCGGCACTCTCACCAACAAGGTGATCAAGCGTGGCTAACGCGACTCCCGTACGCGTACGTTTCTGTCCCTCGCCGACCGGCAACCCCCACGTGGGCCTGGTCCGCACCGCTCTCTTCAACTGGGCCTACGCCCGGCACAACGAGGGCTCCCTGGTCTTCCGCATCGAGGACACCGACGCGGCCCGCGACTCCGAGGAGTCGTACGAGCAGCTGCTCGAGGCGATGCGCTGGCTGGGCTTCGACTGGGACGAGGGCCCCGAGGTCGGCGGCCCGCACGAGCCGTACCGCCAGTCGCAGCGGATGGACATCTACCAGGACGTCGCCGCCAAGCTCCTGGACGCGGGGCGCGCGTACTACTGCTACTGCTCCACGGAGGAGCTCGACGCCCGCCGCGAGGCCGCCCGCGCCGCGGGCAAGGCGTCCGGCTACGACGGCCACTGCCGCGACCTGACCGCCGAGCAGCGTGCCGCGTACGAGACGGAGGGCTGTAAGCCCATCGTCCGTTTCCGCATGCCCGACGAGGCGATCACGTTCACGGACCTGGTCCGCGGCGAGATCACCGTCCAGCCGGAGAACCTCCCGGACTACGGCATCGTCCGCGCCAACGGAGCACCGCTCTACACCCTGGTGAACCCGGTCGACGACGCCCTGATGGAGATCACCCACGTCCTGCGCGGCGAGGACCTGCTCTCCTCGACCCCGCGCCAGATCGCCCTCTACAAGGCGCTCGCCGACCTGGGCATCGCCAAGGAGACCCCGGCCTTCGGCCACCTCCCGTACGTGATGGGCGAGGGCAACAAGAAGCTCTCCAAGCGCGACCCGCAGGCGTCCCTGAACCTCTACCGCGAGCGCGGCTTCCTCCCCGAGGGCCTCCTGAACTACCTGTCCCTCCTGGGCTGGTCGTTCTCCGCGGACCAGGACGTCTTCTCGATCCCCGACATGGTCGCCAAGTTCGACCTCGCGGACGTGAACGCCAACCCGGCCCGCTTCGACCTGAAGAAGGCCGAGGCGATCAACGCCGACCACATCCGCATGCTGGACGTGAAGGCGTTCGCGGCGGCCTGCGAGCCGTGGCTGCGGGCCCCGCACGCCAACTGGGCCCCCGAGGCGTTCGACCAGGCGGCCTGGGAGGCCATCGCCCCGCACGCCCAGACCCGCATCAAGGTCCTCTCCGAGATCACGGAGAACGTGGACTTCCTCTTCCTGGACGAGCCCGTCGATGACGAGGCGTCCTGGACGAAGGCCATGGGCAAGGGCGACCCGGCCGCACTCCTGACGACGGCCCGCGCCAAGCTCGACGCCGCCGACTGGACGTCCCCGGAGTCCCTCAAGGAGGCCGTCCTGGCCGCCGGCGAGGAGCACGGCCTGAAGCTCGGCAAGGCCCAGGCCCCGGTCCGCGTGGCCGTCACGGGCCGCACGGTCGGCCTGCCCCTCTTCGAGTCCCTGGAGATCCTGGGCAAGGAGAAGTCGCTGACCCGCATCGACGCGACCCTGGCGAAGCTGGCCGCGTAAGCACGTCAGTCAGTACGCACGCACAGAACGAAGGGCCCGGAAGCCGCCACGGCTCCCGGGCCCTTCGCGTACGTTCGAACCATGCCGATCAAAGCCGTGGTCTGGGACGTCGATACTGCATTCTTCGGGGGATGACCCCCGAACCCCCAGCCGGGAGCGGCGTCTGCGATTACCGTCGGTGCCATGCCGATCAAAGCCGTGGTCTGGGACGTAGACGACACGATCTTCGATTACGCGCATGCCGACACTGCCGGTATGCACGCCCACCTCACCGCCGAAGGTCTCATCGAGCGGTACGAGACCGCCGAGCGTGCCCTCGTGCTGTGGAAAGAGGTCACCGAGCGGCACTGGGCGCGCTTCAGTGGCGGAGGGATCGAGTTCGAGGCGCAGCGACGGGACCGCGTGCGCGAGTTCCTGGATGCCGTCCTGACCGATCGGGAGGCCGATGCCTGGTTCGAGCGCTATCTCGTCCACTACGAATCCGCGTGGAAGCTCTTCCCGGACACGATCCCTGTCCTGGACTCCCTCGCCGGTGATTACCGTCACGCGGTCCTCTCCAACTCCGCCCTGACCGTTCAGGACCGCAAACTGCGCGTCCTCGGTGTGCGCGACCGCTTCGAGTCCGTCCTGTGCGCCGCCGAACTCGGCGTCTCCAAGCCCGCGGCGGAGGCCTTCCTCGCGGTCTGCACGACGATGGGCCTGGCTCCCGACGAGGTCGCCTACGTGGGGGACCAGCCGGAGATCGACGCGCGCGGCGCCCGTGACGCGGGTCTTCTCGGGATCTGGCTCGACCGCAACAGCGCGTCCCAGGAAGGCCCGTCGGGCGTGCACCGCATCACGTGCCTCGCGGAGCTGCCGCCGCTGCTTCGCGCCGATACCCGTTTTGGAGCGCCGTCCACCTTCGGGTAATGTTCTTCCTGCGCCGCCCGAGAAGGCCGAAAGGTCCGGACCGGGAGACGTAAGTCGAAGCAAAGCTCCTACATGGGGTTGCGTATCGATGGCCTATGGTGTAATTGGCAGCACGACGGTTTCTGGTTCCGTTAGTCTAGGTTCGAGTCCTGGTAGGCCAGCTCGCAGAGCTTATCTGCAACGCCCCCGTTGTGTAGCGGCCTAGCACGCCGCCCTCTCAAGGCGGTAGCGCCGGTTCGAATCCGGTCGGGGGTACAGATCCTTCCCATGGAAGCAGTCAGGGTCGCACCCGCTGCTACCGATGCAGGATCGCTAGGGCCCCCGTTGTGTAGCGGCCTAGCACGCCGCCCTCTCAAGGCGGTAGCGCCGGTTCGAATCCGGTCGGGGGTACGCAGGTCTAGCTGGTCTAGACCACTGTGGGCTATGGTGTAATTGGCAACACGACGGTTTCTGGTTCCGTTGTTCTAGGTTCGAGTCCTGGTAGCCCAGCGCAGTACAGCAGGACAAAGCAGTGCAGCAGGACGAGCTAGCCCCCGTTGTGTAGCGGCCTAGCACGCCGCCCTCTCAAGGCGGTAGCGCCGGTTCGAATCCGGTCGGGGGTACGCGAATCGAGAAGGGGCCTTCCCGTGAGGGAGGGCCCCTTCGTCGTTCCCTCTGGTCTTCTCTCCGGTCAATCCTCTTGCCTGTAGCGGCGGTTGGACTCCCCCGCCTGTGCGAGCCTGCGCAGGCTCAGCAGGACCGGCTCGTAGAGGACGGTGAGCGCGACCGCCGCCTCGAGCTGTTCGTCGGGCGAATCGAAGCGCTCCACCAAGTCCAGGTCGGCGACGGCCAGTTGACCCGCCGAGCGCGCGTAGGGCGCCAAGTCGTCGATGCCGCAGGGGTATCCGAGCCTGGCGAGCGTCGCGACCGCGGTCACGAGCATTCCGTACGCCGGTGACTCCGGCCCGTACCCCTGCCCGTGCTGCCAGTCGAGTCGTTCGAGCAGGGCGTCGACCGTGTGCCGTGCCGTCGCCGTCGCCGGGTCGTCCTCGACGGGCTCGGGGCCGTGGGGGAGTGCCCAGACGGCCGTGCCCAGGCGGGAGCTGTGGTCCAGGGAATCGTCCTCCAGGGCGGTGAGCACCTCCCTCGCGGACGCGATCGGCACCCGGCCCACCTGGATGAGCGCGCGCACGAGACGCAGTCGCTGCAGGTGCTTCTCGTCGTACTCGGCCTGGGTCGCGCTCACGCGGCGGCCCGGCGGGAGCAGGCCCTCGCGCAGGTAGTACTTGATCGTGGCCGTCGAGACCCCGCTGCGCGTGCTGAGCTCCGCCAGTCTCATCGGCTCGCTTTCCCTCTTGCTCGTTCTCTCTTGCCTTGCCCCCCTTGCGCATCCACTTGGGGAGTGGCACTATCCAATCATGGATAGCGACACTATCCAACGCTCTCCTGGAGGGGAAATCATCGTGAGCAGCAAGCCGATCGAAGGGCGCATGACCGCCGACGCGCAGGGCGGCGTGACCGTCTTCACCATCGGGATGCACATCAACAACTTCCGGGCCGTGAGCAGCTGGTGGCCCGTCTTCCGGGCGATGCCGCCCATGCTCAAGGAGCTGTCCAAGGACCGGGAGAGCGGCATGCTGGGCTATCAGCTGCTGCGCGGCGGCGCGCGGCTGCTGTACATCGTTCAGTACTGGGAGTCGTCGGAGAAGCTGATCGCCTACGCGTCGGCGCAGGACAAGGAGCACCGGTCCGCCTGGGCCGCCTTCAACCGGCGGATGCGGGAGGGCAAGGGGAAGGTCGGCTTCTGGCACGAGACGTACGTCGTGCCGGCGGGGGCCCATGAGCAGGTGTACGTGAACATGCCGGAGTTCGGCCTGGGGAAGGCCGTCGGTGTGGTGCCCGTCGGGCGGCGGGGCGAGCGGGCCGCCGACCGCCTCAAGGCGGCCTGAGGAAGCAAACGAGAACGCCCGAGGGGCCGCCGCGGCGTTGAGGCGGCCCCTCGGGCGTTCTGTGTACTGGCTGCGAGTGCTGCGGGTCCGGCCGTCCGGCCTGTTCAGCCCGTGCGGCGCAGGGCCTCGGACAGGCGTCCGGCGGCGTCGATGACGGCCTGGGCGTGCATGCGGCCCGGGTGTCGGGTCAGGCGCTCGATCGGTCCGGAGACCGAGACGGCGGCGACCACGCGGTTCGAGGGGCCGCGCACGGGAGCGGAGACGGACGCGACGCCCGGCTCTCGCTCGCCGATCGACTGGGCCCAGCCCCGTCGGCGTACGCCCGAAAGGGCCGTGGCCGTGAAGCGGGCGCCCTGGAGACCGCGGTGCAGGCGCTCCGGCTCCTCCCAGGCCATCAGGATCTGCGCGGACGAGCCCGCTTTCATCGTCAGCGTCGAGCCGACGGGGACCGTGTCCCGCAGGCCCGAGAGGCGCTCGGCCGCGGCGACGCAGATGCGCATGTCGCCCTGGCGGCGGTAGAGCTGCGCGCTCTCGCCCGTCACGTCACGCACATGCGTGAGCACCGGGCCCGCCGTGGCGAGCAGACGGTCCTCGCCGGCCGCCGCCGCGAGTTCCGAGAGCCGGGGGCCGAGAATGAAACGGCCCTGCATGTCGCGCGCCACCATCCGGTGGTGTTCCAGTGCCACGGCGAGACGGTGTGCCGTGGGTCGTGCGAGTCCGGTGGCCGCGACCAGACCCGCGAGGGTGGCCGGGCCGGACTCCAGGGCGCTCAAGACGAGAGCCGCCTTGTCGAGAACGCCGACGCCGCTAGAGTTGTCCATGCGTCGATACTCGCGTCTCACTCTGTGAAACGCAAGTTCAATTTCCCATGGAACACGTCACCCTGTACGTGCGATCCGCGGACCAACGGATAGCGGTCCACGCACGGTACGAGGGGTACGGGCGTGGACGAAAAATTCTCTAGTTGGGCCGGCGCCAACACAGCCGGTCGGAGGGAAAGCGATGGGTAGGACACTCGCGGAGAAGGTCTGGGACGACCACGTCGTCCGGCGCGCCGAAGGCGAGCCCGACCTTCTCTTCATCGATCTGCACCTGCTGCACGAGGTGACGAGCCCGCAGGCCTTCGACGGCCTCAGGCAGGCCGCACGCCCGGTGCGGCGCCTCGACCTCACCATCGCCACCGAGGATCACAACACCCCGACCCTCGACATCGACAAGCCCATCGCCGACCCGGTCTCGCGGGCGCAGTTGGAGACGCTGCGCAAGAACTGCGCCGAGTTCGGCGTGCGGCTGCACTCGCTCGGCGACGTCGAGCAGGGCGTCGTCCACGTGGTGGGCCCTCAGCTGGGACTGACCCAGCCCGGCACCACCGTGGTCTGCGGCGACTCCCACACCTCCACGCACGGCGCCTTCGGCGCGCTGGCGTTCGGCATCGGCACCTCCCAGGTCGAGCACGTCCTGGCCACGCAGACGCTGCCGATGGCGCCCCCGAAGACCATGGCCATCACGGTCGACGGCGAACTGCCCGACACCGTCACGGCCAAGGACCTGATCCTCGCCATCATCGCCAAGATCGGCACCGGCGGCGGCCAGGGCTACGTCCTGGAGTACCGCGGCTCCGCCATCGAGAAACTCTCGATGGAAGCCCGCATGACCATCTGCAACATGTCGATCGAGGCCGGCGCCCGCGCGGGCATGATCGCCCCCGACGCGACCACCTTCGACTACATCGAGGGCCGCGACCACGCCCCGAAGGGCGAGGACTGGGACGCGGCGGTCGCGTACTGGAAGACCCTGAAGACGGACGAGGACGCGGTCTTCGACGCCGAGGTCTACATCGACGCCACCAAGCTCGCGCCTTTCGTCACCTGGGGCACCAACCCGGGCCAGGGCGCGCCGCTCTCGGAGCAGGTCCCCGATCCCGCTTCGTACGAAGACGCCTCGGAGCGGTACGCCGCTGAAAAGGCCCTGGAATACATGGGGTTGACCGCAGGGCAGGCGCTGCGCGACATCAAGGTCGACACCGTCTTCGTAGGTTCCTGCACCAACGGCCGTATCGAGGACCTGCGCGCGGCGGCCTCCATCGTCGAGGGCCGCAAAGTCGCCGAGGGCGTACGGATGCTGGTCGTTCCCGGCTCGGTCCGGGTCGCCCTGCAGGCCATCGAGGAGGGCTTGGACAAGGTCTTCACCGCCGCGGGCGCCGAATGGCGGCACGCGGGCTGCTCGATGTGCCTGGGCATGAACCCCGACCAACTTGCCCCCGGCGAGCGCTCCGCGTCGACGTCCAACCGCAACTTCGAGGGCAGGCAGGGCAAGGGCGGCCGCACCCATCTGGTGTCGCCCCAGGTCGCCGCCGCCACCGCGGTGACGGGGCATCTGTCCTCGCCCGCCGACCTGACCGATGCCCCTGACGCCCCCGTCACCGCCGGAGTCTGAGAGCCATGGAAGCATTCACCACGCACACCGGCCGGGCCGTCCCGCTGCGCCGCAGCAACGTCGACACCGACCAGATCATCCCCGCCCACTGGCTGAAGAAGGTCACCAGGGACGGATTTGAGGACGGGCTCTTCGAGGCCTGGCGCAAGGACGGCGAGTTCGTTCTGAACAAACCCGAGCGCCAGGGCGCCACGGTTCTGGTCGCGGGACCCGACTTCGGTACGGGCTCCTCGCGCGAGCACGCCGTCTGGGCGCTGCAGAACTTCGGCTTCAAGACCGTCATCTCCTCGCGCTTCGCCGACATCTTCCGCGGCAACTCGCTGAAGAACGGTCTGCTGACCGTCGTGCTCGACCAGAAGGTCGTGGACGCGCTCTGGGCCCTCACGGAGGCCGACCCGCAGGTCGAAATCACCGTTGACCTGCAAGATCGTCAGGTTCGGGCCGAGGGCGTCACCGCCGACTTCGAGCTCGACGAGAACGCCCGGTGGCGTCTCCTGAACGGTCTGGACGACATCAGCATCACGCTCCAGAACGAGCCGGACATCGCCGCCTACGAGTCGACGCGCCCCTCGTACAAGCCGCGGACGGTGCAGGTCTGACACCCCCGCAACACCCTGGTGTACCCCCAATCGTGGACGGTTGGGGGTACATCTGTGTCTGCCCCCTTCCGGGTGCGCGATGGCCTGAACGGGTGGTCTCAACTCCCTTGATTCAGACGGTAGAAGAGGCTTGAAATCCCCTTGTACTCGCTGCGACCGGGTACCCTCAGGAGGGCGCCGGATGTGGGTAGTTACCCCCTGCGGAGGCGACAACTCGCCCCAGATGGCACAATCGGTGCATGGAACGTGACAGCCAACTCGAGCTCTACGGGCTTGTTGCGGACCAACTGAAGGAAGCGCACTCAAGAGTGCGTGCACTGCAAGTCCCGGAGGGCGTACGGATGGCGCTGACCCGGAAGCTGCTGGTCATTACGGCTGCGGCCAAACACGATCTCGCCGATGCGGCAAGGCGTCTGGAGCTATTGATGGCGTCCCTCGACCAAGCTGAAGAGGGCCGATTCCCCGAAGACACCTGAGCCACAAGGCTCAAACGGGCCTTCGAGGAACCTTCGAGGAACTCATGGACAGCCGAGTTCGTTGCGGCACAAGGGTGATTAGCCCGTTTCGTGTTTGATTTGCGGTATATATCTGCCTAACGTGCGAAAAAGCCTGGCGAATACGCTCGGGCGAGGTCTCCGAAGGGGAAGACGTGAACAAGGCGCAGCTCGTAGAAGCGATTGCCGACAAGGTGGGCGGCCGCCAGCAGGCCGCCGACGCCGTGGACGCGGTTCTGGACGCAGTCGTCCGTGCCGTGGTCAGCGGAGACCGTGTTTCGGTCACCGGTTTCGGATCGTTCGAGAAGGTTGACCGTCCGGCCCGCTACGCCCGCAACCCGCAGACCGGGGAGCGCGTTCGGGTCAAGAAGACCTCGGTTCCGCGTTTCCGCGCAGGACAGGGCTTCAAGGACCTGGTGAGCGGCTCGAAGAAGCTCCCGAAGAACGACGTCGCGGTCAAGAAGGCGCCCAAGGGCAGCCTTTCGGGCGGCAGCGCTTCGGCGACCGTCAAGAAGGCGGCGGCCAAGAAGGCCACGGCCAAGAAGGCGGCGGCGAAGAAGGCCACTCCCGCCAAGAAGACCACCGCCAAGAAGACGACGGCGACGGCGAAGAAGGCGACCGCCAAGAAGACCACCGCCAAGAAGGCGACGGCGACGGCGAAGAAGGCGTCCGCGGCCAAGAAGACCACGGCCAAGAAGGCGACCCCCGCCACCAAGAAGGCGACCGCCAAGAAGACCGCGCCGGCCACCAAGAAGGCCACCGCCAAGAAGACCGCGCCCGCCAAGAAGTCGGCGGCGCGCAAGACCACCGCCAAGAAGGCGACCGCCCGCAAGAAGTAAGGGCACGAGGGCACTCACGCGCCGGGCCGGGCTCCCAACTGGGAGCCCGGCCCGCGGCGTGTCCTGGGCCCTGTGAGGAGGGGCGGCGGTCTTGTGGAGGGCCGTCTCAGAACGTTTGCAGCGTCACAAGGGTGACGCGGCGCTGCTCGCCCTCTCCCTCGACCTCGATCCGCACCCGCTGGCCCGGCCTGAGCAACCGCAGGCCGCCCGCGTCGAACGCCGGGGGATCGAAGGGCACCGGAGTGCCGTCGTCGAGCAGCACGCTGCCGCTGCGGGTCTCGGAGTCGTACGTGTACGCGGTCGCCTGCATGGGGGAAGCGTACTCAGTCGGCGATCAGCAGCCTCGCGGCAGCCGCCGCCGTGCGCGGTCCGACGCCCAGCGCGAGCGCGGTCCGCAGATCCTCGCCGGTGTCCACGTCCTGGCGTACGGAATCGACATCGGCGAGCGGAAGTTCCACCGCGCCGGATGCCGAGTGCCGGGAACGGGACGCCGCGCCGAAAGCGGGGAGCAATTCCATGCCGGGGGCCGCGGAGAGCAGAGTCGTGCCGATTCCGGCGGCATCCGCAAGGAAAGAACGGGGAAAATATGCGGCGCTGTCGAGTACCCGGGCCAATTCCAGGGGACGCAGTGCGGGGAGATCGGCATTCAGCGCCGCGACAGCCGTTTCGGGCCGCCCGGCGCGCACGGCCGCCGTCCCGTGCGCCAGAGCGGCGTTGAGGCCCCCCGCGGGCTCGTCCCGCACGATCCGGGCTCCGAGGGACGTCAGCTCGCGCCCGGCCAGGACATCGTCCGTGACGACCACCACACCCTTTACCGCGGAGCAGGCCACCGCGGCGGCCACGGTGTCCTGTGCGAAGGCGAGAGCGAGGCCCGGGCGCAAGGTGTCGCCGGTACTGGCGGTGAGCCTGCTCTTGGCGCGCTCCAGCGGTTTCAGGGGTATTACCAGGGTCCACTGCACGGGGGCGGCTCCGTCCTTCGCGTCAGCGCCCATTGTGGCCTGCTGGGAGTTCCGGGCAGCGAACGCGGGCGTACGGTGTTCTCGACAGACAGGCAGCCCGGGGCGACACTTGAGCGGCCGTCCAGGCTCATGGAGGAAGGTGTCCGAGTGTCCCGCCGCAGAATCGGCTTCTGGTACCGCCTGGCGGCGGTCATCGCCAAACCGCCTCTGGTGGTTTTCTTCAAGCGGGACTGGCGGGGAATGGAACACATTCCGGCCGACGGTGGATTCATCACCGCGGTGAATCACAACTCGTATATCGACCCCCTCTCGTACGCTCATTTTCAGTACAACAGCGGACGAGTCCCTCGTTTCCTGGCGAAGGACGGCCTTTTCAAGGACGGGTTCGTCGGCAAGGTCATGAAGGGCACGGGCCAGATCCCGGTCTACCGCGAGACCACGAACGCGCTCGACGCGTTCCGTGCCGCGGTCGACGCGATCGAGCGCGGCGAATGCGTGGCGTTCTACCCCGAGGGCACCCTCACCAGGGACCCCGAAGTGTGGCCGATGACCGGCAAGTCCGGTGCCGCGCGGGTCGCCCTGCGGACCAAGTGCCCCGTCATCCCAGTGGCGCAATGGGGCGCCAACCTCGCGCTTCCGCCGTACAGCAAGAAGCTCAGCCTCTTCCCGCGCAAGAAGCTCCAGGTCCTCGCGGGAAGACCGGTCGACCTCTCGCGCTTCTACGACAAGGAGCCCACCCCCGAGATCCTGCGGGAGGTGACCGAGACCATCATGGGCGCGGTCACCGAACTCCTGGAGGAGATCCGGGAGGAGAAGGCCCCCGAGACCCCGTACGACCCGCGCAAGGCGCGGCTCGCACAACGACGCAAGGCAGCGGACCGCAGTGGTCGCGGCGTTGCCGAGAACACCCCTGAGAACACCACGGAGGACAGCAAGTGACGAACCCGGTGAAGGCCGCCGTCTTCGGAACGGGCTCTTGGGGTACTGCCTTCGGCATGGTGCTCGCCGACGCGGGGTGCGACGTCACCCTGTGGGGCCGCCGCGCCGAACTCGCGGACGCGATCAACTCCTCGCGCAGGAACCCCGACTACCTCCCCGACGTCGAACTCCCCGCGAACCTCAGGGCGACCACCGACCCGGCTCGGGCCGCGGCCGGCGCCGACTTCACCGTGCTCGCCGTGCCCTCGCAGACGCTGCGCGCCAACCTCGCCGAGTGGGCGCCGCTGCTCGCCCCCGACACCGTGCTCGTCTCCCTCATGAAGGGCGTCGAACTGGGCTCCGCGATGCGGATGAGCGAGGTCATCGAGGACGTCACGAAGGTCGCCGCCGACCGCGTCGCCGTCGTCACAGGACCCAACCTCGCCCGCGAGATCGCCGCGAGGCAGCCCGCCGCCGCCGTGGTCGCCTGCCGCGACGAATCGATCGCGCAGCGCCTGCAGACCGCCTGCCACACGCCGTACTTCCGCCCGTACACGAACACGGACGTCGTCGGCTGCGAGCTCGGCGGCGCCGTCAAGAACGTCATCGGCCTCGCCGTCGGCATCGCGGACGGGATGGGCCTGGGCGACAACACCAAGGGCTCGCTCATCACCCGCGGCCTCGCCGAGACCACCCGTCTGGGCCTGGCACTGGGCGCGGACCCGCTGACGTTCTCCGGACTCGCGGGCCTCGGCGACCTGGTGGCCACCTGCTCGTCGCCGCTTTCGCGCAACCACACCTTCGGCACGAACCTCGGCAAGGGCATGACGCTCGAGGAGACCATCGCGGTCACCAAGCAGACCGCCGAGGGCGTCAAGTCCTGCGAGTCCGTCCTTGAACTGGGCCGCAGGCACGGCGTCGACATGCCCATCACCGAGACGGTCGTGGGCATCGTGCACGAGGGCACGCCGCCGGTGGTCGCCCTCAAGGAGCTGATGTCGCGCAGCGCCAAGCCCGAGCGGCGCTGACTCTCCGAGGACCAGCGGGTACCCTCAACCCGATATGAGCAGCGAGAACCTCCCCCAGAGCCCCGAGCCGCGCCCCGAGCAGAGCTCTGAGCTGCCGCTCCGCAAGCCGCGTGTGGCCGTCGTGTTCGGCGGCCGCAGCTCGGAGCACGGCATCTCGGTCGTCACGGCGGGCGCCGTGCTGCGTGCCATCGACCGCACCAAGTACGACGTCCTGCCCATCGGCATCACGACGGACGGCCGGTGGGCGCTGACCGCCGACGATCCCGACCGCATGGCGATCACCGACCGCCGGGTGCCCAACGTCGACGAGCTCGCCGATTCGGCCGACGGCGGCGTCGTGATGCCCCTGGACCCGAACAACCGCGAGGTCGTCTACAGCGAGCCGGGCTCCGTGCCCAAGGCGCTCGGCGAGGTCGACGTCGTCTTCCCGATGCTGCACGGCCCTTACGGCGAGGACGGCACCCTCCAGGGACTCCTCGAGCTCTCCGGAGTGCCCTACGTGGGCGCCGGAGTGCTCGCGTCGGCCGTCGGCCAGGACAAGGAGTACATGAAGCGGGTGTTCATCTCGTTCGGTCTGCCCGTCGGCCCGTACCTGGTGATCCGCCCGCGCGAGTGGGACCGCGACCAGGAGGGCGCCCGCAAGAAGATCGCGGAGTTCGCCGGCGACCACGGCTGGCCGCTGTTCATCAAGCCCGCGCGCGGGGGCTCTTCGATGGGCATCACGAAGGTCGACTCCTTCGAAGGTCTCGACGAGGCCCTGGAGGAGGCCCGCCGCCACGACCCCAAGATCCTCGTCGAGTCGCTCCTGCGCGGCCGTGAGATCGAGTGCGGGGTCCTGGAGTTCGAGGACGGGCCGCGCGCGAGCCTGCCCGCCGAGATCCCGCCGGTGCAGTCGCACGACTACTACGACTTCGAGGCGAAGTACATCGACTCGACCCCCGGGATCGTGCCCGCCCCGCTGACGCCCGAGCAGACCGCCGAGATCCAGCGGCTCGCGGTCGACGCCTTCGAGGCCACCTCCTGCGAGGGCCTGGTGCGCGCGGACTTCTTCCTCACCGATGACGGGCAGTTCGTCATCAACGAGATCAACACGATGCCGGGCTTCACGCCCATCTCGATGTACCCGCAGATGTGGGAAGCGAGCGGCCTCAGCTATCCGGAACTGGTCGACCGCCTGATCCAGGCGGCCCTCGACCGGTCGACGGGGCTGCGCTAGCACCTCCCGCGAGGGCTCTGCGGAGCTAAGAAGGGTCTGCGGAGCTGAGAAGGCTCAGCGGAGCTAGGAGGCGATCCCCTCGGGGATCGCCTTCTTCATGGGGGCGGCGAAGTCCGTGAGCGGGCCCACGCCGCTCTGCGCGCGCTCCTTGGGCAGGGTCACCTCCACGTACGCCTTGCGCAGCGTGGAGGTGAAGCGGAACGAACCGTCGTCCTGCTCCTCGAGCAGCCAGTTGACGCCGTCCGCCGTCACACCGTCCGCTTCCGGGTCGTTCATCTCGGGCGGTTTGGCGACACCGCAGCGCAGTATGATCGCCGGGTCTCCCCACCCGGCGGTCAGCTCCGACTTCGGCTCGGGATCAACCCGCTCAAGACCGTCCACCTTCTTCGGCAGCTGCTTGTCCAGGTTCCGGCACAGTTCGGTGACCTTGCTGTCCGGAGTGGGAACCGCAGCGTCAACCCCTTCGTCTGCTGAGGAGCAGCCCGCTGAAGCGATCAGCAGTGCGAGAGCGGGGGCTGATACCAGGCAGCGACGCCGGCGAGGGGAAATCTTCACCGGCCAAGGGTAGACGGGGGCTACAAGTGCACGACGGGGCAGGTCAGGGTCCGGGTGATGCCGTCCACTTGCTGGACTCTGGCGACCACCATGCGGCCGAGTTCGTCCACCGTGTCCGCCTGGGCGCGCACGATGACATCGTAGGGACCGGTCACGTCCTCGGCCTGGATCACTCCTGGGATCTTGCCGATCAGCTCGGCGACGGTCGACGCCTTGCCGACCTCTGTTTGGATCAGGATGTACGCCTGTACCACGGAACCTCCAGGGCGGCCACGAGGATCATGTGGGGAGAAGGGACGCCACGGTACCGCGTCGCTGCTTCCCGCGGGGAGACCCGAGGCAGCTGTGGCGCGCACTTCGCGGTGGACGGACAACACAAGTTGACGGTCGTCTCGACCGTACCTATGACAGTGACGGCTCGCGACCGCGGGCCGAGCAGCGTGAAAGGGCATGGTGAGTCCCGGTGAAGGGAACCGTCGGCGAGTTGGGGGAGTTCGGACTCATCAGGGAACTCACCTCTCGGCTCACCTCCACCCCGGCCGTCCGGCTCGGCCCGGGCGATGACGCCGCCGTCGTGTCGGCTCCCGACCGCAGGGTCGTGGCGAGCACCGACATCCTCCTCGAAGGGCGCCACTTCCGCCGCGACTGGTCCACCGCGTACGACGTGGGCCGCAAGGCCGCCGCACAGAACCTCGCCGACATCGCCGCCATGGGCGCCGTACCGACCGCGCTCCTCCTCGGCCTCGTCGTCCCCGCCGAACTCCCCGCGAGCTGGCCCACCGAGCTCATGGACGGCCTGCGGGACGAATGCCAGGTCGCGGGAGCGGCGGTCGTGGGCGGCGACGTCGTACGCGGTGACACGATCACCGTCGCGATCACCGCGCTCGGCGATCTGCGCAACCACGAGCCGGTCACCCGCGCGGGCGCCCAGCCGGGCGATGTCGTCGCCGTCACCGGCTGGTTGGGCTGGTCCGCCGCCGGGCACGCGGTCCTCTCGCGTGGCTTCCGCTCGCCCCGCGCCTTCGTCGAGGCCCACCGCAGGCCCGAACCGCCGTACCACGCGGGCCCCGCGGCAGCCGGTCTCGGCGCGACCTCGATGACGGACGTGAGCGACGGCCTCATCGCCGACCTCGGCCACATCGCCGAGTCGAGCAAGGTGCGCATCGACATCCGCTCCGGGGACGTCGACGTGCCCTCCCAGATGAACGACATCGGCCAGGCCGTCGGCGTCGACCCGCTGCAATGGGTGCTCAACGGCGGAGAGGACCACGCCATAGTGGCGACGTTCCCGCCCGACGTGAAGCTGCCCGCCCGCTGGAAGGTCATCGGCGAGGTCCTCAACCCCTCGGCCCTGCCGCAGGTGACGGTGGACGGGGCGCCCTGGACCAGCAAGGGCTGGGACCACTTCGGCGACAACGGGGACATGGAGTGAGTACGGCCCTCGGTGCGGCCAAGGCCCCGCCCCGTGTCCTGACCGTCGCCGGATCCGACTCCGGCGGCGGCGCGGGCATCCAGGCCGACTTGAAGACGATGCTGGCGCTCGGCACGCACGGCATGAGCGTCGTCACGGCCGTCACGGCGCAGAACTCCCTTGGCGTACAGGGCGTTTGGGAGCTTCCGGTGGAGGCGGTGCGCGCGCAGTACCGCAGCGTCGTCGACGACATCGGCGTCCAAGCCGTCAAGACCGGCATGCTGGCATCGGCCGAACTGGTCGAGACGGTCGCCGAGTTGATCGCGGAAACGGACGCCCCCTCGGTCGTCGACCCGGTGGGCGTCTCCAAGCACGGCGACTCCCTCCTGGCCGCATCCGCACTCGACTCCGTCCGTACGAAACTGCTCCCCGTCGCCACCGTCGCGACCCCGAACCTCGACGAGGTCGCACAGCTCACGGGCGTCCAGGTCGAGTCCGAGGACGGGATGCGGCGAGCGGCTGTGGCCCTCCTGGCGTACGGGCCGCGGTGGGCGCTCATCAAGGGCGGCCACCTGCGGGGCGACGCGGTGGACCTGCTCACCGACGGCTCCGACGAGCACTGGCTGCGCGCGCCACGGCACGACAACCGCCACACGCACGGCACGGGCTGCACCCTCGCCAGCGCCATCGCCTCGCACTTGGCCAAGGGGCTTCCGGTCCCGGAGGCCGTCGCGGCGGCGAAGGAGTACGTGACCGGGGCGATCGAGGCCGGGTTCGCGCTCGGCGGCGGGATCGGGCCTGTGGATCACGGGTGGCGGTTCAGGGGGCAGTAAGTACTGGCGGGCATTTACGGGCACACGAAAGAGCCGGTCCCCCGAAGGGGACCGGCTCTTTCAGCAACCAGCTAGGTGGCCGCGCTGACGTCAGCGCGAGACCTTGCCGGCCTTGATGCACGAGGTGCAGGCATTGAGCCGCTTCGGCGTCCCGCTGACCACGGCACGAACGCGCTGGATGTTCGGGTTCCAGCGACGGGACGTACGGCGGTGAGAGTGCGAGATGTTGTTGCCGAAGCTCGGCCCCTTGCCGCAGACGTCGCAGTTGGCAGCCACGGGTCACTCCAAGACTTCAGATGCACTTACGGGTAATCCCGGCATGCCGGGATCAGTGCAATGATCGTGGGTGGCGTTGCCAGGAGGAATGTCCCGATGGGTATCGGGCAACCGGAGCAGCATACAACGACTGCTTCGGTAGAACGAAACTACCATGTCTCGCCCCGGCCCCGCCCCGGGCCTTTCGGCCTTCCCGGTCTACGCTGCGTCCATTCCGGATGCCCTTAGGAGGCGAGCAGGTGCCGCAGAACCTCGACGCCGTCGCGGTGCGCGCCTGGTGCGGCCTCGCTCTGGACGCCCTGGGAGGGGCCCGCGAGGAGATAGACGCGATCAACGTCTACCCGGTCGCGGACGGAGACACCGGAACCAATCTCTATCTGACCGTGGAATCGGCCTCCCAGGCCGTCGACGCCGTCTTCACGGGCCTGGAGCCGTCCCGTCCCTCGCTGGCCGAGGCCGTGCGGGCGATGGCGCACGGCGCCCTGATCGGGGCCCGCGGGAACTCGGGCACGATCCTGTCCCAGCTGCTGCGCGGGATGGCGCAGGTGCTCGGCGCCGACCGTGACACTGATCACGCCGACGGCCGTGCCCTCGCGCTCGCGTTGCGCCGGGCCGCCGAGTCCGCGTACCAAGCGGTCGCGCACCCCGTCGAGGGCACGGTCCTCACGGTGGCCGCCGCCGCTGCCGACGCGGCCTGCGGTGCCGACGGCGACTGCGGGGTGGTGGCGCGGGCCGCCTACGACAGCGCGTGCCGGGCCCTCGACGCGACGCCGGAGCAGCTCGCGGTGCTCGGCCGTGCGGGAGTGGTGGACGCCGGAGGGCGCGGGCTCGTGGCGGTGCTCGGGGCGCTGGTGGGGGCGCTGTCGGGGGAGACGGTGCGTCTGAAGGCTGCCTCCCCTCATCTGAAGACGACGGCTTCGGGCGGCCACGCGCGCGTGGAACCCATCGAGTGCCAGGACGCCCCGGCCGCCGCCGCAGCCCCCGCCTTCGAGGTGATCTACCTCCTTGAGGCCGACGACAAGGCCGTGGCGCGGCTGCGGACGCGGCTCGACGGGCTCGGTGACTCACTCGTCGTCGTCGGCGGTGACGGGCTGTGGAACGTCCACGTCCATGTCGACGACGCCGGGGCCGCCGTCGAGGCGGGCGTCGAGGCGGGGCGGCCCCACCGCATCCGCGTCACCCACTTCGGAGTGGGTGACGCGCACACCGCCGGCGCCGCGCAGCCGCCCCGGGAACGTACGCAGCGCGGGATCGTCGCCGTCGTACCGGGGGAGGGGCTCGCCGGTCTCTACACCGAGGCAGGGGCGACCACGGTGCCCACGCGCCCAGGGGAGCCGCCCGCCAGCGGCGAGCTCGTCGACGCCATCCGGCGCGCCCACGCGCGCGAGGTGGTGCTCCTGCCGAACGACGCCGAGCTGCGCCACACCGCTGCCGCCGCCGCTGAACAGGCCCGCACCGAAGGGGTGCGCGTCGCGCTCATCCCCACCCGGTCTGCGGTCCAGGGCATCGCGGCGCTCGCCGTGCACGAGCCGGACCGCCGCTTCGACGAGGACGTCGTCGCGATGACATCGGCGGCCGGTGCGACCCGGTACGCCGAACTGGCCCTCGCCGAGCGGCAGTCGTGGACCATGGCGGGCATCTGCCAGGCCGGTGACGTCCTCGGTCTGATCGACGGCGACGTGGCGGTGATCGGCGACGACACCACACGCACCGCGCGCTCCGTCCTTGACCGGATGCTGGCCGCGGGCGGCGAGTTGGTCACGCTGGTGCTCGGCGAGAACGTGCCGGACAGCCTCGGCGACGAGCTGGAGAAGCATGTGCGCGAGGCGCATCTGGCGGTCGACACGGTGGTCTACCGGGGTGGACGTCAGTCGGCCCTGCTCCTTATCGGCGTGGAGTAACCGATCTTCACGATGGCCCTGACCAGCGGATTTCACAGACGTACGCCGAATTGTCAGTGCGGTGGTGTGCAATGGATCTCGTGCCCGCGCTCGAAGAACCCCTGAAGAAAGTGGTCGGTCCCGCCACCGCGAAGGTGATGGCCGAGCACCTCGACCTGCACACGGTCGGCGACCTGCTGCACCACTATCCGCGCAAGTACGCGGAGCGGGGTGAGCTCACCCGCCTCGCCGACCTGCCCCTCGACGAGCACGTCACGGTGGTCGCCCAGGTCGCGACGGCGCGCATCCTGACGTTCAACGGCGGCAGGGGCCAGCGCCTCGAAGTGACGATCACCGACGGCAGCGGCCAGCTCCAGCTCGTCTTCTTCGGGCGCGGCATCCACAAGCCGCACAAGGACCTGCTGCCCGGCACGCGCGCGATGTTCGCGGGCAAGGCGTCCGTCTTCAACCGCAAGATGCAGCTCGCGCACCCCGCGTACGAACTCCTGAAGGGCGACCCGGACAACCCCGCCGGGGCCGAGGACGCCGTGGACTCCTGGGCCGGAGCCCTCATCCCGATCTATCCGGCCACCGCCAAGCTGGAGTCCTGGAAGATCGCCAAGTCCGTCGACGCGGTCCTGCCCAGCGCCCAGGAGGCTGTCGACCCGCTGCCGCCGAGCCTGCGCGACGGCCGGGATCTGATCCCGCTCCCCGAAGCGCTCCTGAAGATCCACCGGCCGCATACGAAGGCGGACATCGAATCCGCCCGCGACCGCCTGAAGTGGGACGAGGCCTTCGTCCTGCAAGTCGCCCTGGCCCGCCGGAGGTACGCGGACGCGCAACTCCCCGCGATCGCCCGCCGCCCCCGCGAGGGAGGCCTGCTCGACGCGTTCGACGCCAAGCTGCCCTTCACCCTCACCGAGGGCCAGGAGAAGGTCTCCAAGGAGATCTTCGACGACCTCGCCACCGAGCACCCGATGCACCGCCTCCTCCAGGGGGAGGTCGGTTCCGGAAAGACGATGGTCGCGCTGCGCGCCATGCTCGCCGTCGTGGACGCGGGCGGGCAGGCCGCGATGCTCGCGCCCACCGAGGTCCTCGCCCAGCAGCATCACCGCTCGATCACCGAGATGATGGGCGAGCTCGCCGAGGGCGGCATGCTCGGCGGCTCGGACCAGGGCACCAAGGTCACTCTGCTCACCGGCTCGATGGGCATGGCGGGCCGCCGTCAGGCCCTGCTCGACCTGGTCACCGGCGAGGCCGGGGTCGTCATCGGCACGCACGCGCTGATCGAGGACAAGGTCCAGTTCCACGACCTGGGCCTCGTCGTCGTCGACGAACAGCACCGCTTCGGGGTCGAGCAGCGCGACGCCCTGCGCGGCAAGGGCAAGCAGCCCCCGCACCTCCTCGTCATGACGGCCACACCCATTCCGCGCACGGTCGCGATGACGGTCTTCGGCGACCTGGAGACCTCGGTCCTCGACCAGCTCCCCGCGGGCCGTTCGCCGATCGCCACCCATGTCGTACCGGCCGAGGACAAGCCCCACTTCCTGGCGCGCGCGTGGGAGCGCGTGCGCGAGGAGGTCGAGAACGGCCATCAGGCGTACGTGGTCTGTCCCCGGATCGGCGACGAGGACGATGACGCGAAGAAGGCCAAGAAGAAGGCCGAAGAAGAGGCCACCGCCGAGAAGAGGCCACCGCTCGCCGTCATCGAGGTCGCCGAGCAGCTCTCCCGCGGCCCGCTGAGCGGCCTCAAGGTGGAGATCCTGCACGGCCGCATGCAGCCCGACGACAAGGACGCGGTGATGCGCCGCTTCGCCTCGGGCGAGACCCAGGTCCTGGTCGCGACGACGGTCATCGAGGTCGGCGTGAACGTCCCGAACGCCACCGCCATGGTGATCATGGACGCCGACCGTTTCGGCGTATCGCAGCTGCACCAGCTGCGCGGCCGCGTCGGCCGTGGCTCGGCCCCCGGCCTCTGCCTCCTGGTCACCGACATGGCCGAGGCGAGCCCCGCCCGCGCCCGCCTCGGAGCCGTGGCCGCGACGCTCGACGGCTTCGAGCTCTCCCGGATCGACCTGGAGCAGCGCCGCGAGGGCGACGTACTGGGGCAGGCGCAGTCCGGCGTCCGCTCCAGCCTGCGCATGCTCGCGGTCATCGAGGACGAGGAGATCATCGCCGAGGCCCGCGAGGAGGCCGTCGCGGTCGTGTCCCGCGACCCCGACCTGGAGCACCTGCCCGAGCTGCGCACGGCCCTGGACGCCCTCCTGGACGACGAGCGCGAGCAGTACCTCGACAAGGGCTGAGAGACTGAGGCCGGATCTTCCCGTACGTACACCGACAAGGACTCAGATGACCCGCGTGATCGCCGGTGTGGCCGGCGGACGTCTCCTCGCCGTCCCGCCGGGAACCGGCACACGGCCCACGTCCGACCGGGCGCGCGAGGGCCTGTTCTCCACCTGGCAGGCCCTGCAGGGCACGCTGGACGAGGCGCGCGTCCTCGACCTGTACGCCGGGTCCGGAGCCATCGGCCTCGAAGCGCTCTCGCGCGGCGCGAGCCACGCCCTGCTCGTCGAGACCGACGCCCGCGCGGTGCGCACGATCAGGGAGAACGTGAAGGCCATCGGCCTGCCCGGCGCCGAGGTCAGGGCGGGCAAAGCCACCCAGATCGTCCAGGGCGGCGCCCCCACGGCCCCGTACGACCTGGTCTTCCTCGACCCTCCGTACGTCGTCACCGATGACGATCTTCGCGAGATCCTGCTCACACTCCGTGCGGAGGGCTGGCTCACCGGCGATGCGCTCGTCACCGTTGAGCGCAGTACCAGGGGCGGAGAATTCGGTTGGCCCGACGGCTTCGAAGCACTGAGGTCCCGTCGGTACGGCGAAGCCACGTTTTGGTACGGTCGCGCCGCCTCTACGTGCGACGACTCAGTGATCGCGCCATGACCGGACCGGAGAGCGAGGGACTTCAGTTGCGCCGCGCCGTCTGTCCGGGGTCATTCGACCCCATCACCAATGGACACCTCGACATCATCGCCCGCGCCTCCAGGCTGTACGACGTGGTGCACGTCGCGGTGATGATCAATCAGTCGAAGAAGGGCCTGTTCACCGTCGAAGAGCGGATAGAGCTGATCCGCGAGGTCACCGCCGACTTCGGCAACGTCGAGGTCGAGTCCTTCCACGGCCTCCTCGTCGACTTCTGCAAGCAGCGCGACATTCCGGCCATCGTGAAGGGCCTGCGCGCGGTCAGCGATTTCGACTACGAGCTGCAGATGGCCCAGATGAACAACGGCCTCTCGGGCGTCGAGACCCTCTTCGTGCCGACCAACCCCACCTACAGCTTCCTCTCCTCCTCGCTCGTCAAGGAGGTCGCCGCCTGGGGCGGCGACGTCGCCCACCTGCTGCCGCCGGTGGTCCACGAGGCGCTGACGGAGCGCATCGGCAAGAAGTGACGTCCCGGACGGGGCGTCGTCGGGCCTTCGTGCGGACTGATGGCCCGTCATCCGGTGTCGTACGGCAGCCGACTGGCCTTACAGTCGTGCCGTCCGTCTCCAACCAGCTGTAGAGAGTGGCGAGCGCACGGTGGACGTACAGAAGAAGATCGACGAGATCGTCGAGGCGGTCGGCAGCGCCCGGTCGATGCCCATGTCGGCCTCGTGCGTGGTCAACCGCGCCGATCTCCTGTCGATGCTCGAAGAGGTGCGCGAGGCACTGCCCGGGTCCCTCGCCCAGGCCCAGGAGCTCATCGGCGGCCGCGAGCAGCTGGTCGAGCAGGCCCGCCAGGAAGCGGACCGGATCATCGAGACCGCGCACGCCGAGCGCGGTTCGCTGATCTCCGACACGGAGGTCGCCCGCAACTCCCAGGGCGAGGCCGAGCGCATCCTCGCGGAGGCCCGGCAGGCCGCCGACGAGGTCCGCGTCGAGGCCGACGACTACGTGGACAGCAAGCTCGCGAACTTCGAGGTCGTCCTCACCAAGACACTCGGCTCGGTCGGCCGCGGCCGCGAGAAGCTCCTGGGCACCGGTCCCGGCCTCGACGAGCAGGGTTACGAGGACGAGGACGCCCCGGAGCGCAGCCACGACCCCGAGACCCTGCGCCGGGACGCGGACGCGTATGTCGACGTCAAGCTCGGCGCCTTCGAGGCCGTCCTCGCCAAGACCCTGGAGGCGGTCGGCCGCGGCCGTCAGACCCTGCACGGCCGTGCGCCCGCGGACGATCTCGCGGGCCTCGCCGAGGGCCTCGGCCCGCAGGGGCACACCACGGACGCCGAGTACCTCGCGGGCCTCACCGACCCGACGGCGCCCGCGGCGCCGGTGGCCCCCGCGCCCGTCGCCCCGCAGCCGCCCCAGGCGGCCCCGCAGATTCCCGTGCAGCAGCCGTACGCCCCGCCCCAGCAGGAGCCCGACCCTTACGGCTACCAGCAGCAGGACCAGTACGCCTACCAGCAGCAGTACGCCCAGCAGGACCCGTACGGCTACCAGCAGCAGGATCCGTACGGCTACCCGCAGCAGGGGTACGACCAGATGCAGCAGCAGGGGTACGGGGATCCGCAGCAACAACAACAGCACCAGCAGCAGCAGGCCCCCGGCGTGCTCGACGAGACCAGCCTCTTCGACACCGGCATGATCACGGCGGAGCAGCTGCGCCAGTACGAGCAGGGCCGCTAGAGCCTGCTCGGAGGCGGGCCCGGGACCGGATGGGGACCGGATTGGGCCGAGAGCGAATGGTCCAGTATCCTGGCTGTTCGGTCGCGCGTACGTCCGCGATCCAGGCTGCCCGGCTAGTGAGCGAAGCTCACGACGGGGGCGGCCCTCCTTGAACTTCCAGGATTCGAAAGCAGGACCAGCCCTGAGCACTCACCTTGACCACCGAAACCCACTCGTGTTCGACACACACGAGCTGGGTCGGCGTCCTGGTGCGCTGCAGCGGCTGACCCGTTCCGTCGAGGCCCCCGGTTCTCCGGGTGTCTTCGGCATCGACGGGGTCATCGGAGTGCCTGCGGGCGCCCCGGTCGAGCTGGAGATCCGCCTTGAGTCGGTCATGGAAGGGGTGCTTGTCACAGGCACCGCCCGTGCAACGGCCGAGGGGGAGTGCGTAAGGTGTCTGGAGCCGCTGAAGCTTGAGGTGGACGCGGATTTCCAGGAGATGTTCTCGTACCCTGACGCCGACGACCGGAGCCGCACCGCGGAACCGGCCGACGACGCCGAGGAAGACGAGGACAGGCTTTATCTCGAGGACGGCTTGTTCGACCTCGAGGCTGTGCTGCGTGACGCGGTAGTGCTCGCACTGCCGATGCAGCCGGTGTGCCGGGACGACTGTCCGGGCCTGTGTTCCCAGTGCGGAGCACGGCTCGCTGACGACCCGGAGCATCACCACGACGTCGCCGACATTCGTTGGGCGGCACTGCAGGGACTCGCCGGGACCATCCAGGACGGCGAGAAGGACGACGTGAGCGGCGCCGAAGCCGGCGTCGACGAGAAGCAGGAGAAGTAGCCGTGGCTGTTCCGAAGCGGAAGATGTCGCGCAGCAACACGCGCCACCGCCGGTCGCAGTGGAAGGCTGCGGTCCCCACTCTGGTTTCGTGTGAGCGTTGCCAGGAGCCGAAGCTGCAGCACATCGCGTGCCCGAGCTGCGGCACGTACAACAAGCGCCAGGTCCTCGAGGTCTGAGCGGCTGGTGAGAGGCACCGTGTCTAGCCACAAAACGGCGGATGACGCCAAGAAGCAGGCGGAAAACACGGCCTCGTCCCACACGCTTTTGGAAGGGCGGCTCGGGTACAAACTCGAGTCCGCCCTTCTGGTGCGTGCACTGACCCACCGTTCGTACGCGTACGAGAACGGCGGTCTGCCGACGAATGAACGGCTCGAGTTCCTCGGGGACTCGGTGCTCGGACTCGTCGTCACGGACACGCTCTATCGCACCCACCCCGACCTGCCCGAAGGCCAGCTGGCCAAGTTGCGGGCCGCGGTGGTCAATTCGCGTGCGCTGGCGGAGGTCAGTCGCGGCCTCGAACTCGGTCTCTTCATCCGGCTCGGCCGGGGCGAAGAGGGCACGGGTGGCCGGGACAAGGCATCCATCCTCGCCGACACCCTTGAAGCGGTGATCGGCGCGGTCTATCTGGACCAGGGTCTGGACGCGGCGGGTGAGCTGGTGCACCGGCTCTTCGACCCGCTGATCGACAGGTCCTCGAACCTGGGCGCGGGCCTGGACTGGAAAACCAGCCTCCAGGAGCTCACCGCGACCGAGAGCCTCGGCGTTCCCGAGTACCTCGTCACGGAGAGCGGCCCGGACCACGAGAAGACCTTTACTGCTGCCGCCCGCGTCGGAGGCGTCTCGTACGGCACCGGCACCGGCCGCAGCAAGAAGGAAGCGGAGCAGCAAGCCGCGGAGTCCGCCTGGCGCGAGATCAGCGCTGCCGCGGATGAGCGGATCGCGGCGGCGGAAGCCGCCGCGGGTGCTGCTGTCGTTACCACTGCTGTGGAGGATGACGGGGGCACCGACGCCCCGTCCGCCTGACAGTTGATTTACTGGCTGGTGCCGGTCGCCCTTCGGGTGGTCGGCACCAGCCTTTTTCGCCGCACCCACCCATGTGATTACCCGGAGTAGTCAATGCCCGAGCTGCCCGAGGTCGAAGTCGTCCGGCGTGGTCTGGCGCGGTGGGTGACCGATCGCACCGTCGCCGATGTCGAGGTCCTGCATCCGCGCTCCGTACGGCGGCACATCGCGGGCGGTGCGGACTTCGGGCACCGCCTCAAGGGGCACCGGGTCGGTACGGCGATGCGGCGCGGGAAGTATCTCTGGCTGCCGATCGAGGACAGCGGCACCTCGATCCTCGCCCATCTCGGCATGAGCGGGCAGCTGCTGGTGCAGCCCCAAGAGGCCCCCGACGAGAAGCACCTGCGGATCCGGATGCGGTTCGCCGACGAGCTCGGCACCGAGCTGCGCTTCGTCGACCAGCGCACCTTCGGCGGGCTCTCCCTGCACGCGAACACTCCGGACGGGCTGCCGGACGTCATCGCGCACATCGCGCGCGACCCGCTCGACGAGCTGTTCGACGACGCGGCCTTCCACGCCGCGCTGCGCCGCCGTCGTACGACGATCAAACGCGCGCTGCTCGACCAGTCGTTGATCAGCGGGGTCGGCAACATCTACGCGGACGAGGCTCTTTGGCGGTCGAAGCTGCACTACGAGCGGCCCACCGCCACGTTCACGCGCCCGCGCACGGCTGAACTCCTGGGCCACGTACGGGATGTGATGAACGCGGCCCTCGCCGTCGGCGGCACGAGCTTCGACAGCCTGTACGTGAACGTGAACGGCGAGTCCGGGTACTTCGAGCGGTCGCTCGACGCCTATGGACGTGAGGACGAACCGTGCCGCCGCTGCGGTACGGCGATGCGCCGACGCTCCTGGATGAACCGCTCCAGCTACTTCTGCCCGCGCTGTCAGCGGCCGCCGGTCGCCACGCTGTCGTAGCGCTCGCGCGCTTCGAGCACGCCGTCCATCCTGCCCTCCACGCAGTGGATGAGGTTCATCAGGCGGTCGGTGATGTCCCGTCCCAGCGGGGTGAGTTGATACTCCACGCGCGGCGGATTGGTGGGCTGCGCCTCGCGGTGCACCAGGCCGTCGCGCTCAAGGGCGTGCAGGGTCTGGGACAGCATCTTCTCGCTCACGCCGTCGACCCTGCGGCGCAGTTCGTTGAACCGGAACGTGCCGTCGTGCAGCGCGCCCAGGGTGAGCGCGCCCCAGCGTCCGGTGACGTGCTCCAGGGTGCCGCGCGAGGGGCACTGCTTGGAGAACACGTTGTACGCCAAGTCCTGCGCGGCCGTGTCAGCCATGTCCTGGGCGCTTTCGGTACACGAATCCATGTATTCAGCATACTCCCGCGCAGCGCTTGCCGTCGGGTTGCGCTAACTAGAAGTTAGTGCTTTCCTTCAGTCACCGCTCGGCGTCCGTCCGGCCGGTCCTGCCGAGTCCTGCCTCACGAGGAGCACCCACCATGACAAGCCCTGTCGTCGCGATCGCCTATCACTCCGGCTACGGCCACACCGCCGTCGTCGCCGAGGCGGTCCGCGCCGGTGCCGCCGACGCGGGCGCCACCGTGCACCTGATCAAGGTCGACGAGATCACCGAAGCCGAGTGGGAGCTGCTCGACGCCGCGGACGCGATCATCTTCGGCTCGCCCACCTACATGGGTACCGCGTCCGGCGCCTTCCACGTCTTCGCAGAGGCCTCGTCGAAGCGCTGGTTCGCCAAGGCGTGGCACGACAAGCTGGCCGCCGGATTCACCAACTCCGGTTCCAAGAGCGGCGACAAGCTGCACACCCTGCAGTTCTTCCAGACGCTCGCGGCACAGCACGCGATGCACTGGGTGAGCCTCGGCCTGACCCCGGGCTGGAACTCCACGCAGGGCTCCGAGCACGACCTCAACCGTCTTGGCTTCTTCTCGGGGGCCGCCGCGCAGACCAATTCCGACGAGGGTCCGGAAGGCGTGCACAAGGCGGACATCGCCACGGCCGAGCACCTCGGCCGCCGGGTCACGGAGACCGCGCGGGTGTTCGTGACGGGGCGGGCTGCTGCTGCGACTGTCGCGGCCTGAGACGCCGCGGGTTCCTGGCTGGAAGCCCTGGAAGCCTAGAAGCCGAAGTCCTGCGTCCACCAAGGGCCGCCCGGCGCGAAGTGCGCACCGACGCCCAGGGTCTTGTAGTCGCAGTTGAGGATGTTGGCCCGGTGTCCCGCGCTGTTCATCCAGGCGTCCATCACGGACTGGGCGTTGGCCTGGCCGCGCGCGATGTTCTCGCCGCCGAGATCCGATATCCCGGCCTTCTCGGCGCGGTCCCACGGGGTCGCGCCGTCCGGGTCGGTGTGGTCGAAGAAGTCCCGCTCGGCCATGTCCTCGCTGAACGCTCCGGCGAGCGAGGCCAGCGAGGCGTCCGCGCGCACGGGGGAGCAGCCCACCTTGGCCCGCTCCTCGTTGACCAGCGTGAGCACCGCGGCCTCCGCGGCGCTCTCGGCGGACGGCGACTTCGAGCTGGCCGGCGGAGCCTTCGGCTTCTCGGAGGGGGTGCGCGAGGGGCTCGGGGGCGCCGTCGTCTTCTTCTTCCCGCCAGTCTCGGGCGCGGGCGCCTTGGACGACGGCTTCTTCGACGGCTCGGCCGAGGGCTTCTCGGTGGCGGTGGACTGCGAGGGGGACGGGTCCGGGGCGTCGGCGCGCTCGGAGTCGCGGCTCGGCGGAGCCGACTCGCGGTCGGCGGTGCCGTTCTCGCCGCCCTGGGGGGCCACCTCGGAGGGGGATCCCGCGGAGCGGACCTTGTTCGAGTCGCCGCCACCGCCCAGGGAGAAGTTGTCGGCGCCGGGGACAAGGCCGGAGGCGACGGCCACGGCGCCCATCGCGACGGCTGCCGACACACCGAGCAGGCCGGTGCGCACCGGTGTGGCGCGGCCCCTGCGGCGGTGTGACACGGTGGCGGGGCGGGGCTCCGGGACGCCGGCGTGCTCGCCCGCGTATCTGTCGGAGACCCCTGTGGCGCGGCCGGTGGCGGCTGCCCCTGCGCCGGAGCGTCGGTGGCGTCCCATCTCCTGGCCTTCCTCGTCCTGGCGGTCAAAGTGGCTCACCCATACGAGTGAGGCTCATCGATTCGGGACTGTACGCGATGGCGCATGGGGACGAAGTGCTCCGAGAGCAATTGGCCGGTTAGCGTGCACCCATGAACGAAGAAGTCAGAGTCACGGCCTGGGTGCGTGGCCAGGTGCAAGGCGTGGGATTCCGCTGGTTCACGCGGGCCAAGGCTCTGGAGATCGGGGGCCTGAGTGGTTTTGCTCTCAATCTGGACGACGGCCGTGTGCAAGTCGTCGCCGAAGGTGCCCGAGCGGGCGCCCAGGGACTGCTCGACTGGCTGCGCGAGGGCGACACACCCGGCCGCGTCGACGGCGTCACTGAGATCTGGGACACTCCGCGCGGCATCTACGACACGTTCGCGATTCGCTGACGAAGAGCTGCCCGACGGACCGGTGCGGGTGCGTCTGTGGCAACTGCCCGGGGCAGGAAAGCCCTGGTGGTTGCCAAGAACCGTACGTCGTGGCAGGCTCCCGGGTGAAGGATGATCGACACGCCCCCAGGGCCCCGCAGCAGAGGCAGCGCCGCCGTTCCTACGGCCGCAGGCCCCCGGGTTGCCCGCCAATACGGGGCGTGATCGTGTTGACCGTCAAACTTTTTGGTGAGACTCTGAAAGCCCCGCGCACCTTAGCTGTTTGGCATGTGAGAACGGCCAGCAAGACCTAGCAAGAACAACGAGTGCCAAGCACCGCGGGTGCGAATCCCTCACGACCCACACCGCTTCGGTCGGTCACTCATTGTGGAGGACCATCCATCATGGCAAAGGCGCTTCTCGGTTACGTCGGCGGCTCTGACCCGCGACTTCTCGCCGAGATGCGACGGCTCCAGCAGCGTGTCCAGGACCTGGAATCTGAGCTCGTAAAGATCCAGGCCGAGAACGACGCGCTTGCGGTCGCCGCTTCTCACGAATCGCTCCTCGAGGGCATCGACGTACCCCAGGCGGAGCCTGCGCTCACCTGACCACTGCCATCACCGAGTAACGGGCCCACCTCACCCGCAGGGTCTGCGTAACGATCAGTCCTCGTCGCGCTGCCCTCGTGTGAGCAGGCTCTTCACGCACGTGGTCGGGCTGACCAAGTCAGCCGCTTGTCCATTCCTGCAAGGGACGCTTCGGCGTCCCTTCTCTCTTGTGGCCGCGTACGCCGCTTCCTTTACCGTCTGATGTGCCCTGCATCTTCCTGGGTGAAACGGACAGTGAAAGGTAGAGTGCGTCCGCGTGCACCTCAAGGCCATGACACTGCGCGGTTTCAAATCCTTCGCGTCCGCCACGACGCTGAAGTTCGAACCGGGCATCACCTGCGTCGTCGGACCGAACGGCTCCGGCAAGTCCAATGTCGTGGACGCGCTGTCCTGGGTCATGGGCGAGCAAGGTGCCAAGTCGCTGCGCGGCGGCAAGATGGAAGACGTCATCTTCGCCGGTACCACCGGGCGCCCGCCGCTCGGCCGTGCCGAGGTCTCCCTCACCATCGACAACTCCGACGGGGCTCTGCCCATCGAGTACGCCGAGGTCACCATCACGCGGATCATGTTCCGCAACGGCGGCAGCGAGTACCAGATCAACGGTGACACGTGCCGCCTGCTCGACATCCAGGAACTGCTCTCCGACTCCGGCATCGGGCGCGAGATGCACGTCATCGTCGGGCAGGGCCAGCTCGACGGCGTACTGCACGCCGACCCCATGGGACGCCGTGCCTTCATCGAGGAGGCCGCGGGCGTCCTCAAGCACCGCAAGCGCAAAGAGAAGGCGCTGCGCAAGCTCGACGCGATGCAGGCCAACCTCGCGCGCGTACAGGATCTGACCGACGAACTGCGGCGCCAGCTCAAGCCGCTCGGCCGGCAGGCCGCCGTCGCGCGCCGGGCCGCCGTGATCCAGGCCGATCTGCGTGACACGCGCCTGAGGCTGCTCGCCGACGATCTCGTACGCCTGCGGGGCGCGCTGCAGACCGAGGTCGCCGACGAGGCCGCGCTCAAGCAGCGCAAGGACAGCGCCGAGGCCGAGCTGAAGAAGGCGCTGCACCGGGAGGCCGAGCTCGAGGACGAGGTGCGGCGCCTCACGCCACGGCTCCAGCGGGCGCAGCAGACGTGGTACGAGCTTTCGCAGCTCGCCGAGCGGGTGCGCGGCACGGTGTCCCTCGCCGACGCCCGGGTCAAGAGCGCGACCGCCGCACCCCCCGAGGAGCGGCGCGGCCGCGACCCGGAGGACATGGAGCGCGAGGCCGCGCGGATCCGCGAGCAGGAGGCGGAGCTGGAAGCCGCCCTTGAAGCGGCGGAGCACGCGCTTGAGGACACGGTGGGCCACCGTGCCGATCTTGAGCGGGAGTTGGCGGTCGAGGAGCGCCGACTCAAGGACGTCGCCCGAGCCATCGCCGACCGGCGTGAGGGTCTCGCGCGGCTGAACGGCCAGGTCAACGCGGCACGTTCGCGGGCGGGCTCCGCGCAGGCCGAGATCGACCGGCTCTCCGTGGCGCGTGATGAGGCGGGGGAGCGGGCGGTCGTCGCCCAGGAGGAGTACGAGCAGCTGAAGGCGGAGGTCGACGGCCTCGACGCCGGTGACGCGGAGCTCGGCGAGCGGCACGACGAGGCGAAGCGTTTCCTCGCGGAGGCCGAAGCCGCGCTGACCGCGGCGCGCGAGGCGGCCACCGCCGCCGAGCGCAAGCGGGCCGCGGTCGCCGCCCGGCACGAGGCGCTCGCGCTGGGCCTGCGGCGCAAGGACGGCACGGGCGCGCTGCTCGCCGCCAAGGACAGCCTCACGGGGCTGCTCGGTCCGGCGGCCGAGTTGCTCTCGATCGCTCCGGGGCACGAGGTGGCGATCGCGGCGGCGTTCGGCGCGGCGGCGGACGCGATCGCGATGACCACACCGACGTCGGCGGCGGAGGCCATCCGGCTGCTGCGCAAGCAGGACGCGGGCCGGGCCGCGCTGCTCCTTGCGGGGGCGCCGGAGAAGCCGGGCGATGCTCACGGTGACGTACGGCCGGAGGGCTCTGAAGGGCCGCCCCTGGTAGCCGAACTGGTGCGCGGACCCGAGGAGTTGATGCCCTCGGTGCGGCGTCTGCTGCGGGGGATGGTCGCCGTCGGCACGCTTGAGGACGCCGAGGACTTCGTCTACGCCCACCCGGAACTCACCGCCGTCACCGCCGAAGGCGACCTGCTCGGGGCGCACTTCGCGCAGGGCGGGTCCGCCGGGGCGCCCAGCCTCCTTGAAGTGCAGGCCTCCGTCGACGAAGCGGCTGCCGATCTTGAGCAACTCGCCGAACAGTGCGATGAGTTGGCGCGTACGCAGCAGGAGGCGGGCGAGCGGCGCAAGGGGAGTGCCGCGCTCGTCGAGGAGCTGGGCGAGCGCAGGCGCGCCGCCGACCGGGAGAAGTCGTCCGTGGCTCAGCAACTCGGCGCGCTCGCCGGGCAGGCGCGCGGCGCGGTGGGCGAGGCCGAGCGCAGTGCGGCCGCCGCGGCCAAGGCGCAGGAGGCGCTCGACAAGGCGGTCCAGGACGCCGAAGAGCTGGCCGAGCGTCTTGCCGTGGCACAGGAGGCTCCGGTCGACGAGGAGCCCGACGCCGCCGTGCGGGACCGGCTCGCAGCCGACGGGGCCAACGCCCGGCAGACCGAGATGGAGGCCAGGCTCCAGGTGCGTACGCACGAGGAGCGGGTCAAGGGGCTCGCGGGACGTGCCGACTCGCTCGACCGGGGCGCCCGCGCCGAACGCGAGGCACGCGCGCGTGCCGAGCAGCGCAAGGCCCGGATGCGGCACGAGGCGGCGGTCGCCGAGGCCGTCGCCATTGGTGCGCGGCAGCTGCTCGCGCACGTCGAGGTCTCCCTCGTACGGGCACAGGAGGAACGTGCCTCCGCCGAGCGCGCCAAGGAGGTGCGGGAGCGCGATCTCACCGCCGAGCGGGGCCAGGGACGTGACCTCAAGGCCGAGCTCGACAAATTGACGGATTCAGTCCACCGCGGCGAGGTACTCGGTGCCGAGAAGCGGCTGCGGATCGAGCAGCTGGAGTCCAAGGCACTGGAGGAACTCGGTGTGGAACCGGCGGGACTCGTCTCCGACTACGGCCCCGACCAGCTCGTGCCGCCCTCGCCCGCCGCCGAGGGCGAGGAGCTCCCCGAAGACCCGGAGCATCCGCGCAACAGGCCCGTGCCGTACGTACGCGGTGAGCAGGAGAAGCGGCTGAGGTCAGCCGAACGGGCGTATCAGCAGCTCGGGAAAGTGAATCCGCTGGCCCTTGAGGAGTTCGCCGCGCTCGAGGAACGCCATAAGTTCCTGAGCGAGCAGCTCGAGGACCTGAAGAAGACGCGGACGGATCTCCTGCAAGTCGTGAAGGAGGTCGACGAGCGCGTCGAGCAGGTCTTCACCGAGGCCTACCGGGACACGGCCCGTGAGTTCGAGGGGGTCTTCTCGCGGCTCTTCCCGGGCGGCGAGGGGCGGCTCGTCCTGACCGACCCCGACAACATGCTCACCACGGGCATCGACGTCGAGGCCCGCCCGCCGGGCAAGAAGGTCAAGCGGCTCTCGCTGCTCTCCGGCGGTGAGCGATCCCTGACGGCCGTGGCGCTGCTCGTTTCGATCTTCAAGGCACGGCCCAGTCCCTTCTACGTGATGGACGAGGTCGAGGCCGCGCTCGACGACACCAACCTGCAGCGGCTCATCCGCATCATGGAGGAGCTGCAGGAGGCCTCGCAGCTCATCGTGATCACGCACCAGAAGCGGACGATGGAGGTCGCGGACGCGCTGTACGGCGTGTCCATGCAGGGCGACGGCGTCTCCAAGGTGATCAGCCAGCGGCTTCGATAGCCCCTTCACAGTCCTTCACCGGCTCACCTTCATAACTTCAAGACTTGAACGAAGCCTGCCTCGATAGCGCCTGAAGTTCACAGGAACCCAGGTGTTGACTTCGAAACTTGAAGGCATAGTCTCTGCAACGTTGCTTTTACCTTCAGGTGGTGGGCGGCACGAAGTTGTGCGCCACTTGAAGTGCTCACCCCCACCCCCGGCGATGTTGCCGGTGGCCCGAGGAGTCCATGTGACCAGCACAATGAAGGCGCCGCAGCCCGGAGGCAGAGAGGCCCACCCGGACCATCTCGGCCATGTCATCTTCATTACGGCCGCCGCCGCGATGGGTGGCTTCCTCTTCGGCTACGACAGTTCGGTGATCAATGGCGCCACCGTCGCCATCCAGCACCGCTTCGACGTAGACGCGAACATGCTCGGCTGGATCATCGCCACCGCGCTGCTCGGCTGTGCCGTCGGTGCCGCGATCGCCGGGCGCATCGCCGACCGCATCGGCCGCATCCGCTGCATGCAGATCGCCGCCGTCCTCTTCGCCGCGAGTGCCGTGGGCTCCGCCCTGCCGTTCGCCGCCTGGGACCTGACGATGTGGCGCTTCATCGGCGGCATCGGCATCGGCATGGCCTCCGTCATCGGCCCGGCCTACATCGCCGAGGTCGCGCCGCCCGCGTACCGAGGCCGCCTCGCCTCGTTCCAGCAGGCCGCGATCGTCACCGGCATCGCCATCTCCCAGCTGGTCAACTGGGCCATCCTGAACATGGCCGACGGCGACCAGCGCGGCAAGCTCCTCGGCCTCGAGGCCTGGCAGCTGATGCTCGGCGTCATGGTCATCCCGGCCGTCATCTACGGCCTGCTCTCCTTCGCCATCCCCGAGTCGCCGCGCTTCCTGATCTCGGTCGGCCGCAACACCGAGGCGAAGAAGGTGCTCGGCGAGGTCGAAGGCACCCAGATCGACCTGGACGGACGCGTCGCCGAGATCGAGCACGGCATGCGCAGCGAGCACAAGTCCTCGTTCAAGGACCTGCTCGGCAAGGTCGGCTTCCTGCCGATCGTCTGGATCGGCATCGGGCTCTCGGTGTTCCAGCAGCTCGTCGGCATCAACGTGATCTTCTACTACTCGAACCAGCTGTGGCAGTCGATCGGCAAGGACCCGAGCAGCTCGTTCCTGTACTCGTTCGAGACGTCGATCGTGAACATCATCGGCACGGTCATCGCGATGATCTTCGTCGACCGCATCGGCCGCAAGCCGCTCGCCATCATCGGTTCCGCAGGCATGGCGGTCGCGCTCTTCACCTGCGCCTGGGCGTTCTCGTACCGCACGGGATCCGGCGACAACGTCTCGCTGCCGAACGCGCAGGGCCTGACCGCGATCATCGCCGCCAACGCCTTCGTGCTCTTCTTCGCCCTCTCCTGGGGCGTGGTGGTCTGGGTCCTGCTCGGCGAGATCTTCCCGAACAGGCTGCGTGCCGCGGCCCTCGGTGTCGCCGCGTCGGCCCAGTGGCTCGCCAACTTCGCGATCACCAAGACGTTCCCGAGCATGTCCGAGTGGAGCCTGACCGGCTCGTACATCATCTACGGCGCCTTCGCCGTGCTCTCGATCCCCTTCGTCATGAAGTTCGTCAAGGAGACGAAGGGCAAGACCCTGGAGGAGATGGGCTAGTCCCCGCTGCCCCTCCTCTGAGGAAGCTGCCCCGGTTCAAGGACCTATTCCTTGAGCCGGGGCAGTACGTTTTCGCAGAAGTGGTGCAGGCTGCGCCATCCCTCGTCGACCGGCATCCCTCCTGAGAGCGGGTGCAGTACGAGATTGGCGGCGCCGGCCTGCACGTACGCCACGCACTCGTCGGGCGTGAGGACGCGGTAGACGCCCTCGGCACGCAGCTCGTCGACCGTCGTCGCGGCGGACTTCACCGCCGAGCGGATGTCCTTGGACTGCCAGGAGGCGTAGGTGCGGGCCTCGTGCAGGAAGTGCTCGCCGTGCTCGGCCCAGGTGCGGTCCGGGTCGTCCGCGATGTGCAGGAGCGGGGTCTCGGCCGCGGGCATCATGCTCCAGCCCTCGGTGCCGTACTCGGTGAGGCGCTCGTTGTAGTACGCCTCTAGCTCCGGCAGATGGGCGCTGGGGAAGAACGGCAGGCCGAGCCGGGCCGCGCGACGGGCCGCCGCCTCGGACGACCCTCCGACCAGGAGCAGCGGGTGGGGCCGGGTGAACGGGCGCGGAGTGACGCGCACGGTGCGGCCGCGGAACTCGAAGGGCTCGCCCGTCCACGCCTGCAACAGGGTCTCCAGGAGTTCGTCCTGGAGCTTGCCGCGCCGCTTCCACTCGACGTCGAACGCCTCGTACTCGGCGGGCCGGTAGCCGATCCCCGCCACCGTCACCAGACGGCCGCCGCTGAGCAGATCGAGTACGGCGATGTCCTCGGCGAGCCGGAGCGGATCGTGCAGCGGGCCGATGATCGCGGAGACCGTGACCGCGATGCGCCGGGTCGCGCCGAACACCGCCCCCGCGAAAGTGAAGGGCGAGGGCAGCCAGTTGTTGTCGACGCCGTGGTGCTCCTCGGTCTGCACGGTGGAGATGCCCCGGTCGTCCGCATACGCCGCCATCTCCAGGGCGGCCTTGTAGCGATCGCTCAGCGAGGTGGGCGTGGCATCGGGCTCGACGAGGTTGAAACGTACGACTGTGACGGGCATGGGAAACGTCCCCCTTCACCGTGTTCACCGTGGGCGGGCGAAGAGGGACGTTAGATGACGCGGTGTCAGATGAACAGTGTCCGGGGGTAGTTGTTCCGGATCAGGCCGGGCCGGAGACGGCCTCGGACCGGATCAGGCCGAGACCAGCTCGGTCTCGCCCTTGCCCTCGGGGGTCTCGACGGCCGGGTCCCTCGGCAGGACCGCGTACAGCACGGCCGCGATGACGATCGTGGCGAGCCAGCCAAGGCCGTTGCGGCCGATCCAGGACGTGGCGAGCGGGCCGCTGAACCAGTCGACCTTCGTGAAGAGCAGACCCATCACCAGAGCCACCGCCCACGCGGTCATGGCCTGCCAGGCGAAGCCCGCCCTGTACCAGTAGGCGCTGGTGCGCTTGGTGTCCATCAGCGCCTCGGCGTCGTACGTCTTCCTGCTCAGCATGTCGATGCCGAAGACGCCGATCCAGGCGGAGAACGCGACGGCGAGCAGGGTCAGGAAGGAGACGAACGAGCTGATGAAGCTGGTGGCCACGTTCATCAGGAGGTAGCCGAAGATCAGGCTGATGACGGCGTTGATGCTCACGGCCCAGGTGCGCGGGACCTTGATGCCGAGGGTCATGGCGGTGAAGCCCGCGGAGTACATCGACATCGAGTTGATCAGGAGCATGCCGATCAGGGCCATGAGCAGATACGGCACTGCGATCCACGTCGGCAGGAGCTGGCCGACGAAGGAGACCGGGTCCGAGGCCTTCGACAGGCTCGGCACGCTGACCGCCATGACCGCGCCCATCAGGACCATCGGTACGACGACGATGCCGGCGCCGCCGATCGCGTTGCCCACCAGGGCCTTGCCGGAGGCCCTGCGCGGGAGATAGCGCGTGAAGTCCGGGCCCGTGGGGACCCAGCTGATGCCGCCCGCGGCGATCGTGCCGATGCCCGCGATCATCGCGGCGGTGGAGCCCGCGGACCGCGAGAAGACGTCCGACCAGGGGGTGTTGGCCACGAGGTAGACAAGGACGAGGACGCTGAACGCGCCGAAGAGGTACGTCGCCCAGGTGTTGCAGATGTGCAGCACCTTGCGGCCCAGGCCGCTGATCAGGAACGTACAGGAGACGAAGGCGACCAGCGTCACGATCGTCAGCCACGTGCTGGACTTCACGCCGAAGCAGATGTCCAGGACGGTGATGATCGCGTACGCGCCCGTCACCGCGTTGATCGTCTCCCAGCCCCAGCGCGCGACCCAGATCAGCGCGCCGGGGAAGAGGTTGCCGCGCTGGCCGAAGACGGCGCGCGAGAGCGTCATGCCGGGGGAGCCGCCGCGCTTGCCGGCGATCGAGATCAGACCGACCAGGCCGTAGCTGAGAAGGGGCGACACGAGGGCGACGACCAGGGCCTGCCAGAAGTTCAGGCCGTTGGTCACGATGAGGCCCGCGCCCATGGTGAGCAGCAGGACGCTGATGTTGGCCGCCACCCAGGTGGGGAACAGCTCGCGGGTCCGGCCCGTGCGCTCGGAGTCGGGGACGGGCTCGAGGCCGCGTGTCTCCAGGGCGCCTTCGGTTTCGGCGGTGGCGGTGGTGCTCATGGGGTGGGGTCCGTGCCTCTCGCTCGGATCGCAACGCCGCGACCCGTCCGTGATCCGTCCGTGTGGGGGTGATCGGGTTGGACTCTACGCGCGTTGATACGGAGAGCTCCATCGTACTTTAGTCCGAGTAGTGCCCTCTATTAGCTTATGTTCTTTGGAGGAAGCTACAGCTTGGGCCCGTGTTGCCCCCATGGCTGATACTGGGTGAGTTATGGAAATCGTCATCCTTGCTGTAGTCATCGCCGTGGTCGTGATCGGCGCGCTCGGCGGGCTCGTGATCGGCAGCCGCAAGAAGAAGCAGCTGCCGCCGCAGGCCCCGTCGTCCACGCCCACCATCACCGCTCCTCCGGCCGAGCCGCACGTCGGCGACGAGGCCGAGACGCCGCGCGACGAACCGCGCCGCACTATCGAGGAGGTGGAACTCCCGCTCGCCGAGCCGTCGGCGTCGGCCCCCGTGGTCGTCGAAGAACCGGCCGCACCGGAGATCGAGACCCCGGAGCCCACGGCAGGTCGCCTGGTCCGTCTGCGCACGCGCCTCTCGCGCTCGCAGAACGCACTCGGCAAGGGGCTGCTCACGCTCCTCTCCCGCGAGCACCTGGACGAGGACACGTGGGAGGAGATCGAGGACACGCTCCTCACCGCCGACGTCGGCGTGGCCCCCACCCAGGAACTGGTCGAGCGCCTTCGCGAGCGCGTCCGCGTGCTCGGCACCCGCACCCCGGACGATCTGCGCACCCTGCTGCGCGAGGAACTCCTCACGCTTCTGGGCCCCGACCTGGACCGCGTCGTGAAGACCGAGTCGGGCCTGGAGACGCCCGGCATCGTGATGGTCGTCGGCGTGAACGGCACCGGCAAGACCACCACCACCGGCAAGCTCGCGCGCGTCCTGGTCGCCGACGGCCGCTCGGTGGTCCTCGGCGCCGCCGACACGTTCCGCGCGGCTGCCGCCGACCAGCTGCAGACCTGGGGCGAGCGCGTCGGCGCGCGCACGGTCCGCGGCCCCGAGGGCGGCGACCCCGCGTCGATCGCCTTCGACGCGGTCAAGGAAGGCATCGCGGAGGGCGCCGACGTCGTCCTCATCGACACCGCGGGCCGGCTGCACACCAAGACCGGTCTGATGGACGAGCTCGGCAAGGTCAAGCGCGTCGTCGAGAAGCACGCGCCGCTCGACGAGGTGCTGCTCGTCCTGGACGCGACGACCGGGCAGAACGGCCTGGTGCAGGCGCGGGTCTTCGCCGAGGTCGTCGACATCACCGGCATCGTCCTGACGAAGCTGGACGGCACCGCCAAGGGCGGAATCGTCGTCGCCGTTCAGCGGGAACTGGGTGTGCCGGTGAAGCTGGTGGGTCTTGGCGAGGGCGCGGACGATCTGGCGCCGTTCGAGCCGGAGGCGTTCGTGGACGCGTTGATCGGGGAGTAGATACTCCGCCCGGTCTGCCTGGTCCGCCCGGCGTGCGTCTGACGCGTACGAACGCGTACGAAAGAAATGCCCCACCCCGGGGTGCAGCCGGGGTGGGGCATTTCCGTGTGCGGGCGGTGCCGGTGCCTACGCCGGTGAGCGATGGGCCACGTACGCCAGGGTCCCCAGGACAAGCCGCGCCTGCGGCGGATGCGTCGCAGAGTCCAGGTCCGGGGCGCGGAGCCAGCGGACCGGGCCGAGGCCCCCGCGGTCGGACGGCGGGGCCGTGATGTGGGTGCCGGGGCCCAGGCCGTGCAGGTCGATGTCGGCGTCGTCCCAGCCCATGCGGTAGAGCAGCTGGGGGAGTTCGGCGGCGGCGCCGGGGGCGACGAAGAAGTGCGCACGGCCGTCCGGGGTGACCGCCACGGGGCCGAGCGGCAGGCCCATGCGCTCCAGGCGGACCAGCGCCCTGCGTCCCGCGGCCTCGGCCACCTCGATCACGTCGAAGGCGCGCCCCACGGGTAGCAGCACGGCCGCGCCGGGAAACTGCGACCAGGCCTCGGTCACTTCGTCGAGCGTCGCCCCTGCGGGGACCTCGGGAGCGAACTCCAGGGGGTGGGCGCCGGGGGCCGCGCAGTCGGCCGCGCCACAGGAGCAGCGTCCGTCCAGAGCGCGTGCGCCGGGGACCGCTGCCCATCCCCACAGTCCGGTGTACTCGGCCACCGCCGTGCACTCCGAGGTGCGGCCGCGCCGACGTGAACCGGTGCGGAGCTCTCTCGTTCCCCGGATGCCGCCGATCGTGAAGCCCATGCCCCCTCCAACGGGTCGAGCGCGGTGTGGTTACGTGACGGAATCGGATCGTTACCCTGTGCTTTTGTGCCGGCGCCCGGGGGGTGCGAAGGGGGTGCGCCCAGTCATGCGCGCCCCCGAAGTGCTCCCTTCCGCCCACCTTCGGACGTCCACTGTCAAGTGAATCGCTTGTGGCGGGGCGGGAGTTCATTCGAAGGGGTGGCGAATGGTGGCGTTTCCGCGATCGCCCTCGCCGGAGGGGTGATCGTAGGATTACTTTCAGTGCACGGACCCTAAGTGTTGTGCAATCGTGGGTATGCCGGAGGCAACTAGGTTCCCTGTTCGACGGGTGACGTTCTCCGGGCGGAGAGCCGCAGTGCGCGGCATTCTGGTAAGGCTTGGCGTGAGACCGCGCGTAAGTGTCTTGAGGGATGGGGGCGTTCTAGTGGGCGGCAACGGCGAAAGTGGTGCGAACGCTGATAAGCGCCCCAACGAACTGCTCAACTCCTGGTTCGTGCGCAGCGGCTGGTCGAAGGGTGAGCTCGCGCGCCAAGTGAACCGCAGGGCGCGGCAGTTGGGCGCGCACCACATCTCCACGGACACCTCACGGGTGCGGCGCTGGCTGGACGGCGAGAACCCCCGCGAGCCCATCCCGCGCATCCTCTCCGAGCTGTTCTCCGAGCGGTTCGGCTGTGTCGTCGCGGTCGAGGACCTCGGCCTTCGCGCCGCGCACCAGGCGCCCTCCGTCTCGGGCGTCGACCTGCCCTGGACAGGACCCCAGACCGTCGCGCTCATCAGTGAGTTCTCGCGCAGCGACCTGATGCTGGCCCGGCGCGGCTTCCTCGGTACCTCGCTCGCGCTCTCCGCGGGCACCGCCCTCATCGAACCCATGCAGCGCTGGCTCGTCCCGGGGCCGACGACCCCGGTCGGCGACCCCGAGCCCGCCACGCCGTCCCGCAGGCCGGGACGGCTCTCCAAACCGGAGCTGGACCTCCTGGAGTCCACGACCGTGATGTTCCGGCAGTGGGACGCGCAGTGCGGCGGCGGCCTGCGGCGCAAGGCGGTCGTCGGCCAACTTCACGAAGTGACGGACCTGCTGCAGGAGCCTCAGCCCGAGGCCACGTCCAAGCGGCTCTTCAAGGTCGCGGGCGAACTGGCCGAGCTCGCGGGCTGGATGAGCTACGACGTCGGACTCCAGCCCACCGCCCAGAAGTACTTCGTGCTCGCCCTGCACGCGGCGAAGGAAGCCGGCGAGAAGCCCCTCGGTTCGTACATCCTCTCCAGCATGAGCCGCCAGATGATCCACCTCGGGCGGCCCGACGACGCGCTCGAACTGATCCACCTCGCGCAGTACGGCAGTCGAGACTGCGCCAGCCCGCGCACCCAGGCCATGCTGTATGCGATGGAGGCCCGCGCCTACGCCAGCATGGGCCAGCCCGGCAAGTGCAAGCGGGCCGTGCGCATGGCCGAGGACACCTTCGCCGACGCGCTGGACTTCGACGAGCCCGAGCCCGACTGGATCCGCTTCTTCTCCGAGGCCGAGCTGAACGGCGAGAACGCCCACTCGTTCCGCGACCTGGCCTATGTGGCGGGCCGCAGCCCCACGTACGCCTCGCTCGCAGAGCCCGTCATGGAGCGTGCCGTCCACCTCTTCGGCAAGGACTCCGAGCACCAGCGTTCGTACGCACTGAACCTCATCGGCATGGCCACCGTCCATCTGCTCCAGCGCGAGCCCGAGCAGAGCACGATCCTGGCGGGCCAAGCCCTCACCATCGCCAAGAAGGTCCGCTCCGAGCGGGTCAACACCCGCCTCCGCAAGACCGTGGACACCGCCGTGCGGGACTTCGGCGACACCGCGGAGGTCGTGCAGCTCACCGATCAGCTCGCCGTCGACATGCCGGAGACCGCGGAGGCGGTCTGACCAGAACTTCGGGGCGTTCTGACAGCGCCCCGCCAAGACTCCGGCCGTGGCCGGCCCATCCCGAACAGCCCGACTCGGCTCCCCCACGCCAGGTCCATCGGATGGCCGCCGCGGCCGGTTCGCGTGCTGTGCGCAGGGTTGTGCGCAGGGTATGGAAACGCGACCCGCCTGACCCGGCAGTTCATGGACGCGTAACACGTACGACCTCTTCGTCACTGCGGCGAAACACCTAGGGGCACCCCCGGAAACGGCGCTGCGTCAATCTCGTGGCGCATAAAGGCCTACGCCCTCTGCCCCGCCCGCACGGGCCGCATACGACGACGAGGAGACGCCGATGCCCCCAGGCATCACGATCGCCGCAGACGCCCCGCAGCTGTCTGCCGCCAACACCGGGTTCATGCTCATCTGTTCCGCCCTGGTGATGCTCATGACGCCGGGACTCGCCTTCTTCTACGGAGGCATGGTCCGCGTCAAGAGCACGCTGAACATGCTGATGATGAGCTTCATCAGTCTGGGGATCGTCACCATCCTCTGGGTGCTGTACGGCTTCTCCATCGCGTTCGGCACCGACCACGGAAGCCTCTTCGGCTGGTCGTCCGACTACGTCGGGCTGAGCGGCATAGGACTTACCGAGCTCTGGGACGGCTACACCATCCCGGTCTATGTCTTCGCGGTCTTCCAGCTGATGTTCGCGATCATCACGCCCGCGCTGATCAGCGGTGCGCTCGCCGACCGCGTGAAGTTCACCGCCTGGGCGCTGTTCATCACGCTCTGGGCCACGATCGTCTACTTCCCTGTCGCGCACTGGGTGTGGGGCACGGGCGGCTGGGCCTTCGAACTCGGCGTCATCGACTTCGCCGGTGGTACGGCCGTGCACATCAACGCCGGTGCCGCCGCGCTCGGCGTGATCCTGGTCATCGGCAAGCGCGTCGGCTTCAAGAAGGACCCGATGCGGCCGCACAGCCTGCCGCTCGTCATGCTCGGCGCCGCACTGCTCTGGTTCGGCTGGTTCGGCTTCAACGCCGGATCGTGGCTGGGCAACGACGACGGCGTCGGCGCGATGATGTTCCTGAACACGCAGGTCGCCACTGCTGCGGCCATGCTGGCCTGGCTCGCCTACGAGAAGATCCGGCACGGCGCGTTCACCACGCTCGGCGCCGCCTCCGGTGCCGTCGCGGGGCTCGTCGCGATCACTCCGTCCGGTGGCTCCATCTCGCCGCTCGGCGCGATCGCCGTCGGTGCCATCGCCGGTCTGCTGTGCGCCATGGCCGTCGGCCTCAAGTTCAAGTTCGGCTACGACGACTCCCTCGACGTCGTCGGCGTCCACCTCGTCGGCGGTGTCGTCGGCTCGCTGCTCGTCGGCTTCTTCGCCACCGGCGGCGTCCAGTCCGAGGCCAAGGGCCTCTTCTACGGCGGCGGCCTCGACCAGCTCGGCAAGCAGGCCGCCGGTGTCGGCGCGGTCCTCGCGTACTCCCTCATCGCCTCCGCGGTCCTCGCCTTCCTGGTCGACAAGACCATCGGGATGCGGGTCAGCGAGGACGAGGAGGTCGGCGGCATCGACCAGGTGCAGCACGCCGAGACCGCGTACGACTACAGCGGAGCGGGCGGTGGCACGGCGCCCCGCACCGCCGCCGCGCCGAGCCCGCCGGTCCAGGACGCCGGTAAGGCTGCGACCGGCAAGAACAAGAGGGTGGACGCATGAAGCTCATCACCGCGGTCGTCAAGCCGCACCGGCTCGACGAGATCAAGGAGGCCCTCCAGGCCTTCGGCGTCCAGGGCCTGACCGTCACCGAGGCCAGCGGCTACGGCCGACAGCGCGGTCACACCGAGGTCTACCGTGGCGCGGAGTACACCGTCGATCTCGTACCGAAGATCCGGATCGAGGTCCTCGTCGAGGACGACGACGCGGAACAGCTCGTGGATGTCGTGGTGAAGGCCGCCCGAACCGGCAAGATCGGGGACGGCAAGGTCTGGAGCGTTCCGGTCGAGACGGCCGTGCGGGTGCGGACCGGCGAGCGCGGGCCCGATGCGCTCTGAGACGGGCCGGGCCTGGCTGACCAGGTCCGAGCGGAACTGAGCGGGACTAGCGGGACTGACAGGAGCTGCTGGGTGACGAGTATGGACGAACGTACTGAATCGAACTCGGACTCGGACTCGGAAGACTCCGGACCCAGCGGCTATGCGGCGGCCCGGCTGCGCCTCCTTCAAGGGGAGGCGCAGTCCGGGCCGCCGCGCCGTTCGGCCCTGTCCGACCTCACGGACGACTGGCTGACCGGACTCTTCATGGCCGCGGGCGCGCCGCGCGGGACCTCCCTCGTCGCCGTGGGCGGCTACGGCAGGGGCGAGCTCTCGCCGCGCAGCGACCTGGATCTGCTGTTGCTGCACGACGGCAGCGCGGATGCCGCGGAGGTGGCGGCCCTCGCGGACCGCGTCTGGTATCCCATCTGGGATCTCGGGCTCGCGCTCGACCACTCCGTGCGGACACCGGCGGAGGCCCGCAAGACGGCGGGCGACGACCTCAAGGTGCAGCTGGGGCTGCTCGACGCGCGGCACGTGGTGGGGGACCTTGGTCTTACCGCCGGGCTGCGCACCGCGGTGCTCGCGGACTGGCGCAACCTCGCGCCGAAGAAGCTGCCCGAGCTGCGGGAGCTGTGCGAGGAACGGGCCGAGCGGCAGGGGGAGCTGAGCTATCTCCTTGAGCCGGACCTGAAGGAGGCACGGGGCGGGCTCAGGGACGCGACCGCGCTGCGGGCCGTCGCCGCCTCGTGGCTCGCGGACGCGCCGCGTGAGGGCCTTTCCGACGCCCGGCGGCGGCTGCTCGACGTGCGGGACGCGCTGCATCTGACCACGGGGCGCGCCACGGACCGGCTCGCCCTACAGGAGCAGGACCAAGTCGCCGCCGAGCTGGGTTTGCTGGACGCGGACACCTTGCTGCGACAGGTGTACGAGGCCGCCCGCACCGTTTCGTACGCGAGTGACGTGACGTGGCGCGAGGTGGGCAGGGTGCTGCGGTCCCGGGCCGTACGGCCCCGGCTGCGGGCGATGCTTGGCGGCGGCAAGGGAGCGGCGGCCGAGCGGTCGCCGCTGGCCGAGGGCGTGGTGGAGCAGGACGGCGAGGTCGTCCTCGCCCGCGCGGCCCGCCCCGAGCGGGACCCGGTGCTGCCGTTGCGGGCCGCTGCCGCCGCGGCCCAGGCGGGGCTGCCGCTTTCGCTGCACGCGGTGCGCAGGATGGCCGCGGCGGTACGTCCACTGCCCACGCCGTGGCCCGCTGAGGCCCGGGAGCAGCTGGTGACGCTGCTCGGGGCCGGGCGGCCGACGGTCGAGGTGTGGGAGGCCCTTGAGGCCGAGGGGCTGATCACCCGGTTGCTGCCGGACTGGGAGCGGGTGCGGTGCAGGCCGCAGCGCAACGCCGTGCACACGTGGACGGTCGACCGGCATCTGGTGGAGACGGCGGTGCAGGCCTCGGAGCTGACCCGGCGCGTGGGACGGCCCGACCTGTTGCTGGTGGCCGGACTGCTGCACGACATCGGCAAGGGCTGGCCGGGGGATCACTCCGTGGCCGGGGAGATCATCGCCAGGGACGTCGCCGCGCGGATCGGTTTCGACCGGGCGGATGTCGCCGTCCTCGCCACTCTCGTACGTCATCACTTGCTCCTGATCGAGACGGCCACGCGGCGCGACCTCGACGACCCGGCCACGGTGCGGTCCGTCGCGGACGCGGTGGGGTCGACGGGGACGCTGGAACTGCTGCACGCGCTGACGGAGGCGGACGCGCTCGCCACAGGGCCCGCGGCCTGGTCCGCCTGGCGGGGTTCGCTCGTCGCCGACCTGGTGAAGCGGGTGGGTGCTGTCCTCGCCGGTGACGAGCCGGAGGGAGGGGAGGACGTGGCTCCCACCGCCGAGCAGGAGCGGCTCGCCGTGGAGGCGTTCCGTACGGGTGGGCCGGTGCTCGCGCTGCGGGCGCAGACGGAGGGGGCTGGTGGTTCTGGTTCGGGGGAGGAGGCGGCCGGGGATCCCGAGCCGCTGGGCGTGGAGCTGGTGATCGCGGTGCCGGATCAGCCCGGTGTGCTGTCCGCTGTCGCGGGGGTGTTGGCCATGCACCGGCTCGCGGTGCGGACGGCGGAGTTGCGGGGCGTCGGGCTGCCGTCCGGTCTCGAGGACTCGGTCCTGCTCCTGAACTGGCGGGTCGCGGCGGAGTACGGTTCGCTGCCGCAGGCCGCGCGGCTGCGGGCGGATCTCGTGCGGGCGCTCGACGGCTCACTGGACATCGCGTCGAGGCTGGCGGAACGGGACGCGGCGTACCCGAGGCGCCGGGGAACGGTGGCACCGCCGCCGCGCGTGACGGTGGCGTCGGCGGGCTCCCGCCTCGCGACGGTGATCGAGGTACGGGCCCAGGACGCACCGGGCCTGCTGCACCGGATCGGGCGGGCGCTGGAGTCGGCGGGGGTGCTGGTGCGCAGTGCGCATGTGTCGACGCTGGGTGCGAACGCGGTGGACGCGTTCTACGTGACGGAGCCGAAGCCGGAGACGCCGACGCCGTCGCCGCTGTCGGGGGAGCGGGCTGTGGGGGTGGCTCGGGCTGTGGAGGAGGCGTTGAGGGGGTAGTTGAGGGGGTAGGGGGCGGTGCTGGTCCGTCTATGGGGCGGGGTCGCGCCGGTATGTCCGTCCTCGCCATCCGCTACTGGACGCGTGACTGCTTCGGCGAGGGAGCGCGGCGAACCGTGCTCCGGGCGGACATACCGACACGTCCCCTCCTGCGCGTTGCCGACTGCTGCTCGGTGGTGGCCCGGGACACCACGCCCCAGGGTGCAAAGACCCGGCTCTGATACTGCGCACCCACACCCCCAGCCGTGCAGATACCCTGGAGGGCGACCTGTCCGCCCTCCCCCAAGTTCTCGGCTTCGCTCGAGCAGGGGGCGCCCCCTTCAACCCGAGGATTCGCGACCGCCGTGTTCGACACTCTCTCCGACCGCCTCGCAGCGACATTCAAGAACCTCCGGGGCAAGGGCCGCCTGTCCGAGGCGGACATCGACGCCACGGCGCGCGAGATCCGCATCGCCCTGCTCGAGGCGGACGTCGCCCTTCCCGTCGTCCGTGCCTTCATCAAGCAGGTCAAGGAGCGCGCAGCCGGGGTCGAGGTCTCCCAGGCCCTGAACCCCGCCCAGCAGGTCATCAAGATCGTCAACGAGGAGCTCGTCGGCATCCTCGGCGGCGAGACCCGGCGCCTGCGGTTCGCCAAGAACCCGCCGACCGTCATCATGCTCGCCGGTCTGCAGGGTGCGGGTAAGACCACCCTCGCCGGAAAGCTCGGCCTCTGGCTGAAGGGGCAGGGCCACTCCCCGCTCCTGGTGGCGTGCGACCTGCAGCGCCCGAACGCCGTGAACCAGCTCTCCGTCGTCGGTGAGCGCGCCGGCGTCGGCGTCTACGCCCCGCAGCCGGGCAACGGAGTCGGCGACCCCGTCGCGGTCGCCAAGGACTCGATCGAGTTCGCCAAGACCAAGCAGTACGACGTCGTCATCGTCGACACCGCGGGGCGCCTCGGCATCGACCAGGAGCTGATGCAGCAGGCCGCGGACATCCGCGACGCCGTGAGCCCGGACGAAGTCCTCTTCGTCGTCGACGCCATGATCGGTCAGGACGCCGTCAACACGGCGGAGTCCTTCCGTGACGGCGTCGGCTTCGACGGCGTCGTCCTGTCGAAGCTCGACGGTGACGCCCGCGGTGGTGCCGCCCTGTCGATCGCCCAGGTCACCGGGCGCCAGATCATGTTCGCCTCCAACGGCGAGAAGCTGGACGACTTCGACGCGTTCCACCCGGACCGCATGGCGTCCCGCATCCTCGGCATGGGCGACATGCTCACGCTGATCGAGAAGGCCGAGCAGACCTTCTCCCAGCAAGAGGCCGAGAAGATGGCCGCCAAGCTGCAGGGCAGCAAGGGCGGCAAGGACTTCACGCTGGACGACTTCCTGGCCCAGATGGAGCAGGTCAGGAAGATGGGCAGCATCAGCAAGCTGCTCGGGATGATGCCCGGCATGGGGCAGATCAAGGACCAGATCAACAACCTGGACGAGCGGGACGTCGACCGCACCGCCGCCATCATCAAGTCGATGACGCCCGCCGAGCGCGCGGACGCGGCGATCATCAACGGCTCGCGCCGCGCCCGTATCGCCAAGGGCTCCGGCGTCGAGGTCAGCGCCGTCAAGAATCTGGTCGAGCGGTTCTTCGAGGCCCGCAAGATGATGTCGCGGATGGCCCAGGGCGGCGGCATGCCGGGTATGCCAGGGATGCCCGGCATGGGTGGCGGCCCCGGCAAGCAGAAGAAGAAGCAGAAGCAGGCCAAGGGCAAGCGGAAGTCGGGCAACCCGATGAAGCGCCAGCAGGAGGAGCAGGAGGCCGCCGCCCGCCGCGAGCAGGCGGGTCAGGCGGGCCAGGAAGGCGGCGCCTTCGGCCTCCCCGCGGGACAGCAGGGGCAGAACTTCGAGCTGCCGGACGAGTTCAAGAAGTTCATGGGCTGACGCCTCACATCGCGTACGCCGTCTGGGGCGCCCCTCTGTGGAGAGGGGCGCCCCAGACGTTTCCGGACCAGAGCCCTCAGGCGCTTCCGGAGTGGATACGAGCAGGTGCCCCGCCCCTGTTTGTGTCGTAACGTCCGAATATGAGCAACCCTGTGCCGCCGCGCCGGGCGCCCGACAAGCCATGGCGCTCCGAGGGCGCACCCCCGCCCGCGCCCACGCCACCGCCCAAGAAGAAGATGCCGGGCGGATGGGGCGGGCTCATCCTCACCGCGCTCATCGTCTATCTCATCGCCAACCTCGTTCTCTCCTTCTTCAACGAGGGCGACGAGCCGACGATCTCGTACACGGAGTTCAGCAAGCAGGTCGACTCCGGGAACGTCACGAAGATCTACGCCAAGGGCGACGCGATCCAGGGGCAGCTCAAGAAGGAGAAGGAGAAGCCGGGCGACGAGAAGGGGAAGTACACCAAGTTCACCACCCAGCGGCCCGCCTTCGCCGACGACAAGCTCTGGGACGACCTGACCAAACACGACGTCACCGTCACCGCCGAGCCCGTCGTCCAGGAGCGCAGCTTCCTCTCCAACCTGCTCATCTCGCTCGCCCCGATGCTGCTCCTGGTCTTCCTGTGGATCTTCATCGCCCGGCGGATGAGCTCGGGCATGGGCGGCGCGGGCGGCATGCTGGGCCGCAAGGCCCCGCCGAAGCCGGTGGAACTCGAACCCGGCGACCAGCGCACCACCTTCGACGACGTGGCGGGCATCGACGAGGTCGAGGGCGAGCTGAGCGATGTCGTCGACTTCCTGAAGAACCCCGACGCCTACCGCGAGATGGGCGCCAAGATGCCGCGAGGCGTGCTGCTCGCGGGCCTGCCCGGAACCGGCAAGACGCTGCTCGCGCGTGCCGTCGCCGGTGAGGCGGGGGTGCCCTTCTTCTCGGCGTCCGCGTCGGAGTTCATCGAGATGATCGTGGGCGTCGGCGCCTCGCGCGTACGTGAACTCTTCGCCGAGGCCAGGAAGGTCGCGCCGTCGATCATCTTCATCGACGAGATCGACACCATCGGGCGGGCGCGTGGCGGTGGCGGGATGGGCGGGCACGACGAGCGTGAGCAGACGCTGAACCAGATTCTCACCGAGATGGATGGTTTCTCGGGCTCGGAGGGCGTCATCGTCCTCGCGGCCACCAACCGCGCCGACATCCTCGACTCCGCCCTGACCCGCCCTGGCCGCTTCGACCGGGTGGTCACCGTCAGCCCGCCCGACCGCGGCGGACGCGAGGCCATCCTCAAGATCCACACGCGGGAGATCCCGATGGCGGGCGACATCGACCTCGCCCAGGTCGCCCGTACGACACCGGGGATGACCGGCGCGGATCTCGCCAACCTCGCCAACGAAGCCGCCCTGCTCGCGGTCAAGCGCAAGCAGAAGGAAGTGACCCAGGCCGACCTCTCCGAGGCCCTGGAGAAGGTTCAGCTCGGCGCCGAGCGGCCCCTGGTCATGCCCGAAGAGGAGCGGCGGCGCACGGCGTACCACGAGAGCGGGCACGCCCTGCTCGGCATGCTGCAGCCCGGCGCCGACCCGGTCCGGAAGATCACCATCGTGCCTCGCGGTCGCGCCCTGGGCGTCACGCTCTCGACTCCGGACTCCGACAAGTACGCGTACACGGAGGAGTATCTGCGCGGCCGGATCGTCGGGGCCCTGGGTGGCATGGCGGCCGAACACGTCGTCTTCGACGCCATCACCACGGGCGCGGAGAGCGACCTCGAACAGGTCACCAACATCGCCCGCGGCATGGTCGGCCGCTGGGGCATGAGCGAGCGCGTGGGCCGCCTCTCCGCACTGCCGAGCGACGCCCAGCAGGCCTACGGGCTCTCGGCCGCCCCGGTCACACTCGACACGATCGACCACGAGATGCGACGGATCGTCGACGCCTGCTACGAGAGCGCGTGCCTGCAACTGAGGGACCACCGGGGTCAGCTGGACGCCCTGGCCGCCGCACTCCTGGAGAACGAGACGCTGGAGGAGGAAGCGGCGTACAGGATCGCGGGCATCACACGGCTCACGAAGGACATCGACTAGACCTCTCCGGCCCCGGGGCAGGAGAGGCGAGGGGCCGAAGCCCGCTACCGCGTACTCGCGATCAAGTACCGGAACACGTTCGGCATCCAGATGGTCCCGTCCCGCCGTTTGTACGGGTGCAGGGCCTCCGTCAGCTCCTTGTCGACCTGTACCTGATCCGTCGCACCCACGGCCGCGTCGAAAAGGCCCGTCGAGAGCAGCCCGCGGACCGCGCTGTCCGTGTCCGCGTACCCGAAGGGGCAGGCGACGCGTCCCGAACCGTCCGGCTTGAGGCCCGCCCGCTGGGCGACCTCCTCCAGATCGTCGCGGAGCGCGGGGCGCCAACTTCCCGTACTGCGGAGCGGGTCGGCGAGCTTGGTCGCCACCTTCAGTACAGAAGAGGTCGTGCAGCGCTCCGGAGGGCCCCATCCGACGACGACCACGGGGATGCCGCGCCCGGCCAGCGGGACGGTGGACTCCAGGAGGCCGGAGAGGCCTTCGGAGTCGCCCGCGACGCAGCCGATCGGCTGGAACGCGGTGACCATGTTGAACGCGGGTACGTCCGGCCCCGCGACATCCGCGGGGTCGCCCTCCACGAGCCGGACTTCGCCGTCCGGTTGTTCGCCCCAGCTCGCTTCGGGCGACAGGCGCTCGCGCGCCAGGGCGATCCGTTCGGGAGCCGCGGGGTCGACACCGGTGACCGACGCGCCCCGTGACGCCGCCATCAGAAGGGCGAGTCCGGAACCGCAGCCGAGGCCGAGAAGCCTTGTCCCGCTGCCTACTTCGAGTCGTTCGTACACCGCTTCATAGAGCGGAACCAGCATCCGTTCCTGGATCTCCGCCCAGTCACGCGCGCGTGCGCACCGGTCCACGCCACGGGGGGTCGTGCCCGCGTGGGGGAGGTGCGGCTGCGCGAGTGTAGGTGTCATCGAAAGCGCCCCAATCCGCCGAGAGTTGCTGGAGTGTCGTATTCAAACGTTTCGTCCGCCCCCGTGCAGTGCGCTCGCACTCCCCCCGTATGCCAGAGAACTCCGCATCCGTCGTGGCGTCCAGAGGTTGTGGGGCAATGCTTGCGTGTCACCGTCGTGCGCCCCCTGGAGCAATCCCGTAAGAATTCAATTCACGCGCTCAGGAGGCCCGCCGTACCATGCGCGCCATGGCTAAGGCACCCGTTCTCACGCCCCGGGCGGAAGACTTTCCGCGCTGGTACCAGGACCTGATCAACAAGGCCGAGCTGGCCGACAACGGCCCGGTGCGCGGCACGATGGTGATCCGACCGTACGGCTACGGCCTGTGGGAACGCATGCAGCAGGACATGGACGCGCGCATCAAGGAGACGGGTACCCAGAACGCGTACTTTCCTCTCCTCATCCCCCAGTCGTATCTGACGAGGGAGGCCGAACACGTCGAAGGGTTCGCCCCCGAACTCGCCGTCGTCACGCACGGCGGCGGCAAGGAGCTGGAGGAGCCGGTCGTCATCCGCCCCACTTCGGAGACAATTGTCAACGAGTACTTCTCCAAGTGGGTGCAGAGCTACCGCGACCTGCCGCTCCTGATCAACCAGTGGGCGAACGTCGTCCGTTGGGAGCTGCGCCCCCGGCTCTTCCTGCGTACGTCGGAGTTCCTCTGGCAGGAGGGCCACACGGCCCACGCGACGTACGAAGAAGCGCGCGATTTCGCCGCCCGCATCCACCGGCATGTCTACGGCGCCTTCATGCGGGACGTCCTGGCCATGGACTCCGTCCTGGGCCGCAAGACCGCCCGGGAGCGCTTCGCGGGCGCCATCAACACCCTGACGCTCGAAGGCATGATGGGCGACGGCAAGGCCCTCCAGCTCGGTACGAGCCACGAACTCGGCCAGAACTTCGCCAAGGCCTTCCACACCCAGTACCTGTCCAAGGAGGGCAGGCAGGAGCTCGTCTGGCAGACCTCCTGGGGCAGTACGACAAGGATGATCGGCGCCCTGGTGATGATGCACGGCGACGACAGCGGCCTGCGGGTCCCGCCGCGCCTCGCACCGGTCCAGGTCGTCGTCCTCGCCGTCAAGGGCGACGACGCCGTGCTGGCCAAGGTCCGCGAGATCGACGACCGACTGAGGGCCGCGGGGGTGCGCGTCCAGGTCGACGACCGCACGGACACCCCCTTCGGGCGCCGCGCCGTCGACTGGGAGCTCAAGGGAGTGCCGGTCCGCGTCGAGGTCGGCCCACGCGACCTGGAGAACGGCACCGCGATGCTGGCCCGCCGCATCAAAGGAGGCAAGGAGGCGGTGGCGATCGATTCCCTCGCTGCGCTGCTGCCCACCGTCCTCGAGGAGGACCAGAAGCTGCTCCTTGACCAGGCCCGCGAGCGCCGGGAGTCCCGCACATCGGACGTCACCTCCGTCGAGCAGGCCGTGGAGGCCACGGCCGCCGGCGGCTGGGCGCGCATCCCCTGGGCCACGCTCGGCCCGGAGGGCGAGGCCCGGCTCGCCGAGCACTCGGTGTCCGTGCGGTGTCTGGTCGCGGAGGACGGGGCGGTGCCGGACGCCGATGAGACCCCGGGTAACGTCGCTCTGGTGGCCCGCGCCTACTGAAGAGCGCGCCTCCGGTACCAGCGCGCTCGTTCCCGGCTCGTACGCCTGCCCAGGCAACACAAGCTCCGGTGTGAGCGGTTCTTCTACGCGCCGGGGCGTACGCGCCACTACGTACCGGCTTGCTATGAGCTGCGAGGCTTCTGGGCAGATCAGCGCACCCGCCCTCGTCCGGACGCATCAACGGCAACTGACGGGTACGTGCAAATTATTTGGGATGCCCCGGAATGGAACCCCGGGGCGCCCCGGCTCGTTGTTCACGACGTGAGCACGACACCACCTGTTCTCGCCGCAGAGCTGGCACAGGCGTGGGCCGATATTCAGCGGCACCACCCCGAGCTGCCCGATCTTGCCGCGCCCGAATCCCTGATCGGAGAGTCGTCGTCCGCCTGCGGCGCCGAGCTCTCCTTCGAGCGACTGCTCCACGAGGCAGTCCATGGCATCGCCGCGTCACGCGGCGTACGCGACACCTCACGCGCGGGCCGCTATCACAACCGCAGATTCCTCGCGATCGCCGAGGAGCTGGGTCTTGACCATCCCGAGGAGCCGCATCCCAGCAGCGGCTTCTCGCTGGTCACGCTCAACCCCGAGGCGAGGAAGCGCTACCGCCCGACGATCGAGCGGCTCCAGCGCGCCCTCAAGGCACACACGGCGGCGACCGCCGCCGACACGGCACGCAGCTTCCGGGGCCCGGCCGCCCGGCACGGCTCCTCCGGGGGCGGCGTCCGCGTCAAGGCGGTCTGCGACTGCGGGCGCAACGTCCGCGTGGTCCCGTCGGTGCTCGCCCAGGCGCCCATCGTCTGCGGCGGCTGCGGCAAGCCCTTCCGTATTCCGGAAGTGGTCGGCGTCGCCGCCGGATGACGAAGCCGACCCGGCGCGGTGTTGGCCGGGGGGCGGTCGGGGCGCCCGGACCGGGTCGAGGCGCCCCGACGACGTATGGCACAATAGGTCGCTGTACTCGACAGCCGCATAGGAACCCTCTCGCCTCCGGCTGACGCGTCCATCGGGCACCCCGAGTACCGCAACCCCACGTGGCATCTCGTTGTGCCCAACCACGTCAAGACCAGGAGACACCACTCCAGTGGCAGTCAAGATCAAGCTGAAGCGTCTGGGCAAGATCCGCGCGCCTCACTACCGCATCGTCGTCGCCGACTCCCGTACCCGCCGTGATGGTCGGGCCATCGAGGAGATCGGTCTGTACCACCCGGTTCAGAACCCCTCGCGCATCGAGGTCAACTCGGAGCGCGCGCAGTACTGGCTCTCTGTCGGCGCTCAGCCGACCGAGCCGGTCATGGCGATCCTGAAGCTCACCGGTGACTGGCAGGCGCACAAGGGCCTTCCGGCCCCCGCGCCGCTGCTCGTCGCGGAGCCCAAGGACAAGCGCGCCGCGTTCGAGGCCTTCACCAAGGGCCTCGAGGGCGACGAGGTTAAGGGTGAGGCCATCACTCAGAAGGCCAAGAAGGCTGACAAGAAGGCGGACGCGGCCGAGGCCGCGCCCACCGAGTCGACCGAGGCCTGAGCATGCTCGAGGAGGCTCTCGAGCACCTCGTGAAGGGCATTGTCGACAACCCCGACGACGTGCAGGTCGCCTCGCGCAACCTGCGCCGGGGGCGTGTGCTCGAGGTCCGGGTCCACCCGGATGACCTCGGCAAGGTGATCGGCCGCAACGGCCGTACCGCGCGCGCTCTGCGGACCGTCGTAGGCGCCATCGGCGGCCGTGGTGTCCGCGTCGACCTCGTCGACGTGGACCAGGTTCACTGAACCACAGGTAGCACCGGCACGGGCCGGGGAGGGCTTCTGGGCCTTCCTCGGCCCGTAGTCGTCTGCGGGCATCCACCGACGTCCCCAGACGTCCGCAGACGCCTACGGGACCCCTCCGTAGGCACACGACAGGAGAGAGCAGTGCAGCTGGTAGTCGCGCGGATCGGCCGCGCCCACGGCATCAAGGGCGAGGTCACCGTCGAGGTGCGTACCGACGAGCCGGAGCTGCGGCTCGGCCCCGGCGCCGTCCTCGCCACCGACCCCGCCTCCACGGGACCGCTGGCCATCGAGACCGGCCGTGTGCACAGTGGCCGCCTGATCCTGCGCTTCGAAGGCGTACGCGACCGCACGGGCGCCGAAGCGCTGCGCAACACGCTGCTGATCGCGGAGGTCGACCCGGAAGAGCTTCCGGAGGACGAGGACGAGTACTACGACCATCAGCTGATGGACCTCGACGTCGTCACGAAGGATGGCATCGAGGTCGGCCGGATCACGGAGATCTCGCACCTGCCCTCGCAGGACCTGTTCATCGTGGAGCGGCCCGACGGCACCGAGGTGATGATCCCCTTCGTGGAGGAGATCGTCACCGAGATCGACCTGGAGGAGCAGCGGGCGATCATCGACCCGCCGCCCGGCCTGATCGACGACCGCGCGGAGGTCGCCTCCGCCAGGGACGGCGAGGCCGAACCGGACGAGGCCGAACCGGACGAGGCCGAACCGGACGAGGCCGCTCCGAAGGACGACGCCTGATGCGGCTCGACGTCGTCACGATCTTCCCGGAGTACCTGGAACCCCTGAACGTCTCCCTCGTCGGCAAGGCACGCGCGCGTGGCCAGCTCGACGTGAACGTGCACGACCTCAGGGAGTGGACGTACGACCGGCACAACACGGTCGACGACACCCCCTACGGCGGCGGCCCCGGCATGGTCATGAAGACCGACCCCTGGGGTGCGGCGCTCGACGACGTACTCGCCGAGGGGTACGAGGCCGGGGCCCACGGGCCCGTCCTGGTCGTCCCCACGCCCAGCGGGCGGCCCTTCACCCAGGAACTCGCCGTCGAGCTCTCCGAGCGGCCATGGCTCGTCTTCACGCCCGCGCGCTACGAAGGCATCGACCGCCGCGTCGTGGACGAGTACGCGACCCGGATGCCGGTCTACGAAGTGTCGATCGGCGACTACGTCCTCGCGGGCGGCGAGGCTGCCGTCCTGGTCGTCACCGAGGCGGTGGCCCGGCTGCTGCCCGGAGTCCTCGGCAACGCCGAGTCCCACCGCGACGACTCCTTCGCGCCGGGCGCCATGGCGAACCTCCTCGAAGGCCCCGTCTACACCAAGCCGCCGCAGTGGCGCGGTCACGGCATTCCCGATGTGCTGATCAGCGGCCACCACGGCAAGATCGCGCGCTGGCGCAGGGACGAGGCGCTGCGGCGCACGGTCCGCAACAGGCCCGATCTGATCGAGCGTTGCGACCCCGCGGCCTTCGACAAGAAGGACCGCGAGATGCTCTCGATCCTGGGGTGGCGGCCGGGCCCCGACGGCCGATTTGGGCGAGACCCCGAGGCCGTGGAACAATAGGTCGCTGCTGTACGTCCAGCGTGTGCCCCTGCCACAGGGGGAAAGCCGCCCGCCCGATGTGAACAGCTATCGAATCCTCATCACGAACTTACCGCTGATGACCTGTGGCATCAGTGAAGAAAGCAGACGATCATGGCTAACCTGCTCGACTCCGTCGACAGCGCTTCGCTGCGCACCGACATCCCGGCCTTCCGCCCGGGTGACACCGTCAACGTCCACGTGCGCGTCATCGAGGGCAACCGCTCCCGTGTCCAGCAGTTCAAGGGCGTAGTCATCCGCCGCCAGGGTGCCGGCGTGCGCGAGACCTTCACGGTCCGCAAGGTCTCCTTCTCCGTCGGCGTCGAGCGCACCTTCCCGGTGCACACCCCGATCGTCGAGAAGATCGAGCTCGTCTCCCGCGGCGCCGTGCGTCGCGCGAAGCTGTACTACCTCCGTGAGCTGCGCGGCAAGGCCGCGAAGATCAAGGAGAAGCGCGACAACTGAGCTCGCGCACGGGTCCACAGCGGGGCCGGATAGCATCTGGCCCCGATGGACACCGAAGCACAGCACACGGAGCGCGACCGCTCCTCCCCACCCACCGATTCCCCGAGCGCCGAGCGCGAGGGTGAGTCCGAGGGGACGGAGGAGGGGTCGCGCTCCGCTTTTATGTCGCTGGTGTCCTGGGTGCCCGGCGGCAGAGTCACCCTGACGCTGCTGATCTGCATGGCGTCCCTGCTGGTCGTCAGCACCTTCGTGATGCAGCCGTTCCAGATCCCCAGCGGCTCCATGAAGCCCGCGTTCCGGGTCGGAGACCGGGTACTGGTCAACAAGTTGGCGTACCGTTTCGGTGCCGAGCCGCAGCGAGGTGACGCGGTCGTCTTCGACGGCAGCGGCTACTTCGGGGATGCCGACTACATCAAGCGGGTCGCAGGGGTGGGAGGAGACCGGGTGGTCTGCTGCGACGAGCGGGGGAGGATCAAGGTGAACGGCGAGCCCGTCGACGAGCCGTACCTGTACCCGGGGGACGCCCCCTCGAAGGTGCGCTTCGTCGCTGTCGTCCCCGAAGGCAGCCTGTTCCTCCTCGGTGACCACCGCAGTGACTCCCGTGACTCCCGCGACTATCTCGGGCAGCCCGGCGGCGGCATGATCCCCGTCGACTCCGTGATCGGCAGGGCCGACTGGATCGCCTGGCCCATCGGCCACTGGACCTCCCTGGAGCGTCCCGACGGCTACGCGCGCGTGCCGGCACCAGGCGGCGCGCATGGGTAACCGCGGGCGGACGCGCGACGCCAGTCACCGGTCGGACACCCGGCTGCCCACGGGATCCCGGCCCACCAGTGGCCCCGTACTGCCCGGAAGGGCCGAGCGGCGCAAGCTCGCGCGGAAGGTCAAGCGGCGCAGGCAGCGCTCGGCGATCAAGGAGATACCTCTCCTCATAGGTGTCGCGCTGCTCATAGCCCTGGTCCTGAAGACCTTCCTGGTGCAGGCCTTCGTGATCCCCTCGGGCTCGATGGAGCAGACGATCAAGATCGGCGACCGGGTCCTCGTGGACAAGCTCACCCCGTGGTTCGGTGCCAAGCCCGCGCGCGGTGACGTCGTCGTCTTCAAGGACCCCGGCAATTGGCTCGCGGACGAGAAGTCCAAGAAGAAGAACGACCCCGTGGGCGTCAAGCAGATCAAGGAAGGCCTGACCTTCATCGGTCTGCTGCCGTCCGACGACGAACGGGACCTGATCAAGCGCGTGGTCGGCGTCGGCGGCGACACCGTGAAGTGCTGTGACAAGAACAAGAAGCTCACGGTCAACGGCGTCCCGCTCACCGAGCCTTACATCAATCCGGGTGATGATCCCTCGTCCTTCGCGTTCGAGGTGAAGGTCCCCAAGGGGCGCCTGTTCGTCATGGGCGACCACCGTTCCGACTCGGCCGACTCCCGGTTCCACCGCACCGAGAAGTTCAGCGGCACCGTCTCCGAGGACAGCGTGGTGGGGCGCGCGCTCGTCATCGCCTGGCCCTTCGGCCACTGGCGCAAGCTGGAGGAGCCCGATACGTACGCGTCCGTGCCCGACGCGCGTGCGGGGTCGGACAGCGCCATCGGGCCGTCGCATAGGGTGGCACTCGGCGATCGATACGGATCGACCGGACTCCCGACCCCTGCGGAACTCCCGCTCGTTATGGGAGTGGTGGGCCTGCATCGCATCAGGAGCGGGCAGCGGCACGGACTGAGGAGTGGATGTGGGGGATGTGGCGGTCGGCGCACGGTCCGGACACGGTGGGCCCGAGGAGCAGCCAGGGCGGTCAGACGAGCCGGAGGGTTCGGCCGCGGCGGACGGCGTGAACCCCGGGAGTGACACCGCGGGCGCCAGTCCCGCACCCGGCGAGCAGGACGAGAAGCCGGCGAAGGGGCCGAAGAAGCCCCGTTCCTTCTGGAAGGAGCTGCCGCTCCTCATCGGCATCGCGCTCGTCCTGGCACTGGTGATCAAGACCTTCCTGGTGCAGGCGTTCTCGATTCCCTCGGACTCGATGCAGAACACGCTCCAGAAGGGCGACCGCGTACTGGTCGACAAGCTGACACCGTGGTTCGGCTCGGAGCCCGAGCGTGGCGAGGTCGTCGTCTTCAGGGATCCCGGCCACTGGCTCGACGGTGAGCCGACGCCCGACCCGAACCCGATCCAGCGGGTCCTCGGCTGGGTCGGCCTGATGCCGTCCGCCGACGAGAAGGACCTGATCAAGCGGGTCATCGGGGTCGGCGGCGACACGGTCGAGTGCAAGGGCACCGGTCCGGTGAAGGTCAACGGCAAGGCACTGAACGAGCCGTACGTCTTCGAGGGCAACACCCCTTGCAGCGTCGACGACCAGGGCGGCCAGTTCAAGGTCACCGTTCCCGCGGGCAAAATCTGGGTCATGGGTGACCACCGGCAGAACTCCCTCGACTCCCGCTACCACCAGAACCAGGCCGGCGGCGGCGCCGTCCCCGTGGACAACGTCGTGGGCCGCGCCATCGTGATCGCCTGGCCGCCCACCCGCTGGGCGACGCTGCCCAAGCCGGACACCTTCGACCAGCAGGGCATCAACACCGCGATGAGCGCGGCGCCCGCGGCCCTCGGACTCGCGGGAGCGGTTCCGGTCGTGCTCTGGCGCAGGCGCCGGCTCACGGTGGCCGCTGCCCAGGCCGCGAGGGTTTCTGGCGGAGGTACCGCCGGGTAGGGTGCCGTCCCAGATCACCGATCTTCCGCGCGCCTGTTCGTAGGCGCGCGGGGTCGTCTCCGATATGGGGGAGCACTGGGATGAGCAGGACACAACGTACGGACGAGGGCCGCGGACGGCTCGGCAGCGTGCTGTCGGGCCTTGCCGTGGCCCTCGGCTGTGTGCTCTTCCTGGGGGGCTTCGTCTGGGGCGCCGTCCTGTACCAGCCGTACACCGTTCCCACCGGGTCGATGACGCCGACGATCGGCGCGGGCGACCGGGTCCTCGCCGAGCGGATAGACGGCAGCGAGGTGCGCCGGGGCGACGTCGTCGTCTTCAGGCAGTCGAGCTGGGGCGATCTGCCGATGGTCAAGCGCGTGGTCGGTGTCGGCGGTGACCGGATCTCCTGCTGCACGGACGGCAAGCTGATGGTCAACGGCAAGCAGGTGGCAGAACCGTATCTTCCCGAGGGCAAGGGCGCCGCGGCCACCGGAATCCCGGCCACCACGGTCCCCAAGGGCAACCTCTTCCTGCTCGGTGACGAGCGCAGCGGCTCCCTGGACTCCAGCGTGCACCTGGGCGACTCCAACCACGGCTCCGTGCCGCGCGGCGCGGTGGAGGGACGGGTCGACGCGGTGGCCTGGCCGCTGGACAAGTTCGGGACCCTCGAGCGACCTGTGGGCTTCGCCGACATGCCGGGCGGCATCTCAGAGCCGGGGCCCGTGCGGCTCGTGGTGTGGGCGGTGGTGGCAGGTGCGGTCCTGGTCATGGGTGGTGCGGCATACGGCCCGGTGGCCAAGCGAGTCGGGCGCAGGCGCGAGCGGCCACAGAACCGCGATCGCGCTGGAGCGGGCGCCAGTGCCGGCTGATTCGCAGCCGCAGCCGCAGCCGCAGCCGCTGCGCAAGGTCGCGCGGGTCGTGTTGCTCGACCCGCGGGACCGGATCCTGCTGCTGCACGGCCACGAGCCGGACAACACGGCGGACGACTGGTGGTTCACGCCTGGCGGCGGTCTGGAGGGCGACGAGACGCATGAAGAGGCCGCACTGCGTGAACTGATGGAAGAGACGGGCATCACCGAGGTCGAGCTCGGCCCCGCCCTGTGGCAGCGGATCTGCTCGTTCCCCTTCGCCGGACGGCGCTGGGACCAGGACGAGCGGTACTTCCTTGCGCGTACGTCGCAGACGTCCACGCAGGCCACAGGGCTGACGGAGCTGGAACGACGGACTGTCGCGGGAGCGCGTTGGTGGACGTGCCAGGAACTGACCGAGGCACATGAGACGGTGTATCCGACCAGGCTCGCCGAGCTGCTTCGCAGGCTGCTCGACGAGGGTCCTCCGAGCCGGCCCGAGACCCTCGGCACGGAAATCGTGTAGAGGCTTCAGGGGCTGACGCACAATAGGGGGACGCAAGGCTGAAGGGGAACATGCCATGAGCGCCGAGGACCTCGAGAAGTACGAGACCGAGATGGAGCTGAAGCTCTACCGGGAGTACCGCGATGTCGTCGGTCTGTTCAAATATGTGATCGAGACCGAACGGCGCTTCTACCTCACCAACGACTACGAGATGCAGGTCCACTCGGTCCAGGGTGAGGTTTTCTTCGAGGTGTCCATGGCGGATGCCTGGGTGTGGGACATGTACAGGCCCGCACGGTTCGTGAAGCAGGTACGCGTCCTGACGTTCAAGGACGTGAATATCGAGGAGCTCAACAAGAGCGACCTCGAGCTGCCGGGCGGCTGAGTCCGCTGCCGGGAGGCTGAGTCCGGACGCCGGGTTCACCGGCGCGGGTGAGCGAGTTATCCACAACGTGTGACTCGTCCACCAAGATCCACAAGGTTCGGGGCCGAGCCCCAGTGTGGATGTCGGAGGTGGTGCCGACATGAACGCACGGGGGGCACTCGGGCGGTACGGCGAAGATCTGGCCGCGCGGCGGCTCGGTGAAGCCGGAATGACGGTTCTGGAGCGAAACTGGCGCGGTGGCAGAACCGGCGAGATCGACATCGTGGCCATGGACGGCGAAGCGCTGGTCGTCTGCGAGGTCAAGACGCGCAGGGCCGGCCCGGTGGGCTCTGCCATCTATCAGCATCCGATGGCGGCCGTGGACCGGGCCAAGGCGGAGCGGCTGCGGCGCCTGGCCCAGCGCTGGATCGAGGAGCGTGGCGGTCCACCGCCGGGCGGGGTGCGGATCGACCTCGTCGGCGTGCTCGTCCCGCGCCGCGGCGCCCCCGTCGTGGAGCACGCGCGGGGGGTGGCCTGATGGGATTCGCGCGTACGTGTTCCGTGGCGCTCGTCGGCGTCGAGGGCGTGGTCGTCGAGGTGCAGGCCGATCTGGAGCCGGGCGTCGCGGCGTTCACCCTGGTGGGGCTCCCGGACAAGAGCCTGACGGAGAGCAAGGACCGGGTCAGGGCCGCGGTGGTCAACTCGGGCGGGGAGTGGCCCCAGAAGAAGCTCACGGTGGGCCTCAGCCCGGCGTCGGTCCCCAAGGGAGGCAGCGGCTTCGATCTCGCGATCGCCTGCGCGGTGCTCGGCGCGGCGGAGCGGATCGATCCACGGACCCTCACCGACATCGTGATGATCGGCGAGCTGGGGCTCGACGGGCGGGTCCGGCCGGTCCGGGGAGTGCTGCCCGCGGTCCTCGCTGCGGCGGACGCGGGCTATGAGCAGGTCGTGGTCCCTGAGTGCACGGCGGCCGAGGCCTCGCTGGTGCCGGGGGTCTCGGTGCTCGGGGTGCGCAGCCTGCGGCAGCTGATCGCCGTGCTGACCGATGAGCCGGTCCCCGAGGAGGAACCGGACGAGCCGGGGCGGCCCGACCCGATGCTCGCGGGGCTCTGTGTGCCCGGCACGGGCATGGGCGCGGGGCTCAGCGGCGGCCTGGAGGACGCCCATGCCCTGGACCTGGCCGATGTCGTCGGACAGACGTCGGCCCGGACCGCCGTGGAGGTGGCGGCGACGGGCGGCCACCACCTCTTTCTGCAGGGCCCGCCAGGCGCGGGAAAGACGATGCTCGCGGAACGGCTGCCGGCGATCCTGCCCCGGCTGACCCGGGAGGAGTCCCTGGAGGTGACCGCTGTCCACTCCGTGGCGGGCATGCTCCCACCGGGCAGGCCCTTGGTGGACATCGCGCCGTACTGCGCGCCGCACCACTCCGCGACGATGCAGTCGCTGGTGGGCGGCGGCAAGGGCATCGCGCGGCCGGGAGCGGTTTCGCTGGCTCATCGCGGGGTGCTTTTTTTGGACGAGGCCCCGGAGTTCAGCAGCCAGACCTTGGACTCCTTGCGTCAGCCCCTCGAGGCCGGGCATGTGGTGATCGCCCGCAGCGCGGGAGTGGTGCGGCTGCCCGCGAAGTTCCTGATGGTGCTCGCCGCCAATCCCTGTCCCTGTGGTCGGCACACGCTGCTCGGCGACGGCTGCGAATGCCCGGCGTCCGTCGTCCGCCGCTACCAGGCGCGGCTCTCCGGCCCGCTGCTCGACAGGGTCGACCTGAAGGTCGGGGTCGAGCCCGTCACGCGATCCGAGCTGGCCGGGTACGGCACGCGGGGCGACTCCACGCAGACGGTCGCCGACCGGGTGCGCGCCGCCCGGGAGCGAGCGGCGGCCAGGCTGACCGGTACCGGCTGGCGGACGAACAGTGAAGTACCGGGACATGCGCTGCGGACGCGGTGGCCCGCGGAGTCGGGCGCCCTGGACGCCGCCGAACTCGACCTCGAGCGCGGCTTCCTGACCGCCCGGGGGCTCGACCGTGTCCTGCGGGTCGCCTGGACCGTGGCGGACCTCGCAGGCCGTGACCGGCCTGCCGCGCAAGATGTCGCCCTGGCGCTGCAGCTGCGTACGGGGGTGTCGCGTGGCGTGCCGATGGCGATCGGGGCGCTGACATGACCTCGGTCTCGGCTTCGGGCTCGGGCCCTGCCCCGGAGGCGGAGCGGACGGCGAGGGCCGCCCTGACCCGGATCCTTGAACCGGGGGACGAGGTGGGAGGGCGGTGGTTGAGGGAGACCGGGGCCGTCGAAGTGGTGCGGCGGCTGACCGAGGGGGAGGAGCGGCTGAACGGGGTGACACCGGCGCGGTGGGAAGGGCTGCGGGCGCGGGCGGGGAAGGCGCGGCCCGAGCGGGACCTGGCGGTGGCGCGGGATGCGGGGATGCGATTCGTGTGCCCGGGGGAGGCGGAGTGGCCGGTCCAGTTGGATGATCTGGGGGACGCGCGGCCGTTGGGGCTGTGGGTGCGGGGGCGGCCCAGCCTGCGGATATGGGCACTCCGGTCGGTGGCGGTGGTCGGCGCGCGGGCTTGCACGGAGTACGGGGCGCACATGGCGGCCGACCTGGGGGCGGGGCTCGCCGAGCGGGGCTGGGTGGTCGTGTCGGGCGGCGCCTATGGAGTGGACGGGGCCGCGCACCGGGGAGCGTTGGGGGCCGGCGGGGCCACGGTCGCGGTGCTCGCTTGCGGGGTCGACCGGGCCTATCCGCGAGGGCACGCCGAGTTGATCAGAAGAATCGCGGAACAGGGTCTTGTGGTGGGGGAGTTGCCGCCGGGAGATCATCCGACGCCGAGCAGGTTCATCCTCAGGAACCGCGTCATCGCCGCCCTCACCAGGGGGAGCGTCGTCGTCGAGGCCGCGTACCGCAGTGGTGCGCTCGCCACGGCGCGCAGTGCGCGGGAGCTCGGCCGGTTCACCATGGGGGTGCCGGGCCCCGCCACCAGCGGGCTCTCGGCGGGGGTGCACGAACTCCTTCGTGGTGACGGTGTACTGGTGACCGACGCGGCGGAAGTCGTCGAGCTGGTCGGCGACATGGGCGAGCTGGCTCCGGAGCGGCGCGGACCCGTCGTGCCGCGCGATCTGCTCGCCCCGGACGCCGCGCGTGTCCTGGCGGCGCTGCCCGCCCGGGGAAGTGCGTCGGCCAGAGAGATCGCACTGGGTGCGAGCACGGCGGTGGACGAAGCAGTCGGTCGACTGTACGAGTTGCGCTCACTTGGGTTCGTCGAACGACACGGCGACGGATGGCAGTTGACACGCCAGGCGATTGTGTCGGTCTTCCCGGCGGGAGGTGGTTCGTGACCGACCGTGTTCGGCCGTCTGGATGAACCCCCGATGGCCGCGCGAAATCGCGGAGTTGGCGCTTCGCGGTCGTCACGGAAGGCGACGAGGGGGGCTCGGTGGGGGGTCCAGCGGAACGTATCTGCGTACGCGAGATCGCCTACTGTTCGCACACTGCGACACTTCAGTCACGCTACGCTCACAAGGATTCCGAAGCGGACAGGCAACCACAGGCAACCACGGGCAAGCAGACGGACAACCTCATTCACTTCACGCAAGATCACCACCTCGCGGGTGCGGGCGAATCCATCGGCTCGCACGACCTCACCGGTTCACGGCAGAACGGCTCAAGGCAACGAATGCCCCAGCACACCTCAGGGTCCGACCGGGCGGCAGCTCCTCCCGCCGCCCGTAGCGGCGAGCGGGAGCGGCCCCCCGCCCCCTCGTCGCTGGACGAGCTGTGGCGGTCGTACAAGGAGACGGGGGACGGGCGGCTGCGCGAGCAGTTGATCCTGCACTACTCGCCGCTGGTGAAGTACGTCGCGGGTCGGGTCAGCGTGGGGTTGCCGCCCAACGTCGAGCAGGCGGACTTCGTCTCGTCCGGGGTGTTCGGTCTGATCGACGCGATCGAGAAGTTCGACATCGAGCGGTCGATCAAGTTCGAGACGTACGCGATCACTCGCATCCGTGGCGCGATGATCGACGAACTGCGGGCGCTCGACTGGATCCCCCGCTCCGTGCGGCAGAAGGCGCGCAACGTCGAGCGGGCCTACGCCACGCTGGAAGCCCAGCTGCGGCGCACGCCGTCGGAGAGCGAGGTCGCCCACGAGATGGGGGTGGCGATCGAGGAACTGCACGCTGTTTTCAGCCAGTTGTCGCTGGCGAACGTGGTGGCCCTCGAGGAGCTCCTGCACGTCGGTGGCGAGGGCGGCAACCGGCTGAGCCTGATGGACACGCTCGAGGACACCGCGGCCGACAACCCCGTGGAGGTCGCCGAGGACCGCGAGCTGCGACGGCTGCTCGCGCGCTCGATCAACACGCTGCCGGAGCGGGAGAAGACCGTCGTCACCCTCTACTACTACGAAGGCCTCACGCTCGCCGAGATCGGCAACGTGCTCGGCGTGACGGAGAGCCGGGTGAGCCAGATCCACACGAAATCGGTGCTCCAGCTGCGGGCGAAGCTGGCGAGTTTCGGCCGCTGAGCGCGCTGAATCGTCCCTGCCCACGGCCCGTGCTGTGAGGTGCCGGTGTGGGGTTCTTCGAGGTGGAACGACTCCCGTCCCGGCGGTCACGTCCGTAGAGTGGAGCGCGTGCCAAGGATTCGAGCGGCCTCTGTGGCCGAGCACCGGTCGATGCAGCGGGGCGCCCTGTTGGACGCCGCGCGCTCCCTGCTGTCCGAGGGCGGTACGGAGGCGTTGACCTTCCCCGCTCTCGCCGAGCGCACGGGGCTCGCGCGGTCTTCCGTGTACGAGTACTTCCGGTCGCGTGCCGCGGTCGTCGAGGAGCTGTGCGAGGTCGACTTCCCCGTTTGGGCGGCGGAGGTGTCGGCGGCGATGGAGCGGGCGGATTCCGCCGAGGGCAAGGTCGAGGCGTACGTCCGTCGGCAGCTCGATCTGGTGGGGGACCGGCGGCACAGGGCTGTCGTCGCGATCTCCGCGGCCGAGTTGGACGCGGGGGCGCGGGAGAAGATCCGGGCCGCGCACGGTGGGCTCGTCGCCATGATCGGCGAGGCGTTGCACGAGCTGGGACATGCGGAGCCCCGGCTCGCGGCGATGCTTCTGCAGGGTGTCGTGGACGCGGCTGTGCGGCGGATCGAGCTGGGCGCCGCGGAGGATCCGTCCGCCATCACCGAGGCGGCCGTCGTCATGGCGCTGCGGGGTGTGCGGGGCTGAGGCCTCGTTCGTCGACTCCTGGTCCTGGCGGTGGGGTGCCGCGTCCGCCTGCTCTGCCGTGCGGGACGCCTGCCCAAGGCGGCATCAGCCGCAGGACAGGCACGTCGATCACCGGCAGCAGACGGGACGCCCCGTGCCCAAGGAGCCACGGCGGCAGCAGCGACAGCGGGTTCAGGTACGTATCAGCCCTCAGCAGGCCCCAGTGCAGGCAGCTGCTGGGGCAGTGGGCCGCAGGCGCTGTGGGTGCTGTGGGTGCCGGGGGTCCCGTGGGTCCCGTGGGTCCCGTGGGGAGTTCCAGCACCCCCAGCGCCTCACCCGTCGCCACCTCGGCGCCCTTCTTGACCGTGGCCCGCACCGGCCCGTACGTCGTGCGCAGGGGCGGATCCCCCGAGCCCGCCAGCTCCACCGCGATCACGCCACGGCCCGCCACCCGGCCCGCGAACGAGACCCTGCCCGGTGCCACCGCCCGAACGACTGTGCCCGGCGCCGCCGCGAGGTCCACGCCCCGGTGCCCCCGCCCGTACTCCGACGCCGGAGGCTCCCAGCCCCGTACGACTGAGGGCCGCACTCCGACCGGCCACGCGCCCGCCACTTTCGGCACCGGCTCCCTGCCAGGGTCGGCCGCGACGGCAGGCAGCACCGCCGCAGTGGTCAGCGCCACGGTCAGCAGCACAAGCACAAGCACAAGCACAACCACAATCACAGGCACACGGCCAAGGCTTCTTCGCATGTGAGACATGCCAGAACCGTCCCGCGCCGGGCCCGTCCGCAGGGATCATGGCCCGGATCTGTGGACGACCATCCGCTTGTGGACAGCGGCGTCACCCACTGCCTCGCGGGTCCCGTACACTTCTTGTGGCGATCCGGGTCACCGGGTCGACTTCGCACGCCCCGACACCAGGCCATCAAAAGCCAGGTGCCAGCGCCTCTCGGTCCTTTGCGGCACGGCGCAGCGCGGGCGTCAGGCGCGACCGTCATCCGGCGGACGCGGCACAACCGAGAACACCTAGGAGTACGGCCATGGCCGTCGTCACGATGCGGGAGCTGCTGGAAAGCGGCGTCCACTTCGGTCACCAGACCCGCCGTTGGAACCCGAAGATGAAGCGCTTCATCTTCACGGAGCGCAACGGCATCTACATCATCGACCTGCTCCAGTCGCTGTCGTACATCGACCGCGCCTACGAGTTCGTCAAGGAGACCGTCGCCCACGGCGGCACGGTCATGTTCGTCGGCACGAAGAAGCAGGCGCAGGAGGCCATCGCCGAGCAGGCGACCCGCGTCGGCATGCCCTACGTGAACCAGCGCTGGCTGGGCGGCATGCTCACCAACTTCTCGACCGTCTACAAGCGCCTCCAGCGCCTGAAGGAGCTCGAGCAGATCGACTTCGAGGATGTGGCCGCGTCCGGCCTCACCAAGAAGGAGCTGCTCGTCCTCTCCCGCGAGAAGGCCAAGCTGGAGAAGACCCTCGGCGGTATCCGCGAGATGTCCAAGGTGCCCAGCGCCGTCTGGATCGTGGACACCAAGAAGGAGCACATCGCTGTCGGCGAGGCCCGGAAGCTCAACATTCCGGTCGTCGCGATCCTCGACACGAACTGTGACCCCGACGAGGTCGACTACAAGATTCCGGGCAACGACGACGCGATCCGCTCCGTCACCCTGCTCACCCGCGTGATCGCTGACGCCGTCGCCGAGGGCCTCATCTCCCGTTCCGGCGTCGCCACTGGCGACCAGAAGCCGGGCGAGAAGGCCGCCGGCGAGCCCCTCGCCGAGTGGGAGCGCGACCTGCTCGAGGGCGAGAAGAAGGCCGACGAGCCCAAGGCTGACGAGGAGGCCAAGGCCGACGAGCCGAAGGCCGCTGAGGCCGAGGCTGACGCCGAGGTTCAGAAGTCCGCCGAGACGGAGAAGGCCGCCGACGCCGAGCAGGCCGAGGCCCCCGCCGAGGTTGCCGCCGCCGAGGCCCCCGCCGCGGAGACCGAGCAGGCCTGACCTTCACAGGTTCGGTAGTTGACGGCGGGGGCCCATCAGGCCCCCGCCGTTCACCCGTAGATCTTTCAGACCTTCGAAAGAGAATTTCAGGATCATGGCGAACTACACCGCCGCTGACGTCAAGAAGCTCCGTGAGCTCACGGGCGCCGGCATGATGGACTGCAAGAAGGCGCTCGACGAGGCTGACGGCAGCGTCGACCAGGCCGTCGAGGCCCTGCGCATCAAGGGCCAGAAGGGCGTCGCCAAGCGCGAGGGCCGCTCCGCCGAGAACGGCGCCGTGGTCTCCCTCATCGCTGACGACAACACCTCCGGCGTGATCGTCGAGCTGAAGTGCGAGACGGACTTCGTCGCCAAGGGTGACAAGTTCCAGGCCGTCGCGGGCGCGCTGGCCGCGCACATCGCCAAGACGTCCCCGGCCGACCTCGAGGCGCTGCTCGCGTCCGAGATCGAGGCCGGCAAGACCGTCCAGGCGTACGTCGACGAGGCCAACGCCACCCTCGGCGAGAAGATCGTCCTGGAGCGCTTCGCGCAGTTCTCGGGCGCCTTCGTGACCGCGTACATGCACCGCACCATGCCCGACCTGCCCCCGCAGATCGGTGTCCTGGTCGAGCTGGACAAGGCCGACGCCGACCTCGCCAAGGGCATTGCGCAGCACATCGCCGCCTTCGCGCCGAAGTACCTCTCCCGCGAGGACGTCCCGGCCGAGATCGTCGAGTCCGAGCGTCGCGTCGCCGAGGAGACCACCCGCGCTGAGGGCAAGCCCGAGGCCGCGCTGCCCAAGATCGTCGAGGGTCGCGTCAACGGCTTCTTCAAGGAGGCCACCCTCCTCGGTCAGCCGTACGCGCTCGACAACAAGAAGTCCGTCCAGAAGGTCCTGGACGAGGCCGGTGTCACCCTGAAGCGCTTCTCGCGCATCAAGGTCGGCATCTGAGTCAGTACCGCGATCGACGGTAGACCCCGCTAGGGTCGACAGCGGTCGCCCGCGTACTCACGCAGTACGCGACGTACGACCGCAGGATCTGACGAGGAGGCCATTGCCGAGCATGGGATGCGAACGACACCCCACCGGCAGTGGCCTTCTTCGTATGTGCGCCGAGCAAAAAGAAGCGAGAACTCCATGACCACCAAGGCCGACACAAACAGTGGCGACGAAAAAGTCCCCGGTCGTTTCCTGCTGAAGCTCTCCGGTGAGGCATTCGCCGGCGGGGGCGGCCTTGGCGTCGACCCCGACGTGGTGCACGCGATCGCCAAGGAGATCGCCGCGGTCGTCCGCGACGGTGCCCAGATCGCGGCCGTCATCGGCGGCGGCAACTTCTTCCGCGGCGCCGAGCTGCAGCAGCGCGGCATGGACCGTGCCCGCTCCGACTACATGGGCATGCTCGGCACGGTCATGAACTGCCTGGCCCTCCAGGACTTCCTGGAGAAGGAAGGCATCGAGTGCCGCGTCCAGACCGCCATCACGATGGGCCAGGTCGCGGAGCCGTACATCCCGCTGCGCGCCGTACGGCACCTGGAGAAGGGCCGTGTGGTCATCTTCGGTGCGGGTATGGGCATGCCGTACTTCTCCACCGACACGACCGCGGCGCAGCGCGCCCTGGAGATCGACGCCGAGGCCCTGCTCATGGGTAAGAACGGCGTCGACGGGGTCTACGACTCCGACCCCAAGACCAACCCGGACGCGGTCAAGTACGACGCGCTCGGCTACGGCGAGGTCATCACCCGCGACCTGAAGGTCGCCGACATGACCGCGATCACCCTGTGCCGCGACAACAAGTTGCCCATCCTGGTCTTCGAGTTGCTCTCCACCGGCAATATCGCCCGTGCCGTCAAGGGTGAGAAGATCGGCACACTCGTGGGTGACGGGGGTACCCGCGCCTGATCCCGGGGACGCCCCCGGGGGATGGACAAAGCCCTGCCGGTCGGACACGGTGCAGGGAAAGAGACGCGACGCAGCCGACACCCCATGGACTCCCCCTACTTCACCGTGTGGGGGCGCCCCAGCCCACTCACAACACCAGGAGCAAGTGGTGATCGAAGAGACCCTCCTCGAGGCCGAGGAGAAGATGGAGAAGGCCGTCGTGGTCGCCAAGGAGGACTTCGCCGCGATTCGCACAGGCCGTGCGCACCCGGCGATGTTCAACAAGATCGTGGCCGACTACTACGGCGCCCTTACGCCGATCAACCAGCTGGCCTCGTTCTCGGTGCCCGAGCCGCGGATGGCCGTGGTGACCCCGTTCGACAAGAGCGCGCTGCGCAACATCGAACAGGCGATCCGCGACTCCGACCTCGGCGTCAACCCCAGCAATGATGGGAACATCATCCGGGTGACGTTCCCCGAGCTGACGCAGGACCGCCGCAAGGAGTACATCAAGGTCGCCAAGACCAAGGCCGAGGACTCCAAGATCTCGATCCGTTCCATCCGCCGCAAGGCCAAGGAATCGATCGACAAGGCGATCAAGGACGGCGACATCGGCGAGGACGAGGGCCGTCGCGCGGAGAAGGAGCTCGACGACACCACGGCGAAGTACGTCGCCCAGGTGGACGAGCTGCTCAAGCACAAGGAAGCCGAGCTGCTCGAGGTCTGAGGGCTCGTGGTCTGAGGACTGAGGAATCCGATCCGTGAACGACTCTTCCTGGGGGGCGCCTCCCAGAGCCGGGTACTGGGGGCCGCCCGACCAGGGCCCTGCTCAAGGGGCTGCCCCGGCAGGTCCCGCGTACGATGCGCATGACGCCCTGTATCCATCAGAGACGCAGCCCATGCCCATCGTGCCCGACATGCCTGACGTGCCTGAAGTACCCCAGGAGCCCATGCCCAGCGCAGCATCACAGCCCGCCCCTGAGACGCCGCGTGCGCCTCGAGCGCCGCAGAAGAAGAGCGCGGGCCGTGACCTCGGGGCGGCCATAGGAGTCGGCGTGGGGCTCGGCGCGATGGTCGTCGCGTCGCTCTTCATCGTGAAGGCCGTCTTCATCGGCGTCATAGCGGTCGCCGTCGTGGTCGGTCTCTGGGAGCTCACCTCGCGGCTCGAGGAGCGCAAGGGCATCAAGGCGCCCCTTGTCCCGCTCGCGGTGGGCGGCGCCGCGATGGTCGTCGCCGGGTACGTCCGCGGGCCCGAGGGCGCCTGGGTCGCCATGGCGCTCACCGCGCTCGCGGTGCTCGTCTGGCGGATGACCGAGCCGCCGGAGGGCTATCTGAAGGACGTCACGGCGGGCGTCTTCGCGGCGTTCTACGTCCCGTTCCTCGCCACGTTCGTGGCGCTGATGCTCACCGCGGACGACGGCCCGAAGCGGGTCCTCACGTTCCTGCTCCTGACCGTGGTCAGCGACACCGGGGCGTACGCGATCGGCTGGCGCTTCGGCAAGCACAAGCTCGCCCCGCGCATCAGCCCCGGCAAGACCCGCGAGGGCCTGGTCGGTGCGGTGACGTTCGCGATGGCGGGGGGTGCGCTGTGCATGGAGTTCCTGATAGACGGCGGCACGTGGTGGCAGGGGCTGCTCATCGGCCTCGCGGTCGCCGTGAGCGCGACCCTCGGTGACCTCGGCGAATCCATGATCAAGCGTGACCTCGGCATCAAGGACATGGGCACGCTGCTCCCCGGCCACGGGGGCATCATGGACCGCCTCGACTCCCTGCTGCCGACGGCGCCGGTGGTGTGGCTGCTGTTGGTCGTCTTCGTGGGATCCGGCTGACCTGCAGACCTGCATACGACATACGTGAGGGGCTCACTGTCCATAGGACGGCGAGCCCCTTTTCGTATCCCGTATTCGTATCCCGTACGGGGCTCATGGGCCGTCTACTTCAGCGTGTGGCACGCCTTCTTGGAGACGTTCTTCCACTGCACGCAGACGAGCGTGCCCTTGCGGAACTTGGGCCCGGTGTTCGCCCCGACCTTGCCCCACTCGACCTCGGCGGCGTTGCCGTGCGGAACCGAGTGCGCCTTGCGCCAGCTCTTGCCCACGTGCGTCGAGCCGCCCGGCTGCTTGTAGAGCCAGCGCGCCTTGCCCGCCTTGTACGGCGACCTGGCCGACTGGACGTAGTTCAGGCCACGCTTGTTGGAGCCCTTCTTGTTCCAGTAGAAGAAGGAGACCGAGTACGCGCAGGTCCTGCCGCTCTGCTGCACGCAGCGCACTTCTTGGTGCTTGCTGACCGCGGCGGCCCCGACTCCCGCCCTTGCCCCTGCCCCGCTCGCTGCCCCGCTCGCTGCCTGGGCCGGTATCGCGGTCGCTGCGGCGAGCGCTGCGGTGGCGCCGATCAGAAGCGCTTTCCCCGTTTGATTCAACACGTGCTGATGACCTCCAGCGGAGTTGATGTTGGCACGGGGATTCTAGTGATCATGTCAGGCACATGACATTGTCCATTTGTGCTACGCCAGGCGGCCCGCACCCATTTCCCGGCTACGCCATCGACGGCAGGGAGCCGGCCAGCGGGGGCAGATCGTCGTAGAACCGCAGGTCGCCGGAGTCGTCCAGGTACGGCAGGAATTCGTTCTGCGGGAGGACCCGGCCCGTCGCGCCGAAGATCGCCGTGCCGCGCTCGCGCACCTCTCGGTCGGCGCCCGCCTTGGCCACCCAGGTGGTCGGATCGGGTCCGAGGAGTTGCCGCAGGTCCTCCGATTCGAAGAGCAGGGCCGCGAGCAACTCGGACTGGTCTCCACCGCCCGGCCTCGGCCGCCCGTCAGAGCCCGCGAGTACTCCGTGCGCGCTGAAGTAGATGTAGGCGCCGCCGAGCCGCTCCCCGGAGGGCATGACCATGTCGAACTCGTCGCCGGGCAGGATGGCCCGCCGGTAGTCGGGGAACTCGGTGTCGTCGACGGCCTTCAGCTGGGTGGCGTCGAGCCAGGTCACCACCAGGGTGGCCCGCGCCGACCGGTCGATGTACGGGGTGGCCGCGACGTAACCGGCCGGGCTGATGTGGCCCGAGCAGCCGATCCCCACACCCCGTACCTCTACCGGCACCATCGGGACGGTCGCCGGGATGCCGAGCCGGGTGAGCTTGTGGCTGACCTGGCCGGGAGAGGCGTTGGAGCCCACCGCGATCACCGGGTGCCGCAGGCCCGCCCCCACCTGGCCGAGCTCCCGCAGCGTCTCGTCGAGGCGTCGTCCCTGGGCCACCGGCCAGTCTCCGAGCCGCAGTTGCCGCACGTCCAGCGGCAGCAGCTCGTCGCCGGAGAGCAGGGCGGGCTCAGTGGCCGGCCGGCCCGGGTAGGTGAGGGGGAGCTTGGCGGGAACGTCGTCCAGGCCCAGCGCTTCGAGGCTTCGGTCCTTCACGGCCAACACCCTTCAGGATCGGATCGTGCGGCGGGCACAGCCTTCCACATCGGGTCTACCCATGTCGGGACAGTGAGGCTGTCGGACGCTGCGGGAACGGCTCGTGCACCTGCCGTGAAGGAATCTGCTCCGTTACGATAACCCCCTTACGGGGAGCATGAGTTGAGACCTTCGGCCTGGCGCTTTCGGCGCCCTTCGACACATCCGCGGCATCGGATATCGGTTCGATGGTGGATCGCAGGGCGGTCGGTCCATGCCCTGATGCTCATGACGCTGGGCGCGCTGACCGGCCTCGCCGTGGCCATAGCGGTGGTATGGACGCTCACTGAGGAGTCGGCGCAGGGGCTCGGGCGGCGGTTCAGCGACGTGGCCGCGCTGCTCGACATCTCCCTGGCGGCGTTGCGAGCCTGTGTCGGCACCGACAATCTCGACCCCGAGCCGGACAACCTCGCACACGCGCTGCTCGCCACGTTCGCCTCGGTGACCGGAGCACTGGTGCCCGCGGTGCTCCTGGGAATCGTGCTGGTGAAGATGTTCGCGCTGCGCCCGTTCATCTGGCGGCGCCGGGCCAGTATCTCGCCGGGGCGCACCGCCGACTTCCCGGTGGCGGAGGGGCACGATCCCGAGGACGCGGTGATCGCGGTCCGCTTCTACAACCACTTCGACAATCTCTCGGTGGTCGATCTGCGGGCCCGCGCACACCTGCGCTACCTGGAGCGATCCCCGTACGGCGACAGTCGCGTCGTCTACAAGAAGTGGCTCCAGGTCCTGGACGAGAAGGGTGAGCGGGCGGACGAGAGGGCGTGGCTCGCGGTGGAGCGCGGGGCCCCGTTCACGGTCTGGATACCCGTCGACGCCCCGCTCGCCGCACTGCCCCTAGACCAGATCCAGGGGAAGGACCTGTCGGACGCGGAGGGGGTGAAGCTGCTGGTCCGGCTGACCGCCCGGACGGTGGGCCTGGGGACCGAGGTCGCCGACGAGCACTGGTTCGACGTGTCCGCCGACTCCGACGACTTCGAGCTGGGCCGCTTTGTCCCGCTGCGCGCGGATGCGGACGCGGACGTCTGGAGCTGGGAGGGGTGGGCGCGTTTTGACGAACTTTTGGCGGACGGGGGCCGCGGGGCCGAGTGACGCCGGGGGGGATCACGCGCTTCCTGATCGCCAGTAGGCCACCCAGTCGTGAGCGAGGCGACCCATGTACTTCTTCCAATGCTGCGGATCGTTGCGGGCGATCTCGTCCCACGTTCGGGCGTTCGCTTCGGAGAACGCGGCGACGGATGCCCGTGGGGCGGCTGCCCATGACGGGAACTGCCAGCGCGCCCATCCGTCCGCAGCTTCCGCCGTGTGACCGGCTTCCATGAGCCGCAGGATGAGAACGGCGGGGTCGATCCATGCGGCGCCGCGCGTCGGCCATGCCCAGTCGATCAAGTGGGCGCGCTCGGTGACGAGCACGTTGTGCGGCGCGAGGTCGGTGTGCAGCAGGGTGCCCCCGACGAACTGCTCGACACCGGCGGGGCCCGCGTAGCCACTCCACCGGTCCTCGGCGCGCTTGAGCGCGATGTCGGGGCACGGCGTGTTCTGAAGCTCGACCAAGGCGCGGGCGACGAGCGGCAGATCGGGGGAACCGGGGGCGTAGTCGGCATGGCGGCCGACGAGGTGCTCGTATCCGAGCAGGTCCCAGCCTGCGACCTGCTCGTGCCAGAGGAGGCGCGGGGAGGCCGGGGGCAGGTACGGGTTGATGGCGGCCTCGCGCTGCTGTGTGCGGACCTGTGGGTGGTCGATGGGCACGCCCTTGATGAACAGGGTTGTGTCGGCGGTGTACGCGGTGGCGGCGATCCCGGAGTTGGCGCCGGCCTCGGCTGTGCGGGTGCGCAGAATCGGACCGGAGCGTTGCTCGACTGCTTCGCGCGCGGGGAGGGGCAGGTCGTCCCAGTGGGCACGGGTTACGGGCATGTGGGGTTCCTGGGGCGGACGGCCGAGCCGCCCTTGACTCTGTGGCGGGTGGGGGCGGCTCGGTGCGCGTGTCGGTTTAGTACGGCTGGTCGTCGTCGGCCTGGCACGAGCAGCCGAGGCTCTCGGAGAATGTGCCGATCTCCTTCGTGATCCGGAACTCGGCATCGCCGATGGGCCGGGATGTGATCGCGACGGGGAACTGTGCGGTCGGGCGGGACGTGATCGCGACCATCACGGGGCCGGGGGACCGGGTCTCTTCCGTACTGTGGAGCTCGACGGTGGTTGCCATGGATTTACCTCACTGGTTCGGGGTCGGGGTGCTGGCAGTACATGTTTCGAGGTGCCTTCGCCTCCTGATAGAGCTTGGCCATGGGGCGGCAAGTGGTGCAGCCGCCCGGGTTGCCGTCGGCGTCCTTCTGACCGAACGTGCAGCCGGCGCAGCCCCCGGTACGAAGCTGTAGGCCGTCAGCGATCTCGCCGAGGCGTTTGAGTCCCTCGATCCCTTCCTGCATCAGGGGAATGTGCGGGTCACGGCCGATCTTGCATATGGACGCGTGGCCGAACGGGTCAGCGTGAAAGAAGGTGTGTCCGGCATTGCAGCCCGTGAATGGCTTCCGCTTGCGCAGGTACTTTGCGGCCTGCTCAGGAATCGGGGTCGCGTCGCCCTGGATCGTGGGCGACATGTTGGTGAACACGAACGCCTGCCCGTAGGGCTCGCTGAGCCGTTCCATGGCGGCGAACTCGGCGACGTTGTCCTTGGTGATCACGATGTTCAACTGCAAGCGAAGTCCAGCCTCGCGGGCGGCGTCGAGTCCCCGGATGAAGCGGCTGAACGCGCCTCGGTTGCGGGTGAATCCGTCGTACGTCTCTTCGGTGGCGCCGTAGACGCTCAGGGACAGGTGGTGCGGCGGGCGTTCGGTGAGCGCCTCAAGAATCCTCCGCTTATGGAGCTGCGATCCATTGGTGGAGATCGTCGGCATGATGCCGAGGTCGTAGGCGTATGAGTACGCCTCGGGGAACTCGCGGTCGATAAGCGGTTCGCCGCCTGTGATCTGGAGCCAGAGCACGCCAGCGTCGCGCATGATGTCGAGTAGGCGGACCTTGTCGGCCCACGGCAGCCCCTCGAACCGCTTCAAGCCGAGGTAGCAGTGTGAGCAGTCGTAGTCACAGCCCTTGTTGATTTCGTAGGACGCGCGGGCCATGCCGAACGGGGAGGGCGCGCGAACCAGGACGGTATCCCGCTGGGGACGATGCGCGGGAAGGGCGAGCCCCCACGCCTGGCGGGCGCCTTCGACGAGCCACTGCGGTACCTCGGAGCCGGCGCTCGCAGCCCTGCTCAGTTCGAGGAACCTGGTGAGTGGGATCTGTACCCCGTTGTCGTTGCCGGGGCGTAAGACCAGGTACTCGTCGAGGAACGGACTAGCGATCAGTTCGTGCTTGGGTGGGGGCATGGTTCCCTTCCGGCGAGCGGAATAGGCGAGTGGCGGCGCTTCCCTGCATCAGTTCGTGGAGGACGGCCCGGGCTTTGCTGCCCATGGCGTCGGCCAAGTGATCGGCCAGCAGCTCGGCCTCTGAGGGCAGCAGGACCATCTCTGTGTCTGCTGTATGTCGACCGTTCTTTGACAGCCAGACCGGAATTCGAATGTGCGCGGCATCGTCCTTGTAGGCCGTGCGACTGGGGATCGGCTCCACGCGCCAACCCCGCGGGGCAGACGGTTTTCTCGGCGACTCCGGTTTAGTCGGCATGGCTTCATCGTCGGCCCGGCGAGGGCGCGGATCTAGCGTTATTCGCGTTGAGGACTAAAGATCAACGGCGGAACGACCAGGCCCAGGTGGTCAATTGATCGCGCGCATCATCTCCGAAAGTGGCGTGTTCCTCGTAGCCGGTAAACCGGTCGAGGAGTGAGTGAATGTCCTTGGGGTCACGAAAGACGGCCGCACCTAGGTCTGTCTCGATCGTTGCTAGACGGTCGTCGTAGATCGTGAACGTACTCAAGGGAGTGTTACTGAACTTCCTCCCCATGGGAAGCACGCCAATCCGTATGTTGGTCTGGAGGGCGAGCGAGGCTAGTCGGTCGATCTGCATGGCCATTGCGTCTGGGGAGATCAGCGGGTATCGGATGGCTTGCTCGGTGAGCAGGAACGTGAAGCGCTTCGAGCGGTCTAGCAGAACGGCCTGCCGTTCAAGCTTCATACCGACGGTCTTGGCCTGTTGGGCCGGTGGCGCGTGCGCGATGCTTTCCCGGATGTAGTCCGGAGTTGCCAGTAGGGCCGTGGTCATCGACAGCAGGAAGTAGCGGAATTCGCTGGTGGTTGCTTCGATTCCTGCAAGTTCTAGCTGCTTCTTGTCCAGCCCCTTCCGGTGCAGAGCCTTGCGATCCTGCCACTCCGTCTGCGCTATGCGAGCCATGGCCATTACTTCGGCTGCGACGGCTGGGGAAATGCTCAGAGCTCTGAGGATCTGCTCGACATCGACCAGGGACGGGCGGAGCTTGTTCCCCTCGATACGGCTGATCTTGGACTGAGACATGTTGCAACGCGCAGCAAGCCGGACCCCAGAGAGTCCGGCTTGATTGCGGAGGTATTTGAGCATGGCTGCCAGTTCGAGGCCAGACTGGTCAAGCTCGTCAGGCTCGATGGCCACCGTTCACGTACTCCTCGAAGGGCACCGACGCGGCCATCGCGATCCGCTGGTATTCGAGGAATGGGGACGCGTCCCCTTCGAACACCTCGCGATTGATCTGTGTGCCGTCGTCCTCATAGTTCATGAGGACGACTTCCACGCGGTCGAACATCCAGAAGTCCGGGGCCCCAGCAAGAGGGTTGGGGCGGTCGGTCACATCGAGGATGCGGATTTCGTCCCCAGCCCGAGCGTGTACCTCGTAGAACCGGGCGAACTCGAACCGCAGGTAGTCGGAGAGCGGCTGCGTCACGATGTGCACGCGCCCGTTGTGCTTGCCCTCGGCGCGCTGCCGTGAGACGCGTTCTGTGTACGAGGACGCGGTGTACGGCGTCATGGGCCGGCCTTCACGGAAGTCTGCGAACTCTTCAGCTTCCTGCGGTACGAGGTACTGCGGAAGCGTCTCAAGCCGCCAGGCTTCTTGATTGATCTCCGCGAACCGACGACGCCACTCGTCACCATCCAAGAGCACGTACGGCCTCCCTCAACACTTCCTCCGGGATCTCCACCAGGGCCTCACCGGACGGCGGGGTGAACGCCTCTGAGACGCTCCCTTGAACGACGACTGAGCCACTTGCCGTCCGGTAGATGTTCGGGCAGTCCTCCTCGCCGCACGTGCCGTTGCCGTTGCCAGTGAGCCGGGTCAATTCCTCGCGTGCCATGGACGATGAACCCCCTTGTCCGGCCCCCTGCGGGCTGGTCTGCATGACGCTACGGGGACGGTCTGACCGGCGTCTATGCGAGTGCGCGTTTATGCGCGTACTCGCATAAAGAGACCCCCTGTCTCCCGAGAAGGACAGCAGGTGTTGCTACGCGATGAGGTGGTCGAACTCGCCCACTTTGACGCCCGCGATGAAGGCTGCCAGATTGGCGCGGCTGGTGACGATGATGCTGTCGGGAACGTCGCTCTCGCGCATCACGATCCCGCCCTCATGCTGCGCCATCTCGACGCAGTTGGGGCCATCGCCACCTGAGAACGACGACTTCTGCCACTGTATGGATCCGCTCATGCCTACGTGTCTCACAGTTCTCGTGCGATGTGATGGATGATGCTTCGCGATTCGTCTGGATCAAGGGACGCGTGCTCGGCGATGTCGAGCAGAGTCGTGTACTTCAACAGGTCGGCCTCGGCATCTAGGAACTGATTCCCCGAGGCACTGTCGAGCTGCACAGTGTCGAGTTGGGGCACAACACCCTTGGCGTACAAGACCGGTTGAGTGACCTCAATGAAGTCCTCGCTCGTGAAGGGGATCACTCGCACGGTAATGGTGGGGCTGTGTGAGGCCGCCATCAGGTGTTCAAGCTGCTCACGAGCAACCTTGCGGCCGCCGAAGCGCATGCGCAGCGCCGCCTCGTGGATGATCGCCATGAACGGTGGTGGGGACTCACGCTCGAAGATGGCCGACCGCTTCATTCGGTGCTCGACGCGTAGTTCGACCTCGTCGAGCGGCAGCTTGGGGCGAACCCCCGAGAACAGGGCGTGTGCATATCGCTCGGTCTGGAGCAGACCGGGAAGAGTGACGCTCTGCATCGATCGGAGCCGCAGGGCATGATGCTCAAGCTCGGCGATGTCCAGGAAGCCAGGGACAAGTGTGCCCCGGTACTCGTCGAACCAGTACTGCCCGCGACGCTCGCGCGCGATGGCGCACAGCGCATCGATCAGTGCCTCGTCGGCGCATTGATAGAACGTGCATAGGCGGCGGATGCGGTCATCGCTGATTCCGACGCGTCCCGCTTCTATGTGGCTGATCTTGGCTTGGTCGGTGGACAGCAGTCCAGCGGACTCACGGGCAGTCTTGCCTGCGCGGTCGCGCAACTTCCGCAGCTCCGCGCCCAATCGGGCCTGACGTGCGGTGGGGTTGTCCCTCGGCGGCATAAGTCCCTTCCCCTTGTCTGCCCTGAGTGTGTCGCGTAGTCGCTCCACTGGTCCACTCGTTAGGGCCATAGATATGGAACACCCTTGCTCCGGAGCATAGTTGCCCCCTACGTTCCCAAGTGGCACCACGCAGCACGCCGGTAATCCCGCAGTGCAGCCGCTGACGCACGCCCTCGTGGGTGCGCCATCCCTCCTTCCTTGGGGCGGCCAGAGCCACGGTGGCGAGCAGCGCACACTACAACCGCGTTGGGAGACGAAAAGATGCCTAAAGCCTTAGCACCCGCTGTGCTTCACGCACCTCAGTCCTCTACGACCTACCGATTGACCGCGGCGAACGTACCGACAGCCGCTGTCGTGCTGCGGAACCTGGTCGTCACTCTGTTCTGCACGACGGGGCACGAGACGCTTGCACAGACCGCACGCCTCTTGACGAGCGAAATCGTCACCAACGTCTATCGCCATACGGCGACGCGCATCGTGCACGTCGAGGTGACGGTCGACGAGCACCAAACCCGGGTCTGTGTGCACGACGACAAGCCGAGCTACAGCCTGACGCCCCAGCCGGTGGTGGACGGCGAGGACGGCCGTGGCCTATTCATCGTCGACGCCTGTGCCGACGCTTGGGGAATCACGCACTTCGGCGAACCAGAGCCGACATCAAAGGCAGTGTGGTTTCGCCTCGTTGAGGGCGAACGAAACTTCTCCTGATCAGCCCGAACATGGTGAATGTATCCGTGAATGGACGACCTCCATGGCCCGCTTCGTGTGGTGTGAGCTGGTCAGAGGGCGTCTGAGAAGCCCCGTTCAGGGCAGGCGAGTTGGTAGTCCCTGCGCTCATGGAGGCCAAGATGGCCGGGGAACGGCGCGCGTATCCGACCGATCTGTCCGACGTGGAGTGGGCAGTACTGGCACTGCTCGAGCCGCCAGCGAAACCGGGCGGGCGGCCGCCGAAGCATCCGCGTCGGGAGATCATCGACGCCCTGGCGTACTGGGTGCGGGCCGGCTGCGCCTGGAGGCTGCTCCCGCATGATTTCCCGCCGTACCAGAGCGTCTATCACTACTGGCGGCAGCGGCGGATCGAGGGCCGCTGGGAAGAGATCCTCGCCGCACTGCGAGCCAGGGAACATCCTGGCCAGGGCCGTGAACCCACCCCGAGCGCCGGAGCGGTGGACAGCCAGAGCGTCAAGGCCACCGAGCGCGGCGGCCGGCACGGCTACGACGGCGGTAAGAAGATCCAGGGGATCAAGCGGCACCTTCTGGTGGACACGCTCGGCCTGGTCCTGGCGGTGTGCGTCAGCCCGGCCAACGTCAGCGACCGCGACGGCGCCGCCGTGCTCCTGGCCCGATGCTCCGGGAACTTCCCGCGGCTGCGGCATCTGTGGGCCGACCAGACCTACCGCGGCCGTGACTTCCTGACCTGGGTCCGCGAGGAAACGGGGATCACGATTCAGATCGTGCAGCGCAAGGACGGCGGTTCCCGCAGCGCCTGGCCAAAGACTGACGCCCCACCCCGGGTGGTGCCCATGTTCGCGGTGGTGCCCCGGCGTTGGGTGATCGAGCGGAGTTTCGCCTGGCTGGGCCGCTACCGGCGACTGTCCAAGGACTACGAGTACCTGGCCGCCAGCCAGGAGAACGCGATCTACCTGGCCACGATCATGCTCCTACTGCACCGAACCGCGAGAGTCCTGCCCTGAACGGGGCTTCTCAGACGCCCTCTAGGTTCGGTCACGTGAGCGGGACCGAGAACGAACACAAAGCGAAGATGGCGCGCCCGCGGATGGCCTCGGGCGCGCTCTTCTTTGATGCCCTGGACCGCGTCATGCTCCTTGAGTCGACGTACAAGGACTACCGGGATATCCCTGGAAGGTATGTCGATGCGGGTGAGTCGCCGCAGCAAGCGTGCGTCCGTGAGGTGCAAGAGGAACTGGCATTGCGCCGGAGACCGGGCGTCTGCTCGTCGTCGACTGGGCTCCCAGCCCTTCCGAAGGTGACAAGGTGCTGTACCTCCTCGATGGCGGCGCACTCTCGCATGAGCTTCAGGCGCAGATCAAGCTGCAAGCTTCCGAGATCAAGGCTTACGGCTTCCACGATGTCGGTGCCGTCGACAACCTCACAATCCCCCGTCTTGCACGCCGTATTTGTGCTGCAATGACCGCTCGGCAGCGGGGTGGCATGGCATACCTGGAGCATGGCGTTCCTCCCGGTCACTAACTGCCCAATCGCCGCGAAGCGGTTCTCCTCAGCTCCGTGCTCGCTATGGGGTGCGTGTGTTCAGCATTGTGAACGCGGGAGAACTTGAGGTGCGATCTCGACTTGAGCATCGCCCGCTCTAAGTCATGGGCCCTCCCTTCCTCGGGTCGGGGAGTCACCTGCTGTCGGCGTAGGCCATGCAGTGATGTCACTTCCGCCGATACTGAATGCATCGCCCAAGCGAATACAGAAATACGTCAAATTATTTCCCGATGAACGGGTGGCCTGATCCAGGCTCCTTGTGGCTGCGAGTAGTTCACTGATATTTCCACGCGATGGGTCTTCACTTAGGAAGTCTCCCAAGTATCGCTCAGCGCTTTCCCAGTTGCATATTGCACAGCAAGCAAGGAAAAGATTTCCCGTGTCTGAGATGTGAGGAGTTTCCCTGGTTGAATCGAGAGAGAGGTGTTCAATCAGCTGTTCGAGCTGATTCTTTCCGTCTGGGTTCCCCAGGGCGTGCAGCGCCACCCCCCTCTCGTACAGGAACCAAGTTTCATCAGGTTTGATCTCAAGGGCACGTGCGAGGGGGGCGATAGCTTCCTCGTAACGACACATGTAGCGGTAGGTTACACCCCGGTTGGCTAGAGACCACGCATGATCTGGTTGCAGCTCCGTTGCTCGAAATGAATCGCGCAGCGCTTCCTCGTAATTCCCCATTAGGCGATAGATGACACTGCGACTACTGAGGGCGTAAAAGGAATTAGGTTCGATTTCGATGGCATGGGTTAATTTAGCGAGGGATTCTTCGTATAGCCCCATCGATTCGTAGACGCGTCCTTGGCTGATGAGGGCCCACGCGTGATTGGGGTTGGCTACGATGGCGCGGGTGAGGTCGGCCAGCGCCTCCTCGTAGCGCTTCATGTAATGGTAGATGTCGCCGCGATTAGTGAGGGCCCAGGGTGAGTTGGGGTCGATTTCGATGGCGCGGGTGTAGTCGGCGAGTGCTTCCTCGTGGCTCCCCATCGAACGGTAGGTGTTGCCACGGCTGATGAGGGCCCATGTGTAAGTGGGGTCGGTTTCGGCGGCGCGGGTGTAGTCGGCGAGTGCTTCCTCGTAGCGCTTCATGGAGTGGTAGGTGCTGCCGCGGTTAGTGAGCGCCCATGTATAGGTGGTGGGGTCGGTTTCGATGGCGTGGGTGTAGTCGGCGAGTGCTTCCTCGTAGCGCTTCATGGACTCGTAGGTGTTGCCACGACTGATGAGCGCCCATGTGTAGGTGGGGTCGGTTTCGATGGCGTGGGTGTAGTCGGCCAGTGCTTTCTCGTAGCTCCCCATGGACTCGTACGTCAGGCCACGATGGGCGCATGCCCATGCATGGGTGGGGTCGATTTCGATGGCGTGGGTGTAGTCGACCAGCGCTTCCTCGTAGCTCCCCATGGACTCGTACGTCAGGCCTCGCCGCGTGAATCCCTTGATTTCAGCAGGCTGAATTTCGATGGAGCGGGTAAAGTCGGAGATCGCCTTTTCCGAGTGGCTCATAAGGCGATGCGTTTCGCCGCGACCGCGCAAAGCAGTGGAATTCTCCGGCTCAAGAGAAAGCGCAGCATTGTAGTCGACCAGGGCCTGGTCGTATTTACCAGCTCTGCGGTGTTCTTGGCCGCGGAGGGAATGGGCCTTGGATCTCCCCAGGGTGTCGAGTTCAGCGCGGGATAGCACCAGCGAAATGGCAGCTATGCCAGGTTGGTCATTCTCTAAAGTTCTCAGGAGTTCCTTTCCCCAATCACTTACAGTGTCGCTATCGGTGTCCTGGCCAGCTTGAATAAAGGTCTGAGCCCATCGGCGAAAGGTGCTCGTGCTGCGGGTGTAAGCGTCCAGCGCTTCACGTAAAGCGCTGGAAAGGGCAGTGCCGGGGTCGGCGCACAATCGATGGTATGTCTCCTGTATTCGGAGACTGCGCCAGTGCGCGTCCTCCCAGTTATTGGTGTTCGGATTAGTGGGGGTTTCGATAAGGGTTCGCCGTTGACGAAAGGAATCAGCCAAGCGAGTGTGATGCACACGCCATCGTGCTGGTGATTGCTGGCGTTGCAAGCGCAGCATCACAGTTCGGACGACCTCGTGGAACGTGCATCGCCCGGCATGATCTGTGACAAAGGGCATTGACTGCAGCCAGCTGAACAGCTCCCCGGCGCCCTCGTCGTCGACAGCCGCGCGGAAAATGTCTTCATCGAGCTCCTGCGGGAGCGCTGCGGCCAAGGCTGCAGCACGACGAGCGGGATCAGACTCCCATTTGAGGAATCTCTCAACTGCAGTTCCGCTTGGATCTCCTACCTCTGCTGCATTCGCTGGCCGTGACTCGGCCAGGGTGGAAATCAGCACGGGTAGCCGTTCGGAGAGTTTAAGTATCACATCGATGACGTGTTCGTCGGTAATTTCCTTGGAGGTCAGAAACTGGCGTGCCTCCACTTCCGTGAACACATTTAGTGGAAGATCCGTAACCAGGTCGAGCCAGTCCCCCCAACGCTGTAGGTTGAGCTGCTGTTGCCCTGAGAGGACCACTAGAACGTTTGCCGGTATCTCGCCGTATCGATCGCTGACCAAAACATGTCGCAGCCATACATCAAGCAGCGGTCCTGTGCGTTCATAGGTGTCGAAGAACAAGACTAACCAAGGGCAGCGTCTTGCAACCTCCGCCAGGTCTTTCAGGAAGACCGGTGTGAGGGCCTGTATTGGAGATAGGACCAGCTGAACATCTTCTTGACTGCGTAGCCGTGCGCTAAGCAGCGCCTTTACGCGGTCTGCCCCAGCGGCTACTTGACTCGGGTCGACCGCACCAGTGAATGCACCAACTCCGGGAATCAGGCCTAGCCCAGCGAGACCAAGCTGCGAAACCACCATGCTCGATGGAGATGGCGGTTGTCCTGCTGGGTCCGCCCCACCTGCAGCGTTGACTGGGTCGGTCCCGGCTGTGGTGGCCCCAGCACTGACTTCATAGTGGCGCTGCCGATACGTTGCCAGTAGCTTGTCGAAGCTCTTCAGTGCTGCACCCTGTTGAGCGAACTGAGCACTGACTGCGGCCATCGCTTCGACCACGTCCACTACTGACTCGTCGACGTACGCGGTCAGCGCTTCTGCTTCACGGGCGGCATTCTCCAATTGTCGAACCAGGGTGGACTTGCCGACGCCAGCCTGGCCATGGATATGGAAGAGGAACTGGGGTGTCTCTTCTGGAGGACGATTCAAAGCGTCCTTGAAAGCTGTAATCTCGCCATGACGACCGACGAAACCGCTCCGGCGCCATTGCCGGATCAGCTCCTGCCGTGTCGGACCCCGACCCGCCACCTGTACACCTTCCTCAAACGGATGGGCGTATCACCAAGGCCATGCTCCACTAGGTGGCTAGCTCCTGTCTCCAGGACACCCAACTACTCATCCGCTGAGATCTGGCAGGTTGGCCGGATCGTTCTCGCAGGCCAGCCAGGGAACCGCCGGGCCGTCTGTGGGCCGTCCAAGGGCGGCCCACAGACACGAGTGGTGACCAACAACGACCACCACCGATAGTCGGTGACCTGGCCGGGGCCCAACCGTCTGCGACACTGGAAGAACCATGCCTGTACCCGGAGAACTCACCTTCGTCGCGCCCCGCGGAGCCAAGAAGCCGCCGCGGCATCTCGCCGACCTCACGCCCGCCGAGCGCAAGGAAGCCGTCGCAGCTGTCGGCGAGAAACCGTTTCGCGCCAAGCAGCTCTCGCAGCACTACTTCGCGCGGTACGCGCACGACCCGGAGCAGTGGACCGACATCCCCGCCGGTTCGCGCCAGAAGCTGCAAGAGGCGCTGCTTCCCGAGTTGATGTCCGTGGTGCGGCACATCAGCTGTGACGACGACACCACCCGCAAGACGCTGTGGCGCCTCTTCGACGGGACGCTCGTCGAGTCCGTGCTCATGCGCTACCCGGACCGCGTGACGATGTGCATCTCGTCGCAGGCCGGGTGCGGGATGAACTGCCCGTTCTGTGCGACCGGGCAGGCCGGCCTCGACCGGAATCTGACGACCGCCGAGATCGTGCACCAGATCGTCGACGGGATGCGCGCGCTCAGGGATGGTGAAATCCCGGGCGGGCCCGCACGGCTCTCCAACATCGTGTTCATGGGGATGGGCGAGCCGCTCGCCAACTACAACCGCGTGGCCGGTGCCATTCGCAGGCTCACCGACCCCGAGCCCGATGGCGTCGGTCTCTCGCAGCGTGGCATCACCGTGTCGACCGTCGGCCTCGTGCCCGCCATCCACCGGTTCGCCGACGAGGGCTTCAAGTGCCGCCTCGCCATCTCGCTGCACGCGCCCGACGACGAGCTGCGCGACACCCTCGTACCCGTCAATACGCGGTGGAACGTGCGTGAGGTGCTCGAGGCGGGCTGGGAGTACTCGGCCAAGTCCGGGCGCCGGCTCTCCATCGAGTACGCGCTGATCCGCGACATCAACGACCAGGCGTGGCGCGGTGACCGGCTCGGGCGGCTGCTCAAGAACAAGCCCGTGCACGTGAACCTGATCCCGCTGAACCCGACGCCGGGTTCGAAGTGGACCGCGTCGCGGCCGGAGGACGAGAAGGCCTTCGTGGACGCCATCGCCGCTCATGGCGTGCCTGTCACGGTTCGTGACACCCGTGGTCAGGAGATCGACGGGGCGTGCGGTCAGCTCGCCGCGTCCGAGCGTTAGTCCGCCGGGCGTTAGTCTGGCCGGAACACAACTTCATAGCCGGAACACATCTTCATATTCCGACAGGGGAGCGCCACAGCGCTGAGAGTGCGGCACCAAGGACAGGTTGGCCGCAGACCCTCTGAACCTTGCCCGGGTCATTCCGGGTAGGAAGTTCGGACATCACTCATGCTGTTGCGCCCTGCCCGCAGCCCCTTCAAGGCTGTGGGCAGGGCCGCGTCTCTTCCTGGTCACTCCAGGAGGAATCAATTCAGTGAGCACCATCAACAACAGCGTCACCAAGAAGGTCGCCGTCACCGCCGTCGCCGTCGGCCTCTCGCTCGTCGCGCTCTCCGCGTGCGGCAGCTCGTCCGGCAGTGGCGACAAGGCCGCCGATTCCAAGAGCGTCACGCTTGTCAGCCATGACTCCTTCAACGTCTCCAAGGACGTACTGAAGGCGTTCGAGAAGAGCTCCGGCTACAAGGTCAACGTCCTCAAGGACGGCGACGCGGGTGCCGCCGTGAACAAGGCGATCCTGTCCAAGGACAACCCGCAGGGGGATGTCTTCTTCGGTGTCGACAACACGCTTCTCTCTCGCGCGCTCGACAACGATCTGTTTCAGTCTTACGAGGCCAAGGGCTCGGATCAGATCGGCTCGCAGTTCCGCGTCGATCAGGGCAAGCATCGCGTCACGCCCGTCGACAGCGGCGACATCTGCGTCAACTACGACAAGAAGTACTTCGCCGACAAGAAGCTCGCCCCGCCGAAGTCCTTCGCCGACCTGGCCAAGCCCGCGTACAAGAACCTGCTCGTGACCGAGAACGCCGCTACCTCGTCTCCCGGGCTCGGGTTCCTGCTCGGCAGCGCCGCACAGTACGGCGATGGGGGCTGGCAGGGGTACTGGAAGAAGCTCAAGGCCAATGGCGTCAAGGTCGTCGACGGCTGGGAGCAGGCCTACAACGAGGAGTTCTCCGGGTCTGCCGGGGGCAAGAAGGCCAAGGGCGAGAGGCCGCTCGTCGTCTCCTACGCCTCGTCGCCGCCCGTCGAGGTGCTCTACGCCAAGCCGCAGCCCAAGGAGGCGCCGACCGGCGTCGCGACCGGCACCTGCTTCCGGCAGGTCGAGTACGCAGGGCTGCTCAGCAATGCCAAGAACGAGAAGGGCGGCAAGGCGCTGCTCGACTTCCTCATCAGCGCCAAGTTCCAGAACGACATGCCGCTGAACATGTTCGTGAACCCGGTGCGGAAGAACGCCGAGCTGCCCGAGCTGTTCGTCAAGCACGGCGTGACCATCGACAAGCCGGAGACCATGGCTCCGAAGAAGATCGCCGACAACCGCGAGCAGTGGGTCAAGTCGTGGACCTCGCTCGTACTGAAGTAAAGAGCCAGGCCCGCAAGAGGGCCGGGCGCGGGGGCGCGGCGCGGCTCGGTCTCATGGCCGCGCCCGTCGCGTTCTTCGCGCTCTTCTTCGCCTACCCGGTCGCCGCGATCGTCGCGCGCGGCCTGAAGGTGGGCGGGGAGTGGCGTTTCGGGCGGATCCTCGATGTCCTCGCGCAGTCCGACGTCCGGCACGTGCTCTGGTTCACCACCTGGCAGGCGCTCGCGTCGACCGCGCTCACGCTGCTCATCGCGCTCCCGGGCGCGTACGTCTTCGCGCGCTTCGAGTTCAGGGGCAAGCAGGTCCTGCGGGCGGTCGTCACGGTGCCGTTCGTGCTGCCGACGGTCGTCGTCGGTACCGCGTTCCTCGCGCTGCTCGGGCGGGGTGGGCTGTTGGACGAGATGTGGGGTGTGCGGCTCGACACGACCGTGTGGGCGATTCTGCTCGCGCACGTCTTCTTCAACTACGCCGTTGTCGTACGGACGGTCGGCGGGCTCTGGTCGCAGCTCGACCCGCGCCAGGAGGAGGCCGCGCGGATGCTCGGCGCCTCGCGGTGGACCGCCTGGCGGACGGTGACGTTGCCCGCTCTCGGTCCCGCCGTCGCCGCGGCGTCCCTCATGGTTTTTCTCTTCACGTTCACCTCCTTCGGTGTCGTGCAGATCCTCGGCGGGCCCGCGTACTCGACCCTCGAAGTCGAGATCTACCGGCAGACCGCCCAGCTCCTCGACCTGTCGACGGCCGCCGTCCTGACGATCGTGCAGTTCGCGGCGGTCGGCCTGATCCTCGCCGTGCACGCGTGGACCGTGCGCAGGCGGGAGACCGCGCTGAAGCTCGTCGACGCGTCAGCTGTGGCGCGACGGCCGCGCGGCGCGGGGCAGTGGGCGCTGCTCACCGGGGTCATGGTCACCATCGCCGTGCTGATACTGCTGCCGCTCGGGGTCCTGATCGAGCGCTCGCTGAGCGGGCCCGACGGCTACGGCTTCACCTACTTCAAGGAGCTGACATCGGCGGAAGGCGGGGCTTTCCTCGTCCCGCCGATCGACGCCGTCTGGAATTCGCTCCAGTACGCGCTCGCCGCCACCGCCATCGCCCTGGTGATCGGCGGGCTCGCGGCGGCGGCGCTCACCCGGAAGGCCGGTCGCCTGGTGCGCGGTTTCGACGCGCTCCTGATGCTGCCGCTCGGGGTCTCCGCGGTGACGGTCGGCTTCGGGTTCCTGATCACGCTGGACAAGCCACCTCTTGACCTGCGCTCCACGTGGATCCTGGTGCCGCTCGCGCAGGCGCTTGTGGGCGTGCCCTTCGTCGTACGCACCATGCTTCCCGTCCTGCGCGCGGTGGACGGACGCCTGCGCGAGGCGGCGGCCGTGCTCGGGGCATCGCCCCTGCGGGCGTGGCGGGAGGTCGACCTGCCGATGGTGCGACGGGCGCTGCTCATCGCCGCCGGGTTCGCCTTCGCCGTGTCCCTGGGCGAGTTCGGCGCGACGGTGTTCATCGCGCGGCCGGACAACCCGACGCTCCCGGTCGCCGTGGCACGGCTCCTCGGGCGGGCGGGTGAGCTCAACTACGGCCAGGCGATGGCTCTTTCGACGATCTTGATGGTGGTGTGCGCGGTGTCCCTGCTGCTGCTCGAACGGCTCCGTACCGACCGCACGACCGGGGAGTTCTGATGATGAGCGCAGGGTCAGATGTGGGTGTGGGTGTGAGTGTGGGGTTGCTGACGCTCGCCGACGCGACCGTGCGGTTCGGGGCGCGAGCCGTCCTTGACGGGGTCGGTCTGGAGGTCTCGCCGCACGAGATCGTGTGCGTCCTCGGGCCCAGCGGCAGCGGCAAGTCGACGCTGCTGCGTGCGGTCGCCGGGCTCCAGGAGCTCGACGCCGGGCAGGTCCTGCTCGACGGCCGCGATCAGCGGGGCGTGCCCGCGCACAAGCGTGGGGTCGGCCTGATGTTCCAGGATCATCAGCTGTTCCCGCAGCGCGACGTGGCGGGCAATGTCGCCTTCGGGCTGCGCATGCACGGGGCGTCGCGGGCTGAACAGGCCGACCGGGTCGCCGAGTTGCTCGATCTCGTCGGCCTTCCGGGTGCGCAGAAGCGTGCCGTCGCCTCGCTCTCCGGCGGCGAGCAGCAGCGGGTCGCTCTGGCGCGGGCGCTCGCGCCGAGGCCGCGCCTGCTGATGCTGGATGAGCCGCTCGGGCAGCTCGACCGGTCGCTGCGCGAGCGGCTTGTCGTCGAACTCCGCGAACTCTTCGACGAGTTGGGTACGACGGTGCTCGCGGTCACGCATGACCAGGGCGAGGCGTTCGCGCTCGCGGACCGGGTCGTGGTGATGCGGGAAGGGCGTATCGCCCAGTCCGGTACGCCTCTTGAGGTCTGGCGGCATCCGGCGGACGAGTTCGTGGCGCGGTTCCTCGGCTTCGACAACGTCGTCGACGCGACGGTCGTGGGTGACGTGGCGGACACCGTCTGGGGGAAGGTGCCGGTGCCGGAGGGCGCGGAGGACGGGCCGTGCCGGCTCCTTGTCCGGCCGACCGGAGTGCGGCTCGTGCCCGCCGACGAGGGAGTGCCGTGCGTGGTGACGGCGCGTACCTTCCGGGGTACCCATGTCGCCGTACATCTGGAGCCCCGGTCGGGGCCGCGCCTTGAGGCGGCCTGTGCGCTGCGGGACGCGCCCGGGGTGGGGGAGACGGTGGGCGTCGCGTTCGATGTGGGGGATGTCGTGCTTCTGGGCTGACCCGGCAGATGTCGTGGTGCTGGGGAGCGGGGGTTGCCGGATTTCTGGCTGGAGCGGGCGTCGGGTGGGTGGAATTTCCCCAGCCCCAGCCCCAGCCCCAGCCCCAGCCCCGCCCCTTCCCGAAAACCCGCTCCGGCGCGGGGGCCTGGGGCGCCGTCGTCACCGGCGAGCGCCAAGTTCGCCCTCAAACACCGGACGGGCCGGACTATCCGCCGGACTGGATGGATGCCAGCGCCGCCGGAGCCTCCTCCACCCCGTCCACCAACGCGATCCGCGCCTCCATCGACCGCCCCCGCGCCAGCGCCCGCAGCAGCGGCCAGGCAGGGAGGTGTTCCGTCCAGTGCGCGCGGTCCACCAGGACCATCGGGGCCGGCTCGCCACGCGACTCGTAGTAGTTCGGTGTCGCCGCGTCGAAGACTTCCTGGACCGTGCCCGCCGCGCCGGGGAGGAAGATTATGCCCGCGTTCGAGCGCGCGAGCAGGCCGTCCTCGCGGGTGGCGTTGGCGAAGTACTTGGCCAGGTGGGTGGCGAAGGCGTTCGGCGGCTCGTGGCCGTAGAACCAGGTGGGGATGCCCACCGAGTCGCCGCCGGAGGGCCAGCGCTCGCGGATCTCGAAGGCGGCCCGCGCCCAGTCGGTGATCGAGGGGGTGAAGGACGGCGCCTTGCCGAGGAGCTCGAGCGCCTCGTCCAGCATCTCGTCGCGGAAGACGGACGCGTACGCCCCCAGGTTCGCCGCCTCCATCGCGCCGGGGCCGCCGCCCGTGGCGACCGTGAACCCGTCGCGGGCGAGCGAGCGCCCGAGCCGGGCGGCACCGGCGTACGCCTCCGTGCCGCGGGCCATCGCGTGCCCGCCCATGACGCCCACCACCCGTGCGCTGACGAGGAGTTCGTCGAGGGCGTCCGAGACCGAGTCGTCGTGGATCGAGCGGAGCATCGAGGAGAAGACGTCGCCGTCGGCCTTGGTCTCCTGGAACCAGGCGTATGCACGGGCGTCGGGAGTCGCCTCGTACCCGCCATCGGCGAGTCCCGCGAACAGTTCCTCCGGCGTGTGGAGAAGTCCGCGGTACGGGTCGAACGGCAGGCCGGGGACGGGTGGGAACACCAGCGCCCCGGCGGCCCGCACCGCGTCCACCGCTTCCTGCTCCATCGCGCAGCCGAGGAACACCGTGCCCGTGGCGTCGCAGTCCCGCAGCGAGGACGTACGCCCCGTCAGGTCTATCGCCTGGACCCGGCATCCGGCGAGCGAACCGTGTGCGGCGATCTCGTCGAACTCCTCGAGCGACTCGATCTCGCGGTCACCGCCCGGGAGTCGGGGGGAGGGGCCGGGGGCGGACGCGGATTCAGGAGTCGGCTGCATCCGCCCATGCTAAGCAGATCGTGTGCTGACTAAGCGGATCGTGTGCTGAGCAGATCGCGCCGGGCGTCGGCCGTGACCCCGCGAGCCCGTCACCGACAGCTCTCAGCCCTGCACCGCGGAGGGGTCCATCCACACGATTTCCCAGGTGTGGCCGTCCAGGTCGTCGAAGGCGCGGCCGTACATCATGCCGTGGTCCTGCGTCTCGCCCGCCGTGCCACCGATCGCCACGGCCTTGTCGACCAGTTCGTCGACCTTCTCGCGGCTCTCGGCGCTCAGACAGAGCAGGGTCTCGCTGGTCGTCGTCGAGTCCGCGATCTCCTTCTTCGTGAAGTCCTGGTAGCGCGGCTTGCTCAGCAGCATCGCGATGATCGTCTCGCTGATCACGACGCAGGCGCAGTCGTCCGTCGAGAACTGCGGGTTGATCGTGTAGCCGAGCTCCGTGAAGAACTTCCTTGAGCTGTCGACGTCGTTCACGGCGAGGTTCACGAAGATCATCTGCTGGTACATGAGGTGTCTCCCGGTGAGGTGAGTCCTGCGAGTCGGCGCGTGCGTTCGTGCCAGTGCCCGTGTCTTACGGAGGGGTAGACGTACGTTCGACGCGGAACTCATCGGCCGTCGCGGGATTTCTTTCCGCACGGTCGGCCGGGTCTCTCACCCCGTGAGCGGCACCGCGGCCAACTCCGCGACCACCCAGGTCAGCGGCCCGAACACGGCCGCGAGTGTGCCCGCCCGCAGCGCCGCCGTGCCGCGCAGCATCGACGTCGGCGCCCCGAGCTGGAGCAGCGCGGACGTCGTGTCCGCGCGGGCGTGCTTGGCCTCGATCGCGACCGTGATCACGGTGAGCGCCGCGCAGCCCGCGACGAGCAGCGATCCGAGCATGGTCAGCGGGCCGATGGCGGGCCGGTCACCGGAGTAGAGGGTGAGCGCCGCGTACGCCCCGGAGCCCACCGCACAGAGCACCCCGAGCGGACGCCCGATCCGCCGCGCGTCCTCCTGCAGCCCGCGCCCGGCGAGCAGCCGCATCGCGCCCGGCCGCACCGATTGCAGGACCCGTCCGCACAGATACGTGAGGCCGGGACCCGCGAGCGCGAGGCCGATCGCCGTGAGCGTCCACCCGGCGAGCACCCCCACGGGGCTGCCGGCCAGGCCGCCCGGCATCGCGAGGTCCGACGCACTCTTCGAGCGGCTCGCGTACGACTCGACGGCGAGGCCCGCCGCGAGCAGCGCGACCCCCCAGGGAAGCCCGCTCGGCGGCGCGGCAGGGCGCGCCGCTCCGTCCTGCTCGTCGCGCGGCTTGGGGGGCCGGGGCCGCAGCGCGGCGGCGCTCGCCGCGGAGGCGGTCAGCGGGACGACGGCGAGGAGGGTGAGCGCGGCGGCGAGGGGCAACGGGTACCGGGCGGCGAGCAGTTCGGCGGCGGCGCCGTCGAACGGCAGGCCCGTCAGATCGCCGCGCAGGTGCAGGAAGAACAGGAGCGCCACCATCGAGCCGAGCGTGCACGCGACGGCCGTGGAGATCGCGGCGAGCACCGTGAGCTTGGCGGGGCCGAGGCCCACCGCCGAGAGCCCGGAGCGCGGCAGGGTCGCCGGGTCGGTGCGGGCGACGGTGACGGCGAAGTAGACGGTGGCGGCGATCGGTGCGACGCACCAGGCGAGGCGCAGCAGGGCGCCGCCCGACGCGTCCGCGTGCCCCATCGCGTACCCCAGCGTGCACAGGAGCAGGAAGCCGGTGCCCGCCGAAGCGGCGGCGACGAGCAGTCTGCGCAGCTGGACCAGGGGGTGGGCCCCGCGGGCTAGACGGAGAGCGAGCACGCGGCCCGGCCTTCCGCGTCGTCGGAGTCGCCATCGGCGGACGCATCACCGGCACCACCGTCCGCAGCAGGCTCTCCGCCCGCCCCCGGCAGATGCACCGTGTTCACGCGCCGCCCGTCGAGCAGCGTGACCGTCCGGTCGGCGAGGGCGGCGACCTCCGCGTCGTGCGTGGCGAGGACGACCGTGATGCCGTGCGAGCGGGCCGCGGTCGTCAGCGTACGAAGGACGTGGGCGCGGTCGGCGCGGTACAGCGGCGCGGTCGGCTCGTCGGCGAAGATCACGGACGGCATCGTGACCAGGGCGCGGGCGATGGCGATGCGCTGGCGCTGGGCCTGGAGCAGCGCGTGGGGCCGCTTGCGGGCGCAGTCGCCGATGTCGAGGCGGTCGAGCCACTCCTGGGCGCTGTTCTTGGACGTCCGGTGCGACGCGCCGCGCAGCATCAGCGGCAGCGCGACGTTCTCGCGGGCGGTGAGCTCGGGCACGAGGTGCGGCTCCGGGTCGATCCAGCCGAAGCGGTCGCGGCGCAGGCGCTCGCGGACCGCCGCGCTCATCGTGTGCACCGGTGCGCTGTTGAACCAGACCTCGCCCCGCTCGGGCAGGAGCTGGCCGCAGAGGCAGCGCAGGAGGGTCGTCTTGCCGCTGCCGCGCGGCCCGGTGACGGCGAGGATCTCGCCCTCGCGCACGCCCAGGGACACGCCGGTGAGCGCGGGCGAGCCGTTGTGTGTGACGTGCAGGGCGCGTGCCCACAGCACGTCGTTGTCCGGCGGGGCCACCATCACGTACACCTCGGTTCAGATCAGTTTGCCTCCCCCGTACGGGGGAACGAAGGCGGGGCCGATCGGTCACTGGGCACGCTAGGGATCCAGGCCGCGCTGCCTGGAAACGACGCGGCCCCCGGGCGCCCGTCTCACTCGAACGGGCGCCCCGGGGGCCGCTGTTGATCACTCGATCACGCGATCACATGATGCTGATCAGAGCTTCGTCCACGCCTCCGTGAGGACCTGGCGCAGTACGCCCTCGATCTCGTCGAAGGTCTCCTGGGTGGAGATCAGCGGCGGGGCGAGCTGGATGACCGGGTCGCCACGGTCGTCGGCGCGGCAGTACAGGCCGTTCTCGAAGAGCGCCTTGGAGAGGAAGCCGTACAGGACGCGCTCGGTCTCCTCGTCGTTGAACGTCTCCTTGGTGGCCTTGTCCTTCACGAGCTCGATGCCGTAGAAGAAGCCGTTGCCGCGGACGTCGCCGACGATCGGCAGGTCGTGCAGCTTGCGCAGGGTCTGGTAGAACGCGTCCTCGTTGTCGAGGACGTGCTGGTTGAGACCCTCCTTCTCGAAGATGTCGAGGTTGGCGATGCCGACCGCGGCCGAGACCGGGTGGCCGCCGAAGGTGTAGCCGTGCAGGAAGGTGTTGTCGCCCTTGTAGAACGGCTCGGCGAGCTTGTCCGAGATGATGCAGGCGCCGATCGGGGAGTAGCCCGACGTCATGCCCTTGGCGCAGGTGATCATGTCAGGGACGTAGCCGAACTTGTCGCAGGCGAACATCGTGCCGAGACGGCCGAAGGCACAGATGACCTCGTCCGACACGAGAAGCACGTCGTACTTGTCGCAGATCTCGCGCACCCGCTGGAAGTAGCCGGGCGGCGGCGGGAAACAGCCACCGGCGTTCTGCACCGGCTCAAGGAACACGGCGGCGACCGTCTCGGGGCCCTCGAAGAGGATCTCCTGCTCGATCTGGTCGGCGGCCCAGCGGCCGAAGGCCACCGGATCGTCGCCGTGGATCGAGGCGCGGTAGATGTTCGTGTTCGGCACCTTGTGCGCGCCCGGGACGAGCGGCTCGAAGGGGGCCTTCAGGGCGGGCAGACCCGTGATGGACAGGGCGCCCTGCGGGGTGCCGTGGTAAGCGACCGCGCGCGAGATGACCTTGTACTTCTGGTGGTTGCCGGTGAGCTTGTGGTACTGCTTCGCCAGCTTCCACGCGGTCTCGACGGCCTCGCCGCCACCGGTGGTGAAGAAGACCTTGTTGAGGTCGCCCGGCGCGTAGTTGGCGAGACGTTCCGCCAGCTCGACGGCGTTCGGGTGGGCGTAGCTCCACACCGGGAAGAAGGCCAGCTCCTGCGCCTGCTTGTACGCCGTCTCTGCGAGCTCGTGACGACCGTGACCGGCGTTGACCACGAACAGGCCGGAGAGGCCGTCGAGGTACTTCTTGCCCTTGTCGTCGTAGATGTAGGTGCCTTCGCCACGCACGATGGTGGGCACGGGTGCGTTCTCGTAGTCCGACATGCGGGTGAAGTGCATCCACAGGTGGTCGTACGCGGTTCGGCTGAGGTCCTTGCTCACGGCTATCGGGTTCCCCACATATAGGTCTGCTTCTTGAGCTTCAGGTAGACGAAGCTCTCGGTGGAGCGCACGCCGGGGAGGGCGCGGATGCGCTTGTTGATCACTTCGAGAAGGTGGTCGTCGTCCTCGCAGACGACCTCCACCATCAGGTCGAAGGAGCCCGCGGTCATGACCACGTACTCACACTCGGCCATGGCCGTCAGCGCCTCCGCGACCGGATCCAGATCGCCCTCGACGTTGATGCCGACCATCGCCTGGCGCCGGAAACCCACGGTGAGCGGGTCCGTGACGGCGACGATCTGCATCACGCCCTGGTCGAGCAGCTTCTGGACGCGTTGGCGCACAGCCGCTTCGGAGAGGCCCACGGCCTTGCCGATGGCGGCGTACGGACGGCGTCCGTCCTCCTGAAGCTGTTCGATGATCCCCAAGGAGACGGCGTCGATGGGAGAAGAGCTGTTCCCGTGCCGGGAACTACCGGAATCTGCGCTGCGACTGGCCACGACCCCATGGTGCACAGGACTCGACAGTTCCGCAAGGTCAGATCGATGAAATTCGTTGTCTGAAGCTTCAATAGTCACGGATTTCGCAGCTACGGGCCCCCGGGTATGTTGAAAGCGTCGGTGTACCGACTAGGGTGGGTGTCTCATCCACTGGACATCTGACTGGAGGGCCGGAAGTGACCACCGAGCTGCGCCGCCTGCGTAACTACATCGACGGAGAATTCCGGGACGCCGCCGACGGCCGGACCACCGAGGTGGTCAACCCCGCCAACGGCGAGTCCTACGCCACCGCGCCCCTGTCCGGGCAGGCCGACGTCGACGCCGCCATGGAGGCTGCCGCCGCCGCGTTCCCCGCCTGGCGCGACCTGACGCCGGCCGAGCGCCAGAAGGCCCTGCTGAAGATCGCCGACGCGTTCGAGGAGCGCGCCGAGGAGCTCATCGCGGCCGAGGTCGAGAACACGGGCAAGCCGACCGGGCTCACGCGGTCCGAGGAGATCCCGCCCATGGTCGACCAGATCCGCTTCTTCGCGGGCGCGGCCAGGATGCTCGAAGGCCGGGCGGCAGGGGAGTACATGGAGGGTCTGACCTCCATCATCCGCCGCGAGCCGATCGGCGTCTGCGCGCAGGTCGCGCCCTGGAACTACCCGATGATGATGGGCGTGTGGAAGTTCGCCCCGGCGCTCGCCGCGGGCAACACCGTCGTCCTCAAGCCCTCGGACACGACCCCCGCGTCGACCGTCCTGATGGCCGAGATCATCGGCTCGATCGTCCCCAAGGGCGTCTTCAACGTCGTCTGCGGCGACCGTGACACCGGCCGCGCGATGGTCGAGCACCACACCCCGGCGATGGCCTCCATCACCGGTTCGGTGCGCGCGGGCATGCAGGTCGCCGAGTCCGCCTCCAAGGACCTCAAGCGGGTCCACCTGGAGCTGGGCGGCAAGGCGCCGGTCGTCGTCTTCGAGGACGCCGACATCGCCAAGGCCGTCGAGGACATCTCGGTGGCGGGCTTCTTCAACGCGGGCCAGGACTGTACGGCCGCCACGCGCGTGCTCGTCCACGAGTCCATCCACGACGAGTTCGTGACCGCGCTCGCCAAGGCCGCCGCCGACACGAAGACCGGCCAGCCGGACGACGAGGACGTGCTCTTCGGCCCGCTCAACAACGCCAACCAGCTGAAGCAGGTCTCCGGCTTCATCGACCGCCTTCCGGCGCACGCCAAGGTCGAGGCGGGCGGTCAGCGCGTCGGCGAGAAGGGCTTCTTCTACGCCCCGACCGTCGTCTCCGGCCTGAAGCAGGACGACGAGATCATCCAGAACGAGGTCTTCGGCCCGGTCATCACCGTCCAGTCCTTCACGGACGAGGCGCAGGCCGTGTCGTACGCGAACGGCGTCGAGTACGCCCTGGCCTCCTCGGTCTGGACGCAGAACCACCCGCGCGCCATGCGCATGGCCAAGGTCCTCGACTTCGGCTGCGTCTGGATCAACACGCACATCCCGCTGGTCGCTGAGATGCCGCACGGCGGCTTCAAGAAGTCCGGCTACGGCAAGGACCTTTCCGCGTACGGCTTCGACGACTACACGCGCATCAAGCACGTGATGACGTCGATCGAGGGTTAGTCACACCCGGCCCCGGGGTAATCCCACTGGGCCCTGGGCTAATTGGGATGCCCGGCAACGCCGCCCCCGCGTACCGTCACGTACGCGGGGGTGGCTCCGCGGTGTGCTTCCTTCTTTCTCTTCTCTGCAAAAGATCCGTAGCGCACCCACTCCCCGCCCCCGCCTTTCTGCCCTACGGGGGGCGTACTACGGGGGTGTGACCTGATGACGACGGCCGATGACCTCGCGGGGCTGCTGCTGCGCCGCAGGCAGAGCGTGTACGTTCCCTCTCCCGCCGTCGCTGCACGGTCCGCCGTGACCGACGCCGCCGTGGTCGTCCTCGAAGCCGAACTCGCCGACCGCGGGCACCTGCTGACCGTCCCGCTGCGCCGGGCACTGACCGCGCTCCCCGTCCCCGGCCTCGCCGCGACCGGCCGCAAGCTGCTCGCCGACGTCGACGCGCTGATGGGCTCCGACCGCCACCACGCCCCGCTGTTCCAGCGCTTCCCGGACGAGATCCCGTACCGGCACGCGCACGAACGCTTCGCCTCCCTCGTCGCCCAGCGCCTCGCCGCCCAGCCGCACCAGCCCTGCATGAACTGTGCAGGCACCAAGGCCCGCGTCCGCGCGCTCGCGCCGTGCGCGCATCTGCTGTGCGACGACTGCCACCGCAAGAAGGAGGACTACGGCTGCTGCGACCTGTGCTGTGTCTGGTACGCCTGCCCCATCTGCGAGAACCGCTACGAGACCGAAGGGCCCACCGACCCCTGGATCGACACGGGCGCGGGGCTCGGCGGCGACGGCGGCGAGATCCTGCGCACGCTGAGCCTGGCGGCCCCCGGCGATACCGCCGCCGAGCTCGCGTCCCTGCTCGCCCGCCGTACGCCTCTCAACCCCCAGGACCACGACGACCTGGTCCTGCTCCTCGGCCACCTGTACCCGGCCGACGCCGCCGACTGGCTCCCGCCCGCCATCCCGCTGCGCGAGAGCAAGGCACTCGCCCTCGCACCGCTGCTCGACGTGCCGGACGTGCCGGACGTGCGCGCGCTCGTGGGGCGGTACGCGGACACCGCCACCGACGTGCTGCGGATCCTCGTCGTACGTTCCGGGGGCGACCCCGACCTGCTCGAACCGCCCCGTCTGCGCGGGCTCCCGCGTCCCGTCCGCCGTGAACTCCTCGCCCTGCTCGACGGGTTCGACCTGCGTCGCCTGGCCGAGGACATGGCCCGCAACCCGAGCGCCTGGAAGCGGGTCGGAGAAATCCTGCACCCCTTCGAGCAGGCCCACCGGCACGCGCGCGTGGCGCTCGCCTTCGCTGTCCTGCGCGGGACGCGTGTAGGCGAATCCGCTCTGTGGGAGGTGCTGCTCGCCGAGGCCGCACGGCACGAGGACGTGCGCCTCGAAGGCGACCGGCTGCGGATCGTCACCTGGCAGGGGCGCGTCGAGGAGGCACTCGCCCGCTGGGACACCACGGCCGCGGCGGGACTCCTTCGCGAGCGCCCCGGTGAACTCCTGCGCCGCCTTGACCTGTTGCTGGCCCGATCGGGCTCGGTGACCTTGCCGGACGCGGTGGCCGATGCGCTCTCGGAGGCCTTGCCCCGCTCCGGACCCGGTCCGCTGCTCGGTGCGTACGGCCGCATGAAGGTCCGTTACGTGCCGGGACACCGCCGCGTCTTCTTCCCGCGCGGGCGCGTCACCCAGGCGTACGCGGTCGAGGACCACCGGCCGCCGCTGGCTTCGCGGGTGGCGGGGCGTGCCGGTGAGCTGATCGAGGCGGAGGCGGTGCGGCGGCTCGCGGAGGGGGATGGCGCGGGAAATGGCGCGGGGGAGGGCGAGCGGTACGACGTGGCCGTCCTCGACGCCTCGCTCGCCGACCTGCCGGTGCCGTTCGCCGAGCGCGCGTCGGCGGCCTCGCTGGTCGCGGTGCCGCGCGGCAGCTCGCTGCCCATGCCCGCCGACAGCGAGAACGTGCGGCTCTTCCTGCACTGGCTGCAGCCCAAGGGCGTACGCGTCGACCTCGACCTGTCCGTCGCGCTCTACGACGACCTGTGGCGCTTCGTCGGCCTGTGCGACTACACGCATCTGACGTACGCGGGCGGCGCCGCCCGGCACTCCGGGGACCTGACGTCGGCGCCCGCCCCGCACGGCGCCACCGAGTATCTGGACCTCGACCTGCCGCGGCTCGCCCACGCGGGGGTGCGCTTCGTCGTGCCCGCGGTCCTCTCGTACAACAACGTGCCTTTCGATGAACTCCCGGACGCCTTCGCGGGGTTCATGGCGGTCGGGGACAGCGGGGGGCGGGTGACGTACGACCCGCGTACGGTCCGGCAGCGGTTCGACCTCGCGGGTGACGCGGCGCTGCGCGTGCCGATGATCGTCGACCTGCGGTCGCGGCGCGCCTGGTGGACCGACGTCACCCTCGCCACGGGGGACGGCAACCACGACGTGTGGCGCTACCGCAGGCAGCTCGGCCGCATGGGCAACGACTTGCTCGACACCTTCCAGCCGTGCGGCCGGGCCACCCTGTGGGACCTGGCCTGCTGGACGGCGGCGGCCCGCACCGAAGGCCCCGTGTACGTGCGCGGCCGGGGCCACGTCCTGTGGGGATACCGACGCGGCGATGACGAGCCGCGCGCCGACTTCGCGCTGCGTGTACGGGACGGCTGGGAGCCGGACGAACTGCGCGCTGAGCCGGAACTCGCGGGCCGCCGGGCGCTCCTGGCGCTCCTGCACGGTGAGTTGGAGGGCACGGAGGCTGTCGCGTCCGGCACGGTGTACCGGCTCTACCCGGGGCCGGTCGACGCGGGCGCGCTGGTGCGGATCACGGCGGGGGACTTGGCGGGGTGGCTGGAGCCCGGGTGATCGACACCCTGTCGCTTCCTGCTTCCCGGATCGACAGGGTGTCGCTTCCCGACCGCTCGGCTCGACGCAGCGTCCATTGCCTGTACGTGACACGCGGGCGCATGCTGCCGGGGTGCGAGCGAACCCCAGTGCCTCCTCAGTCTCCCGAGTCTCCCGCCGGTCCCTGCTGCGTGCCATCGGCGGCGGGGCCGCCGTCAGTACGCTCGCGGGCTGCGGTGTGCCCGCCGCGTACATCGGACCCGGCGAGCGCGCGGCCGGGGACCGCTCACTGCGGGACAAGGCGCTGACCTTCGCCAACTGGCCGCTCTACATCGACACCGACGACGATGACGCGACGAAGCGGCCCTCGCTCGACGCCTTCGAGAAGCGGACCGGCATCGACGTCCGCTACACGGAGGAGATCAACGACAACGACGAGTTCTTCGGCAAGATCAGCCCGTCCCTGATGAACCACCAGGAGACCGGCCGCGACCTCATCGTCATCAGCGACTGGATGTGCGCCCGCTTCGTGCGGCTCGGCTGGGTGCAGGAGATGGACCGCGCCCGGCAGCCGAACGTCACCAAGTACCTCGACCCGCTGCTGCGTTCCCCCAGCTTCGATCCCGGCCGCAAGAACACGGTGCCCTGGCAGTCCGGCATCACCGGCATCGCGTACAACAGGCGCAAGGTCGGCCGGGAGATCAGCCACGTCTCCGACCTGTGGGCCGACGACCTCAAGGGCCGGGTCACGCTGCTGTCCGGGCTCGACGAGTCGTTCGCGCTGCTCATGCAGGGCGACGGCGTCGACATCACCAAGTGGAAGGCCGACGACTTCCACCGGGTGTGCGACCGGGTGGAGAAGCTGGTGGCCTCGAAACACATCCGCCGCTTCACGGGCAACGACTACATCAAGGACTTGTCGAGCGGGGACGTCCTCGCCTGCCAGGCCTACAGCGGCGACGTCATCCAGCTCCAGGCGGACGACCCGGACATCGAGTTCGTGGTCCCCCAGGAGGGCGCAGAGCTGTGGGCCGAGTCCCTGATGATCCCCAACCTGGCCCGCCACAAGCGGAACGCGGAACGGCTCATCGACTACTACTACGAGCCCGAGGTGGCCGCCGAGCTCGCCGCCTGGGTCAACTACGTCTGCCCCGTACCGGCAGCGCGCGACATCCTCGCCTCCTCCAAGGACAAGGAACTGGCCTCGCTCGCCGAGGACCCGCTGATCTTCCCGGACGACGCGATGCGGAAGCGGCTCGCGATCGCGCGGGACATCACGTCGGAGGAGCGGACGGAGTTCGCGAAGAGGTGGAACGCGATCGCGGGGTTGTAGGGGCGGGGGCGTAGGGGATAGAGGATAGGGAAAGGGCTGGTCAGGAGCGGTTTCGGCGTAGGGCCCGCCAGGCGTCCCCGATTGCCTCCACCGACCGGATCCACCGGCCCACCAGCTTGTCCCGCACCCCCGTCCACGCCCATCGCCACTTGAGCCAGGGCGGCAGCTCGCGGAACGGTACGAAGGTCAGCGTGTCGTCGATGGCGTCTCCTGCGAGGCCCGCGTGGCCTTCCGCGCGCAGCGCCTCGTACAGCTCCGGCGTCAGTTCGCCGTTGAGCCGGGCGGCGGCCCCTGCCGCGGTGAACGCGAAGCCATGTTCCGCCCTGTCCGGCAAGTGCATCGCCTTGACGATGCGGGGCGAGGCCTCGGTCAAGGGGCAGTTGAAGGCCAGTCCGATCGCTGCGGAGCCCATGCGGCGGACTCTGCCGCGCTCATACGCGGCGTCCCATTCGCATGGGGCGTGGAACCGCAGCAGGTTCTCGTCGCCGTCCCAGTCCCATCCGGCCGCCACTGCAACTCTCTTTTCTGTCGGCTCCGTCGGCTCCGTGAGCTCTGTCGGTTCCGTCAGCTCGTCGGCGAGCGCTCCCTCGCATTGAACACCCAGGAGTCGCCTTGCGTTCCATAGGTAACTGCGACGTGCGGCCGTCCCGTTCGGGTGCCGCGGAAAAGGAACGAACGTGATGCCCAAGCGAACCGGCCTTCTCGCGGCGCTCGCCGCTCTGCCCGTCGCCCTCCTCACCGTGGCCGTCTCGCCCCCGGTGTTCGCGGCGGACACCCCGGCCTACCAGATCGACCTTGCGCAGCTGAACGACTCCGGCTCCACGGGGACGGCCCTCCTGAGCCTGCGCGGCAACGCGCTGACCGTGTGGATCAAGTCCGAGGGCATGGTGCCGGGCCAGCCCTCAGCGCAGCACCTGCACGGATCCACCGACGGGCACGACTTCCAGTGCCCCGACGACGGCGACGACACCAACGGCGACGGCATCCTCGACAACACCGAGGCCACCGTCCACTACGGCGACATCAACATCTCGCTGACCGTCTCCGGGGGCACCGACGCGGGAAGCGGACTCGCCGTGGACCGGATGCCGGTGGCCGACGCGCAGGGCAAGGTCTCCTACAAGCGGACCATCACCGTCGGGCAGGACGTGGTGGATCACATCAAGGACCTGCACATCGTGCAGCACGGCGTCGACCGCAACGACAACGGCACGTACGACTTCGAGGGCGCCGGCAAGAGCGAACTCGACCCGAAGCTTCCCCAGGAGGCCACCGCTCCGACCGACTGCGGTGTGGTCAAGGGCGCGGCGGTCGGTTCCGTGCCCGTCGGCGGGGTCGAGACCGGCGGCGGGGCTTCCGCGGGCGGCACGAATCCCGGCGCCGTGATCGGTACCGCGGGGGCTGCGGCGTTGACGGCCGCCGGTGTGCTGGTTCTCGCGCGTCGGCGGAGGGCATCGACGCCCGTTGCCGCGGTCGTCAAGACCAGGAATTCCGCGTGAGCCGCTCGGTCCGGCGTGCCTGCGCACCCGTGATCGCCGCCTTCGCGGCGGCTCTGCTGCTCGGCGCATGCGCGGGCCAGGACACGGCCGCCCCGCAGGCGACCCCGGCCCGGAGTACGAAGGGGAGTGCGGCGGAGGAGGGTGGCAGCACACCGTCGACGGGGTCCGGCCAGGTCGCCACCGACCTGGCCCGGTCCGTGCCCGAGCGGGTCGTCATCCCCTCCCTCGGGGTGTCGAGCGAGCTGGAGACGCTGGGGCAGAACGGGGACGGGGCGATGACGACGCCGAAGAACCCCGAACTGGCGGGCTGGTACGAACCGGGCCCCACTCCCGGCTCCCGGGGCCCGGCGGTGATCGCCGGACACGTGACCTGGAACGGCGCTGACGCGGTCTTCAAGGGGCTGAAGACGATGAAGGCCGGAGACACCGTCGAGGTGACACGCGAGGACGGGAAGACGGTCACCTTCACTGTGGACCGCGTCGAGGAGTACCCGAAGAAGGAATTCCCCACCCTGAAGGTGTACGGGGACATCGACCACGCGGGTCTGCGCCTGATCACCTGCGGCGGCGATTTCGACGCGGACCGGCACTACTACCCCAACAACGTCACGGTGTTCGCGAAGATGACGGGCGTGGAGTGAAGGCGGCCATGGCGATCCGCTCGGCGATCGGGTTCATGTCCGTGCCCTTGGCGTCGGTCGCGTTGACCGAGTAGACGAGGGTGCGTGAGCCGTTCTCGGTGGAGGCGATCATGTTCGTGTAGCCGTAGCGGGAGCCGGTCTTGAGCCAGATGACCTTGCCGCCGATCTCGAACCGCTGGAGCCCCGCGCCGAACATGGCTTCCGGGACGCCCGGCCCCAGCTTCGGCAGCGTGAACATCTCCTTCAACTGAGGCTGAGGCACCACCTCTCCGCCGAACAGCGCCTGCGTGAAGACCTCCAGATCGGCGGTGGAAGAGATCATGTCGCCCGCCGCGAAGCGGTCGAACTGGTTCCACTCGGTGACGTCGACCAAGCGAGTGGTGCCGTCAGGCTGCTTCATGCTCTGGTAGCCGCGATTGTGCGGGCCGTGGATGCGGGGATCGGCGCCGGGGAAGTAGGTGTCGCGCAGGTGGAGGGGTCTGAAGATCCGCTGGGCGGCCTGATCGGCGAACGAGTCGCCGGTGACCCGCTCGATCAGCAGGCCGAGCACGGTGTAGCCGATGTTCCGGTAGTGCTGCTCGGCGCCGGGTGCGTGCTCGGGCCCCTTGGCGATGGCCGATGCGACGACCGTCTGCGGCTTCAACGTGTCGAAGCGGTGGGCGTATTCGTCGTCGAAGCCGTCGCCGGACTTCAGACCGCTGGTGTAGTTGAGGAGGCTGCGGACGGGGATGGGCTTGAACCTCTTGTCCTTCTCCTTCGACTTCTGCTTCGGGAACAGGTCCGGCATGTAGTGCTGCACCGGCTTGTCGAGGTCAAGATCTCCATCGGCGGCGAGCTGGAGCGCCACGGCCGCGGTCACGATCTTCGTTATCGACCCGGCGCGGAAGCGTCCGTGCGGATCGGCCTTCCGCTCCGTGACCAGGTCGTGCACGCCGGAACTGCCGCGCCAGGTCCCCTCCGGGCCACCGACACGGACGAGTGCGGCGGTCGCGTCGGCATTCGGGAGCCCCTTGATCGCGTCGCGCAGCGCCTTGCTGTCGGGCGCGGAGGCATCGGTGGGCGCTGTCACGGCCGATGTGCGCGAGTGGGCGAGGGCGGGGGCGGTCGCGGCGCCGGTGAGGCCGAGGACGAGGGCGGCGGCGAGAGCGGTGCGGGCAGTACGGGTACGGATGCGGAACTGCACGGTGCGACTCCAGGTGGCTGCGGTGCGGGACTGGTGTTGTCCATCCTGGTGATCGGCCGTGCGGGGCGGATCCTCACTGGGGAGGGCGGGGGTGCGGTGGGCCCTGAGGGGTCAACACCTATACGTGTCAGGGGCGTTGGTGCTGTCTCCCCTAGGGGCCTCGCCCGGATCGCGCTCGATGAGCGGCCGTCACGTCGCCATCAGCAGGATGACCAGGACGATGCCGACCAAGAGAGCGATGGTCAGCATGCGGCCGACGGGATGCCTCGGATTGAGCCGGTGGCCGCGGTAGCCCCGCTCGTCGCGCTCGTACACGAAGAGCGGTTCTTCCCGCTTGTCGTCCTCGCTGTTCCCCATGCCCCACAAGCTAGTTGAGGGATGGTCCGGCTACGAGAGTGCGCCCCCAGGCCGCGTGAGCAAGGCGTGCAGCGTGTCGACGCGGTTGGTCGTGATCGAGTCGACGCCGATGTCGAGGAGGCGGCGCATCGAGCGCTTCGTGTCCGGGGTCCAGGCCGAGACGAGGAGCCCCTGGCGCCGCACCTGGACGGCCAGTTCGCGGTGGAGCAGAGAAAAGCGGTAGTTGAGCCAGCGCGGCTTGATCGCGTCGAGCACGGCGCGGCGCGGCGGGGCGAGGCTCGTCCAGGTCAGGGCGATCTCGGCGGCGGGATCCGCCGCGCGCACCGCGAGCATCGTCCGGGCGCCCGCGCAGTAGTACGTCCGCTCCGCCGCCCCGCAGTCGGCGACGGCGCCGACGACCGCGCGCACGGACTGCGGCGTCGCGCCCGGCAGATCCACCATGAGCCGACGCCCTTCGGTCGCCGCGACGGCTTCCTCCAGGGTGGGTACGCCGCCTTCGGTGAGGCCGTGCACCTCGTCCGCGGAGAGCGTGGAGAGGGGGCGGTCGATGTCCCACAGGCGCTTGAGGGTCGCGTCGTGCAGCAGGACGGGGACGCCGTCACGGCTGAGGCGGACGTCGATCTCCACCGCGTCCGCGCCCCGCTCCAGTGCGGAGCGCAGGGACGCGACGGTGTTCTCGCGGACGCGGTAGGGATCGCCTCGGTGGGCCACGGCTGTCACGGTGCGCATGGGCCCATTGTGGTGCCGGTTGTGGCGGCGGACCTAGGGAGCGAGCCAGGTCCGCGTGTACGTGTCGATCTCCGCGGCCAGTTTCGCCTTGCCCGCCGGGTCGAGGAAGGACGCATCGACGGCGTTCTTCGCCAGGTCCGCGACGCCCCGCTCGTCGAGGTCGAGGAGGCGGGCGGCGACCGCGTACTCGTTGTTGAGGTCGGTGCCGAACATGGGCGGGTCGTCGGAGTTGATGGTGACCGGGACCCCGGCGGCGACGAACTGCTTGAGGGGGTGCTCGTCGAGGGTGGCGACGGCGCGGGTCGCGATGTTCGACGTCGGGCAGACCTCGAGCGGGATGCGGTGCTCGGCGAGGTGCGCGAGGAGCTCGGGGTCCTGGGCGGCGCTCGTGCCGTGGCCGATGCGCTCGGCGCGCAGGTGGGTGAGGGCGTCCCAGACGGTGCCGGGCCCTGTGGTCTCGCCCGCGTGCGGGACGGAGTGCAGGCCCGCCGCGATCGCGCGGTCGAAGTACGGCTTGAACTGCGGCCGGGGCACGCCGATCTCCGGCCCGCCGAGCCCGAAGGAGACCAGGCCCTCGGGGCGCAGCTTGTCGGTGGTCGCGAGCCGCACCGTCTCCTCGGCGGATTCGAGCCCGGCCTCGCCGGGGATGTCGAAGCACCAGCGCAGTACGACACCGAGGTCCGCCTCGGCCGACTTGCGGGCGTCCTCGATGGCGTCCATGAAGGCGCGGTCGTCGATGCCGCGGCGCACGGAGCTGAAGGGGGTGACGGTCAGCTCGGCGTAGCGGATGTTCTGCCGGGCCATGTCGCGGGCGATCTCGTACGTGAGCAGCCGCACGTCGTCCGGGGTGCGGATCAGGTCCACGACCGAGAGGTACACCTGGATGAAGTGGGCGAAGTCCGTGAACGTGAAGAAGTCGGCGAGGGCCTCCACGTCCGTGGGAACCGTGGAGTCGGGGTGGCGGGCGGAGAGGGCCGAGACGATGCGGGGAGATGCCGAGCCGACATGGTGCACATGCAGTTCTGCCTTGGGCAGTCCGGCGATGAAGGCATGCGGGTCGCGTCGGTCGCGTTGGTCGCGTGGCTCACGGGCGCTGCTCGGATCGGTCACGGTTTCCTCCCCAGGAACGGATGTGATCGGCTGATCGGGTAAGTCGGGATCATCCTAGGCCGGGGGGCTTCGGCCGAGGGCGGTGGCCGTAGCATGACGGAACGTACGAAAGAGGTGAGCGCGGCATGTCCGACGGTTCGGCGGGGTCGGGTGCGTCCGAGGGGCGGGACCGGGACCCTTGGGCTCCGCCGGCGGATGATGCGGGGGCGCTGCCGCTGGAGAAGCGGAATTCTTGGGCGGCGCCGTATGCGCCGTCCGCGCCGTCCGCGTATGAGCAGCCGACGGGACCGGGTGCCGGGCCCTATGCGCCTCCGGCGGGTCCTCCGGCGGGTGGTGAGCCTGTGCCGCCGCCTCCGGTCGGGCCCGAGGGGCCCGGTCAGGTCCCGTACGGGTACCCCGGGTTTCCGGGCGGCCAGCAGGGCTACCAGAGCTATCAGGGGTACCAGGGCTACCAGGGGCAGGGCCCGCCCGGGTACGGCTGGCCCGCGATGCCGATGACGCCTGCCAACGGGATGGGCGTGGCTTCTCTGGTCCTCGGGATCATCGCGGCCGCCGGTTTCTGCCTGTGGCCCCTGGCGCTCGTGCTCGGCATCCTCGCGATCATCTTCGGGGCGATCGGGCGCGGCAGGGCGCGGCGCGGCGAGGCGACGAACTCCGGGCAGGCGCTGGCCGGGATCATCTGCGGTGTCGTGGGCATCGTCCTGGCGGTGGCTCTGCTGGTGGTGTTGATCGTGACGCCGGGCGATGCGTTCGAGGAGGACGGGGCTTCGGGCGACGGCGGATACTCCGCGTCCGTAGCTGTCAGCCCCTGAGCGCGTGCTGGCGGGGGCGCCTCCTGCGTGGGCCTGAACCGCTTCTTACTGGCGGGGCGCCTTCTGCGTCGGCCTGAACCGCCGCTTCGCGGCGGATGTCTCCCACCCACCCGCCCATTACCCCGCGTCTCGAAGCCACTCCCGCGCCTCCATCAACGCGAACCCCAGCAAGTTCGGCCCCCGCCACCTCTCCGGATCCTGGGCTCGCTCATCGTCGGCCGCCAGGCCGATGCCCCAGATGCGGTCCGTCGGGCTCGCCTCGACAAGCACCCGCGACCCCGTGCCCACCAGGAACGAACGGAGCGCATCGGTCGACGCGAACTTGTGGACGCTGCCCTCGACCACGATCCTGAACCGCTCGCGCTCCCATATCGCCCCGTCGAAGCCCCGCACCAGGCGTCCCGCCTTCTTCGCCTCGGCGGGCGTGCGTGCGGTGAGGGCCGCGGTCTCCGCGTCCGCGTCGGAGAAGAGGCGGGCCTTGGCGGCCATCATCCAGTGCTCAGCCGTCCCGTACTCCACCCCGTCCACGGTGAACGGCGACTGCCACCACTGGCTGAAGCAGCTCCCGCCCAGCGACCCGTCCCGGCGCGGGGTGTGACCCCAGAAGTGCAGGTACTCGACCTGTTCCCCCGCACGCACCGCGCGGACCAGCGCGTCCACCGAGTCGATCTTCGTCATGCACGCGAGTCTGGCACGCACCACTGACACTCCGTCCTGGGTTTTCCAGGACGACTCGACACCTGGTCGACAGATTCCGTCGCGTAACCAAAAGGCAACAACGGAATCACTTGTTGGAGTACCTCTGCTCTGTCAGGATCGGCACTCAAATCGATCTGGAGCTACGCCGACCCCTCGTACGGGGACGACGGCGGAGGAGAGCGTCATGCACAACTTCCAGGCGCAGGACCACTTCGCGGCGGGCGCGCAGTACATCGCGGGACGGCTGACCGAGGGCACATCGGGGCGCACGCACGCCGTCGTCGACCCGGCCACCGGCGACGAGGTCCACCGGTACGAACTCGCGGGCGAGAAGGATGTCGACACCGCTGTCGCCGCCGCCGCGCACGCCTTCCCCGAGTGGGCGGGCGCGACCCCCGGTGAGCGCTCCGACGCCATGCACCGCTTCGCGGGCGTACTGGCCGAGCGCGCGGAGGAGTTCGCGCAGGCCGAGTCGCTCCAGTGCGGCAAGCCCATCAAACTCAGCCGGGAGTTCGACGTACCGGGCTCCGTCGACAACGCCGCCTTCTTCGCGGGAGCGGCCCGGCATCTGCAGGGCCAGTCGGCCGGTGAGTACTCCGGCGACCACACCTCGTACGTACGGCGTGAGCCCATCGGTGTCGTCGGTTCCATCGCGCCCTGGAACTACCCCCTCCAGATGGCCGCCTGGAAGGTGCTCCCCGCCATCGCCGCGGGCAACACGATCGTCCTCAAGCCCGCCGAGCTCACCCCCTTCACCTCGCTCCTCTTCGCGCAGGCGGCCACCGAGGCGGGCATCCCGGACGGTGTCGTCAACATCATCAGCGGCGCCGGACGTGACGCGGGCGAGCGGCTCGTGGGGCACCCCGACGTCGCCATGACCTCCTTCACCGGGTCCACCGCCGTCGGCAAGCGCGTCGCGGAGATCGCCACCTCCACCGTGAAGCGGCTGCATCTGGAGCTCGGCGGCAAGGCGCCGTTCGTCGTGTTCGACGACGCCGATCTCGAAGCCGCCGTGCACGGCGCGGTCGCGGGGGCGCTCATCAACACCGGGCAGGACTGCACGGCCGCCACGCGCGCGTACGTGCAACGGCCGCTCTACGACGCCTTCGTAGAAGGTGTCGCCGAGCTCATGCGGAGCGTACGGCTCGGTGACCCCTTCGCCCCCGACACCGACCTCGGGCCGCTCATCTCGCACGTCCACCGCGACCGCGTCGCCGGTTTCGTCGACCGGGCGCGCTCCTACGCGCGCGTGGTCACCGGCGGCGAGGCGCTCGACCACCCCGGGGCCTTCTACAAGCCCACCCTCATCGCCGACGCCGCGCAGGACAGCGAGATCGTGCAGGCCGAGATCTTCGGTCCGGTGCTCGTCGTGCTGCCCTTCGACTCCGACGACGAAGGCATCAGGCTCGCGAACGACACTCCGTACGGTCTCGCCGCATCGGCCTGGAGCCGCGACGTCTTCCGTGCCAACCGGGCGACGCGCGAGATCAAGGCGGGCTGTGTGTGGGTCAACGACCACATCCCGATCCTCAGCGAGATGCCGCACGGCGGATACAAGGCATCCGGCTACGGAAAGGACATGTCCGCCTACTCCTTCGAGGAGTACACCCAGATCAAGCACGTCATGTTCGACAACACCGCGGTCGTCCGCAAGGACTGGCACCGGACGATCTTCGGGGACCGATAGCCGACAGCCGACAGCTGGAAGGCCGCCCCCGACCAGTGGCCGCCCATCCTCCCGAAAGGGCAACCAAGCGCATGGAGCAGTACGAGCCCGACCCTCTCTCCCCGGCCCAACTGGCCGCCATGCACCGCAGCCTCAGGAACGGCAGGGCCGCCCTCACCCGCCGCTCCCTGCTGCGCGCCTCCGCGGGCGGCGCGTTCGCCGTCGGCGGTCTCGGCGCACTCAGCGCCTGCGGGATCCCGGCAGCGAGCAAGGGGCAGGGCGACGTCTCGTCCGACGACCACTCGGCCAAGGAGAAGCAGATCAACTTCTCCAACTGGACCGAGTACATGGACGTCGACGACGATCAACGCCGTCCCACCCTGGACGCGTTCACGAAGCGCACCGGGATCAAGGTCAAGTACACCGAGGACATCAACGACAACGTCGAGTTCTTCGGGAAGATCAAGCCGCAGCTCGCGGCGGGCCAGGAGACCGGGCGCGACCTCATCTGCGTCACGGACTGGCTGGCGGCCCGGCTCATCCGCTTCGGCTGGGTCCAGAAACTCGACCCGGCCAACCTGCCGCACGCGTACACCAACCTGTCGGCCCAGTTCCGCAACCCGGACTGGGACCCGGGGCGGTCCTACTCGTACCCCTGGACCGGTATCTCCACCGTCATCGCGTACAACAAGAAGGCGACCGACGGCGAAGACATCACCTCCGTGTCGCAGCTCCTGGACAACCCCAAGCTCAAGGGGCGCGTCGGCTTCCTCTCCGAGATGCGCGACAGCGTGGGCATGACGCTCATCGACATGGGCAAGGACCCGGCGAAGTTCACCGACGACGACTTCGACGCGGCCATCGCCCGCCTCCAGAAGGCCGTCGACAAGAAGCAGATCCGCCGCTTCACGGGCAACGACTACACGTCGGACCTCGACAAGGGCGACCTCGCCGCGTGTCTGGGCTGGGCGGGCGACATCGTCCAGCTCCAGGCCGACAACCCTGACATCGCCTTCCACATCCCGGACCAGGGCTACATCACGTCCACGGACAACCTGCTCGTCCCGAACAAGGCGCGCCACAAGCGCAACGCCGAACGGCTCATCGACTACTACTACGAGCCCGAGCCCGCAGCCCGGCTCGCCGCGTACATCAACTACGTGTGCCCCGTGGACGGTGTGCGCCCCGAGCTGGCGAAGCTCGACAAGGAAGCCGCCGCGAACCCGCTGATCATCCCGGACAAGGAGATGGCCGCGAAGTCCCACGGGTTCCGCTCGCTGACGCCGAAGGAAGAGACGGCGTACGAGGAGAAGTTCGCCAAGCTGACCGGTGCCTGACCCGATTCCCTCGTCCCGATCCGATCCCCTCGACCCCCTGGACGCACCATGACGACTGCTACTGCCAAAGAACACGGCGGCGACGTCCGCCTCACCGGGATCAGCAAGACGTACGGCTCCTTCACGGCCGTCCGCCCGCTCGACCTCACCGTGCCGCAGGGCTCCTTCTTCGCGCTGCTCGGCGCGTCCGGCTGTGGCAAGACCACCACGCTCCGCATGATCGCGGGCCTGGAGGAGCCCAGCTCGGGCACCGTGCACCTGGGCGAGCAGGACGTCACGGCGCTGCCGCCGTACAAGCGGCCCGTCAACACGGTCTTCCAGTCGTACGCGCTCTTCCCCCACCTCGACATCTTCGAGAACGTCGCCTTCGGCCTCCGCCGGCGCGGCATCAAGTCGGTGAAGGGCCAGGTCGGCGAGATGCTCGACCTCGTCCAGCTCGGCGAGCAGGCCCGCAAGAAGCCGCACCAGCTCTCCGGCGGCCAGCAGCAGCGCGTCGCCGTAGCCCGCGCCCTGATCAACCACCCCAAGGTGCTGCTCCTCGACGAGCCGCTCGGCGCACTCGACCTCAAGCTGCGCCGCCAGATGCAGCTCGAACTCAAGCGCATCCAGACCGAGGTGGGCATCACGTTCATCCACGTCACGCACGACCAGGAGGAGGCCATGACGATGGCCGACCAGGTCGCGGTGATGAACGCGGGCGGCGTCGAACAGCTCGGCGCCCCCGCCGACCTCTACGAGAACCCCCGCACCACCTTCGTCGCCAACTTCCTGGGCACGTCGAACTTCATAGAGGCCGAGATCGCGGGCCGCAGCGGTGACGACCTCACCCTCAAGGCCGGTGACGGCAAGCTCGTCCTGCCCGCCGCGCGATGTACGGCGCCCACCACCACCGGCGGCAAGGTCATCCTCGGCGTACGCCCCGAGAAGATCTCCCTCACGCACGCCGACGACGCGGGGCAGATCCCCGAGGGGCGCAACCGCATCACGGGCCGCATCGCCGACAGCAGCTTCATCGGTGTGTCGACGCAGTACGTCATCCATATCAACAGCCCGCTCTGCGACGCGTTCGAGGTCTACGCCCAGAACATCGAGCGCGACACCCGCCTGGTCCCCGGCACCGAGGTCGTCCTGCACTGGAACCCGGCCCACACCTTCGGCCTCGACCCCGCCCAGGACATCGACGCGGGAGTCGAGAAGGTCGAGGAGGACGCCTCCGCATGACGACGACCCTCACCAAGGCGCCCCCGACACCAGAGCCGGACGAGCCGGACGAGGCGCCGCGCAAGGTCCGCAAGCGCGGCCGTCTCGTCCCCTACTGGCTGCTGCTTCCCGGCATCCTCTGGCTCGTCGTCTTCTTCGCGCTGCCGCTGGTCTACCAGGCGTCGACGTCCGTCCAGACCGGCTCCCTCGAAGACGGCTTCAAGGTCACCTGGCACTTCGCCACCTACTGGGACGCGCTGAGCGACTACTGGCCGCAGTTCCTGCGCTCGGTGATGTACGCGGGCGCCGCCACGGTCCTGTGTCTGCTGCTCGGCTATCCGCTGGCGTATCTGATCGCGTTCCGCGCGGGCCGCTGGCGCAACCTCATCCTCGTCCTGGTCATCGCGCCGTTCTTCACCAGCTTCCTCATCCGTACGCTGGCGTGGAAGACGATCCTCGCGGACGGCGGCCCCCTCGTGGGCGCCCTCAACACGCTGCACGTCCTCGACGTCACCAGCTGGCTCGGCGTCACGGAAGGTGACCGGGTCCTCGCCACACCCCTCGCGGTGATCTGCGGACTCACGTACAACTTCCTGCCGTTCATGATCCTGCCGCTCTACACCTCGCTCGAACGCATCGACGGCAGGCTGCACGAGGCGGCGGGCGACCTCTACGCGAAGCCGTCCACGACCTTCCGCAAGGTGACCTTCCCGCTCTCCATGCCGGGCGTCGTCTCCGGCACGCTGCTCACCTTCATCCCGGCGGCGGGCGACTACGTCAACGCGGACCTGCTCGGCTCCACCGACACCCGCATGGTCGGCAACGTCATCCAGACGCAGTTCCTGCGCATTCTGGACTACCCGACGGCCGCGGCGCTCTCCTTCATCCTGATGGCGGCGATCCTCGTCATGGTCACCTTCTACATCCGTAAGTCCGGGACGGAGGATCTCGTCTGATGGCTGCCTTCTTCCGCTGGTTCCGCGGCAAATTCGTCGTCATCGCGGGTCTGCTCACCCTCGCGTATCTGCTGCTCCCGAACGTCGTCGTGACGGTGTTCTCCTTCAACAAGCCGAAGGGGCGCTTCAATTACGCCTGGCAGGAATTCTCGCTCGACGCCTGGAAGGACCCCTGCGGCGTCGCCGACATGTGCGGATCGCTCAGCTTGAGCCTGCAGATCGCGGCCTGGGCGACCATCGGCGCGACCGTGCTCGGCACGATGATCGCCTTCGCGCTCGTGCGCTACCGCTTCCGGGCGCGCGGCGCTGTCAGCTCGCTGATCTTCCTGCCGATGGCTATGCCCGAGGTCGTCATGGCCGCCTCGCTGCTCACGCTCTTCCTGAACATGGGCGCCCAGCTGGGCTTCTGGACGATTCTCATCGCCCACATCATGTTCTGCCTCAGCTTCGTGGTGACCGCCGTCAAGGCGCGCGTGATGTCCATGGACCCGCGCCTGGAACAGGCCGCGCAGGACCTCTACGCGGGCCCCGTGCAGACCTTCGTCCGGGTCACGCTGCCGATCGCCGCACCGGGAATCGCGGCGGGCGCGCTGCTCGCCTTCGCGCTCTCCTTCGACGATTTCATCATCACGAATTTCAACGCGGGCTCGACCGTGACGTTCCCCATGTTCGTCTGGGGATCGGCGCAGCGCGGTACGCCCGTTCAGATCAATGTGATCGGTACGGCGATGTTCCTTGTCGCCGTGATCCTGGTGCTCGGCGGGATGATCGTCGGAAAGCGCCGCAACAAGCAATCCCGGTAACCCGGTAACCCGGTCCCGGTATCCCGGTAAGAATTCTGAAGGAGTGGAAATCATGGCCCCAGGCGCCATGACCCGTTGGACCAAGTCTCTCGCCGACGCCCAGCCCCTCTCGTACTGGCTGGACGACCCCGGCAAACCCCGTGCCGAGCCCGCCCTCACCGGCGACGAGCAGTGCGACCTGCTCGTCGTCGGCGGCGGCTACAGCGGACTGTGGACCGCGCTGATCGCCAAGGAGCGCGACCCGGACCGCGATGTGGTCCTGGTAGAGGGCCGCGAGGCGGGCTGGGCCGCCTCCGGGCGCAACGGCGGCTTCTGCGCCGCGTCCCTCACGCACGGCATCTCCAACGGCCTGTCCCGCTGGCCCGGCGAGATCGCGAAGCTGGAGGAGCTCGGCGCCCGCAACCTCGACGAGATCGAGGCGGCCGTCAAGCGCTACTCCATCGACTGCGACTTCGAGCGCACCGGAGAGATCGACGTGGCCACGCAGCCGCACCAGCTCACCGAACTGCGCGAGATGTACGAGGAGATGGCGGAGCACGGCCTCGCCGACGGCTCCGAGCTGCTCGACGCGGACGCCCTGCGCGCGCACGTCGACTCACCGACCTTCCTCGGCGGCCTCTGGGACCGCGAGGGCGTCGCCATGCTCCACCCGGCGAAGCTGGCCTGGGGCCTCAAGCGCGCCTGCCTGGAGAAGGGCGTACGCCTCTACGAGCACACGCCCGCGCTCGAACTCGTCTCGTCCGGCGCCGGGATGGCCGTACGCACCCCGTACGGCCGGATCCGCGCCCGCCAGGTCGCGCTCGCCACGAACATCTTCCCCTCGCTGGTCAAGCGCGTGCGGGCGTACACCGTCCCGGTCTACGACTACGCCCTCATGACGGAGCCACTGACCGAGGAGCAGCTCGCGGCCATCGGCTGGAAGAACCGGCAGGGCCTCGGCGACAGCGCCAACCAGTTCCACTACTTCCGGCTCTCCGCCGACAACCGCATCCTGTGGGGCGGCTACGACGCGATCTATCCGTTCGGCGGCAAGCTGCGCGCCGAGCACGACGACCGCCCCGAGACGTACGCGAAGCTGGCGGGCCACTTCTTCACGTGCTTCCCGCAGTTGGAGGGGGTCCGGTTCACCCACGCGTGGGGCGGCGCGATCGACACGTGCTCGCGCTTCTCGGCGTTCTTCGGCACGGCCCACGCGGGACGGGTCGCGTACGCGGCGGGCTACACCGGGCTCGGCGTCGGGGCCACCCGCTTCGGCGCCGACGTCATGCTGGACCTGCTCTCCGGCGAGCGCACGGAACGTACGTCCCTGGAGATGGTGCGCACGAAGCCGCTGCCGTTCCCGCCCGAGCCGTTCGCGTGGACGGGCGTGGCCCTGACCAAGTGGTCCCTGGCCAGGGCGGACGAGAACGGCGGCAGGCGCAATCTGTGGCTGAAGACGATGGACAAGCTGGGCCTGGGCTTCGACAGCTGACCGGTCCGAAGCCGACCGGTCCGAGCAGCTTCGGCACTCGCTCTATCGACTGTTCGTCAACAAGTTCCCGGAACCCGCGTAATGCTCCGGCCCGAGCTCCCTCTCTCCTGTGACAAGTACAGCTGTCGCACAGGAGAGAGGGAGGTCCCGCCATGACTGACGTGACTGGCTCGGGGGCGAAGTCGGCGGTCGAATGGCTCGTGTCGGTGGCGCCGGAACCGGATGCCTGCCGCTGGGAATGGGAGCGCAATCCGCTGGGGGTCGCGCTCCTTCCTGCGGGCAAGCTCTGGGACGTACTCATCCTTCCCGGTGAGCTCGGTTATCCCACGCTCGACGTACTGACCTGCTGCATCGACCGTCCGGGCCCGGTACTCGCCGACTTCGGCGACTCCCGCATGGGGTTCTTCGTGCCCGCGGGCACGGTGGCCCGCTGGATCGGCACGGGGGTGCGCGGCGCGGGCCTCGGCACCTGGATCGTGGTGCCCTACCCGGGGCGTTCCACGGGTGGCGTGCGCTGGCTGGTCCCGCCCGACGGTTCGGGCACGCTGACGGATCCGGCGCTTCTCGAACTCGCGATGCACGAGGCTGCGGCGCAGCTGGCGCCCCGGGAGCAGTCGCGGGAGCAGCCGCGGGGGCAGCCGGGGGAGCCCGAGCGGTTGGGGGAGTAGTTCTTGACGGGACCTTGACAACTTGATTGGTCTGGACCAAATTGAGCGGCCCACCCTCCCATCCCCCCCCATGTCCGGAGGAAGTTGTGGACCGTTCATCGCCGCGTCCCCGCACGCGTCCCCTCACACGTCCTTTCACGCGCCGCATCAGACGTCTCACCGTGGCAGCGGCCACGGCCTGCGCGCTCGCCGCGTCCGGCCTGCTCGCCGCCGAGGCCTCGGCGGGCGCCTCGACGGGCCCCACGGCGGGCCCCACGGCGGGTCCAGTGCCGAAGGCCGCCGCCGACCACGCCCTGGTCGGCTATCTGCACACGAGCTTCGCCAACGGGTCCGGCTACACCCGGCTCTCGGACGTCCCCGACAGCTGGGACATCATCGACCTCGCCTTCGGTGAGCCGACCTCCGCCACGTCCGGCGACATCCGCTTCAGCCTCTGTCCGCAGACCGAGTGCCCCGGCGTCGAGTCCAAGGACGAGTTCAAGGCCGCGGTCAAGGCCAAGCAGGCGGCGGGCAAGAAGGTCCTGATCTCCATCGGCGGCCAGAACGGCCAGGTCCAGCTGACCACCACCCAGGCCCGCGACACCTTCGTCTCCTCGGTCTCCGCGATCATCGACGAGTACGGACTCGACGGCCTGGACATCGACTTCGAGGGCCACTCCCTCTCGCTGAACGCCGACGACACGGACTTCAAGAACCCCAAGACGCCGTCGATCGTGAACCTCATCTCGGCCGTCAAAACTCTCAAGGCCAAGTACGGCAGCGGCTTCACGCTCACGATGGCGCCCGAGACCTTCTTCGTGCAGCTCGGCTACCAGTTCTACGGAACCGGAAAGTGGGGCGGCCAGGACCCCCGCGCCGGCGCCTACCTCCCGGTCATCCACGCCCTGCGCGACGACCTCACGCTGCTGCACGTCCAGGACTACAACTCCGGCCCGATCATGGGCCTGGACAACCAGTACCACTCCATGGGCGGCGCGGACTTCCACATCGCGATGACCGACATGCTGCTCACGGGCTTCCCGGTGGCGGGCGACGCGAACAACGTCTTCCCCGCGCTGCCTCCGGAGAAGGTGGCCATGGGCATGCCCGCCTCGACGAACGCGGGCAACGGCCATGTCTCCACGGCCGAGGTCAACAAGTCCCTGAACTGCCTGACGAAGGGCACCGACTGCGGCTCGTACAAGACACACGGCACCTGGCCGGGACTGCGCGGCCTGATGACCTGGTCGATCAACTGGGACCGTCACAACAACTGGGAGTTCTCGAAGAACTTCGACGGCTACTTCGGCTGAGCCGCGTCCGCTTCCGTTTCTTCTTCGTCTTCCTCGGCGCGGCGTCCGTACCGCGCCACCACGAGCACCATCACCTGAAGCACCATCCCGAACAGGCACCAGCTGGCCACGACGTCCAGCGGCCAGTGATACCCGCGGCGCACGAGCCCGAGTCCGACCCCGAAGTTCAACAGGGCGCAGGCGATGAGCAGTTCACGCCGTGCGTACGTGCCGTGCAGCCAGGGGAGCAGGAGCAGCGCCGCCCCGCCGTAGGCGACCATGGCGGTGGCGGTGTGGCCCGAGGGGTAGTAGCCGCTGCCGTCCATGCCGGGCGGGGCGGTGCGGCCGATCAGTTCCTTGAGCGGGATCACGAGCGCCGGGACCGCCGCAATGGCCACGGCGGCGGCCACCGGGGCCAGCCACCAGCGGTACGTACCGGCAGCGCGGGCGCGCCATCCGGCGTAGGCGATGACCACGGCGAGGAACGGCACGGCGACGGTGACCCCGCCCAGATCGGCGAGGAGTTCCGCCGCACCGTCCGGGAGACGGCTTCCGGTGATCCAGGGGCCGAGCCGCTCGTCCGCTTCGCGCAGGGGGCCGTCGGCGATCACTTGCCAGGTGATGAGCGCGAAGAACAGCGCGCAGAGGCAGAAGAGGAAGAAGAAAGTGGTCGGCCGCCCGGGAACAGGGGGGGTAGTTCCGGGGCGGCCGTCCTGACCGGTGTTCCGCGCGCCCCGGGGGGTGTGGGGCGGGCGGCCATCCGATCGGTGAGGAGTTCCGAAGCCAGAAGCTCCGGGTGTGTGCGCGATGGCACGACCAAGACGGGGCTGGGGAGGCTCCGTCCCGGTGTCGCCCACAGTCCCCTGTGAGCGGGGTGTTTCTCTCATCTGCAGAAACCGTACGTCAGGTGGTGGCGGGCCGACAGGCGGAACGGTAACCCGACATGGGGCCCGCACACCTTCTTCACACGCCCTGACGGTCACCCCAGGTCACGACTCTGGCACCGCACGAGGTACACACACGTCAGGGCGCGCACGTATACATACGGAGCCGGGATCTTTCCCCCTTCGGGGTGATCCCGGCTCCGCTGAGCGCCTGGTGGAGGGGTCGATCAGATGCGGGTGAACGCCGCCTCGATGATGTCCAGGCCCTCGCTGAGCAGGTCATCGCCGATGACGAGGGGCGGCAGGAAGCGCAGGACGTTGCCGTACGTGCCGCAGGTCAGGACGAGCAGGCCCTCCGCGTGGCAGGCCTTGGCGAGCGCGGCCGTCGCCTCGGGGTTCGGCTCCTTCGACGCGCGGTCCTTGACCAGCTCGATGGCGATCATCGCGCCACGGCCGCGGACGTCGCCGACGATGTCGTACTTCTCCGCGATGGCGGCCAGGCGGGCCTTCATCGTCGCCTCGATGGCCTTCGCCTTGGCGTTGAGGTCGAGCTCCTTCATCGTCTCGATGGCGCCGAGCGCACCGGCGCAGGCCACCGGGTTGCCGCCGTAGGTGCCGCCGAGGCCGCCGGAGTGCGCGGCATCCATGATCTCGGCGCGGCCCGTGACGGCGGCGAGCGGCAGGCCGCCCGCGATGCCCTTGGCGGTCGTGATCAGGTCGGGGACGATGCCCTCGTCCTCGCACGCGAACCACTGGCCCGTACGGCAGAAGCCGGACTGGATCTCGTCCGCGACGAAGACGATGCCGTTGTCGTTGGCGTACTTCACGATCTCCGGCAGGAAGCCCTTCGCGGGCTCGATGAAGCCGCCCTCGCCGAGCACCGGCTCGATGATGATCGCGGCCACGTTCTCCGCGCCGACCTGCTTGCCGATCTGGTCGATGACCTGCTTGGCGGCCTCGGGCCCGGCGTTCTCCTCGCCCGTCGGCCAGCGGTAGCCGTAGGCCACCGGGACGCGGTAGACCTCGGGCGCGAACGGCCCGAAGCCGTTCTTGTACGGCATGTTCTTCGAGGTCAGCGCCATCGTGAGGTTCGTACGGCCGTGGTAGCCGTGGTCGAAGACGACGACGGCCTGGCGCTTGGTGTGCGCACGGGCGATCTTGACGGCGTTCTCGACGGCCTCGGCGCCCGAGTTGAACAGGGCGCTCTTCTTGGCGTGGTCACCCGGCGTGAGCTCCGCGAGCTGCTCGGCGACGGCGACGTACCCCTCGTACGGCGTGACCATGAAACAGGTGTGGGTGAAGTCGGCGAGCTGCGCGGTCGCACGGCGTACGACGGCCTCGGCGCTGGATCCGACCGACGTCACGGCGATGCCGGAGCCGAAGTCGATGAAGCGGTTGCCGTCGACGTCCTCGATGATGCCGCCCGCCGCGCGCGCCGCGAAGACGGGCAGCACGGAACCCACGCCGCCGGCGACCGTGGCCGTACGGCGGGCCTGCAGCTCCTGAGACTTCGGCCCGGGAATGGCGGTGACGACGCGGCGCTCCTGCGGAAGTGCGGTCATGGGGTGCTCCTGGGGGTGGGGCGAGGCGGACGCTCGAATGCTTGCTGCTGCTTGTTCTCTTGCTTGCTTTCTTCGCAGGTTAGGGGCGGAGGGTGGGGGCGGGCATGCTCCACGGGGGAGTTGTTGGGCGTGGCGGTTGTCCGTGATGGACATAGCGGCGGATGGGCGGGGTGCGGCTTTCGTCCCCTTCGGTGGCGGGTAAGGGTCACGGTGTTCCCGCAGGTCCCGGGCGCGTATTTCGTGAACTCCCCCTGCGGGGGCACTAGATTGAGCCGCGAACCAGGAGAACGGCAGTCCAGGGGGGCAAGGATCATGGATTCCGACGGCACGCAGGATGCGCACGGCACTCACGCCACCCCCGTGCCGCGCCCGGCGCATGCCCCGCCGCCGCTGCCCTCGGGTCTGCCACCGGTCCCGCGCAGGCCACCGGGCGCCCTGTCGGCTGTCAGCGATTGGCTGTCGGCGCCACGCCCCAAGGCGGGCCTCGGCATCTGGAGATTCCGGCACGTTCCGCCGCCCCAGAGCGGTGAGGATGATCGGCGGATGGACCGCGCCCTTCTCGCGGGGGTGGTGATTTCCCTGCTGATCGGGCTGTTCCTCTGGTCGATGTGGCAGCAGCAGTACATCCCCTACCAGAGGCCGCTTATCTGGCTTCTCACCCCGGAAGGCTGGTTCCACCCGGGGACCATCGACCCGAATGAGGAGATGTGGCAGGGCAATGAATCCTTGCAGGCCATCAGCGGCGTGGTTTTCGGGATGCTGGTATTCGGAGTCGCCCGCCTCGGGAACTGGGCCGGGGCGCTCCGGCATGTCATTGCCCGGAGGGAACAGCCCAGCCGTGCCCTCCGGGCGGCGGTCGGCGCGCTGATCGTGCTGATGTTTGTCTGGCCAGACGCCTTTCCCGTGATCTCCTGGAATCCTCTGCCGGTCGCCACTGCTGTGTGGTCCCTGACTGCGCTGTTCTCGGGCGGGTTCACGATCTTCCAGAACGTGATCGTCACGTACGGCCTCTATGTGTTGATCACAGCGGCGGTCGTCTGGCCGTTCGCGAAACTAGGTGACTGGCCGGGCGTCTTGCGCATGTTGCTCTCCCGCCCGCGGTCCAGCGGGAGCTCTCCGGTTCCACCGCCTCCTCAACGGCCTGCGCCCGTGACATCCCGGGCTCAATGGCCGGAGATCAGGGGGGCCGGCCGGGACAAGGCGGCAGACGTGCTGGCCGCTGCGGTGCTGAGCGGCCAGATGAACGACGTCGACTGTGCGCGGGTGCGCCGCGTGTGGCGTTCGGCCGGTGAGAACTCCGTGTTGCGCGACGCGTTCGACGACACAGTGCTGCGTCAGGGCGGGGCCGCCTGGACACACCCCTCCGGAGCCCGGGATCTACCGTCCCGCACGGCAACCCACGACCTGCTGGTCGGGCAGGTCCGCATCGGACGGTGCGTGCCCGAGGACCGTAACCCGGCCGACAGTCGCGGTGCGGGCATTGCCCTGGAGTCCGCTGCTCTGGGCACCTCGCTCCTGGCGGTCGGTCCGTCCGGGGCGGGCAAGACCAAGCGGCTTGTCCGGCCAGTCGTGGAGTCTCTCTGTCTGCAAGCGCTCACCGGACAGAGCGCGGTCGTCGCGGTCTGCGCATCCGGTACATCACTCGGCAGCGACGACGCCTACGACGTTGTCGTCAAGATCGGCGACCCCGAGTCCGTGCACGACCTCGATCTGTACGCGGGTACCTCGGATGCTGACGAGGCCGCCTCATTTCTGGCCGAGGGGCTTGTCGGTGACCTCGCCGCCGTTGACAGCCGTCGCGCGGCAACGACACTGGCCCAGGTACTCGGCCCCTATTGGGCGGCGCACGGTCGTTTCCCCCCGGTGCCCGCCCTGCGTGAACTGCTTGAGGGTGTGCCCTCGGCTCTGTCGGATCTGCGCAATGCCCTCCAGTCGGACGACCACACCGTGATGAGGCGCGAACTCGACGCGCGGGTCCGGCAGCAGGGCAGCGCTGCTGATCCCGGACCGGCGCTCGCCGACAGGCTCGCCCTGCTGGACCGCCCTGCCTTCGCCGGGTTCTTCGGCGCCGGAAGCGACAGCCCGTTCTCCCTGCGTGCCGTAATGCATCATCCGATGCGCGTGCGTATCGATCTGCCGGAACGGGGGCACGGGGAGGCATCGCGGCTGATCGCGCGTCTCGTCCTGGCCCAGTTCAACTCCGTGGTGCACACCCGCGGCGATCGCGAGCACTTCGTCTGCCTGGTGCTGGACGACGCCACCCGTACGGTGACCCACGAGACGGTCCAGGGCATCCAGCGCCTCCGGTCGGTGAACGCCGGGGTGGTGCTGGCCCTGCGTACCGTCGGTGACGTGCCGGAGGCACTCCAGGGGCCGTTGTACGCGACCGTGGGCTGTCGTATGGCGTTCTCCGGCGTCACCACATGGGACGGCAGGCGTTTCGCGGAGGCGTGGGGCACGTCGTGGGTCGAGACGCGAGAGGTTGCCCAGCATGCCGTTTTCGCCGATCAGCCGATGACGCGCGCGATTCACGCGTTGCGCAAGCTCGTCACAGGCAAGGCCGTCACGAGGGATGCCGTGACCGTCCGCCAGGTCGAGCGCGAGCGGTGGTCAGCCTCCGAACTCGCGCACGGGGTGCCCGCGGGCCACGCCGTCCTCTCCCTCACCGACGTACGGGGGGAACACGCGCCTCCCCTCCTCGTGGATCTTCAGGGTTAGTCAACAGGGCGCAGGCAGGTATATGCGTACGGGGTATTCGGTCCCGTACGTACCGTACGGTGAGGCAGAATCGGCACAGGTCGTTCATACGTACCGGCCAAAAGATCCACATCTCGTCCGGGATTCAATGGCCGACCGGGGCGCGTGCCTCACCGCCGCTGCCAGACCTGCCGTCCTGACCTGCTGACCAGTCCTGCTGACCAGACCTGAAGGTCCCATGCCGCCCACGCTCGCCTCCCTCGTCCACCACTCCGCGCTGAAGCTCACCGTGCGCGCGGGTGAGGAACATCTGGACGCGCCCGTGCGCTGGGCGCATGCCAGCGAGCTCACCGACCCCGTGCCCTACATGGAGGGCGGCGAGCTCCTCATGATCACCGCGCTCAAGCTGGACGCGGAGGACCCGGAGGCGATGCGCCGCTATGTGAAGCGGCTCGCGGCGGCGGGGGTCGTCGGGCTCGGGTTCGCGGTCGGCGTGCATTACAAGGACATCCCGGAGGCCTTGGTCGAGGCCGCCGCGGACGAAGGGCTTCCGCTCCTGGAGGTGCCGCGGCGCACGCCGTTCCTCGCCATCAGCAAGGCCGTGTCCGCCGCCATCGCCGCCGACCAGTACCGCGCGGTGACGGCGGGCTTCGCCGCCCAGCGCGAGCTGACCAAGCAGGCGCTGAGCGACGGCCCCGAGGGGCTGCTCGGCGCGCTTGCCGCACAGGTGGACGGCTGGGCCGCGCTGTACGACGCGTCCGGCGCCGTCGTCGCCACGGCGCCCGAGTGGGCCTCGCGCCGCGCCGCCCGGCTCACCGCCGACGTGGAGCGGCTACGGGACAGAGCGGCGCCCGCGAGCGCGGTCGTCGCGGGCGCGGAGGACCGGGTGGAGCTGCACTCGATCGGTACGGGACGGCGGCCCCGCGCCGCGCTCGCCGTAGGCACGGCATCCACCCTCGGGACCGCCGAGCGGTACGCCCTGCACTCCGCCATAGCGCTGCTCACCCTCACCACGGAGCGCAACCGCTCGCTCCAGGCCGCCGAGGCCCGGGTCGGCTCCGCCGTCCTTCGGATGCTGCTCGCCGGGGAGCCCGACCACGCCCGCACGGTGGCGGGGGAGCTGTACGGGAGCCTGCTCGACGCGCCGTTCCGTCTGGTGGTGGCGGAGGTGCCTGCCACCGCCCCCGTGCCTGCGGAGGGCGACCCGTTCGCCGGGCTCACCGACGCCATCGAGTCCGCCGCCGCACGCGCCGGTGAAGCACTCCTCGTCGTCCCCTACGGCGAGCGGCTCGTGCTGCTCGTCGTGGACGGCGGCGCGGGCGCGGCGGCGTGCGTCGCGTACGCGCAGGCGCTGGAGGCCGGACGTTCCGAGGTGCCCGAGCAGGGTGCGGGCGAGGGGACTTCCCTCCTCCTCGGGCTCTCCGCCCCCGCGGGACCGATCGCGGCGGCCACCGCGTACAAGCAGGCCGACCAGGCGCTCTCCATCGCCAGGCGCCGGGGCCGCGCGATGGTCGAGCACGAGGACCTCGCGGCGGGCTCGGTCCTGCCGCTGCTCGCCGACGACGCGGTGCGCGCGTTCGCCGACGGTCTGCTGCGCGCCCTGTTCGAGCACGACGCCACCGGACGCGGCGACCTGATCGCATCCCTGCGCGCCTGGCTCTCGCGCCACGGCCAGTGGGACGCGGCAGCCGCGGACCTCGGCGTCCACCGCCACACGCTGCGCTATCGCATGCGCAGGGTCGAGGAGATCCTGGGCCGCTCGTTGGACGACCCGGACGTGCGCATGGAGCTGTGGCTCTCCCTGAAGGCGACTTCGAGCGGTACGGAGTAGCTACGGGGGAAATGCGCCCCTGCCAAAGAGGCGCGGGCTCCCCGGGCAGTACTCCGCGTCGGACAAACGTCCCTGACCTCTGCCGCCCCTACGGTGGGGAACGTACCCCCCAAGACACACCTTCGCGGAAGGGCCGGGAATCGACATGACTTCCATCCACGCCTTCTGGCTCGCCGGTCGCCAGACCACCGGTGAGACCACTCTCGACGTCACGTCCCCCTGGGACGGGCGGATCGTCGGCAAGGCTGCCGTTCCGACCGACGCGCAGGTCGAGGAGGCCGTCGCCGCCGCGTACGCCGTGCGCGACGAGTTCGCCGCGACCCCGGCGCACGTGCGGGCCGCGGCCCTCGACCACGTGAGCCGCAGGCTCGTCGAGCGGACGGAAGAGATCGCCCAGCTCATCTCCGCCGAGAACGGCAAGCCGATCAAGTGGGCCCGCGGCGAGGTCGGCCGTGCGGTATCCGTCTTCCGGTTCGCCTCGGAGGAAGCCCGCCGCTTCAACGGCGGCGAGGCCCAGCGACTCGACACCGACGCCGGTGGCCAGGGGCGTCTCGCCTTCACCCGCCGCTTCTCCAAGGGCGTCGTCCTCGGCATCGCGCCGTTCAACTTCCCGCTGAACCTCTGCGCCCACAAGATCGCCCCGGCCATCGCGTCCGGCACGCCGATCATCCTCAAGCCGGCGCCCGCGACCCCGCTCTCCGGTCTGATCATCGGCGAGCTGCTGGCCGAGACCGAGCTGCCCGCCGGGTCCTGGTCGGTCCTTCCGGTCGCGAACGAGAAGATGCCCGCCCTCGTGCAGGACGAGCGCCTTCCCGTCATCTCCTTCACGGGTTCCGAGAAGGTCGGGTACGCGATCCTGGACTCGGTGCCGCGCAAGCACTGCACCCTGGAGCTCGGCGGGAACGGCGCCGCCGTCGTCCTGTCCGACTTCTCCTCCGACGAGGACCTCGACTGGGCTGCCGCGCGCATCGCGACCTTCTCCAACTACCAGGGCGGCCAGTCCTGCATCTCGGTGCAGCGGGTCATCGCCGACGCCTCCGTGTACGACCGGCTCGTGCCGCGCGTCCTTGCGGCCATTGAGGGCCAGGCCACCGGCGACCCGTCCGACCCGAAGACGGACGTCGGCCCGCTCGTCAACGAGGACGCCGCCAAGCGCGTGGAGTCCTGGGTCGACGAGGCCGTCCAGGCGGGCGCGCAGCTCCTCGCGGGCGGCAAGCGCGACGGCGCCTCGTACGCGCCGACCGTGCTCGCCGACGTACCGGCGGACGCGACGATCGCCGTCGAGGAGGTCTTCGGTCCCGTCCTCACGATCAGGAAGGTCGACGGCGAGGCGGAGGCGTTCGCCGCCGTCAACGACTCCAAGTACGGCCTCCAGGCGGGCGTCTTCACCCACGACCTGCAGACCGCCTTCCGCGCCCACCGCGCCCTCGAGGTCGGCGGCGTGGTCATCGGCGACGCCCCCTCCTACCGCGCCGACCAGATGCCGTACGGCGGCGTCAAGCAGTCCGGCGTCGGCCGCGAGGGCGTCCGCTTCGCGATGGACGACTACACGTACGAGCGGGTCATGGTCATGACGGGCCTCGACCTCTGAGCCAGACCTCGAACCGAACGGCCGGAGCCCACTGTGCGGGGGCTCCGGCCGTTCTCGTTCAGGACGTCTCGCCGAGGGCGGCCCGGAACCAGTCCAGCGAGCCCGTTTCGAGTACCGCGTCGGCCAGCTGTGCGGCGGACTTCGTGGTGATCCGGCCGCGCGAATTGTCGATCCAGCGCTGCATGTTGGTGTAGCCCTGCTCGCGGTACTCGATGCCCTGGATCATGCACTCCAGCTTGTCGGCGTCCCGGGCACAGAGTGCCTCGGGCGTCTCCTTGTCCTCGTATTCGCCGATCAGGTCACGCACCGCGTCGGCCAGTTCGTTGGGGAAGCCGGTCGACTGGTCGGCCGCGATGTCACGAGGGTCGGCCTCAGTTCCGCCGGTGTATTTCTTCCCGAGATGATTCACGTCGCCGGTGCGGGTCTCGCCGGTGTCGTGCCAGACGGCAAGGAACGCGGCCTGGGCCGGGTCGGCGCCTTCGAGCTTGGCGATGATCGAAGCGATGATGGCGACGCGCCACGAGTGCTCGGCGACGGACTCGGGGTCCTTGACGCCGCCCATCCACCAGCCGGTGCGCTTCGTGTGCTTGAGCGTCCCTGCCTCGTACAGGAATCGAGCAACCGAAGTCAGGTCGTCGGCCACGGTAGGGCTCCTCTCATGCCTCGGCGAGGCGGATCGCGTACCGGATGCTCTCCAACTCGCGGTGTCCGCGCCAGGAGATGTCCCGGCTATCCAACATCAGGGGGAGTCTCTCGCGAAGGGCGCGGGAGGCGGCCCCCGAGCGCAGGAGGTTGGGCCGGATTTGGAGAAGTGACCACAGGCTGTGGACGTTGAGGTCTACGTAGCCGTGCTCGGGCGAGAGGCCGCCCACCAGATGCGTCAGCAGCTTGTCGCCGGGCCACACCTCCGGGGCCCCGTCGGCGATGAAGCCGTCGTTGAGCTGGGGTGTGGTCATCTCGCCGACCCAGTAGGCCCAGTACGACAGGTTCGCGGACTCGCCGGCGTCGTCGTCGATGAGCACGAGGTCGATGAAGTGGTTCATGCGGTCGCGGTCACCGTGCCGGGCGGCGACGGCGGCGACGGACCGCTCGTTGAGCCACGAGGACAGCCAGTCGCCCGGCCGCTCGGTGCGCTGCTGGTGGGCGAGCCACTCGGCGCTGTCGGAAGCGTTGTCGTAGCCGGAGAGGTAGAGGGCCTGGCGGCGGAGGAGGAACTGTTCCTCACCCCGCGCTCGTTCGGCGGTGCGCCGTATCACCCTGAAGAACTGGGTGCGCTCGTCCGCGGTCAGCTGCGGACCGGTCGGCGCCGGACCGCGCCGGGGGCGCGCTGGCAGCGGCAGATCCCGAATGGGGCCAGGGGGCACTGCGTTGAGCGGCCAGGCGACCACCTCGGCGAGCTCGCGCTGCATCACCATCACGCCGAGAGGGCTGTTGCCGGTCGGTGTCTCGTCGTCGAGGACGCTCGACAGCAGGACGTCGGCCTCCAGGCCGCGCTCAAGGGCCTGGAGCAGAGCGGGCGGGGTGCCCATCTGCATCAGCCGGGACCGTGTCGTGAATATCTGCCCGACGGGCACGGAGGTGAGGGGGCGGCGACCGGTCTCCCAGCCGGCGACGGTGTCGATGCTCACTCGGAGAAGCTCCGCGGTCTCTTCCTGCGTGTAGCCCATCTGTTCCCGAATGACCCGTAATACGTACCCGCTGATCAAACCCGTTCGTGCGCGTGAGGCCGAACCCGTACCGCCAGTCAGGGTTCGGTGAAGGTTCGGCCGCATGGAGGACCTTCCCGGTGCCTTGGGAGGCAAGTCACCTGTACTCACAGTCACTTAAAGACGCTGCGCCGAATCCATAACGTCGATGCCATCCCCCAGTAACGAGATTAGAGGGAGGCGGTTGGCCGTGGGCTCTGTTCTGCAGAGATCCGCCACGACGGGTGACGAGCGGGCACGAGGTGTCGGGCACTGGCTTCTGCCGAACTCAGTCGGCCGTCGCTCGTCGCCTTCGACTACGGCGAAAGGCGGGTGACGCGTGATGTGTGCTCTGTACGCCACAGATGGCTCGGAGGCGTTCACCGGGATCCTGCCGCGAGAGGCGGAGTCCGCCAGGGCGGCGCGGCAGATGGTGGACAAGGCTGTCGCGGACTGGGGATTGAGCGAGCTCGCGGAGACGGCCCGTTTGGTGGCCAGTGAGCTGGTCGGCAACGCAGTCGTCCATGGGAAGGGTTCCTCGATCCGCGTCACGGTGGCCCGCGTCGCGACGGACCGGGTGAAGGTGGCGGTCGTTGACCTTTCTCTGCAGGTGCCTCAGATCGCGCGCACCGACGAGGCGCTCGGCGAGAGCGGGCGCGGCCTCTTCCTCATCGATGCCCTGACGCCACGGTGGGGCGTCGACGAGTTCCGGTGGGGCAAGCGGGTCTGGGTCGAAGTCGCGCCGCCCCCGGAGGAGCAGCCCGTCTGCGAGATCCCGATGTGGCACACCATCGCCGCTCAGGCCATCTACCTGGCCGCCCTCCTGGCCGTGATGAGCGCCCTCGCCTACGGCTTCGCAACGCAATGACGCCCTGCCCGCTCCGCCCCCTGTACCCACCCCGGTCGCGGGGCGCTGATCTCGGCCGGGGCGGATTCGACTCCCTGGAGGACGCATGCACTCTCTGATCGTCAGCCCCTTCCTCGAACAGCACGTCCTCGTGCGGCCCGGCCGCCGCGGCGGCGCCCTGCTCCCCGAGCAGCACTACGAGGAGCTGCGCGCCCTCGACCCGCACGAGCCGGCCCCGGAGTGGCTCGCCGACGCCGTACGAGGGCAGTGGGGCGACCTCGACGTGACCGGCCGCCCAGCCGGTGACGTCCTGCTCGTCCGACAGCCTTCGACCTGGGGTTACTCGAAGGCGAGCTGGGAGGTCAACCTCGGCTGCAACTACGCCTGCAAGCACTGCTACTTGGGATTGAAGGTGCAGTCAGGCATGTCGTTCCCGGACAAGCGGTACTGCCTGGACCTGATGGCGGAGGCCGGAGTGCTGTGGCTCCAGGTCACCGGTGGCGAGCCCACCATCGACAAGGACTTCATGAAGTCCTGGCGGCACGCGTACGGGCTGGGCATGATGCTCACCCTCTCGACCAACGGCTCCCTGCTGTGGCGGCAGAACCTCCTTGACCTGCTCAAGGAGTTCCCGCCCTACCGCGTCACTGTCTCCATGTACGGGGCGACGAAGACCAGCTACGACGAGCTGACGCAGCGCGAAGGCGCCTGGGACCTGTTCGTACAGGGCATGAACGCCGCCCGCTCCGCGCTTCTGCCGCTGCGCGTCAGCGTCATCGTCACCGAGGACAACGCCCACGAAGAACAGGCGATGGTCGACCTCTGCACGTCGTGGGGCGTGGACCACGAGGTCTACACGAACATGACGCCGACCATCTATGGCGGCGGCGAGGTCCTCGGAGCGCAGTCCAAGGAGCACCTGCGGATGCGCAAGCAGTTCACCGGCTGCAACGCCGGACACACCTTCTTCCACATGGACCCGCACGGTCTTGTGTCCATCTGCAAGATCGGCCGCGACGGCCAGATCAGCCTCCCCAACGAGGGGATTCAGGGCCTCACCCGGCTGGGTGCGATCGCGGACCAACTCATGCTTCGCACCGGAGGCTGCTCAGGTTGCCAGCTCTCCGGCGCTTGCACCGTCTGCAGGCCTCTGGCCAAGCACTACCAGGAGGCGAAGGCTCCGCTGGCGAGCTACTGCCAGCACGGACAGAAAGTGAAGGTGAAGGCATGACCGCAGTGGCAGTTGAGATCTCCCCAAGGCGACCGTTCCCGGACGAGGGTCCGACCCAGGCCGGTGACGCTCTGCCGTATTTCACGCGGCCCGTCCTGTCCCCGGCGCCGAAGGTCACCACGATCACGGCCGTGGCCGACCTGGACGACCTGATGGACAGTGCGAAGTGCTCCTGCAATGCGGGGGACGATAACCCGCACTAGTACCAAGCGGGGGAGAGGACCGGTCGTAGGTGAGCAGGCCCTGGCACGAAACGCGTCGGGGCCTGCTCCGTGTGTGCCCGCTGAGTAGCGTGCAGCCATGCGCTTCGAGTGGGCCTGGCTTGAGCCAGTGATGACCGTCCCGTACGTTCCAACTCTCGGCCCTGTGCGATGGGAGGATTCGCTTCCCGACCTCTTCGATGCCGTCGTGGAGACTGCCGGAAGCGGCCGGTTCCTCACGTACGACAAGGACCGGCGATGGTCCGACACGAAGACGGAGCGCGTCCTCGTCGATGCCATTGAGCACGACCAGGAGCAGACCCTCGTGCCCACGCTCGTGGAGCGCGGTGCCGGAGCGGTCAAGGTCTACGTCTACGGGAATCCAGAGGCGTTGACGGCCGGCGCCGATCTGGCCCGCAGGCTCGCCCCCGCTGTCGGCGCGGCGAACGCCCGCGTGGTGTGGTTCTGCGGCCCCGACGCTCCCGAGGCAGACGCGCGAGGTGTCGGCACCCGCGTGCAGCTCAAAGACTTCAAGGCCGGTCCGGGAGAGCCGCCCCAGACGCCACCGCAGGAGTACAAGGAGCTGACCGGCGAGGCTGGGTTCGGTGAGTTCGCCCAGCGAATGACGCCGGACGGATTCGCGTTCCTCCACAAGCAGATGCGGGCCGGCTCCATGGGCCCGGTCCTGACCGTCCTCCACGAGGGCCGTGTCGCCGGAGCGATCGGACCAATGGAGACCATGATGGACGCCACAGGTGCGCTGCGACTCCTGCCCCAGTACTTCGGTGTACTGCCCGAGTGCCGTGGGCACGGATACGGTCGGGCACTGTGGCGTGCTGCGATGCACTGGGGTCACCAGCAGGGCGCCGACTACCAGCTGCTCCAGACGGAAGTTGGCGGTGCGTCAGACGGGCTCTGTGCGGCCGAGGGACTCAGGTCGCTCGGGTTCGTGAACGGAATGTCCGCAGAGAGGGCTTCCTGACGGAGCTGGGGGCCAGGGTGCTTATGCGGGACCCCCTGTGCGGGGGCTCCGGCCGTTCTCGTTCAGGCGGATGCACGAGGACGCCGTGCGCCGAACGCTGCGCGAGGGCTGGTGGGCTCCGGACGAATCGGGTACATACGATCCATACGATCGAGTAGCACCAGTCAGTAACCGACCGGGTCGAGATCGGGTCAACCGGAGCCGATCGGCCCCACTTCGCGGCGAGGTGAGCTCCTCAATGCCCGAACAACCCACACCCCCTTCCGGGGCGTCCGTCAGCGAGCGCGAGGCCCGGCAGGTTGCCGAGGCCGCCCGTGAACAGGACTGGCGCAAGCCAAGCTTCGCCAAGGAACTCTTCCTCGGCCGCTTCAGGCTCGACCTGATCCACCCGCACCCCATGCCCGCCGACGAGGACGCCCGGCGCGGCGAGGAGTTCCTCGCCAAGCTCCGCGACTTCTGCGAGACGAAGATCGACTCGGCCCGCATCGAGCGCGAGGCGAAGATCCCCGACGAGGTCATCAACGGGCTCAAGGAGCTCGGCGCGCTCGGCATGAAGATCGACACCAAGTACGGCGGGCTCGGCCTCACGCAGGTGTACTACAACAAGGCCCTCGCCCTCGTCGGATCCGCCAATCCCTCCATCGGCGCGCTGCTCTCCGCGCACCAGTCGATCGGCGTACCCCAGCCGCTCAAGCAGTTCGGCACCCAGGAGCAGAAGGACGAGTTCCTTCCGCGCTGCGCCCGCACCGACATCAGCGCGTTCCTCCTGACCGAACCGGACGTCGGCTCCGACCCTGCGCGCATGGCGATGGCGGCCGTGCCCGACGGGGATTCGTACGTCCTTGACGGCGTGAAGCTCTGGACCACGAACGGCGTCGTCGCCGACCTCCTGGTCGTCATGGCGCGCGTACCGAAGTCCGAGGGCCACAAGGGCGGCATCACGGCCTTCGTGGTGGAGGCCGCGGCGGACGGCATCACCGTCGAGCACCGCAACGCCTTCATGGGCCTGCGCGGCCTGGAGAACGGCGTGACCCGCTTCCACCAGGTCCGCGTCCCGGCCGCGCACCGCATCGGCCCGGAGGGCGCGGGTCTGAAGATCGCCCTCACGACCCTCAACACCGGACGCCTCTCGCTGCCCGCGATGTGCGTCGGCGCGGGCAAATGGTGCCTGAAGATCGCCCGCGAGTGGTCGGGCGCACGCGAGCAGTGGGGCAAGCCGGTCGCGTTCCACGAGGCGGTCGGCGCGAAGATCTCCTTCATCGCGGCGACGACCTTCGCCCTCGAAGCCGTACTCGACCTGTCGTCGCAGATGGCCGACGAGGACCGCAACGACATCCGCATCGAGGCCGCGCTCGCCAAGCTGTACGGCTCCGAGATGGGCTGTCTGATGGCCGACGAGCTCGTGCAGATCCGCGGCGGTCGCGGCTTCGAGACGGCGGAGTCCCTCGCGGCCCGCGGCGAACGCGCGGTCCCTGCCGAACAGGTCCTGCGCGACCTGCGCATCAACCGCATCTTCGAGGGCTCGACGGAGATCATGCACCTGCTCATCGCCCGCGAGGCGGTGGACGCGCACCTCAAGGTGGCCGGCGACTTGATCGACCCGGACAAGTCCCTCTCCGACAAGGCGAAGGCGGGCGCGAAGGCAGGCGGCTTCTACGCCCGCTGGCTGCCGAAGCTGGTCACGGGCCCGGGTCAGCTCCCGCGCTCGTACGCGGAGTTCCACCCCAGCGGCCACACGGACCTCTCCCCGCATCTGCGCTACGTGGAGCGGGCCGCCCGCAAGCTGGCCCGCTCGACGTTCTACGCCATGTCGCGCTGGCAGGGAAAGATGGAGACCAAGCAGGGCTTCCTGGGCCGCGTGGTCGACATCGGCGCCGAGCTCTTCGCGATGAGCGCGGCATGCGTACGCGCCGAGCTCCTGCGGACGACGGAGGACCACGGCCGCGAGGCCTACCAGCTGGCCGACGCGTTCTGCCGGCAGTCCCGCATCCGCGTCGACGAACTCTTCGACCGCCTGTGGACCAACACGGACGACATCGACCACAAGGTGGTCAAGGGCGTCCTGTCCGGCACGTACACCTGGCTTGAATCCGGCGTCGTCGACCCCAGCGGGGAGGGCCCCTGGATCGCGGACGCCACACCAGGTCCCTCCAAGCGGGAGAACGTCCACCGTCCGATCCGCTGACACGCTTTCCGGGGCGTTCCCTCTCGCAGGAAACGCCCCGGAACACGATTCCGACCGACCGGATCGGGGAGCGGTGCACCCGCACACAGCCTCCCAGGCAAGAATGGGGGGATGAGCGACAGTCCAGCCCCCCTCGCCGACCCGCATCTCGTCTTCGACCCCGTCGTCACGGACGGACCGCGGGACATCGTCATCCTCGGCTCGACCGGTTCGATCGGCACCCAGGCCATCGACCTCGTCCTGCGCAACCCCCGTCGCTTCCGCGTCACCGCGCTCTCCGCCGCCGGAGGCCGCGTCGCGCTGCTCGCCGAGCAGGCACGGCAGCTGCGGGTGCGGACCGTCGCGGTGGCCCGCGAGGACGTCGTACCGGCGCTGCGCGAGGCGCTGAAGGGGCAGTACGGCACCGAGCCGCTGCCCGAGATCCTCGCCGGGCCCGAGGCCGCCACGCAGCTCGCCGCCTCCGCGTGCCACACCGTCCTGAACGGCATCACCGGATCCATCGGGCTCGCGCCGACCCTCGCCGCGCTCGAGGCGGGCCGCACCCTCGCGCTTGCCAACAAGGAGTCGCTGATCGTCGGCGGCCCGCTGGTGAAGGCGCTCGCCAAGCCGGGGCAGATCATCCCCGTCGACTCCGAGCACGCCGCCCTCTTCCAGGCGCTCGCCGCGGGCACCCGCGCCGATGTGCGCAAGCTCGTCGTCACGGCGTCCGGCGGCCCGTTCCGGGGACGTACGAAGGCCGATCTGGCGAACGTCACACCGGACGAGGCGCTCGCGCACCCCACCTGGGCCATGGGGCCTGTCATCACCGTCAACTCCGCGACGCTCGTCAACAAGGGCCTGGAAGTCATCGAGGCGCACCTCCTCTACGACATCCCCTTCGAGCAGATCGAGGTCGTGGTCCACCCCCAGTCGTACGTGCACTCCATGGTGGAGTTCACCGACGGATCGACCCTCGCCCAGGCCACGCCGCCCGACATGAGCGGCCCGATCGCCATCGGCATCGGCTGGCCCGAGCGGGTGCCGGACGCGGCCCCGGCGTTCGACTGGAGGAGGGCGTCGAGCTGGGAGTTCTTCCCCCTCGACAACGACGCTTTTCCGTCGGTCGGGCTCGCCCGACATGTGGGGAAGCTCGCGGGCACGGCCCCGGCGGTGTTCAATGCCGCCAACGAGGAGTGCGTGGACGCGTTCTTGAACGGCGCCCTGCCCTTCAACGGAATCATGGAAACTGTCACGAAGGTCGTCGCCGAACACGGCACGCCGTCGGCGGGAACTTCCCTGACCGTCGCGGACGTCCTCGAAGCGGAGACCTGGGCGCGTGCCCGGGCACGTGAACTGACGGCGAAGGCGACCGCGGAGGCCCGCGCATGACGACCTTGATGATGATCCTCGGCATAGTCGTCTTCGCGGTCGGGCTGCTGTTCTCGATCGCCTGGCACGAGCTGGGCCACCTGTCGACCGCCAAGCTGTTCGGCATCCGGGTGCCGCAGTACATGGTCGGCTTCGGCCCGACGATCTTCTCGCGCAAGAAGGGCGACACCGAGTACGGCGTCAAGGCCATCCCCCTCGGCGGCTACATCCGCATGATCGGCATGTTCCCGCCAGGTCCTGACGGCCGCATCGAGGCACGTTCGACGTCCCCCTGGCGCGGCATGATCGAGGACGCGCGGTCGGCCGCCTTCGAGGAGCTCAAGCCCGGCGACGAGAGCCGTCTCTTCTACACGCGCAAGCCGTGGAAGCGCGTGATCGTGATGTTCGCGGGCCCGTTCATGAACCTGATCCTCGCCGTGGCGATCTTCCTCGGCGTGATGATGACGTTCGGCATCAGCACCCAGACGACGTCCGTCGGCAAGGTGTCCGACTGCGTCATCCAGCAGAGCGAGAACCGCGCCAAGTGCGCGAAGGGCGACACGGTCGCGCCCGCCAAGGCGGCAGGACTGAAGCTCGGTGACAAGATCGTCGCCTTCCAGGGCAAGCCCGTCGACGACTGGTCCGCGCTCCAGGGAAAGATTCGCGAGACCATCGGCCCGGCCACCATCACGGTCGAGCGCGACGGCAAGCAGGTGGATCTGCACGCGAACCTGATCAAGAACCAGGTCAGCAAGACGGACGGCGAAGGCGGCTACGTCGAAGGGAAGTACGTCTACGCGGGCTTCCTCGGCTTCACCCCCGCCACCGGCATCGTCCAGCAGGGCTTCGGCGACTCCGTCAGCCGCATGGGCGACATGATGGAGAACGGCGTCGAGTCACTCGTCGCTCTCCCGTCCAAGATCCCCGACCTGTGGGACGCGGCCTTCGGTGACGGCGACCGCAAGCAGGACTCCCCGATGGGTGTCGTGGGCGCGGCAAGGGTGGGCGGCGAGGTCTTCACGCTCGACATCCCGCCGGAGAACCAGATCGCGATGATGCTGTTCCTGGTGGCGGGCTTCAACCTCTCGCTGTTCCTGTTCAACATGCTGCCGCTCCTTCCGCTGGACGGCGGGCACATCGCGGGAGCACTGTGGGAATCGCTGCGGCGCCACGCGGCCAAGCTCCTGAAGCGGCCCGACCCGGGCCCCTTCGACGTCGCGAAGCTGATGCCCGTCGCCTACGTGGTGGCCGGAATCTTCATCTGCTTCACGATCCTCGTCCTGATCGCGGATGTAGTTAACCCAGTCAGAATTTCCTGATTGCGTAAAGTTTGCGGCGGCCAGGCACTGTATGTGGCTGGCCGCCCACTATTGGGTGGACTCAGGGGCGTGATGTGCTCGGGCCCTTCGGGGTGCCGTAATCTCGAAGCCTGGAGCCCGCCGATCTCGGGACCATGATCCACACCTTGGGGATGCACGCCAGATGACTGCCATTTCTCTCGGAATCCCGTCCGTTCCGACCAAGCTCGCCGACCGCAGGGTCAGCCGCAAGATTCAGGTCGGGACGGTCGCTGTCGGCGGAGACGCGCCGGTGTCGGTGCAGTCGATGACCACGACGCGTACGTCGGACATCGGCGCGACGCTGCAGCAGATCGCGGAGCTGACCGCGTCCGGCTGCCAGATCGTGCGCGTCGCCTGCCCGACACAGGACGACGCGGACGCCCTCGCGACCATCGCGCGCAAGTCGCAGATCCCGGTGATCGCGGACATTCACTTCCAGCCCAAGTACGTCTTCGCCGCGATCGACGCCGGATGCGCCGCGGTCCGTGTGAACCCGGGCAACATCAAGCAGTTCGACGACAAGGTCAAGGAGATCGCGCGGGCCGCGAACGACGCGGGCACCCCGATCCGGATCGGTGTCAACGCGGGCTCCCTGGACGCGCGCCTTCTCAAGAAGTACGGCAAGGCCACCCCGGAGGCCCTTGTCGAGTCGGCCCTCTGGGAGGCGTCGCTCTTCGAGGAGCACGGCTTCAGGGACATCAAGATCTCGGTCAAGCACAACGACCCGGTGGTCATGGTCAACGCCTACCGCCAGCTTGCCGCGGCCAGTGACTACCCCCTGCACCTCGGCGTGACGGAGGCCGGACCGGCCTTCCAGGGCACGATCAAGTCGGCGGTCGCCTTCGGCGCGCTGCTCTCCGAGGGCATCGGCGACACGATCCGCGTCTCCCTCTCGGCACCGCCGGTGGAGGAGATCAAGGTCGGCATCCAGATCCTGGAGTCCCTCAACCTCAAGCCGCGCCGCCTGGAGATCGTCTCCTGCCCGTCCTGCGGCCGTGCCCAGGTCGACGTCTACAAGCTGGCCGAGGAGGTCACCGCGGGCCTCGACGGCATGGAGGTCCCCCTCCGCGTCGCCGTCATGGGCTGCGTCGTGAACGGCCCCGGCGAGGCCCGCGAGGCCGACCTCGGCGTGGCGTCCGGCAACGGCAAGGGGCAGATCTTCGTCAAGGGCGAGGTCATCAAGACCGTCCCCGAGTCGAAGATCGTGGAGACCCTCATCGAAGAGGCGATGAAGATCGCCGAGCAGATGGAGAAGGACGGAATCCCGTCGGGCGAACCGACGGTCGCCATCGGCGCCTAGCGGTCGCGCCGCGCTGAGCTGCGCGTGGCTTGATACGTGACCTGGGCCCCGCCACCGTTTGGTGGCGGGGCCCAAGTGTTGCCCGGGGGGGGCGCCCTATTACGCAGGGCAATCGGGTGGGCGGGTGGGAAAACCTGCCGCGAAGCGGCGAAGAAAAGCCGCCAGCCCGCAGAGGCGAAGGCGACGAACCCCGCGGCGCAAGGCCCCAGGCCCGCGGGAAGCCCCCGCCCGCAGGGGCGAACCCCGGAGGACAAAAGGCACCCCGCACAAGGCGCCCCCGCCAGGTACAGTGCGGAGATCTAGCAGACCGTAATGGTGAGGCCCCCGCACGTGTTGACTCAGACCACCACCAGGGTTCTCGAACCGAGTGACCTGGACGCCGCGCTTGCTGTCCTGGACCGCGAGCCGGTGGCCAACGCCTTCGTGGCCTCGAGGGTCCGGGTCGCGGGCCTCGACCCGTGGCGCCTCGGCGGCGAGATGTGGGGCTGGTACCAGGACGGCATGCTGGAGTCCCTCTGCTACGCGGGCGCCAACCTCGTCCCCATATGCGCGACCCCGCGAGCCGTACGCGCCTTCGCGGACCGCGCCCGCAGGGCAGGCCGCCGCTGCTCCTCCATCGTCGGCCCCGCCGAACCCACCGCCCAGCTCTGGCGGCTCCTGGAACCGTCCTGGGGCCCCGCCCGCGAGGTCCGCGCGCAGCAGCCCCTGATGGTCACCGACCGCCTCCCGCGGGACATCGCCCCCGACCCCTACGTCCGTCGCGTCCGCAAGGACGAGATGGAGACGATCATGCCCGCGTGCGTGGCGATGTTCACCGAAGAGGTCGGCATCTCGCCCCTCGCAGGCGACGGCGGCCTCCTCTACCAGGCGCGGGTCGCCGAACTGGTCGGCGCAGGGCGGTCGTTCGCCCGCCTCGACCGCGAAGGCAAGGTCATCTTCAAGGCCGAGATCGGCGCGGCCACGGCGCAGGCCTGCCAGGTGCAGGGCGTCTGGGTGGCCCCCGAGTACCGGGGCCAGGGATTCGCCGCGCCGGGCATGGCCGCCGTCCTCGGCTACGCCCTCGCGGACGTCGCCCCGATCGTCAGCCTCTACGTCAACGACTTCAACACCGCGGCCAGGGCGGCGTACCGGCGGGTCGGGTTCCAGGAGGTCGGGGCGTTCATGAGCGTCCTGTTCTAGCCCGTCGCGTCTCACACCGCACTCCTCACGTACCCGCGTCCGCGAGTTAAAGTTCGGCGCATGACTGACGACGTCGTGATCGGGCCGCTGGACCTCGCCACGCACGTGGACGAAGCGCTGCGGGTGCAGGCCCACGCCTTCGGTCTCAGCGACGACGAGGTGACCGTGCGGCGGCAGATCGTGCTGCGGCACATCACCTACCCCGGCGCCCGCGCGCTCGGCGCCACCACCCCCGAGGGACGGCTCGTCGGCTTCGTCTACGGCATGCCCAACGACCGGGGCCACTGGTGGTCCACGGTCGTCGAGCCGTATCTGCGGGCCGGAGGCGTGGACGGCTGGCTCGACGACTCCTTCGTGATCACCGAGCTCCACGTGCAGCCCGGCTACCAGAACCGCGGAGTCGGCCGCACCCTGATCACCACCATCACGGAGACCGCCGACCAGCCCCGCTCGATCCTCTCCGCGATCGACACGGAGAGCCCCGCACGCGGCCTCTACCGCTCCCTGGGCTACGCCGACCTGGCCCGCAACGTCCAGTTCCCCAGCGCCCCGAAGCCGTACGCGGTGATGGGCGCGCCCCTGCCGCTGAGACGGCCCGGCAGCTAACCGATTTCCACCCGCACCCGGCCCCCGGCTAACCTCCTGCACATCATTCTTTCCACGCAGGAGTTCACCATGGCCCAGGTCCAGCGCATGTCCCGATTGATGATCAAGACACTGCGCGACGACCCGGCGGACGCGGAGACGCTCAACCACAAGCTGCTCGTCCGGGCCGGATACGTCCGCCGCACCGCCGCCGGCATCTGGTCCTGGCTGCCGCTCGGCAAGAAGGTCCTGGAGAACATCTCCCACGTCGTGCGCGAGGAGATGGACGCCATCGGCGCCCAGGAAGTACTCCTGCCCGCGCTCCTGCCCAAGGAGTCGTACGACGTGACGGGCCGCTACGACGAGTACGGCGACCTGCTCTTCCGCCTCAAGGACCGCAAGGGCGCGGACTACCTCCTCGGCCCCACGCACGAGGAGATCTTCACCCAGATCGTCAAGGACCAGTGCTCGTCCTACAAGGACCTGCCGGTGATCCTCTACCAGATCCAGACGAAGTACCGCGACGAGGCCCGTCCCCGCGCCGGTGTGCTCCGTGGCCGCGAGTTCCAGATGAAGGACTCGTACTCCTTCGACACGACGGACGAGGGCCTCGCCGAGTCCTACGCCCTGCACCGCGCCGCGTACATCAAGATCTTCGAGCGCCTCGGCCTCGACCACCGCATCGTCTCCGCCGTCTCCGGCGCGATGGGCGGCTCGGCCTCCGAGGAGTTCCTGGCGCCCGCGCCCGCCGGTGAGGACACGTTCGTGGACTGCCCCGCGTGCGACTACGCGGCCAACACGGAGGCGGTCTCCTTCGTCGCCCCGGTGGTCGACGGTTCCGCGCACGGCCCCGTCGAGAACCTCGACACCCCCGACACCCCGACCATCGAGACGCTCGCCGCCCACCTCGGTGTGCACGCGTCCGCGACCCTGAAGAACCTCCTGGTCAAGGTCGACGGCGAGATCGTCGCCGTGGGCGTTCCCGGCGACCGCGAGGTCGACCTCGGCAAGCTCGGCGAGCACCTGGCGCCGGCCGTCGTGGAGCTGGTGACGGCCGAGGACTTCGAGGGTCGCGACGATCTCGTACGCGGCTACGTCGGCCCGCAGGGTCTGGACAAGGTCCGCTACATCGCCGACCCGCGGGTGGCGGCCGGTACGGCCTGGATCACCGGCGCGAACAAGCTCAACACGCATGCGAAGAACGTCGTCGCGGGCCGTGACTTCGAGGTCGACGACTACCTCGACGTCGTGGTCGTCGAGGAGGGCGACCCCTGCCCCAAGTGCGGAACCGGCCTGAAGCTGGACCGCGCCATCGAGATCGGCCACATCTTCCAGCTCGGCCGCAAGTTCGCCGACGCCTTCCAGCTCGACGTCCTCGGCCAGCAGGGCAAGCCGGTCCGCGTGACCATGGGTTCGTACGGCATCGGCGTCTCACGCGCGGTGGCGGCGCTCGCCGAGCAGACGGCGGACGACAAGGGTCTGTGCTGGCCCAAGGAGATCGCCCCCGCCGACGTCCACGTGGTGGCCGCGGGCAAGGCACTCCAGACGGAGCTCGCCCTCGACGTCTCCGAGCAGCTGAACGCGGCGGGCGTACGGGTCCTGGTCGACGACAGGGCGGGCGTCTCGCCCGGCGTGAAGTTCACGGACGCGGAGCTGATCGGCGTGCCGCAGATCCTGGTCGCGGGCCGCCGCTCCGCCGAGGGCGTGGTGGAGCTGAAGGACCGCAGGACCGGGGAGCGCGAGGAGCTGACCGTGGCGGAGGCGGTCGCGCGGCTGACGGCCTGAGTGGGCTGGCGCTGAGTCCCTGCGGGGCTTTCCCCCACCCCGCCCCTTCCCGAAAACCATGCCTGCGCCCTGGGCCTACCCGGGGCTCCGCCCCAGACCCCGGTCCTCAAACGCCGGACGGCTGAAAGATTCTCAGCCCGTCCGGCGATTGAGGACGAACTCGGCGAAGCCGGTGATGACGGCAACCACAAGGCACAGGGCCCCCGCGCCCAGCGGGTTCTCGGGAAGGGGCGGGGTTGGGGAAAGGAAACGCCCTCTACAGCCACCCGGCGAACTCAAGCAGCAGCTCCGCATCCTGCTCCCGCCCCACACGGCGGGCCCGCACCCCGGACTCCACCGCCCGGAACAACGTCCACCCCCGCAACCGCTCCTGATCCACATCCAGCGACTCGGCGAGCTTCTTGACCCGACGACGGGTGATCGACGCCCCCGATGGCGAGGCGATCAGGTCCTCCACCCGGTCCCGCACAAGACGCGCCAGGTCGAACGCACACTCACCCACCACCGGATCGGGCCCCACGGCCAGCCACGGCAGCCGCTCGCCCGCGAGGACCTTGCTCTGCCGGAACGTCCCGTGCAGCAGCCGCTCCTCCGCGTCCCCGCCAAGGAGCTCCTCACGCGCGGCGAGGGCGGCCTCGACCAGCGGTGCGACCTCCCCGTCGGCGGACGCTCGCATCGCCTCGGCCTGCCGCCCCGTCCGCTCGGCGACCGTCTCGAAGCGGTGGTCCGACGGCGGCTCCACCCACAGCCGGCGCAGGGTGCCCGCCGCCTCCAGGAGGGCCTTGGCCTCGGGCAGCGAACGCACCGACACATCGCGGTGCAGCCGCTCGAGGAGGAGCGCACCGTCAGCGGCGGACGGAGCCGAAGGGTCGAGCAGCTGTACGGCACCGAACCCGCCCCAGTGCGCGAGCGCGGCCCGCTCGCTCTGCGGCCGCGACCTCGGCGGCACCAGCTTCAGGACCGCGGGCGTGCCGTCGGCGAGGCGTACCAGGATGACGAGACCGCTGCGTCCACCGGGCACGTGAACGCGCTCGACGGTCAACTCGCGTAGAGCGACGGCCTGTTCGGCTGCCTCGGGCAGCCTCTCCAGCCAGTCGTCGCCGTCCTGCGCCGTCTCACCGAGTGCGGTGACCAGGCGCTGGGGCGGTTCGAGAGCCATACGCGAGTCGTTCCCTTCCTGACTGCCAACAGCATTACTGCCAAGAGCGCGCTACGCCTTGGGGGCCGCGGACGCGGAAGTGTCCTGCCCGGTGGCCCGCTCGGCGAGACCAGGGAAGGTTACGCTCCCGCCGCGCCACCGCGCCGCACGGACCGCCGCGTCCCGCAGCGCCTCGGCGGCGCTCCCGCGCCGGGCGCCGGTGGAGGCCCGTACGAGATCCGAGTAGACCCCCGCGACCCGCTCCTCGAGGTCCGTCGCGAGCCGCACGGCCGCCGCGGAGTCCGGCACGGCGAAGGGGAGTGCGTAGGCGGCTGCCGACGGCTCGGGCTCGCCGCCCAGGTCGCGCACGGCACGCTGCAGCTCGTCGCGCCGGGCGCGGTGCGTGTCGTACGCCGTGCGAGCCTCGGACCTGCGCCCCTCGCCGATCCTGCCGCCGACGACCCCGAAGCCGTACACGGCCGCGTGCTCGGCTGCGAGAGCGGCCTGTACCGCCTTCAACTCGTCCTTGGAATCGCTCACTTGGCGCCCTCCGTCAGCAGATACGCGTGCGCGGCGCCCGCGGCGGCCACCGACGCGAGCAGCCTGGCCAGCTCCGCGGGCGCGTCGAGCAGCGCGCTCCCGCGCCGTTTCGCGAGATCCCGCTCGGCCTCGGCGAGCTCGCGCACGGCGTCCTTCTCGTCCTTGGGGACGGAGGGCTTCGGTGCGGGCGAGGCGGATGCGGACGGGGAGCCGGACGAGGAGTGGGGAGCCGGGGGAGTGGAGCCCTCGGCCAGGACCGTCTCGTGCCGCTTCACCTCCGCCCGCAGCGGATCGAGCCGTCCGGCGAGCGCGGGATGCGCGGCAAGGACGGCGTCGTACCGCCCGAGCAGCTCACCGCTGTCCTTGGCGGCAAGAGCGCGCAGCCGCGCGGCGGCGGAAGGACGCTCGTCCGCGTCGGTGGAGTCGGAGCCCGAGCAGCCAGAGAGCAGCACGGCCCCCGCCGCTCCGGCGGCCCCGGTCAGCAGACTCCTGCGGCGCGGCCCTGAGCGGGCGTGCGAGGGGGTGGGATACGACGGCACAGCAGACGTCCTCGGCAGGAAGGCCAGAAAGGCAGGCAGTCAGGAAAAGACAGGAGGAAAGACAGCAGAAGAGACAGCAGGAAAAGACAAGCGGTCGGGAAAGGCAGGCAGTCGGAGGGCGGGCGGGCGAAGCCGGGCGGGAGCCCGGTGATCACCGTACCTTCGCGCGGCCCTCGTACTCGTGAGCGGCTCGAAGCCGGGCGCGCGGCGGCCGGGCGGCGGGCGGACAGCGGGTGGACGGCGGCGGCAACACCTCTCCGGACCGGATACCCTTTGACCTGACACACGACGATCCCACAACAGCACACGCGGCCGAGGAGTCACCCGGATGAGCACCACCCAGAGCGAGAGGCTGCGAGAACTGCTGGAACCGCTCGTCAGCTCGAAGGAACTGGATCTCGAAGAGATCGAAGTGGCCTCGGTCGGACGCAAGCGGGTGCTGCGCGTGGTGATCGACTCCGACGACGGCGTGGACCTGGACCAGATCGCCGAGATCAGCCGCGAACTCTCCGAGAAGCTCGACGAGAGCGACGCGATGGGCGACGGTGAATACACCCTCGAAGTCGGCTCCCCGGGCGCCGAGCGCGCGCTGACGGAGCACCGCCACTACCTGCGGGCCGTCGGCCGCCTGGTGAAGTTCCAGCTGGCGGAGGGCGGCGACGACGTGATCGCCCGCATCCTCGAAGTGGACGACGAAGGTGTGGATCTTGAAGTACCGGGCGTGAAGGGGCGCAAGCCCACCGCCCGCAGGCTCACCTTCGACGCGATCGCCAAGGCGCGCGTCGAGGTCGAGTTCAACCGCAAGGACAAGAAGGAAGAGGAGGCGTAGCCGTGGACATCGACATGAGTGCCCTGCGGGGTCTGGTCCGCGAGAAGGAGATCTCCTTCGACCTGCTGGTCGAGGCGATCGAGTCCGCTCTCCTCATCGCCTACCACCGCACCGACGGCAGCTTCCGTCGCGCACGCGTGAAGCTGGACCGCGAAAGCGGCCACGTCACGGTGTGGGCGACGGAGGACCCGGCGGACCTCGAAGAGGGCCAGGAGGCCAAGGAGTTCGACGACACCCCGTCGGACTTCGGCCGCATCGCCGCGACGACCGCCAAGCAGGTCATCCTGCAGCGCCTGCGCGACGCCCAGGACGACGCGACGCTCGGCGAGTACGCGGGCCGTGAGGGCGACATCGTCACGGGCGTCGTCCAGCAGGGCCGCGACCCGAAGAACGTGCTCGTCGACATCGGCAAGCTCGAGGCCATCCTGCCGGTGCAGGAGCAGGTGCCCGGCGAGGAGTACGGCCACGGCCTGCGCCTTCGTTCGTACGTCGTCCGGGTGGCGAAGGGCGTCCGTGGCCCCTCGGTCACGCTGTCGCGCACGCACCCGAACCTCGTCAAGAAGCTCTTCGCGCTCGAGGTGCCTGAGATCGCCGACGGGTCGGTCGAGATCTCGGCCATCGCCCGCGAGGCCGGTCACCGGACCAAGATCGCGGTGCGTTCGACCCGCTCCGGCCTCAATGCCAAGGGCGCCTGCATCGGCCCGATGGGCCAGCGCGTGCGCAACGTCATGGCCGAGCTCAACGGCGAGAAGATCGACATCGTCGACTGGTCGGACGACCCGGGCGAGATGGTCGCCCACGCGCTCTCCCCGGCGCGGGTCAGCAAGGTGGAGATCGTCGACATGGCGGCCCGTTCCGCCCGGGTGACGGTGCCCGACTACCAGCTGTCCCTCGCGATCGGCAAGGAGGGCCAGAACGCCCGCCTCGCCGCGCGGCTCACGGGCTGGCGCATCGACATCCGTCCGGACACCGAGCAGCCGCAGGACTCTCCGGAGGCCTGAACGGAGGCCTGACCGGTGTCCTGACCGGTGCCGATCAGGGCTGATCGAGCCCTGATCAAGACAACAACCGTTCGATTTTTGCCCCAAAGGGGTGAGGTCGGTACGGGGAGGTAGACTTAATCGTGTCTGGCCGGACGCAAGCCCGCGCATGCCCTGAACGCACCTGTGTGGGGTGCCGGGAGCGAGCGGCCAAGAGCGATCTGCTGCGCATCGTGGCGAAAGAGGGCGTCTGCGCCCCCGATCCAAGCGGTACGCTGCCCGGCCGGGGTGCGTATATCCACCCCGTCCCGGTCTGTCTCGACCTGGCGGTCCGACGTAGAGCGTTCCCGAGGGCCTTCCGGGCCCCGGGCCCGCTCGACACGGCGGACTTGCGCCGAGTCGTCGAGACAGTTGCCCAGCAGGCAACACCGTAAGGAAGGTCGCGCGGAACCCCGCGCGGCCCTGGTATTCCGCGAGTTGGAAGTAGGTCGAGATTGCGATGAGCACTCGATGAGCACGCGATGAGTACGCCCATGAAGTAGCGACGGTCCGGCGTAACCCGGACCTAAAAGGAGCGAAGTGGCTAAGGTCCGGGTATACGAGCTCGCCAAGGAGTTCGGCGTAGAGAGCAAGGTCGTCATGGCCAAGCTCCAAGAACTCGGTGAATTCGTACGTTCGGCGTCCTCGACGATCGAGGCGCCCGTTGTACGGAAATTGACTGACGCATTGAACACGGGTGGTGGCAACGGCAAGGCCGCCGCCAAGCCCGGGGCGCCGCGCAAGCAGGCCGCCCCCAAGCCGCCGGCCCCCGCGGGCTCGGCGTCCCCCTCTCCCGCGCAGGCCGCCCGTCCGGGTCCGGCCGCGCCGAAGCCGCCGGCGGCCAAGCCCGCCGCCGCGGCCGACAAGCCCGCGGCCTCTCCGGCCGCTCCCGGTCCGCGTCCGGGCCCGAAGCCGCCGACGCCCAAGCCGGCGCCCGCAGCTCCGGCCGCCCCGGCCGAGCCCGCAGCGCCCGCCGCACCGGTCAGCCCGGCTCCGGCCGCCCCGGAGTTCACCGCTCCGCCGGCCGCTCCGGCTGCCCAGGCCGCCTCCTCGGCGCCGGCAGGCCCCCGTCCGGGCGCTCGCCCGGGTGCCCCCAAGCCCGCGGGCCGTCCGGCCCCCGGCCAGGGTGGTCAGGGTCAGGGTGGTCAGGGTCGTGGCGACCGTCAGGGTGGCGCACGCCCCGGCTCCGGTGCAGCTGGTGGCCAGGGTGGCGCAGCGCGCCCCGGTGGCCGTCCGACCGGACCGCGTCCGGGCAACAACCCCTTCACCTCTGGTGGCTCCACCGGCATGGCGCGCCCGCAGGCGCCCCGTCCGGGCGGCGCCCCGCGTCCCGGTGGCCAGGGTGGCACCGGCGGTCCCGGCGGCGCCCCGCGCCCGCAGGGCCAGGGCGGCGGCCAGGGTGCTCCTCGTCCGCAGGGTCAGGGCGGCGCTCGCCCCAGCCCCGGCGGCATGCCCCGTCCGCAGGGGGGCGCTCCGCGTCCCGGCGGCGGTGCGCCTGGTGCCGGTGGTAACCGGCCGAACCCGGGCATGATGCCGCAGCGTCCCGCTGCAGGCAGCCCGCGTCCCGGCGGTGGCCCCGGCGGTGGCCGTGGTCCTGGTGGCGGCGGTCGTCCCGGCGGTGCCGGTGGCGGCGGTCGTCCCGGTGGCGGCGGCTTCGCAGGCCGTCCCGCTGGTCCCGGTGGTGGCGGCGGCTTCGCAGGCCGTCCCGGCGGTCCCGGTGGCGGTGGCGGCGGTTTCGCCGGTCGTCCCGGTGGCGGTGGCCGTCCCGGCTTCGCAGGTCGTCCGGGTGGTCCCAACGCCCGTGGTGGCACGCAGGGCGCCTTCGGTCGCCCCGGCGGTCCCGCGCGTCGTGGTCGCAAGTCGAAGCGGCAGAGGCGCCAGGAGTACGAGTCGATGCAGGCTCCGTCGGTCGGCGGCGTCATGCTGCCGAGGGGCAACGGCCAGGCGGTCCGCCTGTCCCGTGGTGCCTCGCTGACCGACTTCGCCGAGAAGATCAACGCCAACCCGGCGTCGCTCGTCGGCGTGATGATGAACCTCGGCGAGATGGTCACTGCCACGCAGTCCGTCCCGGACGAGACGCTGAAGCTCCTCGCGGACGAGATGAACTTCGTCCTGGAGATCGTCAGCCCGGAGGAGGAGGACCGCGAGCTTCTCGAGTCCTTCGACATCGAGTTCGGTGAGGACGAGGGCGGCGAGGAAGCACTCGTCGCGCGTCCGCCGGTCGTGACCGTCATGGGTCACGTCGACCACGGTAAGACCCGACTTCTGGACGCGATCCGCAAGACGAACGTCATTGCGGGCGAGGCCGGCGGTATTACGCAGCACATCGGTGCGTACCAGGTCGGTGCCGAGGTCAACGGCGAGGACCGCCGCATCACCTTCATCGACACCCCCGGTCACGAGGCGTTCACCGCCATGCGTGCCCGTGGTGCGAAGTCCACCGACATCGCGATCCTCGTGGTCGCGGCCAACGACGGTGTGATGCCGCAGACGATCGAGGCGCTGAACCACGCCAAGGCGGCCGACGTGCCGATCGTGGTCGCGGTCAACAAGATCGACGTCGAAGGTGCCGACCCGACCAAGGTGCGCGGTCAGCTCACCGAGTTCGGTCTGGTGGCGGAGGAGTACGGCGGCGAGACGATGTTCGTCGACATCTCCGCCAAGCAGGGCGAGAACATCGAGGCCCTCCTGGAGGCCGTGGTCCTGACCGCGGACGCCTCGCTCGACCTGCGGGCCAACCCTGAGCAGGACGCGCAGGGTATTGCGATCGAGTCCCACCTGGACAAGGGCCGCGGCGCCGTCGCGACCGTCCTGGTCCAGCGCGGTACCCTCCGCGTCGGTGACACGATGGTGGTCGGCGACGCGTACGGCCGAGTCCGCGCGATGCTCGACGACAAGGGCGAGAACGTGGAAGAGGCGGGTCCTGCGACTCCGGTCCTCGTCCTCGGTCTCACCAACGTCCCGGGTGCCGGCGACAACTTCCTGGTCGTCGACGAGGACCGTACGGCCCGTCAGATCGCCGAGAAGCGTGCCGCCCGTGAGCGCAACGTCCGCTTCGCCCGCAAGGGCGTTCGGTTCTCCCTGGAGAACCTGGACGAGGCCCTCAAGGCCGGTCTTGTGCAGGACCTCAACATCATCATCAAGGGCGACGCGTCCGGTTCGGTGGAGGCTCTCGAGTCCTCGCTGCTCCAGCTCGACGTCGGCGAAGAGGTCGACATCCGCGTCCTGCACCGCGGTGTGGGTGCGGTCACCGAGTCGGACATCGACCTGGCGACCGGCTCCGACGCGATCGTGATCGGCTTCAACGTCCGTGCGGCCGGTCGTGCCGCACAGATGGCCGAGCGCGAAGGTGTGGACGTCCGGTACTACTCGGTCATCTACCAGGCGATCGAAGAGATCGAAGCAGCCCTCAAGGGCATGCTCAAGCCGGAGTACGAAGAGGTCGAGCTCGGCACGGCGGAGATCCGCGAGGTCTTCCGCTCGTCCAAGCTGGGCAACATCGCCGGTGTTCTTGTCCGCTCCGGCGAGGTCAAGCGCAACACCAAGGCGCGCCTCATCCGCGACGGCAAGGTCATCGCGGAGAGCCTCAACATCTCCGGTCTGCGCCGCTTCAAGGACGACGTCACGGAGCTCCGCGAAGGGTTCGAGGGCGGTATCAACCTCGGCAACTTCAACGACATCAAGATCGACGACGTCATCGCGACGTACGAGATGCGCGAGAAGCCGCGAGGCTGATCACCGCAGCTCTTGTCGGGGCCGGTCGAGGGGAGGTAAATCCCGTCGATCGGCCCCGGTCGTTCCGTGTACGGTTCTTGTGTCCCTGCCAAGTGGTTGGCGGGGCGCGAACCCGAACCGGCGGGACATCCGGACACACATGTATGTGGGGACTCTGTCCTTCGATCTGCTCCTCGGCGACGTTCACTCGCTGAAGGAGAAACGCTCCGTCGTCCGCCCGATAGTCGCCGAACTCATCCGCAAGTACGGGGTGAGCGCGGCGGAGACCGGGAACCAGGACCTCCATCGCAGGGCCGAGATCGGCCTGGCGCTGGTCTCCGGGGAGACGGGGCACCTCACCGACGTACTGGACCGGTGCGAGCGCATGGTCGCCGCCCGTCCCGAGGTGGAGCTGCTCTCCGTTCGACGCAGGCTCCACGGCGACGAAGACTGATTGCACAGCAAGGCGAAGAAGGAGACGGAGCAGTGGCCGACAACGCGCGGGCGAAGAGGCTGGCAGACCTCATCCGAGAGGTGGTTGCCAAGAAGCTGCAGCGCGGGATCAAGGACCCGCGGCTCGGTACGCATGTGACCATCACGGACACCCGGGTCACGGGTGATCTGCGGGAGGCGACCGTCTTCTACACGGTCTACGGGGACGACGAGGACCGCGCGGCTGCCGCCGCCGGTCTGGAGAGCGCCAAGGGCGTCCTCCGTTCGGCGGTCGGCGCGGCCGCGGGTGTGAAGTTCACCCCGAGCCTCGCCTTCGTGGCGGACGCGCTGCCGGACAACGCCAAGGCCATCGAGGACCTCCTCGACAGGGCCAGGCTCTCGGACGAGAAGGTGCGCGAGGTGTCCGCGGGCGCCGAGTTCGCGGGCGGGGCCGACCCGTACCGCAAGCCTGAGGACGACGAGGACGACTCCGACGAGGGAACGGACGGCGACGCCCGCGCATGAGCAGCACCGGCAACAAGACGCCGGACGGACTTGTCATCGTCGACAAGCCGTCCGGCTTCACTTCGCATGACGTGGTCGCCAAGATGCGCGGGATCGCCAAGACCCGCCGCGTGGGCCACGCGGGCACCCTCGACCCCATGGCGACGGGCGTTCTCGTCCTCGGGGTCGAGCGGGCGACCAAACTCCTCGGCCATCTCGCGCTGACGGAGAAGGAGTACCTCGGCACGATCCGGCTCGGCCAGGACACGGTCACGGACGACGCCGAGGGAGAGTTCATCTCGTCGGCAGACGCCTCGGGGATCAAGCGGGACGCCATCGACGCGGGCATCGCCAAGCTCTCCGGCGACATCATGCAGGTGCCGTCGAAGGTCAGCGCCATCAAGATCGACGGCAAGCGGTCGTACGCGCGGGCGCGCCAGGGCGAGGACTTCGAAATCCCGGCCAGGCCGGTCAAGATCTCCGCCTTCACCGTGTACGACGTCAGGGACGCCGTCGCCGATGACGGCACCCCCGTACTCGACCTGGTCGTGTCGGTGGTCTGCTCGTCGGGCACGTACATCCGCGCCCTCGCCCGTGACCTCGGCGCGGATCTCGGGGTCGGCGGCCATCTGACGGCGCTGCGGCGCACGCGGGTGGGGCCGTACAAGCTGGACACGGCGAAGACCATCGACCAGCTCCAGGAGGAGCTGACGGTGATGCCGGTGGCGGACGCCGCAGCCGCCGCGTTCCCGCGCTGGGACGTGGACGAGAAGCGGGCGGGGCTGCTGCTCAACGGAGTACGGATCGAGATGCCGGGGGAGTACGCGGGGGCCGGTCCCGTCGCGGTCTTCGATCCGCAGGGACGGTTCCTGGTCCTGGCCGAGGAGCTCAAGGGCAAGGCCAAGAGCCTGGCCGTCTTCGCCTGAGTCGTGCCTCGTGCGTATCCGGGGTCTCTCGGCTGTGGAGCGGCGGCGGCTGTGCGCGTGGCCGCGCGCCGCTCCACGGCTGACCCCCGACCCCCCCCACCTCAAGATGTATCCACTGAGCCCTGCCGATTCACCCCTTCGGGCAGGCGCTCGGAGTGAAATGAGGGAGCGGAAGGGGGCGCGTTCGCCACGCGTTCTGTCCCGCTGATCACCGCCGACCTACCGTCAGGAGTACGGGGAGCGTCGCGGGAGGTTCGGGCATGGCGGGACAGGGTGGCCCGACGGCGCTCGACGGGGCCCTGGTGCGGATCTGCGATCTGGCCGGGCGCCCAAGGGGGATGGGGTTCGCAGCCGACGACCTCGGCACGGTGATCACCAGCCATGAAGCGGTCGACGGCCTCGCGCGAGTCGTGCTGCACGCGGCGGGGGAGCGCGTCTGTGTGGTCACCGCCGATTCCGTGGTGGCTCTCCCCGAGGCCGATCTGGCCCTCGTCCGCACGGAGGGGCTCGGCCTGCGGCCGCTGCCCGTCACGGTCCGCGACGCAGTCCCCGTCGGGGCGTACGTACACCTCGTCGCGCGCGGCCTGCGTCAGGCACGGGTCCTGGGACCGGCACCGGTGACGTACACGGCGACGGACCGCTTCCATCTGATCGACGACGCCATGGAGCTGGCGATCGGCACGGACGGCGCGGACGCGCTGCGCCTTGGCGGCGGGGCCGCGGGCAGCCCGGTCGTCGACGTCTCGTCCGGGGCCGTGCTCGCCGTCCTGGGGACCGCGCTGCACGGCGAGCACCGTGCGGCGGGGTTCGCCCTGCAGTTGAGGGGGGCGGCTGCCGCCGATCCGGGCGGGCCGCTCGCCGAGCTCCTCGCGCACAACGCGGCGACCGTTCCCGCGTACGGCTGCGATCTGAACCTGGCGGGCGCGCTGCACCTCGCGGCGACGTCGGTGGGCTCCGACGGGCCGCACCCCGCGCTCCTCGAACCGGTCGAACGCCCCGATACGGCACGGCAGTTGGCCCGGTTCACGGCCGGTCCCGCGCATGTGCTCGGCCTGGTGGGCGCCCCCGGAACCGGCCGGACGACGGAACTCACCGCCCTCGCCGCGGGCCGCGCGCGAGGCGCCGAACCGGCTCCCACGCTGTGGCTGCGCGGTGCCGACCTCCAGGAGACGGACACGGGCGTGGGAGACGCGGTGGAGCGGGCGCTCGAGCGGGCGGGGCGGATCCTGGAGGCATCGGCATCGGCATCTGCCTCGGCCTCCAGGGAGTCGCTCGCCGACGCGGACGACGGGCTCGGGGACATCTCCGCGGGGCGGGTCGCGCGGCTCGTGCGGGACGAGGGGCGGGCGTTGCTCCTGCTGCTCGACGGGCCCGAGGAGATGCCGCCGGCCCTCGCCCACCGCCTCGCGGAGTGGAGCGGGGGGACGGCTCGGTGGCTGCGGGAGACGGGGACGCGGCTCGTGGTGGGCTGCCGGGCGGAGTACTGGGAGGTGGCCGGGGCGCACTTTCCCGTATCGCTTTCGGCGGGGTGCGTGCAACTGGGTGATCTGCCCGAGCGGCAGGCGCGGATCGCCCGGGAGAGGTACGACATCCCGGACGGGGCGCTCGCCGAAGCCGATGCGCGCCACCCCCTCGCCCTGCGGCTGCTCGCCGAGGTGCGGGCGGCCCTGCCGGAGGAGCCGCCGCCGGGGCGCCCGGACCGTGAGGCGATCTTCGAGGCGTACGTGGACGTGCTCTGCCTGCGTGTGGCGGTGCGGCTCGCTGCGGCGAACGGACTTCGGGGCTCGGCTGTGCGGCGTCTTGCGGCGAAGGTGTCCGGGCAGGTGCACGAGGCTGCGCGGCGCTCCCTGGGGCCGGGGCAGGGGGAGCTCGACCGGGCGTCGTTCGAAGCGGTGTTCCCGTGGGGGTCGGGGTGGGCCTCCGCGGTCCTCACGGAGGGGCTGCTCGTCCCTGCCGGGGACGGATACCGCTTCGCGCACGAGGAGCTCGCGGACTGGATCCAGGGGACGCATCTGGACGTGGACGGGGCACTGTGGTCACTGGTGTACCGGCACGGGCCCGCGGCGCCCGAGACGGGGGATTCACTGCCGGTACCCCGGCACCGGATCGGCCCGGTGATCCAGGCCCTGCTGTTCCTGGGCCGCCAACGGGGGACTGCTGAACTCGGCGCTCGACTGCGGAACTTGGCGAAGTTCGGGGCGCTTTGCTCACCGCCGAGCGATCCGGTACCCACCAGCGGGGGCGCCATCGAGGCGGACATCGCGGCCGAGACACGTGACGGGCAGGACACCCCGGTTGCGGCCAGACGTTCCGCAAGGCGAACAGGGCCTTCCCTGCGCGAGCGGGGCCGAGAGCTTGAGGGAGGACGGGCGCAAACCCTGCCGCCGGGGGGCGTGGACACGGAGCCGTCACCGCCGGGTGCCGGTTGGGCGGGGGGTGTGGGCAGGGTGCCCGCGGCGTCGGGTGTTGGTTTGGCGGAGGGCGTCGGTGCGCCGGGGGCTGGTTCGGCGCAGGGTGTCGGTGCTGTGCTCGCATCGCCGGGGGCTGGTTCGGCGAGGGGCGTGGGGCGCGTGCCTGCATCGCAGGGTGCCGTTCCGGCGGCGGACGCGGGCAGCCCGCCCGCACAGGGAGACGCGGATCCGCCCGCACCGTCGGCTGCCGATGCGCAAGGGGACGCCCAGTGGTGGGCCGCCCATCTGTTGAGGGAGACCCTCTCGCGCGTGCCCGACGCGCGGCCCTATCGCGCCGTGCTCGAAGCACTTGCCCAGCAGGGCAGCAGGCACCCCGCCAGGTTCTGGCTCGGCCTGTCCCTCCCCGAGAGCGACCGATTCGACCTGCTGCGGGAGGTCGTGATCCACGACGCCCCGCCCGACACCCCGCAGGGCCGCAGCCTGGACGCCGTCGCCGAGCTCCTGGCCACCGCCCCCGCCGCGGTGCAACCGCACCTCACCCGATGGTTCACCGACGAGCGCCCCCTCCGGGCCACCCCGCACGCCACGGTCGCGTCGGCCGCCCAAGCACTCCTCCACACCCACCGCCACCGTGCCATCGACGACCTCATCGAGGTCCTGGTCGACTGCGCGCACCCCCGCGCCGACGAACTCCTCGCCGCGCTCGCGGAGGAGGAGCCCTCGGCCATCTGCCGAGCCGTCGACCGCTGGATCCACGACGAGCGGCCCGCACGCCACGTCGCCGCCGTCGCCTACGGCCTGCGCGCCGCCCCGCACGCGGGCACGGACGCCGACCGCGTACTCCTGCGGAACGCGGCCTTCTCCCTGCTCGCCCGCACCGCCGACGACACCCTGCACGGCGCCGCCCTCGCCTTCCTCGTACGCGACCCGCAGACCCGCGCACGCCACCTGACGCCCGCCCTGAAGCGCTTCACCGCCGGCGACCCCCAGCTGCCCGCGAGCGCACTCGTCGCCGCCCTGGACACCCACCCGGAGCAGGTGTTCGCCGCTTTCCGGACCCGGCTGCACGGCCCCGGCCCCACGCCGGGTGACGTACTGCGCGACCTGGCCGACGTGACGGCGCCCGCGCTCGCCCGGCGCGTGGCCGATCTCGTACATGACGTCCTTGAGCTGCGCCCCGACCTGGCGGGGCACGTGGCCGCCTATCTCGACCTGCGGTTCGAGCAGGGGACCGGGGCCCGCGCCGTCCTCTTCCCCCTGGTCACGGGCCTCTTGCTGCACCGCCCCGCCCCCGTGCGCGCCGCGCTCGCCGCCCCCGTCGCCGCCCAGGGCACCGACACCTCGCGCGCCCTGCGCACGGAGCTCCTTGACGTGCTGCTCGCCCAGGAGCGGGAGCCCGAAGTACTGGACGCCGTGCTCTGCGCGGTGGTGGTCGGCGACGACAAGGAACGGGTCCGCGATCTCGTGCACCGCACCGGCGTGCTGCTGGTCCGCACCCCGGAGGGCGCGACCTGCTTCGACCGGCGCCTGGTCGAGCTCGCCCGTTCCGTCCAGGGCTTCTCCGCGCTGGTCACCAGATGGATCTGCGCGGCCCCGCAGGAGTGGTCCGCCCTCGTCGGTCCCAGCGCCCGTCGCATGATCGAGAACCTCGCCGGAGTACGGGTCCCGGCGTGACCCCCGCCACCCCCTCCGATGCGATCCCGATCGCGCGGGCATGGCAGTCTTAGACCTGCGCAATCGGCAATGGGACGTACCCAGACGTACACAGGTTCGGCGAGGAGCAAAGACAGTGCAGCGCTGGCGTGGCTTGGAGGACATCCCCCAGGACTGGGGGCGCAGCGTCGTCACCATCGGTTCCTACGACGGCGTACACCGCGGACACCAGCTGATCATCGGCCGCGCGGTGGCACGCGCCCGTGAGCTCGGTGTGCCCGCCGTGGTCGTCACCTTCGACCCGCACCCCTCCGAGGTCGTGCGCCCCGGCAGCCACCCGCCGCTGCTCGCCCCGCACCACCGGCGCGCCGAGCTCATGGCCGATCTCGGCGTGGACGCGCTGCTCATCCTGCCGTTCACCACGGAGTTCTCGAAGCTGTCGCCCGCCGACTTCGTCGTGAAGGTCCTGGTCGACAAGTTGCACGCGCGCCTGGTCGTCGAGGGCCCCAACTTCCGCTTCGGCCACAAGGCCGCGGGCAACGTCGCCTTCCTGACCGAGCTCGGAGCGACGTACGACTACGAAGTCGACGTCATCGACCTCTTCGTGAGCGGCGAGGCCGGGGGCGGCGAGCCCTTCTCCTCCACGCTCACCCGGCGCCTGGTCGCCGAGGGCGACGTGCAGGGCGCGGCGGAGATCCTCGGCCGCCCGCACCGCGTCGAGGGCGTCGTCGTACGAGGTGCGCAGCGCGGGCGTGAACTGGGCTTCCCCACCGCCAATGTGGAGACACTGCCGCACACCGCCATCCCCGCCGACGGCGTCTACGCCGGATGGCTGCACGCCCAGGGCGAGGCGATGCCCGCGGCGATCTCCGTCGGGACGAACCCGCAGTTCGACGGGACGGAACGAACGGTCGAGGCGTACGCGATCGACCGCGTCGGGCTCGACCTGTACGGCCTGCATGTCGCCGTCGACTTCCTGGCCTTCGTACGCGGCCAGGCAAAGTTCGAATCCATCGACGAGTTGCTTGTCGCCATGGCGGACGACGTGAAGCGGTCGCGGGAGCTGATCGAGGCCGCCGAGTAGAGCGGCGAGGTGCGGGGGCTTCGCCCCCGTACCCCCTTTCGCCCCAAGGGTTCGTCCTCAAACGCCGGACGGACTGAGACGCGCCTTTGCCCAGTGACACGCAACCTGCGTCTCGTCACCGCCGGACAGCACCGGCAGGTCCTCGCTCCGGCAGCGGTCCGCCACCCCGGCGCTCTCCGCCTCACCCGATGCGAGCACCTGGCAGCGCGCGTGGAACCGGCAGCCGCCAGGGATGCGGGACGGGTCCGGCGGCTCGCCCGTGAGGATCACCGGGGCGCCGGGAGCCTCCGGCAGGACCGACAACAGCGCCTGTGTGTACGGATGCTGAGGCGACGTCAGAACCTCCTCCACCGTCCCCGTCTCGACGATCCGGCCCAGGTACATCACCGCGACACGGTCGGCGATGTTCCAGGCGAGTCCCAGATCGTGCGTCACCACGAGCGCGGACAGGCCAAGTTCCTCGCGGAGCCTGAGCAGCAGCGCGAGGATCTCGCCGCGTACGGACGCGTCGAGCGAGGCCACCGGCTCGTCAGCGACGATCAGTTCGGGCTCAAGGACGAGCGCGCCCGCGATGACGACGCGCTGACGCTGACCGCCCGAAAGCTCGTGCGGATAGCGCAGGAAGAACCGCTCGGGCGGACGCAGACCCGCCCGTGACAGGGCGTCGGAGACCTTCGCCCGCTCGTCGCCCCCGTACCCGTGGATGCGCAGGCCCTCCGCGACAGCCTCGTACACCGTGTGGCGTGGGTTCAGCGACCCGCTGGGGTCCTGAAGGACCAGCTGCACGCGTTTGCGGTACGCCTTCAGGGCGCGGCCCGAGTAGTCGAGCGGCTTGCCGCCGAACGTCACCTTGCCGGACGTGGGCGACACCAGGCCGAGCAGGGAACGGGCCAGGGTCGTCTTGCCGCAGCCCGACTCGCCGACCAGGGCCACGATCTCGCCCGGCTTGATGTCGAGGTCGACGCCGTCCACGGCCCGCGCGGGCGGCGCGCCACGGCGGCCGGGGAACGTGATGTGCAGGTCGCCCGCCGAGAGCAGGGGATCATCGGTGTTCATGCGTCGCTGCTCCTCGGGTGCGTGACGTGCGTGACCTGCATGGCCTGAGTGACCTGAGCGATCTGTCGGCGCTCACGGCGTCCGCTCCGCCGTAGCCGGTGCCGATGTCGGCTGCGCCGGAAGCTGCGCGCCCGCGTGCACGCATGCCGCGCGGTGCCGCGGACCCGCGTCCCGCAGCGCCTGGTCCTCCGTGGTGCAGGAGTCAAGGGCGACCTCGCAGCGCGGGTGGAACGTGCAGCCCGTGGGGAGCGCGGAGGGGTCGGGCGGATCGCCGGGCAGGCCGCGCGGCGCGAAGCGGGACGCCGTGTCGCCGATGCGCGGGAAGGCGGCGGACAGGGCTTTCCCGTACGGGTGCCGGGCGTTCTCGTAGACCTCGGAGGCCGGGCCCTCCTCGACGACGCGGCCCGCGTACATGACCGCGAGCCGGTCGCAGGTGTCGGAGAGCACCGCGAGGTCATGGCTGATCATGATCAGGCCCAGGTCCTGCTCGGCCACCAGCTGCTCGATCAGACGCAGGATCTGCGCCTGGATCATCACGTCAAGGGCCGTCGTCGGCTCGTCGGCGATGATCAGGCGCGGATCGCAGGCGAGCGCCATCGCGATCATCACGCGCTGACGCTGGCCGCCCGACAACTCGTGCGGATACGCCTCCGCGCGAGCGGCGGGAAGACCCACCTGTTCGAGCAGCTCCCCGGCCTTCTTCTTCGCGCCCGCCGGTGTCGCCTTCTTGTGCAGCAGGATCGGCTCGGTGATCTGGTCCCCGATGCGGTGCACGGCGTTGAGCGAGTGCATCGCCCCCTGGAAGACGATCGACGCGCCCGCCCAGCGGACCGCCCGGACCTGGCCCCACTTCATGGCGAGGACGTCCTCGCCGTCGAGAAGGACCTCGCCGCTCACCTTCGTACCGGCGGGCAGCAGCCGTAGCAGCGCAAGCGCGAGCGTCGACTTTCCGCAGCCCGACTCGCCCGCGACGCCGAGCTTCTGGCCCGCGTCGACCGAGAGGTTCACACCGCGCACGGCGGCCGCCCCCGACGCGTACGTCACCTCGAGATTTCTTACGTCGAGGAGGCGTTGTTCCGTCACCTTGGTCTCCGTCTCCGTCACTTCGGTCGAGCTGCTCAACGGGAGACCCCCAGCCTGGGGTTGAGGACGGACTCCACGGCGCGCCCGCACAGTGTGAAAGCGAGCGCCACGACGGCGATGGCGAGTCCGGGCGGAGCGAGATACCACCAGTCGCCCGCACTGACCGCGCCCGCCTCGCGCGCGTCCTGGAGCAGTCCGCCCCAGGAGACGCCCGTGGGGTCGCCGAGGCCCAGGAAGGCGAGCGTCGCCTCGGTGAGGATGGCGTTGGAGATGACGAGGGTGGTCTGTGCGAGGACGAGCGGCATGACGTTGGGCAGGACGTGCCGGGTCATGATGTGGCTGTGGCCGCCGCCGAGGGCTTGTGCGCGCTCGATGTACGGGCGCGATTCCACCGCCAGTGTCTGGGCGCGGACCAGGCGCGCGGTCGTCGGCCAGGTCGTCACGCCGATCGCCAGGATGATCGTCCAGATCGATCCTGACATCACCGCGGCGAGCGCGATGGCGAGCACAAGCGTCGGCATCACAAGGAACCAGTCGGTGACGCGCATGATGACGGTGGAGTACCAGCCCTTGAAGTGCCCGGCGGTGATCCCCACGAGGGTGCCGATGGTCACCGAGAGGACGGCGGCGAGCAGCCCGACGGTCAATGACATCCGTGCGCCGTAGACCAGGAGCCCGAGCAGATCACGCCCGAACTGGTCGGTGCCGAGGGGGAATTCGCCGCTCGGCGACTCCATGGGCTTGCCCGGCGCGTCGGTCACGCTCTGCGCGTCCGAGCCGACGAGGAGCGGCGCGAAGACGGCGATGAGCGTGATCAGGACGAGCGCGACGAGCCCGAAGAGCCCGGCCCTGTGGGTGCGGTACTCGCGCCAGAAACGGGCGGCGGAGTGCCGCCTGCGGGCCCAGGCGAGGGACCGCGCGCTCTTCAGCGGGCTCGTCGTCGGGGCGTCCGGCGGGGTGGTCGGTGCGGATTCGGTCGTCATCGGCCCACCCGGGGATCGAGCAACGGATAGATCACGTCGGCCAGGGTGTTCATCAGGATCACCGCGGCGGAGAAGATGAAGAACAGGCCTTGGACGAGGGGCAGGTCGGGCACGCTGAGCGCGGCGTAGAAGAGCCCGCCGAGCCCCGGCCAGGAGAAGACGGTCTCGACGAGGATCGCGCCCGCCACCACCGTGCCGAGGTTCACGAACATCAGCGTGACGGTGGGCAGCATCGCGTTGGGGACGGCATGGCGACGACGTACGAGATCGTCCCGCAGCCCCTTGGCGCGGGCGGTCGTCAGATAGTCGCTCCCCATCTCGTCGAGGAGGGAGGAGCGCATGACGAGGAGCGTCTGCGCGTATCCGACCGCCACCAGGGTGATGACGGGCAGCACCATGTGGTGCGCGACGTCGATGACGTACGCGAAGCCCGTCTCACCCCCCGATTCGAGCCCGCCGGTCGGGAAGAGCCCAGGAATGGGACCGACCCCGACCGAGAAGGTGATGATGAGCAGCAGCCCGAGCCAGAAGGACGGCACGGAGTAGAGGGTGAGGGCGAGGCCGGTGTGGACGCGGTCCCCGAGCTGGCCGTTGCGCCAGGCCGTGCGGGTGCCGAGCCAGATGCCGATGAGGGTGTAGAGCACGAACGCGGTGCCGGTGAGCAGGAGCGTCGCGGGCAGCGCGGTGGTGATCTTGTCCATCACCGGCGTGTGGAACTGGTACGAGGTGCCGAAGTCGCCGGTCAGAGCCTTGCCGCAGTAGTCGAAGAACTGCGTTATGACCGGCTGGTCGAGGCCGAACTCCTTGCGCATCGCTTCCAGCTGTTCGGCCGATACGCGCTTTCCGCCCGTCATCTGCTTGACCGGATCACCCGGAATGAGACGGAACAAGAAAAAGCTGGTGACGAGGACGGCGAACAGCGAGACGGCGGCGCCGCCCAGCTTGCCCGCCACGTACAGGAGATAGGCGCGGGTGTTCCGGGCCCGGGGCCCGCGGGCCGACGGTCCGGCGAATACCGGATCGTCGGTCGCCGCGGCGCCCTCGGTGTCGAGCAGTGCGGGATTGCTGTCAGCGGTCATGCGTTACTCGCGGTCCTCTGCGGTCGAACGGCGGCGCAGGGCGAACAGGACTCCACCGCCGACGAGCACCACCGCGGCGGCGACGATACCGATGATGACACCGGTAGAGCTTCCATCCTTGGAGGAACTCTTCCCATCCGCGGGCACCGCTGACCACCAGGACCAGTAACCGTCCTGACCGTAGATGTTGCCCGCGGCCGTCGGCATGGTGGTGATGGACTTGATCTGGTCGGTGCGGTAGGCCTCGACGGCGTTCGGGTACGCCAGGACGTTCATGTACCCGGAGTCGTAGAGCCAGGACTGCATTTCCTTGACGGTCTTGGCGCGCTTGGCCGGGTCGTACTCGGCCAGCTGCTTGTTGTAGAGCTCGTCGTACTTCTTGTCGCAGATGAAGTTGTCCGTCGCGGCGCTCTCCTTGGCCTTCACCGGGAGCGCGTTGCAGGCGTGGATGCCGAGGACGAAGTCGGGGTCGGGGTTGACCGACCAGCCGTCGAACGCGAGGTCGTACTCACCCGCGTACCAGGGCACGGACACGTCATCGAGGCAGTTGACCTTGAGCCCGATCCCAAGATCCCCCCACCACTCCTTGAGGTATTTACCCACGGCCTTGTCGTTCGGGTCGGTGGCGTGGCAGAGGATGCGGAAGTCGAGCGGCTTGCCGTTCTTGCCGACGCGCTTGCCGTCGCTGTTCTTCTTGTAGCCCGCCTCGTCGAGAAGTTGGGCCGCCTTCTTGGGGTCGTACGACAGCTTCTGGTCGGCCGATGGCTTCCAGGCGTACTCGGAGAAGCGCGGCGGAATGTACCCCTCGCCCTCGACGGCCTGCCCCTGGAAGACCTTGTCGACCAGCGCCGCACGGTCCACGGAGAGGAAGAGCGCCTGACGGACCTTCTTGTCCAGGAGGGCAGGGTTGCCGTCACCGAACTTCTTGTGGTCGCGCGTCTGGGCGCCGGGGTTGGTGGCGAGTGCGAAGAAACGCCGGCCGGGCCCGTCGTTCACCTTGACGTTGTCCGTGCCCTTGAGCTCCCTGGCCTGCGCCGGGGTGAGGGCGGGCTGGCCGGCCACGAAGGAGACCTCGCCCTTCTTGAGCGCCGCGACGGCCGCGTCCTGGTCCTTGTACGTCTTGAAGACCAGCTCGTCGAACTTGGGAGCGCCGCGCCAGAAGTCCTTGTTGGCCTTCAGCTTCACGTACTGGTCGGTCTTGTAGTCGGTGAGGACGAAAGGTCCGTTGCCCACGATGGGGAAGGACTTGTCGTTGTTGTACTTGCTGATGTCACCGACCTTCTCCCACACGTGCTTCGGGACGATCGGCACGTCGAGGGCGGCCATGGTGGCCTGCGGCTTCTTCAGCTCGACGACCAGCTTGGTGGGGCTGGGGGCGGTCACCTTCTTGAAGTTGGCGACGAAGCCGGAGTTGGCGGTCGCGGTGCCTTCCTTGGACATCAGCTTGTTGAAGGTCCAGGCGGCGTCCTCGGCGGTGGCCTGCTTGCCGTCCGACCACTTCGAGTCGTCCCGGATGGTGTACGTCCAGGTCAGCTTGTCCGCGGAGGGCTCCCACTTGGTGGCGAAGCCCGGGATCGCGTGGTTGTCCTTGGCGTCGTAGTTCGTCAGGTACTCGTTCGTGAGGCGGATGATGCTGGTGCTGAGCAGCCGCTGGGCGAGGAAGGGGCTGAGGGAGTCGACGCTCTGGGCCACCGCGACGGTGAGGGTCTGCTTGCCGTCATCCTTGGCCGCGGCCTGGTCCGGAGCCGGGTTGAGGGGAGAGGCGAGCCCCGCGGTCAGAGCGAGGGCGGCGGCTCCGCCTGCGAGGAGGAGCCGGAGGCGTGGGGGGACTTTGGGGAGCACGGGGGTGGCGCGGTGAGCCCGTGCCCCTGTCCGGGTGCCTGTCGGTGGGCTTGTCGGTGTTCTGCCGTGCTGATCTTGTGTGTCCATGGGTCGGTGACCTCGCGTCATCGCTCGCGCAGAGATGGCTAGTTGATCAAGTAACGCCGGCTGGTTGATGTGTGTGTCTACCAGCGCCAGTCTGCGCCAGTCAACGGCAGGTGAACCCCATGTGGCCTGCGGAAATAACGAGTTGACCCGTAATTCATCCGCATTGGTCAAGACCTGTGAAGCGTGGCTGGTCGGGGGGTGGCGGTGGGGGGAGGGGCAGGTGGGGGAGGGCGGGGCTCCGGGGCTTGGTGGTGCGGGGTAATCGGGTGGGTGGCAGGGAGAGTCTGTTCGTCAGCGGATAGCGCGGGTCGCCGGGAAAACGGACTGGGCCCGCACCAGGGTTCGGTGCGGGCCCAGTTGAGATCGGCGGAGGCGGAGGCTACTGCTGCGGTGCCTCCGGCGCGGGCGGCTGATACGGGGCGCCAGGCTGATACGGCTGCCCGGGCTGAACAGGCGGCGGCGCCTGCCCACCCTGAGGCTGCCCCTGAGGCGCAGGTGCCTGGAACGGCTGCCCCTGAGGCGCAGGTGCCTGCGGAGGTGCCGAGTTCTGCCACCCCTGCTGCGGAGCCCCGGGCTGCTGCGGATAAGGCTGCCCACCCGGCTGAGGCTGCTGCGGCGGCTGCTGAGGAGCGTACGGCTGCTGCGGCGCTTGCCCGGGATACGGCGCCTGCCCACCATAGGGCTGCTGACCAGGACCAGGACCAGGAGCCTGCTGACCAGGAACGGCACCCTGCTGCCCGGGATAACCCCCCTGCCCCGGCAGCGGCGGAGCCACGACCGGAGGCGGATTCCCGTCGGACGTCCAAAGCCCCTGCTGCTGCTGAGCCCGTACGAAGTCCTCCGCGACCATCGCGGAGAGATTGAAGTACGCCTCCCGCACCTTCGGCCGCATCATGTCGAGATCAACCTCGGCACCGGCGGCGAGATGCTCGTCGAAGGGAATGACGACAACGCCCCGGCACCGCGTCTCGAAGTGCGACACGATGTCGTCAACCTTGATCATCTTCCCGGTCTCACGCACACCGGAGATGACGGTGATGGAACGCGAGACAAGGTCGGCGTACCCATGCGCGGACAACCAGTCCAGCGTCGTGGACGCACTGCTCGCCCCGTCCACGGACGGCGTCGAAATAATGATCAACTGATCGGCGAGATCGAGAACACCCCGCATGGCGCTGTAGAGCAGCCCCGTACCGGAGTCGGTCAGGATGATCGGATACTGCTTCCCCAGTACGTCGATCGCGCGCCGATAGTCCTCGTCGTTAAAAGTGGTCGAGACGGCAGGGTCGACGTCATTGGCGATGATCTCGAGCCCGGACGCGGCCTGCGAGGTGAAGCGCCGGATGTCCATGTACGAGTTGAGGTACGGGATCGCCTGGACGAGGTCACGGATGGTGGCCCCGGTCTCGCGCCGCACGCGGCGCCCGAGCGTACCGGCGTCGGGGTTGGCGTCGATGGCGAGGATCTTGTCCTGCCGCTCGGTGGCGAGCGTAGACCCGAGCGCGGTGGTGGTGGTGGTCTTCCCCACCCCACCCTTGAGGCTGATGACAGCAATCCGATAGCAGGACAGGACCGGAGTCCGGATCAGCTCCAACTTCCGCTGCCGCTCGGCCTCTTCCTTCTTGCCGCCGAGCTTGAACCGGGACCCGCCGGCCGCGGGCCGACTGCTCTTGGCCTTCGGCTTGTTGTTGCGAAGGAGCCGATCGGAGGACAACTCGACAGCGGCGGTGTACCCGAGGGGCGCCCCGGGATTGGTCCGCTCCCGCTGATCGTGCTGCACGGCCTGCGGCCAGGCGGCACCGGTGCGGGGATCGATGGGCGGCTGAGGCTGAGCCGGGGGCTGTGCCTGGGGCTGCGGCTGAGCCGGAAACGGCTGCTGAGGTTGCTGCGGCTGCGGCTGCGGCTGTACGGGGGCAGGCGGCTGAGGCATGGCCTGCTGAGGCTGCTGCTGAGCCGGAAGAGGCTGCTGGGCCTGGGGTGCGGGCGGCTGAGGGGACCCGTAACCACCCTGCGGGGCTGGGGTGTTGGGGTTGCCCGGAGCAGGAGCGCCCTGCTGCGGGAAGCCGTACCCACTCGGCGCGACGGGAGCGGCACCCTGCTGCGGGAACCCGTATCCGGCGGGCGGAACAGGCGCTTCGGCTTCCTGCCTCGGAGCCGGAGCCGGAGCCGGAGCTGAAGCTGGAGCCGGAGCGGGACTGGGAGGACCTGCCTGCGGGAAGCCGTACCCAGTCGGCGGGACCGGGGCGGCACCCTGCTGCGGGAACCCGTAACTGCCTTGCTGCGGAGGGGCGGAGGGACCAGGCGCAGGAGGACCGGCCTGCGGGAACCCGTACCCGGGGGGCGGTGCAGGAGCCGGAGCGGGCGCACCTTGCTGCGGGAACCCGTACCCACCGGGCGGTGCCGGAGCGTCGGCAGCGGGCGCGGGCGCGGGCGCGGGCGCGACCGGCGACGGGGCCACCGGACCGGTCGGCGATGGCCACGCCGGAGGCGCGATCTGAGGAGCAGGCGGCTGAACGGGCGCAGGTGCAGGCGCGGGCTCAGCCTGCTGCGGCACCGGCGGCTGTACGGGCTCGGCAGCAGGCGTCGGCTCCGCGGCCGGCGGCGTCGAGGCCTGAACAGGGACGGGCCACTGCGGGGCCGACGTGGGTGCGGCGGGCTGGAAGGCGGGCGGCAGCGGCGGAAGCCCACCGTGCGGCGCGGGCGGCGGAGTCCAGGAAGGCGGAACGGAGTCCTGCACGTCATCGACGGGCGCATCAGGCACGGCGTCCTGAGGAGCGACGTCAGGGATCTCATCGTCGCCGTCGCCAACATCGGAACCGTCGGTGTCTGCACCACCAGGGTCCGAGATCTCATCGACGGAGTCGACGCTCACATCGTCGGCTTCGTCGCCGTCGCCGTCGCCGTCGCCGTCGCCGTCGCCGTCGTCGGAGGAGAGGTCGCTCTCCGCGACAACAGACGGCTCGGCGACCGAGTCATCAACCTCGTCAACCTCGTCCGAGGCATCCGCGTCTGCCGCTTCCGCGGCGGTCCGCTCCTCGATCTCCCGCTTCAGGGCGACAGCGGAGAACCGCATGGTGGCGCCACTCTCAAGATCACCACTGCTGTCGGCAACGGGCGTGGCCACAGGCTCCGGCTCGATCTCCGGCTCAGGCGAAGCCTCAGGCGCAACCTCGGCCTCAGGCTCAGGCGCAACCTCAGGCTCGGGCTCAGGCGCAACCTCAGGCTCGGGCTCAGGCGCAACCTCAGGCTTCGGAACAACGCCAGTCACATGCACGGAGGAGGCGACACCGGCAACAGCACCGCTCCAGTCGGCAGCACCGCCCGAAGGCGAGCCACTCTCAGGAACAGCCGGAGCCGGAGAGGGGGAAGCTTCAGGAGAGGAGGCCGGAGCAGGCGTGGGCGCGGGAGCAACCGGCGCAGCCCAGTCCGTCTGAGGCTGGAATCCGCTCCCCACAGGCAGCTTCGGCACAGCGGTGGGCCGCCCGACCGGCGGAGCGGGAGGCTCAGGAACAACGGGAGGAGCAACCGGCTCATCAGAAGCAACGGGCGGAGGGACAGGCGGAGCGGAAGGCGAAGAGGCCGACGGAGAAGCAGGCGTCGCGGGCGGCGCCGAAGGAGTCTCCCCCGCACTGCCGGACGCATTCTGCGTGTACCAGGCGGGCGGGGCGTAGTCGATGGTGAACTCGCCCGTCGTCTCGGCAGCGGACTCCGCGTCGGACTGATCATCGACGGGTGTGTCCCAGCCCCCGCGGATCTCGTCCCGATCGCTGTTCACAATGCCTCCTGATGTGGTCGAGCACCCTCGTGCCGTGGTGGGAGGGCGACCGTTTCTGTCGTCCGATCCGCCATGGCTCTCCCCGTTAGGGACGCGAGCCACCTACTCACGAGTTCTGGTGTCGCGCCCCGTCCCAGGGTAATCACCAAAACCACCAGCACGGCAGGGCAGCCCACCCCACGAATGCTGTCCTTTGTGTCACTCCCCACCCCGAAGCTCGACGCACCCTCGAAACAGCAGGGGCAAACCGCCCCAACAAGCCACAACAGGTCGCAAATTGCAGGGCGGGAGCAAGCCTGTTTTCCCGGTGCGGTACCCACCCACCGCGCTCAAGTGATCACTCGCCATGCACGTCGAATGCATGCCGACGGCCGATATCGCGACAAACCGAAAGAGGGGAGAGGCGGTGGACCCGCCTCTCCCCTCTCCGGCAAGCGACCCGCACGAGTGACCGCCGTAGATCACCTACGGGACGACACCCGGGTCAGCCGGTCACCCCGTAACCCCACCCGAACCGGCTCCACCCGAACCGGCTCCACCCGAACCGGCTCCCCCCGCAGGCGCCCCACCGTTATGAGGCGCCGGCTCCAGATCGAACTCCCCGTCCCTCGCCCCGAGTACGAAAGCGGTCCACTCCGCCTCGGTGTAGCGCAGCACGGTCTCGGGGTCGAGCGACGACCGCATCGCGACAGCGCCCTGCGGCAGGTAAGCGATCTCGACCCGCTCCTCGGCCTCCTCGGTGCCGGGCGCGCTGTGCCACTCGACCCCGGAGATATCAAGGGCGTAGAGCTCGTTCTTCTCGCGCTCCTTGCGGGCCTTGATGTCCTCGTCCTGTGCCTCGGCCATGGTGCGACGGCCCCTTCCACATGAGCGAACCAACCGTTGGTTCAGCCTACTTGGCGGGCCCGGGGCGTGCGCAGTCTTACGATCACTGCCAGATCCCGGCAGTTCGCCGATGCAAGTCCGATGCAAGTCCGATACAAGCCCATGCAAGAAAGGCCCCCCAGAGCATGAGTTATGGCCCACCCCCATCGCCCTTCACGCAGTCCGTGCTGACCGCGGACAGGGTGAACAAGAAGCGCCGCATGAGGGTTCTGGCCACTGTGTTGGCGGTAGTCGTCCTGGGCACGGGCGGCGGCATCCTCTGGGCGGTGTCCGGCGACGATGCGCAGGAGGCGAAGAACCCGACGGCCGTCAGGCAGGCACCGGACGAGATCCGGGACACCGTCGAGAAGACTCCCCGGACGCCTGAGGGCCGCCTGGCTGTCGACTACGTGGAGAAGGAGTTCAAGAAGAACTTCGGGCGGGACTCCGCGTACGCGCCCGGCGCCTGGGCGACGGACAAGAACTTCGTCAGGGGAGTCGGCAGCACGCTCAAGGGCTTCAAGTTCGGCACGTTCGAGGAGGACTGGTCCACCGAGCTGACCGGCCCGATATGCGACACCACGCGCCACGTCACCGCGGATGGGCGCACGGCCGTACTCCTCCAGGAACGTGAGAACAAGAAGCCGGAACCCAAGGACGACGGCAAGAAGGACAAGGACAAGGGCAAGGACAAGGGCAAAGACAAGAAGGACAAAGACAAGAAGTCCAAAGACAAGGACAAGAAGCCAAAGGACAAGAAAGCCAAGTCCGACGCCGACACCGAGGCCGAGACAAAGGACAAGTACGCCTGCACCCAGCTGGCCTTCGTCGACCTGAACACCGGCAAGAAGCTGTGGCAGGTGAAGCTCCCCGACGCCAAGGAAGCGTTCGCGCCGAACACCAACGTGACCATGACGCGCGGCACGGTCGCCGTGGCATGGGGCCAGGGCTCGGTCGCGTACGACATGAAGCGCGGACGGAAGCTGTGGACGAGCGCGGGTTCCACGGAGTGCGAGGACCTCGGCTTCGCGGGAGGACGCGCACTGCTCGCCCTGGTCCGATGCGGGGATGACGAGGACTCCCAGTTCAAGGTCCAGGAAGTGCGCCCCCGTACGGGTAAGCCGGAGTGGACCTACAAGGTGGCGAAGGGGATAGGGCGCGTCTCCTTGGTGTCGTCCGACCCCGCGGTCCTCGCTGTCTCGCCCGGCGACGACGCCTCGGTGACGGACTTGATCACTGTCGATGATCGGGGCGATTACCGCGCCACGATCGACATGCCGGAAGACCGCTTCGTCGACAATTGCCACCAGTCGCTCTTCGGCGCCGTGGAGACGTGTGACTCGATCGTGGTCGGGCGCGACCAGCTGTTCCTCGCGACCGACAAGGGAACGCTCGAGGACAACTGGATCGTCTCGTACGACCTCGGTACGGGGAAGACCGTTCGGAAGTTCGACTCGAAGCCGCAGCGCCCGATGTACCCCTTGCGAGTGAGCGGCGGCAAGCTGCTCGCGTTCCGGCCGAGCGACGACGGCGTGGCACCGGCTGCCGTGGTGAGCCTGGACCCGCGTACGGGCAAGGAGACGCCGTATCTGCTCTTCTCCATGCCGGACCGCATCGGCATGGAGGATCCCAACGAGAATGAGCTCATCGTCGAGCACGGTCGGATCTTCTTCGCCCCCAGGGAACTGCACCCGGAGAGCAGTGGCCCCTGGAAGGGGGCGGCCTACGGGGCACTGGGGATCGAAGGGGCCTGAGGCGAAGGAGCCTGGAGCGCGGGGGCCCGGAACGAGACGGCGTGAGCCGCTCCGCACGGGGCTGGACAAGAGCCCTGTCAGCCGCCCACACGCCGACTGGTACCCTGTGTAGCGGCCGTATGTGTACGCGTCTCCAGAGCCCCTCTAGCGAGGACCTGGAGGCAGCGCCCAGCGGACCTCGCCTCCCGAGTTACGGAAGCTCCCCTGCGATTTAGACCAGGGGCACTCGGTGGCCACGAAAAGACTACGAGGAGTAAGCGTGTCGCTCGACGCCGCTACGAAGAAGCAGATCATGACCGAGTTCGGCCAGAAGGAGGGCGACACCGGCTCCCCCGAGGTCCAGGTCGCCATGCTCTCGCGCCGTATCTCGGACCTGACCGAGCACCTCAAGACCCACAAGCACGACCACCACTCCCGTCGTGGTCTGCTGATCCTGGTCGGTCAGCGCCGCCGTCTGCTGCAGTACCTGGCCCGCAAGGACATCAAGCGCTTCCGTGCGCTGGTGGACCGCCTGGGCATCCGTCGCGGTGCGGCGGGCGCTAAGTAAGACATCGTGAAGGGGGCGGTTCCCACGCAAGAGGGGGCCGCTCCCTTTGCTGTATGCGGGCATGCCGTGCGTGATGTACGCATGCCGTACGTGCTCTACGTGCGAAGTGTCACCGGCGCTTTGTAGTCTGGACGCACAACGTCATAGACAACGTCATACGCACACCCCATACCGGACTGGGCAGAATCGGACTGCACGGTCCACAGACGTAACGGCGTCGCACATGGCGACGAGACGACGTCACACCGAACGAGGAGAAGCGCACCTCAAGGAACGCCGCCGCCGGTCCTCGGTAGTGGCGCCCGGGGTACAGCGAGAGCTCGAGCGTCGAGGAGAACTCGATCATCGAGCAATCGAGTGCCGCCGGGTGCTTCGATCGAAGACCGGCCCGCACCAGAAGGAGCGCTTCTCCGCCACGTCCCCGTGCCACACGGGCCAAGGGACGAAGACGAGGAGAAAACGCTAGTGGAGAACGAGACCCACTACGCCGAGGCTGTTATCGACAACGGCACTTTCGGCACCCGCACCATCCGCTTCGAGACGGGCCGCCTGGCCAAGCAGGCCGCAGGCTCCGCCGTCGCGTACCTGGACGACGACACCATGGTGCTGTCGGCCACCACCGCTTCCAAGCGGCCCAAGGACCAGCTCGACTTCTTCCCCCTCACGGTGGACGTCGAGGAGCGGCAGTACGCCGCCGGCAAGATCCCCGGTTCGTTCTTCCGTCGTGAGGGTCGCCCCTCCGAGGACGCGATCCTGACCTGCCGCCTGATCGACCGCCCGCTGCGTCCTTCTTTCAAGAAGGGCCTGCGCAACGAGATCCAGATCGTCGAGACGATCATGGCGCTCAACCCCGACCACCTGTACGACGTGGTCGCGATCAACGCCGCCTCCTGCTCCACGCAGCTGGCAGGCCTGCCCTTCTCGGGCCCGATCGGCGGCACGCGTGTGGCGCTCATCAAGGGCCAGTGGGTCGCCTTCCCGACGCACACCGAGCTCGAGGACGCCGTCTTCGACATGGTCGTCGCCGGTCGCGTCCTCGAGGACGGCGACGTCGCGATCATGATGGTCGAGGCCGAGGCCACCGAGAAGACCATCCAGCTCGTCAAGGACGGCGCGGAGGCCCCCACGGAGGAGGTCGTCGCCGCCGGTCTCGAGGCCGCGAAGCCCTTCATCAAGGCGCTCTGCAAGGCCCAGTCGGACCTCGCCGCCAAGGCTGCCAAGCCCACCGGCGAGTTCCCGGTCTTCCTGGACTACCAGGACGACGTCCTCGAGGCCCTCACGGCCGCCGTGAAGTCGGAGCTCTCGCAGGCGCTGACCATCGCCGGCAAGCAGGAGCGCGAGGCCGAGCTCGACCGCGTCAAGGAGATCGCCTCCGAGAAGCTGCTCCCGCAGTTCGAGGGCCGCGAGAAGGAGATCTCCGGTGCCTACCGCGCGCTGACCAAGAACCTGGTCCGCGAGCGCGTCATCAAGGACAAGGTCCGCATCGACGGCCGTGGCGTCACGGACATCCGTACGCTCGCCGCCGAGGTCGAGGCCATCCCGCGCGTGCACGGTTCGGCGCTGTTCGAGCGTGGCGAGACCCAGATCCTGGGCGTCACCACCCTCAACATGCTCCGTATGGAGCAGCAGCTCGACACCCTTTCGCCGGTGACGCGCAAGCGCTACATGCACAACTACAACTTCCCGCCGTACTCGGTCGGCGAGACCGGCCGCGTCGGTTCGCCCAAGCGCCGCGAGATCGGCCACGGCGCGCTCGCCGAGCGCGCGATCGTGCCGGTGCTCCCCTCGCGCGAGGACTTCCCGTACGCGATCCGTCAGGTCTCCGAGGCCCTCGGTTCGAACGGCTCGACGTCCATGGGCTCGGTCTGTGCCTCCACGATGTCGCTGCTCAACGCCGGTGTGCCGCTGAAGGCCGCCGTCGCGGGTATCGCCATGGGTCTGATCTCCCAGGAGATCGACGGCCAGACGCACTACGTCGCCCTCACCGACATCCTCGGTGCGGAGGACGCGTTCGGTGACATGGACTTCAAGGTCGCCGGTACGAAGCAGTTCGTGACCGCGCTCCAGCTCGACACCAAGCTCGACGGCATCCCCGCCTCGGTCCTGGCCGCCGCGCTGAAGCAGGCCCGTGACGCGCGTCTGCACATCCTGGACGTCATGAACGAGGCGATCGACGTTCCGGACGAGATGTCCCCGAACGCGCCGCGCATCATCACGGTCAAGATCCCGGTGGACAAGATCGGTGAGGTCATCGGCCCGAAGGGCAAGATGATCAACCAGATCCAGGAGGACACCGGCGCCGACATCACGATCGAGGACGACGGCACCATCTACATCGGTGCCCAGCAGGGCTCGCAGGCCGAGGCCGCGCGCGCCACGATCAACGGCATCGCCAACCCGACCATGCCGGAGGTCGGCGAGCGCTACCTGGGTACGGTCGTCAAGACCACCACCTTCGGTGCGTTCGTGTCCCTGATGCCGGGCAAGGACGGTCTGCTGCACATCTCGCAGATCCGCAAGCTCGCCGGCGGCAAGCGCGTGGAGAACGTCGAGGACGTTGTCGGCGTGGGCCAGAAGGTCCAGGTCGAGATCGCCGAGATCGACTCCCGCGGCAAGCTCTCCCTCATCCCCGTGGTCGAGGGCGAAGAGGGCGACGACGAGACGAAGGACGACACCGACAAGTGACGTCGAGCAGCACCACGACGACGGCCCGCCCCTCCTCGGAGGGGCGGGCCGTCGCCCGTACCCAAACCCTCCTCAAGGGCAAGGACGGCATCGGCACGGTCCGCCGTACGACACTGCCGGGCGGCCTGCGCGTCGTCACCGAGACCCTGCCCTCCGTACGCTCCGCGACCTTCGGGATCTGGGCGAACGTCGGATCCCGCGACGAGACCCCGGCCCTGAACGGCGCCACGCACTACTTGGAGCACCTGCTCTTCAAGGGCACCAAGAAGCGCAGCGCCCTCGACATCTCGGCCGCGCTCGACGCGGTCGGCGGCGAGATGAACGCCTTCACGGCGAAGGAGTACACGTGCTACTACGCACGCGTGCTCGACACCGACCTGCCGCTCGCCATCGACGTCGTCTGCGACATGCTGACGGGCTCCCTGATCCTCCAGGAGGACGTCGACGCCGAGCGCGGCGTCATCCTCGAAGAGATCGCGATGACCGAGGACGACCCGGGCGACTGCGTGCACGACCTGTTCGCGCACACGATGCTCGGCGACACCCCGCTCGGCCGCCCCGTCCTGGGCACCGAGGAGACGGTCAACGCCCTCAACGCGGACCGGATCCGCCGCTTCTACAAGAAGCACTACGACCCGACCCACCTGGTCGTCGCCGCCGCGGGCAACGTCGACCACAACAAGGTCGTACGTCAGGTCCGCGCCGCCTTCGAGAAGGCGGGCGCCCTCCACCGCACCGACGCGACCCCGGTCATCCCGCGCCAGGGCTCGCGCTCCCTGCGCACGGCGGGCCGCGTCGAGGTCATCAACCGCAAGACCGAGCAGGCCCACGTCATCCTCGGCATGCCGGGCCTGGCCCGCACGGACGAGCGCCGCTGGGCCATGGGCGTCCTGAACACCGCCCTCGGCGGCGGCATGTCATCGCGCCTCTTCCAGGAGGTCCGGGAGAAGCGCGGCCTGGCCTACAGCGTGTACTCGTACACGTCGGGCTTCGCCGACACCGGTCTCTTCGGTGTGTACGCGGGCTGCCGTCCGAGCCAGGTGCACGACGTACTGAAGATCTGCCGCGACGAACTCGACGACGTCGCGCAGAACGGTCTGAGCGACGACGAGATCGGCCGTGCGATCGGCCAGCTCGCGGGCTCCACCGTCCTCGGCCTCGAGGACACCGGCGCGCTGATGAACCGTATCGGCAAGAGCGAGCTGTGCTGGGGCGAGCAGATGTCGGTCGACGACATGCTGGCCAGGATCGCGGCGGTCACCCCGGACGACGTCCGTGAGGTCGCCCGCGACGTCCTCGGCCACCGTCCGTCGCTCTCGGCCATCGGCCCGCTCAAGGACAAGCAGGCCGCCCGTCTGCACGACGCGGTCTCCTAAACCCCTTAAACCCCTTAAGGAATCAGGCACATGAGCAAGCTGCGCGTGGCGGTCGTCGGAGCCAGGGGCCGGATCGGCTCCGAGGCCGTCCGAGCCGTCGAAGCCGCCGACGACCTGGAACTGGTCGCCGCACTCGGCCGGGGCGACAAGCTGGACACGCTGGTGGAGACCGGCGCCCAGGTCGTGGTCGAGCTGACCAACCCCGATGCGGTGATGGGCAACCTGGACTTCTGCGTGCGGCACGGCATCCACGCCGTGGTCGGTACGACGGGCTGGACGGACGAGCGCGTCGCGCAGCTGGAGACCGCCCTTGCCGGATCGCCGGAGACGGGCGTCCTGATCGCCCCGAACTTCTCCATCGGCGCGGTCCTCACCATGAAGTTCGCGCAGATCGCGGCGCCGTACTTCGAGTCCGTCGAGGTCGTCGAGCTGCACCATCCGAACAAGGCCGACGCCCCCAGCGGTACCGCCACCCGCACCGCCCAGCTCATCGCCGAGGCGCGTAGGGAGGCGGGCAGCGCCCCGCAGCCCGACGCCACGTCGACGGCGCTCGACGGCGCCCGTGGGGCGGACGTCGACGGCGTGCCGGTGCACTCCGTGCGCCTGCGCGGCCTCCTGGCCCACCAGGAGGTGCTGCTCGGCGGTGAGGGCGAGACCCTCACCGTCCGGCACGACTCGCTGCACCACAGCAGCTTCATGCCGGGCATCCTGCTCGGCGTACGCCGCGTGGTGAGCACTCCGGGCCTGACCTTCGGCCTGGAACACTTCCTGGACCTGAACTGACGCGGGCCGAACCGAGCTGAACCGAGCTGAACTGACCGTCATGCGAGCAAAGATCACTTACGCCGTCACGGCTGCCGTCCTGGTCGTCTACTTCGTCCTGGTAGGCAGCCGCGGCGTGCTCCTGATACAGCACGGCACCGCCCTCACCATCACGTTCGGTGTGGCGGTGCTCATCCTGCCGTTCATCGGCGTCTGGTTCCTCTGGAAGAACACCCAGTTCGTCCAGCGCGCCAACCGCCTCGCCGCCGAGCTCGAAGCCGAAGGCGGCCTGCCCGTCGACGAGTTGAAGCGCACGCCCGGTGGCCGCATCGACCGCGACTCGGCCGACGAGGTCTTCGCACGGCGCAAGGCCGAGACCGAGGACTCACCGGACGACTGGCGCTGCTGGTTCCGCCTCGCCGTCGCCTATCACGACGCCCGGGACACCCCGCGCGCGCGACAGGCGATGCAGCGCGCGATCGCGCTGCACGCGGGTCGGCCGGTGAACGCCTGACTCAGACGGTGGGCCGGTACTCGTCGGCCCACACCTCGATGGAGTCGGCCGCCCGGTTGAAGGCCTCGTACCGGGCCAGGAAGTCGGCATTGCGGTCGGTGAGCAACGGAGGCCGGCTCCCGGCCCGCTGATCGCGCTGTACGAGGATGAGCGCCTGCCCCTGCACGGTGCGGGGCAGCCCGAGCCACCGCACGGGCTGCTGAGTCGTACGCACCGTCACGACCTGCGCCCACGGCACGGTCTGCGTCGTCAGGAAGGCCACCCGACGCAGCCCGTGTGCGCTCACCCAGGTGCCCATCCGCAGCAGCCGCAGCGCGCTCACGATGACGACCACCGCGAGTCCCGCGCAGATCGCGGCACCCGCCAGTGAGTCCGCGAACGCGATGATCACGGCGGCGGCCAGGACGAACGAGGCGAGCAGCAGAAGCAGCGCGGCTGCTCCCACCCGCCACGGGCCCGGCCGGTAGGGCCGCCGCCAGTGGTCGCGGTCGTCGAACGGCAGCGCGGCGTCGTCCGCCGTCTCGTCAAAGGCGCGGTCCGCCGTCAGGAAGGGCAGGGGCACGACTGGGTCCTCACTCGATCCACGCACGGGCTGTGCCCGGTGAGGCTACCGAGCCCCGCTTGCGTCGACCACCCGTGGGGGTCCAGGGGGGTACCTCCCACGCCTTTTAGGGCAGTGGGGGAGAGTCAGGGGCCTGCGACGGTCGTCATCGACCGTTCGCGGCTTCGGACTGCTGGTTCTGTGCGGGTGCCTGATCGGGGGACAGGGCGGGCATGCCGACCAGCAGGGAACCTGCGAGTCCGGCGACCACGACCAGGCCGACCAGGGTGCGGCCCACGATCTGAGAGGCCGACGGGCGCTCTCGGGGTGGGGGAGTGACATTGCTGCGGAACTGGTCGGCTTCGGCGATGAAGGCGAACGGAACGGGCTCGCGCCGACGGAACATGGGGTGCGCTTCTCCTCACGCGACTCGAACGTAACTCTGTTGTCTATACAGACGCTCGAAAGACCCAAATGGTGCCCGGTTTCGCCAAATTCGCCGAAGATTGTCGTGGCGAGACACCGAACGGCCGATTGTCAGTGCCGGGCCATAGAGTGGGCGCCGCCCGAGTGATGCACATGGAAGGACCCCCGCCAGTGAGCGAGACCCCCACCGAAGACCTCAAGCCCAGCTTCCGCAGCGAGGTCACCGTCGAGCTGGTGAAGCATGCCGCGACCGACTCCGACGTCCTGTGGGCCGCCCGTGTCTCCACTGCCGGTGAGCAGTCCCTGGAGGAGCTCCAGAAGGACCCGGAGCGCTCGAAGGGCCTGATCAACTATCTGATGCGGGACCGCCACGGCAGCCCCTTCGAGCACAACTCGATGACGTTCTTCATCAGCGCCCCGATCTTCGTCTTCCGCGAGTTCATGCGGCACCGCGTCGGCTGGTCGTACAACGAGGAATCGGGCCGCTACAGGGAGCTCGAGCCGACGTTCTACGTCCCCGACGAGTCCCGCAAGCTGGTCCAGGAAGGCCGCCCCGGGAAGTACGTCTTCGTGGAGGGCACCCAGGCCCAGCAGGAGCTCACGACCCGCGTCATGGAGGACTCGTACGTCAAGGCGTACGAGGCCTACCAGGAGATGCTCGCCGCCGGCGTCGCCCGCGAGGTGGCCCGCGCGGTCCTGCCGGTCGGCCTCTTCTCGTCGATGTACGCGACGTGCAACGCCCGCTCGCTGATGCACTTCCTCGGCCTGCGCACGCAGCACGAGCTCGCCAAGGTCCCGTCCTTCCCGCAGCGGGAGATCGAGATGGTCGGCGAGAAGATGGAGGAGCACTGGGCCAAGCTCATGCCCCTCACGCACGCCGCCTTCAACGGCAATGGACGTGTGGCTCCGTAAGGCACTGATGTACGGGTGGGCCGAGCGAGGTGTCCGTATTGCGGCATTTCGGGAAGTTCATCTAGCCTGATCAAACGGACCCGGCACTGCTTGAACCCCCGAGCAGGCAGTGCCGGGCTCCTCACTTGTCAGGTCCGCACACATCCCCCGAGGGGGGACCACGCGTTGAGCAGCGAGTAGCGTGTTACCCATGGCTCCGACCTCCACTCCGCAGACCCCCTTCGGGAGGGTCCTCACCGCCATGGTCACGCCCTTTACGGCGGATGGCGCACTTGACCTCGACGGCGCGCAGCGGCTCGCCGCCCACTTGGTGGACGCAGGCAACGACGGCCTCGTCATCAACGGCACCACTGGTGAGTCCCCGACCACCAGCAACGCGGAGAAAGCCGAGCTCGTACGAGCAGTAGTGGAAGCGGTCGGAGACCGGGCCCATATCGTCGCGGGCGTCGGCACGAACGACACCCGCCACAGCATCGAGCTCGCCCGTGATGCGGCTCGCGTAGGCGCCCACGGCCTCCTGACGGTCACGCCGTACTACAACAAGCCCCCGCAAGAGGGTCTGCTCCGGCACTTCACCGCGATCGCCGACAGCACCGAGCTGCCGGTCATGCTCTACGACATTCCCGGCCGCAGTGGCGTACCGATCAACACCGAGACGATCGTCCGCCTCGCGCAGCACCCGCGGATCGTCGCCAACAAGGACGCCAAGGGCGACCTCGGCCGCGCCAGCTGGGCCATCGCCCGCTCCGGCCTCGCCTGGTACTCCGGCGACGACATGCTGAACCTCCCGCTGCTCTCCGTCGGCGCCTGCGGCTTCGTCTCCGTCGTCAGCCACATGGTCACCCCGGAGCTGCGCGCGATGATCGACTCGTACTCCACGGGTGACGTGCAGAAGGCCACCGAGATCCACCAGAAGCTGCTCCCGGTCTTCACCGGCATGTTCCGTACGCAGGGTGTGATCACCGCCAAGGCGGCGCTGACCCTGCAGGGCCGCCCTGCGGGACCGCTGCGGCTGCCCCTGGTCGAACTGTCGCCCGACGAGACGGCCCAGCTCAAGATCGATCTCGCCGCCGGCGGGGTACAGCTCTAACCACAGACTTCACAACTGAATACGCGAAACACCGCAGGACACCGACTGACACGGTCCTGCACCCACACCAAACAACTGCTACTGCACGAACGTCATGCGCGCCACGTGCCCTGGAGGTACGTGGCGCGTGTGGTGAGGAGAGTCTTTTGAGTCATCCGCATCCTGAACTCGGCGCCCCGCCGAAGCTCCCGAAGGGCGGCCTGCGGGTCACCCCGCTCGGCGGCCTCGGCGAAATCGGCCGCAACATGACCGTCTTCGAGTACAACGGTCGCCTGTTGATCGTCGACTGCGGAGTGCTCTTCCCCGAGGAGGAGCAGCCCGGAATCGACCTGATCCTGCCGGACTTCACGTCCATCAGGGACCGCCTCGACGACATCGACGGCATCGTGCTCACGCACGGCCACGAGGACCACATCGGCGGTGTCCCGTATCTCCTCCGCGAGAAGCCGGACATCCCGCTGATCGGCTCCAAGCTGACCCTCGCGCTCATCGAGGCGAAGCTCCAGGAGCACCGCATCCGTCCCTACACGCTCGAGGTCGTCGAGGGCGACCGCGAGCGTCTGGGCCCGTTCGACTGTGAATTCATCGCGGTCAACCACTCCATCCCCGACGCCCTGGCCGTCGCCGTCCGCACCCCCGCGGGCATGGTCGTCGCCACCGGCGACTTCAAGATGGACCAGCTGCCGATGGACGGCCGCCTCACCGACCTGCACGCGTTCGCGCGGCTGAGTGAGGAGGGCATCGACCTCCTTCTCTCCGACTCGACGAACGCCGAGGTCCCGGGCTTCGTCCCGCCGGAGCGCGACATCTCGAACGTGATCCGGGGCGTCTTCGCAGGCGCCCAGAAGCGGATCATCGTCGCTAGCTTCGCCAGCCACGTCCACCGCATCCAGCAGATCTTGGACGCGGCGCACGAGTACGGCCGCAGGGTCGCCTTCGTGGGCCGCTCGATGGTCCGCAACATGGGCATCGCGAGGGACCTCGGTTATCTGAAGGTCCCGCCGGGCCTGGTGGTCGACGTCAAGACGCTCGACGACCTGCCCGACAGCCAGGTCGTGCTCGTCTGCACGGGCTCGCAGGGTGAGCCGATGGCGGCCCTCTCCCGGATGGCCAACCGCGATCACCAGATCCGGATCGTCCAGGGCGACACGGTGATCCTGGCGTCGTCGCTGATCCCGGGCAACGAGAACGCGGTCTACCGCGTGATCAACGGCCTGACCCGCTGGGGCGCGAACGTCGTCCACAAGGGCAACGCCAAGGTGCACGTCTCCGGCCACGCGTCGGCCGGCGAGCTCCTGTACTTCTACAACATCTGCAAGCCCAAGAACCTGATGCCGGTCCACGGCGAATGGCGCCACCTGCGCGCCAACGCCGAGCTCGGCGCCCTCACGGGCATCCCGCACGACCGCATCGTGATCGCCGAGGACGGCGTCGTCGTCGACCTCGTCGAGGGCAAGGCGAAGATCGTCGGCAAGGTCCAGGCGGGATACGTGTACGTGGACGGCCTCTCGGTCGGCGACGTCACGGAGTCCTCCCTCAAGGACCGCAGGATCCTCGGCGACGAGGGCATCATCTCGGTCTTCGTGGTGGTGGACTCAAGCACCGGCAAGTTCACCGGGGGGCCGCACATCCATGCCCGAGGTTCCGGCATCGACGACTCGGCCTTCGCGGCCGTCATGCCGAGGGTCCAGGAGGTCCTGGAGAAGTCGGCCCAGGACGGCGTAGTGGAGCCCCACCAGCTGCAGCAACTCATCCGCCGCACGCTGGGCAAGTGGGTCTCGGACAACTACCGCCGACGCCCGATGATCCTTCCCGTGGTCGTCGAGGTCTGACCCGACATCTGACCCGACACTGCGTCACTTCCGGAGCGGGGCGCCTCGATTTGCATCGGGGAGCCCCGCTCCAGTACGTTTACGTCTCCGCCTGAACGGGAAGCACCCGGCACTCACGTGCTCGGAGGGACCCAAACAGGGCGGGGGAATTCCGACTCAGAATCTCTGATAAAGTCGGAACCGCCGGAAAGGGAAACGCGAAAGCCGAAAGGCCGGAGCGGAAACCTGAAAGGCACCGAGGAAAATCGGACACGAAAGAGTCTGATAGAGTCGGAAACGCAAGAACGAAACACAG
>NZ_JBSGRD010000011.1:0-369123 GCF_053606205.1 Streptomyces sp. NPDC055239 | reverse complement strand
GGTGCCTGCCCGGCAGCAATGCCGGGCAGGCACCGCCTCCGTGGCTTAAGGAAGATTTCATTAGAGAGTCTGCGGTTGCAGATGAGGGTTGCCGCGATGGCAGTGAAGGCCAGGAAGTGTTCTGGTTTTCGCTCGCATCGGAGGTGCAGCCGGCGGCAGCTGGCGAGCCAGGCGAGGGTGCGCCTGCCGAAAACTCCATCCATGCAGTTCAGGCGGCATGTTGGTATTCGTGGATCACGCCGCCGAGTAGATCTCGACGCATCACCTTGCCGTCCGGGTCGACCGGGTCGGGAAGTGGCCGCAACGGTGCTGCTCCGCAGAGGGCGCGGTGTGGGCGACGGGTGTTGAAGTGCGTTTCGTACGCGGCCAGTACGTTGCGCAGGTGCCGTTCGTTGGTGATCAGGGTGTGGTCGGGGAGTTCGCGGGGGCATCCGCCGATCCAGCGTTCGATGTACGCGTTCGGCCGCGGGGCCCGAATGGGAGTGAGCAGGACCTGGATGGCCTCGGATGCGAAGACGGCGTCGAAGGCGTTAGTGAACTTCGCACCTCTGTCCCTGATCAGGAACCTGACTCGGTCGACGCGGTCGGCCAGTGCCATGGCAAGCTCACGCGCCTGCTGGACTGCCCAACTGCCGGTCGGATGCGCGGTGACGCCCATGAGGTGTACTCGGCGGGTGGAAATCTCCATGGCCACCATGCAGTACAGGCGCCGCAGCATCACGGTGTCGACGCGGGAGAAGTCCACCGCGAGGATCCCCGAAGCCTGGCTGCGCAGGAACTGCGCCCGGGTCGGGCCCGAGCGGCGGGGTGCCGGGTCGATCCCGGCTCTTTTCAGGATCGTCCATACCGTTGAGGCGCCGACCGGGCAGCCCAGCGCGGCGAGTTCACCAGCGATCCAGGGCACCTGTTCGTCCCCCCGGGCACGCTGCTGCGCTGGCACGCCGACCTGGTCAAGCGCCGCTGGACCTACAAACGCCGAGGCCCAGGCCGACCGCCGATCCCGCCCACCGTGCGAGAGCCGGCGCGGCGGATCGCCGCGGAGAACCCGCACTGGGGATACCGCAGGTCGGAGGACCTGACGGCGGAGCACCGCAAGCTGGTGCCGCAGTACAAGTATCTCCGCATTCTTGGAAGCCTCCGCACGCGCCAGCAACGCAATCCACCCCAGCACCCACACGCTCCCCGCGAGAGCGGCACGGCAATCGTCGTACGCGCTCTTGTCGCCTCCGCCCGATGTTTGTACGTTGCAGCAGACATGACAGGAAGCGCTTTCAGTGCTTGCCCTCTGGAGGGGACATGACGCCTGGCACCGCCATGCCGTCGTATCGGCGCAGATCTGCACGGTCAAGGTCATGGCCTGCCGTGATGGCGGCCGCGGCCGCTCTCCTCACCGCCGCGTTCGTCACTCCGTCCGGCGGTGCGTCCGTGCCGGACGGCCGGTCCACAGCAGCTGGGGCAGGCATCCGCGGAAGTCTGGTCGCGGGCTACGACTTCGAGCATCCGGACCCCCTGGATGCCGGGCGCGAACGCGACGTGGGGCGGTCCGGCACCAGCCTGTCGCTCGTCAACGGCGGCGCCGCGATGCGCGTGCGCGACGACGCCGATCCTCGGCGTGGGCACGTCCTGCGGACCCGGCAGGTGAGTCCGGACGCGGCGGGGAACGACGACTGGAAGGCGGGCGTGTACGACTCGGACGGCGCGGCCTCGCTGCACGCGTTCAACGGAGCCCGCCAGGCCACTGTGATGGGCTGGTTCCGTACCACCGGGCAGAACCCGAGCCCGAATTCAGGTTCGGCCGACCCCTCCGACCTCTACAACGCCATCGGTCTCGCGGGTGTCCTGACCGGGGACTCGAACGGGCACGACGTGCGGGCTCTCCTAGAAGTGATCGATGTGAGCGGTGAGTTGCGCCTCGTCGCGCTCGGACGCCGCCTGGACGGCTCCGTGTCCCAGACCTTCGCCGCGGACGGGGACTGGCGTACCCATCTGCCGGACGGCAAGTGGGTCCACCTGGCCGCGACGTTCGACTTCGACACGGGTGAGATGGCGCTGTACCGCAACGGCCGTGCGCTTGCGGGCAGTTACGTACGCGACGGCGATCCGTGGGCTCTTGCCGGAGAGCCGGAGCCCGACTTCGCCTCACCGACCGACCCGCGAGGCATCAAAATCGGCGGGAGTTTCCCGCAGAACACCCGCGAAGCCAACCCCTGCAACTGCCGCATGGACGACCTGCTGTTCCTTGACCGGGCCGCCACCCCGGGTCAGGTGAGGGCCGAGTACCGCCGCACCGGTGGGCAACCCGCGTCCTGAGTTCACGTGCTGGACGTGCTTCCCGGACCCACATGTCTGAGGGACCCATGTCCAGAGCACGCGTCCAGAGCACACGTCCTGAACACGTGTCCTGTGCACGCCGCCCGAACGCACCTCCTGGGCACGCCACACGAAGGGAGCCCCCTTGTCCCCGTCGGCCCCGCACGTCCGGCCCCGTAAGAGATCCCTCCTGGTCCAATTCCTCACCGGCGCCCTGCTCGCCGCAGTGCTCACCACGGCACCGGCGGGCGCGGTCGAAGCGCCCGCCGATGCCGCGGCGGGCGCTGTCACCGACCCCATCCCCGGCAAGCCGGTCACCTCCGGTCTCGGTCTCAAGGTCCAGGAGTTCGCCCAGCTCCCGAAGTCCGAGCCGCGTCCGGGCCCGGTCGAGGACAGCCGTCTCATCCGGCACAACCGGATCAACTACCTGACCCCGTTCCCGGGCGGGTCCGGCCGCCTGGCCGTCGCGGACCAGAACGGCACCCTGTACTCCCTCAAGAAGGACGGCTCCGGGCAGCACCCCTACCTGGACCTGTACAAGGAGTTCTCCGCCGCCTACTACGCCAGCCGGGGCCTGGGCACCGGCTTCGGCTACGTCACCTTCGACCCGGATTTCCGGCACAACGGCCGCTTCTACACGGTCCACACCGAGAAGCCCGAACTGACCGAAGCCAAGCCGGACTTCAATCAGCCCAGCGGAAACGGGTTCCACGGCATCGTCACCGAGTGGACGGCCGACGACCCGAGCGCCTCCACCTTCTCCGGCACCCACCGAGAGCTGCTCCGCATCGGCTTCAATGGCCAGGTCCACGGCATCCAGCAGATCGACTTCAACCCGACTGCCAAGCCCGGCGACGCGGACCACGGACTGCTCTACATCGCGGTCGGTGACGGCGGCAAGGGCTCCACCACCGGCGACCCGCAAAACCGGGCCCTCCCGCACGGCAAGCTCCTACGCATCGACCCGCGCGGCCACAACAGCGCGAACGGCAAGTACGGCATCCCGCCCGCCAACCCGTTCGTCAGCGAGCCCGGCACCCTCGGGGAGACCTACGCGATCGGCATGCGCGACCCGCATCGCTTCAGCTGGGACACGCGCGGCAGCCACCGCATGTTCCTCTCCCACGTCGGCGAGCACGCCATCGAGTCCGTCTACGAAGTGCAGGCCGGCGACAACTACGGCTGGAGCGAACGCGAGGGCGCCTTCGTCTTCGACAAGAAGGCCACCGACCCATGTGCCAAGATCCTTCCGCTACCCGCCGATGACGCGAAGTACGGCTACACCTATCCGGTCGCCGCCTACGACCACGATCCGCCGGCCAACTGGAACTGCAAGTCCGACGTGGGTCGCGGCATCTCCGGCGGCTACGTCTACCGCGGCCACGATCTGCACGGACTGCGGGGCAAGTACGTTCTCGGTGACATCGTCGACGGCCGTCTCCTCTACACGGATGCCGCCGACATGCGCCGCGCGAAGCCGGGCGCCGAACAGCGCCTGGCGCAGATGTACAGCCTCATGGTCTATGACGCGAAGTCCGGCAAGCGCGTCTCCATGCAGGAACTCGCCGGTGACAAACGTGTCGACCTGCGGTTCGGGCAGGACGCGGAGGGCGAGCTGTACATCCTCTCCAAGGCCAACGGCAAGATCTGGAAGGTGACAGGGACGCGCACGTTCGCGAGCTGCGACACCGACGGGACCACCCTCACCGGCGTGATGGGCGCGAAGAACTGGGCGCCCGTCACCCCGTCCAAGTGGCAGTTCAAGGGCGGCCAGGCGGTGATGACCGAGCCGGGCGTCGAGCGGCCCGGACCTCGCCGCCCCTACGAGTACGCAGTGCTCACCACTGGCCCCACGTACCGCAATGTCCGTATCGATGCCGAAGTCCGCATCGATACGCCGACCGACATCGACAACCGGGATGTGATCGTCATCTTCGGCCATGAGTCGGACACCAGGTTCGGCTACGCGCATCTCTCACAGGACAACTCCATCTATCCGCACAACGGCGTCTTCACGGTGGACGACGCCGACCGGCTGCGGGTGGAGGACCAGTGGGACGGCACCACTGGCGCCCCGCCCGCGATCAGCGACGCGGCCTGGCACCAGGTCAGGGTGGTGCGCTGCGGGGACACCGGGGAGACGGCCGTGTACCTGGACGGCTCGTCGTACCCCTTGATGACAGCGGTGAGCACGCGGCCCGGCGACGGGCGGATCGGCTTCGGTTCGTTCGACAACGCCGGCAGGATCCGTGGGCTGAAGGTCTCCGGAAAGTCGTAGCAGCCATGTGTGGTGGCAGTCCGCGGCCGACTGGGTCTCCCGCGCCGGCCGGTTCCATAACCCCCGTATAGGTGTTGACCTGCTCCTTTCCTGTGTGAGGCTGATGTTGCGTCAGATCGCTGGGCGGTACTCGTTGAGGAGTTCGCCGAGGATCTTGCAGCGTCGGATTCGGTGGGTGGGTGGGTGGGGGGCAGGGGAGGATGTTCAGGTCGTCGAGTGGGGCGCGAAGTGCACTCCGCACGGGCGGTACGCACGAATCTTTCCGCGTACGTGTTGAAACTGCTGATCCTGATCACGCTGGTGCTGATGGGCGGCCTGGTCTATGCGGCGATCGTGTGGGCCCGCGCGCAGGACCGCCCCTCGATAGGGGGTGCGTGTAAGAACCCGTGATACCAGGCGCAATCCGGGGTGTTCAGGGCGCCCCACCGTCAGCCGGGCCACTCTGCGGTAGCCCCAGGAGGGGTTCTCGCGGACCAGGCGCAGGACTAGCGCGTGCGGGAGGGGCCCAGCGGCGCCGTACTTCTGCATACGGTGTCGTACGGGCGTCAACGGAGCTTCGGAACTCCGAGCCAACATTGCGCACGCTGGGGGTCAAGGGGGCGGCGAGCCGCTCCCTGTGCTCCCTGTGAGCGGGAGTCTGGGAGCGGCGTTCGTCCACTGGGCGAACGCCGTCTGACCCGCGCCGCCGGCGTCTGTCTTGGGTCGTCAGGGCCGGATCGGTGGCGCACTCATCGCTGCCGTCAGGAACGTGATGGCCCATCGCCGGGCCGACTCGCCCGCTACCGGGGACAGGCAGCCAGGGGAGGGCTGCTGGTGGACTTGGAGGCGGTCGACGGCCGTCACGGCGAAGATCCCCCGGATCCGGAACCACAGCTCCTCCGGGGAAAGGCCGGGCAGTACCCGCGCGAAGGCTGCGAAGTAGCGCTCACGGACCGAGTCCTCGGCCGTGCCGGTCCAGCTGCGTGCCTCCTCGGCCGGGTCGCTGAGGATCGTCACGATCAGCCGGGACGTCCGGGCGCCGCCCTCGTCGCCGGACGGCATCTCGTCGAACAGCGGCCCGGCGAATGCCTCCACCAGTTCGCTGACCGGTGGGTCGGGGGTCCGGGCGAGCAATTTGTCGAGCCCGGCGCACTGGGCGGCGGTGATGGGCTCGACCGCGCGGCGGGCGACTGCGGCCATCAGCTCCGCCTTCGAGCCGAAGTGGTAACCGACGGCGGCCAGGTTCGCTCCGGCGAGTTTGGTGATCGCGCGGACCGAGGTGCCGCGGTATCCGTGCTCGGCGAAGAGGTGCTCGGCCGCGTCGAGGATCTGGATGCGGGTGTCTGGGGTCGCCACACGTGGGACTCTACATATGTTTGAATGAAACGAACGTATGATTCAAACGAACGTGTGAAAGAGGGTTGTCACGAAGCTGCTCGTGTACGGCGCCGGGGTTTGCGGCAGCCTGTTCGCCGCCTGCATGCATGAGGCCGGCCACGACGTCTCGCTCCTCGCCCGGGGCGAGCGCCTGACCGCTCTGCGCCGGCACGGAGTGCAGCTCGCTGAGGAAGACGGCCCGGCTGTTAAGCGGGTGCCGGTGCCGGTGGTCGAGCACCCGGACGGCGGGTACGACCTGATCACCGTCTTCGTCCGCACCCACCAGGTGGATGCGGTGCTGGAATCACTCGCCGGTGTCCAAGGTGACGTGCTGTTCCTGCTCAACTGGGCAGCCGGCCCGGAGACGCTGGGTGCGGTGATCGGCCACGAGCGGGTGCTGCTCGGCTTCCCCGCGACTGGCGGCACGATGGACGGCGCCGTGGTCCGCTACCGCAAGAGCAATTTCATCACCCGCCGGGTCGCGATGCCGATCGGCGAACCCGACGGCCGTACCACCCCGCGACTGGAACGGATCGTGGAGACGTTCCGTACAGCCGGGATCAACGCCAAGGCCGAGCCGCAGATGGATGCCTGGCTCAGGACGCACGCCGCGTTCGAGGTCCCGCTCGGGCAGGCGGCACACGTGGCGGGCGGCCCGGCAGTGCTGGCCGACGACCCGGACGCGGTCCGCGGCATGCTCCACCTCATGCGGCAGAACCTCGCCGCGATGGAGGCGCCGCCGGTACCTCGCGCGTTCGCCGCGTTGCGGGCTCTGCCGCAAGGGCTCCTCGTGGCCGTGCTCCGGCGCTTCCTGAAGAGCCCGACGGCCGTGCACAGCGGACTCAACGACCCCTCGCCTGCTACGGCGGCCGAACTCGAGCGGCTGGCCCAACAGCTCCGTGCTCCTGCGGGAGCCCGCTAAGCGACCCAGGACGGCGAAAACAGTCCTCGAACCCAGCTCCGCCGACTCCACGGACGGCAACCGCTGACCTCATGACCGTTTCGGTAGCAATGGAGCGTCCGGCCTTCGGAGTTGGCGTGGCTCTCTCTCCTTGCGGCCACGTCCTTCAAATAGCGCGGCATTACAGGGCGAACGTTGGTTGATGCGGCACTAGTCGGATACGGCCAGCCCGGCGACCAGGTCCGTGTGAGGTGAGACGCTGTCCGGGTCGGTGCCGGCGTGCGCCTGAGTCCCGCACACGAACAACGTCCTGGTCCAAGTGGCCCAGACGGCTGGTGAGTTGCTGTGCGACCGAGGTGATCGACGGGTCGCGGCCGCTGTCGATGCGGATCTTCACTGATGTTCGCGATCGTGGGTCGCGCTCACCGAACCAGTCGATCGTCTGCATGGACGGCAAGATCGCCATAGGGCGGGCGTGACGAGGCGTCGAGCCCTTGAACCGGCAAGAGGACCTGTACTGCGGTAAGGCGCACCGTCCCGGTCCGCGCTGTCGTGTCCTCGGCGCAGCGCAGGAACGGTTGTACGGGGAGCGGCCGGTCGCCCGCCACCGCGCTGGCCTCGACCTGAAACCACGAGATCAGATCCGACCCGGGAGCGTTGAGGGGGTCGTCCCCTTCGGCAGTGCCCGCCCGGTCGTCGAGCCAGCCGATGAGCAGCGATCGCTGGTGGAACACCTGGTAGGCGTCGTGCTCCTGTGGAGTTCTCGGCCGTCGCCGTTCCAGGATGCCGGCGACCACCTGGGACTTGGCGTCGGCGTAGTTCTGCACGTACTCCCAGGTCTGCTGGGCCAGGAAGCGCTTGGTGTCGCCGTACAGCTTGCGGTCGCCGCTGTGCTTGCGCAGCCGGTCGCGGAAGAGCAGCATGCGGTCGGCCTCGGGGCAGCCCGCTGACAGGACGTGCAGGTTGGCCGTATCGGCACTCGGGTCAAGTCTGTGCGGCTTCCCGCTCGAAGACCAAAGGCCACCGGGGGTCGTAGCCGCGCACGGTGACCTGGCCGTTGAGCTTGGGCGGGCCGATGAGGTGGGCTGTCTGGATCTCCTCGGCGGACATGGAGATGCGCGGGATCTGCTGCTCGGACGTGGGGTGGCTCCCGTCTTTGCGGCCGAGGGGTATCTGTCGCTGGATAGAACCGAAACTGAGCTGAAGCATCTTGGGCAAGCTCAGCTCACCCCAGTGTGATGACGACGTACGGTCCAGAGGTGGACATAGTCAGTGGCGTTGTCGGCATCGAGTACTCGCACTTCTACATTCACGAGGACATCGAGACCGGGTTGGAGGGGCATGACCAGGTACCTGATTTCCGCACTGACGAGCCTGTGATCATCGTCCCCGGTCAGCTCACTGTCGTCAGCTGCGTCCAGTCCCACGACGCCTGGGTAACCCTCATGCTCACCGAGGTCGAGCCTGTCCAACAGCCGGAGCAATGGCAGTTACTGGGGACATGGCCCTACGCGCCGATTTCCAGCGGGCGGATGAGCATGTCCGGGCCCACCACAGGCCCTGCCGTACCAGCCGCGGGCTGGCTTCCAGGCGCACAGGGATATGCCCCGGCCTTACAGCTCGACCCGGCCGCGATCTACACCGTGCACGTCTACGCCAGGGGTCGCCAAGACTCCCGAGTCAGACACGAAGCCGCCATGGCCCGCGAGGAATGGGGCCTGCATGAAGGGTTCGAGGACTACGTGGTCGCATTCATCCCCAACGGACAGCAGGCCAGGCCCCCGCACGCGGGTTAACGACCTCCCGTAGGGCTTGTCAAGTAAGTGCGGAGGCCGGGGCGGAGTCCGTAGGACGTGGTGTCTCGGATCCCAGCCCACCGGACGCTCACCGACTGCAGACGGGAGCTGAAGGTCACTCCCACGGCCTGCGTGCGGCGGGAAATGCTGCATACCTGGAAATACGTGACGGGTACCAGGGCCACGCCAGGACCCTGCGCCTGCCAGAACCTCATCCGTGCAGTTCAGGCAGCATGTCGGAATTCGTGGAGGATCCCCGCCGGGGTGGTCCTTCCGGCGTACCTTCAGCCGGGTGGTCTGTGCGCGGGGAGCGGTCCGGGAGCGGTGCGCTGAGGTGCTGCCTGTTGCAGTGCGCCTGGAACTGCGCCGCCCAGGCGGGCGAAGGGGAGTGCCTGAGCTCATTGAGATCCTGTCATCCTGTCGGGTACTTCGGGCGCCGGCTTTCGGGCGCGGGGCCCTGTCGCCTCGCTGCCGCGGCCACCAATCTGTGAGCTGTTCCGCATGGTCGTGGACTTTTCGAGCGGCCTCCCGGAGTCTGTTTGCGTGGACTCGCCGCTGACCGCCTATCTGCTGCCTGCCGTCCTCGCCGTGATCATGTTCGGTCTCGGACTCGGCCTGTCCATGGCCGACTTCCGCAGGATCGCGGCGTATCCGCGGCCTGTGGCCGTCGCGCTCGTCTGCCAGCTGGTGCTGCTGCCCGCCGTATGTCTGGGCCTGGTCCTGGCCTTCGACCTTGCTCCCGTGCTGGCCGTCGGCATGATGCTGCTCGCGGCCTCTCCCGGCGGCACGATGGCCAATATCTTCAGCCATCTCTTCGGCGGCGACGTTGCTCTCAACGTCACGCTGACCGCCATCAATTCGGTCATCGCCGTCGTCACGCTGCCGGTCGTCGTGAACCTCTCCCTCGACCACTTCATGACTGGCACGGACGAGGCGCTGGGACTGCGCTTCGACAAGACCCTGCAGGTCTTCCTCGTCGTGCTGGTGCCGGTCGCGGCGGGGATGCTGGTCCGACACCGCCGTCCGGACTTCGCGGAGCGCTCCACGCGGATGGTCAAGGTGACGGCGGTTGCCACACTCGTCGGCATCATCATCGCCGCGCTTGTGGCCGAGCGGGCGAACGTGCTCGGCTATCTCGCCGACGTCGGCCTCGTCGTCTTCCTTTTCGGCGCGATCTCCCTCACCATCGGCTACGGCGCGACCCGGCTGGCCCGTGGCGACCACCGGCAGTCCGTTGCCACCTGCTTCGAGATCGGCATGCACAACACCACGCTGTCGATGGCGATCGCCCTCAGCCCCTCGCTCCTTGACAGCACCCGGATGGCCATCCCCTCGGCGGTGTACGCGGTGGCGATGTTCGTCATGGCTCTGACCGCCGGCTTCCTGCTGCGCCGCATCGCCCCGGCCGGGACTGCGGCCGTCAGCGCGGGAGCACCTCCGGCGTCCGCCTAAGGCGTTCGGGCCCGGTACGACATCGTGACTCACGGCCACACAGGGGTGACCACGGAGGGGTGCCCCTATGACTTTGGCCAAGGGGTGTGTGGGGTTGGTGGTTGGTGGTTGGTAAAAGGTGCCGGTGCGGAGCATGGCGAAGAAGACGTCGGCTCGGCGGTGGGTGAGGCGGAGGAGGGCTTGGGTGCCCCGTGAGCGCGCTGGCCCGCCCCGGAGCGGACCCGGTCACGGCCGCCTTCGAGGCCGTACGGGACCTGTTGCGCTGACACGAGGTACGTGGCGGCCCGTGATCTCAGGCGTTCGCCAGTTCCCCGAGCAGCTTCCATGTACGGCGCCGGTCCGCGTCGCCGCTGAGGTCCGTCGCCGTGAACACCACCTCGGTCGCACCGGCTTCTCGATACCGGCGGACCTCGGCGGCGACAGTCTCCTCGTCGCCGATGACGGCCAGGTCGGCGGCCCGGGTGGCGCCGGAGAGCCCGATGACACGCTGGTAGGAGGGGAACTGCTCATAGAACGCGAGAGCCTCGGTCGCGCTCTCCCGTACCCTCTCGGCGTCTGCGGTGACGACGCCGGGCACGAAGGCTACGATCCGGGGAGCGGGACGACCAGCCGCCTCGGCCGCGGCGGTGACGGCCGGGACGATGTGCTCGGCGAGCGCGCGCGGACCGGCCAGCAACGGCAGGATGCCGTCCGCGAGTTCACCCGAGACGCGCAGTGCCTGCGGGCCCATCGCCGCCACCAGGAGCGGCACCCGCGGCTCGGCGCCGGGTACCTGCGCCGGCAGGGGTGTGGTGGCGGTGAGCAGTTCGCCGTGGAAGTCGGAACTGCCGGTCTCGAGGAGTGGGCGCAAGGCGGTGAGGAATTCGCGGAGTCGGCCGATGGGGCGCTCGTAGGGGATGCCGAAGGCCGCTTCGGTCAGCTTCTTCGTGCCGAGCGCGAGGCCCAGATGGTAGCGGCCGCCGGTCGCGGCCTGTGCCGTCTGGGCCTGGCTGGAGACAAGGAGGGGGTGACGGCCGAAGACCGGGATCGCCGAGGTGCCGACGTGCAGTCCCGGCACCTCGCGGCCGACGATCGCGGCGAGCGTGGGGGAGTCGTACGAGAAGGTCTGGCCGAACCACGCGGAGCGTAATCCGGACTCGTGGGCCTCCCGCGCGAGTTGCACCGTACTGTCGACTCGGTCCTGAAGTGAAAGCGCTATGCCGATGGTCATACCCACGGCAACCGTCAGCGGAGCGCCCGTCATTCCGACTCGTATGTGACAAGCTCATGGCGGCTTCGTTACGGCTGCGGCTGCTGTGCCCGGGGTTGTGCCCGGGGTTCAGCCGGTCCGCCGCCTGGCCGGTCGCGCTGCGTAGGGGCAGGGGCTCGTTGAACGCGGAGCGGCCGCACCGGCAGCGGTACGTGGTCCAAGAGGCGGGACGCCTTTGGCGAAGAGCCGTGGCTGCTGTAGAAATGGGCCCCATGATTCACGAACTGCTGGTGCGACGCCTGGTCATCGACCTGTGCCGATGCCCCGTTTCGTGTTGTTCGTGTTGTTGATCCAGCGTTTCTGACGCGTCCCGCCGCCCGGTGATGTTCCCGGCGGCGCCCTGACTTCCGCACCTCGGTGCGCTCTCCGAGTTGCCTGGCCCACCCGGCCGCAACTGATCATCTTTCGGCGCCCATGGAGGCCCCGTCCCCATGTCCACGATCCCCTCTCCGCCTCAGGCCTCTCCACCCGAGGCCTCTCCACCCCAGGCCGACCTCACCCCTCTGCCCGACGTAGCGCCGGTGCGGCGACGTCTCCGCGGCGCGACGCGCGTGCGCAACATCGCTCTGCCGCTCGGCTCACTTCTCCTGTTCCTTCTCCTGTGGCAACTCCTTGCGGCGAGCGGAACGTGGAGCGAGACGCTGGTACCGCCCCCGGCCAAGGTGTGGAGCGCGTTCATCGAGGTGTCCACGACGCACGACGGAGTACGCGGCTACAACGGCACCACACTCATCGAGCATCTGGGCATCAGCCTGCGACGCATCGCGCTCGGGGCGGGTGCCGGTATCGCCCTCGGGGTGATCTTCGGTCTCGTCATGGGCACCGTCGGCTGGGTCCGGTCGCTGTTCGAGCCCTGGATCACCTTCCTGCGGACGCTGCCTCCGCTGGCGTACTTCTCGCTGCTCATCATCTGGCTGGGCATCAATGAGGAACCCAAAATCACTCTGCTGGCCGTCGCCGCCTTTCCGCCGGTGGCGGTGTCCACGACGACCGCGGTGACCGCCGTGTCGCAGAGCCTGATCGAGGCGGCTCGTGCCCTGGGCGGTTCCCGCTGGGACGTCGTCAAGGACGTCGTCGTGCCATCCGCCCTGCCTCAGGCGCTGACCGGTATCCGGCTGGCCGTGGGCGTGGCCTACTCCTCCCTCGTCGCCGCCGAGTTGGTCAACGGGCTACCCGGAATCGGCGGCATGGTCAAGGACGCAGCCAACTACAACAACACCCCGGTGGTGCTCGTCGGCATCATTGCCATCGGGGTCTCCGGACTCGTCATCGATGGTCTGCTGCTCCGTCTTGAGCGCGCTGTCGTGCCCTGGCGCGGGCACGTCTAGGTCCCTCCCTTCCTGAAAATCTGCTTCCTGAAAAGAAACGGCCCCGCCATGTCCCGCTCCACTCCTGAAGGCCCTTCGCGACATCCCTCCCGACGCCTGTTGCTCGCCGGCGCCCTGGCCGCGGTGTCCGCGGCTGCCACCGGCTGCTCCTCGGACAGCGAGGCGTCGTCGTCCGGCGGGTCCAAGCGGCTGCGCATCGGCTACTTCGCCTTTCCCAGCGGCGACTTGCTCGTGAAGAACAAGAAGCTGCTGGAGAAGGCGCTGCCGGACTACAAGATCACCTGGATCAAGTTCGACTCCGGAGCCAGCGTCAACCAGGCCTTCCTGGGCAAGTCCCTCGACATCGCTGCGCTGGGTTCCAGCCCGTTCGCCCGCGGGATCTCCGGCAGCGCGCCGATCCCGTACAAGGTCGCTTTCATTCTTGATGTCGCGGGCGAGAACGAGGCCCTGGTGGCCCGCAAGGACGCTGGGATATCCGACGTCGCCGGCCTCAAGGGAAAGACGATCGCCACCCCCTTCGCCTCGACTTCGCACTACAGCCTGCTGGCGGCACTGGAGACGGCCGGTCTCAAGGCGTCCGACGTCAAGCTGGTCGACCTCCAGCCGCAGGCGATCATCGCCGCCTGGCAGCGCGGGGACATCGACGCTGCCTACGTCTGGCTGCCGACGCTGGACGAGCTGCGCAAGACCGGCACCGAACTGACCAGCAGCAAGAAGGTCGGCGTGGCGGGCAAGCCGACGCTGGACCTGGCCGTCGTGTCCGACGAGCTGATCGCCAGGGACCCCAAGGCGATCGACACCTGGCGGAAGGTGGAGGCCCAGGCCTTGAGGTTGCTCAAATCCGACCCCGATGGCTCGGTCAAGGCCATCGCCGCCGAGCTCAGCATCAGCGCGGCGGACGCCAAGGCCCAGCTCGCGCAGGGGGTGTTCCTCACTCCGGACGAGGTCGCCTCCGCCGACTGGCTGGGCACCGAGGGCAGCCCGGGCAAGCTGCTGACCTACGTCACCGACACCGCTCGGTTCCTGGCCGACCAGAAGCAGATCGGCGCCCCGCCGTCCGCGGACGCCGTCCGCAAGGCCTTCTATCTGAAGGGACTGCCCGATGTCCTCAAGTGACACCTTCAGCAAGGCAGTTGAGCCAGAGGATGCAGTCGAGCGTGCCGGATCGGTACGTCTCGACCGCGTCGCCCACCAGTACGGCCGGGGCGGCGAGACCGTCACCGCCGTGGGTCCGGTCGACCTGACCGTCCCCGCGGGCGAGTTCCTGGTGCTCGTCGGCGCGTCCGGCTGCGGCAAGAGCACACTGCTGCGGCTGATCGCCGGGTTCGAGCAGCCCACCCACGGCTCGGTGCGCGTCTCCGGCGCCGCACCGCGGCCGGGCGAGACGGCCGGGGTGGTGTTCCAGTCGCCGCGCCTGTTTCCGTGGCGGACGGTGCAGGGCAACATCGATCTGGCACTGCGGTACGCGGGCGTCGACCGTGCCCAATGGCCGGACAGGCGGGCGGAGTTGCTGGCGCGTGTCGGTCTCGAAGGAGTGGGGAAGCGGCGTATCTGGGAGATATCCGGCGGTCAGCAGCAACGTGTCGCCATCGCCCGCGCCCTCGCCGCCGAGAATCCACTGTTCCTGCTCGACGAACCGTTCGCCGCGCTGGATGCGCTGACCCGTGAGCGGCTTCAGGAGGACGTACGGCAGGTGACCGCCCAGACCGGACGGACCACGGTGTTCGTCACGCACTCCGCGGACGAGGCGGTGTTCCTCGGCTCCCGCATCGTGGTACTGACCAAAAGCCCCGGGACCGTGGCCCTGGATCTGCCGATCACCCTGCCGAGGGGCGCTGTCGACGCCGACGAGCTGCGCGGGTCCGATGAGTTCACCGACCTGCGCAACCAGGTCGCCCACGAGGTCAAGGCCGCGGCGGCGGCCTGACTCGGGGCGGATCCGTCGGGTGGTTTCTGCGGGGTGGGGCCTCAGCGGTGCTCTACTTCTGGCGCCAAGGCACAGGCCGCAGCCCGCGCTGAAACACGGAGGAAGGGTGTGTGCCTCAGTGGGTCGGCAGGGTTTGGGCGGGCGGTACGGCATCGACGCGAGGCTCGAAGTGCCTTGCAGCGGAGCCCAGTTGGCGACGAGTGCGGGCCGTCGCCGCTTACGTGGCGGAGGTCACCGCACAGGCGAGGCGGCCGGATCGATGGCGCGACTGTCGCCGGATCGCGCACGGCGGAGGTCCCGTGCCGCCAGGGCGATCATCACGGCGGGAATGAGGATGTCGTTGGCCAGGATGCCGCCCGTGTTCCCGGCGGCGTGGTCGCCGTGGGCGAACCACTGGTAGACGTGGCCGATCGTCGCTCCCCACAGGAACGCGGCGGCCGCGAGCCCGCTCGTGAGGCGTTCGCGGGGTGACGCGGACGCGCCGCGGAAGCCCAGCAGGGCGAAGCCGAGGTTGGCGAAGGCGATCTCGAACTGGAACGGCGAGTGGGCGAAGCCGATGGTGTCGGCCATGCCGTCCGGGAACGCCAGGAACGCGAGCGTGATCCACAGGCTTCCGATGCCGAGGGCGCCGACGGACCACCAGCGCTGCCAGATCTCCGCCGCGGGCCTGTCGGGGTTGCGGCGGCAGCTCAGCAGCGCCCCGAGGGCGGGCACCAGCATGAAGAGGAGCGGGAACGTGGTCTGAACCGCGTACGGGAGAGTGTCCATGCATCGAGTGTTGCATGGTTAATATTAACCATGCAAGTGTCCGGTAGAGTGGGCTCATGGACGAAGGACTGGCAGAGCTTCTGCACCGCGTGGTCATGCTGATGGGCGAGGCGGCCCGGCGCCGCTCCGGCCCCGAACAGCGCCTCTCCCCAAGCCAGTTGCGACTGCTTGGCACCCTTGAGGAGATCCAGCCCGCCACCCAGCACCAGCTCGCCGAGGCGCTGAACCTGTCCGACCCGGCCATCAGCCGCGCGCTGCGCCCGCTGGAGGCGGAGGGGCACGTGACGATCAGCGTCGACCCCGCCCACCGGCGCCGGCGCCTGGTCTCCCTCACCCCGATGGGCCAGGCCACCTTCCTCGCCGAGGGAAAGCCCCTCGAGGAAGAACTCCGCACGGCCCTCCTGAAGGCCGGCTTCCCCTACGAGCGCTACCTGGCAGACACTCTTCGGCTCGCCGCCCTACTGACGCCCGCTGAACCCCGGCGCGGATCCGCACCCCTCAACGAACGCTCGTGACGTCGAAGCGGCCACCGAGGGCGAGGCCGAGCGCCCCTCACCAACCCGTGCTCTTGGCCGCCTCGGTCTGGGCTGCCGCGATCCGCTCCTTGGCGGACTCGATGGCATCCACCTCCTCCAGGCGCGCCAGCAGGTCCGCGAGCGCCTGCTTCTGCGCAGGGTGCGTGATCGGTACGGCGTCGGGGCCGGTGCTCACCAGCCAGTGGAGTCCGGCGAGGCGGCTTTCGGGGTTGTGTCGTATCGAGTGGCGATGCCCCGCCAGGTCTTCATCCGGTGGATGGCTCGTTCGACGGTGTTCCGCTCCTTGTGGAGGTCTGCATCGTGGGTGACGGGCCGGCCTCCCCGGCTACCCCTGTTCCGCACTCACCTTCCCTCCGCTTCCCTCCGCTGCGGAGCCAGCGCTGAGAATGTCACCCCGGTGAGCTCCTCGGAGACCGTCCACAGGCGCTGCTGGACGGCCTGGTCGTGGGAGTCGGGGCTGGAGGTGACCAGCTTCGGGTAGCCCCGGATCTCCCTCCGGTTGCCGGGGCCGTAGTACTGGCCGCCGGTGACGGCCGGATCGGTGGCGGCGCGCAGGGTTGGCAGGGCGCCCATCTCGGCCTTCTGGGTGAGCAGCGGCGCGAGCCAGGTGAGGGGTACGCGAAGTGCGGCGGGCGTGTTGCGGGCGAGTTCGGTGTTGGACAGGCCGGGGTGGGCGGCCACCGCGATCGTGGTGCCGTGCGGTGCGAGGCGGCGCTGCAGTTCGTACGTGAACATCAGGTTGGCGAGTTTGGCCTGGCCGTAGGCGGCGGAGCGGCTGTACGAGCGCTCCCACTGCAGGTCGTCGAAGTGGATGGCGGCCCGGATGCGGTGACCGGTGCTGCTGACCGTCACGACGCGGGAGCCGGGGACGGGCAGGAGCCGGTCCAGCAGCAGGCCGGTCAGGGCGAAGTGGCCGAGGTGGTTGGTGCCGAACTGCAGCTCGAAGCCGTCGGCGGTGGTCTGCCGCGGGGTGTACATCACGCCCGCGTTGTTGATCAGAAGGTCGATGCGTGGGTGGGCCGTGCGCAGGTGGGCCGCCGCGGACCTGATCGAGTCCAGGGAGGCCAGGTCGAGGGCCTGGACGGTGACGTCGCCCGTGATGCGGGCGGCTGCCTGCTTGCCCTTCTCGACGTCACGGACCGCCAGGACCACCGCGGCGCCGCGCGCGGCGAGCATCCGGGCGGTCTCGAAGCCCAGCCCGGTGTTGGCTCCGGTCACGATCGCCACCCGGCCGTGCTGATCGGGGATGTGCTGCTCAGTCCAGTCGCCGCTCATGACGCACTCCTAAAGAACCGTCGGTCTCTTATGGGAGTCAATCTAAAAGACCGGCGGTCTCCTGTCAAGGGACCGGTGGTCTTTAAGTTAGGCTGAGGGCGTGACATTTCAGCGGGCGCGAAGCGAGGAGCAGCGGGAGATCCGCCGCCGGGCGATCCTGGACACGGCAGCGGCGATGCTCGACGAGATGCCCGTGGCCGAGGTGAGCCTCAACGAGCTCAGTCGGCGGGTGGGCCTGGCCAAGTCGAACGTCCTGCGGTACTTCGAGTCGCGCGAGGCCGTGCTGCTCGAACTCCTTGACGTCTTCCTGGAGAGCTGGCTCGCCGAGCTGGCGCACGACCTGACCGCGGGCATCGAGACGCATGCGGCACCGGAAGTGCGGGCGGCCCAACTGGCCGAAATCCTCAGCCGATCGCTGGCGGGCCGTGTGGTGCTGTGCGACCTCTTCGGCGCGCAGGGCGGCGTCCTTGAGCACAACGTCTCGATCGAGGTCGTCAAGCGGCACAAGCGTTCTTCCCTCACGCGGCTCGCGGCCATGGTCGAGCTCGTGCGCTGCCACGTGCCCGAGCTCGGCGACGGCGCGCAGATGTTCTGCCTGATGAGCCTCGTCTCGGCGGGTGCCCTGTCGGCGTACGCCCCGCCGCCGCCCAGCCTCCTTGCGGCCTACGCGGACGAGCCCGCCCTCGGCGTGCTCCACCTGGAGCTGCGTGACGCTCTGCGGATCTCCTTCACCTCGACGCTCCTGGGCGTGCTGCCGCGCGCCTGAACATTTCTGCAAGCGGCGCTTCCATGCCCGTCCGTCCGGAACAGGCATCACTACGACGCTGCGTCCTGGTTCGTTCCAGTGTTGGGCGGGACTGTTGAAGGTCTGAGGTGCCCGTGCTGTTGATGAGGCTCGCGGGCAGTCCGTATCGCAGGCCTCGTCCGCTGGGAGTTGATCGAGCCGGTCCTGTCGGCCTGGCGGGCTGAGCACCGCAGCAGGGTCCTGGAGTTCGGCCGTCCACCGAGCGCATCCTCCAGGACGCCACCCCTGACTGAGGCACAGCCGAAGCCGCTCAGTGAGCGGGGTTCGTGCGGAGGTGGGCGGCGCCCGAACGCACCGCCCACCCGAAGACGGCGAAGGCGACGACGCCCACCACGACCGAGTCGTACGGCGCCGGCAGATGTCCGGAGCCGCCGAAAGTGCCGAGCCACGACAACAGGGCGAGCGCCGTCAGGTGGAACACGAGCCAGGCGCCCTGGCGCAGTTCCTCGGCCGGGGCGCTGCCCGCTGTCCTGCGCCGTTGCAGCAGGAACAGCGGGACACCGGCAAGGACGAGAGGAAGGGCGAGCCGCAGGTCGTCCCAGCCCGACCAGTAGACGAACTCGGTCGCCACGGCGAAACTGACCGGTGCGATCCAGCGCACCCCCGGCATGTGGCCGTCCGCCAGGGGCACGCCACGCTCCCGGTCGTGTGCCCGGAAGGACGCCACGGCCACCGCCGAGGCGGCGTAGATGATCAGATACATGTCTCCCATCACGCTCACGATGTCCTGCCAGCCGCCGAACGGCAGCATGAAGAGCATGATGACCGCGAGGTTGAGGACCAGGGCGCGGCGTGCGATGCCGGAGCGGGGATCGATGCGCATGAAGAAGCGGGGCAGCAGGCCGTTCTTCGAGAGGGCGTAGGTGTGGCGGGCGTCGATCGCGACGCCCACGTAGGCGGAGCCGCCGGGGGAGACCACCGCGTCGGCGTAGAGCAGTGTGGCAAGCCAGTGCAGGTTGAGGACGAGGGCGAGCTGACCGAACGGCGAATCGAAGTTGACCCCCTGCCAGCCGTGCGTGAGCAGTGAGTCGGGCACCGTGTAGAGGTAGGCCAGTTGGAGCCCGAGGTAGACGAGCACCGCGAGGCCGATGCCGGTGAGGACGGCGGCGGGTACGTTGCGGCGCGGATTGCGGGCTTCTCCGGAGAAGTCCAGAGGGGCCTGGAACCCGTTCACGGAGTACACGATGCCGCCGCCGGCGAGTGCGGTGAGGCAGGCCGCGTAACCGTACGGGGCGAACCCGCCGTGGTCCGTGAGGCGGCCCGAGTGAGTGCCGGAAAGGAACAGGGCGACCACCGTGAGCACCGGGACGACGACCTTGAACACCGACACCAGATTGTTCACGCGGGCGAACATCCGCACCGCGAACCAGTTCAGCGCGGTGAGCAGCACGCTCAGCGCGGCGGCGACGCCCAGGCCCGACGCGGTGAGGCTGCCGCCGCGGTAGAGCCCGGGCACGTAGTGGGCGGCGTACTGCATGATCGCGCTGATCTCGGCCGCGGTGCCGCCCACGGAGAGCATGACGGACCAGCCGACGACCGTGCCGACAAGGCGGCCGTTCGCGTACAGCGGCCAGCGGACCGTGCCGCCGCCTTCCGGCCTGGTGGCGCCGAGTTCGACCATGACCAGGGCCACAAGGGCGCAGAGCAGGCCTGCCGCGACCCAGGAGAGCAGCGCGGCGGGTCCTGCGGTCTGGGCGGCGTACATGGCGGCGAACAGCCAGCCCGAGCCGAGGATGTTGGAGAAGCCGATTGCGGTCAGAGCCCAGAACCCCAGGTCCTTGCGCAGCCGGCTCTCCTCGGCGCGGACGTCCGGGGCACCGGCAATCTCCGTCGGCTGTTGCTGCGCCACGTGGCAAACCTCCTCGACGATCACGGACCCGCGGGGGTCAGCGTGCCACGCGGCACGCCGCGTGTGTCGAAGCGCGCTCGTCCCGCGCCGTCGGGGCAGGCCGCATGCGTAAGTCGCCGCAGCGCCGGACCGACTGTGGTCGCCCGACCGTGACGGCCCCTAACCTCCGGTGGGGTGTGGCGGGAAGGCTGGCTGTCTCACTACACGTCGTCAGACGAACCACAGTGCGCGGACGACCAGCAGCACGGTGACCAGGACGATCACAGCGGTCTCGCGCCACAGCAAGCGGCGGTCCTCCGTTGAATCGGTGGCGCCGTGCTCCTCGAAGCGTTGGGCGATCTCCGGGTATCGGGCGGCGGCTTGCCCGGGTGTCTCCTGGGTGACCGGGGGGCGGTCCGTGGTGCGCGCGGGCAGGTTCTGGGGGGTCGAGCCGGCGGGGTCCGGCGCGTCCGGGGTCATGGCGCGATCACCTTTCCGGTCTTCTCGGTCTTCTGCCAGGTCATGTCGGCCTTGCGCAGCTCGGCGAAGAACGCGGCGACGGCGCACGCGGCGAGCAGGGCTCCGTAGCCGGTGAGGAAGACGAGTGCCGGTGCGAGCCACCGCAGTCGCGTGCCGGTCAGGCACTTCGCGATCCAAGCCAGCGGCATGGAGAGAGCCAGCCATAGGTAGGCGATGAGCATGGCCGGATGCTCTGGTGTGTTGCCGGTCAGCAGGCCGAGGTTTCCGATGAGCCGGCGGATCAGGCCGGGGAACCCGGTGTAGAGGAGGAAGAAGCAGGACACCGCCCCGGGGAAGAACAGGGTCTCCAGCCAGCACCGTTGGGTGGTGGGCCAGTCCACGACGGCGCCGATCAGGACCACCAGGAGGTAGCTGACCAGGTTGATGACCCACAGCAGGTGGAAGGCGTCCCAGGCACGGGGTGCGTCGGTGAAATAGAGGAGGATCAGCGATCCCGAGCAGGCGACTAGCAGCGGTGGTGTGAGCAGGAGCGAGAACCAGATCAGTCCGAACAGCCAGGACCCCAGGCGGTGGTCGTGGCCCCGGGCGGAGCGGCCGCGGAACCAGATGTCCCGGTAGCGGCCTGTCACCTGGAGGTTGCCGCGGGCCCATCGCAGCCGTTGCTTCCACAGACCGGCCAGGTCCCCGGGTTCCTCGGCGAGGACGGTGGCCCGTCCGTCGAAGACGACGCGGCGGCCCGCGAGCTGGGTCTCGAAGGTGGTGACGGTGTCCTCGGCCAGAGTTGTCGTGTCGATCTGGCCGCCGATGGTCAACAGGTTGGCCCTGCTGTGCAGTTGTGCCCCGCCCGCGAGGCAGGCCATCGCGCCCAGGACGTTCTGCGCTCGGCGTGCGGCCGCCTGCGAGGTGACGTACTCGACGGCGATGTACCGGTTGAGGTAGTTGCCGTTGTCTCCGCTGCCCTCCTTGATGTACGCGGTGACGGCGCCGACCTCGGGGTCGTGCAGGTGACGGGCCATCCGCCACAGGGCGTCCCGGTCGAAGACGACGTCGGCGTCCATGATGAGCACCGCCTGCGCCCAGTCGTCGCCAAGGACATGGCGCAGCCCGTGGTTGAGAGTGTGTGCCTTGCCCTGGCCGCCGTGCTCGCGACGCAGATGGAAGACGCGGTCGGCGTGTCGTGCGCGCAATGTGCGCATGACGGCGGGTGTGCCGTCGTTGCTCGCGTCGTCGATCACGAACACGCGCAGTCGATCGGCCGGGTAGTGCAGCGAGAGCAGTTGCTCGACGGACGGTCCCAGAACGGCGGCCTCGTTCCAGGCCGGGATCAGGATGGCGGTGCGCGGCAGCGTCAGGGGCGTCTCGTCGTAGAGCTTGCGGAACCGTTCGAAGCCGACCAGCAGGAACTGGAGGGCCGCGACGAGCAGGGGCAGGGTCCCGAGGAAGACCAGGACGACGGCGATCGTGTCCAGCACCGACACCAGCGTGGTCACCCGGGCTCCTTCGTCTCGTCGAGCGGCGCTCGGGCGGCGGCGAGCGTCTGCGGGACGTAGCTCCAGGCGCCGATAGCCTCGTGGCGGTGGGCGTCGCTCCCCGCTACGAGCCGGACCCCGGCCCGGTACAGGATCGCCGCAGTGCGCGGGGCAGGGCACCGCCACTTCTCGTTGAGCTCGACAGCCGTGTGGGTGGCCAGACATGCGTCGGCGACGCGCGTGATGAGCTCCTCGGGGAGTTCCGCCTCGTCGAGGCCCGCTTTCGGCAACACGCTGAAGAGGTGCGCGAGATGGGCGCCGACGCCCTCGGGCACGGCTGACACGGCACGGACCGTCGCCTCGATGAGCAGGTCGATGGCCCTGCGGCGGTCCAGTCGCCCGTCGCGGAGAGCGGTACGCACCTCGCCGGGGTGTGCCGGGCCGTCGGGCAGGGGGTATCGGTGGTCGGCGATCGCGATGTGCTCGATACCGCGAAGGTCCGCGGGAAGGTCGAGCCGCCCGGAGCTGTCCATGATTTTCGCTTCCACGCCGCAGACGATGTCCAGCGGTGTGCGCCCTCGCGCCGCGCGCACCGCGGCCACGTAGCCCGGCAGGTACGTGGTGTCGGCGCGGACATGATCGGTGACGTAGAGCGTGGTCAGGCCGCGATGCTCAGCGGCGGTGATCATCCGCTCCAGTGGGTCCCGTCCGTCGGAGTGGTCGGTGTGGGTGTGGTGGTCCGCACGCAGCGGGTCGGGGTCGTGGTCGAGGCCGGGGTTGGGATTGGTGTTGGTGTTGGTGTTCGGGAACGGGACCGACGGTGCTGGGTGTCCCTCTGCCCCCGGGCTCACACCGTGCCTCCGACCTCGCCGAGTCCACCGGCGGGCAGCACGATGTCCTGCCAGTGCCGTACGACGGCGATCTCCCGGTGGGGGATGTGCGCGGGCACGTCCAGGCCGAGGAGTCCGGCCACGGCGAAAGCGGGCATGTGCACACCGGAGGCGATCGTGAGCGACATGCCGCCGGGCGGTCGAGGATTGACTTCCAGGAGCGCGGGCCGGCCGGCGCGGTCCTCGCGTACCTGGACGTTGGCGATGCCCCGCAGGCCGAGCGCGCGGACCACCGCGGCGGCGAGCGTGGAGAATTCCGGCGCGTCGACCACGCGCCCGGCGACGACGATTCCGGAGTCGGTCTTGTCCCGGGACCGGGGCACAGCGGCGGCGACCTGCCCGTCGGGGCGGATGAGGACATCGACGGAGTACTCGGTGCCGGGCAGCATCTCCTGCACGAGCTGGCTGCCGTCGTGCGCGAGCCCGGCAAGATCCCGCGGTCCTTGTACGGTGTGCACGCCCCGGGATCCCGATCCGCGCCGTGGTTTGGCGATCGCCGGATACCCGCCCGCGAAGTCGGCGCCCGGTCCGTCATCGGTGACCAGCGCGGTGACCGGAACCCGGACCACGCCCGCGCACGCCTCGGCGAGTCGCCACTTGTCCAGGCAGCTCTCCAGGGCCTCGGGAGTCGAGGTGAGCACGCGGACGCCCTCGTCCGCGAAGTCGGCGGCGCGGCGGGCGAGGGGAGTCAGCTCGGTGTCGACGGTCGGCACCAGGACATCGATGGCCAGTTCCCGGCACAGCTTCAGCAGGGCGTCGGCGAAAACGGGGTCGTCGCCGCGGGGCAGCAGTCTGCGGTGCTCGCGGTCCACGAGGTACAGCCCGACACCATTGGCGTCGACGTCACCGGCGAACAGTTCGGCGCGCCCGTCCAGCGAACGCAGGAAGCACACGCCCGAGGGGCCTCCGGCACCGGTCACCAACACCCGGGGCGGACGCCCCAGCGCAGCACTCAGGTCCGGCGGACCGGTTGCCGCGTCAGTGGGCTGAGGGCTGGAATCGGGTCGGTGTGGAAGCACGGACAACCTCCAGTGGCTCGGTGTAGTACGCGTTGCCGTAGCGCCCCCAGTAGCGGGCGGTGGCCCTGACCAGTTCCTCGTCGAGGTACGCGCGGGTCCGCGCCTGCGAGCCGTGAGCGCGGATCGCGGCGAGTTTGGCCTCCAGGTCCCGCTCACGCAGATCGACGAAGCGGTTCGGCTGGAAGGTGACCATGGCGGAGGGCGACTGATAGCAGGCGACGCGCGGCACCGAGCGGGCGGCGACGAGCGTGGCCCGGTGCACGGCCCGATGGTCCTGATGCGTGTCCTTGTCGGAGTGGACCAGGACGATCTCCGGCTCGATACGGCGGACGACTCGTTCGATGGCCCGCACGGTGCCCGAGGAATCGTCGATGGCACCGTCCGGGAAGTCCTCCATGACGAGAACAGCGCCCAGCACCTGTGCGGCCCGTTGCGCCTCAGCGGTGCGCTGTTCGGGGTCACCGCCCCCGCTGCCGTGGGACATGGTCAGCACAGTGGCGTCCCAACCCCGCCGGACGAGGCGGTGGACGGTGCCGCCGACGCCGATCTCCGCGTCGTCCGGGTGCGCCCCGACCACCAGGACTCGTTTGTTGCTGGGACTGATGGAGTCGATCGGATCGGGACGCTGCCGCAGCACCCGTTCCACCACAGCGACCAGGCCGTCGTCACCCGCCGACCGGCTGACCAGGTCGGCCGCACGGCCACGCAGGGCCGCCAGCGCCACCGTCATGTCCAGATCGTTCGCCACCACGATGACCGGGACGGCCGGGAATCGCTCATACCACGCGACGAGCGTGCGGGTCAGCTCCTCCGCGTCGGTGTCGGCATCGCACTGCCACACCGCTGCATCCCACACGTTGAAGTCGAGCTGCCCACTCCAGCGAGAGCCTTCGTACTGACCGAGCTCGGACGCGACCTCGACGCACTCCGCGTCGTGTGCCCGCAGCAGCTCGGTCTGCCGAGCTGCGCGCTCGGCGTCCTGATCGACCAGAAGGAGCAGTGAGCCCACCAGAGCGGAGCCGTGGTGCTGCCCGTCCAGTTTCCGCTTAAATGCGTCAGAATCTGACATATCACCCACCAGCGTAGATGCTTCCACGGCAGGCGACATCTCTGGCCTACTCGGAGCGGAGTGGGGCGGAGTGGGGCGTGGAGTGGAGCGGGAGAGGGCGGGGCGCCTTTCGCAATTCCGTTGGTCCGGAGATGGCCAGGATCGAAGATGGGTCAGGCGAGCAGCTTGGTCTTCGCCTTGTCGAATTCCTCTTCGGTGAGCGCACCAGATGCGCGCAGTTCGGACAGCTTGGCCAGTTCGTCGGTCCCGCTCGTCCCGGTGTTCGCCCCTGCCGCGGCCTTGCGGACGTATTCCCGGAACGCCTCTTCCGATTCCTTCGCCTGTTTCACGTCGCGTCGGCCCATTCCGCGACCGCGTGCGATGACATAGACGAGTACTCCGAGGTACGGCAGGACGATGCAGAAGACGAGCCATCCTGCCTTGCCCCAGCCGCTCAGATCGTCGTCGCGGAAAATGTCCATGACGACCCGGAACAGCAGGAACAGCCACATGACCCACAGGAAGAAATACAGCATCGTGAGAAAGAGGTTGAGAAGCGGATAGTCGTCCATGGGTTCCTCTTTCCGGGTGGGGGTGTGAATGGATGCCGTTTCGGCCCGTGCGGATGGTGACGAGAAGTATCTCCCGTGCTTCCTTGCCTCGCATTTCCAGAGAATTCTGAAGGGGCGTGCGGCGCCGGTTCATATGGAGTGACCCGAATGGCGGCTGAACCGGTCTGCGGTGAGAGTGAGGGCAGAGCGCCGTCCGGAAACGGGTGGCGCGTCTCAACGTCTGCCGCAGACAAGGGGTTCCGATGTCCCACGCCACGCAGTCCAAGCCGGCCGCGTCCGGGATCGTCGCCGCCAACGAGGCGGTGTTGCGGAGCTTGCCGTTCGACGACACGCGGGACCTCGACGCCTACGCCTTCCTCGACAAAGGGTGCCCCGACGACAAAGGGTCCCCCGACACGGCCAACCCCAGCCTGCGGCGGCAGAGCCGGCTGTGCGCCGAGCACACGGCGAGGAGACAACGATGACGGAAAATGAAGAGCCCACCGGCCCGGAGGAACAGGCCGAACTGACCCAGCTGCGCGGCCGGGTGGCGGCTTTGGAAGCCGAACGTGCTCGTGGCGGCCGACGCCACCGTGGCCGCTCCTTCCTCGCCGCGGTGCTCATCGTGATCGGATGCGTGCTCGCACCGCTCGCCGTTGTCGCCTCCTGGGCCGCCGACACGGTCGGCGACACGGACCGCTACGTCGCCACGATCGGCCCGCTCGCCTCCGACCCCGATGTGCAGGACGCCGTAGCCGACCGGGCCACGGACGCGCTGATGTCCCGTCTCGACCTGGCGACGCTCCTGTCCGATGCCCCCGCCGACGACCGGCCCCGCCTGGAGAAGGCTCTGGGCAAGCTCGGCGGCTCCCTTGAGAGCGCTGTCCGCAGCTTCGTGCACGACAAGGCACGTGCCGTGGCCGGGTCCGACGCCTTCGAGCACATCTGGAAGCAGGTCAACCGGCAGGCCCACAGCTCGCTCGACAAGGCACTGACCGGCAGCGGCGGGGGCACCGTGAAGCTGGAAGGAGACACGGTCACCCTCGACCTGGCGCCTCTCGTCGACCGCGTCAAACAACGCCTCGTCGACGAGGGCATGGCGGTCGCGGGCAAGATCCCCGAGCTCCACACCGACTTCACCCTCGTCAGGTCGGACGACGTCGGCAAGGTCAAGACGTATGTGCGGCTCCTGCAGCTGGCAGGCAACTGGCTCCCGGTCATCGGCCTGCTGCTCGTCGCCGCCGGCGTCCTGCTCTCCGTACGCAAGAGAAGGGCCCTGGTCACCGCGGCCCTGGCCGTCGCCATGGCCACCGGGCTGCTCGGTATCGGGCTGCGCGTCTTCCGCGTGCTCTATCTCGACCGACTGCCCGCGAACGTCTCCCAGGACGCGGCCGCGGCGGTGTACGACACCATGACGCATTTCCTCTTCACCACGGTCCGCATGGTCGTGGCGCTCGCTGTCGTGATCGCCCTGGCAGCCTGGCTCACCGGACCCGGCCACCGGGCAGGCCTGGTGCGCGGTCTGTGGACCTCCGGAATCGGAGCCGTACGGGCCACCGCGGACCGTGCCGGGATGCGACTCGGTCCCGTCGGCCCCTTCGTCCACCGCTACCGCAACTGGATCACCTGGGCCCTTGTGGCCGCCGCGCTCCTCATCTACCTGCTGTGGTCCTACCCGACGGGCTGGGTCGTCGTCGGGATCGCGCTGTGCCTGTTGTTCGTGCTGGCGGTCACGGAGTTCCTGGCCGGGGAGCAGCCACACGAGCCCCGTCGGCCTGCCGCCCGCTCGGTCTGACCGTTACGGGGGAGACGGAGCACGACGGAACACTCCGGTGCCAGTTCCGAGCCCCCCCCCGCAGCTAGCCCTGCTCGCCACGCCTGATGCATCGCCCACACGGTCTGCCCCCACATGCGGTGCGCCCCCACGACCCCGACGCTCGGAACATGCGCACCCGTACACAACTCGCCGTAGCCCTCACCGCCACCTTGCTGCTGGCCGCCACCGCGTGCGGCGAGGACAGCAGAACCGACCCGATGCGGGACCAGCAGTGGGCACTCGACGCGCTGAAGCTGCCCGACGCGTGGGACAAGGCCAAGGGTGACGACACGGTCATCGCGGTCGTCGACACCGGTGTCGACCTCGACCACCCCGACCTCAAGGGCCGCCTGGTCGACGGTCACGACTTCGTGGACGGCGACGATGAGCCCAAGGACATGAACGGCCACGGCACGCATGTCTCAGGCATCGCGGCCGCCCACACCGACAACGGAGTCGGCGTGGCGGGCGGCGCCCCCGGTGCCAAGATCATGCCGGTTCGGGTGCTCGGCGCGGGCGGCACCGGAGAGAACGCCGACATCACCAAGGGCATCGTCTGGGCCGCCGACCACGGCGCCGACGTCATCAACCTCTCTCTCGGGGAGAGCGGCCTGATGGCCCGCCTCCTCAAGGGCGGCACGCTCAACGCCGCCATCACGCACGCCCACGACAAGGGTGCGGTCGTGGTCGCCGCGGCGGGCAACGAGGGCACCGCGCTCCAGCCCTACAAGGCCGACACGCCCGTTCTGGTCGTCGGCGCCAGCGACCAGGACGGCAAGCCCGCCGACTTCTCCAACTTCGGTGCGCAGCAAGCGGTCTCGGCACCCGGCGTCGGTATCCTCTCCACCCTTCCTACGTACAGGACGAGGGAGACCTTGAAGGACGACAGCGGCTACGGCGAACTGGACGGCACCTCCATGGCCGCCCCCTATGTCTCCGCGGTCGCGGCCCTCCTTCACCAGCAGGACCGCACCCCGGACCAGATCATGACGGCCATCCGCAGTACGGCGAAGAACCCGGACGAACTCGCCAAGCTGGGCCTCGGCATCGTCGACGCCAAGGCCGCGGTCGCCTCCGCCAAGGACTGACCGCCGCGCATGACACGGCATGACGCCCGGAGCGGCCGCGATCAGCGCTGGTCGGGCGATCCGGACGGCGGCACGGATTCGTTGAGCGGTACGACGTTGAAGTACTCCTCGATGCGGTCGATGAGGCCCCCGTCGAACCGGAAGTACATCGCCGCGTGTACCTCACTGCGGGACCCGTCGTTCATGGTCAGGTGGAGTACTTGCTGCTGGAGCACTCCGTCGCCGTCCTGGAACTGCCGCACGATGTCGTACCGGAGGGTGTCGACCTCTGCGGCGAGTCGCTTGAGCAGTTCCATGTTCTCGTCGATCGGCTGGTCGCCGCTTCCGTCGTTGTGCCACACGGTGGCGGTGCCGGTGCACAGGGATCGCATCGTGGCGTAGTCCCGTACCTCCCACTGTCGGAGGTAGTGCACCGCTGCCGCGCGAAGGTCCTGGTCGGGTGTCATCGTTTTTTCCTTTCGAGTGCGCCGGTTGCGGCGAATGTCAGACGGTGGGGCCGGTCGCGGTGCCGATGGCCGCTTCCTCTTCGAAGACGGGGGCGCGTTCGCCCGCTTCGACGCGTAGGAGGAGGTGGTTCTCCCGGGGCGGCAGAGGGCAGGGGAAGGCCGCCGAGAACATGTGGTGGGGGACGACGGCCTGGTTGAAGTCGATACGGGTCGTGCCCGTGGCGTCCTCGGGCCGGGAAAGGATCAACCACCGGCCCATGCCGGGCGTGTCCGTGCCGCTGGTGCCGTCGGTGAACGTGATCAGCAGGGTGTCGCCGCCCACACCGAACGCCCGGAGCGTGTGCCGCTCGCCTCGCAGATCGAAGACGAAGTCACCGGGGGCCGGGAGGGCGTCCCGCATGCTCGGCCTTGTCAGCCGGGTCACTTCCTGGAGACGCCCGGCCTCCGCCGGACGGTACTCCGCGTCGACGGTCCAGGCCGGATCCCACGGCCACGCCTCGATCCCGCGCAGGCTCCTGAGAGTGGGCGCCGCCGGATCCCACACGACCAGGACATGAGTTCCCCGCAGTTCCTCGATCGTGCCGCGCCGCCCGCCGGGGAAGGACAGCAGGCTTGCGCCGGTCAGTTCCACCGCGCCGTCCACGGCCCGGCCGTCGACGGACACGCCCTCCGCCTGGGCCGCGGTCAGCGTCAGGCTCCCCGAGAAGCCGGTGGACGTCCACCGCCCCGGAACCTCGGGGACTTCCTGCCCCGGTTCCGTGATCAGCCGATAGGCGATGCGGCCCGCCTTCCCGTCCGGGCCCGCCATCTCCTCCCACCGGCTCCGACGCCACTTGTCGTACGCGGTCAAGGCGTCGTCGTCGCCGGAATAGTCGCTGGACACAAAGTCTTCCTCTCCAATGTGGCGGTCACCCGCCACTGCCGTCAGGGCTCACCACCGGCCGGGAACATCGACCGGTTCGGCGACCGGTCGACGGATGGTGTGCTCGGCGTGGGCAAATCAGCAAGCCTGCTTGCTGTTACCGCAAATTTGGGAGAGTGCCGCGCTGATGTTCGCGCGCTTCTGTGTGTCCGCGATGCCCTCGGGTGAGGCGAGCGGGTTGGCCGGAAGGCCGGTGTTCTCTTCGAAGAGTTCTCAGCCCGACGGCAGGAGAGCCGGGGCGGGCAGGCCTCCGGGCACACGCCCGGCGCCGGCGGGCCTGCCGGGGCCTTACGGCCGGTGAGGAACAGTGGCCTCGCCGTCCAGCACGACGGCCACGAGGTCACCGCTCTTCACCGGGCGTTGGGGGAGACCGAGGGCTTCCAGGACCGCCTCCGCGGCCCTGGTCCACACACCGGCCTGACGGGTGGCTCAGCGCAGTCCGGCGAAGAGATCGTCCTCGGATGCGGCCGCGCCGGTCGCGTCCTTGACCCGTACGAAGGTCTCCACGCCCATCAACTCGCCGAACTTCTCCTTGCCCATCTTGAGGAAGAAGATGTTCTCGCCCTGGCTGGCGTGTGCGGCCAGCGCGTCGAACTTCTGACCGCTGAACGCGGTGGTGTCCACCCACGTGGTGATCTCGTCGTCGGGGAGTCCGATCTCGGCCATCGCGGCGGCCTCGGCAGGATCCGGCTCCGGCAGGTCTCCGAGCTCGCGCATGGTCTCCCCGAACTGCTGCATCGCCGAGCGGGGCATCGTCGTCCAGTACACCTTCGGTGTCAGCTCGGTCATCTCCAGCGCCGCCATCGTGATGCGGTGGGCCTGGATGTGATCGGGGTGGCCGTAGAAGCCGTTCTCGTCGTACGTGACGACCACATCGGGCTGGTAGTGCCGCATGAGTTCGGCAAGTCGGGCGGCGCCCTCCTCCACGGGGGTCCGCCAGAAGGATCCGGGGGCGTCGTTGCTCGGCCAGCCGATCATCCCGGAGTCGGCATAGTCCAGCATCTCCAGATCGCTGACCTTCAGGACCTCACAGCTGGCCTCGAGTTCCTGACGGCGCATCAAGGCGACGGCCGCCGGATCATGGCCCGGCTCGCCCGGCTTGACACCCCCCGGTCCGTCACCGCAACCGCCGTCGGTACACGTCACGAGAACCGTGCGGACGCCTTCCGCCGCGTACCGCGCGAGGATCCCTCCGGTTCCGGTGGCCTCGTCGTCGGGGTGGGCGTGTACTGCCATGAGCGTCAAGGGCCGGTCGGTCATAAAACAGTCCTCCTGCGGGAATACGTCTTGGTCCGAGTGCGCGGCGGGCGTACCGCGCTTCCGAGAGCCCGGATCCTGGCGGGCGGACGACCTTGTGGTCTCCGTCTTCCCGTCCGTGTGGCGCCGGTGCCTCGGTCGATGCAACCGTGCAGGCCGGACCGGATGTTCCCGGCGCGGCCGCTTGGTTTTGCCCGGCCACCGCACGCGCCGTGCAGGACGGGCCCCGGCCTGTCTCTCCTCCACGTACGTGGAGACCACGACGTAGGCATCCCGCCCCCCGGGTGTCGACACGCGGGCCGAGGCGTACGGGATGTCCCGCCGGTCGTCAGGGACGTACCAGATCGCCACGACCACCACCGCCCGCACCCGGTCCACCTGCCCGGGGCTCGGCCACCGCCTCCCAAATGACTTTCGCGCGCAGTTGTCCGGATGATGAGGTGGCGCCATGAGCAACCACGATGAGGCGGTGGCTGTCCGGCCGTTGACCCTGGCTTGGGTGAGCCGGCACCTGGAGGCCGGTGAACGGGTCGTCAGAACCGAGGCGCTGCACGGAGGCATCACCGCCGAAATGCGGCGGCTGACCGTCGGCACGCGGGACGGTGGCACCCGGGACCTGGTGCTGCGGAGCTTCGTCGACCCGTTCTACGTGAGGCAGGCCGAGGACTGGCTGAACCGGGAGGTGGGCGCTCTGACCCTGCTCGCGGGGAGCGGTGTGTCGGCTCCTGGCCTCGTCGCGGTTGATCTGGCCGCCGCGCAGTGCGAGTATCCGTCGCTTCTGATGACACATCTGGAAGGCCGGACGGTCCTTGAGGACGAGGGAGTGGAGACGCGCGTTCCTGCGCTGGCTCGTCAGCTCGTGGCGATCCACGCGCTGCGGCCCGCCGTGCGGCCCCGGAAGTATGTGGCGTTGACGACTGCCGACACGGTCGTGGTTCCGAAGGGCGCCGACGCGGCGGCATGGGCCGCGGCGATCGATGTGATCCGTAAGCCCACGCCGCCCTACGAAGGGCGATTCCTGCACCGGGACTTCCAGCCCGGCAATGTGCTGTTCGACGTGCCGCCTTCAGGGCCGGGTGGTGCCCGGATCGCCGGAGTCGTCGACTGGGCGGCGACCTCCTGGGGCCCCGCGGATCTCGATGTGGCGCACTGCTCGACCAATCTGGCGCTGCTGCACGGTCCGGCGTGGGGTCTGCGGTTCGCTGAGGCGTACGAGGAGGCCGGCGGGGTGCTGGCCGCGGCCGTGAGCGAGCGGCTGTACTGGCAGGTGCGGGACGCGTTGGCGTTCTCGGAGGAAGTGCAGTGGGTGGCGCGGCCGTGGCGGGAGGCAGGCAGGACAGAGCTGACGACACACGCCGTGGGGGAGCGGCTGGACGCCTATGTCATCGCTCTGCTGGACGCGCTGGGCTGAGCCGAGGTGAGTGGTCCGGGTCGTCGCTCGATCCCACGGCCTGGTCCACCGCGTACCGCGTACGTACTCAGCCCCGTCCACCGCCTACGCCCCCACGAGGCGGGGTGCGTCGAAGAGTCAGCAGACGCTGTCCGTCGGCTTCGGGTTGCCCAGGCCGAACAGCGGGCGCAGGCGCAGGCCGGCCCAGGTGCCGAGGATGGCTACGACGGCCCAGATCCAGCCGTGCAGGGACCCGGAGGCGATGCCTGCGAGGTAGGCGCCGATGTTGCAGCCGCCCGCGAGACGGGCGCCGACGCCCATCAGGATGCCGCCGATGACGGCGGCGAGCGCGGTGCGGGCGGGGATGTTGCGGTGCAGCTGCCAGACGCCACCGGCTGCCGCGGCGACGGCCGCGCCGACCATGATGCCGATGTCGGTGAGGCTGTTCTTGTCGGCGAGCACCGGCCCCGACAGCTGGGCCGCGCTGTCGGGCTGTTGCCAGAAGGCCCAGGCCTCAGGCGCGCCGCCGAGTACGCCCACGACCTTCGAGCCCCACAGGGCGAACGCGCTGGTGACGCCCCACGCGCCGCCCGAGACGAGCAGCACGCCGGCGCCGAGCACCGCGAGGACCAAGGCACCGGCGGCCAGCGGCCAGGAGCCCCGCACCGTACGGCGCAGGGCACCGCGCGCCGATGGCGGGGTGCCGACCGGCGGGGGAGTGCGGCGGGCCTGCACGGCGCGGGCGATGAACCAGATCGCGGCGAGAGCCACGATCGTCACCGCCCAGGAGCCGAACCAGCCGACGTGATCGGACAGCACATACGGGTCGAGCGCGGGCAGATTGTTCCAGAGGCCGAACTGCCAGGCGGCGAGCGTGGAGCCGGTGATGAAGCCGAGGAGGGTGAGCACGATGGTGCCCTGGCCGGAACCGACGGCGAAGAGGGTCCCGGAGGCGCAGGCACCGCCGAGCTGCATGCCGATGGCGAAGAGGAAGGCGCCGATGAGCAGCGCCACTCCGACCGGCCCCGCACTGGGTGCGGGCACCGAACCGAACAGGCCGCTTCCGGTGCCGATGATCAGGGCGAAGAGCGTCGCGGTGGTGCCGAGCAGCAGGGTGTGGGCGCGCAGCCCGGTGCCGTTGCCGACGGCCACCAGCTGCCGCCAGGCGGAGGTGAAGCCGAACCGGGAGTGGAACAGGGCGAACCCGAGTCCGATGCCGAGCAGCAGCAGGACGCCGGGCTTGGCCCCGTGCTCCGCGAAGACGTAGCCGGTGAGCGCGACACCGATGGCGCCGGCGACCGCCAGCGGTACCCGCCGGACCGGTGGCAAGGCCTCGGTCGCAGGGGCCGGGGCGGAGGTGGGGGAAGGGGCGAGCAGGGCGGACCGGGGCGGCGCCCCTGCATCGGCAGCGGTGGTCAAGGGGGTCTCCGGGAACGGCAGAGGGGATCGGACGGGCGGTGCTCGCGTGAGCGCGGAGCGAGGCGTCAGCGGCGACAGAGCGCGTCGTCGACGCTCCACGGCGTGGCCGCGAAGAGCGCGAGAGCGAGCTGACGAGCGGGTCCGAACATGCGCCTCACCTTAGGCATCCCGTACAGATCCTGGAACGCCGTCTCACATAGAGAGCACGCGAACGAGACGGCGGCGGGGTGGATCGGATCGGCCTCCGGGCCGGGCGGGAGCCTGAGATCCGCCTGAGAGCCGTGGTGACGAGAGCCCGGTCAGGCGACGCGGGTCAGGCGACACAGGCTCTGCCGACGTGCGTACCGGCCCGGTGCTCGCCGCTGCCCGTCCGGCGGCCGGAGGCGGGGAGTCAAGCCACGTCGAGCCGGCGGAACAATTCGACGGAAGGCGCGCACCGATCTCAGGAGTGCCGCACTCCGGAGTGCGAAATCGCAGGTGAAGGGCCTGTCGGGAGGTCGCTCGCGACGGATCGCTTCGCCGTTCCGCTATCCGTTCGAGTGATACGGGTACCCATTTCGAGCCACCCAGCTTGACCATCCCTTGACATGCGATTGACCATGTCTTTACCTTCGATCGGCGGTCGATGAAGATCCATTTCGTTGCCCGTTCCGCAATTCCCCGGCACTCGAGGAGGTCCGTCATGGACAAGCTCATCAAGCAGATGACCCAGGACACCAACTGGTCGAAGTGGGTGGCCGCCAACTCGGCGCAGGGCGCCAAGGACGGCTGCATCAGCGCCACCCCGAAGGCCGGCTGCATCAGCGTCGCCGGCAAGAGCGGCTGTATCTCCTGACCCTCATCCCCCCACGCCGGGGTCGCCGCCGTCCCTTCTCGGCGGCGGCCCCGGCCCTCCAGCCCCCCATGGAGAACACATGAGCCCGCTGCCAAGCCCGCACGTCGTCGACCGGGTCCGGGACATCCCGATCTACCGCGCGTCCGTCGCCCGGCGGGACTTCCCGATCCTGGAGAAGCCCGAGATCGCCCGTGGCTTCCCGGACAACTGGATGACGCCCCACCTCGCCGCGGCGCTGGAGTCGGGCGAGGCGGAGTTCGTCCTGTCGACCGGCACCAACCACGCCAGGATGCAGCTGATCCGGCCGCCGTACTTCCTGCTCCGCTCCTACTACCGGCTCTGGAGCGAACACCCCGACCTGCGCGCCACCTGGGAGGCGGGCGCCAAGCGCATCTCCCTGACCACCGTGCTCGCCACCGAGCACGTCGCCCGCGTCAACGCCAAGAACCCGGGCGCCACCCCGGGAGAGCGCTGGCTCGACGACCGCACGCTCTACCTCAACAACACCCTCGACCCGGCCGACTGGGACCGGGCGGAGGTCCGCCGCATGCTCGCCGAGATCCGTGGGATCAGCGACGCCCACCCCACCGGCACCTACCATCTGGACTGCTCGGGCTACCACCTCGCCCACCTCGTACAGAAGGTGGACGCCTGGGGCCTCTGGGACGAGTTCCCGCAGCCGGGCAGCATCGTCCACGCCTACGAGTACACCCCGCTGAACGTACGCGCCCTGCTGCACCGGCACTTCGACTGCCCCGTCGTCGACCTCTTCGGCAGCACCGAACTGGGCTATCTCTACTCCAGCGACCCCGAGACCGGCCGCTACCGGCCGCACCTGGACGACATGAGCGTCGAGCTCATCCCCGTAGCCCCCGGCAGCGGCATCCACTGCCTCATCGTCACCAGCCTGCGCAACCCCTTCATGCCGCTCGTGCGCTACCGCTCCGGCGACTGCGTGCGCACCTTCGACGGCTCCACCGACCCCGAGCGCATCGCGGCCTTCTGCGGCAGGGAGAAGGAGCTGCTCGACGCGCCGGGCGGACCCGTCGCCCAAGCCGACCTCGACGCCCGCGTCCACGACGCCTCCGACCGTGTCTTCCTCGCCCAACTGCGCCTGTCCGAGACGTCCGACGACGTCACCCTGCGCTACTCGACCTTCGACGGCAGCCCGCTCGACGCGGCACCGGCCGAGCACCTCGAAGGGCTCGTCGCCGAACTCACCGGCCGCCCCTGCGCCCTGGAGCACCGGAGCGACCTGCCGATCGGCCGCTCCGGCAAATATGTCTGGCTGGCGCGTCCCTCCTGACCGGCGCCGGACAGGAGGGACGCGGTGCGGCCGCCCGCACCGGGCAGCCCCGCCCCTCCTCCTATCCGCCTTCGCCGACCCTCGTCCCCCTCACGCCCGAACAGGACCCCGCATCGTGACCACCTCAGCCACGTCAGCAGTCCCCGCCCCCACCGCTGAAGACCTCCTGGGCAGCGCGCTGCACGGGGAGGTCGTCGCGTACTTCACCGCGAAGACGGAGCACGACCGCGCCCATGTCGAGCACCAGGTGCGCGAATGCCTGCGCTACCTGTACCTGGTCTCCCGCCACCCCGACCGGCTCGGCGGACTGTTCCTGCCGGTGGAGCAGGAGATCGACGAGATCTGGCACTTCCTCATCCTGCAGACCCGCGAATACCGGGAGCTGTGCGAACAGCGCCTGCCCGGCGGGGACTTCATCCACCACCGCAGCATCGCCTACACCGACTACCAGGACGGTGACCAGGGCGACGCACGGGCCGACGAGGGACGCCGGGTCGCGGCAGAGGAGGCCCTGCGCTGGATCCCGTTCTACGCCGCCGCGTTCGGCCCGTTCGACGAGGACGCGCTCCCGCACTGGACCATCGTCCGCTTCCTCCACCAGGAGATGGACATGAGCCTGGCCGAGATCTCCGCCCTTGACCCCTCCGACGGGCCCACCGCGTGACATCGGAGGCCCGCACCCCGCAGTTCGCAGGACCCGGGGTGCAACGCCGCATCCTGACCGTGCTCGTCGCCTCGCAGGCGCTCGGCGGCGCCGGAATGGCCGCGGGCATCACCGTCGGCGCGCTGCTCGCACAGGACCTCCTCGGCTCCACCGGCCTCGCCGGACTGCCCGTGGCCCTGTTCACCGCGGGAGGCGCACTCGGCGCCCTGCTCATCGGCCGGATCTCCGAGCGGTGGGGCCGCCGCCCCGGGCTCGCCCTCGGGCACGCGACCGCCGCCCTCGGCAGCATCGGCGTGATCGTCGCCGCCTGGTCCCGCACCGTGCCCCTGCTCCTGACCGCCCTCTTCGTGTACGGCGCAGGCACGGTCACCGGCCTGCTCGCCCGGTACGCCGGAACCGACCTCGCACCGCCCGAGAAACGCGGCCGCGCCACCGGCACCGTGCTCCTGGCCACCACGCTCGGCGCGGTGGCCGGGCCCGCCCTGGTCGGCCCCACCGGAACCCTGGCCGACTCCCTCGGCCTGCCCCGCCTCACCGGCCCTTTCCTCCTTGCCGCCGTCGCCTACACGGCCGCCGCCCTCGTCATCGCCCTCTGGCTGCGCCCCGACCCGCTCCTGCTCGCCCGGAGCCGCCACCACCAGGACGCCGCAGGGCCGAAGGCAGGCGAGCAGCGCGTACGCCGTATCGGACCCGGGGTCGTCACCGGAGCGGCCGTGATGATCAGTGGGCAGCTCGTGATGATCGCCATCATGACGATGACCCCGGTGCACCTCACCCACCACGGGCACAGCACACAGCTGGCCGGGGTCGTGATCGGCCTGCACGTGGGCGCCATGTTCCTGCCCTCACCCCTGACCGGCCTCGTGGTGGACCGGATCGGCAGCCTGCCCGTGGCCGCGTCCTCCGGAGGCGTACTGCTCACCGCCGGGCTCCTCGCCGCCCTCGCACCGCCCACCGGAGCCGTGGGAACCGGCCTGCTCGCCACCGCGATGGTGCTGCTCGGCATCGGCTGGAACATGGCGCTCGTCAGCGGCACCGCGATGGTCGCGGAGGCCGCCCCCGCCGAGGCGCGCGCCTCCACGCAAGGTCTGGTCGACGTGGGGATGTCGCTCGCCGGAGCCACCGGCGGCATGGTCTCCGGCCTCGTCGTGGCAGGGGGCAGCTACCCGCTCCTTGCCGTCTGCGGGGGAGTGCTCGCGCTCACCGTCATCCCCCTCACGGTCCGCGCCGCCCGCCCTCGGCACACCGCCCCACGCCCGACCGCGAGTTGACGCACCCTTCAGCGACCCGTCAGGAGAACGGCATGCCCAGCGTCCCTCCGCCCCTCACGCCTCCGCCCATCACGCCACCGTCCACCGCCCCGCAGCTCGACGCCGTCGTGGTCGGGGCGGGCTTCTCCGGCCTCTACCAGCTGTATCGCCTGCGTGAACTGGGCCTGTCGGTCCGCGTCATCGAGGCGTGCGACGACATCGGCGGTACGTGGCACCGCAACCGCTACCCCGGCGCGCGCTGCGACGTCGAGAGCACCTCGTACTCCTACTCCTTCTCGCCCGACCTCGACCAGGAGTGGGAGTGGAGCGAGCGGTACGCGACGCAGCCGGAGCTCCTGCGCTACCTCCACCACGTCGCCGACCGCTTCGGGCTGCGTGCGGACATCACGCTGCGCACCCGCGTGACACGTGCGGAGTACGACGAGGACGACCATCTCTGGCAGGTCACCACCGACACCGGGGAGACGCTCACCACCCGGTTCGTCATCCTGGCCACCGGCTGCATGTCGGCCGTCAAGGCGCCGGACATCCCCGGCGCCGCCGCCTTCGAGGGCCGGGCCCTGCACACCGCCGACTGGCCGCACGAGGGCGTCGACCTCACCGGCAGGCGGGTCGCGGTCATCGGCACCGGCTGCTCCGGCGTCCAGGCCATCCCGCTCTTCGCCGAGCAGGCCGCCGCCGTCACCGTCTTCCAGCGGACCCCGGTGTACGCGCTCCCCGCCCACAACCGTCCGCTGTCCGCCGAGGAGAACGCCGAACTGAAGGCACGCTACCCGCAGTTCCGGACCGCCCAGCGGCAGTCCAGGGGCGGCACCGTCTTCGAGCCGCCCACCCGGTCCGCCCTGGACGCCGCCGACGCCGAGCGCACCGCCACCTATGCGTCGGCCTGGGAGTCGGGCCTGCTCAGCGGCCTGCTGCGGACGTACAACGACATCCTCGTGGACGCGGACGCCAACGAGACCGTCGCCGAGTTCGTCCGCTCCAAGATCCGCACGATCGTCACCGACCCCGAGACAGCGGAGACGCTGTCACCGCGCGGCCTGCCCTACGGCACCAAACGTCCCTGCCTGGACACCGGTTACTACGCCACGTACAACAAGCCGCACGTCAGCGTCGTGGACCTCGCCAAGACCCCGATCGTGGGGATCACACCGAGCGGCATCAGGACCTCGGAGCGGGACCACGCCGTCGACGTGATCGTCTTCGCCACCGGCTTCGACGCCATGACCGGCTCACAGATCGCCATCGACATCGTCGGCAAGGGCGGCACGACACTTCGGGAGAAGTGGGCCGATGGACCGCGCAATCACCTCGGCCTCCTGTCGTCCGGCTTCCCCAACCTCTTCACCGTGATCGGCCCGCTGAGTCCGTCCGTGCTGAGCAACGCGGTGGTGGCCATCGAGCAGCACGTGGAGTGGATCACCGACTGCGTCGCACACCTGCGAGAGGGCGGCCTGACCGAGATCGACGCCACCGCGGACGCCGAGGAGAAGTGGTGCGCCCACGTCGCCGACCTCGCCGATCTGACGCTCTACCCGGCCGTCGCCTCCTGGTACACGGGAGCGAACGTGCCGGGCAAACCCCGGGTGTTCCTCGCCTACACCGGAGGCCTGGACCGGTACCGGGCGCAGTGCGACGCCGCCGCCCAGGACGGATACCGAGGGTTCGTCCTGACCGGCTCAGGGGTTCGTTAGCTCCGCGTGGGTCGCATGCGTGTCCCCGTCGTCGTCGGCGCGTTTCGCTAATAACAAGCCCTTCGGGTCGCTCGGATCAGGGCCGGGCTCCGGCCGCCGCGGCGGTGGGCGGGGTCTCGGCGATGACCGCGCGGCGCAGCTGTTCCGGCTTCGGTGGGAGCAGGCGGGTGAGGTCGTAGTGGGTGCGGCCGCGGCGGTAGCTGGTGATCAGGCCGTTCTCTTCGAGGGGGAGTCCGGCCGGGCGGAGTGTGGCCCGGCCGTCGTCGTCGAGCAGTCCGGTGTGGTTGGGGCGCAGGCTGACCCAGAGTTTCGTGGTGCCGTGGGCGCGTTCGACCAGTTCCCGGCGTAGCGGAAGCCATCGGGTGAGTGCGGCGCGGCTCAGCGGTGACAGGGCGAACCAGTCGCGCTCCGTCGGCCGGCTGCTGCCGTGCTGGGGGTGCCGTTCGATGTACAGCGCGCGGTGGTCCGGGGCGAGGTGGGACAGGCGCAGTGCGACAAGTTCGCCGGAGCGCGGGGCCGTGTCGAGGATGAGGGCGAGCACCGCGGTGAGGCGCGTCTTGCCCGGTGAGAGGTAGCCGGCGAGGTTCTGGTCGAGGTGGTTGCGCAGGGCTGCCAGGTCGCCGAACTCCGGTGTGGGCTGCAGCAGCACCGCGCCGCCGCCGAGGCGCAGTCCGGGCAGGCCGATCGCCTCGCGCAGCATGTCCACGCAGTGCTTACGGGCTTCGTTGGTCGGCTGGGATGTGGGTGGACGCCCGCCTTTGACCAGCCGGGCACGCAGTGCGCCGGATTCCGCGATGCGGAGGTAGGGGCCGAGGGCGTCCTGTTCGAGGAGGCGGCGCAGCGAGCGACGGGCGCCGACGGGAAGCGCGTCACGCGACAGGGCCCGCAGCAGTTCGCCGCGGACCATGCCGAGCTGACGGCGGCGGGCCTCGCCGACGGTCAGGTCGTCGAGGAGCCTGTCCAACGCGGTGATCGAGCGGTACTCCGGCACCCCCCGATTCTCGCCCATGCCCTCCCTGGATCACCCCACATCCGGCAACAGGGCGAGAGTTCACCGAAGGACGTTTCGGCGCCGTCGTGATTCCCCCTCGTAGATCACGACGGCGCCCGATCAGGCACCACAGATACTGCTTCTGGTCGGCGGGCCGGGGCAACGTCATTCGGCTGTCCCGGATGCGGGCGGGCTGTCCGGGCTGGTCGGAACCTTGTCCGGATTACGTCCCGGACAGCGGGGACGCGGCCAGATCCACCGTTCCCTCTTGTGTGCCTCCAGCAGCAACATGATGTTCGTGAGGAATCCAGGGGAGTTGTCGCCGTCCGGAGCCCGTGATGCCGCTGGGCTCGTCCAGTTGATGCGGCAGCTCAAGGAGCGTTCGGGGCTGACGTATCGCGAATTGGAGGAGCGGGCCGCCCGGAGCGGCGACGTGCTGGCGCGCAGCACGCTGGCCGACATCCTGCGACGGACGAGCCTGCCGAGACCCGACGTGCTGGCCGCGTTCGTCCGCGCCTGCGGGGACGGGCAGCGGGTCGGGGCCTGGCTGGAAGCCAGGGACCGGATCGCCGCGTATCCGGATATCGCTCCCGTGCCCGCCACGGACCCCGGTCCGGAGGCTGGGGATCCGCCGCCGCGGACCGTGGGCTCCTGGGGCCGGCGGCCACACTGGACCAGGGGGCGCACGGTCGTACTCGCCCTCTCGCTCACGGTCCCGTTGCTCGCCCTGGTCGCCTGGGGGCTGCTCCCCGGCGGCTCCGGTGATCCGGGTACACCGGCTGCCGCGGCCACCGGCGCGGGCGCTCGTACTCTCGGCGGCTGGGTGACCGTCCGCCCCGTCAGCACGCCGGACCTGTGTCTGACCGACGGCCGTGACCGGGACGGTGCCTATGGCAGCGCCGTCGCTGTCCAGCTCCCTTGTTCCCGGGCCACCGTGCCGCGCACCTACCTCGAACCGGCTGGTGAGGGCCTCTACCGCATCCAGTGGCACCATCCCGAGGAGGGCAAAGGCTGCCTGGCGATCATGCGCTCCGGTCCGGTCAAGGGCATGCTCGAGCCGCGCAACGACTGCGGCCAGGCCACCCTGTTCCGTGCGGAAGCCGTCACAGCTGAAGCAGCCACAACTGAAGTAGCCACAACCGAAGCCGGCGACAAGGTCCGGCTTCGTCCGACCGACAGCAGCAAGTGCGTGGGCATCGCCGACAACGACACCGCCGCGGGAGCCGAAGCGATCGAGGAACGGTGCACCGGCGCGGCAGACCAGCAGTTCCTCATCCGGGCGGGATGACTCAGACCAGTTCGGGTTGTGGTTTCGCCTGGACGGCCGGTGCGGCCTTCGGCTCCCACAGCCTGGTGGTCCGTACGTAGCCGTGGATCACCGAGGCCATCGCCAGCAGGAGAAGTGGCCCGAACACCTCGGGATGCCTGGCCATGTCCATCGGCAGATAGCGGTACGCCACCAGGAGCGCGGCGAAGACCGCCGTGCCGTGGGCGACCAGCTGAATGCCCTGCCGGTCCCAGCCGCGGTCGAACGAGCGCAGGGCCGCCTCGACGGTGAGCGCGAACACCACGCCGACGATGAGGTCCACGCCGTAGTGGTAGCCGAAGCCCAGCGTCGCGCTGAGCGTGGCGATGAGCCAGAACGTCCCCGCGTATCGCAGGAGTCGTGGGCCCTTGCGGGAGTGGATGAAGATCGCGGTAGCCCACGCGGTGTGCAGACTCGGGACGCAGTTGCGAGGGGTGATCCCGTCGTACGGGACGGGGTGCGGGGCGCTGATCGGCAGCGGCGTGTTCGGCCACAGGTCGGCCACCGCCCACTGCAGGCCGCCGGTGCCGGAGGTGCCGGGGCCGTAGGCGAAGATCGGGCCGACCACCGGGAAGATCATGTAGATGGCGGGACCGAGCAGGCCGATCAGCAGAAAGGTGCGCACCAGGTGGTGGCGCGGGAAGCGGCGCTCGGCTGCCACGTTGCGCAGTTGGTACAGGGCGACGGCGATCGCGGCCACCGCGAGTTGGGCGTAGACCAGGTCGAGGACGTGGGTGGTGACCGGTCCGCTGGCCCTGAGTATCCGGCCCGCCAGCCATGAGGGGTTGCCCAGCGCGTGGTCGGCCATGGCCACGTACGGGTCGAGGACGGTCGGGCGGGTCTTCGACGTGATGAGCAGCCAGGTGTCGCCGGTCTTGCGGCCGGCCACGAGGAGCAGGCCGAGGCCGACGCCCTTCAGGAGCAGGACGCGTTCCTGGCCGGTGCGGCGTGTGATCGCGACGACCGCGCAGCCCAGCATCGCCCACAGTGCGCCGTTGCCGAAGAACTGGCCCTCGGGCACCTTGGTGTCCGCCGCCCACCGCACCAGTACGAAGATGATGTCGATGCCGATCGCGGTACCGAGCGCGATGAACCGCTGGCGCCAGGTGAGCACCACCATCATCAGCATCAGGCCGCCGTACAGCGGGCCGGGTTTGGGTGCGAACAGCACCTCGCGCGCCTGGTTGGTGATCGGCCCCGGTACGCCGCCGTAGTGGCGGGCGGCGATCTCGAGGGCGGTGAGGAACCCGAGTGCCACCGTGACGGCCGTGGCCCACAGGATTGCCCGTGGCCGTCGCCACGCGGTGAAGTTGATCGTGCGGTCTATTCGTGAAAGCGCCCGCGAAGCCTTGGATATCAATTGTCTGACCGATTTGGTAGGTGATATTTAGATAGATGCCCCTTCGTGCCACATGGTGTGTTTCCGCTGAAGGAAGGGTGATGGGGCGCTCGTTGCGAGGTCGATCATGCCATCGCAAGGGGTGCGGGTGGATTCACCGCATGCGCATCAGGCCCGCGTGGGCCAGTCCCGCCGCCCCGGGTGCGAGGGGCGGCGTACCCGCCCGGTCGGCCCCTCGCACCCGCCCGTCATTACTTCTTCGGCATCAGGACCGTGTCGATGATGTAGACGTTGGCGTTGGCGGTCTTCACGTTGCCGCAGCCCACGTTGGCGGAGTCGTTGACCTTGTAGGACTCACCCGAACCCGAAGTCGTCAGCTTGGACTTCTCCAGCGTCTCGAACGATCCCTTCTCCAGGTCCTTGGGCGCCAGCTTCTGGCCCACCACGTGGTACGTGAGGACCTTGGTGAGCATGGCCTTGTCGTTCAGGACCTTGTCGAGGTCGGCCTTGGGGATCTTCGCGAAGGCGTCGTTGGTCGGCGCGAAGACCGTGAGGTCCTTGGCGTTGTTCAGGGTGTCGACGAGACCGGCCTTCTTGACGGCGGTCACCAGGGTCGACAGGTCCGGGTTGTTGGACGCGGCGGTGGCGACCGGGTCCTTGGCCATGCCGTCGAAGCTGCCCTTGCCGTCCTTGGGCACCGAGGCACAGGCCGGACCGAACGGCTCGTCCATGCTGCTCGCGTCGCCCGCGCTGTCGTTGCCCTTGTCGGTCGCCTTGTCCGAAGCCGCGGACGACTTGGAGTCCGATGACGCCTTGTCCTTGCTGTCGTCACTGGAGCATGCGGTCAGGGCCAGCGGCAGCATCGCCGCCGCGGCGAGAACGAGGGCTCCACGACGGGTACGGCGGGTGATGGCGTTCATTTCTGCTCCTTGATTGATTTCGTGCAGGTAGGAAGGGGGGAAAGGGGGGGGGAGATCCGGGGCGTCGGTCAGTCCACGGTGACCACCACCGAATGCCAGCCACTGGACCCGTCGGGGATCGTGCGGGTCCGCTTCTGGGTCTGTGTCTCGCCCGTCCGGTCCGTGGCCCGGACCGTCAGGGTGTGGCCGCCGCCGGACGCCGCCTTCCAGGCGAAGGACCACTGGCGCCAGGTGTCCCGGGTGTCCTCGGCGGCCAGATCGGCCTGCTGCCAGGCGCCGTCGTCCACGCGCACCTCGACCTTGTCGATGCCGCGGTGCTGGGCCCAGGCCACTCCCGCGACCATCACGGTGTCGCCGGACTTGGGGCGGGCGAACGGCTTGGGCGTGTCGATCCGGGACTGGGTCTTGATCGGCGCCTTGCGCGCCCAGTCCCGCTTCACCCAGTACGGGTCGTAGTCGTCGAACGTGGTCAGCTCGATGTCCTGGATCCACTTGCAGGCGGACACGAAGCCGTACAGGCCGGGGACCACCATGCGCACCGGGAACCCGTGCGCGAAGGGCAGCGGCTCGCCGTTCATCCCGAGGGCGAGCATCGCGTCGCGGCCGTCCATGACGTCCTCGACGGGGCTGCCGATGGTCATCCCGTCCACGGACCGCGCGACCAACTGGTCAGCGGGACCGCCCTTCGACGGCGGCTTCACGCCGCACTGTGTCAGGAGGTCGGACAGTCGCACGCCGATCCAGCGGGCGTTGCCCACGTACGGGCCGCCCACCTCGTTCGAGACGCAGGCCAGCGTGATGTTCCGCTCGATCAGCGGCATGCGCAGCAGATCCGCGAAGGACAGGGTCGTCTCGCGGGAGACGCCCTTGCCGTGGATCCGCAACCTCCATGCGGTCGCGTCGACTTTGGGCACCACCAGGGCGGTGTCGACCCGGTAGAAGTCCTTGTTGGGCGTCATGAACGGGCTGATGTCCTTGACCCGCAGCGCTGCGCCCTTGGGCGTCGGCGAGACGGGCGAGGCCGGGGCGGGCAGCCTGACCTGATTACGGGAGGCGACGGCGTTCTGGCCCTGAGCACCGTTCAGGGAGCGGCCGAGCAGGCCGGCCCCCGTGGAGGCGGCTGCCGCTGCCGTCGCGGCGACGATGAACCCCCGCCGGTCCCAGCCCGTTTTCTCCTCGCCCGTCTTCTCCTCGGAGGGCTCGGAGGACTCAGAAGTCTGATCCGCGTGTGCGGGGGCCTTCGCTGAGCGCGGGCGCGGGCGCAGGCGTCCGACGAGGTAGTAGAGAAGTCCCGCTCCCACCACCGCACCGGCCACCGACGGCAGCGCGTCCGTGAGGCTCGTGGAGTCGGGCCGGCTCGTGGCGGCGAAGGCCCCGATGACGCCGAACAGGAGGACCCCGGCGGAGCCCGCGCGCCGGTAGCGGGCCGCCAGTGCTCCGAGCACCAGCGCGAGGAGGGTCAGTACGGCGAGGATGCCCAGTTGCAGGACGAGTTTGTCGTTCGTCCCGAACTGCCGGATGGCCCAGTCCTTCACCGCGGGCGGCGTGCGGTCGATCGCCGCCCCGCCCACCGCGATCACCGGGCTGGACTCCGGGCGTACCGCGACTGACACGAGCTCGGCCGTGGCCAGGGCGGAGCAGCCGGCCAGCAGACCGCTCAAGGAGCCGAGTCCGACCAGCCGCCATGTGCCCAAGTGCCTCGATGTTCTCGCTTCTTCACTCACACCCGTGATCCGGAGCGCGGGCAGGGCGCGGATTGGTCCGTCACTCCTTTTGGGGGAGAAAATCTTCTGGACCAATCCAGGAGGGTCACGGATCCGAATGACTTCCCAGGCTCCTGCGGGGCAGACCTCGGGGCGGTATTACGATCTTCGGCATGGCGAAGCGGAAGGTGCGGCGGCGGGCGCGGAAGATTCTCGGTGAGGACCCCGTGGCCCTGGTCTGGTGTGAGATCCACAAGCCGATCCCCGTACCGCCCAAGGACGTTCACCGTGCCGCGGGCAAAGGGCGTCTGAAATCGCGCCACCACTGGTTGATGTATGTGGGCGCCGTGGTGTTCTGTTTCGTGGTCGTGCCGGTGATCCTGATCGACATGCTCGGGCGCCAGGTGGAGAAGTTGCTCTCGCCGGGGCGGCGCAGCCGTGCCGGGCGGACCGGCCCCTCGCGGACCGCACCCGATGCGCGGGGCTCCGGCCGTGGCAGCGAACCTGAGAACGACCGCGGGCAGGACCCCGCCGACGGCGTCTTCGACGGTGACTGGCATCTGACCGCGGGCCAGCTCCTGTTGCGCTGGTACGGGCATTCCCCCAGCCCCCAGCGCCTGGTCATGCTGACTCGCGACCGTATCTGTGTGGCCGCGTCGCCCCGCCGTCGGCTGTCGCCGACCAGGGCCGATGACTTCCGGACCGTCACGGAGTTCACCCTCGACCAGGCCCGTATCGAGGGCGAGGCGGGCCAGCCGTGCGGGTTCGCCACCTTCCGGCTCTGCTTCGCCGACGGTTCCTGGCTGGAGGTGGGCCGACTCGGCGAGGCGGAGGACGCCGACCACTTTCTGCGCACGGTCAGCGGCTGATCGGGCCTTCTCCTGTCAGCTTCCCTGTCAGCGCAGCGAGCGCTGGTACTGGCCGGGTGTCTGTCCGACGAGTGTCGTGAACGCGTCGATGAAGGCGCTCGGATTCGCCCATCCGCAGGCGGTCGCCGTATTGATGACCGAGACCTTGCCGGCGAGCAGCAGAAGCGCGTGGTGAACGCGTAGTTGTGTACGCCACTGGGGGAAGCTCATTCCGGTCTCCTGCTGGAAGAGCCTGCTCAGTGTGCGTTCGCTGGCGCCGACTTGATGGCCCAGCTCGCTGAGCGTGCGAGGGTCCGACATCCCCTCCTCCACGAGGGCGACAACGGCGCGGAGCCGGTCGTCGTGGGGCTCGGGCAGGTGCAGGGGCTGTTCGGGCGCGGTGGTGATGTCGTCGATGACCACCCGGCGCAGACGTGAGCGTGCGCCCGCGGAACGGCGTTCGGGGCCGGTCAAGGTCAAAGTGGCCTCACGCGCGAGCGGCGTCATGACGAGCACCGCGGGATGCGCGGGCAGCAGTACGGCCAGGCTCGGCGCCATGAAGACGATGCGCATGTCGGTCCGGCCGTGCGCGCGATGCTGATGCTCGAAGCCCGCGGGAATCCATACGACCCGATTCGACGGGGCGATCCATGAGCCGAGCGAGGTCACGAGCGAGAGCACGCCGGTAGCGGGGTACACCAGATGCCCGCGCGTGTGCTTGTGCTCGGGAGTGCGTTCGTCGTGCCCGAGCAGGAAGACGTGTTCCCGGAGGACGGGTTCGAGCGGCATCGACTCGTGGCGGGTTTTGGGCATCTTCCGTCAGATTATCAGTTGGCCGCCTAGATCCACTCGGATGAACTGGGGTCGCAGCCCGATGTCGACGATCCCCGGTCGACCGGGGATCGAAAGGAAGACCCAGCGTGACCCAGCTCCTCCAAGAACCGACGCCGCGCACACGGCCCGTCCCAGCCGCTCGCAGCAGGCTCCGTATCGCCGTGTTGGCGGTCGGTCTCCTCACGGCCGCGTTCAACCTGCGCATCGGTGTTGCCTCGGTCGGCCCGGTGCTCTCGGACATCCAGGCGGATCTCGGCCTCCCCGAAGTCGTCGTCAGCCTCCTCACGACCATCCCTGTCGTCGCGTTCGGCGCCTTCGCGTTCGTCACCCCGGCACTGAGCCGCCGCCTGGGTCTGCACCGGCTCCTCGGAGCGACGATGATCGCGCTCGCTGTCGGCATCGCCCTGCGTCTGCAGCCCAGCCTCGTCGGTCTCTTCACCGGCACCGTCGTCGTCGGTGCGTCGATCGCGATCGCCAATGTCATCATGCCCGCCGCGATCAAGCGGGACTTCTCGCGCCATGTCGGCCTGATGATGGGTCTTTACGCGACCGCGCTCTCCGTCGGCGCCGCCTTCGCCGCGGGCGCCACGGTGCCGTTGCTCTCGGTGGTCGGCGGCGGTTGGCGACCCACTCTGGCGCTGTGGGCGATCCCCGCCCTCATCGCCTTCCTCATCCTCGTCCCGCAGTTGCGGCACACTCCCGTCCGCGATCCTCGGACCCACGATGTCGCCGACGCCCCGTCGGATGCGGGCGAGCCCTCCGTCCGCGCTCTGACGCGCGATCCTGTCGCCATCGCCGTGACCGCGCTCATGGGTCTGCAGAGCATGAGCTACTACGCGACCCTGACGTGGGTTCCGACCCTGTTCCAGGACGCGGGTATGGACGCGCACACGGCCGGGTGGATGCTGTCGTACTCGGCCTTCCTCGGCATGGCCGCCTCACTCGTGACGCCCACGATCGCCAGGCGGACCCGTCCGACGTGGCTTCCCGTCGCGGTCGCCGTCGTCCTCACCGGTTCCGCCTTCGTCGGTCTGGCCACGGCCCCCATATCGGCGGCGTACGTGTGGATGACGATGCTCGGGCTCGGCCAAGGGGCTTTCCTCAGCCTGTCCCTGACCTACATCGTCTGGCGCTCGCCCGATGCCAGGCACACCGGCCACGTCTCGATGATGGCCCAGGGACTCGGCTACCTCCTGGCCGGTCTCGGCCCCATCGGCCTCGGCGCACTCCACACCGCGACGGGGGGCTGGAGCATCCCGCTCATGGCGCTCATCGGCCTGCTCGTCCTGCAGATGTGGGCAGGCGCGCTCGCGAGCCGTGAACGCCATGTTCTCGACGGCGGCCACGGCTGAGGGGCGGCTAAGGAAAAGGAAAGAGCGAAGGGAAATCGGTTGCCTGTCGGCGACAGTGGTGGATCAATGTCCCGACATGATCAGCGCACATGATCAGCACACGGGAGACGTCGACACATGAGTACGCCACCATCGCCACCTGGAGCGGGACGGGCTGACGGATCGTCCGTCAGGATCGGCGCGCTCGTTCCGCTGACCCGGCCCGGCTGGGTCGGGGCGGGCCGACACCTGCTCGCTGGAATCGAGTTGGCCGTTCGCGAGGTCAATGACGCGGGCGGGATCGGCGGAAGGCCACTTGAGCTGGTGGTCCGCGACACCGCGGCCGACCCGGAGAAGGCCGCGGCGGCCGTGGACGAACTGGCTGGTCTGGGCGTGGCCGCCGTGGCGGGGGAGTACCACAGCGTCGTCGCTCGCGCCGCTGCCACCAGGGCCGACGCCCTTGGCGTGCCGTTCCTCTGCTCGTCGGCAGTCCTCGACGCGCTCACCGAACAGCCCACGGAGTGGGTCGCGCGCCTTTCCCCGCCGCAGTCCCGCGGCTGGCAGACGTACGCGGACTTCCTCCTCGACGCGGGCCACAGCCGCATAGCCGTAGCGACCCAGCCGAGCGTCTACTGGGCATCGGGGACCCGCATCCTGCGGGACCACCTCGCACCGCGCGGCGGCACCGTCACCGAACTCGACACGAGCGCGCTCAGGCCCACGGCCGTGTGCGACGAACTCGTCGCCAGTGGCGCGAGCGCCCTGCTTCTGCTGGTCGGCCTCCCGGATCCGGCAGTGCCGATCGTCAAGGCCGTCCGCGGCGACAAGCGCCTCGCCGAGACCATGATCGGTGCTCCGGCCGGGCAGCCGGAGCTCGCCGAATGGGCGACGTCGCTGGGTGGCGACGGCGCCGCGATCCCGTTCCTGCGCTACCTGCCCGAGCGCCTCGGCCCACTCGGTGTACGGGTCGAATCGGTCCTCCGAGAGCGGTTGGCCGGGGCGCCCTCCTTCGTCGCCTTCGAGGGTTACGACACGGTCGCCGTCCTCGCCGATGTGTTGCGTGCCCAGGGCCTGGACCGGGCGCGCATCGCCGAATCCTGGCCGGGCGTCGCCGTCGAAGGCACCCGCGGGCAGATCCGGTTCTCCCGTACGCCGGGCAGCAGCGTGTGGCAGTGGGACCGGACGCCGATCCAGGTCGTCGATCGGGACCCGGCGGACCTCGACCGCTTCCGGATCCTGCACACCGGCTGAACAACCGGCTCCCCGGGCAGCCACAACGATCGGTTGGGCACGCATAGCCTTGCTCCATGGACACCGAGGCGGTTCGATCGTTCGTCCGCGCGGCCGAGCTCGGCCAGCTGCAACAGGCGGCTGACGAGCTCGGCGTGACGCAGCAGGCCGTGTCGAAGCGGATCGCGACGCTCGAGCGCGGACTCGACGTCCGGTTGTTCACCCGTACCGCCCGAGGGGTCGAGCTGACACTCGACGGCCAAGCCTTCCTCCCGCACGCCCGGAACATCGTCGCGGGTGCCGATCGCGCCGTCACCGCGATCAGACCGGGCTCGCGGGCCCTTCGGATCGACGTGCTCGGCCTGCGGTCGGCGCAGGCCGTCATCCTGCACGACTACTGGCGAGCGCATCCCGAGACCGACCTCGACGTGGTGACCCTCAGGGTCAACGACCCGCGCGTGGCGGTCGCCGCCGTCCAGGCAGGCGACATCGACGCCACGTTCCGCACGATCACCGACCCGGCCGCGCTGCCGCGCGACATGCGGATGATCCACGCGTTCGACTCCCCGCTGGAACTCCTCGTCGGCCCGAGACATCCGCTCGCCTCCGCACGAACACTGACGCCCGCCCAACTGCGCCGCCACCGGATCTGGGTGCCCGGTATCGCGCCACGCAGCGAATGGTCGGAGTTCTACGACCAGCTCGCCAGCGACTTCGACCTCCGCATCGATGCCGCGGGCCCGAACTTCGGCAACGAGGTACTCCTCGACACCCTCGCCGACTCGGCGGACGTGGCCACCCTCGTAGGCTCGCGCGACCGGTACATCTGGCCGACGAACCACGACATCCGCCGCATCCCGATCGTGGATCCGACGCTGGTGTACCCGATTTCGCTCATCTTCTCCGGGCCGAATCCGCACCCGGGCCTCCGGGCGGTCATCAAACATCTCTCAGGCCTGACGGCGGGACCCGAACCGGCTTGGCTCCCCTCCTGGGCAGTGCCGCGGTCCGACACCGAGCCCCTGGACTAGAGCACCGGCACCCGGCGGCCTCACCGAAATGGCGGCCTCACCGAATGGCGGGCGGACAATTTGCCGGTCGCTCTCGGGCAGCCTAATTTTGCGGCGACACGGCTTTTTCTCAGGCAAGGGGAGAAAAGCTCCATGGTGAAAGGCCTTCCGCACAGAACACCCCGACGGCCCCGAGAGCCGGACACGGAATCGACGCGCACCTCGAGTGCGGCGACCGACCGTATGGCGCGTACGTTGCTGCGCCGCCGCAAGAAGGCACTGAGCGCCGACGACGTGATGGTCTCGGACCGCCCGAAGGTGCGGCGCGCGGTGACGGCTGCCGCGCTCGGGAACACCATGGAGTGGTTCGACTTCGGTGTCTACGCCTATTTGGCGGGCACGATCGGAAAGGTCTTCTTTCCGTCCAGTTCGCCCGGGGCCCAGGTCGTCGCCACCTTCGCCACCTTCGCCGCGGCCTTTCTCGTCCGCCCGCTCGGCGGTCTCGTCTTCGGGCCGTTGGGCGACCGCATCGGCCGCCAGCGCGTGCTCGCCGTAACCATGATCATGATGGCTGCGAGCACCTTCGCCGTCGGGCTGCTGCCGTCGTACGCCTCGATCGGTTTCGCCGCCCCGCTGCTCCTTCTCGTGTGCCGCCTCGTCCAGGGCTTCTCCACGGGCGGCGAGTACGCCGGGGCCACCACCTACATCGCCGAGTACGCCCCCGACCAGCGGCGCGGCTTCCTCGGCAGCTGGCTCGACTTCGGCACCTTCGTGGGCTACTCCCTGGGCTCGGGCCTGGTGACGGTCCTTACGCTGACCCTGGGATCGGACGGCCTGGAGAGCTGGGGCTGGCGCATTCCCTTCTTCATCGCCGGACCGCTCGGGCTCATCGGCCTGTACATGCGGCTGAAGCTGGAGGAGACGCCCGCCTTCCAGCAGGAGACAGCCTCCGCCGCCGCGGAGCGAGGCGAAGGGGACGACGACCCCATCGAGCAAGCCCGCCAGTCGGGCAAGGGGCGGCTCAAGGAGATCTTCACCCGCCACTGGCAGGCGCTGCTGATCCGCATGGGCCTCGTGCTGCTCTACAACGTCACGAACTACATGGTGACGTCGTATCTGCCCACGTTCATGACGGCGACCTTGGGCGAGAGCGACACGACGGCTCAGTTGCTGGTGCTCGGCACCATGCTGCTGGTCGCTCTCTCCATCACAGTGGTGGGCCGCAGCTCCGACCGGTGGGGCAGACGCCCGATGTTCATGGGCGGCAGCATCGCCCTTATCGCGCTCGCCATTCCGGCGTTCCTGCTGATCCGGGAGGGCGGCATCCTCCTGCCCGCGTTCGGCTGCGCCATCCTCGGGCTGCTTCTGGTCTGTTTCGCGGGCACGGCCGCCGCGACACTGCCCGCCCTGTTCCCCACCCGTCTGCGGTACGGCGCCCTGTCGATCGCCTACAACATCTCCGTCTCCCTCTTCGGCGGCACCACCCCGTTGCTGGCCTCCTTCCTGGTCGACAAGACCGGCAACACCCTGGTGCCTGCCTTCTACTTGATGGTGGCCGGAGTGATCGGCCTGGTCTCGACGCTCTTCCTGCACGAGACCGCGGGCCGACCGCTGCGCGGCTCAGGGCCCATGGTGGAGACGGACGACGAGGCCCGCGAGATCGTGGCGCGCAGCCGAACGGAGGCCGGGCGCCATGCGCGAGACGTGTGGCTGCGGCTGTGGCACCCGCGCGGGGGCCGGAACGAATCCACGAAGGCCCGTAAGCGGGGGGACTGAAGAGCGGGGGACTGACGAGCGGGGGAGTGACGTGTGACGCCGCGGTGGGCCGACCGGTGCCTCAGACGGGCGGGGTCCGGTCCTCGACCTGCACCTCGAAGGTGTTGAGGAAATCGCAGATGAGCTGGTAGTAGCCCACGGTGATGACGAGGTCCGCGAGCTGATTGACCGTCAAGAACGCCAGAAGCTCCGCGCGTTCGGTCTCATCGAGGGTGTGCCGGGCGAGCAGCCGGTCCGTGGCGGCAAGGACGGCGGCTTCGGGGCCCGAGAGCTCCCCGGCCGAACCGGTCCCGGCGGCGGCGAGCGCCTCCTCCCCGAGGCCGACGAGGCGAGCGATCCTCTCGTGGTGGTGAACCTCGTAGGCCGCTCCGTAGACATGACCGACCCGCACGATGACCAGTTCGCGCAAGGTGTCCGGCAGCGAGTTGCGCTGCAGGACCGACTCCCCGAGCGTCAGCAGGCCCGGCGCCAGGGCCGGTGAGTGCATCATCATCCGGAAGACGTTGAGCGAGCCGTTGGCACTCACGGCCTCCTGCAGTTCCACGGGCAGTGTGGAGAGATCCGGGTACTCCATGTCGGCTCCGTTCGGGAAGTTCGGGAAGTGCGGGACGTTCGGGAAGTGCGGCGAGCCTAAGGGACACCCGCCTCCCGGTCAGCGCCCAGGCGCTTGTGCGGGATTGCCGGTGCCTTCAGGATGCAGGCATGCCTGAGCCAACGTCAGCGTCAGCATCAGCATCAGAAGCAGCGTCGGGGCCTTCGTCACCCTCCGTTCTCGCCGCCCTGGTGGCGGGGCTGCGTGGCGGCGCCATCGAAGTCGTCGACCTCACCGCTCCGTTGTCGTCCACCACGCCCGTCCTCGAACTGCCTCCCCAGTTCGGGCAGACCAAGGTGTTCGAGCTGGAGGAGATCAGCCGGTACGACGCCCGGGGGCCCGCCTGGTACTGGAACAACTTCCGCACCGGCGAGCACACCGGCACCCACTTCGACGCCCCCAACCACTGGGTCACCGGCAAGGACCTCGCGGACGTCGCCTCGGTGCCCGCCCACCAGTTGGTGGCGCCCGCGGTGGTGCTCGACGTCACCGACGAGGTCGCCAAGGACCCCGACTTCCTCATCGAGGTGGAGCACTTGCAGGCCTGGCAGAACCGGCACGGTGCGCTGCCCGACGGCGGGTGGCTCCTGGTGCGTACCGGGTGGGACAGCAGGTCGTACGCGCAGGAGCCGTTCCTCAACGCCGACGAGAACGGTCCGCACACGCCGGGCCTGTCCGCCGCGTGCGCCCGCTGGGTGGCCGAGGAGTCGCCGGTGGTCGGGCTCGGTGTGGAGACGGTGGGCACCGACGCGGGCCGTGCGCCCACGTTCGAGCCTGCGTTTCCCTGTCACTCGTACCTCATGGGCAGCGGCAAGTACGGCCTGACACAGCTCCAGAACCTGGCGGAGCTGCCGCCGACCGGGGCCGTCGTGATCGCGGGGCCGCTGCCCATCGTCTCGGGCTCCGGGTCCCCCGCGCGGGTCCTCGCCCTCGTCGAACGGGCGGGGCGGCAGTCGTGAAGGTCGCCGAAGCGGTCGGGCGGGCCCTGGTCGCGGCCGGGGTCGGGCAGGTCTTCGGCGTGGTGGGCTCCGGCAACTTCCACGTCACCAACGCCATGGTGGCGGCGGGGGCGCGGTTCGTCGCGGCGCGCCACGAGGGCGGCGCCGCCACCATGGCCGACGCGTACGCCCGGATGCGGGGCGCCGTGACGGTGGTCAGCGTGCACCAGGGGTGCGGGCTCACGAACGCCCTCACCGGGATCGGCGAGGCGGCCAAGAGCCGTACGCCGCTCGTCGTCCTCGCGGCGGAGGCGACAGAGCCGCGCTCCAACTTCCATGTGGATCAAGGTGCGTTGGTGGAGGCGGTCGGCGCTCGGAGCGCCCGCGTGACGTCTGCGGCCGACGCCGTCGCGCAGGCTTCGGCCGCAGTGCACCGCGCCGCCCACGAGCGGTGCACGGTCGTGCTCAACCTTCCGCTCGACGTACAGGCACTGGACGTCGCACTGGATGTCGAGGACCCCGACGGGGCCCTGGCCGCCGTCGTACCTCCGCCCCCGCGCCCCGCCGTCGAACCCGCCACCGACGACATCGCCGCCCTCGCCGAGATCCTCGCGCACGCCGAGCGCCCGGTCCTCGTCGCCGGACGCGGCGCGCGCGGTCCCGACTGCCGCCGGGCGGTGGAGGCGCTCGCCGACCGCTGCGGTGCGCTGCTCGCGACGTCGGCGGTGGCCCGCGGACTGTTCCGGGGCAACCCGTGGTCGCTCGATGTGGCGGGCGGGTTCTCGTCCCCGCTCGCCGCCGAGTTGATCCGGGGCGCCGACGTGATCGTGGCCCTGGGCTGCTCGCTGACCATGTGGACGACGCGGCACGGCAGGCTCATCGGCCCTGACACGACCCTGGTCCAGGTCGACGACGACCCCACGGCGCTCGGCGCGCACCGCCCCGTCCACCTCGGAATCACCGGCGACGTGTTCCTCACGGCGGAGAAGACGCACACCGCGCTGGAGAACGACGGCAGCGGCGGCCGCGGCTATCGCACCCCCGACACCGCCGACGCTCTCGCCGCCCGACTGAACTGGCGCGACATCCCGTACGACGACACCGGCACCCGCGACCGCATCGACCCGCGCACGCTCAGTATCGCCCTCGACGACATCCTTCCCGCGCGGCGGGTGATCGGCGTCGACTCGGGCAACTTCATGGGCTACCCGACGATGTACCTCTCCGTCCCCGACGAACAGGGCCTCTGCTTCACACAGGCCTTCCAGTCCATCGGCCTCGGCCTCGCCACCACGATCGGCGCGGCCCTGGCCCGCCCGGACCGGCTCGCGGTGGCCGCGCTCGGCGACGGCGGGGCGCTGATGAGCGCCGTCGAACTCGACACGGTACGCAGGCTCGGACTGCCCATGGTGATCGTCGTCTACAACGACGACGCCTACGGGGCGGAGGTGCATCACTTCGGCCCGCACGGATTTCCGCTCGGCACAGTCGAGTTCCCGCCCACCGACATCGCCGCCGTGGCCCGCGGCTACGGCTTCGATGCGGTGACCGTACGCACGCCCGCCGACCTGAAGGCCGTACAGGACTGGGTCGCGGGCCCGCGGACCGCACCGCTGCTCATCGACGCCAAAGTGGTGCGGGACCAGGGGGCTTGGTGGCTGGAGGAGGCGTTCCGCGGACACTGAGAGGCCTGCCTGTCGCTACTGAGAGGCCGCCCACTGTGCCCGAACCCACCGTGCCCGGCTGAGAACGATCACTGGGTGGAAACCTTGTGGACGGTGGTGTCGTCGGGACTCAGCCGCCGCCCGTCCTCGGACAGCACTTCCAGTGTGCGGAGTTGATGTCCCTTTCGGCGGTCGACCAGCTGCGAGTGCGGTTCGTCGGGGGCGAAGAAGTTCCCTTCGCCCCACTGCCGCAGTGCCACGATGACGGGGAAGAGCGCTTTGCCCTTCGGCGTCAGTACGTACTCGCGGTAGGCGCTGCCGTCCGATGCGGGGACGGATTCGAGGACACCGCCGGCGACGAGGGTGCGCAGACGCGCGGTGAGGATGTTCTTCGCCACGCCGAGACTGCGCTGGAACTCCCCGAAGCGCCGGCTTCCGTCGAAGGCGTCCCGCACGATCAGCAGGGACCACCAGTCGCCGATCGCGTCCACCGACCGGGCGACCGGACATTCGCTGTCGTCGAAGCGCGTCCTGGTCACCATGGCTTCCCTCACTCTCGCTCCAGCATGACGGTTGCAACATGCTACCAAAAAAGCTAGCGTCGCCGTCATTCATTGGTAGCAAGATGAAACCAGATATGCGGGGGAGCACCCATGCCCAAGCCCAAGTCCATGCCCGTGCCTGTGTCTGTGCCCGTGCCCGAAAACGGTGCGGGTTCCGAGTTCGTCCTGTCCCGTGGCGTCGTCATGCTGTTCGCCGTCGCCTGCGGGGCCGCGGTGGCCAACGTCTACTTCTCGCAACCGCTCCTGGTGACCATGGGCCACGACCTCGCCATGAGCCCGGCACTGGTCGGCAGCGTGGTCACCCTCACGCACGTCGGATACGGCCTCGGCCTCTTCTTCCTCGTACCGCTGGGCGACGTGGCCGACCGCAGGCGGCTCATCGTCGCCCAACTGCTGATCCTGGTAGCGGCGTTGATCGTGGTGGCCGCCGCCCGTACGTCCGTGATCCTGCTCGCGGGCATGGCCGCGACAGGGCTTCTCGCAGCCGTCACGCAGACGTTGATGGCCTTCGCGGCATCACTGGCACCCGCCGCCGGGCGCGGCCGGGTCGTCGGCCTGGTCACCAGCGGTGTGGTCACCGGAATCCTGCTCGCCCGCACCGCATCCGGCCTCATGGCCGATCTCGCGGGCTGGCGCTCCGTCTACCTCGCCTCGGCGTCGCTCACCGCACTGCTCGCCCTGGTCCTGTCCCGGGTACTGCCCCGCCGGAGCGACGCACCGCCGACAACCACCCTGCGCTACGGACAGCTCCTGCGCTCCACGATCACCCTGTTCGCACGGGAACCACTGCTGCGGCGCCGAGCCCTCTTCGGACTGCTGATCTTCGCCGCCTTCAGCACCCTGTGGAGCAGCGTCGCGCTGCCGCTCAGCGAGGCCCCGTACTTCCTGCCGCACAGCGCGATCGGGGCGCTGGGCCTCATCGGCGTCGCCGGCGCCCTGGCCGCGACCGTGGCGGGCCGCCTGAACGACCGCGGCCTCTCCCGGCGGACCACCGGAATCGCCCTGGCGCTGCTCGCCGCGTCGTGGCTGCCCCTGGCCCTCACCCGCAGTTCGCTCTGGGCCCTGGTCGCCGGGGTGATCCTGCTCGACCTCGCCGTGCAGGCCGTCCATGTCACCAACCAGACCCTGATATACGCGCTGCACCCGGACGCGGGCAGCCGACTGATCGGCGGATACATGGTCTTCTACTCGATCGGCAGCGCGACCGGCGCCATCGCCGCGACCTCCCTGTACGCGGCGGCGGGCTGGGGCGCCGTATGCGCACTGGGTGCCGCGTTCAGCTGCCTCGGGCTCCTGCTGTGGGCGCTGACCCGGGCGGAGGCGGGATCCGATGTCATGCGGGCAGCTTGATCCGCAAGGGTCCGCAACCGATACGGTCCGCCTCCTTGGCCACATAGCGGGGCAGGAGCGTGCGGATGTCGGCGGCGCGTTCCGTGCCGTCGGCCCGGATGAGGAAGGTGACGTCACCGGTCTGGCACTCGGCCTGGAAGAGGCCGAAGTCGTCCCGCAGGAAACCCGTCCCCTGAGCATCGCCCACAGCCTTGACCTTGGGCCCGCCCTTGAACTTCAGGTCGGTGAAGAGCGCGGCGAGACGCGGGTCCTCGACCGTCATGAGCCGCAGCCGGGGGTGCCCGAAGAGCACGTCGCGGTCGCAGGCCCGTACGGGACCTTCGCCTGCCGTCACCACCGGCGGATTGAACTTGTCGGCCTCCCGCGAGCCCTCGAGGCGCAGCCCCTTGATGCCGCAGAACGCGTCGGGCTTCTCGCCCTTGGAGCGGGTGGGCGCGGGCAGTTCGTCGGCGGGGTCCTTCACCTCGCCCCTGCACCCCTGCTCGGCCATGTAGCCGTTGACGAGCCGGACCACGGCGCTGGTGAGCTGCGCCCGTTCAGTGGTGTCGACCTCGTCGTCGTACGTGGTCCAGCCCGCGTCCATGTCGACCACCAGGGGGCCGTCGCCGTCCGACTGCCTGCCGATGCAGCCTTCCGGAACCGCCAGCCACGCGCGCGTGTCCGACGTCATGCCCAGGAGTCCGCCGCCCAGCGGAGTCATCCGCGCGGACAGGTACTCGTCTGCCCACTTGCCGCTCGAACCGCCGAACCGGGTGTCGAGTTGATGGACCTGGGCCGTGACCCGCCGCCCGCGCGGCGACTTCAGGCGGCACACGCCGGACGGGCCTTCGGAGAAGATGCTGTCCGAGGTGATGGGCACGTCCGACGCCTCGATGTCCCGCTTGCCGCCGAACAGATCCGCCACGTCGTCGTCGCTCAACATGCCCCAGCACGCCGACTTCGACTCGAAGGGGCCCGCCTCCGCCTGCCAGGCCACCCCGGCCCCGCCGATCAGCGCCCCCGCGACAGCGGCGGCGACCGCAGGGCGCAGCCGCCCGCGCGTCAGGCTCCGCCAGTGCCACCAGGGACGTACCGGCTCCGGAGCCACGACAGCTTTCGTCTCGTCCGTCGCGGTCGTCTCGTCCGTCTTGCTCGTCTCCGCCTCGGTCATCAGCGCTCTCCCTCGGTTCCGGCGGGCGCGACAGCCGCGCAGCCCAGTCGCTGCGCCACCGCGGTGGTGAACGCGGCGAAGTGCCCCTTGGCCGCGTACGCCGGTGCGCCCAGCATCAGGAACGTCGTCGGACGCCCCGCGCACTGGGCCCGTACGACCTGATGACCCGACTTCAGGACACCCTTGCCCCGCCAGCCACGCGCGGGCGCCTTGTCACCCGTCAGGTCCTTGAGGAGCGCGTCGAAGCGGGGGTGCGCGACCATCAGAGCGTCGAGGTACTCCACGTCCGGGCGCCCGACCCGTACCGAGCAGGACTGCATGTCGTCGGTGACCGCGCCGACCTGATAGGCGGCTTCCCGCGCCAGCTCCTTGTCCAGATCCAGGTCGAGGCCGTTGATGCGGCACGCCGGATCGGAGTAGAAGGTCTCGCGCTTCTCCGGCAGCGTGAGCACGGGCGATGTGGTGCGCAACGGCTCCGCCGCGGCACAACCCGCCTTCTCCATGCCCTTGTTGGCCGCCTTCACCAGGAGTTCGGTCACCGCGCGCGAGCCGCCGAGGTCGGGGGACCGCTGGACGACATCGTCGGGCTCCTGCCGCGCCCGCGCGTCGAGGGTGACCGCGGTGGGGCGGCCGTCGCGGGTGTCGCACCGCTTCGGAAGGACCAGCAGGCCGCGCGTGCCGTCGACGGCGCCGGGCAGTCCGTCGGGCAGTGGCATCGCGCCGTCGCCGAGGTGGTCGTTGAGCCACGTCAGACGGGTCTCCGCGTCCTTCGGAGCTCGGCCGTACTTCACCGTGACGGTGGTGTCCTGGATCAGCTCGTCGCCGGAGTAGACACGGCTCGAGTGCACGGTCAGGGCGCAGGAGCCCGTCGGCTTCCCCGACATCGGCGACGTCTCCTCGGACGTACGGCTGCGTGCGTCGTCGCCCGAGAACGCCGCGTCACCCAGGATGTCGGGTCCGCTGTCCTGTTCCCAAGCGCCCCAGCAGTACTGGTCCTTGGTGGCCAAGGGGCCCTGGAACGCCCAGGTTCCGACCCCCGCCACCAGAACGACCAGCACGGCGCCCGACGTCACGGCCCGGCGCCGTGTGCGTATGAGCCCGCGTCCGAATGCGCGTGCGCGGCCGAACCGACCCGCCCGACTTTCCCCCGTCACCGCTGCTTCCTCTTCCCCGCCTGGCCCGATGTGGTCGTTGATGGTATCCAGTTGAACTACTGCTCCTGATCACAGGGGGGCCTCGTTGTTTTCTAAGGTGCGGACATGCACAGAACCGCGCCCCGCCCCGCCGCTCCAGAGCCCCGCGGCAGCCGCCGCAGCCGCCTCCCGGTATCCGTCCCGAAGGGGAGTGCGGCATGACGCTCAATCAGCTGCGGGCCTTCGTCGAGGCCGAACGGCTCGGATCCTTCACCGCCGCCGCACAGGCCATGGACATCGCCCAGGCATCCGCGTCCGAGCTCGTCCGACGCCTGGAGACGGAGCTCGAGGCGGAGCTGTTCCTGCGCGGCAGCCGCACCCTGACCCTGACATCGGCCGGGCACGAACTGCTGCCGTACGCCCAGGAGGCCCTGGCCGCGGCGGACGGCGGGACCCGGGCCGTGCACTCCCTGGGATCCCTCGGCGGCGGCACCGCCACCTTCGGGGTGCTGCGCAACGCCGACTACTACCTGCTCTCCAACCTCGTGCAGATGTTCCACGCGCGGTACCCGGCCGTCCGCGTACGGCTCGTGGGCCAGAACTCCGCCGAGACCGCCCTGGCCGTCGCGGCGGGCCAGATCGAGGCGGGCCTGGTCGTCCTGCCCATCGACGACGAGGGGCTCGCCATCACGCCCCTCATGCGGGACGAGGTGCATTACGTCAGCGCGAGCGCCGAGCGCACAAGCGCCCCCGTGAGCATCGAGACTTTCGCGCAGGCACCTCTTGTCCTCTACGACGCCCACTACGGCTGGAAGGACCCCACGCGGCGCCAACTCGCCGAACGCGCCCAGCTCGCCGGAGCCCGCATCGATCCCCTCATCGAGCTCGAACGCGTCGAAGCGGCACTGAAGTTGGCGGCGGCCGGAGTCGGCGACACGATCGCGAGCAAGGCGGTGATCGCCAGCCCTTCCTTCCCCGCAGGACTGCACACCGCGCCCTTCGCCGAACCCCTCTACGACACCATCGCGCTCGTCAGACGCCGCGGCCGTCCGCTGTCCCGCGCCACCCGCGAACTCGCCCGCCTCGCCGAGGACACCATCCGCGAGATCGGCAACGGCCTGCCGACCTGAACCGGCCCGGTTCGCTCTCGCGCTCGGCAGTCAGGAAGGCTGGACCTCGTCGAAGAGGGCGATGGCCTGGGAGGGGTCCGGGCTCACGAGGCGTTCCAGACCGGCCGTCGTGATCTTCGTCCATCTGTCGGCCCGTGCCCACATCCGTTCCTCGAAAGCGCGGACGGCGTCGTCAAGATCTCCCGGGTCGGCGGCGGCGACGGACTCGGCGAGTTCGGCGCCTTCCAGCATCGCGAGGTTCGCGCCCGCTCCCAACGGGGGCATCAGGTGGGCGGCGTCGCCAAGCAGCGTCACTCCACGGACGTGGTCCCAGGTGTGGGACACGGGAAGGGTGTAGAGGGGGCGGTGGACGAAAGCCGCGCCGTGGCGCAGGAGGTCGAGGACGGGGGCGGCCCAGCCGTCGAACAGGGCCAGCAGGCTTGACCGCACGGCCTCGGCATCGGCTGCGTCCGTGTGCCGGTCGAGGTCCACGCGGAACTGGGCGTACACCTTGACGTGGCCGCCGCTGTTGCGCTGGGCGACGAGGGCGCGGTTCACGCCGTACACGGCCACGGAACCGTCGCCGACCAGCCGGGCGAGGTCGGGGTGGCGGGTGTCGACGTCGTCGAGGGAGGTCTCGACGAAGGTGACGCCGGTGTACTGCGGTGTCACGGAGGAGAGGGCCGGGCGGACCCGGGACCAGGCACCGTCCGCGCCGATCACGAGGTCGAACGTCTCCTGTCGCCCGTCCGCGAAATGGACCAGCACGCCATCGCTGCTCCCCGGCACCACCTCCGTGACGTCCCGCCCCCACTGGACGTCCAGATCCCCGAGCAGCAGGTCGCGGAGCTGCCCGCGGTCGATCTCGGGGTTGGCCTGCTCATCCGGATCGGGCCGCCAGTCGCGCAGGACGGTTCCGTCCGTGTCCAGGATGCGCATGGCCTGCCCCTCGGGACGGGACAGCGCCTGGAACTCCGCCAGCAGCCCCGCCTTCTCCAACGCCAGCTGGCCAAGACCCTCGTGCAGGTCAAGCGTGCCGCCCGGGGGACGGGCGTCGCGGGCGGGATCGCGTTCGAGGACGGTCACAGGGCGACCGTGACGGTGCATGACGCGGGCGAAGGCGAGGCCGGCGGGGCCACTGCCGATCACGGCTATACGGGGTCTCATGTTGAGACAACGTACGGCCCCTCACCCAAGGGGGTCCCGCACTTCACCGAAGTTCCCGTGCCACAGGGAAACCCTGTGACACGTGCAGGAATCGCCCCTCTAGTCCTGTGGAACAGCCGCGCCTACCGTCCCGGGTATGCAGATCACGCACGACGAACAGAAGACCCTCGCTCCCTTCCAGTGGCTCAAGAAGCCGGAGGTCGACGGTCCCCCCGCCCAGCGCGACCCCAAGGTGGTCGAGCGCGTCTCCCAGATGCTGAAGGAGATCGAGAGCAAGGGCATGGACGCGGTCCGCGCCTACGGCCAGGAGCTTGACGGCTGGTCCGGCGATCTCGAGATCGGGGCCACCGAGCTCAAGAAGTCGGGGGACGCCCTGCCCGCCGACGTCCGTACCGCCCTCGAGATGGGCTACGAGCGCACGCACCGCTTCGCCTCCGCGCAGCGCGAGCACCTGACCGACTTCGAGATCGAGCTCGCCCCCGGTGTGGCGGGCGGCCAGCGCTACGTCCCGGTGTCCCGCGTCGGCGCCTACCTCCCGGCGGGTCGATTCCCGCTCCTCGCCAGCGCCTTCATGACCGTGGGCGTCGCCAAGACGGCCGGTGTCCCCACCGTGGTGGCGTGCACCCCGCCGTCCGGCGAGCACGGCGCCCACCCGGCCGTGCTCTACGGCGCCTACCTGTCCCGGGCCGACCGCGTCTTCGCCGTCGGCGGCGTCCAGGCACTCGGCGCGATGGCGTTCGGCCTGCTCGGCGAGGCCCCCGTCGACATGCTGGTCGGCGCCGGGAACGCCTTCGTCACCGAGGCGAAGCGGCAGCTCTTCGGACAGGTCGGGATCGACCTCCTCGCGGGCCCGTCCGAGGTGGCCGCCATCGCCGACGACACCGCCGACCCGGTCTGGGTGGCCGCGGACCTGCTCGGTCAGGCCGAGCACGGCCCGAACTCCCCGGCCGCCCTGATCACCACATCGGAGAAGCTGGGCCGGGCGGTCGTCGCGGAGATGGACCGCCAGCTGGAGACCCTCGCCACCCGTGACATCGCCGGACCCGCCTGGCGGGACTTCGGCTCCGTCATCGTCGTGCGCGACCGGGACCAGGCCGTCGCCGTGTCGGACATCCTCGGCCCCGAGCACCTGGAGATCCAGACGGACGACGACGACTTCTACCTGCGCAATCTGACCAACTACGGCTCCGTCTTCCTGGGCCCCTGGTCCACCGTCGCCTACTCCGACAAGGGCATCGCGGGTACGAACCACGTGCTGCCGACCGGCAAGACGGCGCGCTACAACGCGGGCCTCTCCGTCTCCCGCTTCCTCAAGCCCCTCACGTACCAGCGGGCCGCCAAGGAGGGCACGGCCTCCCTCGCGCCCGCCGTCGAGCGGATCTCCGCCTTCGAGGGCCTCGCCGCCCACGGCGCGACCGCCACCATCCGGATCGACCGGATCGGCCGTACGTCCGGAGCGTTCGACGCCGTCCCCGAAGCGCTGCGCGAGCAGCTCTGATCCGGCTCTCCCTCTCACCCCCGTGCCGGCTTCGGCCGAGGGGTGAGGGGCCCGGCGCCCGGAGCACCGCACTCCGCCTGTGACCGCCCGCCGGGCCGCTACCTGCGTCGACCGCCCGGGACGAGTGAGTACCGTCCTGTACCAAGGGCACCCGCGCTCCCACTCCCCGAGGATCTCCCCATGCACCACCCCTCGCCCGACCCAGCCCCCTCGGCTGCGGGCCCCGCACTCCAACAGGGCCTCAAGGGCCGCCAGATCACCATGATCTCCATCGGCGGAGTCATCGGAGCCGGACTCTTCGTCGGCTCGTCCACCGCCGTCGCTGCCGCAGGGCCCGCCGTTCTGATCTCGTTCCTGCTGGCTGCCGCCCTGGTGGTACTCGTCATGCAGATGCTCGGGGAGATGGCTGTCGCCCATCCCGACACCGGCTCCTTCTCCACCTACGCGGACCGCGCGCTCGGCCGCTGGGCGGGCTTCTCCATCGGCTGGCTGTACTGGTGGTTCTACATCCTCGTCATTCCCATCGAGGCCATCGCCGCGGGCGAGGTCATCGCGGGCCTCACCTCGGTGCCGAGCTGGATCCCGGCGCTCGCCATGATCGCCCTGCTCGCGGGGAGCAACCTCCTCGCCGTCCGCAACTACGGCGAGTTCGAGTACTGGTTCGCGCTCCTGAAGGTCGTCGCGATCGTCGCCTTCCTCGTGCTCGGCGCGCTCGCGATCTTCGGGGTCCTGCCGGGATCGGACGCCCATGGCGTGTCGCACCTGTGGAGCGACGGAGGGTTCGCCCCCAAGGGCGGCGTTGCCGTGCTCGCCGGTCTGCTCACGGCGATGTTCAGCTTCCAGGGCAGCGAGATCGTCACGATCGCCGCCGCCGAGTCCGAGGAACCGAAGAAGAACATCAAGAAGGCCGTCCGCGCCGTCGTATGGCGCCTCGGACTCTTCTACGTCGGCTCGATCTTCGTCGTCGTCAGCCTGGTCCCGTGGAACTCCGACGCCCTCGCCGACGGCTCCTACCAGGCGGTCCTCGACCGGATGAACATCCCGGGCGCCGGGCTGATCATGGACGTGGTCCTCGTCGTGGCCGTGAGCAGCTGCCTCAACTCCGCCATCTACACCGCGTCGCGCATGGCGTTCTCCCTCGCCCGCCGGCAGGACGCCCCGGCGGCCCTCGCCGCCACCTCGACGTCCGGAGTGCCCCGCAACGCGGTCCTCGCCTCGACCGTCATCGGCGTCGCCGCGGTCATCGCCAACTACCTTCTGCCGAGCGTCTTCACGTACCTCATCGCGTCCAGCGGTGCGATCGCCCTGATGATGTACATGGTCATCGCCATCACCCAGTACGCCACGCGGCGCAAGGAGCCCGAGCCGGGTGAGGTGCGGATGTGGGCGTTCCCGTATCTGACCCTCGCCACGATCGCCTTCATCGCCGGGGTCCTCGTCCTCATGGCGGTGCTTCCCGGCCACCGACTCGAACTCTGGCTCTCCCTGGCCCTGGCCGCGATCCTGGTCACCGTCGGAGCCCTGCGACAGCGGCGGCACGGCGACCGGTCAGCCGACAGGGGGAGTGTCTCGTCGGCGAGGCTCGGCTGAGAGGTCAGGGGAGCCGGGCGTGCGTGGCCCGGGGCACGAACTCCGTCGGCAGGACGAGGCGTTCACCCTGGGGATCGGCGTCGCCGTCGATGCGCCGCACCAGCAGGCGCGCCGCCTGACGCGACAGTTCCCGCAGGTCGTGGCGGACCGTGGTCAGCCGGAACACCTCCCAGGCCGCCATCGGGAGGTATCCCGAGTACCTGACTGGCGCTCTCGGTCTGCCTCGCTGGATGGCCCTGACATCCAACGCGATCACGGCCGGGACATCTCCTACATCGTCGACAACTACGAGCCGGACTCGATCGTCCACACCAGCCTCGGCATGGTGGTGGGTCGCGACGGCGTGATCGAAGGCACGACGATGCGCGTGGGCAGCACGCCTGGGCACATCGGCCAGGCCGAGGACGTGGTGTGGGAGGCCCGTGGGGACGACGCCTTCCTCAGCTCGCACCTCGTCTTCTCCGCCGACGAGCACCTGATCGACGGTCGGAACATCCGCATCCGCAAGCGCACTGTCGCCAACTGCCTCTACCGCCGGGGCCGGATGGTCGAGGAGCGGGTGGTCCGCGATGAACTCGGCACCTGTCTGCAGCGCGGCATCGACCCGGACGAAGCGGCCCGCGCGCTCCATTTCCGGGGGTGCCAACTGCTGGCCATGAAGGCTTGTTGAGCATGCGTAACCGTGCGGGAGTGGTGGCGTTATCAGCTTATGAATCTGACGGAGTGGGCGCGGGTGCAGGGGGTGAACCCCCATACGGCATACCGCTGGTTCCGTGAGGGCACCTTGCCGGTGCCCGCGCGCCGGGTGGGGTCGCGCACCATCCTGGTGAACATCGACGCGCATACCTCACCCACCGTGACCGGTGGTGTGGGGCTGTATGCCCGGGTCTCCTCCCACGACCAGAAAGCAGACCTTGAGCGGCAGACGGCTCGCCTGTCGGCGTGGGCTGCGCAGGCCGGGCACACGGTTGTCCGTGTCGAGTCCGAGACCGCTTCCGGCATGAACGGAGCGCGGTCGAAGGCGAAGCGTCTGCTGGCCGATCCCGCGGTGACCGCGGTCGTGGTCGAGCACAAGGACCGGCTCGGCCGGATGAACGTCGAACTGATCGAAGCGACCCTGTCCGCGTCGGGTCGCCGTCTCGTCGTCCTCGATGACGGCGAGACTGAAGATGACCTGGTCCGCGACATGGTGGAAGTGCTGACCTCGTTCTGTGCCCGCCTGTACGGACGCCGCTCCGCGAAGAACAGAGCGAAGAAGGCGCTGGAAGCGGCGGCTTGTGATGACTGAGAGGAAGCACCTGCGCCCCATCGAGGCGCCGTTCGTTGCCCTCGGGCCGTCCGGGGCAGCGATCCGGGACCGCCTGGGGCACCTCACGCCCGAGGACGACAAGGTGTTGCGGCTGATCGGCGATCATCAGGGCCGCCTTGCCTCTGCTGACCTCAAGACGCGTTGTGAGGCCGGGAAGGATCACGACAACGATGCGTGGGCAGCCCGCAAGCGGGATCTCACCGTAAAGTCGTCGTCGCGGATCGCCGGGACGATCACGAAGGCCACGCACGACCAGTACGGGCTGGCCCGCCGCTGCCTGCTGGCGTACATCCAGAATCTGGAAGCCGGGATTCGTATGCTGATGCACCGGCTGTCGCAGCCCATCGGCTCGAAGGGCACGAAGAGGGCGCCGGGAGGATACCGGTCGAGGGGCGAGTGGTTCCACAAGTCCCGCCGCCTGGCGACGCTTGAGCATCGCTTGGAGCAGGCCCGAGCCGACTGGGAGTCGGGACGGGTGCGTGTCGTGCGCGGCAGCAAGAAGCTCTTCAAGAACCGCCACAACCTCCAAGCCGCACAGCTCACTGAGCACGATTGGCGTGATCGGTGGGAAGCGGAGCGCTGGTTCCTCGCCGCTGACGGCGAGATGGGCAAACGCTTCGGCAACGAAACGATCCGCGTCTCCCCGGGCGGCGAGGTCAGCATCAAGCTGCCCGCCCCGCTCACCCACCTGGCCAACGCCAAGCACGGGCGGTACGTCCTTGCCTCCAAGGTCACCTTCCAGCACCGGGGCGCCGAATGGCGTGACCGCATCGAAGGAAACCGGGCCGTGGCCTACCGCATCCACCTCGACGTGGCAAGAGGCCGCTGGTACCTCACGGCGTCATGGACCATTTCACCGGTCAAGACGATCCCGCTTCAGACGGCCCGCGCTCAGGGCATGGTCGGCGTGGACACCAACGCCGACCACTTCGCCGCCTACTGCCTCGACCAGCACGGCAATCCTGTCGGCGACCCTGAACGCTTCTTCTACGACCTCACCGGGCCGGCAGAACATCGCGATGCACAGGTGCGGCACGCCATCAGCCGGCTCTTGCACTGGGCCAACCGGCGCGGCGTCAAGGCAATCGGCATCGAGAACCTGGACTTCGCACAGGAGAAGACCCGCGAGAAACACGGCCGGAAGAAGCGGTTCCGGCAGATCATCTCCGGCATCCCCACCGGCAAGCTCAAGGCCCGTCTCGCCTCCATGGCCGTCGAGCACGGTCTGTCGATCGTCGTCGTCGATCCGGCGTACACGTCGATGTGGGGCGATGAGCACTGGCGCAAGCCTCTGACCAGCAACAAGCGAAAGATGTCCCGTCACGACGCAGCGAGCGTAGCGATTGGACGACGCGCCCTCGGGCACTCGATCCGGCGACGGACGGCACCGCCCCACGACGACCAGAGTGATCGTTGTGGGCATCGGACCGCCCAGGCCGCACCGAGTGCCCGAGGGCGTGAGGGAACCCGCCCACCCGTCACGGAGCGTGCACACGATGCACACCGCCGGACCGGGCAACAGCGAACGCGGGCAACCAGCGCATCCAACACCGTTCGGGATGCGCGCAGTTCTGGGAGCTGGCAGCAAATGTCACTCCCGGACACTGTTTAGGAACGGTACAGCGGGTCGATGACCGAGGAGCCGCCGAAGGACGTCCTGCTGGCCGGTGTCAGCGGACCCCGGCCGGACGAGTTCCGGCCCGAGTGCGAGATGGTCCTCGAGTTCATCGACGAGGTGTGGACCCAGCGCCGACTGCAGAAGGTCAACGACTTCATGGCGCGTGACCTCTTCCTGCACACGATCGGCGACCGGACCGTCATCCGCCCGGAGCGCTACCAGAGCGATCTGATGGCCATGGTCGGTGCCTTCCCCGACGCCCGGTTCGAGGTGCGGGACGTGCAGACCAACTTCTCGCCCCGGTACGCCGGTCTGCGGGTCGCCGTCACGTGGACCATGCACGGCACCTACCGGGGTACGCCCGCCTTCGGTCAGCTGACCGACCAGCCGGTGACCATGCTCGGCGTCTCCCAGTTCCTGATCCAGGACGGCCGGATCGTACGGGAGTTCCGTGTCTACGACGAGATCTCGCTGCGGGCCCAGATCAACGGCACGCGGGGCGACGGCCCCGCGGTGGAGGCCAACATCTACTGAGCGGCGCCTGAAGTCGATGGCCGGTGCCGCTCGTAGCGAGCGGTGATTCCGGTGACGATGAGGTCGATCCCGGCGAGGAACTCGTCCCGGTCGTCGTGATCACGTAGCTGATCCGCGACGCCCCGGGTGAACGGGTACTCGTCGGGATCGAGGTTTGCCCACGCGGTCGCGGCGGTGTCGAGGAACTCGGCCCGGCCCGTGTCCGGTTGGCGTGCGTGGTGTGAGCGGGCGTCGGCCGCGTTCTGTCCGGCCACTCCGACGACGTAGTTCAGCAGCGCGGATACGGCGGTGAACTGCGCGGTGTGGGGTACTCCGAGTGCCTGGACCTGACGGCCGAGGTGCTCGAAGACCCGCAGCATCGGTGACTGGCCCGGGGCGCGGGAGAGTTGAGTGCCGATCCACGGGTGGGTCTCGATCGCGTCGAACACGCCGAGCGCGAGGGCGCGGATCTGCTCCTGCGGCGTGGAATCGGTATCGCCTGCGGGTACGGTGCCGGCGACGACGGCGTGGGTGGCGGCGCCGAGAAGCTCGTCCTTGCCCGTGACGTGCCAGTAGAGCGCACCGGGCCCGGTGGCGAGGTGCTCGGCGAGCGCGCGGAACGTGAGCCCGCGCTCGCCCGCCGTGTCGAGCAGTCCGATCGCCGCCTCGACGATGCGCTCACGGGAGAGCGGTTCCTCCCGTCGCTCTGTACGACGTGCCCTGGTTGCCATGCGCACATCCTGACACAGCTCTGGAACCTTGTTCCAGCTTGACATCTCTGGAACGCCGCTCCAGTCTGAATGGAACAGCATTCCAGAGAGAAGGAGCCGCCATCATGAACGCCTCAGTCACGATCATCGGCGCAGGGCTCGGCGGTCTCACGCTCGCCCGCGTCCTGCACGTCCACGGAATCCAGGCCACGGTCTACGAGGCGGAGGCCTCCGCGACGGCCCGCGCGCAGGGCGGGATGCTCGACATCCACGAGGACAACGGCCAGCCCGCTCTCCAGGCGGCGGACCTGATGGACGAGTTCCGCGGTCTCGTCCTCGAGGGCCGCGAGGCGACACGGGTCCTCGCGTCGGACGGGACCGTTCTGTTCGACGACGACAGCGAGCGCGGGCGCCCCGAGGTGCTGCGCGGTGAGCTGCGACGGATCCTGCTCGAATCGCTGCCCGCCGGAACCGTCCGGTGGGGCCACAAGGTCAGCGGCGTCCGTGCCATCGGCGGTGGGCGCCACGAGGTGACCTTCGCCGACGGCACCACTGTCGACACGGGCCTGCTGGTAGGCGCTGACGGCGCGTGGTCGCGGGTCCGGCCGCTGCTTTCCGACGCGAAACCCGAGTACATCGGCAGATCGTTCGTCGAGACCTATCTGTTCGAGGGCGACACCCGGCACCCGGCCAGCGCGAAGGCGGTCGGCGGCGGGTCGCTGTTCGCGCTGGCCCCGGGGAAGGGGATCCAGGCGCACCGGGAGAGCGGCGGGACCCTCCACACCTACGTGGCGCTGTCCAAGACGCAGGACTGGTTCGCCGACATCGACTTCACCGATTCCGCCGTGGCCGCCGCGCGGATCGCGCGGGAGTTCGACGGCTGGGCGCCTGAGCTCACCGCGCTGATCACCGACGGTGAGACCCCGCCGGTCCTGCGCACCCTCCACGCCCTGCCCGTCGAGCACCGGTGGGAGCGCGTGCCGGGGGTCACCCTGCTCGGCGACGCCGCCCACCTCGCGGCTCCGAACGGCGAAGGCGCCAACCTGGCCATGTACGACGGCGCCGAACTCGGGAAGGCGATCGCCGAGCACCCCGATGACGTCGAGACCGCGCTCACCGCGTACGAGCAGGCGCTGTTCCCCCGCAGTGCCGCGGCCGCCGTCGACGGCAACGAACTCCACGAACTCCTCTTCGGCGACGAAGCACCGGACAGCCTGATCGACATGTTCAGCGGAGGCGAGTAGCCCCGGTGCGGGGTTGACGGCGTGGGGTTGACGGTGTGGGTACGGTGGTGAGGAAACGCATCAACGCCCGTCCAGAGTTGCGAGTTGGGCGGGCCGAGCGGGGGAAGAAAGGTGCGTGCCCGATGGCGATCGGGCTCCTCTCCACCGTTTCCGCCATTGCCGCTGTGTTCTACGGCGGCACGGTCTCGATCCTGGCTCTCACCGCGACCTTTGCCCGGCGCCGGACGCTGCGACGCGAAGCGCGCAGCACCCTTGCCGTCCTGATGCCGGGAAGGGCGATGGAGTCGCAGAGCGAGTGAGTCGACAACAGGTGAGTCGGTGCTCCGTCAGCGCGGAACTTCGCCCTGTGCGACCTCGACCTCGTGGTGGAAGGCGATCGCCCCGGTCGCCCCGGCCGCGACGGAGACCGCCGCGCACACGGCGAGGAGGGCGGCGATCCACGGCGCCGTGCGTGAGCGGGCCGGGGCGGGGGAGAGCAGGGCGGCGACGCGCTGCGGGACGGGGCCCGAGGTCGCCGCCGGGGCGAACCCCGGGCGGCCGGAGCGGGTGGCGTGGCCGGCGAGGGCGGCGCGGGCGATGGCGCGTGCGGTCAGACGCCGGTCGCCTGTGGCCAGGGCGGCTGATTCGTCGGCGGCTCGTTCGACGGCCAGGCGGATGGCGGAGCGCAGCGGGCCCAGCGCGGGGTGGCAGTGGGCCGTCAGCTCGGCCGCGGCGAGGAAGCGGTGGTGATGGGCTCGGTTGTGGGCTCGTTCGTGGGCGAAAAGGGCCTCGCGCTCGGCCGCGTCGAGGCTGCGCAGCATCGCTGTGGTGACGACGATGCGATGTGTGCGGCCGGGCAGGGCGTAGGCGTCGGGGTGCGGCGAATCGACGACACACAGGTCGCCCGCGGTGGGGCGCCGGTCGGCCTCGCTGGTCGCCGAGCGGAAGTCGTGCAGTTGGCGCAGGGCGGAGCGTCCCAGTTTCCAGGCGCTGACGGTGAGTATCCCGGTGGCGGCGCCGGCCACCGGGAGCACGAGGAGGGCCGAGGGTGCGCGCAGGGGGCGGATGAGTTCGCCGAGCGCGGCGAGGCCCGGGAGCATGAGCAGGCCGGTGAGGACGAGCGTGCCCAGTGCGATCACCGAGGCGCCCGCCAGAATGAGCGAGCTGACGGTGAGGACGCGCAGTGCGCAGGCGGGAGTCAGGCGCTGCACGGTGTGGCGCGCAAGGGGCGCCGCCGCGAACGGCACCGCCAGCGTGATCAGGAGCAGGGCCAGTGTGATCATGACGTGTTGCCCTCGTCGCCCTCGTTGCCGTCCAGGAGCTGGCGCAGCAACTGTTCGTCATCGGGGTCGAGTTGGTCGACGAACCGGGCGAGCGCCGACTCGCGGTCGTTCTCCCGGTCGAGCTCCGTGTGCATGCGCCGTGCCGTCAACCCCGGGGCGTCCTGCACCGGAACGTAGGCGAAGCCGCGGCCCTGGCGCTCGCGGTCGACGATGCCCTTCTCGAGGAGGCGGGTCAAGATCGTCGTCACTGTGGTCCTGGCCAGGCCGCCCGCGAGTTCGCCCTGCACCTGCCCAGGGGTGCGCGGCCCGTCGGCGGCCCACAGGGTGGCCATGACCGCGGCTTCCAGTTCACCCGACGGGCGGCGCTCGTCGTCCGTGTGGCTCATGGGAACGTTCCTCACCCCATCCTCACCCCGCTATCGTCTACAGTCGAGTAGACCGTCTACAGAATTGTAGTCGATCGCAACAGTCGCGGCGCGGACGAAAGAGGCCAGGGATGACGACAGGCTTCGACGGGGCATCGATCGACGGACCCGCGTACACGGATGTGGTGCACCTGGCGGCTCGCGCGCCCGGCTGGCTCGACACGGCCGTGTCGCTCTGGTCGTCGTACGGGCTCCTCCTCTTCGCTTTCTTCATGGCCCTGTGCTGGTGGCGGGCGCGCCGCGTGAGCGCGGAGGCCGCGATGACGGCGCTCGCCATTCCGATCGTGGTCGTCCTGGCCTTCGGCGTCTCCACCGTCGTGAAGTCGGCGGCCCGCGAGGACCGTCCCTGCACGAGTCTGCACCTGGCCATCATCGAGACGTGCCCGGCACGGGGGGACTGGTCCTTCCCGAGCAATCACGCGACGCTCGCGGTCGCGGCCGCGGTCGCGCTGTGGTTCGTCTCGCGCCGGATCGGCGCCATCGCGGCCGTCGCCGCCTGCGCCATGGCGGTGTCGCGGGTGTGGGTGGGAGTGCATTACCCGCACGATGTCCTGGCCGGGGCCCTCGTCGGTGCCTTGGTCGCCATCACCTGCATGCTCCTGCTGCGCCGAAGCCCGCCGTCCCTCGCCCGGCGCCTGACCGCGTCCCCACTGCGCCCGCTGCTGATCGCGTCATGAAGCGCAGGGACGCCGGGGAGCTGGCCGGCATCGTCGGCCTGGGCGCATGGGTGGTCTTCGGCGTCCTGGCCATGGTCGTGATCGGCCGTGACGGCGATCCGTTCGCGCTTGACGACGCCGTGCTCGCGTGGTCCGTCGGCCACCGGCCGGACGCGGTGGTCGCCCTCGCCCGGGGGGTGACCAACACCGGTACAGGAGTCGTCCCGTACGTCCTCGTCGTTCTCGTGGGGCTGTCGGTGGGGCGCACTGCGCGCCGAAGAGTGTGGGGCGCCGTGCTCGGTCTGGTCTGTCTCGTGACGGGACAGGCGCTGCGCTTCGGCGTGATGAGCCTCGTCGAGCGTCCACGCCCGCCGTACGCGGACTGGGCGACGCACGCCTCGGGCTGGGCGTTCCCCTCCGGCCACACGACGACGGCCGCCCTCACCGCAGGTCTCGTGATCATTGCCGTACAGCTGCGCGCGCCGCGCGGCAGGACACTCCTGACGGTCGTGATCGCATGCTGGGGGCTCCTCGTCGGGCTGACCCGCGCCGACCTCGCGGTGCACTGGTTCACCGATGTGGTCGGCGGCTGGCTGTTCGCCGTCGGCTGGCTGGGGCTGTGCCTGTGCGCCGCGTCCTGGTGGCTGCCCGAGCGGCTCATTCCCCATGCGACGCAGGCGGCACCGCACCCGATGGAGGGCCATGAAGCGCAAGATCCTGGTAGCTGAGGACGATCACGCGCTGCGGGACGTGCTCCTTCGCGGCCTGCGCGACGAGGACTTCGATCCGCTGCCCGCCCCGGACGGCGCCACCGCGCTGCGACTCGCCACCGGGGACATCGCCGCCGCCCTGCTCGATGTCGGCCTGCCCGACGCGGACGGCCGTGACGTGTGCCAGGCGATGCGCGCGAACGGGCTTGCCTTCCCCATCATCTTCCTCACGGCCCGCCACCGGCTGACGGACCGTCTTTCCGGGTTCTCTGCGGGCGGTGACGACTATCTGCCCAAGCCGTTCCACCTCGCGGAACTGATGGCAAGGCTCCGTGCGGCCCTCAAGCGCGCGGCACCCGTACACCCCATGACCACCGGCGACCTGAGTCTGGACGCCGTCCGCCATCGATGCACCCTGGGAACGGTCGAAATCGCCCTGACGCCAACGGAGTTCCGTCTCCTCGCCGCCCTGATGGCCGCGTCCGGAGCCGTCGTGACCCGCCGTGAACTGATCAGGGCGGGCTGGCCGGACGGCGCCCGGGTCAACGACAACACCCTCGACCAGTACCTGACCCGCCTGCGCCGCAAACTGCGGGGCGCGGGCAGCACACTGGCCATCGGCACGGCCCGCGGCGTCGGCCACCGCCTGTCATGACCGCTCTCCCGTCCCGCCTCGTGCCCCGCACCTTGCGCGGACGCCTGTCCCTGGTGGCCCTCACCGCGGCCATGCTCCTGATCGTGATCCTCACGGTCGCTTTCAACACGGTCGTCCGCAGGCACCTGATGCGCCAGGCGGACGACGAACTGCGCACGCGGGCCGCGGCCGTCGCCACCACCGTCGACACCGGCGGCCCGCGCGTGAGAGTCCACGAAGGCACCCACGACGAACTCCTCGACAGCAACGTATGGATCTACGACGGCGCACGCCTGGTCGAACAGCCCCCCAACGCCACCGCGGCGAGTCCTACGACGCGTGCCGCCCGCGAACTCACCACCGGCGGCGGACGGAGCTGCGCCACCACGGGAGACGACGGTTCCATCCGCCTCTGCTCCCAGCGCCTGCCGGGCCCCGCCGTCGACGCCACCGTCGTCACGGCCCTGGACCTGGCTCCCTACCAAAACTCGGCGGACACCCTGCTGCGTGGATCACTCGTCCTGGACGCCGTGATGCTCGCCTGCACCTACACACTGACCCGCCTTGCCGTGGGCCGCGCCCTTCGCCCCGTGGGCACCATGACCGAACAGGCCACCCAGTGGAGCGCCGTCACCTCCGGGGAACGCTTCGGCTCACCGGACCGCCCGGACGAACTCACCCTGCTCGGCGCGTCGTTGGACGCCCTCCTGGACCGCATCCGGACCTTGCTCCGCCATGAGCAGCAACTCACCGCGGAACTCTCGCACGAGCTGCGTACCCCGCTCAGCCGCATCATCGCCGAACTCGACTGGTGGCGCTCCCGCCCCCGCACCGCCGCCGACACCCTGGCCGTCCATGACGTCATCGCCCGGTCCGCCGCATCCATGGACACCATCTGCGACACCCTCCTGCGCGACGCCCGGGAGGGCACACCCGCCACACCCGGCACGGTACGCGTGCTGCCCGCCCTGCGCCGCCTGACCGAACAGCTCGGCGACACGGGCCACTTGACGCTCACCGTCACCGAGGAGCCCCCGCTCGTGGAAGCGGGGGTCACCACGGCCCTGCTCGAACGTGCCGTCAGCCCGCTGCTCGCCAACGCAGTGCGGTACGCCCGTACGCACGTGACGGTGCAGGTCGGCCACGAACCCGACGGCGTACGCGTCGCCGTCACCGACGACGGCCCCGGTGTGCCGCCGTCCTTCGCAGAAGAACTCTTCGTGCCCGGCCGTCGCGCCGAACCCGGTGACGGACACGGCGGAGCGGGCCTCGGCCTGCCGCTCGCACGGCGCCTGGCCCGCTCCGCGGGTGGGGAGGTGCACTACGACGCGGGGCACACTCCCGGGGCCCGGTTCATCCTCGGGCTGCCTCGGTGACGTCCTTGCGTGTCGTCGCCAGAAAGACGACCAGGGCGAGGATCACCGCGAGGAACAGCACGCTCGTCACCACCGTGCCGAGGCCGAGCCCGCCGTCCCCCGTGGGCTGCGAGAGATAGTCCCCGGCGGAGGCGCCGAGCGGGCGGGTCAGGATGTAGGCGATCCAGAAGCTCCACACGGCGTTCAGGCCGAGCGCGCCGTGGGCCACGGCGACGGCGGCGATGGCCAGGGCGAACAGCACCGCGGACAGCCAGTAGCCGAGGGCCATCCGCTCGGCGACCAGATCTCCGGCGGCGGTGCCGAGCGCGAAGGTGAACAGGACCGCGAGCCAGTAGAAGGACTCACGGCGCACGGTGTCGACGCTGCGGATGGACAGGCTGCGCTCGCTGCGGTACCAGAGCGCGAAGACGACGGCGAGACCGAGAGCGAACACCGCCGTGCTCGTCTCCAGGGGCACGCCCATGTTGTCGGTGAGGTTGTCGCTGATCAGCGTGCCGACGATGCTGATCAGGGCGACCGCCGCCCAGTAGACGCCCGCGCTGTAGGCGCTCGTACGGAACTGGGCGATGAGTACGACCGCGAGCAGGGCGCTCATCAGGAGGGAGACGCCGGTCAGGCCGAGTCCCAGCTTCTCGTTGAGGAGATCGGCGGCGGTCTCGCCGACGGTGGTGCACAGGACCTTGATGATCCAGAAGTAGACGGTGACTTCGGGAACCTTGTTCCAGCGCGGGCGGCGGCCGAAGGACGTCGCCGTCGCATCGACAGGGAACTGTTCCTGGGTGCTTTCGGATGTCATGCGGCCGACGCTGCCACCGGGATCCTGAACGGTTCCTGACTGCCGTGTGGCACAAGCCGCGCACCGTGACCGGAGTGCGGAACATGAGGGGCATGGACTCCCGATGCGACCGGGTCACCGGCGTGCTGCGCCGACGCCTCGGCATGGCCGTGTGCCTCGCCTATCTCGCCGCCTTGCTTCTGCCGGGCCCGGGCGAATGGCTGCGCCACCCGCACGCCCTGCCGCTCGGCCACGGACTTCGGCCGCATCTGCACACCACCGCTTCCCTGCTGGCGTTGGTGCTGTTCTCGGCGGGGATCCAAGTACCGGTCCGGTCGCTGGGGCGCCTGCTGCGCTGGCCGAGCATCCTGCTGGCCGGGATCACCCTGCACGTCGTGGCCCCGCTGCTGATCATCCCGCCGCTCGTGTTCCTGCTGCGCGGCTCCCCGGACACCGACGGAGGCAGTGGTCTGGTCACCGCGATGATTCTCGTCGTGGCGATGCCGGTCGCCGCGGGCGCCACGGTCTGGGCAGGCAAGGGACAGGGCGATCAACCGGTCATGGTGGGCCTTGTCCTGCTCTCCACCCTGGTCAGCCCGCTCACCATCCCGCTGGTCGTCAGGGCCCTTGCTCCGCTGCTCAAGGGCGGCTACGAGAGCACACTGGCGCAGGCCGGACGGAGCCTGGACAGCGGATTCACCCTCACCGCGGTGGTACTGCCGTGCGTGGCGGGCGTGCTGTGCCGCTGCTCTTTGCCGGAGCGGTGGGCCGAGCGGCTCTCGGCCGCCGTCGTGCCCGTGGCGCTCGTGGGTTCGCTCCTTCTGACCTACGTCAATGCCAGTGGCGCCCTGGGCTCGTTCCTGGCCCGGCCGCGCCCGCTGCTCTTCGTGGCGGCCGTCTCGGTGGCCGCGCTGGTGTGCGCGTTCTCCTTCGCCCTCGGCCGTCTCACGGCCCGTGTTCTGCGCCTGGACGCTCCGGTGGCCTCCTCGCTCACCCTCGCCTGCGGAATGAACAACAGCAGCGCGAGCGCCGTCCTGCTGACCACCGCGCTGCCCGACAAGCCGCATCTGCTCCTGCCGGTCCTGGCGTACGGGCTGTTGCAGAAGACGGCAGCGAACCGGGTCATTCGCGTGCGCGTCCAGCGTGAACCCTGTGCGGCCGCGTCGTGATCACTCCGCCCCTTCCCGTGCCCGGCCCTGACCACGGATGGCGCCAACGGTGAATCCGATGGCCGCGCCGCCCCCCGGGCGCTCCTCGGCGAAGACCGTACCGCCGTGCGCGTCGGCCACCTTGCGCACGATGGACAGGCCAAGTCCCGATCCCGGCAGACCGCGTGCGGCCGGGGCCCGGTAGAAGCGGTCGAAGACGCGGCTCCGGTCCTGAGCGGTGAGGCCGAGGCCCCGGTCGAGGACCGTGATACGGCCGTCTGCGACGGTGATCTCGATGGGTCCTGTGCCACCGGGGTCGAACTTGGCGGCGTTGTCGACCAGATTGGACACCGCCCGTTGCAGCGCGCCCGGGCGCCCCACGACGAGCGTGTCGTCCGCGTCGACGGTGATGGTGCGCGCGGTACGCCGCCGGGCGATCACGGCGACGTCCTCGGCGATCTCGGCGAGGCCGACCTCCCGCAACGGCTCGTCGTCGTGCGCGCCCGCCGCGAGGTCCACCAGTTCGTTGACGAGTTCGGTGAGCTCGCGCGCCTCCCCGGACAAGTCCGCGATCAGCTCCTGGCGTGCGGCGGCGGGCAGTTCATCGATACGGGTGAGGAGCGCGATGTTCGTGCGCAGCGACGTCAGCGGGGTCCGCAGCTCGTGCCCGGCGTCCTGGACCAGGCGGCGCTGGTCCTCGACCGACTGCGCGAGACGGTCGAGCATGCGGTCGAAGGAGTGGCCGAGACGGGCCACCTCGTCCCGCCCCGCTACGGGCACCCCGGCCTGGAGGTTGCCGGTCTCCGCCACGCTCTGCGCGGCGGCGGTCAACCGCACGAGGCGCCCGGTGATCCGCCGGGCCAGCCACCAGCCGGCGAGCGCCGACGCCCCGATCACCGCCGCGGCGAGGAGCGCGGTGCGCCGCTGCAACTCCTCCAAGAGGTCTTCGGTGTCGCTGAACTCCTGCGCGACCTGCACGGCGCCGCGTCCACCGCCGAGCGAGACGGTGGCGAGGCGGTACTGACTGTCCCCGAGGCCGACGGTCCTTCGGGTCACGGCCCCCGCCGTATGTGAGGAAGCGATCCGCCGGTCGGCGCCCCGCACCGGCAGAGGCGGGCTGCCGCGGTCGGTGATCTCGCCCGTGGGGCCGAGGACCTGTACGTCGGTGCGGGTGCTGCGGGTCAGGTCGTCGCGCAGGCCGTCGTGGTCCGGGTCCACCGATGCGTAGTCGAACACGGTCAGTTGCCGCTGGTGGACCTGGCCCCGTAGATCATGGACGACCTCGTCGAACACCTCCTGCTCCTCCACCCGCACCAGATGGGCCGCCGCGTCATAGCTGAGGAAGCCCACCGTCAGCGTCACGGCCACGGCCACGGCGGCGAACAGTACGGCGAACGTGGTGCGCAGACTGGTGGGGATGACGCGCACCTCACGCCTCTCTCAGGACGTAACCGACGCCCCGCACCGTATGGATCAGGGCGGGCACGTCCGCGGTGTCGATCTTGCGGCGCAGATAGCCGACGTACACGGCGAGGTTCTTGGATCCGGGGCCGAAGTCGTAACCCCAGATCCGGTCGTAGATGGTCGGGTGGTCGAGGACGATGCCGTTGTTGCGGGCGAGGAGTTCCAGGAGGTCGAACTCGGTGCGGGTCAGTTCCAGTTCGCGAGCGCCCCGCCAGGCCCGCCGCGCCTGCCCGTCGATCCGCAGATCCGCCACTTCGAGAATGTCCCCGGACGGCGTCTCGTCCTCCGGCCGAGGGCCCGCCCGGCGCAACAGGGCCCGCAGCCGGGCGAAGACCTCCTCGACGTCGAAGGGCTTGGCCACATAGTCGTCGGCGCCCGCGTCCAGGCCCGCGATGCGGTCCTGGGTCTCCACCCGGGCGGTGAGCATCAGGATCGGCGTACGGTCGCCCTCCGCGCGCAGCACCCGGCACACCTGAAGGCCGTCGATGCCCGGCATCATCACGTCGAGGACCAGCACGTCGGGGCGCCGCAGATGCCCCTGGGCCAGCGCCTGGACGCCGTCGTCAACGGCCGTCACGTCGTAGCCCTCAAGGGTCAGTGCGCGCTTGAGGGCCTGGCGGATGGCTCGGTCGTCCTCGGCGAGCAGCAGGGTGTGGGCCACATCAAGGAGTGTGCCAACACCTGGGAGTGAACGCGGCCGACACCGCAGGGGATTCTTACCTCCCTCTCACCTGGGCGAGGAAACGCCCTTACCCCTTTCCGCCAGCGTGTCGCCATCGCCAGTGGCCCGCCGGACGCCGCTGAAGGGGGAAGGTTCCCGCATGAAGATCGCGTTCCTGCTGCACAACGCCTATGCCATCGGCGGCACCATCCGCACCACGCTCAACCTCGCGTCGGCGCTCGCGGACGTCCACGACGTCGAGATCGCCTCGCTGATGCGCCACCGGGAGACGCCGCGCTTCACCTTGGACCCGCGGGTGAGGCTCGTGCCGCTGGTCGACACCCGGATCGGCACAGCCGACGGCGGGCTCCCGGCATTCGCCGAACCGGCCTGCGACTTCCCCCTGGCCGACCGGCGTCACCACCAGTACACCCGGCTGCACGACCTGCGGGCGCGCGACTACCTGACGGCCAGCGACGCCGATGTGATCATCGGTACGCGGCCCGGACTCAACGTCTATCTGGCTCTCTTCGCACCGCACCGCGCCCTGCGCATCGCCCAGGAGCATCTGCGGCACGACGCGCACAGCAAGAAGCTGCGCCGGGTACTCGCCCGGCACTACCGCACACTCGACGCGGTGGTCACCACCACCGAGGCCGATGCCGCGACCTACCGCGCCCGTATGGTGCTGCCGGGCGTACGCGTCCTGTCCATCCCCAACATCGTTCCCGACCAGGCCACCGCCGCCGCCGACCACACGGCGAACGTCGTGGCCGCGGCCGGTCGCCTGGTTCGCGGCAAACGGTTCGACCTGCTCATCGAGGCATTCGCCGACGTCGCCCCCAAACACCCCGACTGGCGCCTGCGCATCTACGGCGGTGGCACGGAGAAGGAACCGCTGCAGCAGCTCATCCACAGCCACGCTCTGGGCGAGCACGTGGCGCTGATGGGGCCGATGGCCCCGATCGAGGCGGAGTTCGCCCGGGCGTCGATCGTCGCATCGGCCTCCGACGCCGAATCCTTCGGCATGACCCTGGTCGAAGCGATGCGCTGCGGCGTGGCGGTGGTCAGCACCGACTGCCCCCTGGGCCCCGCCGAGATCATCCGGGACGGCGTCGACGGCCGCCTCGTACCCACCGGTGACGCCAAGGCCCTGGCCGACACCCTCCTGGAACTGATCGACGACGGGCCCCGCCGCCGTGCCCTGGGTGCGGCGGCCGTGGAGAGCGCCCACCGCTTCGACGCCGAACGCATCGTGCGCCGCTACGAACTCCTGCTCAGCGAACTGGCGGCGACCCGCCACCGACGCGCCTGGCAGCGCACCCGGGCACAGCTGGCCGCCCGCGCCCGGGGACTTGTGCGCCGCCTCAAGAAGAGCCGTCCCCGTCCCGTCCGTGTCCCGGCCATCGACTGAGCCGCCACCCGGCCCTGGCCGCCCCGGTCGTTGCTGCCACCGGCTCGGTCCTCGCCCTGCAGGGCTCACCACCCCGTGAACAGCAAGTGATTGATCGCGAGGGCGAGTACGGCCTGCGCGGTGAGCCAGTAGCGCCGGCCCGCCGTCGGCAGGAGTGCCGTCGCCGCGAGCAGGAACGTGGCGAACGGCAGCCAGATGCGTTCCGTCTCCGCCTTGCTCATTCCGGAGAGGTCGGCGGCGAGGAGGGCGATGAGGGCGGTCAGGACGAGCGCGGCCAGGCGGTCGGTGGGTGTGGTCCGGCCGGTGCGCAGACGGCTGATCGTGCCGGGGGCGGTGGCCGCCGTCCTGCGCAGGGCCGCCACCGTCGCGAGGCCGACCACCAGCACCGTGCAGGCGAGGTTGGCCCAGACGAAGTAGCCGAACGGTCTGATGCCGCCCGCCCCCTGGTAGTAGCGCTCGACGAGCAGGTGGTACGCCTCCCACCAGCTGAAGCCCGCGAGAGTGAAGGCGAGCGGGACGACGGCTGCTCCGGCGAGCAGGAGCGGGAGCGGGCGCAGGGTGCGCGTGATCAGCAGGACGGCGGCGGCGACGAGGGCGAACAGGACCAGGCCGTACGAGAGGTAGCAGACGAGGCCGAACAGCAGGCCCGAGCCGAGCGCGGCGGCGGCGGGGGAGCGGACCGCGCGCGTCGCCGCGAGGGCGAGCAGGGCGATCGTCCAGGCCGTGACGGCGGCGAAGTAGCCGTCCGCGGAGACGCCGACCCAGATGGCGGCCGGTGCCAGGACGAGGAAGGGCGCCGCCCGGCGAGCGGTCGCCTCGTCGGCCAGTGTGCGCACGGTGATCAGGACGGCCGCCACGGCGGTGCTGCCCACGGTGATGCAGAAGGCCCCGGCCCAGGCGCCGCCGCCCAGGCCGACGCGGTCGAGGAGGACGAACGTGAGAGTGGCGCCCGGCGGATGGCCCGCCGTATGGGCGGGCCAGTGGTCGGGGGAGTCGATCAGGATGTGCCGGGTGAAGTCCCGCAAGGCTGCCGGGATGTCCTCGAAGCGGTCGATGACCTGGAGGTATTCGTACTTGGTGGTGAGCCGCTCGGCCACGCCCCGGTGGAAGCCGTCGATCAGCGCGAGCGACCAGATCCAGGCCATGGACGCGGCCCAGGCGGTGAGGAGGAGGGACCGCCAGGAGAGCCGGGCGGCGAGCGCGGGGGCGTACGCGATCACCGCGACGGCGACCGCGAGCGCGGCGGGTGTGCCGGGACCGACGTGCGGGTCCCATCGGGCGTACAAGGGTGGCCAGTTGAGGTGCAGGGTGCCGTCCGCGTGCTCGATCGAGGTGCCGATGACGACGGCAGCGGCGACGAGCAGCGCCGCGATCCCTGCCGCGGCCAGGTCGCGGCGGCGGCCGGTGCGCTCGATGCGGTCGGTGCGCTCTGCGCGCTCTGTGGTGCTCACGTCTGCACGGTAGGCGCAGGTGGAGCGGTTGCCGGGCCTCCTGGGCGCGACGTCAGCATTTCGTCATGAGTCGTGAGCCCGCTGGGGGACAGGGTCCGGCATACGGTCGATCCATGCCCCCCGCACCACGTGTGACCTCTCCTGCCGACCCCGGTTTCTGGCGCAGTCCGCTGCGCGGGCCCTGGCTCACCTCGGTGCTCGGCGTCGTACTGCTGGTCGGTATCACTGTGCTGTTCGTGACCGGCCTCCTTTCGTACGCCGCGTACAACCCGAACCTGTCACCCGTCAACGACAAGACACCCGACAAGGGACTCCTCGGCTTCTACCTCTTCGCCTGGCCGACCGACCCGCACTGGCTCTACCGCCTCAACCAGGGCCTGCACGTCACGGTCGGCGTCACGCTGATCCCGGTGCTCCTCGCGAAGCTGTGGTCGGTGCTCCCGAAGCTCTTCACGCTGCCTCCCGCGCGGTCGGTTGGGCACGCCCTGGAGCGGGTGTCGCTGCTCCTCCTCGTCGGCGGCGCCCTCTTCGAGTTCGTCACCGGCGTCCTCAACGTCCAGCTGGAGTACCTCTTCCCCGGCTCGTTCTACCCGCTGCACTTCTACGGCGCCTGGGTGTTCTTCGCCGCGTTCGCGGCCCATGTCGCGCTGCGCCTGCCCCAGGCCGTACGCGTTCTGCGGGAGCCGGGGTGGCGCGCACGGCTGCGTGATCCGCGGCCCGAGCCGATCGACGAAGGGGGTCTCGTGGCGCCCCGTGCCGCCGAGCCGACCCTGTCGCGGCGGGGAGCGCTCGGCATGGTCGGTGCGGGCTCCGCTCTGCTGTTCGTGACGACGGCGGGGCAGACGGTGGACGGGCCCCTGCGCCGTACCGCGCTGTTCGCGCCGCACGGCGGCGGTGATCCGGGGAGCGGTCCGAACGGCTTTCAGATCAACAAGACGGCCGCGAAGGTGGGCGTCGAGCCGCGGGACACGGGTGAGCTGTGGAGGCTGGTCGTCAGCGGACCGCGGCACGATGTCAGTCTGTCCCGGAGCGAGCTGCTCCAACTGCCGCTGCACAGCGCCGCGTTGCCCATCGCCTGCGTCGAGGGCTGGTCGACGTCGGACCAGCGGTGGCGCGGGGTACGGCTGCGGGACCTCGCCGCCCTTGCCGGGTTCGAGGAGGACCCGCCCGGCGTGCTCGTGGAGTCCTTGCAGCGGCACGGGGCCTTCCGCAAGGCCGCGTTGCGCGACAACCAGGTCCGCGACCCGCGCTCCCTCCTCGCGCTGCACGTGAACGGGCAGGACCTGTCGCCGGACCACGGCTACCCGGCCCGGATCATCGTTCCTGCCGCGCCCGGCGTGCTCAACACCAAGTGGGTGTCCCGTCTGACCTTCGGGGAGCTGTGATGAGCCGACTTACACACCGATTGCACCGGTGGTACGGCGAGGGGCCGCTCCAACTCCTCGTGCTGCTCGCCTCGTTCGCGCTCGCCGGGTATGCGGGGGTGCGCCTCCTGGACGGTGATTGGCTGATGATCGCCGTCTGGTTCGCCGGTGCCGCGCTGGTGCACGATCTGCTGTTCGTGCCCGCGTACGCACTCGCGGACCGGGCGCTGCGGGCCGCCGCCCGAGGGCGGCGGAACCGCGGGGAGTGGACCAACTTCGTGCGCGTCCCGGCTTTCCTGTCCGGGCTGTTGCTCCTTGTGTGGTTCCCGCTCATCACCGGACAGGTGGAGCGCTATGAGTCCGCCACCGGGCTCCCGGCCGGTGCCTTCCTCGTCCGCTGGCTGACCGTCACGGGCCTGCTGTTCGCGGGATCCGCGCTGTGCCGGGTCCTTCAGACGCGGCGCAGGGCGAGGAAGGAGCGGTCGCCGGTGGTCCACTGATCGGCCGGGCGCCAGCCGAGTGGACGGGCGTGACGCAGCAGGGCGGGGGTGCCCAGACGGGCCCAGGGGAACAGCTCGCCCAGGGCGCCGTGCCCGTCGTCCACGTGCACCTCCACCCGTTCGTCGACGTCCATCGGTGCGGTCTCGGCAATCAACAGGCCGTCAGAGGTGAGGAGTTGAGCGACGCGCGCGAGCAGCGCGGCCGGATCGCCGCCGATCCCCACATTGCCGTCGATGAGCAGCGCGGTCCCCCAGCGGCCCTCGCCCGGCAGTGCGTCGAAGACGGAGCGGAGCAGCGCGGTGCCGCCGAGCCGGAGCGTGTGGTCGACGGCCGCCTGGCTGACGTCGACCCCCAGGACGCGGTGGCCGCGCTCCGCGGCGCCCGCCACCAGGCGGCCGGGCCCGCAGCCGATGTCGAGGACACTGCCCTCGCAGCGACGCAACGCGGAGAGGTCCGCCGCGTCGGCACTCGCACACCAGCGTTCGACGTCCAGGGGCAGCAGCCAGCCGTCGCTGCGGCGCAGGAACAGCGGGCCGTGGCCGTTGCGCAGGGCGTTGGTGTACGGATCCGCACGCCAAGGGGTGGCCGCTCGGCCGGTCCTGCGCAGGGCCGTGTCCGGCAGTGCGGTGCTCATCGGCCGCTCCCGCCGTTACGGCCCGTCCGCCCGGCAGGCGTCGCGAGGCGGGCGAGCGCGGCGGCGAACCGGCTGTCCGGCGCGGCGACGGCGACCTTCCCCGCGTCGTCGGCCGTGTCGACGTCACGCAGCCGGGGCAGCTCGCGCACCCTCAGCCCGGCGCCGGTGAGCCGGGCCCGTTGCAGGGCGCCGGTGTCGGGCCTCGACATGGGGACGCCGCGCAGCAGCTCCGGATCGGGCTCGGCGAGGCCCAGTGCCCAGAAGCCGCCGTCGACGGCGGGGCCGAACCAGGCGTCGCAGTCCCGCCAGGCGTCGGGGCCGAGCGCGGGGGCGAGCAGGCCGGGGGTGATCTGGGGGGTGTCCATGCCGACCAGGAGGGCCGGCCCCGAGCAGCCCGCGAACGCCGCGGCGAGCCGCTCGTCCAGGCCGCCCGCGCACTGGGGCACCACCTCGATGCCGGAAGGCAGCCAGGGGCCCGGCTGCCCGTCGAGCACCAGGACGCGCCGGTGGGCGGGCGCCGCGAGGACGGCGTCGAGTGTGTCGGCGAGCGAGGCCGCGGCAAGACCGGCGGCCTCCTCGGGGGAGTAGGGCGGGGTGAGGCGGGTCTTCACCCGTCCCGGCAGCGGCTCCTTGGCGATGACGAGCAAGGTCGTCGTCCCGTACGCGGTCACGAGGCACCGCCTGACGCGCGCTCCGCATGCCCGACAGGAACTGCCCGCGCTGGTTCCGCCAGTACGGCCCGCATGTCGCGCACCGCGTGCCACGTCCCGAGCCACGTCCCCGTGACCTTCGACTTCCCGGCGCGCGGCAGATACGGCACGTCCCGCTCCTCGATCCGCCAGCCGGCGTCGGCCGCCCGCACGACCATCTGCAGCGGGTATCCGCTGCGCCGGTCGCTCAGGTCGAGCCCGAGCAGCGCCTCGCGCCGCGCCGCCCGCATCGGGCCCAGATCGTGCAGGCGCACGCCGGTACGCCGCCGCAGCATCCGGGTGAGCGCCAGGTTGCCCGCGCGGGCGTGCGGCGGCCATGCGCCGCGTCCCTGGGGGCGGCGCCGTCCGACGACCAGATCGGCCTCGCCGTCCGTCACCCTGCGTACGAATGTCCGCAGCAGCCCAGGATCGAGGGAGGCGTCGCAGTCGCAGAAGCACACGATGTCCGCGTCGGACGCGGTGAGGCCCGCGTGGCAGGCGGCCCCGAACCCGCGCCGCCGCTCGTGCACGACGGTGGCGCCCAGAGCGCGGGCGATGTCCGGCGAACCATCGGTGGAGCCGTTGTCGACGACGACGGCCCGCCACTCAGCGGGGACGCGTTCCAGGACCCAGGGCAGTGCGGCGGCCTCGTCGAGACAGGGCAGGACGACATCGACCCGAACGGCGCGCGGGTCATGCGCGCCGGGCACGTCGTGCGCCCCGGGTTCTACGGAGGGGGAGGGGGTCATGTGACTCACCCTATGAATTCGAACCGGACATATTGGACTTGAGGTTCTTACGAAACAGGGACGTCGGCAACCGGGAGCCCGTCTGACCGGCCGGTCTCCGCACGGCAGGTGCGACGCTGGCGGTATGCAGCCACCACCGCAGGACCGCGCTCCTATCGGGGCCACCGCTCCCGCCGGGTCCACCGCGCCCGGCACACCCACACCCCGGGTGCTCGTCGTCGACGACGATCCGACCGTTGCCGAGGTCGTGGCGGGCTACCTGGAGCGCGGCGGCTACACGGTCGACCGCGCCGGGGACGGCCCAGGGGCCCTGGAGCGCGCCGGAGCGTTCCGGCCCGATCTGGTCGTCCTCGATCTGATGCTGCCCGGCATGGACGGTCTCGAGGTGTGCCGCCGTCTGCGTGTCACGGGCCCGGTGCCCGTCATCATGCTCACCGCCCGTGGCGACGAGGACGACCGGATCCTGGGCCTGGAGATAGGGGCCGACGACTACGTCACCAAGCCGTTCAGCCCGCGCGAACTGGTCCTGCGGGTGGAATCGGTGCTGCGCCGCAGCCGTGCCGCCCGCGCTCCCGAGCCCGTCGCCACGCTGCGGGCCGCGGGCCTGTGGGTGGACCCGGCGGCGCGCCGCGCGACGAAGGGAGGAGCCGAACTCGCCCTCACTCTGCGCGAGTTCGACCTCCTCGCCTTCCTCCTTCGCCACCCGGGACAGGCATTCGGCCGTGAGGAGCTGATGCGGGAAGTGTGGGGCTGGGAGTTCGGCGACCTGTCCACGGTCACCGTCCACATCCGCAGGCTCCGCGGCAAGGTCGAGGACGACCCGGCGAGGCCGCGGCTGATCCAGACGGTGTGGGGTCTGGGCTACCGGCTCGACGTAGCACCCCTCGACGTACCACCCGCCGACGTACCACCCCGAGCGGAAGGCTGACCTCCATGCGGGACATCCTGCTCATCGCCCTCTTCGCCTTCCTGGGTGCCGCGAGCGCCGGACTCCTCGGCGCCCTGACGCTGCGCCTGCTCAGGCACCGCTCCCTCGTGGTGTCGATGACCGTCGTGGCGGCCGTCGCGGTGCTCGCGATGCTGGCGGGGACGCTCGCGGTGGCCTGGGAGATGTTCCTGTCACCGCACGACCTGACCGTGGTCACCATCGTCGTGGCGATGGCCGCCGTGGTCTCGCTCGCCACCGCGCTGCTGCTCGGCCGCTGGGTGGTCGCCCGCAGCAACGCCCTGACCCTGGCGGCCCGTTCCTTCGGTGACGGCGGCAGCTTCGCCGCGCCGCCCGAACCCGTGAGCGCCGAACTCGCCGCACTGACAAGAGAGTTGCAGTCGACCAGTGCCAAGCTCGCCGAGTCACGTGAGCGCGAGCGGGCTCTTGAGCGCTCACGGCGCGAACTTGTCGCCTGGATCTCGCACGACCTGCGTACCCCGCTCGCCGGGCTGCGGGCCATGTCCGAGGCCCTTGAGGACGGCGTGGCGGCAGACCCCGACCGCTATCTGCGCCAGATCCGCACCGAGGTCGAACGCCTCAACTCCATGGTGGGAGACCTCTTCGAACTCTCCCGCATTCACGCAGGCGCGCTGGCTCTTTCGACGTCACGCATCTCCGTCTACGACCTGGTGGGCGACGCGCTCGCGGGCGTCGATCCCCTCGCCCGCGAGCACCGGGTGCGTCTCGTCGGCGACAGCGTCGAGGCCGTCCCTGTGGAGGTCGACAGCAAGGAGATGAGCCGCGTCCTCGGCAACCTCCTGATCAACGCGATCCGCCGTACACCGGCCGACGGAACCGTCGCGGTGGCGGCGTCGCGCTCCCCGGACGGCGTGGTCCTGTCCGTGACCGACGGCTGCGGCGGCATCCCCGAGGAGGATCTGTCCCGCGTCTTCGACACCGGCTGGCGCGGCAGCCAGTCCCGCACACCCCCGGCGGGCGCGGGACTCGGCCTCGCGATCGTGCGCGGAATCGTCGAGGCCCACCAAGGCCGGGCGGCCGTACGCAATGTGGCGGGCGGCTGCTGTTTCGAGGTCACGCTGCCGACGGCACGGGGATAGCCCCGTCATCCCTTGGGAAACGGGCGGCGGCTACCCTCGCAGCGGAGCCTTCGCGAAGGAAGCCATCCCCTCGGCGAAGCCCACATCGGCCCGCCACCCGAGCTCCGCCCGCAGCCGCCCCGAGTCCGCCGTGACGTGCCGTACGTCCCCGAGCCGGTACTCGCCCGTCACCGCCGGGGCCGGGCCGCCGAACGCCCGCGCGAGCTCACCGGCCATCTCCCCGATGGTGCGCGGCTCGCCGCTGCCGGTGTTGTACGCCGTGAACGCCCCCGCCGCCCGCTCGCGCACCGCATCGAGCGCCATCGCATTGGCCGCCGCCACGTCGCGTACATGCACGAAGTCCCGCCGCTGGCGGCCGTCCTCGAAGACCTGCGGTGCCTCGCCCCGCTCGAGCGAGGAACGGAAGAACGAGGCCACACCGGCGTACGGGGTGTCGCGGGGCATGCCGGGGCCGTACACGTTGTGGTAGCGCAACGACACCGCACGGCCACCGCTCGCCCGCGCCCACGCGGCGGCCAGATGCTCCTGCGCCAGCTTGGTCGACGCGTACACATTGCGCGGATCGGCGGGCGCGTCCTCGCCCACCAGGCCAGGGGACAGCTCGGCCCCGCAGTCCGGGCAGAGCGGCTCGAAGCGCCCCGCGTCCAGATCGTCCGCCGCGCGCGGACCCGGCCGGACGACGCCGTGCCGGGCGCACTCGTACCGCCCCTCCCCGTAGACCACCATCGACCCGGCGAGCACCAGATTCCGCACCCCGCCCGCGGCCATCTCGGCGAGCAGGACCGCGGTACCCAGGTCGTTGCAGCCGACGTACTCCGGGGCGTCCGCGAAATCCTTGCCGAGCCCCACCATCGCCGCCTGATGACAGACCGCGTCGACCCCGCGCAGCGCGTCCCGCACCGCGTCCCGGTCCCGGACATCGGCGACGGTCCACCGCTGCCCTTCGTGCGGTCGAGGGGGTTCGCGATGGGCGGAGGGCAGCAGGGCGTCGAACACCGCCACCTCGTGTCCGCGCTCCGAGAGGGCTTCGATCACGTGCGATCCGATGAACCCGGCGCCGCCGGTGACAAGTACGCGCATGCCGCCCACGCTAGGCGTGCGGAGCCGGCACGACGATCACCGACGGGGCTCCGTCACGGGTCCGTAAGAACCGCGCGGCGGTGGATGCATCGTGCAGCGTTGGGCCGGGACGGCTGAACTCCGAGGCCCGGATCGGCATACTGCTGCTGTGCCTCGCAATAACCCCTTCTGAAGTCGAGACGCCGTATGGGGGTGGTCCGGATGGCACTTCACACATCCGTCAGGCAGGGCTGTCTGATCGTGCGGATGCCCCCTGAAGTGGACATAGGCAACGCCGAACCGCTCCGCTGGGAGCTGCGTGAGATGTGCCGGACCCGGCTGGACCGCGCCGCGCGGGACGCAGTGTCGGCGGTGGTCGTGGACTGGGCGGCGGCCCCGTTTCTGAGCATGGCCGGGGTGGCCGTCCTCAATGACTTCCGGCAGCGGGTGGACGCGCACGGGGTTCCGCTGTGCTTGGTGGCCTCGCGCAGAGTGGTGCGCGCGGTGCTGCGCATCGTGGGTCTGAACGACGTGCTGCCGATTCACGACACCGTGGAGCAGGCGCTGGCCGGTGGCAGGACCTCCGGCGATGGCGAAGACGAAGGCCGGGGCCGGCCGGAGATAGGCAGGACTTCCTGACGCCGGGGGCGGACGGGCGGTGCGGACATGACCAATGGCGAACGACGGCGCAGCCGAGGGACCCCGTCGAGTCATCTGGGCGACCACCTGGGGCTGATATCCCAGTTCACCGAGCAGGCACGGGTCGGCCTCGAGCAGGAGACCGACACCGCGCACATCTTCATGGCGATCTATTCCGGCTTCCTCGTGGAGGCGGGGGCGGGGATACGTTGGCTGCTGGAGCCGTCCCTGATCGAGCGGGCGATCGTCGCCGTCCGCCGTGCGGCTCCCGAGGCCAGGGGTGCGGAGCGTGACCTGGCGACCCGTCTCCTCGCCACGCTGTGGACGGCGGGCGTCGTCGCCGGTGTCGACACCGAGGACTGGATCCGAAGCGCCCCCGAACTCCCCGAGATCTGTCTGCGCATGGCCGCTCAGGTCGTCGAGGAGAAGGACGCCGGGCCTTGAACGCCTCTTGCCAGGCCGAGTTCGACCAGGTCCTGTGGGCGAAGGCGCAGTTGCTCCGCCGTCGACCGGATCTCCTCGTCCCCCCGTTTGAGGATCGCGGCGGCAAGCTCCGGGGCGATCACCGAGAAGTAACTGTCCGGCGTCGCCCAGAGGTTGTCCGGTGCCGCGAGGGCGAGCGCGCCGCCGGAGCCGCCCTCGCCGATGACCAGTGAGGTGACCGGTACCGACGCGGTGGCGACGGCGGCGAACAGATCGGCGATCGCCGCGCCCGCGCCCGCCCGTTCGGCCTCCGCCCCGTTCGCGGCCCCCGGGGTGTCGATGAGCGTGAGCACAGGAATGCCGAGCCGCCCCGCGAGCCGGACGAGCCGGGCGGCGGTGCGGTAACCGGCGGGTGCCGTCGCCGTCCCGCACTGTGCCGCGTAGGCGACCGTCCGCCCCTCGTGGGACCCGAAGCCGCAGAGCATGCCCGGGTCCGTGTCCCCGCACCGGTCGCCCCGCAGGGGTGCGCGGTCGGTGAAGTAGGCATTCAAGTAGGCGTCGGCGCGCGGTCGTTCGGGGGAGCGGGCGCGGCTCACGGCCTCCCAGCCGGTGGCGGGCAGGTCGGTGCGGCCGAGTGCGTCGGGGGGTTCGGCCGCATCCGGCGTAGGAGAGGACAGCAGCCTGAGGCGCAAGGACAGCGCTTCGCGCAATTCTTCGGGGCGTACGACCTCGTCGATCGCGCCGGCCGCCAGCTGGGCCTCGGCGGTGTACGCCGTCGGATCCGCGTCCGCCGGGCGCACCCGCGACCCGGCGAAGCCGACCTGACTGCCGGGCAGGGCCAGGATCAGGTCGGCGCCCGCACCCAGGGTGGCCCATCCGCCGCCCGTGACCGGGTCGCGCAGGACCGCGATCCGGGGGAGGCCCGCCGCGCCGGTGAGCGCGGACTGCCGTGCCACGCGCTGCAGTTGGACAAGCGCGCGCATGCCCTCCTGCATACGGCTGCCTCCCGTCGCGATCAGCGAGACGACGGGCAGCCGGTGGGCACGGGCGTGACGGTGTGCGGCCTCGAGGCGGTCGCCCGTGCGCTCGCCGAGGGAGCCGCCGAGAAAGCCGAACTCGAAGGAGATGATCACCGCCTGGGTGCCGCCCACGGCGGCGGCGCCGCAGACCACCGACTCGCGTTCGCCGGTGCGTTCCTCTGCGCGGGCGCGGGAATCGGCGTACCCCTCCCAGGCGATCGGGCCGTCCCGGCTCGCGGTGTCGGTGAACTCATGTGCAGGTAGGGGTAGTTCACGGAAACTGTCCTGATCGGCCACGGCGGCGATCGCCGCACGGGCGGTCAGGCGAACGGCCGCCTGGCCGCCGGGCGTGGACTCAGCCATGGAGGGACCGCTTCATGATCTTCCCCATGTCGTTGCGGGGGAGCTCGGGCAGGTAACGCACGATCCGAGGGCGCTTGTGCGGGGCGAGCTGGGCGGCCACATGGTCCGCCAAGTCCTTCTCCGCAGGCGGCTGCTCCGGGTCGGTCGGCACGATCCAGGCGACGATGCGCTCGCCGAGGTCGTCGTCCGGTTCGCCGGTCACGGCGGCCTCGCGTACGCCCGGGTACTCCAGCAGGGCGTTCTCGATCTCGCCCGCGCCGATCTTGTAACCGCCGCTCTTGATGAGGTCGGTGGCCTTGCGACCGACGATGCGCACGTAGCCGTCGTCGTCGCGCAGCGCCATGTCACCTGTGCGGAACCAGCCGTCGGCGGTGAAGGCCGCGGCGGTGGCGTCGGGCCGGTTCAGATACTCGGTGAACAGGTTCGGTCCGCGCACCTCGATCTCGCCGACCTCCAGCGGGTCCGAGGTCTCGGCGCCCGACTCGTCCACGAGCCGCAACTCCACACCGCCCAACGGCACCCCGACCGTTCCGGCGCGCGGTTCGCCGTCGGCCCGCACGCTCGTGTTCATCAGGGTCTCCGTCATGCCGTACCGCTCGACCACCCGGCGCCCTGTCGCCGCCGCGATCCGCTCGTGGTCGTGCACGGGCAGCGCGGCGGAGCCGGAGACCAGGAGCCGTGCGCCGGACAGGGCCTTGGCCAGCCCCGGATCGGCGGGCAGCGCCTCCGCGATGCGGTGATACATGGTGGGCACGCCGAACAGCATCGTTGCCCCGTCGGCCAGTTCGCGCCGGACCCCCTCGATGGAGAACCGGCCCAGGTGCCGTACAGAACCGCCCCGGCGCAGCGGACCGAGGATGCCGAGGATGAGACCGTGCACGTGGAACAGCGGAAGTCCATGCACCAGCACGTCGTCGGACGTCCACTGCCAGGCGTCCTCAAGCGCGTCCAGGGTGGCGGTGAGGGCCCGGCGGGGCAGTACCGCGCCCTTGGGCGGGCCTGTGGTGCCCGAGGTGTAGACGACCAGGGCGGGGGATTCGGGGCCGGGTTCGGCGGGCAGCTCCGACGCCGTAGGGGTGTGGGTGAGCGTGATGTCCGTACGCTCCAACGCCCGCAGTGGTAGGGGGAGTTCGTCGCCCGGCGCCGCGAGTACCACCGTCGGGGCGCTGTCCGCCACGATGTGCCCCAGCTCGCGCTCGCCGACCTTCGGGTTCAGCGGCACCACGGGCACACCGGCGAGCAGCGCGGCCACCACACCGACGGCCGTTTCGAGAGTCGGCGTCGCCCACAGCGCGACCCGGCGCGCCGAGCCGATCGAGGCGGCGAGCGAACCGGCCGTCGCGGCGAGTTCGGCGTACGTCAGTGAACGCTCGCCGAAGCGCAGGGCGGGCAGGTCGGGGCCCGCGACGAGGGTCGGAAAGAGGGGCGGATGGGCAGAACTCACGCTGCGTGTCTCCTTGGTTGTCGTCGATGGTCCTTCGAGGGCCATGGAGGTTCGTCCTACCCGAATCCTGGCACCACGAGGGCGAGCCACACCGCGGCGGGTACGACGGCCACCACGATCCCCCCGTAGACCATCAGCTGCCGGAAGAAGCGTTCCCGGTCGACGTCCGGGGCGGCGGCGAGCACCAGCGCGCCATTGGTCGAGAAGGGGCTGACGTCCACGACGGTGGCGGAGACGGCGAGCGCCGCGATCATGCCGACCGCGCCGATCTCGCCCTGGGCCAGGAACGGCACGGCGAGCGGGATCAGCGCGCCCATGATCCCGACGGAGGAGGCGAACGCGGAGACGATCGCGCCGATGTAGCAGAGCAGCAGGGCGGCCAGGAGCGGGACGCCGATGTCGGAGACGCCCTCTCCGGCCCAGTCGATGGTGCCCATCTCCTCCAGTACGCCGACGTAGGTCAGCACACCGCAGATGAGGAGCACGCTCGACCAGGCGATCTCGCCGACGGCCTTGCGGCTGGACTCGGGCCAGAACGCGCTCAGGATCACGGCCAGGGTGATGGCGCTCAGACCGGCGTCGAGGTCGAAGCCGAGTACGGCGACGACGAGGGCGACCAGGGCGGCGAGCGTGGCGATCTTGGCCGGATCGAGCCCTGAACCGTCCTCCCGCGTGGCCGACTTGGGCTCCTCGCCCATGTCGCGACCGCCCAGTTTCAGCCCGCCGAAGAGGACGAAGACGACCCCGGCGATGAGGAGATTGACGACGAGCGAGGCGAGGAAGAGCGCGATCTCGTTGCCCGGCAGGTTCTCGCGCTCCACGATGCCGTTGACGATGGAGCCGTAGATGCTGATGGGCGAGAAGCCGCCGCCCTGGGCTCCGTGCACCACCATGGCGCCCATCAGGAGCGGGCTGATGCCGTACTGGGCGGCGAAGCTCAGGGCGATCGGCGCGACGATCGCCACGGCGGCCGGACTGACGGCGCCGATCGCGGTGAGCGCCCCGGTGATCACGAACATCACCCAGGGGATCAGCGCTATCCGCCCGCGCACCAGGCGGATGGACGCGTGCACAAGCCAGTCCGTGGTGCCGTTGGCGCGGGCGATCGCGAACAGATAGGTCACGCCGACCAGGACGACGAAGAGATCGCCGGGGAATCCGGCGAAGATGCCGTCCGCGTCGAGATCGGCGGCCAGCTCGCCGACCGCGAAGGCGGCGGCGAAGGCGAGCGCGCCCATGTTGATGGAGCGGGTGGTGGCGATCACGAAGACCACCACGAGTACGAGGATGGAGATGAGTTCGGCGGACATCGTGGGCTCCCGTCCCTGGGGCCGTCCCTCAGTGGCCAAGTGGCTGAGCCAGTTCGGCCGTTGGCGGAACTCAGCGTCGGGGTATCGGTTTCGGCCGTCAAGAGATCGGACGCAAATTGGCTCAGCCAATTGGCCACTCGTCCACTGGGTCGGCCGCTGTTAGGCTGCGAATCCATCGGCAGGGGACCGAAATTCGGCATGGGGACCGAAATGGGGGGTTGGGATGATGGGGGCTTGGGATGTCTGACGCGCTGCGCCCCATGGGCAGGACGAGACTGTACGAGCAGGTGCTCGACCGGCTCCGTGCCTACGTCGGCGAAGGCGGCCTGCGCTCCGGCGACCGGCTGCCTCCCGAGCGCGAATTGGCCCAGCGCCTTGGCGTGTCCCGCGCCTCCGTCAAGCAGGCCATCGTCGTACTCGAAGTGCAGGGTCTGGTCGAGGTACGGCACGGTGGCGGCACCTATCTGGTCAAGGACAGCCTGGACGCCGAGCCCGTCGAGCGGCTCGTGGAGCGCAAGCGGCGGCTGCCCGACGTCCTCGAGGCACGCGAGGCCCTGGAGACCAAGCTCGCCGAACTGGCAGCCGAGCGGCGTACGGACGAGGACCTGCGGGCGATGCGGGGCGCCCTGGACACGATGGCGCGAGAGATCGAGGCGGGCGAGCGCGGCGTCGAGGGCGACCGGCTCTTCCACGCGGCCGTGACCGCGGCCGCGCACAGCGTGCTGCTCGCCGAGTTCATGAACTCCATCGCCGAGCAGATCGCCGAGAGTCGCAACGAGTCGCTGCGCCAGGTGCGGCGCCCCGCCCGTTCCCTCGCCCAGCACCACGCGATCCTCGACGCGATCGAGGCAGGACGGGGCCGGGCGGCGGCGGCCGCGATGCGCAGGCATGTCCGGACGGTCGCGAAGGTGCGGCTGCTCGACTGGAACCCGGACGACGAGGCGAGCGCTCCGGACCACAGTGCTCCGGACCACACCGAGGCGTAAAACCCGACACCTGATACCCGCGGTAACTTCAAGGCCTCACAGGGCTGTTCATCCGCCGTCGCAGACCTCACCATTCTCGGCAGCGCTCACGCGTCACGCGTCACGTCCGTCGGCCCGAGGGGGAACCTGTGCTGCGCCGATCTTCCGTACCGTTGACCATCGCGGCCGCCGCCGCCCTGCTGACGCCGCTGACCACGGCTCAGGCGGAGGAGGCGCCGACGGCCGCCCGCACTCCGGTGATCTTCGTCCATGGCTACAACGCCGACCCGGGTGTGTGGGGTTCCCTGCGCGACGACTTCAAGGCGTCCGGATACACGGACGCCGAACTGTTCTCCTGGGGGTACGACACCAGCCAGTCGGTGAACGAGGTACTCTCCGACAGGTTCGCCGCGTACGTCGAGCAGGTGCGCGCAGAGTCGGGCGCCGCCAAGGTGGACATCGTCGCCCACTCCTTCGGCAGCCTCGTCACCCGCTGGTACGTCAAGTACGGCGGCGGCACAGGGACGGTCGCCCACTGGGCCTCCCTCGCGGGACCCAACCACGGCACCGCCACCGCCTGGGCCTGCGCCGCCTGGTCGCAGGCGTGCCGTGACATGACACCGGGTTCGTACGTACAGGACGGGCTCGCGGAGGGCGACGAGACACCCGGAGGCGTCGCCTACGCGACCTGGTGGTCCCGCTGCGACGAGGTCATCAACCCGGACGACAGCGTGCCCCTCGACGGGGCGGCGAACAACGCGGCGGGGTGCCTGAAGCACAACGACCTGCTGGGGGACGACGGGGTGTCACAGGGGGTGCGGGACTTCGTCGGCGGATAGGCGGGTGACGGAAACAGGTCTCATTTGCCTGTTCCTCCGCTTCTGAACGTGTTGTTCGTGCCGGGCGTCGCACGCGGCCCCGAAGCTGGGCACCATGGATGACGACAACGCTCCCCGGCACACCGGCACCGGCGCCCGCGCCTCCGTGCTCCTGCGCCGTCCCAAGCTGTGGCTGGTGCCCACCGTGCTGACCGGGCTGCTCGCCCTGCTGCTCTCCCTGCTCTACATGGGCGGCATCATCAGCCCGAACCGCGACCTGCGCGACCTGCCCCTCGCCCTCGTCAACGCGGACCAGGGAGAGCCCCCGCCCGGCCAGAAGCAGAACCTGGGAACGCAGGTCGCCCGGACCGTCATGTCCGACACGTCGAGCGACAAGGCCGACTGGCGTGAGCTGACGCGGGCCGAGGCGCAGGACGAGCTGGATTCCGGCAAGATCTACGGCGCCCTGGTCATCCCCGCGAACTTCAGCGACTCGGTCGCCGCGCTCACCACCACGGGCGCGAAGGTGCGGCCGACGATGACGGTCCTGACCAACCCCGGTATGGGCAGCCTCGGGTCCTCACTGGCGAGCAAGATCACCACGGCGGCCGCACAGCAGTCGTCGCAGGCCATCGGCAAGGAGCTGAAGGCAGCGGGCGCCGACAAGAAGGCCGGTGCCACCGCGGGCCTGCTCCTGTCCGACCCCGTCGCCGTCACCACCCAGGTCGGCCACCCCATCGGCGAGAACAGCGGCCTGGGCCTCAGCGCGTTCTACTACACCCTGCTGCTCGTCCTGGCCGGGTTCCTCGGCGCCAACCTCATCGGCATGGGCGTCGACACCGCCCTCGGCTACGCCGACAGTGAGATCGGCCCCTGGCACACCCGTCGCCCGACCGTGCCGATCAGCCGCACCCAGACGCTGCTCCTGAAGATGGCCATGACCGCGGGGATCACGGTCCTGACCACCACCTTGGTCATGCTGGCCACCATCACGATCCTGGGCATGGACGCCACCCACCTGCCGCTGCTCTGGATCTTCTCCTACTGCGCGAGCCTCGCCGTCGGCCTGGGGGTCCAGGCCATCAACGCGGCCTTCGGCGGGATCGGCCAGCTCGTCTCCATGTTCGTCTTCATCGTCCTTGGCCTGCCCTCCTCCGGCGCCACCATCCCGCTGGAGGCGGTCCCGGGCTTCTACCGCTTCCTCGGCATCTTCGAGCCCATGCGCCAGCTCAGCGGAGGCGTCCGCGCCATCCTCTTCTTCGACGCCCGCGCCGACGCCGGACTCGGGCGTGCCTGGATCATGATCGCGGTCGGGAGCCTGGTGGCCGTGGCCTTCGGGTTCGCGATGACCCGCTACTACGACCGCAAGGGGCTGCACCGGATGACTCCGCAGCCCTCGCCCTGAACGCGCGTCAGCGGCTGAGCCGTCAGCGGCCGAGACGTACGCGGGTGAGCAGGTCTTCGCCCGCGGGCCCGGATGCCGACTTGTCGACCACGTACGCGTGTCCTTCGGTCACCTGCACGTGGTTGGGGTTCGCGCCGGTGGCCACGGACCTCACGACGGCTCCCTTGCGCGGGTCGACGACCGTGACGGTGGCGGTCGTGCGGTTGACGGCGAGTACGTGGCCCGAACGCCGGTCGACGGCGACGGACTTGGTGCCGCCGCCGGTGGCCACGGACCGCGTGACCGCACCCTTGCGCAGGTCGACGACCGTGACGGTGCCCGAGGTCTGGTCAGCGGTGTAGGCGGTACGGCCGTTCTTGGAGAGGGCGATCGAGAGCGGCCCCTCACCGGCCGGGATGAGACGCGGGCTCCCGGCGCCGGGGGAGACCTCGATGATCTGGGCGCCGTGGTAGTCGGCGGCGTACACCGCGCCCGTCCGCTTGTTCAGGGTGAGGCCCGTCGGTCCGGTTCCGGGGACCGTGACGCGCTTCTTCTCCTTGAAGGTGGCGGAGTCGAAAGCGACGAGGGCGCCGTCGGCGAAGGCGCTCGCCCACACCGTGTCGCGCCGCTCGTCGACGACTATCTCGCGGGAGTGGTTCACACCGGGCAGCGTGGCGAGGCGCTTGCCGGTGCGCTGGCTGTACACGGCGACGGAGTTGTCGCGGGTGTTCGTCGTCCAGACGGTGTTGTGCTCGTCGTCGACGGCGACACCGTAGACGGACTCGACGGCGCCGGTGACTGCGTCCGTGACCGGCGTCCTGTAGGCCTTCTCCACCTTCAGCGTGTCCGGATCGACTCTCAGCAGCCGCGAGTCGGTGACGGTGGCGGGCGGCTGGCCGACGGAGGACGTGACCCAGAGCGCGTTGTTCCGCTCGGAGTACGCGGACTGGTACAGGCCCTGCCTGAGCGGCGCCGTCACGGTGGGCGAGCCGGTCCTCGCCGTGTCGGCGCCCGCGGTGCCGGTCGACACCAGGGCGCTTCCCGCGGCGAGCGACACGGCGATCGCGAAGGAACGGGAACGGCGGGCCCGGCGGGTGGTTGAGCTCATGCTGCGTCGATCTCCTTGGCAGAGGTGCCTCCGGAGGGAGGCACTCGCCGATCAACTTAGCTGAGCCTTACCTAATCCGTCATTCTCCCGCCTGGTGAGGCAGCCGGTGCTCAGGACAGGCAACCGGCGTGCGCGAGGGCCTGCTTGAGGAGGAGGCCGTGACCGCCCGGCATCTCGTTCTGGACCCCCTCCGACGAGGCCTCCTGCGGACTCAGCCAGACCAGGTCGAGAGCGTCCTGCCGGGGGCGGCAGTCGCCGGCCACCGGGACGATGTAGGCGAGGGACACCGCGTGCTGGCGCGGGTCGTGGAACGGAGTGATGCCGTGCGTCGGGAAGTACTCGGCGACGGTGAAGGGCTGTAGGGAGGCCGGGACGCGGGGGAGCGCCACCGGGCCGAGGTCCTTCTCCAGGTGGCGCAGAAGGGCGTCCCGGACCCGCTCGTGGTGCAGGACCCGGCCCGAGACGAGGGAGCGGCTCACCGCCCCGTCCCGCCCCATTCCCAACAGCAGGCCGATGCTGGTGACTTCGCCGCTGTCGTCGACGCGCACCGGCACCGCCTCGACGTACAGGATCGGCATGCGCGCACGAGCGTCCTCGAGCTCGTCGGAGGTCAGCCAGCCGGGCGTGGTTTCGGTCGTGTCAGACATCGGCTGATCATACGTTCACTGGCTCCCGGCGTGCTGCTCCACTTTCGTCGCGGTGTCGCCGTCGACGGCCGACGCGAGTTGCGGAACCAGGCGTTCCAGCATGTACGGCAGGCTCAGCACCGTCACGAAAGAGACGGAGTTGCCGTAGTCGCTCGACTCCGCGACATAGACCTCGCGGTCCTCCTTGGCCACGTCAAGGTCGGCGTAGAGGGCGTTCTTGCCGAGCTTGGCCTCGTCCTTCGCCGGGTCGGAGGCGATCCACACGATCGCGTCGGTGTCGAGCAGATCGGTGCGCTCCTTGCTGATGTTGGCGCCGAACTCGTCACCGATGACCTTGTCCAGATCGCTCGGCAGAGTGAAGCCGAGACCGGTGAGGACCCGGGAGCGGGGGTCCTGGCTGCCGAAGGCGAAGATTCCCTCGTACGGGGTGGCCATCACGGCGCTCGACCCGGCGAACTCCGGGTTCTCCTTGGTCGCGTTCTTGAAGTCGGCCTCGACACCCGTCACCAGCTTCTTGGCCTTGGCCTCCTGCCCGAGCGCCTTGCCGATGGTCTCGGTCTGCTGCTGCCACGGGACTCCGAAGTCGTTGTACTCCTTCGGCTGGGCCACCACCGGGGCGAACTTCGACAGGGTCGCGTACTGCTCCTTGGTCAGACCTCCGTAGACGGCGAGGATCAGGTCAGGGCGGAGCGCGGCGATCTTCTCCGTCTGCGGGCCTGTGCCGGTGTCCTTCAGGACGGTCGGCGCCTTGGCGCCGCCGAGAGCGTCGGTGGCCCAGGGGCCGACGGCGCCCTTGTATCCGCCGAGCCACTCGGTGGTGCCGACGGGCACCTTGCCCAGGGCGAGTACGGCGTCCTGGTCGGTGAGGCCGACCGTGACGATCCGCTGGGGCTCGGCCTTGACGGTGGTGCTGCCGTACTTGTGCGCGATGCTCACCGGGAAGGCGCCGTTCTTGGACGCGGCCTCGTCCGAGCCGGTGCCGGTGCCGGTGTCGGAGTCGTCGCCGGAGCCGCAGGCCGTGGCGGCGAACAGGAGGAGTGCGGCGGCGAGTGCGGTGGCGAGGCGGGTGCGGCCGGGAGCGCGTCTGGGAGAGCCGGGCATCAGTCGTCGTCCTTCACGGTGGTGGTGTCGGGTCCTGCCTGGTGCGTGGGGGGCCTGTCGGTCGCGGTACGGGTGCCGGACCACGCCTGCCAGAGGGAGGCGTAGGGCCCGGATCCTTCGCGCAGTTCGTCGTGGGTGCCGCTCTCCACGATCCGGCCGCCCTCCATGACGACGATCCGGTCCGCGGTCGCGGCCTGGGTGAGGCGGTGCGCGACGACGAGCGCGGTGCGCCCCTCGATCGCCCGGCCCGCGGCCTTCTCCAGGAGGCGCGCCCCTGTGCTCCCGGCCTCGGCCGTCGCCTCGTCGAGCACGGCCACCGGCGGATCGGCGAGGATCAGGCGGGCCAGGGCCAGTTGCTGGACCTGGGCGGAGGTGAGGCGGTGGCCTCCGTCGCCCACCACGGTGTCCAGAGCGTCGGGCAGGGCTTCGACCCAGTCGAGCGCGTCGACATCGGTCAGCGCCGTACGCAGCTCGTCGTCGGTGGCGTCGGCACGGGCCAGGCGCAGATCGTCCGCGAGCGGCCCGGCGAACACGTGCGTCTCCTGGGTGACCAGGGCCACCGGAAGGCCCTCGCCCCGGGCCCGGGTGCCGCTCAGGTGCACCGAGCCCGAGGTGGGCCTGTGCACCCCCGCGATGAGCTTGGCGAGGGTGGTCTTGCCCGCACCGCTCGGGCCGACGAGGGCCACCCGCTCCCCGGCCCGGAGCGTGAGGTCCACGTTCTGCAGGACGGTCCTGCCGGGTATGTACGCGTGGTCGATGCCGGTCACGGTGACGGTGCCGTCCGGTGCCGCATCGACCGGCTTCTCCCGCGCCTGCGTGGGTTCAGGTGTCGGCTCGTCGGCGACCCCGACGAGCCGGGCGAGCGAAGCGGTCGCCGACTGCGCGTCGTCCAGGAGTACGAGTGCGGAGTTGACCGGCGCGAACAGGCTGTGGAAGTAGAGCGCGGCGGCGGTCGCGGTGCCGATGGACACGGAGTCCGCGCGGACGAGGAGGAAGCCGGTGACGAGCACCGCGGCGAGGCCGGTGTACTCGGCGACGTGCAGGCGGTTGTAGAAGTCGAGGACCAGGCGTATGCCGCGCATCTTCAGCCGGACCGCGGTCGACGAACGCCGGGTCACCCGCTCGGTGTGCTCCTTCTCGATGCGAAAGCCCCGCACCGTGCCCGCCCCTGCGATGGTGTCGAGCAACTGTTGCTGCTGTGCTCCGGTGGCGATGCGCTGCTGGGCGTAGAGGGGGACGGCGTGCCGCACGTACCAGCGGGCGGTGGACGCCTGGACGGGCACCGCGAGGAGGGCCGCGAGGAAGAAGCGCCAGTCGAGCGCCGCCATCGCGGCCAGCGTCAGGACGATGGCGAGCAGGGAACGGGCCAGCTCGGGCAGGGCGTCGCGCACCGCGTCGCCGACCACCGAGACGTCCCGGGTCACCCGGGCGGTGAGGTCTCCCGCCCCGGCCTTCTCCACCTGCTCGAGAGGCAGCCGCAGGGCCTTCTCCACGAACCGTTCGCGCAGCTGCGCCAGCACGGTCTCGCCGAGCCGGGAGACGAGCGAGAGGCCGAGCGCGGTGGTTCCGCCGTGCGCGAGGGCGACCAGGATCAGCAGGACGACCGGGAGCGTGAGGTGTCCCGGCGGGTGCCGATCGGCGACCAGGTCCACGATGCGGCCCAGGATCGGCTGGACGAGCAGGCCTATGCCGGTCGCCGCGATCATCACCGCGAAGCCGCCGAACGCCAGGCCGCGGTGCGGGCGCACAAGGTCGCGGACCGCGGCGCGGGTGCGGGGCGCGGTGGCGGTGGGGAGCAGCTCGCGGGTTTCCGGATGCTGCTCGGACGAGGTCTCGCTCATGTCGGCGCCACCGTGCTCGTTCATGCCAACACCGCCGTGCGATAGGCCTCATGACGCTGGATCAGGTCGGCGTGCGGAGCCGTGTCGGTGACCCGGCCTTCGTCCAGAAGTACTACTCGGTCGGTGACCGAGAGCAGTGCGGGGCTCGTGGTCACCAGGACCGTGGTGCGCCCCTTGCGGATCTCGCGGAGACCGGCGGCGATGCGTGCCTCGGTCACGGCGTCGACCGCGGTGGTCGGATCGTGCACGACCAGGACGGGCCGTTCGGCGGCCAACGCCCTTGCCAGGGCGACGCGTTGACGCTGCCCGCCGGAGAGCGAGTGGCCGCGCTCACCGACCGATGTGTGCTCGCCGTCCGGCAGTGTCTGGGCGACCTGTGCCACTCCGGCGGCCGCCATGGCCGCTTCCGGGTCGGTGGCGTCGGGCGAGGCGGCCGTGACGTTCTCGCGGACGGTTCCTTCGAAGAGGTCGGCGTCGTGCGCGGCGACCAGCATCGCCGTGCGCAGCTCGGCCGGGTCGAGGTCCCGCAGCGGTATGCCGTCCAGCTCCACGGTCCCGGTGTCGGGATCGGTCTGCCGGGCCAGGCAGCGCAGCAGATCGGTGGCGTGCGCGGGGTCGGTCGCGACCACGCCGAGCAGTTCGCCGGGCGCGACGTCCAGGTCCACTCCGCGAAGGCCGCCGTGCCGTACGCCGTCGAGCCGGACCGCGCCGCGTACCGGCTGGGGCAGGCTGCGGTCTCCGGCGGTGATGGTGGGCGGGGTGGCGACGACCTCCGCGATCCGGCCGGCCGACGCCCGGCCCTGGGCGAGCTCGGCGTTGACCCAGGCGAGCACCTCCAGGGGGCCGAGGAGGAAGAGCGCGAGCCCGACCGCCGACACCAACTCGCCCAGACTGATGCTGCCCTGGGCGGCCAGCCTGCCGCCCACCAGGGCGACGGCGGCGATCAGGCACCCGGTGAGCGCGAGGACCACACCGCTCTGGAAGGCCTGCGCGCGTGCGGCCTTCAGGGTGGCCCCGAGGGAGTCGCGGCTCGTGGTGCGGTAGCGGGCGATGGCCGCCGACTCACCGCCGATGCCCTTGAGTATCCGCAGGCCCGTCACGAGGTCGGCGGCGATGGCCGACGCGTGCGCCGCGCGCTCCTGCTCGGCCTCGCTGCGGCTCTCCAGGGGCTTGCTCAACAGATGCCCGAGCCAGAGAAGCACCGGTGTGCCGAGCAGGACGACGAGGCCGAGCATCAGCGACATGCGCAGCAGGACGACGGCACAGGTGAGGATGCCCGTCAGTGCCGAGATCCCGGCCATCAGGGCCATGTTGACGGCGCCGACACGCTTGGCGTCCTCGGTCGCGATGTTGGCGAGCGCTCCCGGCAGCCTGCCGTCCTCGGCCCCGCCGCCGGGATCGAGTACGCGTCGTACGAGAGAGATGCGCAAGGTGTGCTCGGCCTGGGCGGCGGCCCGCTCACCGGCCATGGCGCCGAACCGGAAGCTCAGTGCGAGCGCCACATAGCCCACGGCGAGGACGCCGAGACAGATCAGCAGGGCGCCGGTGTCGGAGTCGGTGACGGCCTGGTCGATCGCGACACCGATCAGGACGGGGACAAGCGCCTCGCCTATCTGATGGCCGGAACCGAGCACCGCGCCGCGGGCGACGTCGCGCCGCTGCCCCCGTACGGACTCTCTCAGGACGTCCCGCCCCGACGGACTTGAAGAACTCACCCGCCACCTCTCCAGGGCCGGACAATGAAGATCTGGGCAACGAAAATCTAGGTGAGGGTACCCTAAGTTAGTTCCCCGTGGTGCCGCCCCATGGGAATGACGAGCGGGGTGCCGCTGACCGGGTCCGGGGTGATGCGGCACCGCAGCTCGAAGACGTCCCGCACGATGTCGGCGGTGATGACCTCGGCCGGGGCGCCTTCCGCCACGATCCGCCCCGCTTTCATGGCGACGACGTGGTCGGCGTAGCGGCAGGCCTGATTGAGGTCGTGCAGCACCATCACGACGGTGCGGTTCTCGCGGCGGTTGAGGTCGGTGATCAGGTCGAGCACGTCGATCTGGTGCGCCAGGTCGAGATACGTCGTCGGCTCGTCCAGGAGCAGTACGGGGGTGCCCTGGGCGACCGCCATGGCGATCCAGGCGCGTTGGCGCTGCCCGCCGGAGAGTTCGTCGACGGGACGGTCCGCGAGATCGGTCATGCCGGTCGCGGCCAGCGCCTCGTGGACGGCGCGCTCGTCGGACTTCGACCACTGCCGCCACCAGGTCTGGTGCGGTGAGCGGCCGCGGTTGACCAGATCGATGACGGTGAGGCCCTCCGGGGCGACCGGGCTCTGCGGCAGGATGCCGAGGCGCTGGGCCAGCTCGCGGCTCGGTATGGAGTGCAGCGCGCGGCCGTCCAGATGGACGGCGCCGTCACGGGGCGCGAGCAGCCGGGCCAGGGCGCGAAGGAGGGTGGACTTGCCGCAGGCGTTGGCGCCGACGATGGCCGTGATCCGGCCCGGCGGGACGGACAGGTCGAGGCCGTCCACCACGATCCTGTTGCCGTAGGACAGGCGCAGATCACTGGCGCGCAGGTCCACCTCGGCGGCCGGCGCGGGGCCGGGCGGCGCGGGGTCGGTCGACATGGGGCCGGTCGACAGAGAGTCAGCCGACATGGGATCAACCTCCTGAGCCCGCGCGGTTGGCGCGGGCGAGCAGCCAGAGCAGGATCGGCGCGCCGAGCACGCCGGTGACGATTCCGACCGGCAGTTCCGTGCCGGGGACGAGTGTGCGGGCGATGAGGTCACTGCCGAGGACCATCACCGCCCCGGCCAGACCCGAGGCGAGCGTGGGCGGCCACGCGGTGCGGGCGAGGCGCTGGGTGATCTGCGGGGCGGCGAGCGCCACGAAGGCCACGGGTCCGGCGGACGCGGTGGCGAAGGCGACGAGCCCGACCCCGGTGAGCAGGACGGCGAGGCGCACCGGCTGTACGCGGGTGCCGAGCCCGGTGGCCACGTCGTCACCGAGTTGCAGGGTGCGCAGCAGCCGCCCGAGCAGCAGCGCCGTGGGCAAAAGCACCGCGAGCGCGATCGCGAGGGGCCCGACCTGGGCCCACGTACGGCCGTTGAGGTTGCCGACCAGCCATCCGAGGGCGGCCTGCGCCTGGAACCGGCCGCCCTTGGCCACGAGGTAGTCGGTCGCGCTGGTGCAGATCCAGGCCACTCCGATGCCGACCAGGATGATGCGGTAGCCGGTGGCGCCGCGTCGCCAGGCGAGTGCGTACACGACCAGCGCCGTGACAAGGGCGCCGAGCAGGCCGAGGGTCTGGGTGCCGAGGCCGCCGTCCCAGCCGAGGACGATCCCCGCGACGACGGCGGTGCCCGCGCCCTGCGTCAGGCCGATCATGTCGGGACTTGCAAGCGGATTGCGGGTCATGGTCTGGAACAGCGCGCCGGAGACACCGAAGGCGATCCCGGCGAACAGGCCGACCAGGGCGCGGGGCAGCCGCAGTTCCTCGACCACGAGTACGGTCCCCGGGTCGCCGGAGCCCACCAGCGCGCGTACGACATCGGCGAGGCCGATCGGATAGTCGCCCATCGAGAGGCCCCAGCAGAACAGCAGGAAGCCCGCGACGGCGAGGCCCGCGCTCAACGCCACGAGCCGGGGACGGAGGATCCCGGAAACGGGCGGCAGGGTCAGCCGGTAGGTCCGGTAGGAGCGCAGAGAGGAGTCGGGCGAGCGAAAAGAGGATTCTGGCGCGGCTTTCGAACTGCCCATCCTCACACCTCCGACAGCTGGCGGCGGCGGACCATGGCGATGAAGAACGGGCCGCCGATGAAAGCGACGACGACACCTGCCTGTATCTCGGTGGGCCGCGCGACGACCCGTCCGACGATGTCGGCGGCGAGCAGCAGGCACGGCGCGAGCACCGCCGAAAGCGGAAGCAGCCAGCGGTGGTCCGGGCCGATCCCGGCCAACTGGGCGAGGACGCGGGCGACATGCGGGACGACGAGCCCGATGAAGACGACAGGACCGATCACCGCGACCGCCGCACCGGTGAGCAGCGTGACCGCCGCGACGCCCTGGAGCCGGATCAGGCCGAGCCGCCGCCCGAGCGAGGCCGCCACGTCGTCGCCCAGGGCCAGGCTGTTGAGGGCCGGTGCGCACGCCAGGGCGAGGGCCGCGCCCACGGCGACGAAGGGCAGGATCCGCAGGACCGTGGCGCCGTCCTGGTCGGCCATCGACCCTGCCGAGAAGAACCGGTAGCGGTCGAGCGCGTCGGGGTCGGTGAGCGCGATCGCGCTGGTGAGGGAGGAGAGCAGCGAGGTCACCGCGACACCGGCGAGCGCCAGTTTGACCGGTGTCAGGCCGGAGCGCCCGAGTCTGCCGAGGAGGTAGACCACGACGCTCGCCACGAGAGCGCCCGCGAAGGCGAACCAGACGTACCCGTGGAACGAGCCGACGCCGAGCACCCCGACGGCGAGCACGATGGCGAGGGACGCACCGGCGCTGACGCCGAGGATGCCCGGGTCCGCGAGCGGATTGCGCGTCAGGGCCTGCATGAGCGCACCGGAGAGGCCGAGGGCCGCGCCCGCCGCGATGCCGAGCGTGGTGCGGGGCACGCGTGCGGACCAGACGATGTTCTCCACGAGTCGGCTCGGCGCATGGCCGAACAGCGCCCGCACGACCTGGTCCGGCGGAATGCTGGCCGCGCCGAGGGCGATCGACAGGACGCAGAGCACGGCGAGGAGGGCGCAGAGCAGCGTCACGAGAAGGGCGGGTCGGGCCCTTTTGCTCAGTGTCACCTAGCGGTCTCCAACAGCCAACTCCCTTGGATGAGGCGGGACTTGGGCGCGGTCGAGGGTGTGAATTCCGCCAAAGCCGGGCCGGGCGATTAGGTTACCCTAACTTTCCGGCCATCGTCGGTGCGTGCTCCCGTCGCTGCCGTTTCCCTCCAGGCCAGGCCCCTGCGGGCCCCTAGGCTGCTTACCGGCACCCGCACCTACCCCCTGGAGCGCACACCGTGTTCGACCCCGCACCCGAGTACCCGTACCCCGACGCCCACCGGGCGGACGAGGCACCGGAACCGCACGCGCTGCTCGCGCCCGTGCTCGGCCTCCTGGGCACCTGGCACGGCAAGGGGCAGGGTGAGTACCCCACCATCGAGGCGGACTTCACGTATGCCCAGGAAGTCACCTTCACCCACGACGGCCGCCCCTTCCTGCACTACGAGGCGCGGGCCTGGCTCCTTGACGCCGACGGGGCGCCGCTACGGCCGTCCGCGCGGGAAAGCGGCTGGTGGCGGCTGCAGCCCGACGGCCGCGTGGAGGCACTGATCACCCAGCCGACCGGCATCGCGGAGATCGCGGTGGGGCACGCGACCGGCGACACGGTCGACCTCTCCACCAGTGAGGTGGCCCGCACGCCCACCGCCAAAGAGGTCGAGGCCACCCGTCGCCGCTACGAACTGGAGGACGTGGACACGCTCACCTTCGTCCACGACCTCGCGGCGGTCGGACAGCCGCTGCAACACCACCTCGCGGCACGGCTCCACCGCCGCACGGCGTAGCCGCCGCACAGTTCCGCCTCTCCTGTACGTGGCCCGAAAGCGGCCTTGACCGAGGCTCGCCAAAGTCTATGGTCTGGACTAATCGGCCATCGTGAACATCTGGCCCCAGCACTGCCCCCAGCACTTCACGCACACCCCCACCCCAGCGTCGTGAAGGAGTTACGCATGCACAGGAAGCGGAAGATAGCCGCCGTGATCGGTGCGGGCCTCGCACCCGTCCTCGCCCTCACCCTGCCGACCGGTTCGGCCAGCGCGCACGGATACGTCAACGCACCGGCCAGCCGGCAGGCGCAGTGCGCGTCGGGCACGGTCTCGTGCGGCGAGATCAAGTGGGAACCCCAGAGCGTCGAGGGCCCCAAGGGTCTGCGCAGCTGCAGCGGCGGCAACTCCAGGTTCGCCGAGCTCAACGACGACAGCAAGGGGTGGAAGGTCAGCGACGTCAGCAGGACGCAGACCTTCACCTGGACGTTCACCGCACGGCACCGCACCGCGAACTACGAGTACTTCGTCGACGGCACGAAGGTCGCGACGATCGACGGCGGCAACCAGCAGCCGCCGGCCACCGTCCAGCACCAGGTCAACCTCGGCAGCGCCACCGGCAGGCACAAGGTGCTCGCGGTCTGGAACATCGGCGACACGTCGAACGCCTTCTACGCGTGCATCGACGTGAACATCCGCTAGGGCAGGCGTTCTTGCTCGAAATTGCTCTGGTCATGGCCCTATGAAGTGATACGTCCTCTGGTTACCCTCCGCCGCATGATTTCCACGGTTGTCTGGGGTACCGGAAATGTCGGCCGAGCGGCCATCCGTGCCGTCGAGGCCCACCCGACGCTGAAACTCACGGCCGTGCTCGTCCACCATCCCGACAAGGTCGGCCGTGACGCGGCCGACCTTGCCGGGCTCGACGGGCAGTTGGGTGTAGCGGCGACCGACGACATCGAGGCGGTCCTTGCCACGACGCCCCAGGCCGTGGTGTACGCGGCCTCGGGCGACCTGCGCCCCGACGAGGCCCTCGCCGACATCGGCAGGGCGATCCGGGCCGGAGCCGTCGTCGTCACCCCCGCCCTCTACGCGCTCTACGACCAGCGCAACGCCCCGCCCGAACTGCGGGACCCGATCCTCGCCGCCATCGCGGACGGCGGCGGATCCCTCTTCGTGTCCGGCGTGGACCCCGGCTGGGGCAACGACATACTGCCGCTCCTGATCAGCGGACTCGGCAGCACCGTCGACGCGATCCGCTGCCAGGAGATCTTCGACTACTCCACGTACGAGCAGGAGGATTCCGTACGCCACCTGATCGGCATGGGGCATCCGATGGACTACGAGCCCCTGATGCTCGCCGAGACCATTCCGACCATGGTGTGGGGCGGCCAGATCCGGCTGATGGCCAGGGCGCTCGGCGCCGAACTCGACGACATCCGCGAGACGTTGGAGCGACGCGCGCTCGACACCTCGGTGAGCACCCGGACGATGGGTGACTTCGAGGCGGGCACCCAGGGCGCGGTGCGGTTCGAGGTGCAGGGCATCGTCGGGGGCGTCCCCCGCATCGTCATCGAGCACGTCACCCGCATCCACCCGTCCTGCGCGCCGGACTGGCCGACGCCGCCCGACGGAGCCGGAGCGCACCGGGTCATCATCGAGGGCCGCCCGCGCATCGAGGTGACGGTCGAGGCCACCGACGAGGGCGAGAACCGGTCGGCGGGCGGCAACGCCACCGCGGTCGGCCGGCTGGTCGGCGCCATCGACTGGCTCGTGGACATGGAACCCGGACTCTACGACGCGCTCGACGTCCCGCTGCGCCCCGCGACAGGCAAGCTCGGAAGGAGCAAACAATGAGCTCGATGCACATAGACATCCCCGAGGGGCAGGAGCCGATCGGGTACGTGTGGGGTGGCATGGTCCCCGGCATCGGCATGGCCGCCGCGAACTTCTCGCTCTCGGTGTACGAGCACACGACCCTGGGGCTGAGGGAGTTCGAGGCCGCACGGCTGCGCGTCGCGCAGATCAACGGATGTCTGTTCTGCCTCGACTGGCGCACCGAGCGCGAGGGCCAGAAGGTCGAGGAGGAGTTCGCCGAAGCGGTGACCCAGTGGCGCACCACCGACGCCTTCGACGACCGGACACGTCTTGCCGCCGAGTACGCCGAGCGGTACGCCCTGGATCACCATGGCCTCGACGAGGAGTTCTGGACGCGGATGACCGCGCACTACAGCCAGCACGAGATCGTGGAACTGAGCATGAGCATCGGTTCCTGGCTGGCGTTCGGCCGGCTCAACCACGTGCTCGGCCTCGATGCGGTGTGTGTACTGCCCGGGCACTGACTCCCCGGGCAGTGCCCAGGGGAGTTGCTACACATCCGTGGCGATGATCTTCTCGATGTTCCGTTCGGCGAGCGCGGTGATGGTGACGAACGGGTTGACGCTCGTGTTGCCGGGGATCAGCGATCCGTCGATGACGTACAGGCCCGAATAGCCGTGCAGACGGCCGTAGTTGTCGGTGGCCTTGTTCAGGACCGCGCCGCCGAGCGGGTGGTACGTGAGGTGGTCGCCCCAGATCTTGTACGTGCCGAACAGGTCGGTGCGGTAGATCGTCCCCTCCTTTGAGTTGATCTTGTCGAAGATGGTCTTGGCGGCGTCGATGGACGGCTGCTTCCAGGCCGTCTGCCAGTTCAGCTCCGCCTTGCCCGCCGCGGCGTTCCAGGAGAAGGAGGCGCGGTTGGGGTTCTTGGTGATCGACAGGTAGAACGAGGCGTAGGTCTCGATGCCGGTGGGCAGCGGCGCGACCTCGGCGAACGCGCCGCCCGCCGCCCAGTTGTCGATGCCGCCCGTGGGAATGGACGACTGGACCTTGCCCGTCGGGTCCCACAGATGGTTGGCGCGGCCGCACATGACGTTGCCGTTGTCGCCCCAGCCCTTGCCGATCTCCCCGTTCAGCTGGGGCAGTGCGCCGGTGGCTTTCAGTTTGACCAGTAGTTTGCTGGTGCCGACGCTGCCCGCCGCGAAGAACACCTTGTCCGCGGTCACGGTCTTGGTGGCGGTGGTGGCGCCGCTGGTGTTGAGCTGCTCGATGACGACGGTGTAGCCGCCGCCGGAGGCGGGGGAGACCGTGGTGACCTTGTGCAGCGGGGAGATGGTGACCTTGCCGGTCGCGGTGGCCTTCGCGATGTAGGTCTTCTGGAGCGACTTCTTGCCGTAGTTGTTGCCGTAGAGGATCTCGCCTGCGACCGCCGACTTGGGGACCGTTCCCGCAGCCTCCTGCTTCATGTAGTCCCAGTCGTAGACGCCCGGCACGAAGACGTACGGGAAGCCGGAACGCTGGGCGTGCTTACGGCCGACCCTGGAGTACTGGTAGCAGTCGACGCTGTCGAACCAGGCCGGGTCGATGAGGCTGACGCCGAGACCGGCGTTGGCGCGCGGGTAGTAGGTGGAGTACATCTCGTCGGCGTTGACCGACGGCAGGATGGCGCCGAAGTTCTCGCGCTTGGGCGTGACCGCCATGCCGCCGTTGACCAGGGAGCCGCCGCCGACGCCCCGGCCCTGGTAGACGATGATCCCGCCCATCTCCTCGGCGTCGAGGATCCCGGTGTAGCGGGGGATGTCCCTGTCGATCGGGAAGCCGAGGAAGTTGCTCAGGGGCTGTTTGGTCTTGGTGCGCAGCCAGTAGGAGCGGCCGTCGGGCGAGGTCGTGTGGGCGAAGATCTTGCCGTCGGAGCCGGGGGTGTCCCAGGCCATGCCCATCTCGACCATCTGGACGTCGACGCCCGCCTGGGCGAGGCGCAGGGCGGCGACGGAGCCGCCGTACCCGGTGCCGATCACCAGTACGGGGACGCGGGCTCCGTCACCGATGGGTCCGGCGGTGGCCGCGGTCGCGGACTGCGTCCTGGCGGAGGCGGGGATGGCCTGAGCGGAGAGGGTGACGGCACCAAGAATAGAACCCGTTCCAGTGATGAATCTTCGACGCGTCACGCCCTCTGAGGCGGTAATGCGCGTGGTAGTGCCACTCATGTGACGTTCCTCACTCTCGTAGGAATGGGAACGAGTTCTACTGCTACTGGCTCATTAAGTCACTGCATACCTAGAGGTAACTTCTGTCCGATCTTGTACCAATTCTGATCTTGCGCCTCTGCGGATCTTGTACCTATGCGGTGCCGTCGCCCCTCAGCTGCTTCCGCGCCAGATCCACATCGAAGTCCGCCTTCGGGTACTGCGGATCCAGCGCGCTCAGGTGCTCCAGGAGCAGGCCGCTGATCGCCCAGTTGCGGTACCACTTGCGGTCGGCCGGGATCAGGTGCCACGGGGCGTGCGCCGTCGAGCAGCGTTCGAGGGCCATCTCGTACGCCTCCTGATAGGCGGGCCACAGGCCGCGTGACTCGATGTCGTCGGCGCTGAACTTCCAGTGCTTGTCCGGGTTGTCGAGGCGTTCGAGCAGGCGGCGGCCCTGCCTCTCGTACGAGATGTGCAGGAAGCACTTGATGACGGTGACGCCGTCGTCGGCGAGGCTCTGCTCGAAGCGGTTGATCTGGCCGTAGCGGCGGCCGAGCTGACGGCGGGGGGCCAGTTCGCGGACGCGGGCGATGAGGACGTCCTCGTAGTGCGAGCGGTCGAAGATGCCGATCTCGCCGGGCAGCGGCAGGGCCCGCATGACGCGCCAGAGGAAGGGGTGGCTCCGTTCCTCCGGCGTCGGCGCCTTGAAGGCCTTGATGCGGCAGCCGGAAGGGTTGAACGAGCCGATGACGTGCTTGACGGTGCCGCCCTTGCCGCTGGTGTCCATGCCCTGGAGCACGAGCAGGACGCGGCGGCGATCGCCCGCGGTGCTCGCCGCGTAGAGCCGCTCCTGAAGGTCGGCGAGCCGTTCGCCCATCTGGGCTGTGGCCAGGACCCCCGCGGCTTTGTCCGCAGGGCCTGCGGGGGTCGCGTCGGCCGCATAGGAGGCGAGGTCCACGCGCTCGCCTTCGCGGATGCGGAGGAGTTCGCTGAGCGGGGCGGGGTGTGCGCCCTGTTTCTTGCCGTCTTTCGCGCTCTTCTTGTCTTTCTTGTCCTTCTTGTTCTTGGTCACTGGGTGAGCCCTTCCTCCGGTGTCCCTCGATGGTTGCCGCGCGGGCCGGGGCCCGCCACTCAGTTCGGGCCCGAGGGGAATCCTTGTAAAGGAATCTTTCTAAAGATAGCTTTACATCATGTCGGAGACCCATGAGATCCCTGAGACCCCAGAGGCCGCATCCCCGGACGACACGCCGCCGCCCCGCAGCATCCGTCTCACCGACCCCCGCGCCCTGCGGGCCTACGCCCACCCCACGCGCATGGCCCTGGTCGGCCTGCTGCGGCGGAGCGGTCCGTTCACGGCCACGCGCGGCGCCGAGCTGACCGGAGAGTCCGTGGCCAGCTGCTCGTACCACCTGCGGATGCTCGCGAAATACGGGCTCGTCGAGGTGGCGCCGGGCGGCCGGGGGCGCGAGAAGCCGTGGCGGGCGACCGCCCAGTTCACCGACTGGCCCGGATACAGCGAGGACCCGTCCGTCGCCGAGGCGTCGGACGCGCTGAACACCGCGGTCGCCGAGCGGTACTTCGAGCGCGTCATGCGGGCCGCGGAGCGACGTCACCTCCTGCCGCGCGCCTGGCAGGAGGCGGAGCAGTTCGGCGACACGTTCATCCACCTCACCCCGGAGGAGCTGACCGAGATCGGCGAGCGGATTAACGACCTGCTGCGTCCGTACGAGGACCGCAACGCCGACCCGTCCCGGCGCCCCGAAGGAGCACGGCGGGTCAGCGTGCTGCGGATCGCCTTCCTGGACCAGGAGATCGCCGAGGACGTCCCCGACGGCGACGCGGAGGCCGACCGGTGACGGTGGCGGAGCGCATACCCGGGCTTCTGCGTGAGCGGACCTTCCGGCGCTACTGGACCGGCCAGACCGTCTCCCTCATCGGCGGCGAGATATCGCTGATCGCCATCCCGCTCACCGCCGTGCTCGCCCTCGGCGCCGACGCGGCCGAGATGGGCTGGCTCAAGGCGGCCGAACTGCTGCCCACGCTGCTCCTCAATCTCCCGCTGGGTGCGTGGGCCGACCGGCAGGCCCGGCGGCGGCGCGCCATGATCGCCGCCGACCTGGTCCGCGCGGCGCTGCTCATGACGTTGCCGGTCGCGTACCTGCTCGATGTCCTCACGCTCGGGCAGCTCTACGCGACGGCGTTCGCGATCGGCGCCCTCACGGTGCTCTACGACGCCTGCAACAACACTCTGTTCGTGGCGCTGGTGTCCGCCGAGCACTATGTGCGGGCCAACTCCCTTGTCAGCGGCAGTCGTTCTATGTCCTGGCTGGCGGGACCCGGGGTCGGCGGTCTCCTCGTGCAGTTTCTCACCGCCCCGTTCGCCCTGCTCGCCGACGCCTTCACCTATCTCGTCTCGGCCCGCTTCCTCTCGCGCATCGAACCTGTCGAGCCCGTGCCGGAACCCGTCGGCAAGGGACACTTCACGGCGGGGCTGCGGTGGGTGGTCAAGGAGCCGTCGATGCGGGCGCTGTTCGCGTGGTCCGGGACCATCCAGTTCTTCAACTACATGTTCCACACGCTCTTCGTGCTGTACGTGACGGTCGAACTCGGCCTGGGTGCGGGTGTTCTCGGCGCCATACTGAGCGCCGGTGCCGTAGGCGGTCTCATCGGCGCGGCGTGCGGCGGCAGGATCGTCCGCCGTTTCGGCATCGGGCCCTCGATCCTCTGCGGCTCCGTGGTGTTCACCCTGCCTCTGCTGCTCGTGCCGCTCGCCGACGGTCCGTTGCCGCTGGTCGTCGTCACGCTCTTCTTCGCCGAATTCCTCAGCTGTGTCGGTGTGATGGTCACCGACATCGCCGCCGCGTCACTCCAGATGGTGCTGATCCCCCAGACCATCCGCTCACGGGTCATGGGCGCCTTCCGCACCCTGAACCACGGTTTCCGTCCGTTGGGCGCCCTGCTCGGAGGGTTCCTCGGCGCGGCGATCGGACTGCGCCCGACGCTCTGGATCGGCACGGCCGGAGCTGTCCTCGTGGTGCTGTGGCTACTGCCGTCGCCCGTTCCAGGTACGCGCGAACTGCCGGAGCCCGCGGACGCGGACGCCGTGTCCGCGTAGGCACCGAGGCCCCTTGCACCCTTGCGCGAACCATTGACATCCCACCCCGGCGTCGGGAAGCTCCATCACGCCCGTGTTAACGCTAACACCGGGCTGACACGCACCTGGGGGAGCCGCCCATGTCAGGTAGTCGTCACAGCCTTCGTCCGGCGTCAGGCGCTCCGGTCGACCGCCGCGCCCTCCTCGCCGCTGCCGCCGCAGGAGCGCTCGCCACGGCCTGCGGAACCGCGAGCGGGCAGCCTCCCGGCAAGGTCGCCGTGCTCGGTGACAGTGCCGCCTGGGAGAAGCCGATGGCCGCCGCGGGGGCGGCCATGAAGTCCGTGGCGGGCCTGCAACTGGTGCCCGAGGTCAATCCGTCCCTCGAATCGTTCGAGCAGGTCGTCAAGTCCTCGCTGCGCACCAGCAAGACGCCGGACATGCTCAAGTACTGGTCGGGCTACCGGCTCCAGGACCTCGCCCGCACCGGTGGCATCGTCGACCTCACCCGGCAGTGGGACCGCGCCGTCGGCAAGGGCTGGGTCGACGCCTCGTTACGGGAGGCGTTCACCTATCGGGGGCGGGTCCACGCCCTGCCGATGAACCTCGCGTACTGGGTGTTCTTCTACAACATCGAGGTCTTCGAGGAACATCGCCTCCAAGTCCCCGAGACATGGGGTGACTTCCTCGCCGGCTGTGAGCGGCTCAAGGAGAGCGGGATCACCCCGCTGCACGGCTCGGCGGCCGACCGCTGGCCCTCCTTCATCTGGTTCCAGGAGATCCTCAGCCGCCAGGACCCGCAGTTCTACGCGGACTTGATGAACGGTCGCGAGCGGTACACCGACCCTCGTGCCGAACGCGCTCTGCGCACCCTGGTGTCCTTCTTCGACAAGGACTGGTTCACCCCCATGGACATGAACCACGCCGACGCCGCCGCGGCCGTCGTCCACGGCAAGGTCGGGATGGTCCCCTGCGGCACCTGGCTCGGTTCGACGCTCGTGGGCGCGGGCGCGAAGCCCGGCAAGAACTTCGGCGCCTTCGTGCTGCCCATGGCGGATCCGAAGGCCCGCCCCTGCGTCATCTTCGAGTCCAGCGCCCTCGTCTCCACCGTCAAAGGACCCGACCGGACCGAGGCGTTGAAGGCGGCGGGCAACTGGCTGCGGCCCGCCGTCATGAAGGCCTTCTCGCACAGCCTCCAGGACGGCTGCCCGAACCCGGAGGTCGAGCCCCCGAACCCGATGATCGCGGGCCTGGCGAAGAAGGTCCGCGGCGACAAGCTCTGGCTGCTCAACCGCTTCTGGGAACAGGGTCCGCCCGAACTGGTCGAGGCGACCGTCGACGACCTGGCCGGCTTCCTCCTGAACCCGTCCTCGTACCGCAAGGTGCTGCGGACCATGCAGGAGCGTGCGGACGAGGCGTGGCAGGTATGGCGGGAGGCGGAGAAGACATGACCGAGATCGCGGCCTCCGCCCAGCAGCCCGCCCAGCAGCCCGGCCGCCGGTCCGCCCCGAACCCCGTTCGCTCACGCCGTCGCATTCCCACCCGCACTCCGCACCAGGCCGCCGCCCGCGGCAACAGCAGACTCGGCGGACCGCTCACCGCACTGCCCTGGGCGCTGCCCGCCTTCGCCTTCGTCGGCGTACTCCTCGTCTATCCGTTCTTCCGCAGCGTCTACGACAGCTTCTTCGAGGACAACGGCTTCACGAGCAGCTTCACCGGGTTCGACAACTACACGCGCCTCGCCGACGACCCGATCCTCGGACGTTCGCTGCTCAACACCCTGATGTGGGTGGCCGGAACCCTGCTCCTGCCCGTCCTCGCCGGACTGCTCATCGCCGTCGCCACCCACAGGACGCGGTTCGGCGGGATCGCGCAGCTCGTCATCGTGCTGCCGTACGCCGTCTCGGCCGCCGCCACCGCCGTCCTGTGGAACTTCATGCTGACGTCCGACGGCGCGGTCAACCAGGTCCTTCGCGGGGTCGGCCTGGACTCCTGGGCGCAGACCTGGCTCCTGGAGTGGCCGCAGAACACCCTCTCGATGATCGTCGCCAGTACGTGGCAGGCCACCGGGCTCAACGTCGTCCTCTTCGCGATCGGGCTTCGCGCCATCCCCCAAGACACCTTCGAGGCAGCCGAGTTGGACGGGGCGAGCGGCTGGCGGATGTTCCGGTACATCACGCTGCCCCAGCTGCGGGCCGTGACGGTCGTCGTGGTCGGGATGGCCATCGTGAACAGCCTCAAGGCGTTCGACATGATCTGGATCCTCACCAAGGGCGGCCCGTCCCGCTCCTCCGAGACCCTCGCCCTGAGCATGTACCGCGAGGTCTTCCGGCTGTTCCACATCGGCTACGGATCGGCGATCGCGCTCGTCCTCTCGGTCATCGTCGTCGCCTCCTCCTGGATGTACTTGCGCCACCAGATGCCCGAGGCCGAATCGCGCGCCCCCGCCACCACCGCCGCCACCAAGGCCTGAGGAGGCTCTTCATGGGTCGCACCGTGCGCCACCTCTTCATCGCGGGATGCGTGCTGCTCTGGCTGATCCCGCTCTACCTCCTCGTGGTCAACGCCCTCACGCCCGCCACCGAGTACACGGGCAGACCCGACTGGACCGTCCAGGGCTTCGACCTCGCCGAGAACCTCAGGACCGCCTGGAACGTCGCGGGCATCGGCGACAGCTTCCAGGCCTCGCTGCTCTACGCCGTGGTGTGCGGTCTGGCCGCGGTGCTCATCGCGGCCATGGCGGCGTTCGCCGTGGTCGTCCTGCCCATCCCCAGGCCCGCCTTCTGGTTCTGGCTGATCTACTCCGGCACGCTCTTCCCGCTGCAGATGTTCCTCGCACCGCTCTTCGGCCTGTACGCGGACGCCGATCTGTACGACACCAGGCTCGGGCTCATGCTCATCTACGCCGCATGGGCGGTGCCGTTCGCCTTCTTCCTGATCCGCAATCAGATGACCACCATGCCGCCGGAGCTGACCGAGGCGGCCCTCATCGACGGAGCCTCCTTGCGGCGGGTCTTCTGGCGCATCCACGTGCCGCTGATGAAGGCGGGCCTCGGAGCGGCCTTCATCTTCCAGTTCACGGCCGTCTGGAACGACCTGCTCCTGGGCATCACGCTCAGCCGCAGCCCCGACGTCCAACCGGTGATGGCCGCCCTGACCACCCTCAACAACGCCTACTCCTCCTCAGGACCGCCCGTCATCCTGGCGGGCACGCTGATCGTCTCCGCGCCCACGCTCCTCCTCTTCCTGGTGTTCCGCGGCCTGTTCCTGCGCGGCGTCACCGCATCCGCACGCTGAGACCCGCTCAGCCCCGCCGAGCCCCGCCGGAGGCAACCGCATGACGACACGGGCCCTCGTCCGCACCACCGACTGGGACAACGACCGGATACGCGAAAGCCTGCGCTCCAGCGTCATCACCGCGGAGGGAACCCTCGGCGGCAGCACCCTGAGGCTCACGGAGGAACCGCTGCTGCGCAGGACGGCGGACGGTGACGGCCTCGCGCAGTCCCTGCGGATCGAAGCGGTCAACGGGTCGGCGTTACCGGGGGAGTTCACCGTCCTCACCGAGTCGGGTACCGCGCTGCCCGTCGAGCAACTCGCCGGTCCCGGCCGCTCCGTACGCCTCATGGTGCCCGCCGTCGACACCGAGACCCGCCTCACCGTCTGCCTGCCGCACACCACCGAGGGCATAGACGTCCGCCTCACCCCACAGCGCCGCTGGACCCTCCACCTGGTCCACCACTCCCACCTCGACATCGGCTACACCGACCCCCAGGGCCACGTACTCGCCGAGCACCTCTCCTTCCTCGACTCCTGCCTGGAGCTGACCCGGGCCACCGACGACTGGCCCGCCGAGTCGCGGTTCCGGTGGTGCGTCGAGTCGTTGTGGTCGTTCCAGCAGTGGGCGGACGCCCGCCCCGCCGAGCAGGTCGAGGAGTTCGTACGCCGGGTGCGCGAAGGACGTATCGAGCTGACCGCGCTGCCGTTCAACCTGCACACCGAGACCTGCTCAACGGACGAGCTGCACGAACTGCTCCGACTCGCCCACGACGTGCGCGACCGGCACGGCGTCACGTTCACCTCCGCCATGCAGACCGACGTGCCGGGCGCTGTCGTCGGCCTGGTCGACGCACTGTCCGCCGCCGGGGTCAAGTACCTCTCCGTGGCCCACAACTGGGCCGGGCGTTCCGTGCCCCACCTGGTCGGCGGAGAGAAGCTGCCCCGCCTCTTCCGCTGGCGCGCCCCCAGCGGCAACAGCGTCCTCGTCTGGGTCACCGACACCCCGCACGGCCTCGCCTACATGGAAGGCCCGCTGCTCGGCTTCGACACGGACTACGCGGACGTCGACGACCTGCTTCCCGCCTATCTGACCTCCCTGGCCACCAACCCCTACCCCTACCGAGGCGGCATCTTCGGCTGGGCCATGGACCAGACGGAGACCAAGCGCGAGCCCTACCCCTGGGACGTTCTCCACCTGCGCGTCCAGGGCAAGTTCGGCGACAACGCGCCGCCACGCCGCATCATCGCCGACACCGTCCGCCGCTGGAACGAGACCTGGGCCCACCCCCAGCTGCGGCTCTCCCGCAACGAGGACTTCTTCACCGACGCCGAGGCCAGACTCGGCGACGCCATCCAGACCTTCGAGGGCGACTGGACCGACTGGTGGGTCGACGGAGTCGGCTCCGGCGCGCGGCCGCTGTCCCTGGCCCGCACCGCCCAGTCCGTGGTCGCCGACGCCCAGACCATCGGCACGTTCGCAGGCATCCTCGACGCCACGGGGGCCGAGGACGACAGCGCGGACGCCGCCGGGGTCTACGAGGCGGTGTCGCTCTTCGACGAGCACACCTGGGGCGCCGGCGACCCGTGGACCCACGGCGACGAGGGCGGCCACTCCGGAGAACACCAGTGGCACTGGAAGTACGGGCAGGCGATGCGCGCGTACGACGACGGCAACGCGCTCCTCGGCAGGGCGAGCGCCCGGCTCGGGCAGCGGCTCGCGGCGACGCCGGGCGTGGCCGCGACCTACCACGTCGTCAACACCTGCTCCTGGCCGCGCACGGACGTCGTACGGATCTTCCTGCCGGAGAGCAGCGTGCCGCTGGAGCAGCCCGTGGCCGTGCGCGACGCCCGCGACGGGCGCCGCCTCACCCACGAGGAACAGCCGCAGACCAACGACGACCACCGGGACGCCGGACGGTTCCTCCTCGTCCGCGTGGACGAGGTGCCGCCCGCGGGCTCGGTGCGCCTTGACATCACCGCCGACGCCACGCGGGCCGACGAGCGGTCACGGGCCACGGCTCTGAAGGCCGCCACCGGCTGGAACCCCACCGGCGGCACCGAGCGCGAGGACCCGGCACGCACCGCCGCCGAGGCTCTCGCCCTCCCCGAACCGACCCTCCTGGAGAACGAACACCTCGCTGTCCGCGTGGACCTGGCGCACGCCTGCATCGCCTCGGTCGTCGACAAGGCGACAGGGCGTGAACTCGTCCGCCCCGACGCGACCGTCGGCTTCAACGGCTACCTCCACGACAGCTACACCACCGCCGGGGCCTTCAACCACAACTCAAGCCGTACGACGGCGTCCGACCGCCTCGAACACCTCGGCAACCGCGCCGTCGCCCCACCCGCCGCGCTCATCGCCCGCCGCTCCACGCCGACGTCCGAGTCGATCACGTACGAAACACGCCCGGCCGGAGCCAACCGGCTGCGCACCACCCTCACGCTGCCCGTGGGTGTGCCCCGCCTCGACATCGAGAACCGCCTCGACAAGGCCGCGACGCTGAGCAAGGAGAGCGCCTATTTCGCGTTCCCCTTCGCCTTCGACGAGCCGGTCGTGCGGATGGAGGCGTCCGGCGGTGTCACGGGCACATCCCTTCCCGTGGTGCCGGGGTCGGCCCTGCACATGCGGGCCGTACGCCGCTGGGTGACGCTCGCCGACGACGGGCTCGCGGTGGCCTGGTCGACGCAGGACGCGCCGCTGGTGCAGTTCGGCAACATCGCGCTGCCGTACGCGCCCTTCCCGAAGACGATGGGGCACGACGAACCCGCCACCGTCTTCTCCTGGATCCACAACAACCTCTGGGACACCAACTTCCCCAGCGCGCAGGGCTTCGAGTTCACCTACCGCTACAGCCTGGCCTGCGGCCCGACCGCCGACGGGCTCGGCCCACGGACAGCGGCGGCCTTCAGCCGTCCCCTGCGGGCCGTGCGGGCCAGGGGAGCCGAGGGAGACGAGCGGGCCTCGCTCTCCTTCGCCGACCTCGGTGACGCGAGGGTCCGCCTTGTCGGTGTCACGACGCCCAGGCCCGGCGAGATCCTGCTCCGGCTGCAGTCCTTCGCACAGGAGCCGGTGGTCTGCCCGGTGCGGGTCCACTTTCCGGTCGTGGCCGCTCACAGCGCGGACTACCTGGGTGCGGTGGGCGAAGAGCTACCTCTCTACGAGAGCGCGTTGACCGTCGACATACCCGCCCTCGGCACCACCGCGGTGCTGTTCGTACGTCCCTGAATCCCGTCCCCGAGAAGACCTCCGCTCGAAGGAGCACGCGTGTACCGGCTCGACCCGCGTTACCCCCCGGCACCGGGGACCGTTCTGACCAGCGGCTGGCAGGCGGTGGCCGCCCAACTGCCCCCCGAACCCGCGATCGTGGCCGTCGAAGGACCACCGGCCGCCGACTGGGAGACCATCGCGGCCCTGCTCACCGCCGCCTGCCGACTGCCCGTACGCACCCTGGACATCCGTACGCACTACGCGCCCCCCGCCGTGGTCCGGCGCCGCACCATGAGCGCGCCGGACGCCGACGACCCGTACTACTGCAAGCTCGCGGAGAACCCCCTGTCCGACCTGTTCCACGAACTCCCGCAGGACGGCGGTGACGCGCAAGGACTGGTACTCGTCTACGGTCCCGGCGCGTCCCTGGTCCTGCACGACGTGCTCTGGTACGCCGATCTGCCCAAGCGGTACGCGGAGTCCGCGGTGGTGGCCGGAGAGGGGAGCAACCTCGGACTGCCCGGTGAGCGGGCGGAGTTGAAGCGGCTCTTCTATGTGGACTGGCCGATGATCGACCGCCACCGTGACGCGCTCGTAGGCCAGTTGGACGGCTGGCTGGACGTACAGGACCCCGGGCGGCCCGTGTTCCTGGACGGGGAGGGCCTGCGGGCGAGCTACGCCGGTCTCGCCCGTCGTCCCGTGCGCACCAGGCCGTTCTTCAACTCCACGCCCTGGGGCGGGCATTGGGGACAGCGCGCCCTCGGCTTCGACTCCGGTGCGAGCAACACCGCACTCGGCTACGAGCTCATCGCCCCCGAAGCGGGCATCCTCATCGGCCACGGCCCCCAGGCCCAGGCGGAGGTCCCCTTCCAGCTCCTGTGCGTCCTGCACCCCGACGAGGTGCTCGGAGCGGAGTCGCACGCCCGGTTCGGCACGTCGTTCCCGATCCGCTTCGACTATCTGGACACCGTGGGCGGCGGCAGCCTCTCGGTGCACTGCCACCCCAAGGAACCGTACATGCGGGAGCGGTTCGGCTGGCTCTACACGCAGCACGAGACGTACTACATGACGCTCGGCAGCGCGGACACGCACGTCTATCTCGGCCTGCGCGAGGACGTCGACCTCGCTCTCTTCCGCAAGGAGATCGAGGAAGCGGCGCACGACGGGGTGTCGATGGACCCCGAGGACCACGTCATGACGTTCCCGGCCGAACAGGGCAGGCTCTTCATGATCCCGGCGGGCACCCCGCACGCCAGCGGCGCGGGCAACCTCGTACTGGAGATCAGCGCGACCCCGTACCTCTACAGCCTGCGCTTCTACGACTGGCTGCGCCCCGACGCCGACGGCAACCAGCGCCCGCTGCCCTACGAACACGGCCTCGCCAACCTGGAGACGGAGCGGCGCGGCGACGCGGTGACCCGCGATCTGGTGCAGGAGCCTTGCGTCCTGCGGCGCGGGGACGGCTGGTGCGAGGAACTGCTCGGTGCGCTCGACGAGATGTTCTACGAGGTGCGGCGCTACACCCTCGACGGGGATGCCGTCGCAGGCGATGACACGGCGGGACGGTTCCACGTGCTCAATGTGGTGGAGGGGGAGGGGATCACCGTGGTGACATCGGCGGGGGAGCGGCACGCACTGGCGTACGCGGAGACGCTGACCGTGCCCGCGGCGGTCGGCGGCTACCGCCTTCAGGCGCGGGGAGGCCCGGCCAAGGTGGTGAAGGCGCTCGTACGGGACCGAAGAGCCATGCGCGCGGGTCATTCGTGAGAGCCGTTCTCGAGATCGGCGGGACCCATGTCACCGCCGCTCTGGTGGACCCGTTCCGGGTACGGGTGAGCCGCCGTGTCCGGCGTTCACTTGACGCGCGGGGCGACGCCGAGCACATCCTCGGCACGGTCGTGCGCTGTGCCGGGGAGCTTCAGGTGCCCGCGGGGCAGGTGTGGGGCGCCGCGGTGCCGGGACCTTTCGACTACGAGAAGGGGATCGCCCGCTTCAGGGGAGTGGGGAAGTTCGACGACCTGTACGGCGTCGACGTGCGCTCGGGGTTCCTCGACGGCGTACGGCCCAGGCCCGCCGACGTGGTGTTCCTCAACGACGCGCACGCGTTCTCGCTCGGGGAGTGGAGAGCGGGGGCCGCGGTCGGGCACCGGCGCTGTGTGGGGATCACTCTGGGGACCGGGGTGGGGTCGGCGTTCCTCGCGGACGGGGTCGTGCGGCGGGCGGGACCCGGGGTGCCGCCCGAGGGCCGTGTCGACTTGCTGCGCTGGTCAGGTGCGCCGCTGGAGGACTCCGTCTCGCGGCGGGCGATCCTGGCCCGCTACGGCGATCGTGACGTGGATGTGCGGGACATCGCTCTGCGGGCGCGGGAGGGCGAGAAGTGGGCGGCACAGGTCCTTGACGAGGCCCTTGCCGCTCTCGGTACCGTTCTCGCCCCGTACGTACGCGACTTCGGCGCGTCGGCGGTCGTCGTCGGCGGCGCCATGGCGCTGTCCTGGGACCTGGTCGGTCCGGCCGTCGGCGTCGGCCTCGGGGATACTCCGGTGAGACCGCGTCCCGGCACGCTGGGAGCGGATGCGGCGCTGATCGGGGCCGCGGAGTACGTGGATGCCGGTGGGCGCCGGGCGGTGAGGCGACCTCCGGGGAGAGGACACACATGACGATGCCCGAACCGCGGCCCCCCGCAGACGGCCCGCCCACCCTGCGGGACGTGGCCGAAAGGGTGGGAGTCAGCGCGATGACCGCGTCAAGGGCCCTGCGCGACGACGCCAGCGTGCTCCCCGCCACCCGGGAACGCATCCGCGCCGCCGCGGCGGAGATCGGCTACCGGCCCAACGAAGTGGCCCGCAGCCTGCGCCTCGGACGAGGCACCGGCCTGGTCGGACTCGTCGTCACGAACCTGGCCAACCCCTTCTACTCGCGGTTCGCCCTGGGAGTGGACTCCGTCATCGCGGGCGACGGCTTCAAGACCGTCATCGGGAACACCGGCCAGGACCTGGACGCCGAGCGTGAGCTCGTCGCCGACCTGGTGGCACGCCGCGTCGACGGCATCATCGCCGTCCCCGCGACGGCCGACCAGGGGCATCTCGCCGCAGCCGCGGCCGACGGCGTGCCCGTGGTGCTCGCCAGCCGCCCGCCCGAAGGGTTCGAGGCCGACTGTGTCCTTGTCGACGACTTCGGCGGGGCCCGCGCCGCCACCGCCCGGCTGATCACCCGCGGTCACCGCAGGATCGGCTTCCTCGGCTCGCCGCCCGCCGTCTACACCGGCACCGAGCGCCTGCGCGGGTACGCCGCGGCCCTCGCCGCCCATGGCATCCCCTTCGACGAGTACCACGTACGACAAGGCCAGACCGAGCCGCGTGAGGCGCGACGGGCGGCAGCCGAACTCCTGGCGCTGCCCGAGCCGCCCACCGCGCTGTTCTGCTCCAACAACCGCAACACGATAGGGGCGTTCCGCGCCATTCGTGCCTCCGGCACCGACACCGCGCTCGCGGGCTTCGACGACTTCGAACTGGCCGACGCGCTCGGCCTGCCGCTCACGCTCGTCGCGTACGACAGCGACGAACTCGGCCGGGCCGCGGGCGAACTCCTCGCCGACCGGCTGCGGGGGAAGGGATCCGACCTCGGAAGGAAGCCGAAGCCCGGCCCGGTGCAGCGCATCGTGATACCCACCAGCCTGGTGGAGTACGGCAGTTGACGGCCGTTTCTTTCGGTGGCTCTACGCCGAGCCTTGAACGTCCGGCGTCGGCTCCGCTTCGGCGCCCGCGCGGCGGCGCTGGCGCGAGGCCCGCAGGTTCGCGGCGTTTCCGCAGTCCCGGGTGGAGTGCCAGACGCCGCTGTTGTTGCGGGAGCGGTCGTAGAACGCCGTGGCGCAGCGTTCGTTGCGGCAGATCTTCAGGCGCCGCCACTCGCCGGTGGTCTGGGCGAGCAGCGCCTCGCACAGCACGGCGGACGTCAGCCAGCGCCAGCCCTCACCCTCGGGCTCGGTGGTCAGGGCCGCGTCACCGTGCAGGTTGACCTGAAGGGCGCATGAGGTGGAGCGGGTGCTCTCACTCTCGCCGCCGGCGCTCTCGCCGCCGGTGCTGCCGCACCGCGAGTGCAGGGCCCGGCGCAGCTGTTCGCGCAACTGCCGCAGCTTGGGCAGGTCTTCCTCGGTGAGCGCGAGCCGCGCCGCCGTGCGCCCTGTCTTCTCGGCCCAGGTGGGCAGGGCCACGGAGATCCAGCCCTGCGCGGCGGCCACGTCCCCGAGGAGGTCGGCCTCGGCCGCGCCGCCGGAGGGCGCGGTGTTCAGGATGTCCTGCACGAGGCCAAGGCCGCCGGGGACGGCGGTGGGGAAGTAGCGCTCGGTCGCAGGCCAGGTCATGGGCATATCTTACGTGACCGCGGGCGACAGCAGCGTATTGCCTTAGCTGCCGTCGCCCGTGATCGCATCGACTGTTGCTCAGACCAGGGTCTTCAGCTGCGACTTGTCGAAGGGCAGCGCGTCACCGAGCCGGTCCTCCAGGGCCTTGGCCGCCCACTCCGGGTCGGCGATGAGGGCGCGGCCCACCGCCACCAGGTCGAACTCGTCCCGCTCCAGGCGGTCGACGAGCTGCTCGATGCCGGTGGAGGCGGACGGTACCGCCCAGCCCTGCGGCCCGATGAACTCCTGGTCGAGGCCGACCGAGCCCACGGTGATCACCGGCTTTCCGGAAATCTTCTTGACCCAGCCCGCGAGGTTGAGGTCGCTGCCCTCGAACTCCGGCTCCCAGTAGCGCCGTGTGGACGCGTGCAGTACGTCGACGCCCGCGTTCACCAGCGGCGTCAGTACGCGCTCCAGCTCCTCGGGGGACTCGGCGAGCCGCGCGTCGTAGACGCCGCCCTTCCACTGCGAGAGCCGGAAGACGACGGGGAAGTCGGGCGAGACGGCGGCCCGCACCGCTGCGACGATCTCCGCGGCGAAGCGGCCGCGGGAATCGATGTCGCCGCCGTAGCCGTCCGTACGCCGGTTGGTGCGCTCCCAGAGGAACTGGTCGAGCAAGTAGCCGTGTGCGCCGTGCAGTTCGACACCGTCGAAGCCGATGCGCTCGGCGGCCGCCGCGGCGTCCGCGAACGCCCGGATCACGTCGTCGAGGTCGGAGGCCGTGAGGGCGCTGCCCTTGGGCTGCCCGTCGAGGCCGATGCCGGAGGGGCTCGCAGAGGGGGCGGAGGGCACCGGGCCGTTGCCCTCGTCGCGTGCGACGCCCACGTGCCACAGCTGCGGAATGATCTTGCCGCCCGCGGCGTGCACGGCTTCGACCACCTTGCGCCAGCCTTCGAGGGCGTCGTCGCCGTAGAAGCGCGGGACGCGGTCGCTCGAACCGGCCGAAGCGTGGTCGACGTACGTGCCCTCGGTGATGATCAGGCCGACACCGGCGGCGGCCCGGCGGGCGTAGTACGCGGCCACGTCCGCGTCAGGCACGCCGCCCGGTGAGAACTCCCTGGTCATGGGTGCCATCACGATGCGGTTGGGCAGGGTGAGGCTGCCGACGCCGAAGGGCCGGTCGAGGGTCTGGGGGGTGCGGGCGGTCTGCGGCGCCGAGGTCATGCGTCCTCCTGGCAGGGAACGAGGGTGCGATCATCGTGAGATCGATGACGTAAGCGTACCTGGTTTACTCATGTCGTTCGGTCGAGGGCCCCATGGCTCGGAGTCTCCTCGGGCCCCTGCGGAGCCGCGTCGCTCGCACCCGAGGCCCGCGCGCTGACCGAACCTCAGTGCGGGAGAGGGAATTCCGCGGTCGCGTGGGAGAATCTGCCGCGTGGACGGGGGCATCCTCGAGCGGGATCTTGAGCTGGTTCGACTGACCGCCGCCGCTCGGGAAGCGGCCGACGGCGCGGGTTCGGTGGCGCTCGTCTTCGGCGAGGCGGGCATCGGCAAGTCGAGCCTCGTGAACGCGCTGCCGAGTGTGCTGTCAGCGCAGGCCAGGGTGCTTGTGGGGCAGTGTGACGACCTTGCCACGCGGCGCCCGCTCGGGCCGTTCCGCGACCTTGTCGGCAGCGTGCGGGCCGAGCTGGCGCAGGCGGTGACCGAGGGCGGCGACCGGCACCGGGTGTACGACGCGCTCCGGGCCGAGCTGGGTGGCCCGCCGCATCCGACGGTCCTCGTCGTAGAGGACGTGCACTGGGCGGACGAGGCCTCTCTCGACGTGCTGCGGTTCCTCGTACGCCGCATGGACCGGATGCCCGCCGTTCTCGTACTGACCTACCGCGACGACGAGCTGAGCCGCGAACACCCCCTGCGCCACCTCCTCGGCCAGGTGTCGCGTACGGCCCGCGTGCACCGCGTACCCCTGTCCCGCCTGTCCCGGAACGCCGTGCGCACCCTCAGCGCGCCAAGGCGGCTCGACCCCGCGCAGGTCTACGCCGTGACGTCGGGCAACCCCTTCTACGTCGCCGAGGTCGTCGCGGCGGGCGGTACCGGAGACGTGCCCCCGACCGTGGTCGACGCCGTACTGGCCCGCCTCCGCGGCCTCGACGACGCCGCACGCGACGCGCTCGAACAGCTCGCCGTGGTGCCGTCGGCGACCGAGCGCACGCTGGCCGACGCGCTACTGCCGGACGGCGTGGGCCAGTTGACCGCGGCGGAACGGCGCGGACTCCTCTTCGTGGCGCCCGAGCGCGTGGTGTTCCGGCACGAGATCATCCGGCGTGCCATCGCCGACTCGCTGCCCGCGGCACGGCGCATCGAGCTCAACCGGAAGGTGCTCACCGTCCTTGTCGCGCAGCCCGGCGCCGACTACTCCCGCATCGTCCACCACGCCGCGCAGGCGGGCGACCAGGACGCCGTCGCGCGCTACGGCCCCGACGCGGCCAGGGACGCCGCACGCACCGGCGCGCACCGGGAGGCCGCCGCCCAGCTGCGGCTCGTCCTGGGCCGTCGCGAGCGCTACGGCCCCGCCGAACTCGCCGATCTCCTGGAGCGGTTCGCGGTGGAGAGCTACACCATCGCCGACTCCCCGGCCGCCGTCGGCGCCCAGCTGGAAGCCGTCGCCCTGCGCCGCTCCCTCGGCGACGTGCGGGCGCTCGGCGCCGATCTGCGCTGGCTCTCGCGGATCCACTGGTGGGCGGGCGACGCGGACGCGGCACAGGAGGCCGCACGGGAAGCCATAGACGTGCTCGAACAGGCCGGTGACGAGCGGCTGTTGGCGCTCGCGCTCAGCAACACCTCGCAGCTCCGCATGCTCTCCGACCGGTACGCCGAGGCCATCGGCTACGGCGAACGCGCCATCACCCTGGCCCGGCGCACGGGCGACGCGGCGATCCTCTCGCACGCGCTGAACAACGTGGGCACCGCCCGCTGGCGCGGCGGCGACCCGCTCGGCCGTCCGCAGCTGGAGGAGAGCCTGGCGGTCGCGCTGAAGGCGGACGAGGCCGAACACGCCTGCCGCGCCTACGCCAATGTCATCTGGACGCTCCTGGAGAACCTGCGGTTCACGGAGGCGGACCACTTCCTGGCTCCCGCCATGGAGTTCGCGGACCGCACGGAGCACCTGGGATTCCTGCGCTACCTCCAAGTGGAGCTCGCGCTGCGGCAGTTCGCGGCGGGCAAGTGGGGCGATGCGGAGAAGCTCGCCGAGTCCGGTGACGCGCAGGAGTTCCCGCCCGCGCGCTGCCCCGCCCTGACCGTCCTCGCGCGGGTGCGGATCCGGCGCGGCGCACAGGGCGGCGACGACCTCCTCGCACGGGCCTGGGAGGTCGCCGCGCGGACCCGGGAACTCCAGCGCACGGCTCCGGTCGCGGCGGCCAGGGCGGAGGCCGCCTGGCTGCGAGGTGACCACGCGGCCGTGATCGACGCCGTCGGCCCCCTGTACGTACAGGCGCGGGACCTGGCCGCGACGCCGTACCGCACGGAGCTCGGCCACTGGCTCGCCAAGGCGGGGCAGCCCGTCGCCGCGGACGACTGCGACCATCCGTACGCCCTGCAGGCCGCCGGGCAGTGGCGCCTCGCCGCCGAGGCCTGGCGGGCGGCGGGCTGCCCCTACGAGTACGCCGCCGCCCTCGCGGAGAGCCCGGACCCGGCGGACAAGCTCACCGCGCTCGCGGGCTTGGACGCCCTCGGCGCCGAACCCCTGGCCCGGATCGTCCGGGGCGAACTGCGCACCCTGGGCGTGGCCCGGATCCCGCGCGGTCCGCACGCGGCGACCCGCCGCAACCCGGCGGGTCTCACCGGCCGCCAGCTCCAGGTCGGAAGGCTCCTGGCGGAGGGCCTGACCAACATCGAGATCGCGGGCCGGCTCTTCCTGTCCGTACGCACGGTCGACAACCACGTCCGCGCGGTCCTGGAGAAGCTCGGCGCCCGCACCCGGCGCGAGGTCGCCGCCCGCGCCGCGCAGCTGGGGATCGAGATCGGTCGCGAAAAGTAGCCAAAAGTAGGCATTGGCCGGGCGTGAGCTAGGTGGTCGGCACGGATATCGGAGCGTCGGGGGCGGCGCTAGAACGGGCTCATCACAAGCGCCGATCCAGCCGATCCAACGGGGGAGTACATGTCCATGACGCCCGCACAGGACGCACGCCGCGAACTGGCAGGATTCAAGGGAGAGTTGAAGGGCCCGGAGGACGCCGGGTACGACGAGGCGCGCGCCGTCTACAACGCCATGGCCGACAAACGCCCCGCGCTCGTCGCCCGCTGCACCGACGCCGACGACGTGTCCCGCGTCATCGGCTTCGCCCGCGCGCACGGCCTGCCGCTCGCGGTCCGCGGCGGCGGCCACCACGGAGCGGGACTCGGCACCGTCGACGGCGGTGTGGTCGCCGACCTCTCACCGCTCAAGGCGATCGAGGTCGACGCGCAGGCCCGCACGGTGCGGGTCGGCGGCGGCTGCGTCTGGGCCGAGGTGGACCGCGCCACGCACGAACACGGCCTGGCCACGCCCAGCGGCATCATCTCCTCGACCGGCGTCGGCGGCCTCACCCTCGGCGGCGGCCTCGGCCACCTCACCCGCAGGTTCGGGCTGAGCGTCGACAACCTCCTGGGGGCCGACCTCGTCCTCGCCGACGGCCGTCAGGTGCGGGCGAGCGAGGAGGAGAACGCCGACCTCTTCTGGGCGATCCGCGGAGGCGGCGGCAACTTCGGCGTCGTCACCTCGTTCCTCTTCCGGCTGCACGAGTTGAGCACGGTCGTCGCGGGCCCCACCTTCTGGCCCGTCGAGCAGGGCGCCGAAGTCCTCGCCGCCTACCGCGACTTCCTGCCGGGTCTGCCACGCGAGACGACCGGCTTCTTCATGTTCGGCACCGTGCCCCCGGCCCCGCCCTTCCCCGAGAGCATCCACCTGCGCAAGATCTGCGGCGTCGTGTGGTGCCACACGACCGAGGACACCGACGCGGCGGCCCAGGCCATGGCGCCCCTGCTCGACGCGCTGCCCGATCCGCTCCTGCACGCCGTGGGGGAGATGCCGCACCCGGTGCTCCAGTCCATGTTCGACGGGCTCTACCCGCCCGGCGACCAGTGGTACTGGCGCGCGGACTTCGTCGACGACATCCCGGACGACGCCGTCGCCCTGCACGCCAAGTTCGGCGCCGAGCTGCCGACCATGAAGTCGACGATGCACCTCTACCCCATCGACGGCGCCGCCCACGACCACGGCCCCACGGACACCGCCTGGAGCTACCGCGGCGCCCGCTGGGCCACCGTCTACGCGGGAGTGGACGCGTCCCCGTCCCACGCCGACCTCATCAAGCGCTGGACGGTCGACTACTTCGACGCGCTGCACCCGTACTCGGCGGGCGGCGCCTACGTGAACATGATGATGGACGAGGGGCAGGAACGCGTACGGGCGAGCTACCGCGACAATTACGCACGCCTGGCCCAGGTCAAGGCCGCGTACGACCCGGACAACGTGTTCCGCCTCAACCAGAACATCGAGCCCGGCCCGCGCGGTCCCGCGTAACCCCTGCGGCCCGCCTCGCCGCGCCCCCCGGTGACATGGGTCGTAGCGTGGGGGCCATGTGCTGGAGCGCGACGGCCGATGTCGTGGCGGGCGCGGGTGTCGCGGCGGTGGGAGTCGCGTGTGTGACCCGGGCGGCCCGCGGGGCCCGCCCGGGCGATGTGCCGATCGCCGCGCTCCCACTCCTTCTGGGCGCCCACCAGATCATCGAGTCCCAGGTCTGGCGAGATGGCGGCGGCACGGGCCCCGCCACCGTCGCCTGGGCCGTGATCGCCCTGCCGCTGCTCCCGCTGTGGCTGCCCGTGGCGGTGCTGTGCGCGGCGCCGCCGAGCGCGCGCCGCCGCCTCCTGATCCCCCTGGCGGCGGGGATCGCGACGGCGGCGGCGCTCTCGTACTCCCTGGCGACCCGCACCGTGACGGCCGAGATCCACGGCCACACGGTCGGGTACGCGTTCGGCCTGCCTCAGCCCGAGCTGATCGTCGCCGGATACCTCTTGGCGGCCATCGGCTCCCTGCTCCTCTCCGGCGACCGGGGCCTGGCCCTCTTCGGCCTCCTGGTCGCCGTCGGGGCGGCGGTGTGCGTGGTGCTGTGGCGCCGGGAGTACGTCTCCACGTGGTGCGCGTTCGCGGCGGTGTGCTCGGTGGTCCTGTACTTCTGGGTCAGAAGGCGTTCTCGGGCAGCTCCAGAGCCGTCCGGTCCAGGCTTTCGAGAAGCGTGAACTGGGCCTCGGTCTTGGGCAGTTCATGGCGGAAGAAGTAACGGCAGGCGGCGCGCTTGCCCGCGTGGAAGTCCTCGGTGCCCGCTTCCGCCGCGAGCAGCTGCTCCAGCCACATCCAGGCGACGACCACGTGCCCGACCGCTTCGAGGTAGACGCTCGCGTTGGCGAGCGCCGTCTGCGGGTCGCCGGTCGACCAGAGCCGCCGCGTCACGTCCACCGCACGGGCCACGGACGCGTCGAGCGCACGCCCGTACCCCGGCGCGACGCCGCCCGCCGCGGCGGCACGGGCTGTCGACCGCGCGATGCGCTCGCCGAGCAGGGCGAGACCCGCACCGCCGTTCATGACGACCTTGCGGCCGAGCAGATCCAGGCCGTGGATGCCGTGGGTGCCCTCGTGGATGGGGTTGAGGCGGTTGTCGCGGTAGAACTGCTCGACGTTGTACTCGCGCGTGTAGCCGTAGCCGCCGTGCACCTGGATCGCCAGGTCGTTGGCCACCAGGCACCACTGCGACGGCCAGCTCTTGGCGATGGGCGTGAGCACGTCGAGCAGCAGCTTGGCCTCGTCGCGCTCCTCGGGCGAGGTGCCTGTGTTCTGCTCGTCGAGCAGCCGCCCGCAGTACAGATTGAGCGCGAGCGCGCCCTCCACGTAAGCCTTCTGGGCGAGCAGCATCCTGCGCACGTCGGCGTGCTCGATGATCGGGACCTGTGGTGACGCCGGGTCCTTGGCCGTGAGGGGGCGGCCCTGCGGGCGGGTGCGCGCGTAGTCCAGGGCGTGCAGATAGCCGGTGTAACCGAGCGCGGTGGCGCCGAGGCCCACGCCGATCCGGGCCTCGTTCATCATGTGGAACATGTACTTGAGGCCGTGGTTCGCATCGCCGACGAGATGGCCCACCGCGCCGGGCTCGCCGCCGGGCCTGTGGGCGCCCTCGCCGAAGTTCAGCAGGGTGTTCGTGGTCCCGCGGTAGCCCATCTTGTGGTTGAGGCCCGCGAGCACGACGTCATTGCGCTCGCCGAGTACACCGTCGTCGCCGACCAGGACCTTGGGCACGATGAACAGCGAGAGCCCCTTCACGCCGGGCGGGCCGCCGGGGATGCGCGCGAGCACCAGATGCACGATGTTCTCCGAGAGCTCGTGCTCGCCGCCGGAGATCCACATCTTGTTCCCGAAGAGGCGGTAGGTCCCGTCCTGCTGCGCCTCGGCCCGCGTCCGCACGTCGGCGAGCGACGAACCCGCCTGCGGCTCCGACAGACACATCGTGCCCAGGAAGCGGCCCTCCACCATGGGGCGTACGAAGGTGTCGATCTGCTCATCGGAAGCGTGCGCGAGGAGCAGATTGGCGTTGCCCATGGTCAGGAAGGGGTACGCGGCGGTGCCGACGTTCGCCGCCTGGAACCACGCGAAGCAGGCCTGCGCCACCACCGACGGCAGCTGTCCGCCGCCGATCTCGTGATCCATGGCGCTGGCCAGGAGCCCCGAATCCCCGAAGACGCGGAGTGCCTCCTTCACCTCGGGGATGATGTGCACCTTCTCCCCGTCGAAGGTGGGCTCCTGGGCGTCGCTCTTCTTGTTGTGCGGGGCGAAGTGCCGTGTGGCGATCTGTTCGCTCAGCTCGAGGGCGGCGTCGAAGGTCTCGCGGGAGTGGTCCGCGTACCGCTCCCTGCCGGTGAGCGCGGGTACATCGAGCCACTCGTACAGCAGGAACTCGAGGTCGCGGCGGGAAAGGAGCAGGGATGCCATGCGGATTCTCCATGCGGTGACGGTGACGGTGGCGGCGGTACCGATCCCGGGGCGAGAAGCCCCGCACAGCTGATACTAAGCGGTCGCTTATGGTGTTTGTCGAGGGTGGGGCGTTTGTCGAGGGTGGCAGGCAGCCGGTATCCGGCCTTCCTACTGCCCCGCCGCGCCCTCCCCGTCCAGGGACGACTGCAGCCGTACGTTCGCCATCCGCATGTGCTCCGCCATCGCCCGGTCCGCGGCTTCGGGGTCGCCCGCGCGGATCGCGTCGAGGACCGCGCCGTGCTCGCACAGGGTGCCGGTGACGGTGCCCTCGATGTCGCCTGCGCGCTCCATCCACACCTGGAGCAGCGCGCGGATGCTGTGCAGGATGTCGCTGAGCACGGAGTTGCGTGCGATGTGCGCCGTCTCCAGGTGGAAGGCGATGTCGGCGTCGACGAACGCCTTGACGTCCGAGCCCGCCTCGCGCATCCGCTCCAAGTGCCCTTCCAGGCGCCGCACATCGTCGTCGCCCGCCCGTTCGGCGGCGAGTCGCGCCGAGACGCCCTCCATGTACGTGCGCACCTCGACCAGGTCCTGCGTACGCCGCTGACCCAGCATCAGGCCCCAGTTGATGGCGCGCGGCAGGAACTCCGACGTGCCCTCGCGGACGTACGAGCCCGAGCCCGGCCTGATCTCGATGATGCCGAGGACGTCGAGGGCGGACAGCGCCCCGCGGACGCTGGAGCGGGCCACCCCCAGGGCCTCGGCGAGCTGGCGCTCGGCGGGGAGCCGGGTGCCCGGCTTGATGTTGCCGGCGGAGAGGTGGTCGAGGAGGCGCTTGGCGACCTCGCTGACCGAGGACTCGCGCACCACCGGGCGCAGGAGCTGGGCGAGATCCGGCTGCTGGTGATCGGGCTGACTGGTCACGGTCACCAGTAGACCAGACCGCCGTACCGGGCGGTCGGGGAGTCCCGCCTCCCGCTCCGCCGCCTCCCTTCGCCTGCGTCACCTGGTGTTGTCAAGGATTTAACAACTCCGATGTCTGCGACATTCGCCACTTTGGTAAATTGGTGACCAATTTGAAAATCGGGCCTAGCGTGAACTCCAGATCGGCCCCCGGCGTGGTCGGCCCCCCGCTGCCCCGCCGCCTGCCGAGAGTGACCCAGACCGGACAAAGCCGTCCGGCGAGCCGAGGAGTCGCCATGTCTGCCAGCGCCGCGCCCCCCGCAGTACCGGAGACGAGATCAGCCGTCGAGAAATCGGCGATCAAGAAGGTCTCGACCCGTCTCGTCCCCTTCGTGGCCCTGATGTTCTTCGTGAACTATCTGGACCGCACCGCCGTCTCCTTCGCGGAACCCAACGGGATGGGCCACGATCTGGCGCTCACCGCCGCGCAGTTCGGCTTCGCCTCGGGGATCTTCTTCCTCGGTTACATCGTTCTCGAAGTCCCCAGCAACATGGCACTGCACCGCTTCGGTGCCCGCCGCTGGCTGGCCCGCATCATGGTGACCTGGGGCGTCGTCTCGCTCCTCTTCACCTGGGTGAGCAGCAGCAGTGAGCTCTACGCCCTGCGCTTCCTGCTCGGCGTCGCGGAGGCCGGGTTCTTCCCCGGAGCGATCCTCTTCCTGAGCCAGTGGGTACCGAGCCGCCACCGCACCAAGATCCTCGGGCTCTTCTACCTGGCCCAGCCGCTGACCACGGTCTTCGGCGCCCCGCTCGCGGGCTGGCTCATCGGCCACCACGGCCTGTTCGGCCTCGAGGGCTGGCGGGTGATGTTCCTCTTCGTCTCCGTCCCCGCCATCCTCCTCGGCGTCATCGCCTGGTTCTATCTGATCGACCGCCCGGCCGACGCCAAGTGGCTGACCCCGGCGGAGAAGACCTGGCTCACCGAGGAACTCGCCGCCGAGAACGCCCACAAGACCGGCCACACGGGCAATGAGGGCGACGAGGGCAAGCACGCCAAGGGCGATCTGAAGGCCGCGTTCACCAACGCCCGCGTCTGGACCCTCGCCGTCGTCTACTTCGGCTTCGTCTACGGCCTCTACGCCCTCGCGTTCTTCCTGCCGACGATCATCAACGGCTTCCAGGAGCAGTACGGCACCACGTTCAGCGTGATGGACAAGGCCTGGATCACCGCGATCCCCTACCTCCCGGCCGCGATCGTCCTCTTCTTCTGGACGCGGCACGCCACCCGCAAGGGCACCCGGACCTGGCACATCGCCGGGCCCGCGATCGTCGGCGGAGTCACCATCCCGCTGGCCCTCTACATGGGCTCGCCGATGGCCACCGTCGCCGTCATCACCGTCACCGCGTGTTCGATCTTCGCCGCCCTGCCGGTCTTCTGGTCCGTGCCGTCCAAGTTCCTGACCGGCGCCGCAGCGGCGGCGGGCATCGCCCTGATCAACACCGCGGGCAACATCGCCGGATTCGCCTCCAGCTACATCACCGGCTGGCTGAAGGACTGGAGCGGCGCCTACTACCTGCCGCTCTACCTGGTCGGCTTCTTCATGCTCCTGTCCGCCGCCCTGATGATCCGGCTCGGCACCCGGCACGGAGCCGACGCACAGCCGGCAGTCCACGAGCCGATGGAGGCCAAGCGATGACCCGCCTGCACAACGACCCCGCCGCGTTCGCCGACGAGGCGCTCGAAGGGTTCGCCGCGGCCCACGCCCGCTGGGTGCGGCCCGTGCCCGGCGGTGTCGTCCGCTCCACCGCGAAGACACGCGGACAGGTAGCGGTCGTCATCGGCGGCGGCTCCGGCCACTACCCGGCCTTCTCCGGCCTGGTCGGCCAGGGCCTCGCCCACGGTGCCGCCGTCGGCAACGTCTTCGCCTCGCCCTCCGCCCAGCAGATACGCAACGTCGCCCAGGCCGCACGGAGCGGCGGCGGAATACTCCTCATGTACGGCAACTACGCGGGCGACGTCCTGCACTTCGGCCAGGCGGCCGAGCGACTGCGGGCCGAGGGCGTCGACGCGCGCACCGTCGCCGTCACCGACGACATCTCCAGCGCGGGCCCCGCCGAGTCCGCCAAGCGGCGCGGCATCGCGGGTGACCTGCCGGTCTTCAAGGCGGCGGCCGCAGCGGCGGAACAAGGCCTCTCGCTCGACGAGGTGACCCGCGTCGCCGAGCACGCGAACGCCCGTACCCGCTCCTTCGGCATCGCCTTCTCCGGCTGCACCCTGCCCGGCGCCGAAGAGCCCCTGTTCACCGTCCCCGAGGGGCGCATGGCCGTCGGCCTCGGTATCCACGGCGAACCCGGCATCGACGAGCGTCCCGTGCCGAGCGCGGACGACGCCGCCGAGCTGCTCGTCTCCACCTTGCTGAAAGAACTCCCCGACGGAATAGGAGAGTTGAGGGGGCAGCGCGCCGCCGTCATCCTGAACGGCCTTGGCTCCGTGAAGTACGAGGAGCTGTTCGTCGTCTATCGCAGGGTCGCCCAGCTGCTCGCCGACGCGGGTGTCGAGCCCGTCGACCCCGAGGTCGGCGAGCTGGTCACCAGCTTCGACATGGCGGGCGTCTCGCTCACGCTGACCTGGCTCGACGACGAACTCGAAGCGCTGTGGACGGCTCCGGCCGACACACCCGCGTACCGCAAGGGCGTCGTCACCGCTCTCGCTGACGACTCCTCTTACGAGAGCGGCCTCGACGACATCCACGTCAGCGAGGCCGCCGTGCCCGAGGCGACAGAGGCGTCCCGGCGCGCCGCCGCCACCGCGCTCGACGCCCTGCGGGTCATCAAGGACACCGTCGAGGAGCACGCCGACGAGCTCGGCCGCATCGACGCCGTCGCGGGCGACGGGGACCACGGCATCGGCATGCGGCGCGGAACGCTCGGCGCGTACGAAGCAGCCGTACGGGCGGGTGAGTCGGGCGCCGGAGCGCAGTCCCTGCTCACCCTCGCGGGCGACGCCTGGGCCGACAAGGCGGGCGGCACCTCCGGGGCCCTGTGGGGAGTGATCCTGCGCTCCGTCGGCGCCGCGCTCGGCAACACGGTGCGCCCCGATGCCGCCGCCGTCGCGAACGGCGTACGAGAAGCGTCCGAGGGAGTCATCTCCCTGGGCGGCGCGCAGGTCGGCGACAAGACGATGGTCGACGTCCTCGTGCCGCTCGCCGAGACCCTCGGTGCGCAGGTCGCCGCCGGTGCGGACCTGCCCGCCGCCTGGGACGCCGCCGCCACCGCCGCCGAACGGGCCGCCCGGGACACGGCACAGCTGCTTCCCCGGATGGGCCGCGCACGGCCGCACGCCGAGAAGTCCCTGGGCACCGTCGACGCGGGCGCCCACTCGCTCGCCCTGATCGTCCGCGCCGTCCACGGCGTTCTCACCCACCGCAGTTAAGGAAAAGAGCCATGACCGAGAAGCTCCGTGTCGTCGTCGGCTGTGACGACGCCGGTTACCAGTACAAGGAAGCCCTCAAGCAGGACCTCCAGGGCAGTGACCTGGTCGCGTCCGTCACGGACGTCGGCGTGGACGCCGACGGGCACACCGCCTACCCCAAGGTCGCCATCGCCGCCGCCGAGATGATCGCGCGCGGTGAGGCCGACCGCGCCCTCCTGGTGTGCGGCACCGGGCTCGGCGTGGCGATCGCCGCCAACAAGGTGAAGGGGGTGCGCGCGGTCACGGCGCACGACTCGTTCTCCGTGGAGCGCGCGATCCTCTCCAACAACGCCCAGGTGCTCACCTTCGGGCAGCGCGTCGTCGGCATCGAGCTTGCCCGCCGCCTGGCCGCCGAGTGGCTGACCTACCGCTTCGACGAGACCTCGCCGTCCGCCGCCAAGGTGCAGCTGATGAGTGACTACGAGGCCGCCTGATGCCCGCAGCACCAGCGCCGGCACCGGTCACCATCGGCGTCAGCCTGAAGATGTACTTCGGGCACACCCAGACCCTCAACTGGGCCCGCCGCCTGGCCCGCACGGCCGACCGGCACCCCGCCGTCACCAGCGGTGCGGCCCGCCTCTTCGTCCTGCCCGCGTTCCCCGCCATCGTCCCGGTCGCCGGGATCCTGGCCGGGTCCGGTGTCGCGGTCGGCGCCCAGGACATCGCCACCGAGGACGCGGGCCCGTACACCGGCGAGGTCTCGGGCCCCTTCCTCAAGGAGATCGGCTGCCGCTACGCCGAGGTCGGTCACGCCGAGCGCCGCCGCCTCTACGGCGAGGGCGACACCGTCGTCGCCGCAAAGACGGCCGCAGCCCTGCGCAACGGCCTCACCCCGGTCCTCTGCGTCGGCGAACTCGACCCGGTCGCGCCGGACGAGGCGGCCCGCCGCACCGTAGCCGAGGCCGAACGGCTGCTGCACGGAACGACCGGCGAGGTCGTCCTCGCCTACGAGCCGCAGTGGGCGATCGGCGCCGCCGAGCCCGCGTCCGCCGAGCACATCACCACGGTGTGCGCGGCCCTGACCCGCTGGCTCGACGAACACCCCGCCCACACCGGCTCGACCGTCATCTACGGCGGCAGCGCGGGCCCCGGCCTGCTCACCCGGCTCGGCCAGGACGTCGGCGGCCTCTTCCTCGGCCGTTTCGCCCACGACCCGGCGGCCGTCGAGTCCATCCTCGACGAGGTGCTCGCCAACTCGGCCAGGGAGGTGGCGTGATGGCGTACGGCATCAGCACCTACGCGTACTTCTGGCGCATCTCCGAGCGCGCCCCGCGTCCCATGACGCTGCCGGACATGCTGCGCGACACCCGCGCTCTCGGCGGCGAGGTCTTCCAGATCTGCGACTACCCCGAGATCGAGACGTACGACGCGGCCCAGCTCGCCGACGTCCGCGCACTCGCCGACGAACTCGGCCTGAAGCTGGAGCTCGGCACCCGTGGCGTACAGCCCGAGCACCTGCTCAAGTACCTCGGCATGGCGGGCCAGTTGGGCGTCACGCTCGTCCGCTCCATGATGAACACCGCCACCCACCGGCCCACTCCCACGGAGGCCGTAGCACTGCTCGGCGAGTCCGTGCCCGCGTACGAGGCAGCCGGAGTGACGCTCGGTCTCGAGACGTACGAGCAGGTCTCCACGGATGACCTGCTCACCGTCGTCCGCGGTGTCGGCAGCCCCCGGCTCGGTGTCGTCCTCGACCCCGGCAACAGCGTGGCCCGCCTGGAGCGCCCGATCGACGTGGTCGCGGCGACCGCGCCGTACGTCGTGAACATCCACGTCAAGGACTTCGCCTTCACCCGCCGAGACGGCTGGGTCGGCTTCACCTACGCAGGCTGTCCGCTCGGCACAGGGCTTCTCGACTACGACGGCATGATCGCCGCGGTCGACGGAGCCCGCCCGCCGGGCGCCCTCGGCGTGAACCAGATCGTGGAGCACTGGCTCCCGTGGCAGGACGGCGGTTTCGACGCCACGGCCCTGCTCGAACACCAGTGGACGCAAGCCAGCATCAGCACACTTCTGAGGAGCGAGTAATGGCCACCGAGATCCGATCCGAGGTCAATGTGAAGACCGTCGCCGTCATCGGGGCCGCCGGCAAGATGGGCCAGCGTGTCTCCAACAACCTGGTGGAGAGCGGCTTCCGTGTGCTCTTCTCCGAGGCGTCCGCCAAGGGCCAGGAACTCATCCGCGGCCTCGGCCGCGAGCTGACCGAGTCCACGGACGCCGTAGCGGAGGCGGACGTCGTGATCCTCGCCGTCCCGGACATCGTGCTCGGCTCCGTCTCCGCCGAGCTCGTCCCGCTGATGCGGTCCGGCGCCGTCGTCCTCACCCTCGACCCGGCCGCCGCCTACGCGGGCCTGCTCTTCGAGCGCGACGACATCCACTACGCGTGCGCCCACCCCTGCCACCCCTCCGTCTTCCTCGAGCGCACCACCAAGGAGGAGTGGCAGGACACGTTCGGCGGGATCGCCGCACCCCAGGAGGTCGTCGCCGCCTACGAAGGCGGCGACGAGGCCAAGCGCGAGCTCGCCGACTCCGTGATCCGCGTGATGTACGCGCCGGTCGTCGACGTCCACTGGGTCACCGTCAAGCAGCTCGCCGTCCTGGAGCCGACGCTCGTCGAGACCATCGCCTGCATGGTCGGCGCCCTGCTCACCGAGGCGCTGCACGAGACCGTGCACACCGTCGGAGTCCCCGAGAAGGCCGCCCGCGCGATGCTGCTCGGCCACACCCAGGTGGCGCTCGCCAACACCCTCAAGGGCTCCAACCCGTTCTCCGACGCGTGCCTGATCGCGATGGACTACGGCCGTGAGTCGATCGTGCGCGACGACTGGAAGAAGGTCTTCGAGGACGAGGAGCTCGACAAGGTCATCACGCGGATGCTGAAGATCAAGGAGATCAAGCGCTGACCCGCTGACGTGCCGATCCCGCCCGTCGGTGCCGGGGCGCTCCCCGCTACGGCACCGACTTGGTCGGCACGACGGCCTCACGCTGGTGCGGGATCAAGCCCGGCGGCAGCTCTCCTTGCTGGACGTTCACCGTCCTGACCGGGGCGGGCACCCGGATGCCCTCGGCGCGGTAGCGCTGGTGGAGCTGCTTGATGAACTCGTGCTTGATGCGGTACTGGTCGCTGAACTCGCCGACGCCCAGGATCACCGTGAAGCTGATCCTGGAGTCGCCGAACGTGTGGAAGCGCACGGCCGGTTCGTGCTCGGGAAGGGCGCCTTCGACGTCCTTCATGACGCTCTCCACGACCTCGGTCGTGATGCGCTCGACCTGCTCCAGATCGCTGTCGTAGCTGACACCGACCTGGACCATGATCGACAGGTCCTGCTCGGGGCGGCTGAAGTTGGTCATGTTCGTGCCCGCGAGCTGGGCGTTGGGGATGATGACGAGGTTGTTCGACAGCTGACGCACCACCGTGTTGCGCCAGTTGATGTCGACGACGTAACCCTCCTCGCCGCTGCTGAGCTTGATGTAGTCGCCCGGTTGCACCGTCTTGGCCGCCAGGATGTGTACGCCCGCGAAGAGGTTGGCCAGGGTGTCCTGCAGGGCCAGGGCCACCGCGAGGCCGCCGACGCCGAGAGCGGTCAGCAGCGGGGCGATGGAGACGCCGAGCGTCTGCAGGACGACGAGGAAGCCCATCGCGAGCACGACCACGCGGGTGATGTTGACGAAGATCGTCGCCGAGCCCGCGACGCCCGACCGGGACTGCGCGACGGACTTCACCAGCGTGGTGACCACGCGGGCCGCCGTCAGTGTCCCGGCAAGGACGAGCAGGGCGGTCAGCGTCATCGAGACGTTGCGCCCTGTCCTGGGGGTGAGCGGCAGCGCGGCCGCTGCGACGGCGGCGCCCGCGGTTATCGCCGCGCAGGGAACCAGGGTGCGCACGGCGTCGACGATGACATCATCGCCGCTCCACCGGGTCCTGCTGGCGCGTTCGCCCAGCCACCGCAGGATCATGCGCAGCAGCAGACCCGCCGCGATGCCAACGGCCACCGCGATACCCGCGGTGATCAGGTCGTGCCAAGTGAGGGCTCGCTCCATCAGTTCCTTCTCCAGGTCGTACGGGCGCGCCGGACGTATGTTCGTGTCCGGCGCGAGCGTCATCCTGCCCCATGGGTGCGGCGCCGTTGCCGGGGGCCCGAGCTCAGCCTGCCGTCAACTCACCGGGCACAGGGCGATTTCCGCCATCCCGATCACCACCTGCTACGGCTTGCGCGCCACCCCCGCGTACATCGGCACCGATGTCCCGTCCCTGACCTCGTCGACGCCGAGCTCCTGATGCCAGTCCGGCGCCCACACGACGCCGGGGTCAAGGAGCTCCAAGCCCTCGAAGAACCCCTCCACCTCGGCCCGCGCGCGCGGCGCGAGCGTGACGCCGCCCGCCTTGTACATCTCCACCGCCTGCCGCGTCCGCTCCGGATCGAAGTCGGCGGAGATCTGGGACAGGACCAGGTGGCTGCCCGGAGCGAGCGCGGCCACGAGCTTCTCCACGACGTCGTACGCACCGTCGTCATCGCTGATGAAGTGCAGCAGCGCGATCAGCGAAAGGGCGATCGGCTGGGTGAAGTCCAGTACTCCCTCGGCCTGTTCGAGGATCTTGTCCGGCTCGCGCGCGTCCACCTGGAGGAACTCCGTCGCCCCCTCGGCCGTCCCCCGAAGCAGCGTCTCCGCGTGCGCGAGCACCGTCGGATCGTTGTCCACGTACACGACGCGTGCCTCGGGGGCGGCCGACTGGGCGATGCGGTGGAGGTTCGGCTCGGTGGGGATCCCGGCGCCGACGTCGAGGAACTGGCGTATTCCGGCCTCTCCCGCCAAGTGGCGCGTGGCGCGCTGCATGAACCAACGGTTGTGCTGCGCGCAGTACTTGGCCTGTGGTTCGAGCGACACGATCTGGAGCCCGAGCTCCTCGTCCACCGGGTAGTTGTCCTTGCCGCCCAGGTACCAGTCGTAGACCCGGGCGGGGTGTGCCTTGCTGGTGTCGATCGGGTGGGTGGAGGGCGGCGGGATCGCGGTCATGCGTCAACTCCCATGGGTGGGGCGGGCGTCTCGACGGACTTCGCGTACGTCCGCTCATCGTGCCCGCTCGGCCCCCCGCGCTCAAGAACCACTCGGGTCCCGCAGCAGACTGCCCGCGCCCGGCACATGCGGCGAAAGCCCCAGCTCGGTCAGGATCCGGTACGCCGTCGCGGTGGCCGCCGACAGGACCGGAAGGCCCGCCGCGTCCTCCACCGCCTGGATCGACGCGAGCGACGGCATCTGCACACACGCCGAGAGGACGAGCGCGTCGGCGCGGCTCAGATCAACGCGCCGCCAGTGATCGCGCAGGTCGGCGGGGTCGAGCCGGGCGACGGCCAGATTGTCCGGCACCTCCAGGCTGAGCGCGTCCACGACCTCGATCCCGGCGTCCTCGATGTAGTCGACGACCAACTGGGTGAGCGGCTTCATGTACGGGGTGATGATCGCGACCCGTGCCGCGCCGAGCGCCTTGATGCCGTCGAGCAGGGCGCCCGCGCTGGAGATCACCGGCGCCTGCGCGCCCTCGGAGCGCAGGGCGGCGGTGATCTCGTCCTCCGCCGTGCAGTGGTGGCCAGGACCCTGCGCCATGATCGCGACGAGACAGGCCGTGGCGACCACATCAGGCCTGGCGTCGGCGAGTTCGAGCGCGGCACGCTCGGTCTGCGCGTTCATGGCCTTCAGCTGCTCGGGCGTCACGTGCTTCATCCGCATCCGGCTGCTGTGGAAGACGAACCGATCCTGCGGGGCCACGGACTCGCGGTCGCGCAGCATGCGCGGCAGCTCCGTCTCCATCGTCAGATTCGAGCTGGGCACGATCATGCCGATGTGGTGGTCGGTCGCTGTCGTCGCGGTCACTGCCACGGGATCCTCCGGATGTTCTCGTACGCCGATGCGTACGGCTATGAGTCCTCGGTCAGCCCCTCCCAGTGATCGGCGAGGGACGTGAGGAGGTGCATGACTTCTTCGCGCTGCTCGCCGTCGAACGGTTCGAGGAGCCGCTCGTCGAGGTCGCGGGCGCGACGGTTGGAGTCGTGGAGGGTGCGCTCACCCTCCTCGGTCAGATAGAGCAGCTTGCGGCGGCCGTCGTCGGCCGCCGTCCTGCGCAGGAGCAGTCCCCGGTTCTCCAGGCGGCGTGCCACGTCCGCCATGGTCGACGTGTCCAGGGCCACCGCCGAAGCCATCGACCGCTGGTCACGGCCGGGCGAGGCGTCCACGGCCTGAAGGACGGCGAACTGCGGTCCGGTGAGCGTGGGATCCACCGCCCGGATCCACACCGCGAGGTAGGCCTGGTACAGGCGCCGTACCTGGTATCCGGGGGCGGCCGTGAGGGCGGCGGGCGGACCGGGCGGCCCTGACGTCTTAGCCGTCGTGGTGGAGGTTTCGTCAGCCATGGGGCCCACTTAAGCACGGGGATTGATCGGTTCGGACGCTCAGGTCAGCATCGGGCGCAGCGCCTCGCGCAGGGCGGTGAGGGCGGCGCGGCCGCTGTCCCAGAACAGCATGTGACCCGCGTCCGGGATGCTGTCGAGAACGGCCGAAGGGCGCAGCCGCACGGCCTCGGCGGCGCCCGCCGCGGTGACGACGGGGCTGTCCGCGCCGTACAGGAGCGCCGTGGGTCCCGGCACCGATGGCCACCAGTCGAAGAAGTCCTCGGACTCGAAGCCGCGGTGCGTGGCGGCGATCGCCTCGGCGTCGCAGCTGGCCAGCCAGCGGGCCCGCAGCTCCTGCTCCCTGCGCGGCCAGCGCGGCCAGGACAGGGCCACCTCGTCCGCGTCGGTACCGCGCGTGGCCTGTGCCAGCTGGTCGAGGAAGGCTGCCAGGGGTGTGGGGTAGGGCCCGCGTCCGGGGCCGCTCATCGGCGGGTCCCCGAGCACCGTGCCGCGCAGCGCCACCTTGCCGCGGACCGCCGTCACCGCGGCGATGCGCGCGCCCATGGAGTGCCCGAACAGGACCGGACGGTCGAGACCGAGCCCCGTGACGACCGCTTCGACGTCCTCGGCGTACTCCTCCAGGCAGTAGGAGCCACCGCCGTCGGAGAGCCCGCGCCCCCGGACGTCCAGAACCAACGGGCGTACGACATCTGTCAGTTCGCGTGCCACGAAGTCCATCGTGACGGCGGGGCTCGTGATGCCGGGCAGGATCAGGAGCGGAGTGCCGGGACCGCCGTAGTCGAGGAGGTGGAGCCGTGTGGCGCCCGAGCGGACCCAGCGGCTGGTGGCGGGGACGTCGGCCAGGTCGGCCAGGGCGGACTGTGCAAGACAGCGGTCGGGCGGGGTCATGCGGTCCTCCTTGCGTGCGTGAGGGTGCCGAGGTAGTCGACTGCTTCTTTGAGGTCGATGACGTCGCCGTACTTGGCCTGGATGTCGAAGAGGCTCGCCTCGTGCGGTCCCTCGGCGCGGTCGCCGACACACGCGCGCGGTACGAGCACCGAGAACCCGCTCTGCACGGCGTCGACCGCGCTCGCCCGCACACAGCCGCTCGTCGTCGCGCCGCACACCAGGACCGTGTCGCAGCCGAGACCGGTGAGCAGGGCGGCCAGCGAGGTCCCGAAGAAGGCCGAAGCGCCCTTCTTCACGACCATCAAGTCCTGCGGTTCGCGCGGAAGTCGGGGGTCGAGTGCGACCTCCTCGCCGCCCTCGACGAGGGATCGCATGCCCTGTGCCTTCTGCAGCCAGGTGACGGCGTCACCCGCGGCCTCGGCCGGTGTGTAGGAGATCGCGGTGAAGATGACGGGCACGTCGGCCGGGCGCCCGCTCTCGATCAACTCACCTACCGCGCCCACCACATCGGTCAGATCGGCCCCCGAGGGGAATCCGTCCTCGGTGAATCCGCGTGTCAGGTCGACGACGAGGATCGCGGGCCGGCTGCCCCTGCGCACGGGTGCGCCGAATCCGGCTCGTTCGTAGGTACGTTCCGTCTCCTGGCCGTAGTTCACGATGCCGTCGTAGTTCACGATGCCCTCCTCAGCGCGCGCAGCTCCCGTGCCTGGGAACCGAGCCGACCGAGCAGCCAGCCCTCGAAGAGGCCGAAGGCGAAGGCGCCGGCGACGACGCCGTACTTGGCGGCGGCCGGACCGAGCAGCATGGAGAGGCCGTCGAGTTCGCTCTCCGCGGGGGCCGCGGGGAGAGTGGCCCGGGGTGCCGCGGAGGGCAGGCCGGAGGAAGACGCGGCCGGTGTCGGTGTCCGGTCCTGGTCGAGCAGGCTCCCCAGATTCCGCGCGAACTGCTGGAGGATCCGTTCGGACACCGTCGCGATGGCGCCCTTCCCGAACTGCGCGATCTTGCCGCGTATCACCAGATCCGTGGAGATCTGGAGCAGCGCGCCCTCCGGTGCCGCGAGCACTTCGAGCGCGACCTCGGCCTCCGCGTCGCCGCTCCCGTGGGTGTCGGCTCCGCGCGCCTGGACCCGCAGCCGCCGCCCCTGCGGGTCGACCTCCAGGAAGCGGACCGTACCGGCGTACGCGGCGCTGATCGGGCCGACCTTGATCTTCACGGAGCCCTGCCAGGCGTCCCCGTCACGCCCTTCCAGCGCCGCGCCCGGCATGCACGAGGCGACCCGCTCGACGTCGTTCATCAGGGCGAAGACCTCGTCCGGCGAGGCCTTGACGGGGACCGAGTTGGTGAGTTGCATCAGGACTCCTTGGGGCAGCGCCGGGTGACGGCGCACCCGTCGATCGCCTCGACGATGGTCTGGTAGCCGGTGCACCGGCAGAGGTTGGAGGCGACGACCTCGCGGATCTCGTCCTTGGTCGCCTCGGGCCGCTCGGCGAGGAAACCCTCGGCGAGCATCAGGAAACCCGGGGTGCAGAAGCCGCACTGCAGGCCGTGGTGCTCGCTGAACGACCTTTGCAGATCGCTCAGTTCGGTCCCGTCCGACAGCGACTCGACGGTACGGATCCGGGCACCCTCGGCCTGCGCCGCGAACATCAGACACGCGCGTACGGGCCGGTCGTCGACCAGGATCGTGCACGCGCCGCAGATGCCGTGCTCGCAGCCGACGTGGGTGCCGGTCAGGCGCAGATCGTGCCGGAGCACGTCCACCAGGGTGCGGCGGGGCTCGGTGATCACTTCGTGCCGTTCGCCGTTGACGTCGAGCGTCAGCAGCAGAACATCGGCGGCGTTTCCGGTGGCGGTCAGGTGGCCGGTGTCGGTCATGAGGAGAGCTCCAGGTTCAGGGCGCGGTGCACCGTCTCCGGGGTGATGGGGGTGTGGTCGAGCTCGACGCCCGTGGGAAGCAGCGCGTCATTGACGGCGTTGAGCACGGCGGCAGGAGCCCCGATGGTGCCGCCCTCGCCCGCGCCCTTCGCGCCGGTCTCGGTGAACGCGCACGGCGTCTCCAGGTGATGGATGAGGACGTCGGGGATCTCGTGGGCGGTGGGCACCTTGTAGTCCATGAAGCTGGTCGCCGACGGTTCGCCCTGGGCGTCGTACGTCACCTGCTCGAAGAGCGCGCCCGCGATGCCCTGTGCGATACCGCCCCGGCACTGCCCCTCCACGACCTGCGGGTTGATCGCCACGCCGCAGTCCTCGACGCAGACGTACCGCAGGATCTCCACCTGCCCCGTGCCTTCGTGGAGTTCTACGACCACGCCATGGGTGGCGTTGGAGAAGGTGCCGTCGTTGAAGACGTCGAAGGTGGCGGTGGCGCTCAGGCCCGGCTCGATGTCCTTGGGCAGCAAGTGCGCCTGGAGGTAGGCGATGTCGGCCAGTTCCTCGTAGGTGAGGCTCGCGCCGTCACGGCGCCGTACCGCCCCTGTCCCGAGCTCCACGTCGTCAGGGCCGACCTCCCAGCGCGCCGCGGCGATCCGGCGCAGCTTCTCGCCGAGCTTCGCCGCCGCGAGCCGTACCGCGCTGCCGCCCACCGTGATGGAGCGGCTCGCGAAGGTGCCCCAGCCGTAGGTGATGCGTTCGGTGTCGCCCTGATGGAGCTTCACCTTGCCGATGTCCAGCCCCAGTTCATCGGCGACGATCTGCGCCATCGTCGTCTCGTGGCTCTGCCCGTGGCTCATCGTGCCGGTGGTGACGGTCACCGCGCCGCTGGTGTCCATGCGGACCTCGGAGATGTCGAAGCCGGGGACGACCCGCATCTTGCGCTGGGCGAAGGCCTTCGAGCCGTAGCCGGTGCGCTCGCTGAAGCAGGAGTAGCCGATGCCGATGTGCCGCCCCTGTGCCGCCGCCTCCGAGCGCTTCTCGTACCAGCCCTCGTCCTTGACCAGCTGTTCGCACAGGTTCAGCGACTCCAGATAGGAGCCCGGGTCGTACGTGATGCTGTTGACGCCCGTGTACGGGAACTCGGTGATGACGTTGCGGCGGCGGATCTCCACGGCGTCCAGGCCCAGTTCGCGGGCGGCCCGCTCGAAGAGCCGCTCCACCACCATCACGTACTGCGGACGGCTGCCCCCCCGATACGGGGCGGTGGGCGCCTTGTTGGTGGTGACCGCCCGGCCGCGCACCCGATAGGCGGGCACCTTGTAGACGCCGGGCATCTCGGCCGACGCCATCAGCGGCTCGATGCCCGCCGTGAACGGGTAGCAGGAGTAGGCGCCCATGTCGCACACCACATCGGCGTCCAGGCCGAGGATCCTGCCCTCCTCGTCGAAGGCCGCGCGCACGTCGTAGTGCTGTTCGCGGGCGAGGAAGGAGGCGGACAGGGCGTCCTTGCGGTCCTCGATCCACTTCACCGGCCTGCGGAGCCGCAGTGCGGCAGCGGCGGCGGCGATCTCCTCGCGCCCGACGACACACTTCTGGCCGAACCCGCCGCCCATGTCGGGCACCACGACCCGCACCGCCCGTTCGTCCAGACGCAGACAACGGGACGCCACCGTCCTTACCTGGTGCGGGACTTGGGTGCAGGTCTGCAGGACGAGCTGTTCCTCGCGATCGTCCCAGTGCGCGACGACGCCGCGTGTCTCCAGGGGGAGCGCGTTCTGCCGTCCGGTCCGTGACGCGACGTGGACGACGCAGGCGGCGGAGTCGAAGATCTCGTCGATGCCGTCGGTGGCGAAGAGCGAGACGTCCACCAGGGTGTTGTGCGCCGCCTCTTCGTGGACGAGAGGCGCGTCGGGCGCGAGGGCCGCCTCCTCGGAAGTGACCGGGGGCAGGGGCGCGTAGCTCACCTTGGCCGCTTCCAGGCCGTCCTCCGCCGCGTACGCGTTCCGTGCCACGACGATCGCGACGGGCTCCCCGACGTAGCGGACCCGGTCGCGGGCCAGGACGGGCATCGCGGTCGGCACGAACTCCGAGAGCGGGCGGCCGAGCTGGGCGGTGATGTCGATCAGCTCCAGGTCGTCGGCCGTGAACGCGGCGACGACACCCGGCACATCACGTACCGCCGTCAGGTCGATCGACGTGATCTCGCCGTGCGCGACCGTGCTGCGGACGAACTGGGCGTGCAGCATGCCGGGCAGCGCGATGTCGTCGACGAACCTGCCGCGCCCGGTGAGGAGCCGGGGATCCTCGCGCCTGAGCACGGACCTGCCGACCAACTGGCCTTCTTTTCCGGCATTGTTCATCGGGCCTTCGCCTCCTCACAGGCACGCAGGACCAGAGTGCGGACGAGCTGCTTGCGGTAGTGCGTGCTGCCGGACGCGTCGGCAGGGGGATCGACCGCGTCCGCCGCCGCTGCCGCGCACTCGGCGAACGAGCCGCCGCCCGCGAGGACCGCCTCCGCCTCCGGCACGCGCACCACGGCGGCGGCGACCCCACCGAGCGCCACGCGCCCGCCGCGCACCACACCGCCCGCGACATCGAGATCCACGACGGCGGAGACGAGCGCGAAGTCCCCCTGCCGCTCGGCGAACTCGGTGAGCGCGGCGTGCGGTGCGGGGCGCGGGAAGACGATCTCGACGAGGATCTCGTCGAAGTCGATCGCGGTGGTGTAGTAGCCGAGGAAGAAGTCCCCGGCCGCGATACTGCGCTCGCCGCGCGGCCCGCGGACCACGAACTCGGCGTCGAGCGCGAGGGCGAGCAGACACCACTCGGCGGTGGCGTCGGCGTGCGCGATGCTGCCGCCGACCGTGCCGCGGGTACGGATCGGCAGATGTCCGATCCACGGCATGGCGTCGCGCAGCACACCGAAGTCCGCCCCGATCCGCCCCGCCGGGTCCCTCTCCACCGTGTGGTGGGTGGTGAGCGCCCCGATGCGCAGCCCGCCCGCCGCGTCCGTGCGCACCCTGTCGAGCTCCCGCAGAGCGGCGATGTCGACCAGGTGCCGGGGCCGGGCGAGCCGGAAGTTCATCATCGCGACCAGGCTCTGGCCGCCGGCGACGACCTTGGCGTCATCGCCGAGCTCGGCGAGCAGCCGCGTGGCGCCGTCGAGGTCGCGGGCCCGGTGATAGGCGAAGGGGGCGGGCTTCATGGTCCTCCTGTCGTACGTAGGGGGCGTGCGGGCGCGGGTTACAGCGCCGCTTGCTCCGGGACTGGCAGCGTTGCCGCGGGTGCCGGGGACTCCTCCTCGCCGTCCAGCTCCCGGCCCTTCGTCTCCGGTGCGGCCACCGCCATCCACACGACGGCCACCAGGACCGTCCCGCCGAGTACGGCGAACGTCAGCGGAAGACCGAGCACCGGCCACATCACCGAGCCGAAGAGCAGCGGTGCGAACCCGGTGAGCGCCCTGCTGACCGATGAGGCCCAGCCGAAGCCGCTGGCCCGCAGGGGAGTGGGGTAGAGCTCGGAGACGTACGCGTACAGGGCGGGGATGGCCAGCTGGGCCAGGAATCCGAAGACGCCGATGGCCACGACCGAGCCGGTCGGCAGGTCCCGCACCAGGGCGAACACCACCAGGGCGAGCGAGGCGACCGGCGCCGATACGCCGATCAGCCACTTGCGGCCGACGAGGTCGACCAGGGCGGTGGAGACCATGACGCCGAGGATGCCGACGCCGCTCATCAGGGTGGTGCTCATGAACGCGGCGGTGTCGCCCTGGCCCTCCTCCTTGAGGATCGAGGGCATCCAGCTCAGGGCCGCGTAGTAGACGAGCATGATCGTGGAGAAGAGCAGCCAGGCCGCCGACGTGATGCGCGGGCTGAAGGCCCAGATGCGGCGCAGCTGGTCGACGGCGGCGCCCACACCGCGCGGGCCTTCGTCCTCCACCGGCTCGGGGATGACGTAGGGCTCCACGGGCGCGCCCGTCCGGGCCACCAGGTCGTCGATGACCTCGCGCGCCTCGGCCTCGCGGCCCTTCTTCGTCAGATAGATCGGCGACTCGGGAATGCCGCGCCGGGCCCAGAAGAGCAGCAGCGCGGGCAGGACCATCGTCGCCAGCATCCACCGCCAGTTGCCGTCGAGGGTCAGCATCGCCGTCGAGACGAGCCCGCACAGCGTCACGCCCACCGGCCACCACGCGTCGAGCGCGGTCAGGATCCTGCCCCGGTACTTGCGCGGCGAGAACTCGCCCACCAGGGCGTAGTCCACGGGGATACAGCCGCCGAGCCCCACACCCGCGAGGAACCGCAGGGCGAGGAAGACCGGATACGTCGGCGCGAGCGCACCGAACACCGAGAACAGGGCGAAGATCAGCAGCGTGACGCTGAAGGCCTTCTTGCGGCCGATACGGTCGGCGACCGCGCCCCAGGCGACGGCGCCCACGGCCATCCCCACCAGGTTGGCGGTGGCGACGAGCCCGCGCTCACTGAGCGAGAGGTCGAAATGCTGGCCGAGGAGCGGCATGAGGAAGCCGTTCAAGGCGATGTCGTACGCGTCGAAGAGGTAGCCGAGGCCACCGATGATGAAGATCTTGCCCTGGACCGACCACCTCCAGGGAAGTTCCTGAACGATCTGATCGCCTGTTTTCACGTTCGCTCCACGGGGTCGTGTCGGGGACGTTCTGCGGCGCTCGCGGGTGCCGGGTCAGCGGATGTGCGGGGGATGCAGGGGGTTCAGCGCGTGAACTGGTACGAGAACGCGCCGAGATCGGGGTCGTTGAGCGGGCTGCCGCCCCAGAGCCAGTCGTAGGAGAGATCGGACTCGCCGTCGAAGTTGCGCCGCAGCTTCTCGTCCCTGGCCTGCTGCTCGGGGCCGTCGGGAAAGTGGTAGAAGGTCTTGTTCTGCAGCGAGGCGTCCTGCACCATCCCGGCGTGCTTGGCGCGCCGGTCGACATAGCGGCGCAGGGCACCCTCGATGCCGTCCGCCGTGACCGCGCCCAGTTCCTCGGCGAGCACGGCGGCGTCCTCCATGGCCTGCGAAGCGCCCTGCGCCTGGTAGGGGAGCATCGCGTGGCAGGCGTCGCCGAGGAGGGCGACCCGGCCGTCCTGCCACACCGGGTCGCGGCGCCGGTGGTAGAGCGCGAAGCAGGAGACGTCCTCCTTCGCCTTGGAGAGCATCGCCGGGACGCGGTCGTCCCAGCCGGGGAAGGCGTCGACGAGGTCCTGCGCGGTGGAGGCGATGGACCACTTCTCGGCGACCTCGTCCGTGCAGGGCACGCAGGCCACGATGTTCAGGTACTCGCCGCCGCGGATCATGTAGTGCACCAGATGACGGTCGGGCCCGTACCAGATCGTGGACTGATAGCGGTCCACCAGCCAGCGCGTCGCCGGGTCGGCCGCGATCAAGTCCCCCGGTATGAGGGCCCGGTAGGCCATCTCGCCGGAGAACTGCAGGGTGTCCGGGGCGCCCATCAGATCGCGCACCTGGGAGCGGATGCCGTCGGCGCCGATGACGACGTCGGACTCGTACCGCCGCCCGTCGTCCGTGATCGCCACCGGGCGCGCGGGGTCCGTGCGGTCGAGCTCGGCGACCTTGCTCGCGGTGTGCAGCGCGACGACAGGCCCTGGCCCCGCCGGGTCGACGCAGGCGTCCATGAGGACGCGGTGCAGATCGGCCCGGTGGTAGTGCCAGTACGGCGCGTTGAACTGTTCCTTGCAGCGCCGGCCGAGCGAGGTCAGGCCGACGACGCTGCCGTCCTTCCAGCGCCGCCGCACCTGGTCGAGCGGTTCGGTGTGGATGGCTTCCAGCTGTCGGCGCAGGCCCAGGCCGAGCAGGACGCGGCTGGCGTTCGGCGCCGTCTGGATGCCCGCGCCCACCTCGCCGAGCTGCGGGGCCTGTTCGAGCACGGTGACCCGCAGACCGCGGTGCCGCAGCGCGAGGGCGGCGGTCAGGCCACCGAGGCCGCCTCCGACGACGGTGACTTCGTACGACTGGCTGGACGCCACGCTTCCTCCATCTTGCTTGCACGATCGGGCAGTTGACGCGCGACGCCGCTCAGCGCTCGGTGAGACGGCCGCCCGTCACGACCTCGGTGTCGTCGACCCGGACCGTGCAGCCGCGCATGGCGATGTCGAGATGCGCGTACGACTCACGGCCGAGGACGGGGTGCGGTCCCGTGGACCACAGGAAGTTCCCGGCGAAGGCGCGGGCGTCCATGCCCATCAGGTCGTCCTTGCCGTACATCGCGGTGGCGAACCAGTCGGCCGTACGCATCAGGCCCCAGCCCATGTGGGAGAGGCTGCGCGCCCACTGGTCGTCCGCGTCCTCGAAGAACGTGTTCAGGAGCTCGGCCTCGGCGCCGCCCGACACCTTCTCGATCTGCCCGCCCGAGATCTGCAGGGTCACGGGCTGACGCACGTACTCCTTGAAGGGCAGCAGGATGTCTCCCTCGGCGAGCACGATCTGCCCGTCGGAGATCTCCGGCCAGGCGAGAACCATCGTGCTCGGCCAGTGGTCCCAGCGGCCCGGGTCGTCGGCGAAGCCGCACTGGAACTCGGGCTTGGAACCCGCCAGTTGCACGGTCAGATCCGTGCCCGCGTCCGAGGTGACCTTCATGACGGTCGACCGCTTGAGCAGCTGGACGCCTTCGAGCACCTCGTCCTTGTCGGACTCCTTGGGCAGATTGCGGATGAGGACGTCGGGTGCGTCGCAGACGAAGATGATGCGGGTTCCGGCGCGCAGGATCTCCTGCTGGACCGGCGCGTGGATGAAGCCTTCGCGGGTGATGTCGACGACCAGATCGGCGGACTTCAGCAGGTCCTGCGCGGTGGAGTCGTTGAGCACGGAGACCAGGCCCGGACCCGCGCCGGTGTGGGTGCTCGGCATCGGCGCGGGGCTGCCGCCGGGGACGGTCGCGGCGATGACATGGGCGCCGCACGCCTTCGCGGCGCCGAACGCCGCCGCCACGTAGTCGCCGCGGCTGCCGGGCTCGGAGAGGACGACGACGTGCTCGCCCTCGGTGAGCTTGCACAGTCGCAGTTCGCGGGTGAACGCGTCGAGCAGATCGACGGACGAAAGATCGAACACGGGGGGTCCCTTCTTTCGGGCTCTTTCGGGCTGCCGCAGGCAAACGGGCAGCACGACTCCGGACACTTCGTGCGAGGGGAAACGGGGGTATGAGAGGGGAGGGCGGACAGGCCTCACCGGCCCGCCGTACAGGGTCTGAACTGCGGATACGAGGCGGTGGGTGACCGCCCGACAGAGATAATCCGAACACGTACGATCTCCCTTGGCAAGGGGTGGCGCACGGAGTTAACACCGGTCTTTCCTGATGAACCGTCAGCGAAGTGCCGCTCCGTACCGGCTGACCTCGGCTTCGTCACCGACGGCTGTCCGGTGGTCGCCCGGGGGTGCTCGGGGGGCGCGGTTACGTCCCGGTAAACCGCCCCGCGGTCGGGCCCGCCCTCGCGGATTCCGCCCCCGCGAAGGGGGTTCCCCGCCGGGCACAGATATGAAAGTGTCCTCCCAAATCTCCGGGAGCAGCAGTGGACTCACAGGTCAACAGGGCTGCCATGGCCTCGACATGGGGTGAAGAAGTGTTGCGGAACGGGACACGGGGGCACGATCTTGCCTCGCTGCGCCGGTTGAACACCACCGTCGTGCTGCGCGCCCTGCACCGCCGCAGCCCGCAGACGCTCGCGGAGCTCGCCGCGGGCACCGGGCTCTCCAGGCCCACCGTGGAAGCAGCCGTCGAGGAGCTGACCGCGCACGGCTGGGCGGGGGAGGCCGAGCGCGAGGACGGGGAGCGCGCGCCGGGCCGCCCCGCCCGGCGGTTCCGGTTCCGCGTGGAGGCGGGCCATGTGGTCGGCGCCGACATCGGCCTGCACAAGATGGTGCTGATCCTCGCCGATCTCGGCGGGACGGTGCTCGCCGTGCAGCGCGAGGACATCGACCCGGAGCTGGGTGGAGCCAAGCGGCTCGACCTGCTGCGGACGGGGCTCGAAGACTTCCTCGACGCGCACTCCGTACGACGCGACGACATCCTCGCCCGCTGCGTCGGCGTACCCGGCGTCGTCGATGCGGGCGGCACCATCACCTCGCACGTCATCCCCGAATGGTCCGGCGTCGACCTCGGGCGGCTCCTCGCCGACGGGGAAGCGGGTCACACCCTCGTCGAGAACGACGTGAACCTCGCCGTGCTCGCCGAGCGCTGGCAGGGCGCGGCCACCCTCGCCGGAGACGTCGTCTGCGTCCTGACCGGCCACCGCGTGGCGTGCAGCCTCACCATCGGCGGGCGCCTGCACCGGGGTCGGCGCGGCGGCGCGGGCGAGCTGGGGCTGCTTCCGCTGCTCGGCATGAACACCGCGCAGGAAGCTCTCAGCTGGAAGGGGCCGCGGCGCGCGGGGGAGTCCGAAGTGGCCGCCCTCGCACGCGCCGCGGACACCGCGGACCCACGTGCGCTGGCCGCCGTCGCGGACTTCGCCGACCGCATCTCGCCGGGCATCGCCGCCCTGGCTCTCGCCGTCGACCCGGAGTTAGTGGTGCTCACCGGCGGCGCGACCCCACTGGGCGGCCATCTCGTGCCGCTGATCGAGGACAGGCTGCGCCCGCTGACGCTGCACGTCCCACGCATCGCGCTGAGCACGCTGGGCGAACAGGGCGTCGCGATCGGCGCCGTACGCAAGGCGCTTGACCAGGTCGAATCCGATCTCCTGACGGACGCGACGCCGTAGGACAAGGAAGACCGCAGAGCAACGAAGGCCGCAGGACAGCGAAAGCCGCAGGACAACGAAGACGGAGGCGCTCATGCGCAGGAGAACTCTGCTCTACGGAGCGATGGCGGCGCCCCTGCTCGCCGCCTGCTCCGGCGAGAGTGACGACGGCAAGGAGAGCGGTGGCAGGACCACCCTCACGTACGGGGTGTGGGACGTGGCCCATGTGCCGGGGCTGCAGAAGGTGATCGACGCCTTCGAGAAGGAGAACCCCGGCATATCCGTGCGCATAGAACTCACGCCCTGGTCCAGCTACTGGACCACCCTGAAGACCTCCATGCGCGGCGGCACGGCACCGGACGTGTTCTGGATGAACGCGGTCAACCTCCAGCTGTACGCGTCCAACGGAGTCCTCGAACCCCTGAGCGGCCACATCAAGAGCGACGCGACCCCCGTGGACCGCCACCCCGAGTCACTCGTGAAGATCTACGCCTATCAGGGCACGCAGTACGGCATTCCCAAGGACTTCGACACCATCGGCCTCTGGTACAACAAGGCGCTCTTCGACAAGGCGGGCATCAAGTACCCGGATTCCAGCTGGACATGGGACGACGTGCGTGACGCGGCGGCCGAACTCACCAACCCACGTGAACGGGTGCACGGCATGGCCGCCGAGATGGACCGCCAGGCCCAGATCTACCCCGCCATCCACGGCGCGGGCGGCTACGTCCTCAAGGACGGGAAGTCCGGCTTCGGTGACGAGCGGTCCATCGAGGGCCTGCGCTACTGGACCGACATGATCGACCGCGGCTGGTCACCGCCGCAGAGCGCGATGGTCGAGTCCAAGGCCCGCAACCGCTTCTGGTCGGAGAAGGCCGCCATGGTCTACGAGATATCCGCGTACTCCGGCCAGATGCACGCTACCCCCGCGATCAAGGACCACGGCGGTGTCACCGTGCTGCCCAAGGGCCGAGAGCGCGCCACGATCATCCACGGCCTCGCCAACGTCATCTCCGCCAAGAGCCGCAAGAAGGCGGCGGCCTGGAAGTTCGTCCACTTCATGGCGGGCCGCGAGGCCGCCGAGATCCAGGCGTCGACAGGCGTCACCATCTCCTCGTACGAGGGGACGCAGGACGCTTGGTTCAAGTCGATGCCCGAGTTCGACCTGAAGTGCTTCGTCGAGATGCAGAAGTACGCCGTTCCGTACCCGAGCTCGAAGAACACCGCGGTCTGGGAGAACCTCCAATACCCGATCCTGGGCGCCGCGTTCAGCGGCAAGGGCGGCATCGAGAGCGCCGCCCGCACGCTGGGCGAGCAGATGGACCGGGCCCTGAAGGAGGAGCGCGCATGATGAGTGTCTTTCCCTCCACGGCGGCGGCGAAGGCGGCAGGACGCAGCCGTAGCCGCGTCCTCGGCAGCAGACCGCAGTCCGGGTCCGCGCCCAAGTCCCGCAACCAGCGCGCCGCCTACCTCTTCATCGCGCCGCTCGGCATCGGCTTCGCCCTCTTCTACTTCTGGCCGCTGCTCCAGACCTTCTTCTACAGCTTCACCGAGTTCGGGGCGTTCGGCGGCAACACCTGGATCGGCACGGACAATTACGTACGCGTCCTCAAGGACGTCACCGTCTGGCAGGCACTCGGCAACACGCTGATCTACTGCGTCATCGGACTGCTCGCCCTGCCGCTCGCGATCGGTGTCGCGGCGCTGCTCAACCGGCGCGGACTGCGCGGCGTCGCGGTCTACCGCGCCCTGTACTTCATCCCGTTCGTGACGCTGCCCGTCGCCGTCGGCCTCGTCTGGAACTGGCTCTACAACGGCGACTACGGACTGATCAACGAAGTCTTCGAGTGGTTCGGCGCGGACCGCCGCTACTGGGTCTCCGACCCCTCGACCGCCGTGTACGCGATCGGCACCGTCATGGTCTGGTCGACCACCGGCTACTACTTGATCATCTTCATGGCGGGCATCAAGGGCATCCCGCAGGACTACTACGAAGCCGCCGAGCTGGACGGCGCGGGACCGCTGCGCCGCTTCTTCACGATCACGATGCCGCTGCTCAGCCCGACGATCTTCTTCTCGTCCATCATCTGCATGATCAACTCACTGCAGACCTTCGACCTGATCTACATCATGATGGCCGAGAAGAACCCGGCGATCGGCGACACCCAGTCGGTGGTGAGCCTCTTCTACAAGTGGGCCTTCATCGAGAACGCCCAGGGCCCGGCCGCCGCCCTCGCCTTCCTGCTCATGCTGATCATCGCGGCGCTGACGCTGGTGCAGTTCAGGCTGCAGAAGAGGTGGGTGCACTATGCGTGAGTCTTCAGCGAGCGCTTCCGTACGGCCCGCGAGTCGTCGCATCAACGTCCGACGCATCAATGTCCGGCGCATCAAAGCCGGTTCGGTCGCCACCCACGCCGTGCTCTCGCTCGGCGCCCTGGTGATGGTCTTCCCCTTCCTGTGGCAGCTGCTCACCGCGGCCAAGTCCCTCGCCGAGACGGCGCGGGTGCCGCCGACCTTCCTGCCCCACACCTGGAACTGGTCGAGCTTCGAAGAGGTCTTCAGCGCACTGCCGTTCCGGGAGATGCTCTTCAACAGCGTCTTCAACACCGTGGGGCGCACGGTCGGGCAGCTGGTGTTCTGCTCGCTCGCCGCCTATGCCTTCGCGCGCATGCAGTTCCGGGGCCGCAACGTCCTGTTCGGGCTCTTCCTGTCCGTGCTCATGGTGCCGAGCTCGCTGCTCGTCCTTCCGCAGTACGACATCATCCAGCGGCTCGGCCTGCTCAACTCGGCGCCCGCGCTGTTCCTGCCCGGCATGTTCAGCGCGTTCGGGACCTTCATGCTGCGGCAGTTCTTCCTCACGCTCCCCAAGGAGCTTGAGGAGGCCGCGCGGATCGACGGCGCGGGTCCGTTCCGCATCTTCTGGTCGATCATGCTGCCTCTCGTGCGGCCCGCGCTCGCCGCGCTCGCCGTCATCACCGCGATGTGGTCGTGGAACGACCTCCTGTGGCCGCTGATCGTGAACACCGACCCGCAGAAGATGCCGATCAGTGCCGGACTGACCTCGCTCGAGGGCCAGTTCGAGACCAACTACCCCGTGATGATGGCCGGTTCGCTCATCGCGAGCCTGCCGATGCTCGTCGTCTACGTCCTCCTGCAACGGCACTTCGTGCAGAGCGTCGCACTCTCCGGCTCCAAGAGCTGACCCCACTCCCACTCCAGGAACCACGAAAGGTAACTCTGCCCATGCGAATAGGCCTGATCGGCGCGGGCGGCATCGCCCGCGCCCATCTCCCCGGCTGGCTGGAACTGGGTGCGCGCGTCAGCGTGTACACCGTCGACGGCTCCGCGGAGAAGCTCGCCGCCGAGTACGCCGGGCGCGAGGTCGCCGCGGTGGCGAGTCTCGGCGAACTGCTCGCCGACTGCACGGCCGTCGACATCTGCACCCCCACCCCCACCCACAAGGAACTCGCCCTCGCGGCCGTCGCCGCGGGCCGGCACGTCATCTGTGAGAAGCCGCTCGCCCTCAACACCTCCGACGCCGAGGAGATCGCCGCAGCCGCCGAAGCGGCGGGCGTACGGCTGCACCCCGCCCATGTCGTGCGGTACTTCCCGGCGTACGCGGCGATGCGACAAGCCGTCGCGGGAGGCGAGTTGGGTGAGCTTGCGGTGCTGCGGTTCACTCGGGGCGGCGCGCGCCCGCAGTGGGCGCCCTGGTTCGCCGACCCTGCCAAGTCCGGCGGCGTGATCATGGACCTGATGGTGCACGACATCGACGTCGCCCGCTGGATCGCGGGCGACGTGGTCCGGGTGCACGCGCAGACGCGGGGAGTCGAGCACGCCAAGGGGGGCACGGAGGCCGAGGTGGTCTCGGCGACCGCCGTCCTCACCCACGCCTCCGGCGCGATCAGCCACATCACCGGCCTCTGGGGGCTCCCGGACCAGCAGTTCCGTACGACGTTCCGGATCGCGGGCAGCGACGGACTCCTGCGGCACGATTCCACGTCCGTGCCCGGCTACCGCGTCACCGCGCAAGGAGTGCGCGCTGCCAACGAGGGCATCCCTTCGAGCCCGATGACGGAGAGCCCCTACCTCTCCGAGCTGCGGGAGTTCGCGGCTTCGTGGGAGGCGGGCGGCGGTGAGCCACGGGTGAGCGCGCGGGACGGGATCGAGGCGGTGCGGATCGCCGAGGCGGCGGTGGAGTCGAGCCGCACGGGCCGGGCCGTCGAGATCCGGACGGGCATCGAGTCGGACATCAAGGCTGAGTCGGACATCAAGGAGGTCACGCGATGAAGGTCGCCGTTCTGTCGTTCGCCCATGTCCACGCGGCCGGATACCTGCGGCTCCTGGCCCGTATGCCGGATGTCGAGGTCATCGGCAGCGACCCCGACACCGGCTCGGCCGCGCCCGGTGAGGTGCGGGGACGCGCGTTCGCCGAGGAGATGGGGGTCGCCTACGCGGAAACGTACGACGAGGCCTTCGCCTGGGGCCCCGACGTGGTGATCGTCTGCTCCGAGAACGCGCGCCACCGGCCCCTCGTGGAGCTCGCCGCCTCCCACGGCGTGGACGTCCTGTGCGAGAAGCCCCTGGCCACGACGGTCGAGGACGGCGAGGCGATGCTCGCGGCCTGCCGCGCGGCAGGCGTACGGCTCGCAGTCGCCTTCCCCGTCCGCTTCAGCCCCGCGTACGCGGCCGTCAAGGCGGCCGTCGCATCGGGCGAGGCGGGCCGGGTCCTGACCGTGTCCGGCGCGAACAACGGCTCCATGCCCGCCTCCCGGCGTTGGTTCGCCGATCCCGAACTGGCGGGCGGCGGGGCCCTGATGGACCACACGGTCCACATCGCCGACCTCCTGGACGACCTCTTCGGCGATGCACGCCCCGTCGACGTGTACGCCCAGACCAACAACCGCATGTACGAGGGCGAGGTCGACGCCGAGACCAGCGGCCTGGTCACCGTGACCTACGACAACGGCTCGGTGGCCACGATCGACTGCAGCTGGTCGCACCCGCGCTCCCACCACTCCTGGGGCGGGCTCGAACTCACCGTGGTCGGCGAGCGGGCGACCCTGGAGATGGACGCCTTCGACCAGGCGGTCCACGGCTACAGCGAACGCCGGGGACAAGGGCTCGAACTGCCCTTCGGGGCCGATCTGGACGAGCGGATGCTGCGTGCGTTCCTGTACGGACCGCAGGATGGCGGCATGGACGTCGCCGACGGCGAGGGCGGACTGCGGACGCTGAAGATCGTGGCGGCGGGCTATGAGTCGGCTCGCAGCGGGGTTCCGGTGGCGGTGGGCTGACGGCATGCCCCGGCGGGGGCGCCGGTCTCAGCCGCCGAAGAGCTGCGTCCAGTACGTCCCTGCCGACCCGCCGCCCGCGAAGCCGACGCCGAGGTGGGTGAAGGAGGGCTTGAGGATGTTGGCCCGGTGACCGGGGCTGTTCATCCAGCCGTCCACCACCTCGGCGGGCGTGCGCTGCCCGCAGGCGATGTTCTCGCCGATCGCCCGGTGCGTGCTGCCCGCCGCCGACGCGCGGTGCCAGGGTTCGCCGCCGTCGGGCGAGGTGTGGGAGTAGTAGGCGCGGGCGACCATGTCCGCGCTGTGGCCCTGCGCCGCCACGGTCAGGAGCGGGTCGGGGGCGAGGGGGCGAAGACCGGCCGCCGTCCGCTCGGCGTTGGTGAGACGGAGCACGGCCGACGCCCACTCCGCGAGCCCCTGCGGGGTGAGAGGGGTGGCCCACAGCGCGGTCCAGTAGACGTCGCCGGAGCGCGCGTCGGTGGTGTGGGCCACGCCGACCTGCGTGTACGCGCGGCTGTGCACCGTACGCCGTGACTCCTCGCCGGAGAGGCAGTACTCCAGGAAGTCGGCGGGCGTGCGGGGTCCGGAGACGAGATGCTCGCCGATGGCCAGATAGGCGTACCCGCCCGCGACCACGCGCTGGTAGAGGGACGTGCCGTCCGCGTGCTCCGAGCTCAGCGTGGACCGCGCCGCCATCCCGGCGGCGTGCGCGCTCGCGGCGGCGGTCAGCCGGGCGTCGAGAGTGACCGGAGGCGCGCCCGCCGAAGCCCGTGCGGCGTTGATCAGCGGGAGGAATCCGTCGGGGTCGGGTGCGGCCGAAGGCCGGGGCATGGGCATGGGCGCACCGGCGGGCGCGGGTGCGTGTTGACCGGCAGCGGAGGGGGAGGGCTGCTGGGGCTGAGGGCTCTCGTCCTGCGCCACGTCCACCCCGAAGTCCCTCGCCACCCCCGCGAGCCCGTCCGCGTACCCCTGCCCGATCGCCCGCAGCTTCCACCCCGTGCCCCGCCGGTAGATCTCCGCGAGCAGCAGCACCGTCTCGCGGTCGGGGCGCGGCGGTGTGAAACGGGCCACGTGCCGGCCGCCGGGCCCGTGCACCTGCAGCGTGATGCCGGGAAGGCGGCCCAGGGGAGTGCCGGGCTCGGCGGGGCTGACGGCCACGGTGACGCGGCTCGCACCGGCACGCAGACGCCGCGAGTCGACCGTGACCGTGTCGCCCTGGAGCCGGGCGCCGGGCGCGGCGGGCTGGTTGTAGAAGACGAAGTCGCCGTCGCCCGCGACCTTCCCGCTGTCGCCGGTGACGATCACGGACAGGTCGAAGGGGCCGGACACCCGCAGGGTGACGGCACCGTCCGGCAGTGGCACGTTCCCTCCGGCAACCAGCTCATTCATGCCAGGACAACGCGAGAGCGGCACTCCGAGGTTCCCGGCGGAGCAGGGCCGGGATGGCCCAGAACCGGAGGCGGGTCCGCGCCGCGGGAGGAGGGTATTAGCGTGGGGGCCACGGGAAAGCACAATTCACCGACAGGATCCGAGGTGCCCGGCAGATGGCAAGCCGCAGCGAGAGCCGTACCCAGCTCGTAGAGGGACTCATGGAGCGGTTCCCGCAGGTGCCGCGAGAGGCGGTGATCAAAGAAGACCTGCTCAGGGGTGGCATGGCCTTCGACGAGTCCGCGCTCAGCGACAACGAGGGCGGTGAGATCAAGCCGAAGTCGTACTTCATCTTCTCCTTCGACCACAGCACGCTGCCCGAGCTCGGCGCCGCCGCCCTGCGCCGCCCGCCCGAGGAGATCGTCCTCACCGGCGGCCCCTACGACCTGCGCCGCACGGTCGTCTCGGTCCGCGTGAACCCCTCGTCGCCCTACCGCGTGGCCGCCGACGACAACGGCGTGCTCGGCCTGTACCTGGACGGCGCCCGGATCTCCGACGTGGGCCTGCCGCCGATGCCGGACTACTACCGGCACACCCTGGAGAACGGCAAGTCCGTCATGGAGGTGGCGCCCACCATCCAGTGGGGCTACCTGATCTACCTGACGGTCTTCCGGGTCTGCCAGTACTTCGGCGCCAAGGAGGAGTGCGGGTACTGCGACATCAACCACAACTGGCGCCAGCAGAAGGCGGCGGGCCGCCCCTACACGGGCGTGAAGCCGATGGACGAGGTCCTCGAAGCCCTCGCGATCATCGACAAGTACGACACCGCTAAGTCCTCCACCGCGTACACGCTCACCGGTGGCGCCATCACCTCGAAGCTCCAGGGCAAGGACGAGGCCGACTTCTACGGGCAGTACGCGAAGGCCATCGAGGAGCGCTTCCCCGGCCGCTGGATCGGCAAGGTCGTCGCGCAGGCGCTGCCCAAGGCGGACGTACAGCGCTTCCACGACTACGGCGTACGGATCTACCACCCCAACTACGAGGTGTGGGACCCGTACCTGTTCGAGCGCTACTGCCCCGGCAAGGAGCGCTACGTCGGCCGCGACGAGTGGCACCGCCGCATCCTGGACTCCGCCGATGTCTTCGGGCCGCGCAACGTCATCCCGAACTTCGTGGCGGGCGTGGAGATGGCGGAGCCCTTCGGGTTCAAGACGGTCGGTGAGGCCATCGACTCCACCGTCGAGGGGCTGCAGTACTTCATGTCGCGCGGCATCACGCCCCGCTTCACCACGTGGTGCCCGGAGCCGACGACTCCGCTGGGCAAGGCGAACCCGCTGGGCGCGCCCCTTGAGTACCACGTCCGTCTCCTGGAGGCGTACCGCGCGACGATGGAGTCCAACGGCCTTTCGTCGCCGCCCGGATACGGTCCCGCGGGCCCGGGGCGCGCCGTGTTCTCCGTCTCCTCCTTCATGGACAGCCTGGCCCCCGAGGCGGCCGCCCCCGAGGACCAGGTGTCCGGGACCGGAGTCCCCGAGAAGGCCTAGGCGACGGGAAGACCTAGACGACCAGGTTGCCGTCCGGGGTGCGCCGCGCGAGGCGCCCGGTGCGGAAGTAGCCGTCGGCGGTGAAGGAACGTGCGTCGTGGTCGGGTGCCCGGTAGTAGCCGCGCGGGGTGTACGGGCCCCGCGCGAGCAGCTCGCCGGGCTCCCCGTCGGGCACGTCCTCGCCGTCGGCGTCGACCAGGCGTATCTCGTCGTCGGGCGACAGCGGGCGGCCCTGCGTGGTGAGCACGCTCTCGTCCGGATCGGCGGGCCGGGTGAGCGTGAGCGGCCCCTCGGCCATGGCGAACACCTGCTGCGGGCGGCAGCCCAATTCAGGGCCCACGCGCGCGGCGGTCGCCGGGTCCAGGGGCGCGCCGCCGAGCTGCACGAGACGCAGACTGCTCACGTCGGCCTCGGCCTCGGCCGAGGCAAGCGCGTCGAGCCAGAGCCGGGCGACGGCGGGCACCAGCGACGTGACGGTGACCCGCTCCCGTCCGATGGCCGAAAGGCACGGGGCGGGCTCCGCGTTCTCGACCAGGACGACGGTGCCGCCGACGGAGAGGGTCCCGACGATGCCGGGGCAGCCGAAGGTGAGGTTCGACCCGGCGGGGTGCGCGGCCAGATAGACGTCGTCCTCGGTGAGCGACACCAGCTCGGCCGCGGCCCGCACCTGGTAGGCGTAGTCGTCATGGGTGCGCGGAACGAGCCGGGGCGCACCGACGGCACCGACGGCATCGCAGGAGGGCAGGAGGAACGCCACCTGGCCGGCGCTCTGCGCGAGCGCGGGACCGGGCGGCGAGTCGACGGAGCCCAGCGGGAAGTAGTGACACCCCGACGGGTCGGTCGTCATGCCGCCGTACGGGGATGAGGTGCCCGGCGCCTCAAAGGTGAACACCCGCCGCAGGAAGGGCCCTTGGGCGGCGATGCCGGCGGCCATCGCCGTGTGGTCGAAGCCCTGGTAGGTCGAGGGGCCGACGTAGCCGACGGCCTGGGCGACCCGCGCGATGTGGGACACCTCGGGGGCGCGGTGCGAGACCGGGCAGGTCACGGGGATCGCGCCGACGCGCATCAGCGCGAACACGGTGACGACGAACTCGGGAACGTTCGGCAGCTGGACGACGACCCGCTGTCCTGGCCTCAGACCGCGCAGCCGGAACCCGGCGGCCATCCGGTCCACGCGCCGGTTCAGGTTCGCGTACGTGATGCGGGTGCCCTCGTGCACCAGCGCCGTACGCGGCCCGTACTGCAGGGCCCAGCCGCGCAGCAGGTTGTCCAGCGTGATGCCGCGCCAGTGCCCGGCCGACCGGTATCGGTCGACGAACTCCGGGGGCCAGGGCGTGCAGCCGTCGAGCATGGAGGTCATGCGGCTGGTCGCGTCCCCTCTCGCTCTCGACTTTCGACTTTCGACGCCGGGGAGCAACCCCGCTGTCCTGACCTTGGCAATCCAAGTCCGTCGACACCCGCGCGCACCATGTGCTTTTCGAACCACGAACGCTGAAGTCCCTCGGCGGAAGGTCCAATGAGGTGCACAGGAGCGCGCCGCCCGCTTTACCCGAGTGAGCGGTTTGGTGAATGATCGATCAAATGACCACCCCGCCCCTGCCCCTCGGAGGAAACGTGCCGCAGAACCCCGTCACAGTCGTCACCGGCGGCAGCCGCGGCATCGGCGCGGCCATCTGCGTCCGCCTCGCCAAGGAGGGCCACCACATCGCCCTCGGCTATCACTCCGACGCCGATGCCGCCGAGAAGGTGGCCGCGGAAGTCCGAGCGACGAGCGCGGGAGGAGCAGAGGCAGACGCGGGCGCCCGCTGCGTCACCGTCCGGATGGACACCGCCGACGAGGCGGACGTCGACCGCCTCTTCGAGACCGCCGCCGCTGATCTTGGCCCGGTCACGGGGCTCGTGAACAACGCCGGGATCGGCGCCCCGGTGGGGCCGCTCGCGCAGGCCGACGCCGCCGCCATGCGGCGCGCGCTCGACGTGAACGTACTCGGCTACCTCCTCTGCGCCCGCCGCGCGATCCGCGACATGACCCGGACCGGCGCCGGTGGCGGCATCGTGAACATCTCCTCCGCGGCGGCGACCCTCGGCGCCCCGGGCGAGTACGTCCATTACGCCGCTGCCAAGGGTGCCGTCGACACGATGACCGTCGGCCTGTCGAAGGAGGTCGCCGCCGACGGCATCCGCGTCAACGCCGTCGCGCCCGGCGTGATCTGGACCGAGTTCCACGCCGACCCCGAGCGCCCGGCGAAGCTCGCCGCGGGGATCCCCCTGGGGCGCTCCGGTCAGCCCGACGAGATCGCGGCGGCCGTCTCCTGGCTGCTCTCGGGCGAGGCGTCGTACACGTCAGGGACGATCCTGCGCGTGGCGGGCGGAAGGTGAGCCAACCGGCCCGCGTGCCTGCCGCAGTCCCTACCCTTGGCGCATGATCACCGAATCCGCCCGCATCACCCCGGACGTCGTCATGCGCCCCGCCACGCTGGAGGACGCGGGCGGTCTCGCCCGCGCCCGCCTGCGCAGCCGCGCGCACCTGGGGCCGTGGGAACCCGCCCGGCCCGAGGACTACTTCACGACGCAGGCGCAGGCCGCCCGGCTCCGTGTCCAGTTGGAGGACTGCAGGGCCGGGCGTGCGGCGCCCTGGGTGCTCGACCGTGAGGGGGACATCGTCGGCTCGGTCACCCTGACCGGCATCGTCCTCGGCCCCTGGCGCAGCGGAAACCTCGGTTACTGGATCGACGTGGACCACGTCGGCCGCGGCCTCGCCACCGCGGCCGTCCTGCGGGCCTGCGCCGCCGCCGACACCGAACTCGGCCTGCACCGCGTCGAGGCGGGCACGCTCCTCGACAACGTGCCCTCGCAGCGGGTCCTCACCAAGTGCGGCTTCGAGGAGTTCGGTGTCGCGCCGGAGTTCCTGCACATCAACGGCGCCTGGCGCGACCACCGACTCTTCCAGCGGATCCTCAACGACCGTCTCCCATAAGGCGGTTCGCTAATTCCACAAGGCGGTTCGCCAGAGGATCCCGCTCGTCGCCTAGATGATGTCCTCCGCGATCTCCGCCTGCTCCCGCTCGTTCCCGTACGCCGACGGCGTGCTGTAGGAGCCCTTCGCCACGAACCACCAGATGGTGGCGAGGGTGAGCACCACGACGAGCGCGATGGCCGCGTAGTTCATCGAGTCGACCGTCACCGGCGAGACCTGGGGCAGGCAGAACAGGATCGTCACGAAGACCACCCAGACCACCGCTATCCAGCCGATGGGCTTGCTCCAGCGGCCCAGGTGCCACGGGCCCTTCTCGAAGCGGTCGCCCGCCCGCAGGCGCAGGTAGATCGGGATGGCGTACGCGGGCGTGATCCCGATGACGTTGATGGCGGTCACGGCCGTGTACGCGGTCGTCGAGTACAGGGACGGCAGGGCGATGACCGCGGCCAGACCGACCGAGAGCCAGACGCCGGGCACCGGCACCTGGGTCCGGGAGCTGACCTTGCGCCATATCTTCGATCCGGGCAGCGCGTTGTCGCGGCTGAAGGCGAACACCATGCGGCTGGCCGCGGCGGTCTCGGCGTTGCCGCAGAACAGCTGCGCCACGATCACGATGAGCAGCAGCGCCGTCGCCCCGGACTCGCCGATCGCGTCGATCATGATCTGCGCGGGCGGCACGCCGGTGTCGGTGTTCACCGTGCCCGCGTAGTCCTGGATCGCGAACGTCAGCCCTGCGAGCAGGATGAAACCGGCGATCCACGACGCCCAGATGGCACGCACGATGCCGCGCGCCGCGGACACCGAGGCGTTGGAGGTCTCCTCCGACAGGTGCGCGGAAGCGTCGTATCCGCAGAAGGTGTACTGCGCGAGGAGCAGACCGATCGCCGTGACGTAGAGCGGGTTGTCCCAGCCGGTGTTGTTGACGAACTCACCGAAGACGAATCCCGGGGACTGGTGGTGGTCCGGCACGATCGCGAGGACGCCCACGATCACTGCGACACCGGCCACGTGCCACCACACGCTGATCGAGTTGAGCAGACTCACCAGGCGTACGTTGAACAGGTTGAGCACGGCGTGCAGGAGCAGGATGCCGAGGAAGATCAGGAAGGTCTTCTCCGGCGTCGGCGTGAAGCCGAACTTCAGGTTCAGGAACGCCCCGGAGAAGAGCGCGGCGCCGTAGTCGATGCCCGCTATCGCGCCGAGCAGACCGAGCAGGTTCAACCAGCCCGTGTACCAGCCCCAGCGCCGCCCACCGAGCCGGTCGGCCATGTAATAGAGGGCTCCCGACGTCGGGTACGCGCTGGTGACCTCGGCGAGCGCCATGCCCACGCAGAGCACGAAGAGACCGACGCCCGCCCAGCCCCAGAGCATCACGGCAGGGCCGCCCGTGCCGAGGCCGAAGCCGTACAGGGTCATGCAGCCGGAGAGGATGGAGATGACGGAGAAGCTGATGGCGAAGTTGCCGAAGCCGCCCATCCGGCGCGCGAGGACCGGCTGGTAGCCGAGCTCCCTGAGCCTCTGTTCCTCGTCGGGCAGCGGGTCTGTGGTCGATGCGGTGCTCGACCAGGTGGTGCGGGACACGGATGTACCTCCGGTGGGGAGCGGTGGTTCGGGGAGCGGGTGGTGCTGAGCGAAAGGCCGTTGCCGGGGGGTGGCAGGGGGCCTCAGCCCGGATCGCGTAAGGCGGTCATACAGCGCGTACGCGCCTGCATGAACATCTCGGCCGCCGCGTCCGTGTCACCGGGTGAGCGCGTGCGGTACGTCCACGGCGCCACGGTGTAGAAGGGGTCAAGGACGTCGAACACTCTTGCCGCGTCCTGGAAGTGATGCGCGCCCCACAGCGCGTGGGCCAGGTGGCTGAGGTCGAGGAGCGAGGTCGACGCGGGCGGCGCGTGCTCGAACCACAGGTGCAGCGCGCGCAGGGCGGAGCGGGTCGCGTCCTCCCCTATCCAGTGCAGGTCGAGGGCGTTCTCGCTGCCGCCGTCCTTGCGGTACCGCTCGACGCGTACATAAAGGGGCAACAGGTGCAGCGACGAGCCCGCGTGCGCCGAACCGGACGCCCAGTGGGCGAAGTTGACCGCCTCGGTGAGCGGACCTCCGGGGCGGCGCGCGTACGCGAACTGCAGCATCCGGTGGTAGGCCTCACGGTTGCCCGGGTCGCGCTTGTCGGCCTCGGCGAGGAGATGCCAGGGCCCGGGGAAGAGCATCGGCTCGGGGGCCGGCACCCGGTGCTCGTCCCAGCGCTGCCCCTTGTCGAGCTGGGCGAGGGCGAGCAGGCAGACCCACGGCACGGGATCCTCGGGTGAGGCGTCCATCGCGGCGCCGCACGCCGCTGCCGCCTCGCGCCACAGCTCGTTGGTCTGGCGGTGCCCGGCGCGATGGGCGCGCAGGGTCCGCTCGACAAGGACCCTGCTGTGCAGAACGGATGCCGCGGCGCTGTGCGGCTCCTCGGTCAGCCAGGCCCTGACCACGTCGGAACCGGCGACGGCGGCCGCCAGGATCTGGGTGCGTTGCGTCCACAGGCCCCAGTCGGGCGTGGAGTCGAGAAGGGTGCGCGTCGACACCCAGCGACCCGTCCTGAGGTCCTGGAGCACGGCGCGCAACTGTTCGTCGTGGCCCGCCGGGTGATACACGGGGCGGCCTGACGGAGTGGGCATGAATCCTCTGTGGGGGAGGAGGGCGGAGGGCAGAGCGTGTGTGAACTGGCCTATGACGAAATGATGTTGTTCGGCGGTCAGTGTAGATCTGGAACTTCCGTTCTCAGGGCGGTTCGTGGATCTTTTGAGTTTGAATTGAGGTCAACTCGGCGCGCCGGTTGGCATTTTCCGAAAAGTCGGGGGATGGGCTCGCCCCCGGAAGGGGTGCGGAACCCCCTGGGAAGGGGGCTCTTGACGCCTTCCCGGCAGCTGTAGCAGGCTTCCGCGGTGATCACGAATGGCAGCGGACCGCGCGGCGAGGCAGTCCTCGCCATCGACCAAGGCACCTCCGGCACGAAGGCTCTCGTCCTCTGCCCGGACCGCGGAGTGATCGGCTCCGGCGCCGCGCCCGTACGCCCGCGCCACCTCCCGGGCGGCCTGGTGGAGGTCGATCCGGCGGCCCTGTACGACTCGGTGGTCGACGCGGGACGCCGCGCCCTGGCCGACGCGGGAGAGCCGGTCGCCGCGGTCGGCCTCGCCAACCAGGGCGAGACGGTGCTCGCCTGGGACCCCGCTTCGGGCCGCCCGCTGACCGAGGCGATCGTGTGGCAGGACCGCCGCGCGGAACCGCTCTGCACGGAACTCAGTCCTTACGCCGCCGAGTTGCAGCACTTGACGGGCCTCCCGCTCGACCCCTACTTCGCCGCGCCCAAGATGGCGTGGATACGCCGCCACCTCACGCGCGAAGGCGTCGTCACCACCAGCGACGCATGGCTGGTCCACCGGCTCACCGGTGAGTTCGTCACCGACGCGGCGACCGCCGGACGCACCCAGCTCCTCGACCTGGACGACGTCACATGGTCACCGCGCGCCCTTGACGTCTTCGGCCTCGCCGACGAGCGGCTGCCGCGTGTCGTCGACGCGGCGGGCCCGGTCGGCACCACGAAGGCCTTCGGCCCCGAGCTGCCGCTGACCGGCCTCCTCGTCGACCAGCAGGCCGCGCTGCTCGCCCAGGACGTGACCGAGCCGGGCAGCGCCAAGTGCACCTACGGAACAGGCGCGTTCCTGCTCGCCCAGACCGGCACCCGGCCGCGCCGGGGTGATTCAGGCCTGGTCAGCTGTGTCGCCTGGCGCTTCGCGGGGGAGAGCAGCTACTGCCTGGACGGGCAGGTCTACACCGCCGCCTCCGCCGTCCGCTGGCTCACGGACCTCGGCGTCATCGAAGGGGCGCCGGACCTCGACCTGGTGGGTTCGTCCGTGCCCGACACGGGCGGCGTCACGTTCGTCCCGGCGCTCGCCGGGCTCGCGGCGCCCTGGTGGCGCGGCGATCTGCGCGGCTCGATCACCGGCCTCGGCCTCGACACGTCCCCCGGCCATCTGGTCCGTGCCCTGTGCGAGGGCATCGCGGCCCAGGTCGCGTCCCTGGCCGACGCCGTGGCCGCCGATCTGGGCGAGCCCCTGACGAGCCTGCGCGTCGACGGAGGCCTGACCCGCTCGGCCCTCCTGATGCAGACCCAGGCCGACCTGCTCCAGATCCCCGTCGAGGTATCGGCGCTGCCCGATGTCACCGCCCTCGGCGTGGGCGTCGTCGCGCGCATGGGACTCGACCCGAAACTCACGGTGCGCGACGCGGTCCCACGGTGGCGGCCCACCACCGTCTACGAACCGAAGATCGACGCGACACAGGCCGCCGAGCGCATCGGCGGCTTCCGCTCGGCCGTGGACGCCCTCCTCGACCGTGCGCCCGTACCGTCGTCATGACCGTCACCACCAAGGGCCCGCTGCCCTCCGAGCCCTATGACGTGACCGTGGTGGGAGCCGGGGTCGTCGGCTCCGCCATCGCCCGCGAACTGGCGGGACACCACCACCTCCGGGTCGCCCTCGTCGAAGCCTCCAGCGACGTCGGTGACGGCACGTCGAAGGCCAACACCGCCATCCTGCACACCGGTTTCGACGCCGTACCCGGCTCCCTCGAGGCCCGTCTCGTACGCGAGGGCCGACGCCTGCTCGCCGCGTACGCGGAAGAGTCCGGCATCCCGGTGGAGCCGGTCGGAGCCCTGCTCGTGGCCTGGGACGAGGAGCAACTCGCGGCGCTGCCCGCCCTGCTGGACAAGGCGGAACGCAACGAGTACGACGAAGCCCGCATCATCGGCGCCGCCGAGGTCAGATCACGCGAACCACACCTGGGCGAGGGCGCGTTGGGCGCACTTGTCGTCCCGGGCGAGTCCCTCATCTGCCCCTGGACGACGACACTCGCGTACGCCACCCAAGCCGTGCGCGAGGGAGTGGACCTGCACCTCAACTGCAAGGTCGGCGATGTGGATTCCGCGCCGTCACCGGACGGCTCCGCCGACTGCCACGAACTGACCACGCCCCGAGGTGTCGTACGCACCCGCTACCTCATCAACGCGGCGGGTCTGCACGCCGACGCGCTCGACCGGCGGCTCCTTGGACGCGGCGAGTTCACGGTGACCCCGCGCAGGGGCCAGCTCATCGTCTTCGACAAACTCGCCCGCGACCTGGTCCGCCACATTCTCCTGCCGGTGCCGACAGCGCTGGGAAAGGGCGTGCTTGTGGCTCCGACCATCTACGGAAACGTCCTTCTGGGCCCCACCGCGGAGGAGTTGGACGACAAGGGGGCGACGGACACGACGGAGGACGGCCTCGCCGGACTGCGCACCAAGGGCCGACGCATCCTGCCCGCACTGCTTGACGAGGAGGTCACCGCGGTCTACGCCGGGCTGCGGGCGGCCACCGAGCACGACGACTACCAGATCCACAGCTCACCCGAGGAGCGGTACATCACCGTCGGCGGCATCCGGTCCACGGGCCTCACCGCGTCGATGGCGATCGCGGAGTACGTCGTCGGCCTGCTCGCCGATGACGCGGGCCCCGACCTCGACCTGACGGTGGCCGGAAACCTGGACCCCGTGAGCATGCCCAACCTCGGAGAGGCCTTCCCCCGCCCCTACCAGCGCGCCGACCTCATCGCGACCGACCCCGCGTACGGCAGCATCATCTGCCACTGCGAGCGCGTGACCCGCGGGGAGATCAGGGACGCCCTCATCAGTACGGTCCCGCCCGGGTCGCTCGACGGACTGCGGCGACGGACACGGGCGCGGGGCGGGCGCTGTCAGGGGTTCTACTGCGGGGCCGCGGTACGTGAACTCTTCGAAGGCTGGGGCGAGTCGGGGGCGGAGCGATGAGGCGGCAGCGGAGTGTGGACGTACTCGTCGTCGGCGCGGGCCCCGCGGGACTCGCCGCGGCCACCCGCCTCGCGACGTCGGGCGCGGGCACGGTGGAGGTACTCGAGAGGGAGGCGCGGGCCGGCGGAGTGCCGCGCCACTGCGACCACCGTGGATTCGGGCGCTGGGGCGTGACGGGACCGCAGTACGCGGAACGCCTCGTCGAGGCCGCCCTGGGCGCCGGAGCGGCGGTACGGACCGGGGTGACCGCCACCGGATGGGCCGGGTCGCTCGCGGTGGACACGACGGGACCGCACGGCCTGGAGCGGATCACCGCGCGCGCCGTGGTCCTGGCCACGGGCGCGCGGGAAAGGCCACGGACGGCACGGCTCGTGCCGGGGACGCGCCCGGCGGGCGTGTTCACCACCGGTGAGCTGCAGCAGGCGGTCCACATCTACGGGCAGGAGATCGGGACCCGGGCGGTCGTCGTGGGGGCGGAGCCGGTGAGCTACGAGGCGCTGGCCACGCTGCGGCGCGCGGGAGTGGAGGTCGCCGCACTCGTCACGGAGGAGGCGCGGGCGCAGGTGGGCCGGGCGCGGGCCGCGGCGGCTCGGCTCGGTCCCGCGCGGGTGCCGCTGGTGACCGAGGCGGTCGTGACCGAACTCCTGGGACGTGGCCGCCTTTCGGGGGTGCGGCTGCGGCGCCCGGACGGGCGGGAGAGGTCCCTTGACTGCGACACGGTGGTGTTCACCGGTGACTTCGTCCCCGACCACGAGCTGGCTCGGCGCGGGGGCGTGCTCCTGGACCCCGGGACGCGGGGCCCCGCGGTGGACGGTTCGTTCCGCACGGACTCGCCGGGCGTCTTCGCGGTGGGCAGCGGAGTGCACGCGGTGGAGCCCGCGCGGGTGGCGGCGGGGGAGGGGGCGCGGGTCGCGGATGCGGTGCGGGGCTATCTGGAGGGTGCGCGATGGCCTTCCGGCGGCGTGCCTGTGGTGGCGGACGCCCCGCTGAGGTGGGTGGCGCCGAACCGGCTCGTGCCGGACGTTCAGGGGAGCCGCTTCGTCCTGCGGACGGCGGAGGCAGTGCGCTGTCCCGCCCTGGTGGTCACGCAGGACGGGCGGAACCTGCACCGCCAACGAGTGCTGCGGAGGGTGCTGCCCAACCAGGGGCTGTACCTCTCCGGGGGCTGGGTGGGGAAGGTGGATGCGGAGGGGGGAGCGGTACGGGTCGCTCTCTCTAGCCCGTCCGGCGTTTGAGGACGAACGCGGCGAAGCCGGTGATGACGGTGCGCGCAAGGTGCTGGGCCCCCGCGCCGAGCGGCCGCGGCGGAGCCGCAAATGTCACAGCCGGGAAGGGGCGGGGTCGGGGGAAAAGACCACCCTTCCCCCCAGCGCGAGCGCCCCGTACACTCCAAAACTAGCAGTGCTAATTAACGCTAGGCCGTCACGCGAGACCCACAGCCGCTGACCGCAAACGATCCGGAGCCGTATCGTGCGCCCAGTCCACTTCGCCGCAGCCCGCCGCACCCCCATCGGCAAACTCCGCGGGACCCTCTCCTCCGTCCGCCCGGACGACCTCGCCGCCACAGTCGTACGCGGCCTCCTCGCGGGCACCCCCGAGCTGGACCCCGCCCGTATCGACGACATCTACTGGGGAGCCGCCAACCAGGCGGGCGAGGACAACCGCAACGTGGCCCGGATGGCCGCCCTCCTCGCCGGACTCCCGGAATCCGTGCCGGGCGCCACCGTGAACCGGCTCTGCGCCTCCGGCATGGAAGCCGTCACCGCCGCTGCCCGCACCATCGCGTCCGGCGAAGCGGACATCGTCCTCGCGGGCGGCTCCGAGTCGATGAGCCGCGCCCCCTTCGTCCTGCCCCGCCCCGACGAAGCGCTGCCGCACAAGATGGAGACCGTCGACACTCGCCTCGGATGGCGCCTCGTGAACCCCGCGATGAAGGACCTGCACGGCGTCCTCGCCATGGGGGAGACCGCCGAGGAAGTGGCGCAGCGCTACGGCGTCTCCCGCGAGCGCCAGGACACCTTCGCCCTCCGCAGCCACCAACGCGCCACCGAGGCACGCAAGAACGGCCACTTCGACGACGAGATCCTCCCCGTCACACGGCCCGACAGCACCCTCGTCGAGCTCGACGAGTGCGTCCGCGAGGACACCTCGTACGAGAAGCTCAGCAGCCTGCGCCCCGTCTTCCGCAAGGACGGCACCGTCACCGCGGGCAACGCCTCGCCGATGAACGACGGCGCGGCCGGACTCCTCCTCGTCAGCGAGGAAGCCCTGATCGAGCTCGGTCTCGAATCCCTCGGGCGGTACGTCGCCGGCGCCTCCGCCGGTGTGCACCCGGACGTCATGGGCATCGGACCCGTCCCCGCCACCCAGAAGGCGCTGACCCGCGTCGGCTGGTCCATCGGCGACCTTCAGGAGGCCGAGTTCAACGAGGCGTTCGCGGCCCAGGCCCTCGCCTGCGTCGATGCCCTCGGCATCGACCCCGAGCTGGTGAACCCGACCGGCGGCGCCATCGCGCTCGGCCACCCCCTCGGCTGCTCGGGCGCCCGCATCCTGACCACGCTGCTTCACCGCATGCGCCGCACCGGCGCGGCTCGCGGGCTCGCCACGATGTGCGTGGGCGTCGGCCAAGGCAGCGCGCTGCTGGTCGAGCGCGGCTGACCGCGTCCGGCTGCCCCCCGGCTTAACTCCGTACTACCGCACCACTGCACCACTGCACCACTGCACCACCGCACCACCGCACCACCGCAAGGAAACGGAGCACCACTCATGGCCACGCTGTCCCTCGCCGCGATCCTCGCCGAGCCCGCCCGTCGCCGACCGGACCGCACCGCCCTGGTCGAGGGCGAACTGCGGCTCACCTTCCGGGAGCTGTGGCAGCAGGCCCGTGCGCAGGCGGCGGCGCTCGTGGGGCTCGGGGTCGGGCCGGGGGACAAGGTGGCCCTGATGGCGCCCAACACCGCCGAGTTCCCGCGCGCCTACTACGCGATTCTCGCCGCGGGCGGCGTCGTCGTCCCCGTACACCTCCTCCTCTCCGCCGAAGAGGTCGAGCACGTCCTGCGGGACAGCGGCGCCACCCTGCTCCTGTGCCACCCCGCGCAGGCCGAGACGGGCAAGGCCGCTGCCGCCGCCACCGGCGTACGGATGCTGACCCTCGGCGTGAGCGGCGAACTGGAGACTCTGGCGAGCGCGGCCGAGCCACTCCCCGGCTACGTCACGCGCGAGGCCGACGACCCCGCTGTCGTCTTTTACACCAGCGGCACCACGGGCGTCCCCAAGGGCGCCGTGCTCAGCCACCTCAACCTGGTGATGAACGCGACGGTCTGCGCCTTCGACGCCCACGACGTGCGCGGCGACGACATCGCCCTCGGCGCGCTCCCGCTCTTCCACGCGTTCGGCCAGACCGTCTCCATGAACGCCACCTGGCGCGCGGGCGCGACGCTCGTACTGCTGCCGCGTTTCGACGCGACGCGGGCCGTCGAGCTGATGGCGGCGGAGCGCGTCAACACCTTCCACGGGGTGCCGACGATGTACGTGAACCTCGTGACGGCCGCCGCCGAGACCCCGGCCCCCGGGCTGCCCACGCTGCGGCTCGCGGTCTCCGGCGGCGCCTCGCTGCCCGTCGCCGTGATGGAGCGTTTCGAGGAGGCCTTCGGCGTACCGGTCTACGAGGGGTACGGGCTCTCCGAGACCTCGCCCACAGCCTCCGCGAACCAGCCCGTCTTCGGCACCAGGGCGGGCAGCATCGGCCACCCGCTGTGGGGCGTGGACGTGGAGATAGCCCGAGCCGAGGTGGAGGACCGCATCGAGCTGCTGCCCACGGGGGAGCTCGGCGAGGTCGTGGTCCGTGGCCACAACGTCTTCTCCGGCTACCTGGGACGCCCGGAGGCGACCGCCGAGGCCGTCGTCGACGGCTGGTTCCGCACGGGGGACCTCGGCACCAAGGACGCCGACGGGTTCCTGGCCATCGTCGACCGCAAGAAGGACGTCATCATCCGCGGTGGCTTCAACGTCTACCCGCGCGAGGTCGAGGAGGTCCTCATGCGCCACCCGGACGTCGCGCACGTCGCCGTGATCGGCCTGCCCGACGACGTGCACGGCGAGGAGATCTGCGCCGTCGTGGTCGCGGCACCCGGCTCCGCGCCCGACGCCGCGCAGATCACGGACTGGTCCAAGGAGCACTTGGGCCGCCACAAGTACCCGCGCCGCGTGGAGTTCACCGGCGAGCTGCCGCTGGGCCCCAGCATGAAGATCCTCAAGCGGGAACTGCGCGTCACGTACAGCGGGGCTCACGCCGGTGGTCGTCCCGGGCGTCCAGGATGTGACCGCCCCTGACGGGCCGGAGATAGTTGGGCCTAGCATCTGTTCCTGGCATGGACATATCTCTCGATGTATCTCTCGGCGTATCTCTCGGCGTATCTCTCTGGGAATTCGCCGCGCTCGCCGCGGCCGCGGTGCTCGTCGGCTTCTCGAAGACCGCCGTCAGTGGGGCCAACACGGTCAGCCTCGCCGTCTTCGCCGCGGTCCTGCCGGCCCGCGAATCGACCGGAGTCCTGCTGCCCATCCTCATCGCGGGCGACGTACTGGCCGTCCTCACCTACCGCAGACACGCCCACTGGCCCACCTTGTGGCGCCTGTTCCCCGCCGTCGCGGGTGGCGTGGTGGTGGGCACGGTCTTCTTGATGTGGGCAGATGACGCCGCCGTCCGTACGTCGATAGGGGCGATCCTCCTGCTGATGGCGGCGGTCACGCTGTGGCGCCGCCGGACCCCCGCCGCGGAGGAGCCGGAACCCTCGCCACTCTCGCGCGGCGCCCGCCTGAAGGCCCCCTCCTACGGCGTGCTCGGCGGCTTCACCACCATGGTCGCCAACGCGGGCGGCCCGGTGATGTCGATGTATCTACTCTCCGCGGGATTCAGGAAGCTCAGCTTCCTGGGGACATCGGCGTGGTTCTTCCTCATCGTCAACACCTCCAAGGTGCCGTTCAGCGTGGGCCTGGGCCTGATCGACGCGCACTCGCTGCTGCTCGACGCGGCGCTCGTGCTCTTCGTCGTGCCGGGCGCCCTCATCGGCAAGGCGGCCGTGCACCGCATCAATCAACGTCTCTTCGAGCAGCTGGTGATCGGAGCCACGGTGCTCGGCGGCCTCCAGCTGCTCCTGCGCTGACGGCGGGACGCGCCAGGCCCAGGACTAGGCCCAGGCCTTGCTCACGAGGCCCAGGCCTAGGCCTTGCTCAACGGGACCTGCTGCACCGCCGGAACCGGCTGCCGCGCCTCGGGGGCAAGCCCGTGCTCCAGATCCTCCACGAGAAGCCGCTTCGCGATCGCGTCGACCGCCTTGACGAGGTCCTGGTCGGCAGGACGGCCGCTGTCCTTCTCCACCTGCTCGCCCAGCCACTTCGCCCACGCCTTGCCGATCACGTCGGCCTCGCGTTCACCCGCGGGGGTGTGCGAGAAGAGCAGGCCGGAGCGGGTGAGGAAGCCCTCCTCGACCATCCGGTTGAAGACCGGCACCAGTACTTCGGAGGGCAGCTGGCGCCGGGCCGCGATGAGCCCCAGACTCGCGTGACCGACCATCCGGTCGAAGAGCGAGACCTGCATGACGGCCCACGCTCCCGCGATGTCGAGCCGGGTGTCGGAATCGCGGATGACACGGCGCGCGGTGTCCATACCGGTACTGCGGATGATGTTGCCGACCGCCAGCTCGAGCACCCGGTCCGGGTTGCCGCCCGACGTCGGTGACGCGAAACCCTCGCCCATGTCCGATGAGCTCATCCGCGCGCTGTCCCGCAGCTGTACCTGCTTGAGGAAGAGAGCCACCACGAACCCGAGCAGCGCCACGGGGACCGTCCACAGGAACACGGTGTGCAGCGTGTCGGCGTACGCCTTGATGACGGGCGCGGCCGCTTCGGCGGGAAGACTGTGCAGCCCTTGCGGACTCTGTGCGGCCTTGGCCACGACAGCGGGATCCGAGCCCCCGGCCTCGGCCGCCGCGGCGACCCCGTCCGCCAGATTCGGCTTCAGCGTATTGGCGTAGATGGTGCCGAACACGGCGGTGCCGAAGGAGCTGCCGAGCGTACGGAAGAAGGTGACTCCGGAGGTCGCGGTCCCCAGGTCGGAGTAAACGACGGTGTTCTGCACGGCGATCGTCAGAACCTGCATGCAGAGCCCGATACCGGTACCGAGGACGAACATGTAAAGCGACTCGAGCCAGGTACTGGTCTCAGCGCCCATAAGGGAGAGCAGATAAAGCCCGAGCGCCATCACCAGAGCACCCACGATGGGAAAGATCCGATACGTCCCGGTCTTGCTCACCACGTTGCCGCTGAAGATGGACGCGATGAGCAGCCCGATCACCATGGGCAGCGTCCGCACGCCCGAGATGGTGGCCGAGTCCCCGTCCACGTACTGCAGATAGGTCGGCAGGAACGTCATGGCGCCGAGCATCGCGAAGCCCACGATGAAGCTGAGGATCGAGCAGACCGTGAAGACGGGATTGGCGAAGAGCCGCATCGGAAGCATCGGTTCGGCGGCCCGCGTCTCGACCACACAGAACAGCGCGAGCGCGAGCGCGCCGCCGACGAACAGCGCGATGATGGTGCCAGAACCCCACGCGTACTGGTTGCCGCCCCAACTCGTCGCCAGAATCAGCGCGCTCGCGCCGATCGCGACGAACGCGATGCCGAGATAGTCGATGACGGGCCGCACCGCGGACTTCACGACGGGGATGTTCCGGGCCGCGGCGATCACCACGACGATCGCGATGGGCACGTTGACGTAGAAGGCCCAGCGCCAGGTCAGATGGTCGGTGAAGAGCCCGCCGAGAAGCGGCCCGATGACGGTGGCGACGCCGAACACGGCGCCGATAGCACCCTGGTACTTGCCGCGCTCGCGCAGCGGGATGACATCGGCGATCAACGCCATCGAGGTCACCATCAGACCGCCCGCGCCGATGCCCTGAAGGGCGCGCCAGGCGATGAGCAACGTCATGTTGGTCGACAGGCCGCACAGGAACGAGCCGGTGATGAAGACGACGGCCGAGACCTGGAAGACGATCTTCCGCCCGAAAAGATCACCGAACTTCCCCACGAGCACCGTGGCGACGGTCTCCGCGAGCAGATACGACGTCACGACCCACGACATGTGCTCGGCGCCGCCCAGATCCGCCACGATCGTGGGCAGCGCGGTGCCCACGATGGTCTGGTCGAGGGCGGCGAGCAGCATCCCGAGCATGATCGTCACGAAGACGATGTTGCGGCGGCGCTTGTCCAGGACGGGCGGCCCCTGAGCTGGGGCCTCGGCGGCGGGCTCGGCGGTGGTGGTCACACGGTCACCCTCACACCGCGCGGGGGCCAGTGCATGCGGGGCCGGTCCGGTCCGGTGACGCCCCCTACTGACCGACCCCACCCCAATCCCTCGGTCCTCCGGATTCAGTCCTTCGGATCGCGGCGCAACAGATAGGTATCCATGATCCACCCCTTGCGCTCGCGTGCCTCGGCCCGGAGGGCCTCGATACGGGGAGCGGCTTCGTCCAGCGGCCCGGATACGAGGATCTCGTCGGCGGTCCCGATATAGGCACCCCAGTAGATGTACATGTCGCCGCCCTCACCGCCCTCACCGCCCTGGAACTGCCGGAAGGCCTCCTTGGCATCGAGCATGACCACGACATCATCGACACCGTTGGGAAAACCGCGGTCGGCGAGACGGCGCCCAGTGGTGATCTGTATAGGCTGCCCGACGCGATTCAGGCCGATGCGGTGCTTGGCGGCGAGGGAGGAGACACTGCTGACACCGGGCACGACAACGTACGAGAAGTCCACGTGCCCCCGATCGAGGACTTCCTCCAAGATCCCGAGGGTGCTGTCGTACAGCGCGGGGTCGCCCCACACCAGAAACGCGCCGCACTCGTCAGCGCCCAGCTCATCGCCGATCAGCCGCTCATAAATATCGGCCCGGCGACTGCGCCAGTCCCCGACGGCGGGGGAGTAGTCCGCACCGCTCGCCTCGCGATCGCGCGCGGGATCCCGAGCCTCGACCACGCGGTAGACGCCGTCGGCCCGGTCGGCACAGTGCGCGTCGAGGAGATCACGCCGCAGCTGGACGAGATCGTCCTTTTCCTCCCCCTTATCGAGGATGAAGAACGCGTCGGTGCACTTCAGAGCCTTGACGGCTTGCAGGGTCAACTGGTCGGGGTCGCCCGCGCCGATACCGATGACATAGATCTTTCGCACGCCGAGAGTCTGCCGCACGGGGGTGCCGCAGTGCGCTTTGGGCGGGGTACGCGAGTGGCTACCGCCCTCGTCACCAACGGCCCCTCTCGCCTTCTCCACGCAGCAGCGGCGCGTGCTCGGCGGCATCCACAGTCGGCCCGTCCCCATCCAGCGACTCCGCCAACTGCCGCGCCCACAGCACAAGTCCATCGAGATCGATCCCGTACGGCCGCTCTCCCCACTTCCCCGCACCGATCGCACCCGCGCCCCTGAGCAGCAGCCGCGCCCCGCCGGTGAGGTTGCCACGGGCCGAGTGGGTCAGCCCAACGGCCAACTGCGCGAGCCCTTTCCACAGATCGCGCTCGTCCTCGGGCCCCGACTTCCAGGCATCTTCGAAGACCTCGTGCGCATGAAAGGGCCGCCCCGCGTCAAGCAGGGCCTGCGCCTGAGCGACCGTCTCATCGGGCGTACGCGTAACCCCTTCGGGCTGCCGCTCCACCCCTTCAGTGCCGTACGCCAACGGCCGCCCCAGCCCATCACGCGGCCGCGCGTTACGGGCCCGCCCTTCGTCATCACGGTCACGGCCACGGTCATCAGGTCGAGGTGCACTGCTCATAACCCGATTGTCCCTCGCCGACCCCCTGGAAGGGGGCGCGGACCACTCCCGAACGTGGGGTAAAGTTCTGTTTGCGCGATCACGCAGAACACCGCGAGACACGCGCATCGGGACGTGGCGCAGCTTGGTAGCGCACTTGACTGGGGGTCAAGGGGTCGCAGGTTCAAATCCTGTCGTCCCGACGGAAACGTCGCAGGTAGGGGCCATCTTCGGATGGCCCCTACTTCGTGTTTGGGAGCAATTCTGGGAGCGGGGAGCGGCTCCCTGCGCTCCCAGGGAGCGGGAGTCTGGGAGCGACGTCAACCGGGGGTGGACGGATGGTCGCCCGATCCGGTCGCTCCCAGGGAGCATCTCCGCTGCCCGGTCGGATGTTCGGGCAAGGGGTCGAGCTGTTCGCCCCCTTGTCCGAATACTCGTCATGGGGCCGTGCTCCCAATCGTCCCCTTGACGGCTTTCGCCGACCCCTTGCCTGCGTGAACGCCGTGTCTCGGTGCACACGTCATCCAGAGGTTGAACGCCGTAGCGCAATTCGGTGCAGATCGGAGGGGGTGTCGCTTCGGGGTGAGTGCTCCTGCGCGTCCCCTTGACGCAGCGTAATGGCTGATGGCGTCTGTAGGACGCGGTACGGAGACGCTCGCGGTCGGCGCGCCGGTCGACGGCGGCTGTCGCAAGCACCTGGTCGAGCATGCCGCCGCCCTCGGCATCAACATGGAAATCGTCGAACGCCGCCCTGGGACCGGGGGTTTCACCCCCGGTCCCGAAGCGGGCAGTCGAGCGGACCTACGGCTGGCTGATGTTCCGCCGCCGTCTGGTCCGCGACTGCGAGACCCTGCCCGCCCGCTCCGAAGCCATGATCCACCCGGCAATGACCGATCTCATGGCCCGCCGACTCACCGGTGAGGCCACCGTCTCCTGGCGGGACCCGGCGAAAGTGAACTCACCGGATATTCCTGGATGCAACAACAGGAGATAGCGACCTCTAGGGACCCCATCACCAAGTCGACGGGCCTCCTGCAAGGTCGAGGAAAAGTTGGTTGTAATCGTCGAATGTCGATGGGTGTGGTTCCTCTGGAGGGACACCGTGAGCTGGCAGTTTGGTGGGACCGCCAGGCTCGGCGCCCCGGCACGCTGGCCCGAAGCGTCCCGGGGCGATTCATTCAGGACATCGGCCGCTCGGCCCCACTGCCCCCTTACGGCCCCTGCATGGGGTACTGCAACGAACATGTCACGAAGCCCTCAACCGGGTGGGCGGGCTTTGCCAGGTCGGCCATTCTGATCTGGCGTGGTTCGGCGGGATGTGCAGCCACGGGGCGGCAGCCGGGGCATGGATGGGCCGGTCGGACACTGGACAGGACCTGAGTGATCAGGAACTCAAAGCGGGACGCGGTGACGCTGCCGGTGGAGCGGGAACTGTTCAGGACCTGCCCTGCGTGCATCCGTCGGCCCCAAGGCGTGAGGGTAGGGGAGGACGTGGATGACACAGCAGGAGATTGCGGCGTTGGCCATGACCGGTGCGACAACGATCGTGGCCGCGATGGCCACAGACGCCTGGACCACCGTCCGCAGCGGATTCTCGGCATTCATCCGCCGCCGCAGCCCTGACCTGCATGCCGGTATCGAGGCGCGGCTGGACAACGGTGCGGCTCTGGTCGCCCAGGCCGGGGATGCCAAGTCTGCCCGCGGGGTGCTGGTCGGGCTGTGGCAGGGGGAACTGGAAAGGTTCCTGGCCGCGCATCCCGACGCGGCTGAGGAACTGGGGGTGCAGACGGCCGAGATGCTGGCAGCACTGCCGACGATGCAGCAGCAGTGGGTACAGCACAACGCCGCTCATGACCATGGCGTGGTCAACGCCGTGCAGGACGGCACCCAGCACAACCACTACATGGACTCCCTCGGTACCCAGCCGCCCTCGCCCGGCGCGTGAGGTGAAGGAGGGAGAGGGCGTGGGCTACATCCAGGTCATCACGGCCACCGGCGGTGGCCGGGTCAATGCCGTACAGCACGGGGACCAGTACAACTACCTCTACCGCGGTACCCCGCCGTACCGGGTGGAGCCCTTCCCCCTCGCCACACCGGCCGCGATGCCCGCCGGGCTGGCCCGGGTGCCGAGCCGACTGCTGACAGCCCGCCACCAGATCGTTCCCTTCATCCCCCCACCGGAGCTGGCGGTATTGGAGTCCTGGCGCGACGGCGAGCCGCCGGGACTGTCAATACGTCTGGTGCACGCCGAGGGCGGGTCGGGCAAGACCCGGCTGGCCACCGAGTTCGCCGCGCGCTCGGCCAAGGCCGGCTGGGCAGTCGCGCTCGCACGACACCGTAGCGAGGCCGCCTCGGCCGGGGATGGCGACCAGACCCTGACCGTACGGGCCCCGGGCCTGGTCATCATCGTGGACTACGCCGAACGCTGGCCCCTGGAAGACCTGATCACGCTGGTTCGCCAGCACCGTGACGCTGCCCGCGACAAGCTGCGCATCCTGCTGCTGGCCCGCCCCGCTGGCCCCTGGTGGCAGGGCCTGGCACACCAGTTCACGAAACTCGACATCCTCGACGTCGATGCCCTCCGCCTCGAAGGACTCCCGGATACCCCGGGGGTACGCGCCGACATGTACACCGCAGCCCGAGACCGGTTCGCTGAGATCTTCACCCACACCCACCCCGCCAGGATCGGCATACCCGATCTCGACGACCCGGTGTTCGCCCTGACCCTGACCGTCCACATGCGCGCCCTGGTCGACGTGGACGCCACCCGCCGCGGGAAGACGCCCCCGACCGGCAGCGGCCAGGCGAGCCTGTCCTCCTACCTGCTGGACCGTGAACATGACCACTGGCGCTCTTCTCACGACCAGGGCCGTGGTCCTCTGCGCACCACCGAGCAGACCATGGGCCGGGCCGTGTACGTGGCCACCCTCACCGGCGCCCTGCCCCCCGCCGATGCTGCGGCAGCCCTGACCTGCACTGGCGCCGCCGACACTCCAGCCGCCGGGGGGCAACTGGCCGAAGACCACGCCCGCTGCTATCCGCCTGCCGAGCCCGAACTGGTACTGGACCCGCTCTCCCCCGACCGCCTCGGCGAGGACTACCTCGCACTGGCTCTGCCCGGCCATGAGAAAGAGTTCGGATACCACGCCACCGACCCCTGGACCTTCACCGCACCCGCCACACTGCTTGCCCCTGACCACCAGGACAGCGGGCCGGCGGTCTACACCCGCCAGGCCCTGTCGGTCATGATCGAGTCAGCCCACCGCTGGCCTCATCTGACCACCCAGCACCTCGCGCCACTCCTGCGGCGCCACCCCGAACTCGCCCTGGCTGTCGGCAGTGCCGCTCTGACTCGACTGGTTGACCTGCCCACCCTGGACGTCACCGTCCTGGAAGCCATCGAACCCCACCTCCCCGAACGTCGTCACACCGACCTCGACGTCGGTATCGCCGCCCTCGCCGCACGCCTGGCACACCACCGCCTGGCCACCGCCCACGACCCCGTCATCCGCGGCCAGACCCTCTACAACCTCGCGATCCGCCAGCGCAACGCCGGACTTCGCGACGAGGCCCTCACCACCGGTAGGCAAGCCCTGCAAGCCTGGCGCGATCTCACCTCCACCCATCCCGAATACCTACCCGGCCTCGCCATGTCGCTGTCCGACCTCGGCACCTCCCTGTCGGAGGTGGGGCGGCGGGATGAGGCCCTGACCGCCATCCAGGAGGCGGTGGAGATGCGGCGTCGGCTGGCAGCAGCCAATCGCATCGCGTACGAGCCCGGCCTCGCTCTGTCCCTGGGCAACCTCGGCGCCTTCTTGTCAGAGGTGGGGCGGCGGGATATCGCCCTGACCGTCACCCAGGAGGCGGTGGAGATCTACCGTCGACTGGCAGCAGACAACCCGGCCGCATACGAGCCCGACCTCGCCCGCTCGCTGTCGAACCTCGGCGCGCGACTGTCGGAAGTGGGACGGCGTGATGAGGCCCCAGCCGCCGTGCAAGAGGCGGTGGAGATCTACCGTCGACTGGCAGCAGACAACCCGGCCGCATACGAGCCCGACCTCGCCCGCTCTCTGGCCAACCTCGGCACCCCCCTGTCGGAGGTGGGACGGCGGGATATGGCCCTGACCGCCGCGCACAGGGCGGTGGAGATCTACCGTCGACTGGCAGCGGCTAACCCCGCCGCATACGAGCCCGACCTCGCTAAGTCACTGAGCAACCTCGGCAAGTTCCTGTCGGAGGTGGGACGGCGGGATGAAGCCCTGACCCTCACACAGGAAGCGGTGGAGATCCGGCGTCGGCTGGCAGCTGTCAATCCCGCCGCGTATGAGCCTGGCCTCGCTATGTCGCTGTCCAACCTCGGCACGTGCCTGTCAGAGCTAGGGCGGCGGGGTGAGGCCCTGACCGCCGAGCAGGAGGCGGTGGAGATCTACCGTCGACTGGCGGCAGGCAATCCCGCCGCATACGAGCCCGACCTCGCCCGCTCGTTGTCCAACCTCGGCGCCTTCCTGTCGGAGGTGGGGCGGCGGGGTGAGTCCCTGGCCGCCGAGCAGGAGGCGGTGGAGATCTACCGTCGACTGGCGGCAGGCAATCCCGCCACCTACGAACCCGACCTCGCCATATCACTGTCCAACCTCGGTATCTGGCTGTCGGAGGTGGAGCGCCCTGAAGAGGCCCTGACCACTGCCCAGGAGGCGGTGGAGATCTACCGTCGACTGGCGGCAGGCAATCCCGCCGCGTACGAACCCGACCTCGCCCGCTCGTTGTCCACCCTCGGCATCTGCCTAGCGGGGGTGGGGCAGCAGGATGAGGCCCTGGCCGCCGCACAGAGGGGGTTGGAGATCCAGCGTCGGCTGACAGCGAGGAACCCCGCCGCGTACAAACCCGGCCTCGCCAAGTCGCTGACCAACCTCTGCAGCTGGCTGGCGGGGATGGGGCGCCTCGGCGAAGCCCTGGCCGCCGCACAGGAGACGGTGGAGATCCGGCGTCGGCTGACAGCGGGGAACCCCGCCGCGTACGAACCCGGCCTCGCTATGTCGCTGTCCAACCTCGCCATCTTGCTGTATGAGGTGAAGCGTCCAGGTGAGGCCCTGCCCGCCGCACAGGAGGCGGTGGGGATCTATCGTCGGCTGGCGGCCGATCTTCCCGCCGCGTACGAGCACGACCTCGCCAACTCGCTGTACATCTGGGAAACGGTGCGTGCCGAGGCGCAACAGGACACCACGGAAAAGAGGTGAAGCCCTTCAGCTGATTTACACCTGCTGCTGCACCTGCCCGAACCGGTGATGGTGCCGCTGACATCTCGGCCATCACATCAGCCACGGTCTCCCGCGCAATCTGCAGCCGCCTCAAGATCTCCCGGGCACTGCCCAACCTGCCTGCCACCTCGGCCAGTTCGGCCTTGAGCTCCTCCTGTGGGTGCCCGAAACTGGGCCGCCCTATGCGACCTGGGTGTATTCGTGGATTATCCCGCCGAGTAGATCTCGACGGATGACCTTGCTGTCCGGGTCGACCAGGTCGGGGAGCGGCCGCAGGGGTGCTGCTTGGTGGAGGGCGCGGTGTGGGCGATGGGTATTGAAGTGTGTCTCGTATATGGCCAGTACGTTGCGCAGGTGCCGTTCGTTGGTGATCAGGGTGTGGTCGAGGAGTTCGCGGCGGCATCCGCCGATCCAGCGCTCGATGTACGCGTTCGCCCGCGGGGCCCGCCCGGGAGTGAGCAGGACCTGGATGGTCTCGGATGCGAAGACGGCGTCGAAGGCGTTAGTGAACTTCGCGTCCCTGTCCCTGATCAGGAACCTGACTCGGTCGACGCGGTCGTTCAGTGCCATGGCAGGCTCGCGCGCCTGCTGGACTGCCCGACTGCCGGTCGGATGGGCGGTGACGCCCAGGAGGTGTACTCGGCGGGTGGATATCTCCATGACCACCATGCAGTACAGGCGCCGCAGCAACACGGTGTCCACGTGGAAAAAGTCCACCGCGAGGATCCCCGAAGCCTGGCTGCGCAGGAACTGCGCCCAGGCCGGGCCCGAGCGGCGTGGTGCCGGGTCGACCCCGGCTCTTCTCAGGATCGCCCATACCGTCGAGGCGCCAACTGGATAACCGGCGCAGGCCAGTTCGCCCGCGATCCTGCGGTACCCCCAGTGCGGGTTCTCCGCGGCCATCCTCAGCACCAGCTCCCGCAGGGTGGGCGGGGTCGGCGGCCGGCCTGGTCCTCGGCGTTGGTAGGTCCAGCGGCGCTTGACCAGGTCGGCGTGCCGGCGCAGCAGCGTACCGGGGGTGACGAACAGGTGCCCTCGTAGGTCCTTGGGCGGCAGCCGGGACAGTGCCGCGATCACGGCTCGGGCCGCCCATGAGGGCTGGGGTCGGAGGACCTGACGGCGGAGCACCGTGAGCTGGTGCCGCAGTACGAGGACCTCCGCGTTCTTGGAAGCCTCCGATCGTGCCAGCAGCGCAATCCACCCCAGGACCTTCAAGAAGGCTAGGTACAGCAGTCGCAGAGCCGTGCCCCAGGATCTCGCCACGCCTGATCTCGACCGCAAGGCCAAGTCAGCGGGGGTAGCCGAGTTTCGGGCACCCACAGGCGGAGCAGTAGATCGAACGGCTGCAGGGCCGAGTCTCTGGCCGGGACGTTCGACAAGAGCCAACCGACGTCTTGTTACAGCCTGTTGCCGATCAAGTACCTGCGATATTCTGTCCTGTGCCCTGTACGGCACGACCGGCGGCACACGAGGGGGATCGTGGAGGGGCGCGACGTGCAAGGGCACTACGAGGAGTTAGCGGCCGAGTACGACGAGCACTGGGTCTATGGTCCGGACTATATTCCCTGGATGTCCAGCCGGATCGCCGAGGCACTGCAACTCGGCCTCGCGGACCGGATCGCCGACATCGGCTCCGGTACAGGCCTATTCGCCAGGGAAGTGGCCAGGCGGCTCCAGCCTCGCCATCCTATTCTGTGTGTTGATCCTTCCGAAGCGATGCTCGGTCAGCTCGGGGCGCCGCCTCCGGCTGGCTTGACGTCAATCGTCGCTTCTGCCGAGGACATCGCGGAGGGGCGTACGCGACTGCCGTACGAACAGCTTGATGCGGTGTGGTTGAAAGAGTCGGTGCATCATGTCGCCGATCCGGCGCACACGCTTCGCGGCCTGGCTGATCGGCTGGCGCCCGGGGGCCGGTTGCTGGTGGTGATGCTTCCGGCCACCATTCAGTACCCGCTGTTCGAGGCGGCCCTCGCACGCTTTGAGGAGCTGCAGCCGGACCCGTCCGTTATCGAGGGGCACTTGCAAGCTGCTGGGCTGGAAGCCGATCTCGGATATGTCGAGCACGAGCTGCGTATCAATCGGGATCAATACCTCGGTATGGTGCGTGCCCGCTACATGTCCCTGCTCTCCTCCTTCAGCGACAGCGAGATCGAGAAGGGCATAGAAGAAATGCGCGTCGCTCATCCGGAGCCTGTGTTGGTGTTCCCGGACCGGTTCGCGTTCATCCTCGGTCGGCGACGTGGAGAGCCCTCGTGAGCACCATGGTCGACGAACGGCTACGACGCCTGCGGAGCGAACTCGATGACCACTCGCGGATCGCCGACCGACTGGGGCTTGATCTGGAACGGCCGTTACGCTCCCTGAACGACGGCTATCCCGAGAACGCAGTCGCCCTGATTGGCAAACTGACCGAGAAGCTACTCAAGGAACTGTGGCGCCACCACGATGTCGAGGGCGACCCCTCGACTAAGGCCCTGAACGACCTGGTCAAGCGCTGCCGTCCGTACATCCGCAGCAGCACGGTTCTGGATGCGCTCGAAGACATTCGGCGGCTGCGAAACCGCTCGACACACGACGGGTACGTCATCAGTGACGAAGACGGGCTGATGGCGGTCCGCAGGCTCGTGGACGTACTGGTCTGGTTCACCAATACCGGGAGTGCGGCCCTTCTCGGCGGTGAGCCCGACGTGGCGCCCGAGGTGGCGCGCCGCTGCGAGTTCCTTGCCGGGCTGTACGTCACCCTCGGCTACCGGCAGGCAAAGCGGTTCGTCCTCAGCTCGGATACCGTCTACCAACTGTTCTGCCGTGAGTCAGGGATGCGCCTGGAGTACGTGGAGTTGATGCTCTCCCGGGACGCCGACGATCTTCGTGCCGTCCTTGCCTCCAGTGGCGGGGAGCTCTTGCGCACGCGGTTGCCCAAGCTCACTCGGTTCGTCGTCCTGGACGACGACGGTGGAGTGGTAGCCGACGCCATTCACCCCATGCTGGGACTGGATTTCCGCATCGTGCGTTACGACGGCTTCGTCGATACCATCGTCAATCTTGGTACCCACCTCGAGGATCTCACCGGCGCCGCCACCGAGGAGGAGCCAAGGGACGCTGTCACCGCGGCGGCGCTGAGCACCGACCCTCGGACCGGCGAGTCGAGAATGGAGCAGTCCGGCGACGCGGCGGAGCTCTTGAGGCGCCTGGCGGGCGGTAGTGCGAACGTCCTGGTCACCGGGCGCCCCGGCAGTGGCAAGAGCACACTCCTGCGCTCGCTGGCCGTCAACCCCGAGATCCGCCGTTTCCGCTTCTACTTCGACCTCGGCATCAAACCGAAGGACGAACCGTTCTCCGAGTACGCGGCCCGCCTTCTCGCGCCGGCCATGACGTCGGATCGCTCACGCGCTTACGAACTTTTCCTCTACCTCATCCGTTCCGGGACCGCACTGTGTGTGCTCGACGCTGTCGATGAAGGCGTCGATGAACCCAGCCCTGCCGGTTTCCTTCGGCTCTTCACCGATCTCGCTGCCGTCCTGTCAGCCGAATCAGCCGTCGTCATGAGTTCACGAGTGTCCTTTCTCGCGGACTCGCCCCAGATACGCCAGCTTCTGGATAGCGGCGCGGGCCGGTCCGAGCAGTTGGTCGAGCAGATGTACGCGAATGGTGTCGACCCGTCACGGGTCCCGCACTTCCACGTTGTACGCCTTGCTGAGCCTGCGGAAACCCCTCTCGAGAAGCACCTCACCACGGCGCTGAACTTGCCTACGGGAAGACCGCTCGCGGACATTCTCGGTGTACACATCGCGCAGACACTGGCCGAGCATGGGCAACTTGATCTGGAGCAGCGGCTGCCTGCCGTGTTCGGACATGCTTTCCTCACCGACCGCACCGTGTTCTCTCTTCTCGATGTACACCGACAGTTAGGGGCCAATGCATTCACGAACGGGCGCCTCGATCTCGGCGCCTGTGTCCTCGCTCCGCTGCTGCGGCCCGCCGGGCCCGATCACGTCGCCTTCGTGCACACGGCATACCAGGAACTACTAGCTGCAAGATGTCTGGCCGAGGCGGCGAAGCGTGACCTGGCAGCCGACCTTCCCGGTGGTGCATTCCTCACCGAGCAGGTGCGCGCATTCCTGGCCGGTCTGCCCGGCAGTCCGGAAACGAACGACTGCGTGCTGCCCTCCGGGGCGTACCTGGTCGGACCGGCCGAACGGCTGCTGATCCGCCGCGTCGAGCATCCCGTGGTCTTCGACCGCCATGCAGTGACCGTTGCGCGCTACCGCCGCTTCCTCGAATCCCTGGACGCGGAAGGTACCTCACGGTGGGACCACCCCGACCAGCCAGCTGACATCACACATCGCCCCTGGACCGACCGGCTGCGGCGGCCCGACTACTACGAGGATCCGCGCTACGACGGCTACCCTGCCATCTGTGTCAACTGGTGGAGCGCGTACGCCTTTGCCGGGTTCGAAGGCAAGCGGCTACCGACCTCGCTTGAGTGGGAGGCCGCCGCGCGTGGCACCGACGGACGCCTTTTCCCTTGGGGCGATACTCCCGACAGCACCCACATAAACTGCGCCGACACATGGGTCGGCGCACCGGTCGTGACGTATCAGGCGTGGTATCAGGATTTCGCAGGCGACGCTGTACGCCGGGCCGGGGCCACACCCATCGATGAACGGCCGGGCAACCGCTCCCCGTTCGGCGTTCTCGACATGGTGGGCAACTGCTGGGAATGGACGTCCACCAGCCTGGACGACCCCGGCGAGGCCGTCATCTGCGGTGGCAGCTACGACAACCCGATGCGTTCGGTACAGACCAGCAGCAAGGGCATCTACCGCAAGCGCGGCGGAAGCAACGCGGTCGGCTTCCGATGCGTGCAAGACCTCGACACATCCGGGACAGAGGAGACGACGGCATGAGCAGTGGCGGGCCGCGTCACGGAACCATTGTGGACAGGCGCCCGAGTGGGGGAGGGCTGAGCGGTGCGCTCGGCACCTACGTCGTCTGCGACGACGAGGACGAGCGGTACTACGGCTTCGACTACCGGCAGATCGTGACCGAAGGATTCCGGACCATCCGCACGGGGGAACAGGTCCGCTTCCATATCAGCGCCGAAAGCCCCGACCGGGCGGAGTTCGTCATTCGCCTCGACCAGCCCGACCCAGCCGAGTACTACCGGTGACCACCTACGGAGCCCCACTGCTCGAGGACATCACAGGATCACGCCAGGAACTGACTGTCGTGCTCCCGGTGCGGCTACTGCGCGTCCCCAACTGGCCCGAAGGCCCCTTCCCATTCGAGCTGGGCAGCCGCCGCACCGACGCCGCGACTCGGTCCACCTACTTTGCCCCCGCCTCTGCCCGCGCACTCTACGGAGCACCCGGACGGCCGCGCCGCTGGCACCTGCCGCTGGACGTCAAGCAGGACGGACTGCATCTGCTGGGCATGGAGCTCCTCCACGCGGCAACCGCCCGCAATCCCGAACACGCTCTCATCGTCTTGCACTTCAGCGTGGAAAGACCGCTGCTCCCCATACTGCGGTCCCTGGCCGGGCGGCGGCCGAGCCCTGCCGACGAACTACTCACCGGGCCCTTCGACCCGGCCGGACTCCTTGCTGGTATCGCCGATGTCCGGGGCCGTGACCAGCCGTTCGCTTTAGCGCGGCCTTACACCGTCGCCTTCATGACCCCCACAGCGCGGCACACCCCCGCCCTCCGCACCAGCGGCGAAGGCGCGCTACCTGCCACCGCAGACCACTGGCTGTGGCAACTGGCTTCGCGTTCCACGCCGGAGGATTTCCCGCTGCCTCCGGAAACCGTTGGAGAACAGCTCAAGGACGCAGTACGCATCTCGGCAGACTGGAGCGCTCTGGTGCTCCGCCAAGGGGCTGCCTTCCTCGGCCACCGGCCTTACACCGGTGCGGGCGACTTCTTCGAATTCGGAGCGCTGCACTCTCGTACCGTCTATCTCGACGCCCTGCTTCTCGGCTCGCTCCAGCGCGACCACATCGACGAACTCACCGACGAACTCTCCGAGGTGTTCAACTCTGCGCGGCTGGCACGCCGTGTCGCCACGCTGGAGCGGAACATTGCCGTCTTTCGCAGCACCTACTGGCGACAGCACCTCACCGCGCACGGTGCGGCCAACGACCTGCTCCTTGCGTTCCAGAACCAGCATCGGCTGCCCGCACGTTTCGATGAAATCCTGGCTGAAGCAGCCGACTACAGCAGGCTCGTACAAACCCAGGAGAGCCAGCAGATCAGTGGAGCCCTGGGCGTCCTGACCATTCTCGGGCTGCCACTCGGCACGGCGTTGAGCATTCTGCAAGTTCTCGATGACCACTCCACATCACACTTGTTCATCTCGCTCGGGCTCTCGGTTGCCGCTACAGCAGCAGCCCTCACCACCCGGTATGGGCGCCTGGTCCTGTCATCTTTGCGGGGCTCGGGTGGCAAGGAGTAGGACTGCGCTTGCCGAAAACTCCCGTAGTGCTTCAAAACTGTTCCACACTCCTTGAACTGGAGTGTTGTCGAGTGATCAGCTTGCACGGTGGTACTCGTTGGTGAGGCTGCCGACGGCCTGGTGGCGTGGGATCCGGGGCGTCGGTAGGGGAATGACGTCGGGGTCGTCACGGGGTGCGAGTTGGTTGCGGCCTTGGTGGGGTCTGTGGTCGTTGAAGTGCTTCGCGTAGTCGTGAAGGATCTTCTCGGTGTGGCTGCGGTCGTACAGCAGGATGCGGTTGGTGCACTCGTCGCGGACTGAGCGGATGAGGCGTTCTGCGTGTGGGTTGCAGTTGGGGCTGCGTGGCGGGATCTTGATGACGGTGATGTCCTCGCTGGCGAAGACTGCGTCGAGGGCGGCGGTGAACTTGGCGTCACGGTCCCGGATGTGGTGGGTGAAGTCGGCTGTCCGGTCGCCGAGGTGCCGGAGAAGTTGGCGGGCTTGCTGGGTGGCCCGGGCGGCGGTGGGGTGGGCGGTGACGTCGAGGATGTGCATGGTGCGGGTGCGTACTTCCATGACGAACAGCGCGTACAGCCGCTTGTCCCGCGTGAAAACCCTGGTTCGGACCGATGACCAGGCCGTTTGTCTACCTGCTGTCAGGCTGCTTGTTGGTACTCGTTGATGAGGCCGCTGAGTAGCTGTGTGCGGCGGACGCGGTTGGCGAGCGGGATCGCCGGGGCTGGTCGCCCGTCCTCTACGGACTGGGGAGGGCGTTGGTTGAGGGATTGGTGGGGGCGGTGTCGGTTGTAGTGGTTGGTGTAGGTGTCCAGGACTGCTCGTAGGTGCCGCTCGTTCATGATGAGCAGGCGGTCGGTGCATTCACGGCGGACGGTGCCGACCCAGCGTTCCGCGAAGGCGTTCGCCTTCGGCGATCTCGGTGGTGTGAGGAGGACCTGTACGCCCGCGCCTGCGAGGATGGTGTCGAAGGCGTCGGAGAACTTCCCGTCCCGATCGCGCAGGAAGAACCGGAACCGGTCGACCTGGTCATCGAGGTCCATCATCAGGTTGCGGACCTGCTGGGTCACCCAGCCCCGGTTCGGGTGCTCGGTGACGCCGAGGATGTGCACCCGGCGCGTTGAAACTTCCATTATGAACAGCACGTACAACCTCCGACGGAACGCGGTGTCGACGTGGAAGAAGTCGCACGCGAGTAGTCCGGTAGCTTGCGCGCGCAGGAAGGTGGACCAGGCGTCGCGTGCCCGTTGGGGCGCGGGCGGGATGTTTCCCTTCCGCAGTACTGACCGGACGGTAGCGGCGGAGACGGTGACGCCCAGCCGTGCCAGTTCGCCCTGCACGCGGCCGGTGACCCCACAGAGGGTTCTCCCTCGCGAGGCGCAGGATCAACTCCCGTGTCTCCTCTGATATCGGTGGCCGACCCGGTTTCTTGTGAGGGTAGGTCCACTTGTCGGCGATCAGCTCCCGGTACCAACGGAGCAGTGTCGCCGGGGTGACGAAGAAGCTGCTCCAGCACTCTCTGGGCAACAGTCTCGACAGGGCCGCCAGCAGAACCCGATCTCCTGGTTCTAACTTCGGTCGGCCGACTTGACGTTGGAGCACGGCGAGCTGATGCCGCAGCACGAGCAGTTCGACGTCCTTGGCCGCGCTGCCCATCAGCCGTAAGCCTGCCAGCTTCAGTGCCCTTCGTGTCAGCAGGTAGATCCATGACCACCGCATGGACTCCGATCATCCTCGGTCTGACACCGCTCCCGCAGAAGAATGCTCCAGCTCAGTGGCCCGAACCCGAGTTTTCACGCGGCACAGGCTGTTGCCCCGCGTGGAGAAGCTGCAGGCCAGAGCCGGAATCCTATTTCCGAGCTGGACAGGTGGCCTGTCGGCGTAGCACCGCGACTTCGTGACGCAGGATGAGTATCTCGGCGTTTTCGCTGCCTTAGATCTGCACAGCAGGCCCAGCCACGCGAAGACCCGCGTGGCGAACAGGTAGATCATCCGTGTGAGCACGGTCTTGATCATGCCGGATTGGCATATCGCCTGAGGTCAGCACGGTGAAGCAGTTTTGAAGCGCTACGGGGAGCAGCGGTTCGATCCGTGCCTACAAGCCGTCGTCCACGATCCAAGGCCGAGTCGTCACACGACGCGAACGGCCGAATCATCACATTGGTCACGCCCGGCGCGACTGCTACGCGGATAGCCATCACTGATCTTCGCGTAGTAAGTGATGTCTGCGGATGATCGGTTGAGGACCTGCACCGCTGCGCCGCGACTGTTCAGCCACTGCTCGAGTTCAGGTCCGGCGATCTCGCGCTGCACACCTCTTACTTCAAGGAGTGCGGGCCCGAATATCGTTCCCGAGAGCCCGGCGACGAGCGTGTGCCCGTTGAACACCGCCTACAGCGACGTTTCGCTAACCGATGCGTTGGAGAGATCGGCGCCCTGGAGCTGAACGTCGAGGAATGAAGCTCCGTCGAGCGTCGCTTCTTGGAAGGACGCCGACCGCGCGTCCACCTTCCAGAGGTCCGCGCTGCCCAGGTTGGTATGGCGCAACTGGGCGCCACGCAAGGACGTGTCACGCAGATCGGCCTTTGCCAAGGACGCCTCACTCAGATCAGCGTTGTCGAGTACGGCATCGGTGCTCTGCGCACGATACAGATCCGCGCCGACGAGCTTGGCCGCTACAAGATTGGTGTCAAAAAGCGTAGCCAGCGCCAGGTCAGCGCCCGACAGGTCAACGCCAGAGAGATCGAGTTGAGAAGCATCCAAAGTCGCCTGGTCATCTGTCTCGTCACACCAAGCCTGCAAGGCCATAGCGGCCTCAGGCTCGACTGGCATGACCCGCACAGCCCTACCGGGATCACGGATACCAGACAACTCGCTCACCTCCTCCGGTGCTGTTCGGCTAACGCCATGTATCCCCAGGCGGGGCTTGGCTGGCACTGTGTACGTCCGAGATAGGAGCGACCGAAGGTAATTCGCGGAGTCCTCTTCAGCGGAGTCAAAGGAGTCCTCTTCAGCGGAGTCAAAGACGCTGGCTGTCGCTGAGCTTGGCGGTGATTCGAGAGACGAATCGGTTTGCCTCCGCCTCGGTAATCTCAACGTGGTCACTATCGTTGTGCCCGAGTTCGTATAGACGCAGATATTCCGTGGGCTCCCAGCGCAGATTCCGTGTGAACGCTTCATCGCGGAAAGACTGTCCAGATCGGCGTCGCCGCACGATCCCGGCAGGTCGCTCTCGGGGGAATTCGTCGTCAATGCGAGCGTAGAAGGTGACTGTCCCAGGAGGCGAGTTGAGTACCTTCACTGAGGCTCCACGGCTTTCCAACCACAACTCCAGCTCAAGGCCGGCAAGTTCCCGTACAGAACCGCCTTCATCGACGCGAGCTGGTCCGAAGACGCTGCCGGTAAGCCCTTGAAGGATCGTCTCCTTGTCGAGGACCACATCGAAGGAGGCGTTGTGCAGTGTCGCATCGGTGAGGTCAGCGCCCTGAAGGCACGTTCTCACGAGGATGGTGCCATTGAGCCGTGCACCGCGAAATTTTGCTGACGTCGCATCGGTTTCGGTGAGTTCGGTATCGCTCAGATCGGCTCTAGTGAGGTTTGCGTTGCGCAGGGATGCTCCGTCAAGCACAGCCTTTGCGAGGGAAGCGCCGGTAAGATCGGCGGAATCGAGCATGGCATCTTCCAGATGCGCTCGGTAGAGATCAGTGTCCACCAGCGTGGTGCGCTTCAGTCCCGTGCCGCTGAACACCCCGAGAGCTAGATGGGCTCCGGTGAGGTCGGCACCAGAAGCATCGAGACCTGAGAGGTCCAAGGTGGTGTCCTGCTGCTGGGACCACGACTGCAGCTCTGCAGCTGCTTCGGGGTCGGCAGGCATCACGCGAACGACTCGCGGCATGTCACGGATCCCAGACAATGTACTCACTCCACTTTTATTCATCGACGTTCATCTTGATGCGAGTGCTACTACTGGGTGCCTCATTCCGCGCTAGTAGACGCTATTCGGAGGGTGCGGTGTGAAGGGTGTCCCAGCTTGCCTTTGCTGCACTTAAGGAATCTCACCACCTTTCATCTACATAGTCCGAGACCTCAAGGAGTCGTGCACGTTCCACGCGCGGAATCGAATATGTATGGATCCGAATATGGGCAACGAATTCTTCGGGTAGTGCCACGTGATGACTCTCTACGTAGAAGTAAAGGTCACCTCTCCACAGCCACTGTCCGTCGGTGTACAGGGAATCGCCACCGAGGATCTGTCGGCCAGACCCCAGCTTGTCCTCTGACGCTCCCATAACGGCTATAATTTCATGCCCAGCTCGCAGGTAGTCGGCGATCTTTTGCTGGTCAGCGTATGCCTCTGAGAGGATGAATTCCCGTACGCTGCCTCGCGGATTGCCAAAGCCTGGAGACCAGAGTTCCGTGAAGTGATCCGCAATTTGCATGGAAGAGCCTGTTCTATTGGGACATGGGGAGGAAGGTGCGCCAGTATCCCATTCTGTTGATCCTCGGGATCTGGCCTGGCCCGCGATTGGAAAAGGTTCCCACTGCGTCCGTGGGGGCCATAACGGGCACGCCCAGTTCGTTCGCTATTGCTTGGGCCGCTGAATCGTGCAGGACTCCTTCTCCGATGGGTGGCGCAATTTCATCCGACATGAAGCGGACATATCCTGTGTGGCAGGATACGAGGCGGATCGGTCCACCGTTGTAGCTAGGGTTGTTTCGAATTGCGTCAGCGATGTGGGAGGGGTGTACGTCGCCAGCAGGGAAGCCTACCCCTGCTTCGTTGATGCGTCCTGGCATGAAGAACCCTCGATTGTTCCCATGTACCACGACATCGTGGTACCCCTCCAGGGGTTTCACACGAGCGAAGTTGCCCACGGTGTTCTGGTCATACCCGATGGCCGTCGCGCCGTCGCCGAAGTAGACATGATCCCCAGTCTCCAGGACGAGATCACTGGCCTCTTTGGGAGGCACGGCAATCGTCGACTCGGGTGAGACACGTGCTTCGTAGTCACGTCGTGTGCCCATGCCATCAGAGGCGTCGGTGCCCCCATGAGTGACGTCCGGATCGTGGTTCACCTGGCTGTCCGTGGAGCCAGCCGTGTGCGACTGCCCACCATCGTGATGCGGAGTATGTTCGTCACGTACTGCTCCACCCGCGCCCGGCGGTGCGTTACTCCGAACCTCGCCGGGGCCGTGGTGGCTGCCTGTGGCACTTGTGCCAGCGGTGGCGGAGTGCCCGGGGCGCACATCGTGCGTGAGGCCGATCGTGCCGGTCTCACGCGGTACAGGAACCTGGTCGAACAACTCATCCTGCTGAGCATTGATGGCGTCCAATTCCTCGCGGGTGACGCCAGGCAGCCGCCCCTTCTCGTACAGGACATGCGTGTCCATCTTGGCGACGAAGCTCTCAGGGGTATGGAACTGCACCTCGAAGATCCGGCCCGTCGCAGGATCGCGCCACGTCGAGTTGATGCCCTTGTAACCGGGGGAATCCCAGGTGTTCTTGAACGTCACGCTCTCGAACCCCTGAGCGCGAAGAGTGTCGACTGCTTGCTGTACCCCAGGCGCGTAGTGGGACGAGGGGAACTCGACGGTGTACCGGATAGAGTCCCTGACCTTACCCAGAGCAGATTGTGCTGTGCGCTCGGGTTCGTCGATCAACTGGGTCGCGAGCTTTCGCTTAAGGGAATCCTCGCCCTTGAGGCGATAATCAAGACCGATCAAGCGTCCGTCATCGACGTTGTGCGTGATCTGCTGAAGCGTATCGGTAATCCGAGGCTCGGCTTCTGCGGAGTGCCGCATGAAATCATCGGCCGTGGCATTGTCACCTGGGGAGAGGCGCAGACCGCTCTCCCCCTCCCACGAGCCGTCAGGACGGTTGCCGCGAGGATGCTCCGGAGCCGTGACAGCACCGGGCACATCGCGACCGCCAGTCGGCGGGACGCCGCTACCCTCGCTTCCGGCCCCTGCACCTTCACGCCCGGATATGGTCTGATCTCCGGCGCGCGCGGGATCGTGGTCAATGTGGTTGCCCGGCAGGTGATCGCCGCTGCCCGGGCTTGCGGTGTGACCACCGGAGCCGGGGAGCTCATGGCTGGCTGAGGGGCCGTGGGTGAAACCGCCTGATGTGCCAGGGGGGAAATGTGATGCGGTGCCACCCGAGACATCGCGGCCCACTCCACCGATATCGTCCCCGGCCCGCCCGGCAGCTCCTCCCACACCGTCTCCGGTATGGGAGGCAGTTTCTGGTCCTTGCAGAGGCGAGCTACGCGGCGGAACGTCCCCGTCCCGGCGGAGGGCTGCTGTCGCATCATCACCAGCATGCACGCCGACCAGGAGAGGCCCTCGTCGCGGCAGCGCCTCCGCCCCCGCGTTTGCTCGTTCGGCGGCCGTGCCTTCATTTGGCATCTCGTCGGGTCTATGAATGGCGTTCTGGTGGTCCCGGGGCGCGGCGATGGAGGGGATGCGTTCGTTGGCGGAGAGTTCGACCCGGGGTGGTGTGGTGTCGCGGACGCCGCCCTTGAGGACGGCCAAGTCGCCGCTCCCGACGTGGAGTTCAGAGCCCGGGGCGAACCTCCACACGGTGCTGACGGATCCGGTACCGGGCGCATTACCGAATCCGGCGCGGGCGCGGGCGGTGACGTCTGCGATCTTGGGTACGGCTCGGGTGGTGGCGCCGACGGCCCTGGCTGTCGCGCTGAGGGGGTCGATGGCCTCGCCGACCTTGGCCAAGGTACCGGCGGTTTTGGCGACGGCGCCGCCCTTGGCCAGTTTCGAGACGGCGGCCAGTGGCCCAGAGGCGATGGTCAGGCCGTTGAAGAAGACGGTGCCCGTGGCCTTGCCCGGGTGGTCTTCCCAGTCGTCCCAGCCGACCAGGCCCTTGGCGAAGGCCTTGGTGTACGGGCGGCCCTCGGCAACTTGCTCTTTCCAGGGCGAGTCCTGCTCGTTCAGAGGGTCGAAGAGGTAGGACTCCAGGCCCAGGACCGCCATGCCAAGACCCTTGCGGGCCGCGTCACCGTCCGCTCCGGGGCTGAAGAGGTCCACGAATCCGGTGACGGTGCCGACGACGTTGTCCTTGATGCTGACACCGGCCTCCCTCACATGGTGGGAGAGGTCGAACTTGTCGTAGGTGAGGGCCTCCGGGGTGCCCCAGGGCAGCTTGTCGGCGTGCTTGAGCGCGTCGGCGGTGTAGCCGTAGACCTGCGCACCGCGCGGGACCAACGTGCCCTCATAGCCCTGCGGGACGTACTGGGTGCCGCCCACCAGAGCCGTGATCTTGTTGTTGGCGGCGATCTCGGCGGCGGTGAAGTCGGCCTTGGCCTGACCGACCTCGCTCCACAGGGCCTCGTGCTGGTCGATCTTGTCCTGGTCCTGGGTCCACTCATCGTCGATCTCGCCGCTGTCGGTCTTCAGACCCGCCACGAAGTCGGCCACCCGGGTCCGCAGACGGTCCAGGCGGGCGATGATGGGCCTCACCGCGCCGGCGTAGTCGTCCAGCGCCCCGGCGACCGTCTCGACCTTCGAGGCGAACAGGTCCGCCCGGTCCCGCACCGGGGCCGTGGAGGCGAACAGTTCCTCCGCCTCGGGTGCCCGGTAGAAGGCCCCAAGACCCTGGAACTTGGTGTGCGCCACACTGCCCGCCTGGCGCAGGGCGCCGGCATGGGCCCGCAGTCCGGAGGCGTGCTGCTCCAGCTGCTCCAGGTCACCGGTGAAGTGGGGAATGTCCTTCGCGCTGATCACAGTGAGCCTCGCGTGAGGGGTATGGGCCGCTCCAGGACCGGGTCGACGACACTGGCCGCGGAATCCTGTATCTCGGCCGCGATCTCCAGGTCGCCCGCCTCGTAGGCGGCGGTGGCCAGCGCCGCGCCGCTGACCGACTGCCCAGCCCGTGCGCCGATGAACTGCACTTCCTCGGTGGTGCCTTCGGCGAACTCGACGAGCGCCGAGGCGACCAGTCCTCCGACCGGGCTCTGGCCTCCGTCGCCAGCTTCCCCTGATACAAGGGCGCCGGACCATTTCGCTGCGCCACCCAGGTCCTCGCCGTACCCGCCGACGTGTCGATCCAGGGCGCCCAGTACCTCGTTCACGTGCGACAGGACGAGATTCACCCCGCCCGGCTCAATATCCCATTTCGGCATGCCAACCCCCTATTTCAGCCCCGTGTCCCCGTATCTGCGTCGGCTCGCAGCGGCCTGTCGGTCAGCCGATGTTGTCGACGGCGGCGCGTGCCCGCGCGAGGGTCGACTGTGCGGTGCCGTCGTTCTGTTCCAGCGTGGTGCGTACGAGGCGGATGATTTCCCGTACCTCGTTGGCCGCCTTGTTCCAGCGGACTTCCTTGCCGTGGTAGTCGTCGGAGACGCCGTCGGCCTGGTAGTCGGCCATCGCGGCCTTCACCGCGCGGTCACGGTCGCCGAGCACTCGTTCCAGCTGGCCGATGATGATCTGCAGGCCGCCCTGGACGTCGGACGAGGCGCCGGTGTCGTAGGAGCGGCGGTCCTGGGTTCCAGCCATGGCGAAGTTCCCCCTGTGTGCGAATGGGTGCGAAGTGTCTTGATGGGCGAGCAGGCCTGCTCGGCGGGCTCAGGCGGAGAAGCGGGCGCCGTCGAAGTTGGCCGCGCCCATGTTCTGGTGGGCGTTGTCGGACTGCTCCTGGTCACCGGAGCCGAACGCGGTGTCCATGCCGGCCTGGCCGCCCAGGATCGAGGACAGCGCCCCGTTCAGATCCGAAGTGATCTCGTCCGCGCGCAACTTGAACGAGTCGAAGGTCGCCTTGCCCGCACCGTTGAACTTGCCCTCCAGCGGCTCGGCCGCCTGGACAAGGAGGTTGATCAGCGTCCCGAGATCGTCGCTGGACCCCACGGTGTTCTTCCCCAGCACCGCGAGAGTCGTGTCTCCCATGTCGAACTTCATGAGTCCACCCCCGTAAGTCGCCAACTATGGTGTGCGCCGCCCTTCGTCCGTCGGTCACAGCAGCAGCACACATCACTCACGCCCCGTAGCCTATCGAACATCCTCTCCCATCGCGCGTTGCAGACGCACCGTCGATTGGGCTGAAGTGGCGTGATCTGTCGCGTGGCGTCAGCAGCGGCGTCCTGGCGCAATTAGCCCAACTCCGTACTCACCAGCAGCGTGTCAGTTCGGCCGCACGAGGATCGGGTCGCGTCGGCAGGTGCCTAGGGGAGTCACGTGGCCGGGACCTTGCGTTGAGGGCCGAGCGCAACGAGGCCTGAGGGGAGGCGCAACCGGCGGCCGGAGCAGTCAGGAGCGCTGCTTGGGAATCAGGCCTGGTCGCCTGGTCGTCGACTCAAGGTGTTCTCGAGCCCCACCGTGGATGGCCGAAGACCGGCCAGTTCGAGTCGTTCGTTGGCTCGTTGACCGGCGGATGCTGCCGCAGCGACGGACCGGGGAGGCTCTGCTGTGGAGGGCAGCGTCGCTGCCGTCGGTGCAGCGGGGGCGCTCGTAAGTGCAGGCGGTTGCTGGACGAAAGAGCTTCGCCAGGACCGACTACCGCTACCTGCTCCAGGCAGCCCGTTACCAGCTCGGCGGCCCGATCGTGCTCATCTGGGACAACCTGAACGTCCATCTGGATACCCGGACGGGCGCCTGGATTGCCAAGCGGGACTGGCTGACCGTCTACCAACTGCTCTCCTAAGCCCTGGATCTCAACCCAATCGAGGAGTTCTGGGCCCTACTGCGGCGCGGCTGGCTCAGCAACGTGGCCTTCACCAGCCCCGACCACCTCCTGCCAGATCGTCAAACGTGCCCTTCGTGCGATCCAGTACCGCCGCGACCTCATCGACAGATGCCTCGCCGGCACCGGCCTCTCCCTCACCTCGACGACTTCACGAGTTCAGGCTCAGTAGACGTCGGCGAAGGCCGCTTGTCCGTATCGCATTGCATGGGATACGGGGAGATCTGGACCGATCGGAGGGCTGCCGCTGCCGCGTAGATACTCTCGTTTCCACCGAACTCGATTATGGGCGGGTCCAGATCAGGCACAATGTGGGTGCTCGGAACGCTAGTGGCGGTCTCCCTACAACCCGCCGCCCTGAGGGGCTTGAGTCGAGGGAGACCCAGGAAAATGGAACCGATTACGCTTCTGCTGATCGCGGTGATCTTTTTGATCGTTCGCGAAAGGTCGTAGCTCGGTAAGAGTGTGACGAGCACGCCGAGGGCCCCGCTGGGGCCCTCGGTCGTTCTACGCCCCGTTGCGCTCGGTCAGGCAGGTATACGAAACCTCGTTGTCCCAGCCCGAGGCTTCCGCGAACGTCAGCATCGCAGCCCGGGCAGGCGGAGCGCAGTCTGGCACATCCGTCATGAACGGCCTCGATTCTCCGGTGGGATCGAATGGCAGAAAGTCTGTGCACTGGTAGTCCGTGACCCCCTTAAGACGACGTCTCGATTGGTGGTGTCCGTAGGGTTCTCCTATGGAGAGTGGGCTTGAGACCGCGTGCCGGATCTGTGGACTGGATGTCGGCGAGGCGCGCTTCGACGATCACGGCTTGGCTCTGTTCGTCATCTGCGAGTGCTGTGGCACTGAATCAGGCGTCGGAGACGACACCGTGGCTCAAGCTCGCCACCTTCGTGACCGTTGGCTCGATGCTGGATCCGTGTGGTTCGAGCCCAAGGCCCGACCAGCAGATCGGGAACTGCGGCAGCAGTTGTCCAACATTCCGCCGAGCTGGCGCTGACCTTGATGGGCTGTCAGGTTGCCGGTGGCATGCGGCGATAGCAGATGAGTAACGCGGCGAGCCCGGCGAAGGCGAGGAAGTGCTCGGCCTTGCGCTCGTAACGGCGGTGCAGGCGGCGGCATCCGTTCAGCCAGGACATCGTGCGCTCGACCACCCAACGGTGTCGGCCAAGCCGGTCGGAGGCTTGGATCCCGCGGCGTGCAATGCGTGGCACGATCTGTCGGCGCCGCAGCCAGCGGCGAAGGCGCTCGAAGTCGTAGCCCTTGTCCGCGTGAAGCTTGGTCGGTCGACGACGCCTGGGGTCATACCGAGAGCGGATCGGTGGGATGCCACGCATCAGTGGTATGAGGGCCTGACTGTCGTGCAAGTTGGCGCCGGAGATGCCGATGGAGAGCGGCAGTCCGTGGCGGTCACAGATGACATGGATCTTTGACCCGAGCTTGCCGCGATCGGTCGGATTCGGTCCGGTCAAAGGCCCCCTTCGACCGCCCGGATACTGACCGAGTCGATCGCGCACCGCGACCAGTCCAGCTCTCCGTTCATACCAAGCTGGTCCAGCACTACCCGGTGGAGCTTCGCCCAGACCCGGGCCTTGGACCAGTACGTGAAGCGTCGGTGCACGGTCTGCCAGGAGGCGTCGAAGACTGGCGGCAACTGCCGCCAGGTGCAGCCCGAGGTCGCTACGAAGACGATCGCGGCCAGCACGGCGCGGTCATCACACCTCTGCCGACCTCCACCCTGCGCACGCACCGGAGGTTCCGGTGCGACATCCTGGAAGATCTCCCACAGCCTGTCCGGCACCAGTCGCTCAACTATCCCCATGCCTGGATAACAAGCCACCGCCAATCAAGACATCGTCTCAGCTTGTTCTTTATCTACGGGGTGGTTGTGGTGCCGAGCAATGACGCCGGTCTGGTGTCTGGTGGTCCCGCGGACGACGATGCATGCCATGACGATTGACGGCTCGTGGTTGCGGATCGAGAACTGGTTATGTGAGTACGCGTCGTCGGCGTACGCCTCATTGCCTCCTGCCACGGGCTCTGATGCGGTACGCGCGGCAGAACGCCAGTGCGGGCTCGCGTTTCCTGACGACCTGGTGGCGTCCCTGCGCCGCCATGACGGTTCGGGGGAGTGTCTGCTGCCCGGCAACTACCGCCTCTCCGGAGCAGCCCAGATCGCGAAAGACTACGTGTGGTGGATCGGGTCACAGCAGCGGGACGTTCCCGATGAACTGCGTTATTGGCGTTCGTCCTGGTTGCCTCTGGCCGTAGATGGCGCCGGGGGTTCCCTCTTCGTCGAGATGGCACCGGGTGACCGGCACGGTCGCATCGGTGCGCATGCCCACAGTGACGGTGGACGGTTCGACGACTTGCCCCAGTACACCTCGTTGCAAGCCCTGCTCAGCTGGGCCGCGCAGGCCCTGTCCGACGGCTATGCCACGGATGTCCTGGACTACGTGCTCACCACGGACGAACAGGGGCTTCCGTACTGGGAGGACGCGGACGCAGAACAGGACGGCGTGCCAGCGGTCTGGGACATGGCAGCCCTGGAGAACCGCTACGGAGGGCTCTGAGCTTGTTCTCTATCTACGGGTGCGGGCCGGTACCGAGAGGCCGGTCGATATTGGGTTGCTGGGCAGTCCGGCGATCGGGAGACTCCCGCTCATGCCTACGACCGCACGTGATCTGACGCTGGAGCACTTTCGATGGGTCGGCGGGCACGCCGATGTGTGGGCGATCTTCCGGGACGCCAAGGCGCTGCCCGCAGTGGTCGCAGGTCTGGTGGAACCGTTCCGGGACGAGGGGGTCACCGCAGTCTGCGGGATCGAGTCGCGGGGATTCCTCTTGGGAGGTGCCGCAGCGGTCGAGCTCGGCGTCGGATTCGTTCCTGTTCGGAAGGGTGAAGGCCTCTTCCCGGGCGACAAAATGGTGCGCCAGTCGGCTCCCGATTACCGGCGTATTCGCCACACGCTGCGGCTCCAGCGGTCCGCGCTGGGGCCGGCGGACCGGGTTCTCTTGGTCGATGACTGGATCGAGACCGGAAACCAGGCTGCGGCAGTCAGGAGCATGGCCGAGGAATGCGGGGCCACCTGGTTGGGGTGCAGCGTCATCGTTGATCAGCTCGCCACGTTGCCAAAGAACGCACTCGGCACCGTTCGGGGGCTGCTGGATGCGCGGGAACTCCCGCCGTCCGAGATCTGAGTTCAGTGTCGCACTTCGAACAAGTCCGAACTTGAGGAAGGCTTGCGCAGTTCAGCGGTGATGGGGGCAGGCTCCGTCTGATCCTGTGCTCCTACCAGGATGCATGTGACTGCGACGAAGACCGTGATGGTTCGAGTGCTGGCTGATGCTGTTCGGGTGGAGGCATTCGCGAACGCCTCCCGTTTCCGCAGCGAGTTCTACGCGTGTCTGACCGCCCGTCGGGACGAACTGTTCGAACTGGCTGACGCGGTGCTGTGCCTCGACGGGCCGGTGGTCTCGCCGGTGGATCTGGCGCTGGTGCCCGAACATCGGCGTGGGCATGGAGCGTTGTACGGAGCCTGTGGGTGCCCGAAACTCGGCCGCCCTATGCGACCTGCGTGTATTCGTGGATCACGCCACCGAGTAGATCTCGACGGATGACCTTGCCGTCCGGGTTGACCGGGGCGGGGAGTGGTCGCAGGGGTGCTGTTTGGTGGAGGGCGCGGTGTGGGCGGTGGGTGTTGAAGTGCGTTTCGTACGCGGCCAGTACGTTACGCAGGTGGCGTTCGTTGGTGATCAGTGTGCGGTCGAGGAGTTCTCGGCGGCATCCGCCGATCCAGCGCTCGATGTACGCGTTTGCCCGGGGGCCCGGACTGGTGTGAGCAGGACCTGGATGGTCTCGGATGCGAAGACTGCGTCGAAGGCTTCGGTGAACTTGGCATCTCTGTCTCGGACCAGGAACCTGACTCGGTCAACGCGGTCGTCCAGTGCCGTGAGGAGCTCACGGGCCTGCTGGACTGCGCAGCTACCGGTCGGATGGGCGGTGACGCCTAGGAGGTGTATCTGACGGGTGGAGATCTCCATGGCCACCATGCAGTACAGACGCCGCAGCAAAACGGTGTCGACGTGGAAGAAGTCCACCGCGAGGAACCCGGAAGCCTGGCTGCGGAGGAACTCTGCCCAGGTCGGGCCTGATCGTCGTGGTGCCGGGTCGATCCCGGCTCTCTTCAGGATCGCCCATACCGTCGAGGCGCCAACCGGGCAGCCCAGCCCGGCCAGCTCACCCGCGATCCTGCGGTATCCCCAGAGCGGGTTCTCCGCTGCCATCCTCAGCACCAGCTCCCGAACGGTCCGTCGGGTCGGCGGTCGGCCTGGTCCTCGGCGTTGGTAGGTCCAGCGGCGCTTGACCAGGTCGGAGTGCCAGCGCAGCAGCGTGCCCGGGGTAACGAACAGATGCCCTCGCAGGCCCTTGGGTAGCAACCGGGCCAGCGCCGCGATCACTGCCCGGTCCGCCCATGAGGGTTGTGGGCGGAGGACATGTCGGCGGAGCACGGCGAGCTGGTGCCGCAGTACGAGTATCTCTGTGTTCTTGGAAGTCTCCGATCGGGCAAGCAACGCAAGCCAGCCCAAGATTTTCAGGAAGGCTAGGTACAGCAGTCGCAGAGCCATGTCTCAGGATCTCGCCATGCCCGGCTTCGACCGCAAGGCCAGGTCAGTAGGGATAGTGAATTTCGGGCACCCACAGGCTGGTTCGGTGCTGTCCGGGGGCAGTTGCTGCCGGGACTGGTGGGGGCGGTGTCCGTTGTAGTGCCTGATGTATTCGACCAGGACTGCGCGAGCGTGGGCCTCGTTGTAGATCAGCATGCGGTCGAGGAGCTCGCGGCGGAGGGTGCCCACGACTCTCTCGCGGATCGCGTTCACTTTGGGCGCCTGTGGCGGGCTGAGCAGGATCTCCACGTTGTCGGCCTCGAAGACGGCGTCAAAGGAACGGGTGTACTTGCTGTCCCGGTTCCGGAGGAGGAAGCGCAGCGACTCCAACCGGTGCCCCTGCGCCATGGCAAGGTTCCTGGCCTGCTGAACGGTCCACGCGGCGGTGGGGTGGGCGGTGATGCCGGCGAGGTGGACGCGGCGGGTGCCATGTTCGATGAAGATCAGGGCGTACAGGCGCTCGAGCGAGATGGCGTCCAGGTGCAGGAAGTCGGCGGCAATGATGCCGTGGGCCTGGGCGGTCAGGAACTGCCGCCAGGTGGGGCCGGAGCGCTGCGGCGCGGGGTCGATGCCGGCTGTGTGGAGGATCTCCCAGACTGTGGACGGGGCGATCGGGTAGCCGAGGCGGGCGAGTTCGCCCTGTATCCGGCGGTGGCCCCAGCTGCTGTTCTCCTGGGCCATGCGCAGGATGAGCTGTTTAACGGCGGGCGCGGTGGAGGGTCTGCCGGGGCGGCGGTGCCGCGTGAACGTCCATTTCCTGGCTATGAGTTGGCGGTGCCAGGCCAGCAGTGTGGTGGGGGTGACGCGAAGGCCTGGCGCCAGCGCTCGCGCGGGACGAACCGCGAGAGCGCGGCAAGCCAGATTCGGTCTGCGGGCTCGTAGCGGACGCGGGCGATCTGACGGCGCAGCACCGCGTTCTCATGCCGTAACGCGAGGACCTCTGCGTCCTTGGCCACGCGGCTGCGGAGCACGGCAGACGGCAGCTTGATCAGATTCCGGACCAGGGTGGTGACGATCGACAGCGACAGCGAAGGAGCATCCCAGGCGCCATTGAGACTGTTGCCCCGCGTGGAGAAGCTGCAGGCCAGAACCGGAATCCTATTTCCGAGCGGGACAGGTGACGAACAGGTGCTTTCGCAAGTCCTTGGGTAGCAGCCGGGCCAGTCCCTCGATCGCTGCCCGGTCCGCCCATGTATCGCGGTCGCTCATCGGCAGCATCCGCAGTGCGGTGAACGTGTTGGTGACGGTCAGGTAGGCGAGACGAAGCAGCACGAGCGCTCATCCTGCCGCACCACCGACCAGGCTTCTGAGCTGTGTGGACGACATTTTCGGCAGGCACAGTGTGGCTGGCCAACCTGACGGCGGAGCACAGCAAGCTGGTGCCGCGGGACGAGTATCTCCGTATTCTTGGAAGCCCCCGATCGCGCCAGTAATGCAATCCACCCCAGGACCTTCAGGAAGGCCAGATACAGAGTCGCAGACCCATGCCTCAGCATCTCGTCCTGCCTGACCTTGACCGCAAGGCCAGGTCGGCAGCGATAACCGAGTTTCGGGCACCCACACGGTCAGATAGGCGAGACGAAGCACTACGAGTGCCCATTATGCCGCGCCATCGAAGACGATCCTGATCTGGATGGACGACATTACCGGCAGCCGCACTGTTCACCGATCGATAACAGGGCGGTCTGGCAGCGAGGAATCTGCAGTGCGGAAATGAAGATGAGTGGCGGTTGGGTCTCCTGGGGGAAGCAGGGCGAAGGTGAGGGAGATCCGGGACGGGTCGATGGCCCCGTTCGGGAGGAACGCTACGTCGTCGGCCTCCTGCCCATCAAGGACCGGGTAGAGCAGGGCGATGCCCCTGCGGTCTGCCGTGCCCCCCAGCTCCGCACGTAGCGCCTGGGCCGTGTCGCGATGGCCTGGATCGCTGATCCTGCCGAAGTAGGGCCCCCTGCGCCGGTTGCGGACGAAGAGGGAGAGCTCCGGGGAGCCAAGTACGGATCCGTTTCTGCGGCGTGGTGAGGTGAGCTGGGGAGCGAGCACCAGCCAGTCCTTGATGGATGTCTCGACGCCGGCCGCCTGGAGATACGTGAGGTGCGGCATGAAGTGGTCGGAGGGTGACCACTCCAGTCCGGCGAGCACCCCCAGAAGCTGCGCGTGTCCGACGACGGTGGTGTGGGCGAGGAAGGCGCCGGTCCCGCGGCTGGCGGCGTCGGCGGGCGGCGTGATGGTGCTCAGGGGGCTCTGGAAGGCGTCGAGAACGGGCTGCCATTGCTCCGTGTTCCTGCGCTTTGCGGTGCCCGACGAGGGGTAGGCCGACGGTTCGATCCAGCGTCCCGGCGACCTGACCTCCACGAGCTCCGCGTTGTACATCTTGCTTGGGCTGGTCGGCCTGAGCCAGGGCAGGTGCTGGGCCACTAGCGGTGGGAGCTGTGCCGGGGTGACCATCGGTTTGCCGTCCACGAGGTATGCGTAGTCGGCGAGTTGGGACCGAAAGTCCTCCTCGGCACGGCACATCGCTCCGAACGCCTCATAGAGGTCGACGCCAATATGGCCTGCCGCCTCTCCCCGGCTGATGTAGAGACGGACCAGGTCGGCGTACCCGCGGCGGAAGCCGAACCAGCGGCCCATCTGCATCAGTGTGTCGGCCTGGGTGGCGGCGCGGCGGTAGTAGCTGACCGTGAGCCCCTCGACGGTGAAGCCCCGGGCGAGTTTGGCTCCACCGACGAGAATCTTCCATACGGGGCGCCGGTCGAAGTCCACGGTGGCCCGCTCGATGTCCTTGTCGCTGTTGACGACGACCACGGGCTTCTCCGCGCCCTTGGTGATGCGGGCGCGGGCGGCTTCGACGTACGGAATCAGCTCGTCGAACGACGCGGGGAGCACGAGGCCACCGGCTCGATGGGCGGAGACGGGTGCGAAGTCCCGGTCGTGCAGCTGCCGCAGCCGGTCGAGGCCCGTGCCGGTCGACGGATCGGGCTCGTACCAGAGTCGGAGCAGGCGGTGGGTGAGTTCGCGATGGTCGGCGATGCGCACGGACTCATGGACCAGCATGGTGTGATGGCGGTAGGTGACACCGCTCGGGTCGTGGGCCTCGCGGTACATCTTGACCGCGCCGGAGAGGACAAAGGAGTCCAAGGCCTCCTGTAGGGAGGAGTCGTCACCCGGGGCGTCGTCGAGGATGGGGCGGACGTGTGCCTTCTCCTTGGAGTTGGCGACCGTCCGCTCTTCGGGTGGGATGGCGGAGTCGATGTCGTGGAAGTCGCGTGCGCCCATGTATCCCGCCGGGCGGGGCAGTGAGAGGACGAAGTCCTTCGGGAAGATGTCCTCGGAGTCGTGCGGGTCGATGAGGACGTTGGCGAACGGCGTGGCCGTGTACGCGACGTACTGGGCCCGGGGGAGCATCCCCAGCAACCGCGAGATGAGTGCGTTGATGGAGCTCCGCTCCGCGCCTTCACCCTGCTTGCCGGGGTGCACCGTGTTGACCGAACCGTGATCGGATTCGTCGTCTACGATCAGCGCAGGAATCTCCTGCAGCTGGGCGCCGAGCCTGCGCAGATCCCTGACGAGGGTGTCGAGCACGGTCTTGTTCTTCTTGACCACCATGAGCCGGGCGGCCGTGCGGTGCAGGTTGGCCGGGTGGTGGAGCGGCAGCGTGGGGTCGGCCTTCTCGAACTCGAGCGCGGCGATCCCTTGACGCAGAGACTGGTAGTCGCTGTTTAGGGTCGTGAGCCGGAGCACGTCGAACGCCCCTAGGCGGGACGGGAGTCCACCGTGCGTCAGGAACTCTCCCGCCTGCCACGCCGGGTCCGTGGCGTACTCGCAGTCCTCTTCGGGGGCATTGCGCAGGATGTTCTCGCATCCCACCATTTCCTGGTCGATGCGCCGCTGTGTCTGGGCACGAAGGATGTTGAGCGAGCCGCTGAGGATGATGACCAACCGATAGCCGACGTCGACGGCCTTGGCGACCACCCCGGTGATGTTGGCAGTCTTTCCGGACTGGACGTATCCGACTACCAGACCCTTGGCCTGGTAGGCGGTGGCATCGGTGGGGTCGGCGAGGCGCGCGACCACCTGGTCGGCACTCGCACCCACGCGGGCCGCCACGTCCGGGTCCCATCCCTTGATCTGCGTCAAGTGGCGCTCGTACGCGGGCCAGTACCAGGGCGCACCGGGCTGGTGCGTGGGCGAGTACCACGGGGTGAACGCGCTGCTGATGACGATTGGGCCGTCGGTGAAGGAGACCGGGGCGAGCTCTGTGAGTAGTCTGCGGGTCTCCGTCTCCAGGGCGAGGAGGCCGTACACCGCGGTGCGGCGTTCGTGGGTACGGGGAGCGGTATCCGTCCAACCGGGCTGCTCGGCATGGTCCCAGGCAGCGAGGGCCTGCTGCCACATGCCGCGGAGAGGGCCCGTGCCGCTGCTCGACACCAGGTGGCTGCGGAAGGTGAACTCGCTTGGGTCGAACGCGTCGAACGTGTGGGGCTCCGGCGCGGACGATCGATCCTCGGACCAGTACGAGAGGGCACGGGTGAGTGGCCGGGGGCCGTTGGCACGCAAGCCGTCCAGCGTCAGAGAATGTACCTCGATCACGTCTTCGTCAGGAGGCGCCTCGCTGACGCCCGGTAACGGCACGAGCTCGTCAAGGGCGTCGCGATGCAGCTGGCCGAGCTCCAGGCGCCGGTAGCCGGCGAGCCGGCGTTCCTGGGTGCGCGGCCCAGTGTCAGTCCAGGGCAAGACCGGGGCACGGTCGTGTTGGCGCAGGACGGTGCACCAGCGGCGATGGGTGTCGGGCGACACGCAGGTCACGGCGTCGCGGGCACCGGCGGCGCGCAGCTTAGCGTACCGCTCCAGCTCGGCAAGACCGGCATCCGCCGGCTCAGTCAACAGACCACTGGACAGCTGGATGTGGGTTCGCAGGCCACGGTTCGCCGACTCGGCCCGCTGTAGGGCGGCCACGGTCTCCCGGTGCCTGCGGGAGGCTCTCTCAGCCTCGTCAGTCTGCTGACGGATGCGTGCCATCAGCGTTCTGACTCGGCTCTCCGGACGGTTCGCGATCTGATTGGCCTTGCAGTCGTGGAGCCGCCGCAAGGTTGCGGCCGCCTGGGGGCTGAGTCGGCTCCCGGCCAACTCAATGACCTTGTCGACAAAATCTTCGGGCGGGGTTCGCCGCCCGCTCAGAAATCGGCTGACCGCCCCCACGTTCACGTGCAGTTCGTCGGCGTAGTTCCTGAGGGAGATGCCCATGACCTTGAACGCGACGCGCAGTGCCTCGGCTAGAGCTCGGTCGAGTTTGGGGAGGTCCTCTCTCAGCTCTTGCAGAGTCCCTGCTGACCACTGTTCTGACGGCACCAGACAGTCCTACCGCGTAGCGAGTCGGTCCGTGTCTGTTGCCGGGCTATTGGCAACAGGCCCAGTCTGTTGCGCCGGGTGTTGGCAACGCGTTGCCCCGGGCGCAACAGCAGCCGGTCACGGAACGGTCGGGGTGCGGCCATGACGGTGGCCGCACCCCGAGGTGCGCGGAGCGCACGTGAGGAAGGCAAGCGATGAGTAAGCGCGCAAGGAAATCGATGGGCAGGCGCGTCCGGAGGCCGGTGACGACTGCCCGTCGGCCCGCCTGCCGGTTGCGTCGGCTGGTCCGTGGGGCTTGGCAGGCCTTCGGGCGGTTCGTACTGCGGGGCTTGGCCACCGCGTTGGGCAGTGCGCTGGCGGCATGGCTGATCTGGTGGGTGCAGGGCCTCTAAGTCCGTAGTCGCATTCCAGCCGACCATGTCCCACGCTGAGCCACAGATCCAGCATGCCCGGAACAACAGGCCCGCCCAGTGCGGGCCTTCGCTGCCTCACACCTCCTGCCGTGCTGACAGGTCTTGCTCTAGCCTCTCCAGCCTTCGCCACTCACGCGCTCGCTGGTCTAGGGGCTCGATCGGAGCTCGCAGTAGACGGAACATTGCCGGGGTTGCCACCCAAAACATGCCGATGATGAGAGTCGTCAGGCAGTACACGGCCTGACCTGTTTCGGGTTTGCCTTCAGGTTTCGCGAGCCACCCCAGGGCCACAGCCTCAACTGAAACAAGTGCGAATACGACCACAAGCCAGGCGATCCCCAAGAAGTAGGTACGCACCAACCTCTTGGTACGCCGTCGTGCCTCGGGTAGCAGGGCCTCGAACCGAGCACGCACCGCCTCCACTTGCTCTCTCGTCGGCTCAGGGGGAAGAGGCTCAAGGACAGCGCGAAGTTCCTCGGAATTCGCGGTGAGCGATTCCTTGAGGATCTTGCGGTGTTGGTCCACCTCCACCACGCCCACGAGCACAATCACGGGCGCGACTGCGGCAACCGTCGCAGCGAAGGACTCTGTCATCTGCATGACGTGAGGCTTCCCCCGCTGGACGGCGACGCACGCCAACAGAGGGGGTGGACATGCCCAACTAGTACAGCAACCCGGTCACCAAAGAGGACCGCGATGCAGTCCGCCGCGTCCACGCGCAAGGTCATGGCCGCCACGAGATCGCCCGCCACATAGGCCGCTCACAGCGCGTCATCCGCCTTACGAGCAGCTCTGGCAGCCCGCCACGATCTACAGCTTCGGCGGCGCCTACGCCCCTTTGAGGTCGGCTGGGGGGCCTTACGGTGGGCATGGCGGACTTGTCGGTTCAGCCTGGTTCACGGGTACGGATCCCTTCCAGGAACTAATCACGCATCCTCCTGCCCCCTGTGACTGCAGGGGGCCGCATATGCGGCAGCGCTCCTCGACGGCCTCGCCTCACTGATTGCGGAAGTGGGCTCGGCCTCCACAAGCCCGACGGCGTCTACACCGCGGCCGAGTAGGGGTCCAGTGGCGCTGTACTTCCACGTATGGCGTCGTACAGCCGTCAACGGCGCTTCAGAACTCCGAACTGGAATCGTGCACTTCTGGGGGTCAAGGGGTCGCAGGTTCAAATCCTGTCGTCCTGACGGAAACGTCGCAGGTAGGGGCCATCTTCGGGTGGCCCCTACTTCGTGTTTGGGAGCAATTTTGGGAGCGGGGAGCGGCTCCCTTCGCTCCCAGGGAGCGTGAGTCTGGGAGCGACGTCAACCGGGGGTCGACGTCTGGTCACCCGATCCGGTCGCTCCCACGGAGAATCTCCGCTGCCCGGTCCGGTGTACGGGGCAAGGGGTCGCACTGTTCGCCCCCTTGTCCGAATACTCGTCATGGGGCCGTGCTCCCACTCGACCCCTTGACGGGTTTCACCGACCCCATGCCTGCGAGGGCTCCCTGTCTCGGTGCACACGTCATCCAGAGGTTGAACGCAGTGGCGGGATGCGGTGCAGTTCGGAAGGGGTGTCGGCTGGGGGTGAGTGCTCCGGTGGGTCCCCTTGTCGCGGCGCAAGTGGCCGTTGGCGTCTGTAGGGCGCGGTATGGAGACTGGCTGTGGTGTCTTGCCGGGCGTAGCTGGGGGTAGTGCGTCGGCGAGGTTGGTGTCTGACTTGACACGCCGCGGGGTTCACCAAGCCGACACAGGCGGCCTGTGTAGCGTCACGACAGCCGCCTAATCTGAGCGCGCCGCAGAACAACAGGCTCCTGTTCGCGGTTCATCTCGTGCCTGTTGCGTGAGTTCTTTTCCGCGTGATCATGGAGTAAGCCATGGGTCCTAAACCGGTGTCGATGCTGGCACCGGAACGGCCCGCGGATATCAAGCCGCGGCGTGCTGGCTGCATCCGACCGCGCCGGATCTGCCGGAAGGTTGGGCTGTTTACGCAGGTGACCGTCGCGCTGCAGACGTTCGGGGACAACGTGAAGGGGCTTCGTTAGCATAGTCTGCCGAACTAGGCAAACGTGCAGGTTAGTTGGGGTCGTGTCCTTCGGGGCGCGGCCCCGAATCTATGCCCGTGCTGGATTGGTGCTGGATTTTCAGACCTGTCGTCACCTGCCGTCATCCCTGTTTATCCGTACCGTGCTGGATTGGGGCTGGAAAGGGAGTGGGGAGCTGCCCACCGATCAGCCCGGTTGGGGCGGTGTCAGCGGGACCGCCGCAGGGTGGGCTACGGGGTTGACGGGGCGGGCCGCGTCCCTGCGCTGAATTCGAGGAATGCGGGCCCGCCGACACCGTGCCGCCTCGCACAAACGGGGGGGGGCAGCGTGTTCTTCGTCTGCTGGTGGTACACGATCTCAACCTCGTCTGACCTGCGGAAACGATGGAAATTTGTCTGTGGGTAATGAAGTTGGTCCGCTCCTGGTCCGGATCTTGCTGGGCGGGAGCAGGGCGTCGGACATCAATGGGGGAGTGCCCCGCAGCGTCACACTGAGCCTCAGGGGCCAAGGGCGGGACATGGAAGCGCAGTTCAGTCGTTGTCTGTCGTCCGAACGGTCATTGCGCCGTCGTCCAGTGTTGCGCCGCGCCTCCGTTGCAGTCGAAGATCTGGAGTCAGGGCTAATCCGCCTGGAGGACTACTTCGTGCTTGTCCCGGCGTTGTTCCCTCCAGAGCCATATCTGGAGGTGCTTCGGCATCTGGTAAAGGGCCTGTATAGGGCCGAGATGTAGGGCAACTGGCGCTTGCCGGCGACGTCCTCGCTGTTCAGGGCCCTGGAGCGGCTGGGATCCGAGCCCCTGCCGGCCACGCGGAAGTCCCTGACGGTGATCCTGCGGAGCCCATGCGAAACAGCGGGTCGAGGACGAGGTCTTCTCCAATCGCCCAAGGGTGATCCCATGTCAGACACACGCGCCCGAGAAGCCTGCTGAATGTGCGCGGCGATCACCGGTGGTCCTCACGTCTGCTTGCGCAGGAACCACTCGGGTGGCCTCGGTGGATAAGGGATTTCACCAGGGATTTGGAGCTCTGCTCGGATTGACTTCTCGAAAGCAAAAAGACACTCCGAGAACGTTGCATACCGCCGGCGCCAGAGCTGTTCATCCCATGGCACCTCGCCTCGGGCAAAATCCTGGAGCTGCCACACCGAGCGATTCAACAGATAGGCGGCCTCGACTATCGCAGGCGGAGCGAGCAGTCGAACGTACTCCACGCTTATCGTGCGTTCCACGTGTGCGGCTTCAAGCTCGGCGCGAAGTCGGTCTCCTTCCTCACCTGTCGGCGGCGCTATGACCATCGTCCTGTCGATCGAGACCACTCGCTGGGCGTTTACCAGATGGCTGGAATAGGCCTGCAGTTGTAACTCGCTCCACCGCTTGGACTTGTCTCCTCGGCGGCGGCGTTCCTCAATGGTGAAAGTCCCGAGAAACGACATCAACGCTCCGACAGCGACGGCAAGTATGGTCACGAACTGCTGCCCGATCATGTAGCGCCTCCAGACGTGGCGTGCTCGTCTCCCGACACGGTCCTCTGAAACCATCGAACCTCGACCGAACCCCGATGGAGCCTCGACCGAAGCAGGGAACGGTTCGACCGCACCGGACAGTGCCGCTCACGTCGACCGCAGATCGGCGGTCGGCTCATCGGCGCTGAGCAGGTCCTGATCGTAGAGGTCGTAGTACCTCAAAATGGATCGACACCTTCTGACCTGGCGCGTTGTGAGTGATCAACTGGCGCGATGGTACTCGTTGATGCGGTCGGCGACGGCTTGTCGGCGTTCGATTCGTGCCGTCGGCAGGTGGATGACCTTGGGGTCGTCGTGCGGTGCGAGTTGGTTGAGGCCTTGGCTGGGTCGGTGAGTGTTGAAGTGGCTCGCGTAGTCGCGGGGGATCTTCTCGGCGTGGCCGCGGTCGAATAGCAGGATGCGGTTGGTGCACTCCTCACGCGCTGAGCGGACGAAGCGTTCCGCATGTGGATTGCAATTTGGGCTGCGAGACGGAATTTTGACGACGGCGATGTACTCGCTGGCGAAAGCGGCGGTGAACTTCGCGTCGTGGTCGCGAACCAGGTGGGTGAAGTCGGCTGTCCGATCGCCGAGGTGCCAGAGTGCTTGACGGGATTGCTGGGTGGCCTAGTACTCCAGCCGTAGATCGCTAGTGCGCCGTCTGACCGACCGCGCCTAGGGGTGCGTGTCCGTGATCGCGATGACCTCGTCGAGGCTGTCCAGGGCGGCCTGCAAGTCGTCGACCTTGGCCTGGATGCGCTCGCGCTCGGTGCGCAGCATGGCTCGTTGCTCGGCGTCGGTGTGCCCGGAGTCCCAGCACGGAAGGAGTTCCGCGATCCTTCGGCTGGTCAGGCCAGCGGCGAACATCTGCTGGAAGAAGCGGACCAGGGGGACGGCATCCTGCCGGTAGAGGCGCTGGCCGGATGGGCTGCGCTCCGCGATGAGCAGCCCCTGCTGCTCGTAGTAGCGCACGGCGCGTACCGAGACGCCGGCACCCCGCGCCACCTCGCCGATGCGGATCAACCGCTCGGCCACGGTCTCCGTGACGGTCATGGTGATGCCTCTCACTCCGGTCCTGACGACCAGCACTTGCCTCTGACGTTAGCGTCAGGTTTTAGCGTACCGGGCATGGACATCAACAACTCAGTTGCCCTTGTCACCGGAGCCAACCGCGGCCTGGGCCGCGCCTTCACCCAGCGCCTGCTCGAACGGGGCGCCCGCAAGGTCTACGCGACGGCCCGCCAGCCCGAGACCGTGGACCTGCCCGGGGTCGAGGTGCTGCCCCTCGACATCGCCGACCCCGCATCCGTGAGGGCCGCCGCCGAGGCCGCCCCGGACGTCACGCTGCTCATCAACAACGCGGGGATCCAGACGGGGACCGACCTCGTGACCGGTTCACTGGACGCGGTACGGCACGAGTTGGAGACCAACATGTTCGGCCACCTGGGAATGATCCGGGAGTTCGCGCCGGCGCTCGCCAGGAACGGCGGGGGCGCGATCGTCAACGTCCTCTCCGCCATGTCGTGGTTCGGGCTCAACGGCGGCAATGCCTACCACCTGACCAAGGCCGCCGCCTGGGCCATGACCAACGGCGTCCGCCTGGAACTCGCCGAGCAGGGCACGCTCGTGACGGCAGTGCACCTCGGCCTGGCCGACACCGACATGGCCGCGGGCTGGCCCGTGGACAAGATCGCTCCGTCGGACCTGGCCGACGCGGCGCTCGACGGTGTCGAGGCGGGCTCCGCCGAGGTCCTCGCCGACCAATGGAGTCGGGACGTCAAGTCCCGACTGCCGCTGACGCCGGAAGAGTTCAACGCCGCGATGGACCGCGCCCTGGCGGCGCTAACGGCGGCCTGAGGGCCCTCGGGGGGCGCTGACTTCGGTCGGATGCTCCCTACGGTCGGTCAATTAATACTCCGTCCGCAGTTGTGAATCTTCACGTTGTGGCCTCGCGTCGGCGGTAGTGGCAGTCGTGGGCGCGGGCCTTGCGCCTGCCGAAAACTCCATCCATGCGGTTCAGGCGGCATGTTGGTATTCGTGGAGGATTCCGCCGAGGCGGTCTCTTCGGCGTACGTCGAGGTAGGTGATCTGTGTGGGGGTGAGCGGTTCGGGGGTGGCGCGCAGGGGTGCTGCCTGGTCTGTCGCTTGGTGGGGCCGGTGGGTGTTGTAGTGCAGTTCGAACTGGCGGAGCGCGTGGCGCAGATGGCGTTCGTTCCAGACGAGGGTGCGGTCCAGCAGTTCGGGGCGGCAGGTCTGGACCAAACGCTCCGTGATGGCGTTCACGCGCGGGATTCGTATGCCGGTGCGCACGACCTGGATGCCGACCTCGCTCAGGATGTCATCGAAGAGAGCGGGGTACCTCGCGTCCCGGTCCCGGACCAGGTACGCGAGGGTGGCGTTGGCCTCCGTCAGTTCCATGGCTAGATTTCGGGCAGCTTGGCTGACCCAGGCTGCGGTGGGGTGTGCGGTGGTGCTGAGGATGCGGATGCGGCGGGTGGCGTGTTCGATGACGGTGAGAATGTACTGACGCTGCCCGGTCAGGGTGACGGTCTCAATGAAGTCGCAGGCCATGAGGGCATCGGCCTGGGAGCGCAGGGAGTCGGCCCAGGTGGTGGCGGCTCGGTCGGGCGCGGGGTCGACGCCCTCGGAGGTGAGGATCTCCCAGACGGTGGAGGCGGCGACCTGGATGCCGAGGGTGGCGAGTTCGCCGTGCACCCGGCGGTAGCCCCAGGACGGGTTCTCCCGGACTAGGCGCAGGATCAGCACGCGGATCGAGCGCACTGTGGGCGGTCGGCCCGGCCTCTTGGGTCGGCACGTGTGGGCGTGGCGTCGTTTGATCAGGTCGCGGTGCCGGCGCAGCACGCTGTCGGGCCGGATCAGTAAGCGGAGTCGGCGCAGGGTGTGGCGGGGGAGTGGTGCCAGCAGGGTGGCGAGCAACGCCCGGTCCTTCGGAGCGAACTTGATCCGGTCCGCGTCCTTGTCGCGGTCGCTCATCGTCAGCAACCGCAGAGTGGCGAACAGGTTGGTGACGGTCAGGCAGGCGAGACGAAGCAGCACGAGTGCTCATCCTGCCGCACCGTTTAACAAGGCTCTGAGCTGCGTGGACGACTTTTTCGGCAGGCGCAGAGTCCACCTCGCCGGGGTCACTGCCCACCTCACCGGTCAGTGGACTGCCCAGCAGGCCGGGAACCTGGCCATGGCACTGGACCGCCGCATGGACTCGCTGTGTTTCCTCCTGCGAGACCGGGGCAGCAAATACACCGTCCCTTTCGACGTAGTCTTCGAGGCCGTCGGCGTTGAGATCCTGCTCAGTCCGCCCCGGGCGGCGAAGGCGAACGCGATCTGCGAGAGAGTCGTGGTCACCCTGCGCCGTGAGCTTCTCGATCGGATCCTGATCTACAACGAAGCCCATGCTGTGAAGGTACTGACCGAATACCTTCAGCACTACAACGGGCACCGGCCTCAACGGTCGCGGTGGCAACTACCCGCAAACAAAACTGAATAGCCCTTCCCGGCCACTGTCCACGACCTGGAGACCGACCGGATCCGGCGACATCCCGTGGTTGGCGGCCTGATCAACGAGTACCACCGCGCTGTATGACTGAACGGCATCGCCGCAGCTCACGGCACCGAACTGTAAATTTCGAGCAGGGCAGCACCCTCAAGTAGCCCCAGGGTGAGGCCTCCTGGGTCAGGAGGAGAATCAGCGCGTGAATCGAGCGGACCGTCGAGTGCAGTGCAGAACGGCTGGGGTACACCCCCCCGATGCAGCGCGCCGAGGGCCGGAGAAGACTGCGACGTCCCCTCGTCGGCGTTCCAAACACCACATCCTCACAGCGCGGTGGCGTGGCTCACCAACGACCCCACACGGCTGGCTGCCGTCTCGGTGTCCTGGATCTGCTTGCGCAGGGCGTCCATGTCGGCGGTGACCTTCGCTGAGGCCTCCCCGAACTCGTCTGGCCAGATCGCCCACTGCGCCCTTCGGCATACTCGGTCGTACTCCACATCGATGTCCGGTGAGGCCGCTACCCGGTCCTTGTAGAGGTCGACCGCGGCCGCCAGCACCCGTAGCGTGTGCTGTGCCTCGGTGTGGAAGGCGTCCTCGAGTTCGCGCGTGACGTCTTCGATGGTCGCGGTCAGCCGGTCGTACCAAGATGCCGCTTCGGGGTAGTCCTGGTCCTTTGGGTCAGGTCGTGGGGGCGAAGAAACAGGCGGACGAGGAGGCTGAGTCAGCGCGGGCGGTTCCTCGGTCTGGCGCGTCCCCGCTTCCGACATGTGGTCGATCAGCCAGTTGCCCTTGTCCTCGTTCGGCTTGTCGCTGTCTCGGGCCAGGGCCGAGTACGCCGCTTCGCCGGCGGCCTCCCCCGCGATCCCGACTATGGGCCCGCCGACGGCCGTGCCAACCGTCTGCCCCACTCCTCCCGCCACGCGCTGGCCCAGGGGTGTCTGCCGCTGGTCCGTGGACCACTCGATCTTGCGGACGATGGGCCGGCCGACCCTCAGGAAGATGCTCCCGTAGTCCACTCGCAGCGCGAGCAGCCGTTCGGTCGCAGTGGCCAGTGTCCTGGCGTCGTCTCCGAGCAGAGTCACGAACTCGCGGAGCACCGCGCCGTTGTCCGGCCCGTCGGGCAGCAGCTTGTCCGTCAGCTTGCTCCTTAGGGCCGACGCCACATTCCCGTGCAACCGCTCGATGGCGAGTTCCAGGGAGGCGTCGATCTTGTCGAACACCCCCACCACCCTCTCCCGGGCGCCGTTGTACTGCCGGTCGAGCTCATCGCCCTTGCCCATGCCCGCCATCGCGTCCTGGAACGCCTCGATCCAGTTGTCCCTGGAGCCCTTGCCGAGTCCGTCCGCGATCCACTGCCTGATCTCCCGACCCGCCCTCTCGATCTGTTCTTTCAGCTCGGCGATCGGTTCCCCGGTCTGGTGGAGCCGGTCGTATTCGTCACGCACACGGCCGAGTTGCCGGCCTACCTGGTTCTTCAGCTCCCTGATGCGGCCGCGGCGCCGCTTCTCCTCATCGGGCAGCGCGCCCAGCCACCCGTCGAACCGGCCGTTCAGGTCACGGCAGAGCGTGAGTATCTCTCCGGCGGGCCCCGACAGGCCGGTGAGTACGAAGGCGACTGCGTCGCGATCCATGTGCGCGAGTCGCTTGGCCAAGAGGTCCAGGGTCGGCGCCAGGATGGCCTCTGTCACCTGGGGCGGTGCAGATTGCCGGATGTCGCACACGCGGATGTCGATGCCCAATTTGCCGCTCTCGACCCGCGCAGCCGCCAATTTCTGCTCGAAGTACTCCTGCGCCAGATCCGTGTCCCGGTTGATGACCAGATGGGCGAAGTCCTCCCGGCGGACGCCCGCCAGGGCGTCGTCCGCGAGCTGCGCCGCGTCCCAGTCCTGGTCGGTGGACGGCGACTTGACCGGCCTCCGCACGATGAACAGCAGATCGGTGCTGTTGCGCAGCTGGGTGAGGAAGCGCTTGTGGACGTCCAGGCCCGCCTCGCCGGACCCCGGCAGGTCCACCAGGCCCAGGCGGACCGCGCCCACTTCCGGGAACTGGCAGAAGATGTCGATGGACCGCACCGCGTGGTACTCGCGCTGGAGTGAGCTCTCGTCTGCGGGATAGGCGACGAACGGCCGTAACCGGTCCAGGGTGATGCCCTCCGACACGCCACGCAGCAGCGGTTCGTAGCTGGCCAGCGACTCCTGCGCGTGCCGCAGCCTCATGACGTATCGCTCGGACCCGGCGCCACCCTCTGCGATCTCCTTTGGGTAGGGGAAACCGCGGAACGTGTCCAGGGTGCTTGGCGCGGGTTGCTTGAGTCCCGCCCTTTCGTGCAGCGGCTGAAGCACCTCGTCGCGGAACGTCTGCCAGGTGTGCAGGTGCAGCACCGCCCGGCCCTGACCTGCGCCCGACTCGTGGAAGATGCGGCTCGGCGTGGCTGTCGACGACGTGTATTCGTTGGACGGGATGTGTTCTTCCCCCAGGCCACTCAACTTGCGCAGCAGTGTGCTCTTTCCGGCTCCCGTCACACCGATGACGCCGATATTGACGGTCTCGCGGTGCACTCGCTCGGTGAGGACGCTGATGCGCTCGGCGTCTTCTGCGAGCCTTCCCGAGAGCTCCGCGGCTCGGTTGGGCCAGTCTCCGTCCGCTCCGAAGAAGCTCCTGACGCCGTTGAACACCGCCGCGTGCGCGTCGTCGGTAGCCGGGGCCGTTGCCGCCGCCCCGGTCAGCTCCGTGATCGACGAGATCAGGGCGTCGAAGGATGCGGTGAACTCACCCCACTGGCCCGCCAGTTCATCGACAAAGTCTCGTTGGGCCGCACGGCCGGCCAGGGCCTCGCTGATCTGCTGCTGAGTGTTCATGATGCCTCATTTCCTGCCTTTCGCGGTCTGCGGATACGGCCCGATGGAGCCTCGGCGCCACGACAGCCCGCGAGGTCATGCCAGGGCCAGCACGACGATGAAGATCAGGACGATGATCGCGACGGCGATCGCGACGGGAGGCCACCCGCCGAACGGGGGGTCCGCGGCGGTCCGGTCGGGCTCGGTGGCGTCGGCGTTGGGTACGGGCTCTGGTGGCGGCCTGTTCTCCGCACGGCGCCCGTCGGGGCCCACGTGGTCTGCGATCCAGTCGAAGGAGGGGTTCGCCGCAGCGGCGGGCGGGGGGTATCGGGGCGGCTCCGGCCATGGCCGTGGGATGGCCGGGCCGGGCTCCCCGACGAGTTTCCAGGGTGGTTGCCCGGTGACCTGGATCCCCGCCCGCGCCGTCACCTGCGGGAGCGAAGGGAGTTGGGTGATGGGTGCTCGGCACATGGCGGTGAGGGCGGCAGCGAGCTCGCCGACACGCGTGTCATTGATTCTCGTCAACTCGCGCCAGATCGCTGTCCGTCCGGGCTGCTGGAAGTCTGTGTCGTGGAAGATCAGGTTCTTGTCGGTGTGGAAACGCCCCCAGAGCGACGCATCGTTCTGCAGGGCGAGCAGAGAGAGGAAGACGACCAGCGAGGGGAAGGCATCCATGTCTCCGGCGTAGTACCCGTTCCTCCGGGACGGATGTTGAAAGTGCTGGGCGCCGCTCTCGCCGGGAGGCCTGTCGGCCAACTCGGGGATGAAACAGCCGTCGTAGTCGATGAGTTTCATCTGCGACCCGCTGACCAGACAGTTGTCGTTCGCGATGTCGCCGTGCGCCATCCCTCGGTTCAGCATGTCGTTGACGGCTGTCAGCCAGGTCGCCGCCTGATCCCCCAGAGCACTGCGCTGGCCGAGGCGCCGGCCGACCCATACATCGAGCGGGTCGCCGTCCACCCAGTCCATCTCCACCAGCGGATAGTGGACGCCCTCGACCACGATTTCCCGGTCCCGGTATGCGAAGCCGACCAGATGCGGTGGCAGCACGGGGCCGAGATACTCGTGCAGCGCCTGATAGCGCAGTCGCTGGTCGGAGGCCGCTCGGGTGAAGCACCGAATCGCGATGTCCTTGGCCCCCGCGGTGGCTTTGAAGACGACCGCCGATTTCCCGCTCGCTGCCAAAGGCATGCCCATGGCGTCCGTGTGGATCATCGCTTCCCGCAGCCGGGCGTCGGCGAAACAGATCGAGGGCGTCTGGACTGCTCCCATGTAATCCGAGGCCCGGGGCCAGACATGAGGCTGAGTCATGAGGCACCTCCCGGAGGAACCAGAGCGCCGGACCCGGGGGACACGTCTCGAATCTGCGCATTGCTGACCAGCCACTCCAGACCCTGCCGGACCATGGTGAGGTCGATCAGGAGGGTCCGTGAGCTTTCGTTGGTGGCCGTCCGTATCGCTTGCTCGACGACTGCGTACAGCTCTGCCTGCGACCCGCTCGACTGTTTCACCACCACGGAGACTTTCTGGGGACGGCTCCTGAACGAGTTGGGCGGCGCGTGGTCGGTACCTGCCAGCCACGCCACCAAGTCCTGGTTCAGGTTCGCCACCCGCTTCTGCAACGCGGATTCGTACGCCCGGTAGGCGCCGGCCTTCTCCCCCGAGTAGGTGGTCAGGAGCCGTGCGAAGTCCCGCGCCGGAGGGACGGCCGATGTTCGCTGGGCGGGAGAGCCGCCGACGAGTGCGTGCACGGCGAGGGCGAGGGCGGTGGCGAGAACCAGGACGGCGGATGCGATCAGGGCGATCCGCCTGCGCTGCGGCCGCGGACTCGGTGTCGCGGGGTGCTCGGAAGCGGGCGGACGCGGCGATTGCGACCCGTCATCGCCCCGGGGGAGAGAGGCCTCGGCCGGTACGAGTTCGGGGGGCCTAGCGCGCGGCGCAGGTACCGGTGTCTCGCGCGTCTTCAGGGAGACACCGAGGCCGACCATCAGGGCGGTCGCGTCGTCCTGCCGCATCAGCCGCCGGGTCTGCACATCGTGCACGAAACTCCGAAAGCGCGATTCGTCGAGAGCGGTGAGGTCGTCCCACGGGGTGCCGCCCTGCTCGTACACACGCAGGAACCACTGCGCCACCGCGTCGGTGACCAGGAAGAAGATGTCTCCTTCTGCCCAGGTTCCCTCTTCGGTCACCCGCCGGCCGATGCTCTTGAGATTGCTGTCCCGTTTGGTGGAGAACAGCGGAGTGTGGACGCTGAAGTCGGACGAGTCGCGGATCGGCACCGCCACGACGAGCTGCCCGTCGCGCACTTGGAAGAGACAGGAGTCGCCCATGGCCAGGCAGCGCCATGTCCCGGTGGCCTCCTGCTGCGGGGACGGCGTGAGCTGCAGACCGATCAGGGTCGCGGCGGAACCCGAGTCGGCCTTGAGTTCCTCGTAAATGTTCAGCGTCTGCCACTGGATGGACTGCGACCACTGAGTGGAAACGGCGTCGAGCCAGTCGAGTAATTCCTCATCGGAGTCCCCGAGCGGCGGGTGCTCGATAAAACCCCGGGCCAGTAGACGTGCCCAGCATCGTGCTTCGAAGGCGGTGCTGGCGCCGTCGCAGACGACCGCGAGCGAGGACGCGTCAGAATAGGCGAATGCGTCCTCGCATTGATCGGGCTGCGATCCGGGCTTGGGTACCTGCAGGACGCCGTATCGTGGCTTCATCTGCGTCACCGCTCACCGTCCGGGCCTTCCATGGTCAGGCGGGTGCCGATGTCGAGGAACTGTAGCAGCGCCCACCCATTTGCGTTGAAGACGAAACCACGCGTACCCGTTTGGGCGGGATATCCTTCTCTTTCGAGCTCTCGGTGCAGCGGCGGCGGAATTTCGGAGGAAATGTCGAACAGCATTGCCGAGTATTTGTCAGGAAGCCCCGCTGGGTTGGCAGGAAAGGCGATGGGGGCTGTGGCGAGACTGGACAGGTGGAGGTTGTACAGCAGTACGTTCCCGGCGTCCAGGCGCAGTCCGCTCAGTGCTGTTGCTGCCTTGGTCGGGTCCGAGTTCGGCTCACCGTCGGTGATGTTGATGACGATGGGCGGGAACGACGCCTTGTGCTCCTTCACCCAGGGCTTGAGCACCTTCCCGGCGAACTCCATGGCCTCCGCCATCGGCGTTCCCCATTCGGCCAGCGGTTCGAACCAGACCGGGTACCGCTTCGTCTGAGTGACGAGAGCACCCGTCGCGTCCTTGACCTGCTTGGCCTTTTCCGCCACCCGTAGAGGGTTGGCCGCGAGCTCGGCCAAGGAGACCAGGTTCCGGCCCTCCAGCGCGCCACCCAGGCACGACCCCACGCCGAGTTTCTTTCCGTACCCGATGACGCCGATGTCGAAGTAGTGGCGTGGACCCTTTCCGACATCCAACGTGCACTGCAGGATGAGATCCAGTAAGAGGTCATTTATTGCCTCTACCGCGGCCTTGTCCTTGGTTGTCGCCGGATCTCCGGCAAACGGATCCTTCATCGAGCGGGACTGATCCAGCAAGAACAGGATGCATCCAGGATGCGCGCGATTGATCTCAGCCTCGTATGAACCGCCCATGGCGGCACCCCCCGGTACTCAATGGCTGGCTACTCGGTTGTAGCGGACGGCCGGGGAATGAGTCAAGCTTTCGCGAGAGCTTTGTTGTATTTAGACTCCTGCTGAAAATGCACACGCAGGATGCTGGTGAGTGAAGGGGGATGGGCGAAAGAGGAGGCGGGATTCCTGATCATTGTGCCGGTTGAGTCAGGGCCCGGCCGTGCGACCGGAAGTGGACGGGAAGGGCCGCCAGTAGAACACCGATGACAATTCCTGTGTCTCCTGCTGCGGGGAAGCCCTGCCGACGGTCGAGTGCACCCACACCCGTGAGAATGCCGACCACCCTTCCGGTGCGCGTGGCGATGAGGGCCGAACCCGACGACCCCGCAGGCGGCGCAGGACCGATCATGGTGATCCGAACGGGGGTGTGGCTCTCCTGGGCGGCGAGATCCGTCGCCGCTCGTACGGACGTCACGCCGCTGCCAACCAGCCATCCCACCATGGTGATCCGCTCGTCCGCCGCGGGCGGGCCCCAGCGTGGTTTCGCCGTCCATGGCCAGTCGACACCCGAACCGAACACCGCGATGTCGTGCTCGGAGCCGTAATGGAGCGGGCGCAGCGCGATGGCGGCGCCGCCGGGCAGGACCACTCAGCACTGGCTCCCGCCGTCCAGATTCAGCACGTGGGCAGGGGCCACCCACACCCCCGGGGCGATCTGCAGTGCGTTCGCGGCCGGGCGGTATGTGTCGGCATCCTCGTGCACGCCGACGTAGAGAGGCCGCACGGCACGCGCGACGGCGCTGGAGTGCGCGGGCGCGAGCACATCGGAACGGATCACGTTGATGCCGGACAACATGGCTACGACCGCGGCGGCTGGCGCCACCCAGGTGTCCAGGTGCAGCAAGGGTGCCAGTCCCACGACGACGCTGGTGGCGACCAGTGCGAGCAGGCCGGTGCCCGCCCTGAGGTCGCTCGCACGCTGTCTCACCCTGTTCCATCGCATGAGCTCCTCCAGGAGACGGGCGGAGTAGCACTGGCTTGCCACAGGACACGGCAGACCGACTGAGCCGTCAACGAAAATGCCTCCTCGCGCAGAGGTCGTGCGAGGGGCAGGCACGCGGTGGGCTTCTGCGGGGCGATCGATCTGTTCAGTCCGCGGCCCGGTCCGGTGGGGGCTTCGGCTGTGCGCCTGCCGAAAACTCCACCCTCGCAGTTCAAGCGGCATGTTGGTACTCGTGGAGGATTCCGCCGAGGCGCTCTTTCCGGCGTACCTTCAGCCGGATGATCTGTGCGTGGGAGAGCGGTTCGGGGACGGCGCGTAGGGGTGTTGCCTGCTGTCTTGCTTGGTGGGGTCGGTGGGTGTTGTGGTGCAGCTCGAACTGGCGTAGCGCGTGGCGCAGGTGGTTCTTGTTCCAGATGAGGGTGCGGTCCAGGAGTTCGTGGCGGCAGGTCTGGACCCAGCGTCCATGAGGGCGTTATTGCGCGGGATCCGGACGCCGGTGCGCACGACTTGGATGCCGGTGTCGGCCAGGATCTGGTCGAAGAGGGTGGTGTACTTCGCGTCCCGGTCGCGGATTAGGTCCGCGACGGCGGCGTCGGTGTCCGTCAGGTCCATCATCAGGTTTCGGTCTGCCTGGGCGACCCAGGCGGCGGTGGGGTGTGCGGTGGTGCCGAGGGTGTGGACGCGGCGGGTGGCGTGTTCGATGACCGCGAGGATGTACTGGCGCCGTCCGGTCAGGGTGACGGTTTCGATGAAGTCGCAGGCCAGGAGGATGTCGGCCTGGGAGTGCAGGAAGTCGGCCCAGGTGGTGGTGGCTCGGTCGGGCGCGGGGTCGATGCCTTCGGAGGTGAGGATTTCCTAGATGGTGGAGGCGGGGATCTGGATGCCGAGGGTGGCGAGTTCGCCGTGCATTCTGCGGTAGCCCCAGGACGGGTTCTCCCGGAACAGGCGCAGGATCAGCACGCGGATCGAGCGGACTGTGGGTGGTCGACTGGGCCTCTTGGGCCGGCGCGTGTGGGCGTGGCGCCGTTTGATCAGGTCGCGGTGCCAGCGCAGCACGGTATCGGGCCGGACCAGTAAGCGGAGTCGGCGCAGGGCGTGGGGGAGCAGGGGTACCAGCAGAGCGGCAAGCAACGCCCGGTCCTCCGCAGCGAACTTGATCCGGTCCGCACCGAGCTGTCGCTCAAGGACGATGATCTGATGACGCAGGGCGAGGATCTCCGCGTCCTTGTCGCGGTCGCTCATCGGCAGCAACCGCAGCGTGGCGAACATGTTGGTGACGATCAAGTAGACAAGGCGAAGCAGCACGAGTGCTCATCCTGCCGTACCGCCGAGCAAGCTTCTGAGCTGCATAGACGACCTTTTCGGCAGGCGCAGTGCTCGATGGCGACGGCACTGCCTGACCCCCTCCGCCACGTCTAGGCCCGCCTGCCCCTGCAACACCACAGGCGCTGATCGCGCTACCGGCCTGGACGTGGCTCATGACCGCTCTGGAACTGTTCGCCAGAGCGGGCTACGGCGCCCTGGGAAGCGCTCCTCCCTCGCTCGTTGCGATGGTGGAAGCGACCCGGGATGCCGCCACCGGCCCTACGCGGGAACGTTGTGCGTGCCGAAAAGTACGTCCGTGCACTTCAGCAGGCGTGCCGGTACTCGTGGATTACGCCGCTGAGGCGGTCGTGTCGGCGAATGTCCAGGCGCTCGATTCGTTCCGGGGCGAGGGGCTCGGGCAGGGCGCGGAGGGGAGTGGCGGCCTGGAGCGTTCGGTGGGTGCGGTGCTTGTTGTAGTGCTGCTGGTATTCATTCAGTGCGTGGCGCAGATGGCGTTCGTTCCATATCAGGGTGCGGTCGAGGAGTTCGCGGCGCAGGGTTCGTACCCAGCGCTCCATGATCGAGTTCATGCGGGGGATTCGGATGCCGGTGAGGGTGGTGGTGATGCCAGCCTGGGTGAGGATGTCGTCGATCACTGGTGGGTACTTGGCGTCGCGGTCGCGGATGAGGTATTTGATCGCAGGGAGTTGTCCGGCGTCCTCCAGGTCCATGACCAGGTGTCGTATGGCCTGGGTCACCCAGGCGTGCGTGGGGTGGGCGGTGTTGCCCAGGACGCGGACCCTTCTGCCAGCGTGGTGGATGGCGACGAGGACGTACTGGCGATATCCGGTGAGGGTGACGGGCTCGATGAAGTCCATCGCGAGGATGGCCTCAGCTTGGGAGCGCAGGAAGCTGGCCCAGGTGACGGTGGTGCGCTGCGGGGCTGGGTCGATGCCTTCAGTTTTGAGGAGCTCCCAGACGGTAGAAGGCGCGACCGGGATGCCGAGGAGAGCGAGTTCGCCGTGGATGCGGCGGTATCCCCAGGCGGGGTTCTCGGCGGCGAGGCGGAGTACCAGGCGGCGAATCGAAGCGTGAGTACGGGGTCGGCCGGGGCGTCGCCTGGTACCTGCGCGGGCGTGGCGGTGTTTGAGCAGGTCGCGGTGCCAGCGTAGGACGGTGTCCGGGCTGACCAGGAGCCGGAGCCGGCGCAGTGTTGCGCGGGGGAGCGGAGTGAGAAGCGCGGCGAGGAATGCGCGGTCCGTGGCGTGGAGGCGGAGACGCTTGCCGTCGAGTTGTCGCTGCAGGATGCCGAGTTGGTGGCGGAGGGCCAGGATTTCGGCGTCCTTCTCGTGGTCGGTCATCGGCAGTAATCGAAGTGCCGCGAAGGCCTGGGTTATGGCGAGGTAGGCAAGGCGGACGAGCATGAGCAGTGATCATGCCGGACGGCACACGGTCACGTCCTGACTACCGTTGGCTGGCCTGCGCGGATGTAATTTCCGGCACGCACAACCGTGAGCTACTCCGCCGCGGGCTCACTGCCCGGAGGCAGCTACACCACCACCTACCAGAAGGAGACGCTGCGCCCCATATCCGTACTGGGAGACGGCTTCCAGACCGACACCAGCTACTCGCTGACCGGCAAGCCGCTCCAGTACGCACTGGGTAGCACCGGGGGAGGCAAGAAGACCTGGGCCACCAACACCTACGAGTGGGGCACCCAGCGCCTGGCCACCTCCCGCGTTGACCGTCAGGACCAGCCCGGCGTCGACCAGCTCGACACCTACGGCTACGACCAGGCGGGCAACATCCTGTCCGTCTCGGACGTCTCCCGCACCGGCACCGACACGCAGTGCTTCACCTATGACTACCTGCGGCGCATGACCGAAGCCTGGACCCAGGGCGACAAGGCCTGCGCCACGGCTCCGGCCGGAGACAAGACCGGAGGCCCGGCCCCCTACTGGCACTCCTACACCTACGACAAGGCCGGAAACCGCCTCACCGAAACCCTCCACGACACCAGCGGCGACAGCAGCAAGAACACCCAGCGCGACTACGAGTACCCCAAGCCGGGTGACCCGCAGCCGCACACCCTGACCTCGGTCACCACGCACCTGCCCGGCGGAACTGCCACCCAGGACTCCTACGGATACGACGAGACCGGAAACACCCTCACCCGCACACTGCGCGGCGACGCCCAGACCCTGGCCTGGGACGCCGAAGGCCACCTCGCCAAGGTGACCGAACCCGTAGAGGGCGAGAAGGACAAGGTCACCGAGTACGTCTACGACACCGAGGGCAACCGCCTGATCGCGCGTACCCCGACCGAAAGCACCCTCTACCTCGGCCACACCGAAGTGACCCTGCCCACGGGAGCGGCCAAGGCCAAGGCCACCCGCTACACGCCCCTGGGCGGCGGCCACCAGGCCGTCAAGGAAGACAACGGCGCTGTCACCTTCACCACCGCCGACCACCAGGGAACTGGCCAACTCTCCATCAAGGCGAATGACCTGGCCCTCACTCAGCGCCGCACGCTGCCCTTCGGAGGCCCGCGCGGTGAGGCGCCGAAGTCCTGGCCCGGCACCAAGGGCTTCGTCGGCGGCACCGACGACACCAAATCCACAGGGCTCACCCATCTCGGCGCCCGCGAATACGATCCCACCACCGGGCGGTTCATCTCCGTCGACCCGATCATGGATCTGACGAACCCCCAGCAGATCAACGGCTACACCTACAGCAGCAACAACCCCCTTACCTTCAGCGATCCCACAGGGCTGAAGGAGTGTGCTGGCGACTACTGCAGGCCCGACGAGGATTGGATAGACCGCCACGGCGACTACCACAAGGGCAACAAGAAGAAGGGCACCGTAACCAGCAAGGGCAGCGGTGGCGGCGGAGGGTACCGGGGCGGCGGAGGCGGAGGGTACCGAGGCGGTGGCGGCGGCTACAGCGGTCCGCAACCCTCCCCCAGTGCCAACCCTGCTCCTGTTCCTGGCCCCTACCCCGATGCTAACGATCGGGTCCTGGACTTCCTCTCAGTCGTCTGGATCGTCGCTGCACCTGACATCGACGCATGGAAGGGTTGCTGGAACGAGCAGGGGGTGGGGGACTGCGCCAGCGCGCTTGGAGACATGCCCACACCGGCTAAGGCCTTGAAGCTTCTCAAGCTGCGCAAGCTCAAGGAAGGTGAGGAGGCAGCAGAAGCGGTAGGGAAGTCGAAGAAGGGCGTACCGTCTGGCTGCAAGTGCTTCGTCGCTGGAACCGGCGTTCTCATGGCCGACGGCACGAGCAAGAACATCGAGGATGTTGAACTCGGCGACAAGGTCCTGGCTACCGATCCGAAAACCGGTGAGACCAGCAAACGTGAAGTCACCGCGACCATCGTCACCGAAGACGACAAGCAGTTCACCGAACTCACCCTCGCCACGCCTGATGGCTCCGAGAAGCTGACCACCACGTACGAGCATCCCTTCTGGTCGGTCGACCAGAAGGACTGGGTCGAGGCCGGAGACCTCAAGCCCGGCATGACCCTCCGCACGGACGACGGCCGCACGGTCACCGTGAGAGCCACCCGCCAGTACGAGGACCGTCAGCGCACGCACAACCTCACCATCGCAGGCCTCCACACGTACTATGTGCTGGCGGGGCAGACTCCGGTTCTTGTTCACAATTCCAACTGCCCGCTGACTGGCGGGTTCAAGGTGGGTGTCAGCCGGGACGAGATCGCCGATATTAACCGCGGTTTCGGTGGGGAGACGTTGTTGAGCGGATCGCCAGCAAACACCCTAGCTAATGCCAGTCGCTATAACAGCTTCTGGGATAAGTCGGCAGTGGTGATCCGGGATATTGCGGGAAGTCACATGTTCAACAACGGAAATAAGAGAACTGCTCAGGCTACCGATGAGCAGTTGATGCAACGGAACGGTGTCACGAGCGGCCCCAATTCCGCTGACCTTCGAAGCGTAATCGACAGGGTAGGTAAAGGTCAGCTGCATGACGTCAGTGACATCTCGGCGGCCTTGAGGGGCTATTGATATGGGAGCGAAAGTGATGAATGTCGAGCAGCTCATGGAGAAGTTGGGCCGCTCTGGCGTCACCGTGATCCTCAAGGTGGATGATGAGAGGATGACGGAAGGTGGCGAGCCTTGGACGTTGGTGATGTCGGGTCCAGGGGTCGGCGAGCAGGGATTTATCCGTGCCGAATCTTCCAGCCTCAATGACTGCCTGGAAAAAGGGTTCACGCAACTGCGTGCCAGGTCCGGCGACTGGGAATGGCTGACTGAAATCCAGTAGTCATCGAAATGAGGCCCTCCCGCGCATTTCCGGGAGGGCCTCATGCCGTTTGACGGCTGCGGTGGGTGGGTCATCAGAGGCGTCGGTCAGGCCGAGTGTGTTGCCGAGGGCCTGGCGCTGGAGGCGGAGGCGTACGTGGGGGTAGACGCCGATGTGGGGCGTGGCCGAATAGTTCCTTGATGACGACGAGATCGACGCCTTGCTCAAGGAGCAGAGTGGCGGTCGAGTGCCGGAGGTCGTAGAAGCGGATCGTCCGGAGTTCCGCGCCGTGGATGGGGCGGCGGAAGCGGTGGGTGAGGTTGGTGGGATCGAGCGGCCTGCCCTTCGGGGTGATGAAGCGGGGACGTGACGCTACGCCGCCACGTCCTCAACGCCCGGCGCCGGCCGAACCGCTACGGCATCAGCTTCGGCAAGGACCGGCGCGGCTCCAAGTCCGACGGATGGGCCCGTAGTGCTTCAAGACTGCTTCGCACCCCTTGAACTGGAGTGTTGTCGAGTGATCAGCTTGCGCGGTGGTACTCGTTGATGAGGCTGCCGACGGCCTGGTGGCGTTGGATCCGGGGCGTTGGTAGGGGAATGACGTCGGGATCGTCACGGGGTGCGAGTTGGTTGTGGCCTTGGTGGGGTCTGTGGTCGTTGTAGTGCTTTGCGTAGTCGTGAAGGATCTTCTCGGCGTGGCTGGGGTCGTACACCAGGATGCGGTTGGTGCACTCGTCGCGGACTGAGCGGAGGGTCTGCTGTGCGGTCGGGTGCATCTGAACTAGCATGCCCGGTGGGGTGGGTGGGAGGATGGTGCATTGCCCAGGCCTCGTCCTGAGTTGTGTGGCATGCCGACCGGAGGCGTTCCAAGCACCTAGGGGTGCCGATGGTCGCTGGTCGAAGCCGGGCGGCTCTGCATCTCGCGGAACGCATGCCTGGCAGATCATGGAGCTTTGGCGGCTGCCTGGCGGATGAACGCGCTGAGGGATTCCCGTGCGGCGTCGGTCCTGGCGCTGAGATCTACGGAACCGTTGGCCTCATGGACATCGCTTGCCACGTCGTACGTCCGCTCGGCCTGGTGAAGGAGAGCTGGGGCAGGGAGGTGGAGGGTGAGGCCGTTGATGGCACGCCGGGCGTCTCCGCACAGGCGAAGTGCCTCGTCGCGCGCGGCTATGTGGTCAGGTCCGCCGCGTTGTTCATGGCGGGCGTGCCACCAGTTCTGCTGACTGCGGATCACATCCGTGATGGCATTCGCGTAGGCGAGTATCGCGTTGCGTCGCTCGCCGCGGTCAGAGTTGCGACGCTGGAAGAAGTAACCGAGCACAGTTCCGAGCAAGGTCCCGACGACGGCGACAAGGCTGGTGAGAACCGATGTCATTCATCGATGGGAGCACGGGGGCATTCGAGACCGCCAGAGAAGTGCGGTGGCTTTGTGCGGCTCCGCGGAGACCTGCGTGGTCGGGGTCCCGGCGCGTGCAGATCGGCGGTGAATCTGCTGGTCCAAGGGTCTCAGCGGCGCTGTACTTCCGCATACGGCGTCGTACGGGTGCCAATGGGGCTTCAGAACTCCGAACCGGAATCGTGCACTTGACTGGGGGTCAAGGGGTCGCAGGTTCAAATCCTGTCGTCCCGACGGAAACGTCGCAGGTAGGGGCCATCTTCGGGTGGCCCCTACTTCGTGTTTGGGAGCAAATCTGGGAGCGGGGAGCGGCTCCCTGTGCTCCCAGGGAGCGGGAGTCTGAGAGCGACGTCAACCGGGGGGCGACGGCTGGTCACCCGATCCGGTCGCTCCCTGTGAGGCTCAAAAACACGAATCGTCGTCCCTCTTTGAAGCCCCTCGCCGCAAAGAACCGGGAGCGCAGGAGGACGCTGAACAGCGGCTCTGCCGCGTCTGGGATCATGTTCCGTGATCCTGTCCACGGTGTACGCCGTCACCCGCCGCCTGCTGTCGCTGCCCGCGTTGCTGCTACGGCGTGACGTCACGAAGCACGCGGAGCTGCTGGTGCTGCGCCACGAAAACGCGGTCCTGCGCCGACATGTCCCACGCCTACACTACGAACCAGCCGACCGCCTGTGGTTCACCGCGCTCTCACATCTGATACCGCACCGCCGCTGGCCTCACGTCTTCCCCATGACCCCGGCCACGCTGCTGACCTGACACCGCAAACTCGTCGCGAAGACGTGGGACTACAGCCAGCATCGCCGCCCCGGACGCCCGCCCACGAACCCCGCAGTCAAAGCCCTGATCTTGCGCATGGCGGCCGAGAACCCGGGATGGGGCCATCGGCGCATCCACGGCGAACTCACCCACCTCGGCCACAAGACGGCCGCCTCCACCGTGTGGAACATCCTCAACCAGGCCGGTATCGACCCCGCCCCACGCCGTACCGGACCAACTTGGAGGCAGTTCCTCGGGGCCCAGGCCGAGCACATAGTCGCCGTCGACTTCCTGCACGTCGACACCATCAACCTCAAACACGTCTACGCCCTGGTCATGCTCGAACACGGCAGCCGCCGCGCACACCTGCTCGGCGTCACCGCCAACCCCACCGGCCCATGGACCACCCAGGCAGCCCGCAACTTCCTCATGGACACCGGCATGAACATCGCAGGCATCAAGTTCCTGATCCGCGACCGCGGCGGCCAGTTCACCGACGCCTTCAACGCCGTCTTCGCCGACGTCGAACTGCGCGTCCTCAAAAGCCCACCCCAGGCCCCGAAAGCGAACGCACACTGCAAAAGGTTCATCGGAACCCTGCGCCCGCGAGCTCCTCGACCGGACACTCATCCTCAACGAACGGCACCTGCGCCGAACTCTCACAGTACCTGGAGCACTACAACGGGCATCGGCCTCACCAAGCACTGAACCAGCTCTGTCCATCGCAAGCTGAAGCCGGACCGCCGCGCCCCATCAACCTCTCCGAGCACCGCGTCCACCGCACAGCGGACCTCGGCGGACTCATCAACGAGTACCAGAACGCCAATTGACACCACTACGAACCCGCAGATCAGCGGCAGAATCCTATATTTGAGCCCCACAGGACCGCACCGGCCGGAAGCGCAAGTTCGCCGGCGACCAAAGGGGCGTGGAAGAGGGCCTCGTCGAAGTTCTGGTCGAAGTTCGAGGGCCGCAGGATGGTCCAGCCCAGTGCGGACCCGCGAACGGCGTCCTCGGCCGAGCGCAAACTTGGGCGGCCGTCCGCCTCGCGATCCGCGCTTGAGGCGGTTACGGACGCGGTCCGTCGGGACCCTGATCCGCTTGCTTGGAGTGCACTCCAGGGCCATAGCGTTGAGACAGCTGAACCGAACCCCCAACGCGTCGACGCATCATCCCGCACGACCAACTGGAAAGACGGCAAGTGGTAGACAATCAATTCACAACGCATGCAGAACTTTTCAATCTGTGTGGAAAGCGCGCGCTCGTCACCGGTGGCACCCGAGGCATCGGAATGATGATCGCGCGTGGCCTTCTCCAGGCGGGCGTCCGCGTGGTCATCAGCTCACGCAACGCAGAAGCGTGCGCTCAGGCGCAGGAACAGCTGTCCAAATTTGGTGAGGTGCGGGCCATCCCCGCCGACCTGTCCCGCCACGACGAGTGTCGGCGACTGTCCGACCTGGTCACCGCCGACTCTGAGCGTCTCGACATCCTCGTCAACAACGCGGGCGCCCTGTGGGACGAGCCGCTGGAGACGTTCCCGGACGAGGCCTGGGACACGGTCGTCGACCTCAACCTGAAGTCGCCGTTCTGGCTGGTCCAGGCGCTGCTGCCCACACTTCGCAGGGCGGGCACCGCCGACGATCCCGCGCGGATCATCAACATCGGCAGCATCGCCGCCATCCACATCCCCCAGCGGCCCAACTACTCGTACTCCAGCAGCAAGGCCGCACTGCATCAACTCACCAGAGTGCTCGCCAAGGAACTAGGGCCGCAGCACGTCACCGTGAACGCCGTGGCGCCCGGACCGTTCCCGTCGACGATGATGGCTGCAACCCTCGATGAGTTCGGCGAGGCGATCGCGGCGTCGGCCCCACTACGCCGGATCGGCCGCGACGACGACATGGCGGGTGTCGCCGTGTTCCTCGCCAGCCGGGCAGGCGCATACCTAACAGGCGCCGTGATCCCCGTCGACGGCGGCATCGCCACAACCGCCTAGGCCGCCTAGCCTCCCGCTTTCACTTGGCCCGTGATGACGGCTTTGGTCGTCAACTGGGTTGTGGGTAGGGCGGTTTCGTTCCGCGGGCATGACTGGGTCCCGACGCCGTGGCCGGGGTCTCTAAGGCTGTCGTGAAGTGTGACATCCGGTAGCCCTGGAGGACTGACCGTTCAACGGGGGCTCTGGGAGCGGCGTGTACCGTTCTCGGGCCCCTTCGGCGTGGGAGAGAGTATGAGTGACGGACTGACGTGGCTGGCGAACAGCGACGTGACGGGGGCGGGGTACTGCGTGACGCTGGCCCGTGGGCTGGAGCCGGATGAGCTGGTGCGGCGCCTGGCGCGGGGTGAGCCGGGTCTGCTGGGTGAGTACACGGGCGGGACGCTGGAGGATTTCCTGGAGCGCCGGGATGCGCCCGCGCGGACGGCGGTGCGGTACGGCTCCAGTGAGGGGCTGTCCTTCGCGGTGGCGTACGGGGACTGGCCGGGTTATACGGGGCCGGGGTTCACCGACGGTCTCTCCAGGGGGACGCACATCTTCCAGCTCTACTACGAGAGTGAGAATCCAAAGGTGCCGCCACCCTCATTCTCCTATTTCCACCAGGAGACTTACATGTGCGGTTTCGACCTGTGTTCGTTCCCGGATGTGGGCGGTACGGCGCCGGAGCTGATCCTCCGTGATGTTCAGGCTGCCGGTATCGAGGGGGAGGAGGACCGTGACGCCGCCCATGCCAGGTCTCTGGCAGTGGTGGAAGACCGGTTCGGTCTGAGTCTTCCCCGAATGCAGATACTGGAAGGGCTGCTGCCCGCCGCGACGATCTGACACGAAAGCCCCCGCCGGTATATCCGGATGCTGAGGTGAAAACCTCCTGCAGTTGGTCGTCAGGCTGCGGAGGTCCGGCGGCAGGGGCTGGTCCAAAGTCGTTATATCTTGGCGTAGTTGCTGGTCAACGGGTCACGCGGGGGAGGTCGAGTGGCCGAGTGAAGGGCTCGTAGGACACCTTGCGGAGACCGGCGGCGATGTTGGTGTGGCCGTGTTCGTGGAGCGCGTTGCTAGCGAGGTTGCGCAGCACGACCATGTCCTCGGGGCCATGCCCGGTGCGGACTTGGGAGCGGTCCTCGTCGAAGGTGACATCGCGGACGAAGTGCAGCCGGGTCCCGCAGTACCGCGAGAACGGTGATCGCCTCGCCGCCGTCGGCGATCATCACCGCGAGGTTGGTGGCGATACGGCCGTGTACGTGGCTGTCAGCCCGGTCGCATCGGAGAGGTCCGCGAGCAGACGTGCGCCGGCATGCCCGACCACCCCCGAACCGTCCGCCGTGACATGGGCCTTGGGACGCGAACCGAAGCAACGAGAACGCGGCGTCATCCCGGACCGTGACACCGTCGGCATGCGCTGGGGGCCAGTCCTCGCGGTGCTCAACGACCTCGAGATCACCCGAGAGCCCACTGCCGTGTGATCATGCCCGTCACCCGACGTCGTCTGCTCTTCCTCGCATGCTTCGCACCACCGAGGGCGCTGCAACGTAGCGTGTGGGTGCCCGAAACTCGGTCGCCCTATGCGACCTGCGTGTATTCGTGGATCACGCCGCCGAGTAGATCTCGACGGATGACCTTGCCGTCCGGGTCGGCCGGGTCGGGGAGTGGTCGCAGGGGTGCTGCTTGGTGGCGGACGCGGTGGGGGCGGTGGGTGTTGAAGTGCGTTTCGTACGTGGTCACCACGTTGCGCAGGTGTCGTTCGTTGGTGATCAGTGTGCGGTCGAGGAGCTCCCGGCGGCATCCGCCGATCCAGCGCCCGATGTACGCGTTCGCCCGCGGGGCCCGCACGGGAGTGAGCAGTACCTGGATGGCCTGGGATGCGAGGACGGCGTCGAAGTGAGTCTCCAGTAGGGGGAGACACAAAGGTGGGGGCATGGACGGCGACACGTTTTACTCGATCGGCGAACTCGCTCGACGGCCCGGCCCCACGGTCAAGACCATTCGGTTCTACTCCGATCGCGGAATCGTGGCGCCGAAGGACCGCAGCCCGGCCGGCTACCGCCTCTACAGTGTCACTTGGGCCAGATCGAGCGCGGTGTGCCAGAACGAGGAAGTACCGTGCAGCCGCTCACGCGGTGTGGCCGCAACTGGTTTGGCTTCGGCATCCCTGAAGGCCGCGGGCTACCGGGCTGCGGTGGGAGTCTCGGCGAAGCGCTTCTTGTATGCCTTGACGAAATGGCTGCTGTCGGCGAAGTGCCAGCGGGCGGCGATCTCGGAAACGGTGAGGCGTGTGGAGAGTAGCTCTGCCCTGGCGCGTTCCAGTCGGCGTTCGCGCACGTATGCCATGACCGACGAGGTGCCCCCTTGGCCGAACGCGCGGTAGAGGGTGCGGACGGACACGTTCAGGGCCGCAGCGATCCCCCCGGGGCCGAGATCGGGGTCGGCGAGCAGCCGGGTCTCTATGTGGTCCATCGCCGCTCTGAGGAGCGTGGGTGCGAACTCTGCGTCGTCGATGACCTGGTCGTTCAGCAGTCCTCTGAACAGCTCTAGGGTCGCGTTGCGGGCGGCCCCGGAGGCGGCAGCACCGAGTCCGTCCGCCAGTTCCGTCCAGAGACGGAGGTGGGCGAGCAGAAGGGCCGCGGCGGGTGACTCCTGTTCCGCGGTGACCGCCTGCGTGTTCGTCGGGAAGCGGATCTCGCTCGCGGGAAGTACCAGGGTGATCGCCCGGGTGCCGGGGGCGACCTCGAAGTCCCAGAGATCCTCGTTCCTTCGCACGCACAGGGTTCCGGCCGCCGCCGTGGCTCGCTGACCTCTTGTGGCAAAGCGCCACTCCCCGCTGAGCGTCACACTTGTCACGATCCGGTCCTCGAGGTGCCCACCCGGGCCCCCGGTGCCCCCTGCGACCGCGTCGCTGTACTGGTCCTCCAGGAAGAGGTCGAGCAGGTTCTGCTTCCAGATGCGGGCGCGGTATGTGCCTTCGCTGTGCCGTGGCAGCCGCATCGGCGGAGCTGGTACCGACTCGCCCGCCTGACGCCGCCACTCCTTGAGGAGCACACCGTTCCGGTTCTCGTTCGTATACGGCACGGTGAGGTCGACCACGGGTGCGGAAGGATCTCCGATCCGCCATGAAGACAGGCCTACTTCGGTGCTCATCTGGATCAAGGTACCCCTGCCCCTGGCGACCGCCCCGGCCAGGCCCACGGTGCGGTTCTGGGTGGCATGGAAGTACAACTCACCAGGCGGACTGATACAAGTCGCCGGCGTCCGGACCTTGTCATCATGATCGGGCGACTCCGCGCCTCCCGGCACGAGCGGGTTCTCTCCTCCGGGACGAACAGGTTTCGCTGGACCTTCGGGGCCTGGTTCCGACCGCCGGGGGGCTGATCCGCCTGTCCAGGTCTGTTTCACTCACCAACTGGAGTATTCGGTGCCCGAATCCGTGGTGGCTCTCTTCGAGAGTCTGGTTGGCGCTGAGCCACCGCACGACGTTCCCGTTCTGTTCGACACAGCGTGCGTAATGGGCGGGAGCATCGCGGGGCTCCTCGCCGCGCGGGTGCTCTCCGACCGCGCGCGCAAGGTCGTCATCGTCGAGCCCGACGACATATCGGCGGAGGCCGAGTCGCGCTCCGGGGTGCCCCAGGACCAGCAGGTGCACACTTTGCTGCCGGCCGGCCGGCTGTGGATCGAGCGGTGGCTTCCCGGTGTTTCGCAGGAGGCGCAGGACCGGGGCGCGTCGCTCGTCGGACCCGACAAGCAGTTTGTCGGCCACGACGACATCCGGCAGGCGCCGGACGGCGCGGACCACCAGTTCCTCGCGGTCGGGCGTCCTCTGCTGGAGAGCCTCGTCCGGGACCGGGTCACCGCCCTGCCCAACGTCTCGGTCCTGCGGGCGCAGGCGACCGGGTTGCGGTACGGCGACGGCGACGGTGACGGCGCCGTCGTCGGCGTGCGCTTCGCCGGGCCCGGGACCGGGGAGCGGGCGGAGGGGGTCCTCGCGGCGGACTTCGTCGTGGACGCGATGGGACGCTCCAGCAGGCTGTCGACCTGGCTCAGGCAGGACGGTTACGACCAGCCCCGGCTCGAACGGCTGCAATCCCCGGTCAACTACGCGACCGCCCTGTTCGAGCGCCCGGCGAAGTTCCCGGAGCTGGAAGTGGCGACCGTGCTGCAACTGTTCACACCGCGGTACCCGTCGGGCGGAGTGTCCGTCGCGGCGGCGACCGCGGTCGAGGAGCAGCAGTGGCTCGTCATGCTGATGGGCTACGGCGACAACCGGCCCGGCAGGACGATCGACGAGTTCCGTACGCACTGTGCCGCGTTGACCACAATCTTGCGCGACATCACCAGCTGTAACGTCACCCGTGAGGTGGTGACGTACCGTCAGGCGGACAGCAGGCGCCGTCACTTCACCGAAGCAGGCCACCTGCCGGCGCGCCTGGTGAGCATGGGGGACGCCGTGGCCTCTTTCAACCCGGTCTACGGCCAGGGCATGAGCTCTGCCGCCTTGCACGCCTCCTGCTTGGCCTCTTACCTCGACAGCGGCCCCGACCTCGACGCGACAGCCACGGAGTTCTTCCGTCTGCAGCAGGTGGTCGTCGATGCGGCCTGGGCCGTGTCCGCGGGAGGTGACGCCGCCCGCATCGACGCCGAGAACGGTACCGAGGTGCCGGAGGAAGTGCGGCAGCAGCGCCAGGCTATGGCACAGATTGTCGGCGCGACTCTCGTCGACGCGGATGTGTCACGAGCCTTCAACAACGTCTCCTACATGCTGCGTCACCCCAGCACGCTGTTCGACCCAGAGCTTCTGGGGAAAGCGGCGGCCGCCACCGAAGAAGCTGCCGAGAAATGAATGACGGACACCACGATCGACTGGTACATCTGCCTGTCGGACCGGGCGGTGCACGACGACTCGGCGCTCGAGGAACTGCTGACTTCGTTCGCCCCTGACGCGATCGTCCGGCAAGGACTCGCCCAAGATTGATTTTGAACAATCAATCCATAATCCAAACGCTCCGACCATCCGCGCCTCGGCAGGATGAACCCTGTGCCTAGGCGCAGCGACTGCGGACTCAGTCAACTACTCGCTGTCGCCATGGGTGAAGTGCGCGCAGTCGTTGGAGCGTCTATGACCGGCAGGGCCCGACATCGACAGCAGGCGCGGCGGGCAATGACAAGGGAGAGGTGCAAACACATGGGTGGCAACGACGTCATCGACGAGGCCGGAACGGGACAGGTCGGCGAGGGAGAGCCGTCGGTTCCCGCGCCGAACAAGATGGAGGGGGGTGTCTCGGGAGAGCGGCTGGTGCTGTTCACCGACGCGGTGACCGCGATCTCCATCACCCTGCTGATCCTGCCGCTGGTGGACCTCGTCCCCGAGGTTGCGTCCGCCCACGAGGGCGCCAGCGAGGTGATCACCGGCCACCTCGACCAAATCTGGAGCTTCCTGCTCAGCTTCGCGGTCATTGCGAACATCTGGCAGGAGCACCACCGGAGCTTCTCGACGGTCAGTACGGCTACCCGCCCCCTCTTGGTGTGGAACATGGGGTGGCTGCTGTCGGTCGTCGTGCTCCCACTCCCGACGGAGATGATCGGCGCCTTCGGCCACGACAGGTTCGTGGCGGCGTTCTATTACGCGGTGCTCCTGGTCGGCATGGTGTGCCGACTAGCCATGTTGAAGGTCCTCAAGAGCAACCCGTGGATGGTCGAGGGCAATGGCGAAGAGACCCGCCGGAGGACCGCGCACCTGTACACCGACAGCTACGTCAACGTCATCGCCATGGTCATCGCGTTCGCCATCGCCCTCGCCCTACCAGTGCTGCAGTACTACAGCCTTCTTCTACTGATCCTGCCGGGGCGGGTACGCCTCACGGGCCGGCGCCGCTCGAGCTGATCACTGGAACGGCCAGTGCCAGGGTGCCCGTCCGAGCCCCAGGGGCATCTGCCCCGCAGCTCCGCGATGCGGCGGCCACAGGGCACACGGTGGGGCCGGACAGGACACCGCCTGCCCGGCCCCACCGCTACCCGCGTTCCGGTCTTGATCAGGTCGGCATACTTCGGCGGCTCACCCGGCTGAGGCGAACAGCTGTCCTCCGCCCCACCTGCCGATGGGGGCGTGTCAGCGGCAGTGGGCGACCCGGTTCACCGGCCCCCTCGACAAGTTCACCTGTCACAGCCGGAACGCCCCCGCCCCTACAGGAAACTACGGAACTCCCGACCCCACTTCCGGTCGGCGAAGTTGCGGTACTTGAACCGCTTCTGGATCTTCGGCCGCATGCTTGTGCCAGCGCTATTGACCGCGAGCGTTGTTGAGAGATGGTAAGCGGGCAAGGCGCCGTTGAACGTTGACGGGCGTGGGCGAGCCCGAGTGTGCTTCAGCCTCCGGCGGTCATGGCCCGCAGCCGGTCCAACGTCTCGCGCATGATGTCTTGCAAGTCTTGATCCTCGGCGGCGGTGACCCATCGCGAGAAGGCGACGCGGAACACGGCGATGCTGGTCTCGGCGGCCAGACTGGCCTCGATGTCGCCGATGTCTCGCTGTCGCAACCTGTCAGCCAGGGCGGCCGACAGGGAGGTGAGCTTGATCAACTCGCGTTCGCGGAGATCGGCGTTGGCCATGATCACGGCCTGTCGCTTCTGGGCGAGGTCACGGTCGCCACCCACCATCTGGGCCACCGTGTCGAGTACGGCTGCGACGGCATCCAGCGCCGACGCCGTGTCCGGCACCCCCTCGAGAACAGCCAGCGACTTCTCTTCCAGGGCGGAGGAATCGTCGAAGAGGACCTCGCGTTTGTCGGCGAAGTGCCGGAAGAACGTGCGGGCGGTGACGCCCGCCCGCTCAGCTATGTCCGCCACCATCGTCTGTTCGAAACCGCGCTCCAGATAGAGCGACAGCGCCGCCTCGCGCAGCCGGTCACCGGCCCCAGGCTTCCACCGTCCCATGCGGAGAGTGTAGGTGATGTCACCTCGTGACACGCCGCTCCGCTCACTGCGATGTCACTCGATGACATCGCTGTGTAGAGTGATGTCATTCGATGACATCACTTGCGGAGGCACCGATGAAGCGCATCCAGTACCACCAGTACGGCGGACCCGACGTTATGCGTCTGGAGGATTTCGAGCCTTCTCGTCCTGGCTCCGGCGAGGTTCTGGTCCGTGTGCGGGCCGCCGCGGCCAACCCGATGGACTGGGGTATCCGCAGCGGCGCCATGAAAATGGTGACGGGCCGGAAGTTCCCGCGCGCTCTGGGCTACGACTTCGCGGGCGTCGTCGAGTCTGTCGGCGAGGGTGTCACCCGGCTCGCCGTCGGCGACGAAGTGCTCGGCGGGACGTCGATCAAGGCATCGGGAGCTTTCGCCGAGATGGTCTTGGTCGCGGAGAAAGGGGTGGTGAAAAAGCCCGCGAACCTTTCCTTCGAGGAGGCCGCCGCCATCCCGACCGTTGGCCTCACCGCGCTCCAAGCCGTGGTCAAGAAGGGAAGGCTGCGGCCCGGGCAATCGGTCTTCATCAACGGCTGCCTCGGTGGAGTCGGCCGAGCCGGCGCCCAGATCGCGCTGGCGCACGGCGCCTCAGTGGGAGGCAGCTGCCGCGCCACCGCCACACAAGGTGCCCGCGACCTCGGCCTCGACCCGATCGTCGCATTCGGCTTCGCCACGACGACGCTCGGCGGTCGATTCGACCTCGTCGTCGACACTGCCGACACGCTCCCGACCGACGCGGCGAGGAAGATGCTGAAGCCACACGGACGCATCGTCAGCATCCATCCCACCCCCGCGAACATCGCAAAGAGCGCACTGCCGGGCCCGTACAACGTTCTGATCACCAGGCCCGTCACGGAGGACCTCGAGGAGGTCGCGCGCGTCGCCGGACGCGGCACACTGCGGGTGCCGATCGCCCGCACGGTGCCACTCACGGAAGCAATCGCGGCACTCACAGAGCTCGAACTCAACGGCACGCCCAAGGGCGGCAAGCTCGTCATCACGACCGCATGACCGCATGACCGCATGACCGCATGGGGCATGGGTGTCACATCCCCGCGCACATCCGGCCGTTCACGGCCGCAGACTCCTGGTCGGCCGGGTCCGGGCCGGACATCCCCTCGCCCACATCGCTGACGAGATGGGCTTCTCCCCGGCTACGGCCCACCAGACGGTTCGGCGCTGGCAGGGCCGGGGGTGAGGCGGGCCTGTGTGCCCGCACGAGCCAGCCCCGAGCCACTCCACACCGCACACCCTCCGACCTGAAGGAATAGATCTGCGCTCAACGACGCGAGCGAACTTCGGCGCACCCGGATTAGTCGCTGATCGCACCCGGATCGGCGTCACCACCGCATGCCGGGTGGTCCCGGCCGCGAGCTCGACGACGACCAGGCCGCTCGCGAGCACCGTGTAGCTCTCGCCGGCCGTGGTGCGAGCGCGTGAGAGGGGTCCGTGCCTGCGAGGTGGGGGGTGATCTGGGCGGCGAGAGGGTGGTGAGGGTCTGTGTGAGGGCGGTCCGGCCGTCGGGAAGTCGGACGGCGAGCTGTATGGGACGGGCCAGGGTGCCGGTGTAGCCGACGACGTCGGCGTCCACGGTCTCACTGTGCCGGATCTTGCGCCACGATGCCCGCCGGGACGGTAGGGACCGGACGCTCGCTTGGTGACGATCCCTTCAACACCTCGCGCGGGGAGAACTTCGTACCAGGTGCGGGCGACGTCGATCTCGTCGGTTGCGGGCATGGCCTGCAGCGATGGACCCAGAGGCTCCAGGACGTCCAGAAGTGCGGTACGCCGCTCCACGTGTGAGCGGGATCGTAGGTCCCGGCCGGCGAGCTGCAGGCAGTCGAACGCGGAAGCGCGCGGGCTCGAAGATTCCCCGTCGTGGTAGAGCCCGAACCGGATCGTGTGCGACGCCTGTGCACTGGCATACGCGCGGGTTCCGGCCTGACCTGCAACTTCGTTCGACAAATAGGGACGTGAACTCCGACCCGCGCCCGCGGATCGACGCCGCCTCGCTGGGATTCACGCCACCGATGGCGGCAACGGCGTCTGCGTACTGCCGGAGACCCTGTCTACGTCACGCTGATAAAAATCTACATGATGTAGATTTGAAGTTGTGGGCGGGTGTACTGCCCGACCACAACCCCCGAGAGAGCAAGGCGAGTGAGATGAAGACATTCCTGATCACCGGCGTGAGCAGCGGCCTGGGACGGGCGTTCGCGCAGGGTGCCATCGATGCTGGCCACGCTGTGGTGGGCACCGTCCGCAAGGAGTCGGATCTGGCGGCGTTCGAGGAGCTGGCGCCCGGTCGAGCGCACGCTCGGCAGCTGGACGTGACCGACGACGCTGCGGTGTTCGCGGCCGTTGAGGACGTCGAGGCGTCGGTCGGTCCGATCGACGTGGTCATCGCCAACGCCGGCTACGGCCTGGAAGGTGTTTTCGAGGAGACGCCACTGGCCGACGTCCGGGCCCAGTTCGAGACCAATGTGTTTGGTGCCGCTGCCACAATCCAGGCGGTGCTGCCGTACATGCGCCGTCGCCGTGCCGGTCACATCATGGCGGTCACCTCGATGGGCGGCCTGATGGCCGTGCCGGGCATGTCGGCCTACTGCGGGAGCAAGTTCGCCCTGGAAGGCATGCTGGAGGCCATCGGCAAGGAGGTCGCGTCTTTCGGGATCCACGTGACGGCCATTGAGCCGGGCTCCTTCCGCACTGACTGGGCCGGGCGCTCGATGACCCGCTCCGAGCGGTCCATCGAGGACTACGACGCGTTGTTCGCCCCGATTCGCGAAAACCGGGTTAAGGCGAGCGGCAACCAACTCGGCAACCCCGAGAAAGCCGCCGCCGCGGTACTGCAGATCCTGGACGCGCCGAAGCCACCCGCCCACCTGGTGCTCGGCTCGGACGCTCTGCGCCTGGTCGCCGCCGGACGGCAAGCGGTGGACGAAGACATCCGCACGTGGAAGTCCCTTTCGCGCACCACCGACTTTCCCGACGGCCAGCAAATCGCTTCGAACTGACCACAGCCTGCTTTCTCGGAAAAGGGCAGACTCATGGCGGATACGCACGGCTACGCCCACCCGTACCTGGGCATGTGGATTACCGCCGACCGCCAGGTCCGGCAGCAACTGCTGCCCGGCGGCCCGTACGACGAGGCCCGCGGGAGTGTCGAAAGCGCCTGCACCGTCAGCTATCAGATCGCCGGTGACCGGATCTTCTGCCAGGACGACTCCGGGTTCAGTGCGGACGGCACCTTCATCGACGGGGTGCTCCACCACGCAGGGGTGGCGATGCGCCGCGCCGGCGCGGCGCCCAGCACGGCGGGGGCCCTCTGATGGCGGGCCGGCTGCGAAGCTGCGGCTCGCAGTCGGCCCGAACGCCCTGCCCGCCGACCGTGAGGTCGCGGCGCTGGGAAGCAACGTGAGGAAACTGCAGGTGAAGGCGCATCGCAGACGCTCGGCGGTCCCGCGCAAGGGTGATCTGCGCGAGCAAGTGATCCTCGATGCGGCCGAGGAGCTGCTCGACGGGATCGGCTTCGAGGCGATGACCTCGACGAACTCCAGCGGGCGGGCGTCACCTGCCGAGAAACCTGGCTGCGCACCGCCCGCCTTGACTGACCGGAGCCCCGGACCGTTCGTGCAGGTCCCGCTCAGCCGGTCATGACGCGGCGCCAGATCCCGATGGTGGTCGCTGTCGCTCGGGCCAGGTCTGGCTCGGGCGAGCAGGCAGCACGGTAAAAGGTGCGTTCCGTCATCCAGCACAGGGCGTGAGCCAGGGCAGCGGCATCCTCGGGGCCGTCACCCTCAGGGACGCCTGCGCGCTGCAGGACCTGGGTCATGGTGCGGGCGAAAGCTTCGACAGTGTCGTTCCAGGCATCAGCGATCACAGGGTGCAGAGCTGAGTAGTCGACGGCCGCACGCATGACGGTGCGGTGGTCGCGCCAGACCTGCTCGACTCCGCGCACTGCCCGCTCCATGGCAGCGCCAGGTGCGGCAGCCTCGTCCTGAGCGGTATCGGCTGTGGCCCGGACGGCTCGTATGGTGCGTTCCACGAGCGAGGCGAGGACTTCGTGCTTGTTGCCGAAGTAGAAGTACAGGGAGCCGCGCGAAATGCCGGCGCCCTTGGCGATCGCCTCGACCGTCAAATCCTCAAAACTTGTGTGCTGGAGCAGCGCTTCGGCTGTGTCCAGAAGAGCCTGCTCGCGCAGGTCTCCCTTCCGGAGCGTCTCCTTGCGCCTTGCCACGGTCTTCTCCCTGATCGGTTCTCTTCCAGCCAGCTGTCCGCTGCTGTCGGCGCAGAATCTACAGTACGTCGACTTTTTTCTCGCTCATAGGCGCGGCGGCCACTGGGGGGCGCCCGGCACTGCGCCTGCCGAAAACTCCATCCGTGCAGTTCAAGCGGCGTGTTGGTACTCGTGCAGTATTCCGCCGAGGCGGTCTCTCCGGCGCACCTCCAGCCGGGTGGTCTGTGCGGGGGTGAGTGGTTCTGGGGCGGTGCGCAGGGGGGCTGCCTGGTCTATCGCTTGGTGGGGCCAATGGCAGTGGTCACCAGTGCAGCATCTCAGCCACCGCCGAGGTCCTTTCGCCTGACTTCCACCTGCAGTGATGACTTAACGAGCCCCACAGGACCATTCGGTTGGCCATATGGCACCGGCCGACCAGTGAAAGCGTCCAAGAGGATGCGTTCCTCGATCGGCTGATCCAGCTTCACCACCACCTCCTGGCCTCGCAGCTCAGAAGTACAGGCCGCCCCGTCTTTCTCACCGCCGAATGCTGAGGACAGCACCACGCTGCCGCCTGTCTCCAGGGCCCTTACCGCGGGGCCCTCGTCGCAGGAACCGTGATGGGACACAACGGTGACTGAGCGTGGGTCCCTGGCCACCTCAACCAGGCGGTCGAGCGGTGCCAGCTCGCCAGTGGACGACTCACGGGCTGAGCAGGCCGCAAGCCGTGACTGCAATACCCAAGGAGTGTCTTCGACGTCGTTGCATCCATTCCCCCTGTGTGGATGATGAGCGCCAGTTGAGAAGTGCGCCGGAAGGAACATTCGTTCAACCTCGTGACTTGCAGGTGAACGCACAACGACAACTCCCGCACCAGGAGCGGAGGTTGGTGCTTAATCGCCCCCCGGCAGCGAGTCGTCGACATGCGGCACTTGGTGTCGCCCTACCGTACGAGCTCGTATCGGGATCGTGATCCGGTCTTCTTGAGCCGCCGCCAGCAGATGAGGCTGCAGGCTAACGAGACGAAGGCGTTGTGGAGTTCGAGTCGTCGTTCCCAGCGCACGGCCAGGCGCTTGAACTGGTGCAGCAGGGCGAAGGACTGCTCGACGACGTAGCGGAGCCGGCCGAGGCCCGTGGCGTCGGGGGTGCCCTTGCGGGAGCTGACCGGCGGGATGCGGCGTCGGCGCAGTTCGTGGCGCACGGCCCTCGAGTCGTACACCTTGTCACCGAGCACCGCCTCGGGACGCCTTCGCGGGTGGCCGGGGCGTCCGGCGACCGGTGGGATGCCCTCGATGAGGGCCAGGGTCTGGGTGATGTCGTTGCGTCTCGGTCGCGCCGACGGCAGAGCCCCGCACCGGGCTCTCGGAGAGGAACCGACCGGTTTTGGCTCTGCGGATCGGACGTGGCCGCCTTCGCAGGCCATGTGCTACTGGTCCTGTGGGTCGGTGCGGTGGCCAACCAAAGAAGGCGGCGGTACCGCTTGCTGTGTCGTCGAGAGGTCAGACGCGGAGCAGGCCGGTCGAGACCGTCCAGAGGCTCTCGGCGATAGCGGAATCGAGCGCCCATTCCTTGACACCGTGCGGGTGCTGCGCGAGGTCGGCGTCATTCGTCACGGTGTACGCCTCCTGTGAATCGTCGAGGTAGTGGCCTCCGGAATGCGCGAACTGCGGGGCGACGGCCGCAACGATGCTGGTGGCAGCCCCCTGCTCGACCGTTTTGTACGTGAAGACTCCGGCAGCTTCGGCCGCATCGAGCGACTCCTTCTGTTGCGTCGTGAAGTTTCGCTGCAGTCCCGTCGCGACACCGCCGGGGTTCACGGCATTGGCGATGATGCCGTCGGACGCCCAGAGGCGACTTGCCTCGACGGCGAAGAGAGAGTTCGCCGTCTTCGACTGGGCGTAGGCAACCTGCGGATCGTAGCTGCGACGCTCGAAGTGGAGATCGTCGAAGTCGATGCCGGCACGCATGTGCGCCGTCGAGCTGACCGAGACGATCCGTGCCCCGTCGCGGTCGGCCGCTCCCAGGGCCAGGGCGTCATGAAGGCCGACGGCGAGGGCGAAGTGGCCAAGATGGTTCGTCGCGAATTGCAGCTCCCAGCCCTCACGTGTGCGTTCGAGGCCACCAGTGACCACGCCCGCATTGTTGATCAGCAGGTGCAGCGGACCGTCCCACGCGTCAACGAATCGCGCGACGATGGCCCTGTCGGCAAGGTCGAGCCGCACGGCTCGGGGCCGTATTCCTCCGGTCGACTTCTCGATCGCCTCAGCGACGGCGCCCCCCGCTGTCGTGTTCCGGACAGCGAGCGTCACCTCCGCCCCGGCAGCGGTCAACGCGCGAGCCGTCTCGATCCCGATTCCGGAGGAGGCTCCCGTCACGATCGCGCGGACGCCGGTGAGGTCGACACCCCGCAGTACCTCATCCGCGGTGCTGGAAGCAGCGAAGGGCATGGAGATGGGTTCGCGAGCAGTCATGGCGGCGACTATACGTACTAGCCTATATTTGTATAGTGCGGCTCTCGCTCGTATGCTCGGTTTCATGGACAGTCCCGCCGCCGGCCACCCGCGGTCGACAGTCGCCGACACCGACCGTCGGACCATGGTTCTGGATTCCGCCATGGTCACTTTCGCGCGATTCGGTTACCGCAAGACCTCGATGGAGGAGGTGGCGCGGGCGGCAGACATCTCCCGGCCCGGGCTCTACTTCCTTTTCTCCTCGAAGGAGAGCCTGTTCCGCGCCGCCGTCACCCAGGCGTTGGAACGCGACATCACAGCGGTCGAACACGTCCTGGCCGACACCGGCCGACCCCTTGCGGAGCGCCTCCTCGATGCGTTCGACCAGTGGGCGGGCCGCTACATCGGCCCGCTGACACGCGATGTGGCGGTGGTCATCGAGGACAATCCCGGCCTCCTGGGAGAGATCGTCGAAACCACGCCGCAACGTTTCGAGCAACTGATCACAGACGCGATCGCCGTCGAGGCAGCACAAGCAGCGGCCCGCCCAGTCGCCCAGACAATGATCAGCGCATCGACCGGCCTCAAACACCAGGCCGCATCACGGGACTTCTACCTCGAACGACTGGAGATCGCCATCGATCTCCTGGTGCGCTGAAGACGCTTACCGAAGCCGCATGAGAGAGCCCGGCCGAACAGCCAGGTCCGCCCGCCCGGCCAGAACTGGCACCGAGCCCCCGCCACCCGACGACCCTCCGGCACCCGGAACGGACGCCGAACCGACACTGCGCCTGCCGAAAACCCCATCCATACAGGTCAGGCGGCATGTTGGTATTCGTGGAGGATTCCCCTGAGGTGGTCTCCTCGGCGCACGTCGAGGTGAGTGATCCGTGCGGGGGGCGAGTCGTTTGGGAACGGCGGGCAGGAGGGCTGCCTGGTCTATCGCTTGGTGGGGCCGGTGGAGGTTGTAGTGCTCACTCGTCGGGATGGCTGTGATGCCCGAGGAGTCCGAGTGCCGTCAGCACAGTGACACTGAGCGTCATCCAGCCCATGAACGCGCCGCCGCCGTACAGCACCGCACCAGCTACCGGTGCCCCGGCCTCATGCGAGAGCACCCCCGCGACCACCGCTACCAGTAGCGACGATACGAAGGACAAGAGTGCGAGAAGTACCTGAGCGGGGAAAGTCAGCCTCACCAGTCGATCCCTTCACCAAGGTGATCGACCAGTCGGCGGGCCGCCTCAGCTCGACCACCGTTTGCGGATGGCCTGCTGAGGCTCTGCGACGATTAGAGACTCATCGTGCTCATTGCCTGTCGAGATTGAAGCACTGTCCCCCATCGGACACGTCGCCAGTACTTGCGGCTCTCGAATGAGCAACACGAAGCGTAGTGGCAGGTGTTGAGGATTGCCAGCATCCAATCCTGGAAGGTGGGCGGTCACACACCCACCGGACATGCCCAAGAGCCCTCATGCTCACAGGGGCAGTGTGGGCTGCCGCGGAGTTCGGCAGGCAGGGGATCGGCCGGACGGGAGGGGCCAAGTGGCGCCGTACTTCCGCGTATGGCGTCGTACGGGCGTCGACGGGGCTTCAGAACTCCGAACCAGAATTGTGCACTTGACTGGGGGTGAAGGGGGCGCAGGTTCAAATCCTGTCGTCCCGACGGAAACGTCGCAGGTAGGGGTCATCTTCGGGTGGCCCCTACTTCGTGTTGAGGAGCAATTCTGGGAGCGACGTCAACTGGGGGTCGGTGAGGTCGATGACGGCCCAGTCGTAGAAGCGGTGGCCCTTGGCTCCGCTCCCTGCGGACAGCTTCTGCCAGGCCCTCTTGGGCACCTTCCTGGCCAGCGTGTCCGCGCGGAACTTCCCGGCGCCCCTGGTGACTTCGTGCGGGCAGACCACCGCGAGGACGTAGCCGGTGCCGCGTTCTTCCAGCGCGGCGCGTAGCGTCGGGTTGCCGCCGTAGACCTCGTCTCCCGCGAGCCAGGCCCGGTGGCCGGCGTCCAGGAATCGGGTGACCATGCGGGCGGCAAGCTGCGGTTTGGTCGCGAATTCGGTCTTGTCACCGAGTCCGGCGGCCCGGCAGCGGACCTGGTCGGCGTCCCACTTGGCCCGCCCGAGCAGGTGCTGCATGCCGTCCGGGGTGCTCTCTCCGGCCCGCTCTGCGATGGTCCAGCAGTTTTTGCGCGGCAGGTCCGACAGCAGCCCGAGAGCCAACCGCCCGACCCAGCGTCGGGGTTCGACCCGTGCGAACCGGCCCGCGATCCGGGCCATCAGGCCCTCGAACGCCTCCTGCCAGCGGGCAGGGTCTACGCTGTGACCTGCGCCACCGCGGGATCTTCAGTTTTCACACACCGATGATCAACGGTGGCCGCACCCGTCTCCACAGCGCGTCAGGGTCGCGCAGCGTCTGCCTGCCGTCATGTGTCTGGAGGACTTGTGCAACGTGGCGAAGTCTGGTGGGTCCAGTTCGATGAGCGGAGGTTGGTCGTACTGCTGTCGGGAGACGACACGTCCGGGATCGGGGTGATGCAGGTCGTCGCTCCGGCGGGCGTCGACATCAGCGCTCTGGGCATCGAAGTGACGGTCGGCGCCGGTGAAGGACTGCCGTTCGAAGGCGTGCTGCGGCTCGCGTTCCCGCGTTCAGGCTTCACCCCGTGCACGTGGCTGACCACTGTGTCCCGGGACGACCTGATAGAGCGGGCGGCCGTTCTGTCCTCCGTGAAGCTCAGCGAGATCGACGACGCCCTGCGACTCGCTGAACAAGCGCAGGAGCGGACCCCGGCCACGGCCGCGAAGCTCAGCGAGATAAGGGATGCCCTCCGTCTCGGTGAACTCGGGTAGACGGAGAAGGAGCCGACGCCCGCGACGGCGTGGGCGATCTCGGGCAAGATGATCGACGCTGGCCACCTGCCGCCTCGACGCCCCTCACCACCGAGATCACGATCTACGGCTGGAGTACTAGAACGAGCGGAGTTGCCGAGTTCAGGCAGCTAGAAGGCCAATCAAGACGACGTCTAACTGAGCGTTTGATGTTGTTTCGTAGCGATACATTGCGGTTTAGCGGCCTAGCCGCATTGGGGCAGGTGGGGGCAGTGAGCGAGCAGGCAGTAGTTGCGGCCACAGAGGACTGTTTCGCCCCGGCAGCTCCTGTCTCTTCCCAACGCGGCCCGGCCCGGCACCCTTTACCCGCTGGCCAGACCGCTCGCCGCGCGGTACATCACAAACATGAGCGCGCACACCGGGTATCCCAGCGATCTGTCCGATGAGCGCTGGGAGCTGATCGAACCTGTACTCGCCGCCTGGCGGGCCGCCGCCGCGACGCCCTGGACATTGGCCGACCGCCCGAACACGATCTGCGGCAGTTCATGAACGCCATCCTGTACGTGGACCGCACCGGGATCCCCTGGCGCTACCTGCCGCACGATTTCGCCCCCGCCACGGCGTACGGCTACTTCGCCAGGTGGCAACAGGACGGCGTGTTCGCCCAGCTCACCGGCCTGCTGCGGCACCTGGTCCGCGAGGTCGAAGGACACAACGGCGAACCGTCCGCCTGCGTGCTGGACTCCCAGACCATCAAGACCTCCGCCAACGTACCCCTCGCCGACCAGGGCACCGACGCCGGGAAACGGATCATCGGCCGCAAGCGTCACCTCGGCTGCGACACCCTGGGCCTGCTGCTGACCGTGCTGGTCAACGCCGCGAGCGTGTCCGACACCGCGGCCGGCGTGACGCTGCTGTCCCGCATCGCCGCCGCCCACCCGCGGGTGGCCAAGTCCTGGGTGGACGCCGGTTACCGCACCACCGCCATCGACCACGGCGCCCGTCTCGGCATCGACGTCCACCCCGCCCAACGCCCGCCGGGCGCCCGCGGGTTCACGATCATTCCGCGCCGCTGGACGATCGAGCGCAGCATCGGCTGGCTCATGCGCCACCGCAGACTCGCCCGCGACTGCGAGACCCACCCGCACCGCTCCGAAGCCATGATCCACCGCGCGATGATCGACCTCATGGCCCGCCGCCTCACCGGCGAAACCACCCCCAACTGGCACGGCACCTGAACCCGGGACCAAACACACCTCCATGGACCAAACGCTCAGTAAGCCCTACGCGTCGTTCAGGGTGCGCAGCAGGGGCAGCAGCCGCTCCCAGTGCAGCTTCAGCCCGGCGGCGCTGAAGGTCTCGGTGTCGGCCATGGTGAACCCGTGGACGGTGCCGGGGTAGATCTCGGAGGTGTACGCGACCCCCGCGGTATCCAGCCCACGGTTGAGCTGGCCCAGCGCATCGGGCGTCAAGTCGCCCTCGGCATGGCCGAGATGGACCTTCGCGGTGACGGTCTCGAAGAGCCCGGGTCCGTCGACGCCGACGGGCCCGTGGAAGGCGGCGAGGGCGCCGACCCGCCCCGGCTGGGCCGCGGCGGTACGCACGGCGTACAGCCCGCCGATGCAGTACCCGGTCACCCCGACGGGCCCGGCGGCGACCTCGGCCTGGGCGCCGAGAAACCCGAGGTAGCCCTCGGCATCACGCAGAACACGCTCGAGGGTGTGCGCCTGGATCAAGGGCATCACCGCACCCATAACCCGCTCCCGGTCCTGCGCCCCGACGAACTCGGGAAGCTTGACCACCGGCGCGGGCCCGTGCCGGTAGAAGACATTCGGCACGAGCACGTAGTACCCGTGCTCCGCCAACTCCTCGGCCATCTCCCGCAGTACGGGCCGAATCCCAAATCCGTCCGGGTACATCAGCACGCCCGGGTGCCGTCCACCGCCCCCAGGAAGGGCGGCGAACCCGTCGGCCACGCCGTCCGCGGTCGGAATCTCCAGTGTCTTGAAAGTCATGAACTCTCCCGTCTTCGTTGCCTAGTTGAACCTGCGATCAACGCGACGAAGGTGGAGCTCGTGCAACGGGGCCCGCATGGGCCCGTACGGCGCTCAGTAGAGTACCGGGTCACCGATCCGTGCGTGGCGCGAAGCCGTCCCGGTAGTCATGGCCGTGGAGCCTAGCCCAGATGATCAGCCTGACGCTACGGCTTCCACGGGTGGGCCGCGTGGCCAAAGTCGGCCGGCTCACCAGGGGTTCAAAGACAGGCTCGGGCAGCGCGCGGCCACCTCGCCACACGCCACTGACATCACTGTCGATGAGCTCTCCACAGCAAGTGGGCCAGAGCCGCTATTCACGTACATAGCCAGCGGGACAACGGTCCGTCCGGTAGTGGAGGTTCGGTGCCGCGGCCGACGGTGTCGCCCATTCGAAGACCAGTAGGCGTGGCCGCAGCGCCTGGGGCGGGGCAGGCCCTCTTGTCGAAGCCGAGCAGGCCTTTCACACTGCGGATCACGGGCATGGGGAGTGGGGGAGTGATGGCAGCACGACGACGGCGTCGGCGGATGAGGAAGCGTACGCGCAGGCATTTACAGAGTTGGGGCACGGTGGCGGCGGTTGCCGTCACAGTGTGGGTGGCGGGGAACTGGTCAGCAGTGTGGCCCGTCCTGGTGGCAGTGCTCGCCGTCGCGGTGGTGGGCGGGGCCGGGTGGGGGGTGTGGCGTGCGCACCGGCTCGCGGTCGGTCGGGACCGGCAGTGGCGGGCGCAGGAGGAGGCGAGGGCACGGGAGTTGTCGATGGCGGAGGTCGATGCTCTGTCCTGGCAGGACTTCGAGCACTACGTCGCTGATCTGTGCCGGCGGGATGGCTGTACGCAGGTCGTCGTCAGCGGCAAGAGCGGCGACCTGGGCGCCGATGTCATCGGCTTTCTCTCCGATGGCCGCAAACTCGTGGTCCAGTGCAAGAAGTACGCGCCGGATCGCAGCGTTTCCTCGCAGGACATGCAGAAGTTCGTCGGCACCGCCCGCCTCGAGCACGGGGCGGATGTCGCCCTGTTCGTCACCACCTGCCGCTCGTTCACGAAGGCCGCCCTCGGGCAGGCGGTGCGCCAGAACATCGTGGCCCTCCACCGCGACTTGCTGGGCTCCTGGGTCAAGGGCGCCCACCTGGACACCCTGATCCCGCTGAACGGAAGCGGCGGCGGCACGAGGCGGCGCCCGCCTGCCTGACGTAGAGCCGCCTGCGGCATGGACCTCCACGGTGCGGGTTTCGCTATGCGGACTGGCCTTCGGCGCGATCTGGCCGCTGAACTTCGCTGGTGACAGGATGAGTTGGAGTGAATTGGGGGGCTTCTTGCAGCGTGACAGGCGGCAGATCCAGACGGCAGTGCTGGGCAGCGCGGACTCGGAGGAGCCGCTGATGCTGCCGTTGGAGGCGATCGAGCTGGATGCTTTTCGCCACCGGCACGAGCAGCACACGTTCTGGTGCGGGCTGCTGCTGGGCGGCTGTGGCGGCCAGTTGACGACCAAGCTCTACACCGACCGGGTCTGTCACTTCGCACATCACCCGGATCCGGACGGGCTGCCGCATGTGTGCGGACGCCGCTCCCGCGGCGTGGACAGCGCAGATCACCTCTATGTGCGGTCGGCGGCCGCGGCCTGGCTCGCCGGCCGCGGGGAGCAGGCCTCCTTCGAGTGCACCCGCACCGACGAGGCACCGCTCGGGTCTGTCGTGGATGTGCGCTGGCGGCATGGTGCTCTGCGGGTGCATCTGGACTGTGCGGTGGCACCGGTGTGGGACGACGATGTGGAGCCGGTCCTCGGGACGATGGTCCCGGTCGACCACGACACACTGATCCGCCGCTGGTACGTGCATCGGATCCGCCTGGACAGCGTGGGCACCGCGCGCCACGTGGAGATCGGAACCGAGGCGTTCGCCAGGCCGATCGAATGGTTTGCTCTGGACGAGTGCGAGATGACGGAGCGTGGACTGTCGACGCCAGCGGTCGAGAAGATCGTTCAGGCCCGCCATGCGCCGCGTCCCTCGCTGTGGTCGCCCGGCAGAGCGAGGAAGGTGCCGGAGCCGGAGGCGCGTGCCCAGGCCCTGTTGCGACGGCTGGTGTACGCGCGTCGGATCGAGTCCGTGTCCTTAGCGAAGCAGGTGTGCGGGGAGATCGAGGATCTGACCGGTGTGGAAGGGGAGCTCAAGGAGCAGCTCGAGGCTGCCGTTCGCCACGCGAGGATCTGGCTGGTCGAGCAGAACGTGGAGCGCCGCAAGCTGTTCGACAACCTGAAGAGGGCGGTGGCTGAGCGGAAGCCTGGGCGGGTGCGCAGGCTTCTGATTCGCGTCAACGCGACAGCGGCTGAGGATCGCACGGAGGCTGAGTCCGCCGTCTACGAGCGGGCGATCAAGTACTTCGAGAGCCTGAACGACCTCACACGGGACGCGGTCGAAGCGGAAGCTGACACTGAGAAGGAAGCACGAAAGGCTGCGGCTCGCGTCCGCAGCGCCCTCCATCGCCTTCGCGGGTACGACACGTACACGTTCGACCTGCGCCCTCAGGTGGAGGAGCTTTTGCGATCTGCGGCCTCGGCCGGAGAACTGCTGAAGGGTGGTGAAGCGCGGCGTGTGGAGGTCTGGAAGAAGCGGGCGGCACTGGGACCGCAGGAGCAGCTGCGTGTGGCGCGGCGGTACTGGATCCAGCGGAGCTGTCCGCGCTGCGACGCGGAGCAGGGCAAGGACTGTGCGCTGGTCGAGGGCCCCAGCAGTGGAAAGCCACGCAAAAGTGGTCACCATGAGCGGCTGCAGCTGATCGTGGACGAGCGGAAAGTCGCACAGAAGAAGGCTCGGCAGGAGGTCGAGGCTCCTGCCGAGCAAATGCGGCCGGTCCCGGAGGCGCGTGAGCGTGAAGTCGGCCCCGCACGCCCTCTCCCGGAGCGGCGGCCGAAGGCCTACCCGGAGGGCCGGGCACAGCAGATGGGGAAGAAGACCGCGGCCCGGCTGCACCACCAGGTGCCACGCGGCGACTGGTACCGAATGGTGTGCCCACGATGCCACGCCGGACCGGACAGGCTGTGTGACAACGACGATCGCGTCGGCCCCAGCGAGAAGCGGCAGCTTCCCCACGATGAACGCCTGCGCCGCGTCCTGCAGAGTGACGACCACATTGGCCCCGGCGAGAAGCAGAAGAGCGCTCGCGGCGGACACCAGCACCAGGACCCGCTGCCTGCCCAGGCCAAAGCCCGGCCTCCTCGGCCGCGCAAGGGAGAGCGGGAAACCCAGGAGACCGCGGGCTCGGCGGCGCGTACCTGGCATACGGACGAGGTCACTTGCCCGAACTGCCAGGCCGCCCCAAACTCCCCGTGCACGCCCCACGGCCCGCACCACGAGCGGGTGGAGTGGGCGAAGGAGTTCACCCGAAAGCTGTGGGGCTGAGATATACGAGGGCGACGGGGACGCCCGTCCAGTCACCCGGTCCAGCGGGAAGTGGAGGCGGCGTTCGCCCAGTTCAGGGAGGCGATGAAGGGCGGACGCCGCCAAGACGACGTCGCCGACGGCCGGGTCAGTGTTTGACGCGGTTGCGGACGGCCGGGGCCCCTCCGTGGCCGGAGCTGGTCCCGGGAGGTACGAGGGGCGTGTAGAGGCGCGCAGAGCGTCCGCCGATCCCGGCAGGGGATCGGCGGACCGCACACTGCGGCGGCGGCCCTCGCAGCAACGCGGCCACCCGCCGTGCTTCCCGGAGTCGAGGTGGAGCCACAGACCAACGGGAGGTACCGCCCCTGTCTTTGAAGCCCTGCTTGCGCCCCGATGCCGGGCACGCACGCTCGCCGCACGCACCATCCGCGCTCCGCACGCACCATCCGCGCTCCGCGCGAACGACGGGGGCTCAAAGACAGGCTCCTATTCGTCTAAGGGAGTTACTGCAAGAAGCTGTCGATGGGCGCCGCGTCGTATTCCGTCGCCCCCGTCGTGGTGATGCCGCTGGTTGAGCCGGGCAGCCGCAGAGAGTCGAAGGCACTCACATGCAGGTCGGCTTTTCCGTCACCGTTCGTGTCGCGCAGCCGTACCAGGCTACCGAACTGGTCGTCGGCCGCCAGCGGACCCGGCACGCCAGGGGTGTTGCGGGCGAACCACTGGGAACCGGCACCGGACAGGCCGCTCGCCCGCCCCTTGAAGACGTGCACACCGCCCGCGTAGTCCCGGCCGTCGATCTCCTCGCCCCGCACGCCGACCGCGAGATCCGCGTAGCCGTCGCCGTTGACATCACCCGCCGAGACGGATGAGCCAAACTCGTCGTAATTCTCCGCAGATCCGGCGACGCCGCTCGTTGACTGGGTGAGGCGGGCGCTTCGGGACGGACCGCCGGAGGCGCCATACCAGACGCTCACGCGGCCCTTGTGCTTCGAGTAGAGGGAGGTGCCGATGGCGATGTCGCCGTAGCCGTCCTTGTCGAAGTCGGCGATGACACCGTCGCCGCCGCGCTCGGAGCTGCCGCCGTTGCCTGACTGGGACTCCAGACGCAGGGTCTTGCCCGGGGCCAGCGAGCTCGCGCCGCCCTTGATGAACCAGGCATCGGAGGCGATGGATTCGGAGCTGACCACGTCGCCGATGATCGCGAGATCCGTCTTCTTGTCGCCGTTGACCTTGCCGGAGATCAGAGCCGAGGCGTAGAAAGACGTCGTCTTGTCGAGCTTGGTCACTGTGCCGGTGGTGCCGGAGCGCTTGAGCGGGCCGCGGTAGACGTAGGTCATGGATTCATTGATGACGGCCAGGTCCTGCTTGCCGTCCCCGTTGAAGTCACCGGTCGCCAGGTCCTTGCCCATGTAGTTGTTGCGGCCCGGGTTCTTGTTCGGGAGAGTCGTGCCCTTGGACAGGCCGGAGGCGGAGCCCCACAGGATGGTCACGGCACCCTGGTCGGCGCCGTGGGAGCCGTTCTCGCCGGTCGCCGCCACTGCGAGGTCGCCGTATCCGTCGCCGTCGAAGTCCGCGGCGGCCCGTACCTCGCCGAACATGTCATCGGCCTCGTCCGCGCCGGGCACGCCGGGGCTCGCCTGGGTGATGCGCTGCTGCGTCGAGCCGGGCCCGGTGGCCGTCCCCAGGACCACGGTGACTCCGCCGCCCCCTCGGGCGCTGAAGCTCGAGTACGCGTAGTCGCGGTAGCCGTCGCCGTTGAAGTCGTCGCCGTGCTTCGCGGGCGCGGCGACCGCTGCCACGGCGGGCAGCGTGAGAGGGGTCAGGCCAGCCACCAGGAAAGCGGCGAGCGTGGCCGATGTTGGGATGCGCATGAGTGTCAGGGTTCCTTGCAAGTCGAGAGGCAGCGAGAGTGAAAGGAGCACCGGCGGTGGGGTCAGCCGGCGATCCGGGCGCCGAAACAGCGCGCATGGCCAGGTGGTGCGTGGGGGCGCCGCGCCGTTCACCGGAAGTTGTCCCAGGAGACGTGTGGGGTCGGCGATCAAGAGACCGGTGACGGCACCGAAGGGTTGTACGGGACACAGAGAAACCTCGTACGTGCTTGTCGCGGCCTGTCTTTGAACCCCATCGTCCGCGCGGAACGCGGGCGCAACGGCGGTCGAGGCGTGCGGTCGGTGTACCGGGCGTCGGGGCGCAGGCGTACTGACGACATCGCGTATTGAAGTGTCGCGAGTTGCCAGGTGTTCCGGGGCGGCGTCGCTTGGCGGCGTGAGAGCTTTTGGGAGGGGGAAATGCACAGCTGCGGAGGCGATCCGGAACGGCTAGCGTGCGGCACGTGCGGCCCGGCCGTCAGCCGCGCCTCGCTCAAAGGCCGACCTCGCGGCCGCCGACGCCCGCACGGCCCGTCTCGCCGCCCAGGTCCGCCGGCTTGAGCAGCGCCTCAGCGAAGTGCTGGGTGACCAGGTCTGGCGCGACTCCGGCATCGGAGGGCGGCTTCGTCGCGTGCTGCGGCGTACACGACGGCGAACAGGCTGCCGTCGTCCTCCCGGCCCGCGCATCCGGTGATCCAGCACGCTACAGATATACCCCAGGGTGCAGAAGTAGGTCCTACTCCGGAGCGACGCGGTCTCCCGCCGCGGTCAGGGATGCTGATCAGCGGAAAGAGGAAGGCCGCCCGTCGTTTCTTCTTCGAAACGTCGGGCGTCACTCTCCGTTGAGTGCACCTTGAGGCAGGAAAAATGCCCAAAGCGAACAGATTAAACAGAGTCACCAGCCGTGCCCTTCTGATGGCGTCCGTCCTGACGGCCACGGCGATACCGGCGGCCATCGGTCTCAGCGGGTCCGCTCCGACAGCCGCGAAGACGAACGCGTCGGTGACGGCCGCGGCGGCCGACCCGGACTTCGAACTCACCGCCGACAGCCATGTCCCCGGGGCCGACCCGAGCGTGATCCGGGTGGGCGGCATGTACCACGCGGTGAAGACGATCGGGGGCGGGCTCGCCGTCCGCTCCGCGTCCACCCTGGCAGGGCTCGCCGACGTTCCCTCCCGGCGGATCTGGACCGACCCGGGAATCGGTGACATATGGGCACCGAAGCTCGTGAAGGTCGGCAGCAAGTACTACGTGTACTTCACGGGCGGCAAGAGCGCGGCGCACCGCATGTACGCCATCAGCTCGGACTCGCCCGACGAGGGGTTCGGGGCCGCGAAGAAGCTGGCGCTGCCGGACGACATGTGGGCGATCGACGGCTCCGTCTTCAGATTCAACAACCAGCTCTGGTTCGTGTGGTCCGGCTGGTCCAAGGCCACCCAGGGGGCGGAGCAAAACCTCTACATCGTCAAGATGAGCGGTCCGACCACCCCGACCGGCTCCCGCTACATCATCTCCCAGCCCCGTGAGGGCTGGGAGCGCAAGGTCGGCCGTATCAACGAGGCGCCGATCCCGCTCAAGGACCCCCACGGCCAGCTGCACATCGTGTACTCGGCCAACGGATCCTGGAGCGACCAGTACTGCCTCGCCGACCTGCGTCTGCGTGCCGGTGGCGACCCCACCCATGTATGGGACTGGTACAAGTCCAACGGCTGCGTGTTCGGCTCCAACCCCAGCACCATGATGAAGGGCCGGACCGCCACCACCAAGGTCATCGGTCCCGGCAGCAACACCTTCGCCCTGGTCAACGGTGATATCAGCAACAGCCCACCGGCCGGCCCGCGGGCCCCCTTCGTGTACCACGCGGTTCCGAAGGGCACGCCCTACTCCTGGTCCGCCCGGCAGTGGCGGAACGGCACTTTCGTCTGGTGGGGAAGCACCACGTACACCCGTGCCAACGTCCCCGGCGCCACCAGCAACACCGGCTCGGGCTTGAAGTTCTTCGAGTGACAGTCGCTGCCGTGGCGTCCTTCGCCCACGGCGGTCCACCAGAAGGCCACCCCCGGGAGCGCCAGCCACCGAGGCGTCGCTCACCCCAACGCTCCGGGCAGTCTCCCGCCCCGGCCGGGGAGGCCGCTACGCAGGATCAGCAGGAAGAGGAAAGCCGGTTGAGCCCCTGAGCCTCGTCGTTGCCGGCGAGCCAGGCTGAGAGTGTCACGGTCGACCGTATCCCGGGAACGATGAGGAAGGGATACGGCGGCAGGAAAGAGTGAGGTTATGGCGATGTGTGAGAAGTGCGGTACGCGAAAGCGCGGCTGGCCCCGTTCCTGTTCCCGGTGCCGTTCCAAGTCGGACCGGAAAGACGCTGTTGCAGACGCCGCCGATATTGCCGTGGAGGGAGGGCTGCTCAACTGGATCTGGCGAGGAATCATGGCACTTGTGCGGCTGGTGCTGCGTACGGTCAACTGACCGGATTCAGCGGGCGCTGAACGACCAGAAGGCCTTTACCGAACAAATCGATTTCAAATGATCCCTTACGGCAAGCCAACCCTCTATTGAACGGGACCCGGATTGGCCGCCGGGCCGGGCCGCGGGAACTTCTCGCTATCCGCCGCAAGGGTGTCGGCCCCGGCCGGATCCGCGCCGGTGCGCAGGCCCGCCGAGGCAGGCAGCATTCATCCGGCGGCCAACGGCTGGCTGAGGCCGCACCGGCCGGCCTCAGCTCCTGGGACGCGCCAGGCAAGCCGTCCACCCACCGTGCGGAACGCCCCAGCCGCGTAGAGGACGTAGGCCCGAGCGGCGACGGCGGCCGCGAGGGCCGCGGAGCCGGTCGGCACGCTGCCGGCGGTGCGGCGGGCTTGTTCGGCTAGAGCCTGTCTCTTTGACTTCACGGTGCTCGGGCCACGTGCGAGGGTTGTGGCCATGCCGCAGCTTGGTCACCGTCTCCGATCCCTCAGATTCACGTTCGGGCTTGCCCCGACGGGCTTCGCTGCATGCCGGGAGACAGGTGACCCTGCGCTGGAGCACGCCCTGGCGGATAGAGCGACGCTCTGTGGCATCCCTCAGCGCCAAGTGACGGTGTATCGGCATCTGTTCGTCGCGAAGAGGCCCGGAAGGTGCTCGGCCTGCAGGGTGAAGGCAACTGACGCCGCGTCGAGGCCCTGAGTCAGGCATTCCCTGGCAAGCGGGCGCCCTCGGCTTTTCGTGGTCGTGTCCAGATCAGGATGGCTGCGAGGTGGAGTGCGGCCTGGTAAGCGATGGCGAGCTTGTCCGTTCGCATGGCCAGGCCACGCCACTGCTTGAGCCGGTTGATACATCGTTCGACCGCGTTGCGCTGTTTGTATGCCGCAGCGTCGAAGGTGGGCGGGTGGCCGCCGTTCGGCCTCGCCGCAGACGGTGTCCGACCTGGTCGGACGGCTGTGGAATGACGGCGCGGATCCCGCGGCGGCGGAGATGCCCGCGGATCGCGCGGGAGGAGTACGCGCGGTCGGCCAGGACGGCCTCCGGCCGAGTTCTCGGTCTCCCCGGGACCGCCACGCGGAACACGGATGCCTGCCATGACGGCCTCGAAGGCTGGCGCGTCACCCGCCGGGCCTCCGGTGACGCGGAGGACCAGAGGCCGTGCACGGCTGTCGCTGGCGAGGTGAGCTTTCGTGCTCAGGCCGCCGCGGGACCGTCCGAGGGCGTGGTCGTCAGGTTCGGCCCGGCCTGACGCCCCTATTTCCTGGCGCCAGCGGCGTGCTGGTGGGCCGCTGCCCGGGTCGCGGACTGCCGCACCGATCGACGCTTCTGAAGAGCCTCATGGATTTGGCCGCAATGCCCGGTCGTGCCCGGCCGATACCTGCAACCACACCAACCAACCTGCCGTGTCTCGCCATCAGATCACCCCTTTGGGTGCCCAGCCCCGCCGCGTGTGTCTCAGGAGACATCCTGCGCGCGAACCCCCGGGCGAACCATGGCAAGCCAATGCAGGCAGACCAGAACCCGACCGGCATGCTGACCCGTCGGACACGCCCTGGGGCGGCGCGATCGGCGGCGGCCTGCCCCGGCTGGGCCATGGCATCCGGGAATGACCACGGCCTCGAAAAAAGAGGACATCAAGCACATGTGGCCGAAGCAACGGAACAAGTACCGTCGTCGCGGCTTCACATGGGCAAAGACCAAGAAGATTGACCGCGCGATCGGCCGCGGAGAGAGCGCCCTCACGCTCAAAGGTCAGCTGTCGCCGGGCACGTCGATGAAGGCGGCGCCGGTCTCGGTCATCCGCTCGACCGCATAGGCCGGGTCGAGCAGCGCCTCGGGAGTGTGGATGCCCGGCGTGACAGCGTCGCCGCGCAGTCCGAGCAATCGCTCGATGCCGAGTGCGATGCCGAGTGCGGTCAAGGGGCGCTGCCCTGCCGGATGGACCAGGTAGCTGCTGGTACTGATCGGCGCACCCCCTCGGTCTGCGCCCTCGAGGTAGATCCGGACCTCGAAGGACGCGGGCTCGCCGCGACGTCGGCCGGCGGATTCGCCGACGGCGAAGTCGAAGCGGACATGGGGTGCGTCCGTCGCGAGGGCGAGGCTTGGTACGTCGAGGATGGCGATGCTCTGTCCGGGCAGGACGGTGCCGTCGGTACTGTGCACATCCGCTTGTGCGTCGGGGCCGTTGATCCAGGTGAAGACGCCGTCTCGGCGTACCAGTCCCGCCGAAGTGGCGGTGGACCACCGCTGCAGATCCGCTCTTCCCGCGGGCCCGCCGGTGTCCAGGTCGTCCAAGACGGCACTGATCCGGATGGTGTCGATCCGGTCGAACTGCCGGGCCGAGTGCAGAGCCGCGAGCACGACGGTACCGGCGCAGTAGTGGCTGGCCACCAGGATCGGCGCGGCGCCTGTCCGGTGGGCGCCCGCGACGACCTCCGGCGCGATGTCCGTCAGGCCGCTGGAGATGCTGAGGTACGGCAGCCCGCGATGCTGTGCGTAGCGCAGTCCGTGCAGGTGGTCGTCCCATAGCGCGGCGACCACCGCCGAGTATCGGTGGTCGGCAGGGAGGCCGAGATCGCCGTGCCGCAGATCGGTGGTCACTGCCGTTGCGGCGCCCAGTTCGTCGGCCACCCGCTGGGCGCGGCCGATGTCACGGCCCGCGATCGTCAGCGGCAGTGCCGGGTGCCATTGACGCAGGAGGGCGGCGGCCCCCGCGCCCGCCTGTGGGGCTCAAATATGGGATTCTGCCGCTGATCTGCGGGTTCGTAGTGGTGTCAATTGGCGTTCTGGTACTCGTTGATGAGTCCGCCGAGGTCCGCTGTGCGGTGGACGCGGTGCTCGGAGAGGTTGATGGGGCGCGGCGGTCCGGCTTCAGCTTGCGATGGACAGAGCTGGTTCAGTGCTTGGTGAGGCCGATGCCCGTTGTAGTGCTCCAGGTACTGTGAGAGTTCGGCGCAGGTGCCGTTCGTTGAGGATGAGTGTCCGGTCGAGGAGCTCGCGGGCGCAGGGTTCCGATGAACCTTTTGCAGTGTGCGTTCGCTTTCGGGGCCTGGGGTGGGTTTTCGAGGACGCGCAGTTCGACGTCGGCGAAGACGGCGTTGAAGGCGTCGGTGAACTGGCCGCCGCGGTCACGGAGCAGGAACTTGATGCCTGCGGTGTTCATGCCGGTGTCCATGAGGAAGTTGCGGGCCGCCTGGGTGGTCCATGGGCCGGTGGGGTTGGAGGTGACGCCGAGCAGGTGCGTGAAGCCAGGCGGGTGAGTCAGCGAGCCCTGGCGTCCGCGCGGGTCTCGCCCTGCCGGCTGGACAGTCGGCGGACGACGTCCAGCTCGTCGGCACGCGAACTCGCGTCGGCGGCCGGGAATAGGCCTAGTCGCACCACTGACGCGCATTTACCGTGCGCCTATGGATGAGCTGCGCACACGCAAGTACGAACGGTGGTTCCGCGCCGCAGACGTCGACGGCGACAGCGCGATAACGCGGCAGGACGTCGTCACGATGAGCGAACGCTATGTCCAGGCCAGGGGCATCGCCCCCAACTCCCCTCAGGCACGGCAGATGTACGAGACCATGCACGGGTTCTGGGAGTCCGTGATCGCCCCCGCCGACGCCGACAAGGACGACAGGGTGACCTTGGCGGAGGTCACACAGGCGTTCGCCGCCACCTTCACCGATCGCGCCCACTACCCCGAGGAGCTCGCGCCGATCGCCGACCGCTTCTTCGACCTCGCCGACGTCGACGGCGACGGCGCGATCAGCCGCACCGAGTTCACACACATCTTCGGAAGCACCGGACGGGCCGCCGACGACGAGTGCGCCGAGGTGTTCAACGCGCTCGACCTCGACGCCTCCGGATCCCTCTCGCGGGCCGAATATCACAAAGCCGTCTCCGAGTTCTTCTACGGAGACGATCCCGGCTCGCCGGCCAACCACATCTTTGGCCGCCTCGCATAAGGGAATTGGGCCCGGCTCCTCTACGCACATCGAAACCTGAGGCTCCGATGGAACCCAGGGGGCACCGGCTCCAGTTCCAAGGTCGGGCCGACCACCTTCAGCGCCCAGCATGTAGTCGCCGTGGCATCCGCCGACTACATCCACTACATATGCCCGACCAGCAGAAACGTGGGAGGCAGGTCTGCGCCACGGTAAGCCGGCAGGACATGAGAGCCCTGACCAACCACCCCGTTCAAGGAGGCCACCATGGCGCAGAACAGCACCGAGCAGAAGTTCACCTTCCTGTTCACCTGGTTCGACCGCACTGGCGACGGCTACCTCACCCGCGATGACCTCCAGGAGATCGGCGAGGTGTTCGCCGCGGTGGCGCCGGACGAGAGGAACAAGAGCGCGCTGCGCGAGGCCTTCATGCTCTGGTGGGACGTCCTTGGCGAGGCCGGCGCCCCGGATGCTCAGGGCCGCATCGGGCGCCAACAGTTCATCACCGCCATGCGCTCCCACATCGCCGCCGATGCCAAGACCGTCGAACGCCTGGTGACGCCCATCATCGACGCCCTCATGCGCGCCCTGGACACCGACAAGAGCGGCATGCTCACCGCTGATGAGTACGTCCGCATGTACGAGGCCCTCGGTATCGACCCGGCCACCTCCGGCGCGGCCTTCCAGCGCCTCGACCGCAACGGCAGCGGCACCATCACGCACGACGAATTCCGCACCGCCATCGAGGAGTTCTACCTCAGCACCGACACCGAGGCACCCGGCAACTGGCTGCTCGGCTCGCCACTGCCGCGCGGCTGACCGGTCCCGATGAGCACCCCCTCTTCATGCCGCTGTGGTGGTCGTGCCGGATCGCCGGGTACAGCTCGACCTTCGGCACCTACGGCATGACCAGGACCTTTCACCAGGTACGTTCCACTGCTGCCCTGACCAGGGAACCTGCTGACTCAGGCAGCTTGTGGGTGCCCGAAACTCAGACACCCTGTGCGACCTGCGTGTATTCGTGGATCACGCCACCGACTAGATCACGACGGATGGTCTTGCAGTCTGGGGCGACCGGGTCGGGGAGCGGTCGCAGGGGTGCTGCTTGGCGTAGGGCGCGGTGCGGGCGGTGGGTGTTGCAGTGTGTTTCGTATGTGTCCAGTACGTTCGCCCATACCGTGGAGGCGCCAACTGGACGATCGGCGCAGGGCAGTTCGCCTGCGATCCTCCTGTGTCCCTAGTGCGGGCTCTCCGCGGCCATCCTCAGCACCCGCTCCCGTACGGTCCGCCGGGTCGGCGGACGTCCTGGTCCTCGGCGTGACGAACAGGTGCCCTCGCAGGCCCTTGGGCAGTAGCCGGACCAGTCCCGCGATCACTGCCCGGTCAGCCCATGAGGGGGTGTGGCCGGGCAATCTGACGGCGCACGAAGGTGAGTTGGTGCCGGAGTACGAGTATCTCCGCATTCTTGGAAGTCTCCGATCGCGCCAACAACGCAATCCATGCCAGGACCTTGAAGAAGGTCAGATACAGCAGTCGCAGAGCCATGCCCCAGGATCTCGCCACGCCACGCCACGCCTGGCCTGGACGGCAAGGCCAGGTCAGGTCAGCAGAGGTAGCCGAGTTTCGGGAGCCCACCAGGTGACGTGCCGTCGGCCGGCCCTGCGCCGACCGGGCAACCATGTATGAGAGCCGACGTGTGGGAGTCGCTGCGGCGGGATATTGATGAGGCGCCTGCCGAGTTCCCTCACCTGCCCGTCACTACCGGCCCAACGCAAGCTTGCATCTGACTCCTCGGGAGGCGCACGCATGTCCAGCACCGTCACCGAGCATGACGCCGCGTTCAACCGCAGAGCCTGGGACACCCTCGCCACCACCAACACCGGTCAAGAGGCCGTCCTGTACTGGCACTTCCGCGACGCGCCCGGTCCGGGAGCCGAGCTCCTGGGGCCCCTAAAGGGTGCGACCGTCGCCGAGCTGGGATGCGGCACCGGCCATCACCTCGCCCACATCGCTGAGCACGGGCTCGCTCGCGGGATCGGCAATGACGTCTCGCCCGTGCGTATCCATCAGGCCGCCACTCAGCACGCTGTCCACGAAGCGTTGGAGTGGTGGCTCGGGGACGCCGTGCGCATCACCCCGCATCTCCCGCTGCTGGACGCGGTGTTCTCCGTGTTCGGCGGACTCTGGTTCGCCGACCCCCACCAACTCCTGCCCGCTCTCCACCAGCGCCTCAAGCCCGGCGGGCGACTGGTCTTCTCCTGCATGACCCGCGCCCCCGGTGCCCCCGAAGGACGCCGCCAGATGATCGTCTACACCCCGGCCACCGGTCGCGTCCCCGTCAGACGTTGGATGTACTCGATTCAAGGCTGGCTACGTATCCTCTCCGAGCACGGCTACCGCGTCGACATGGTCGACCAGTCCCCAGACCCACGCAACCAACGGGTCCGCAGCACCGTATTCGCCGCGCACACCACCTAGTGACCTCGAGATAGGGCGCTGCACAGCCCGGCCCGACTGAGCCTGCATCTTGCCGTGCACTATCCCGCGCTGCGTCGCACATCGCGCCGTGCCCTCGTCGCTGCTCGGCCGACAGCCCTCTGCCCCCTCGAGCAGCCAGCACTGGACAAGTAGTTGACGTGTCATACAGAAAGATGATGCGTCAACCAAATTGGTTTGTGCGCGCCGCACTCCTGAGGAGATCTCCGTGAGTACGTCGCCGAAGGCCGGCCTCGAAGCCCTGCTGACCCCCGAGGAGAGCGTCCTGGTACTGATCGATCACCAGCCGTACCAGTTCGCCAACCTTCACAGTCACGAGCCGATGATGGTCACCAACAACGTCGTGGGCTTGGCCAAGGCGGCCAAGGGTTACGGTGTCCCGACGATCCTGACCACAGTCGTGGAAGATCGCGGGGGCCTGCTGATCCAGCCGCTGCAGGACGTCTTTCCCGACTTTCCCGACCAGAAGCCGATCAACAGGACCTTCATCAACACCTGGCAGGACCCGCAGGTGGTGGACGCCGTGAAAGTCACCGGACGCAAGAAGCTGATCATCGCCGGCCTGTGGACGGAGATCTGCGTGGCCATGCCCGCCATCCAGGCAGCGGGTGAAGGCTTCGATGTCTTTGCCGTCACCGACGCCTCCGGAGGCGTGTCGGCCGAAGCCCACGACATGGCGGTACAGCGCATGATCCAAGCCGGGGTCGTGCCGATTGCCTGGCTGGCCTTGATGGGCGAGTGGCAGCGCGACTGGGCCCGCACCGACCTCATCACGCCCGAGGACCAGGCAGCGGTCCTGGCGCACGCGGGCGGCACCGGGATCGCGACCATCTGGGAGCAGCAGCTCTTGAACACCCTGGTCGCCGAGGCGGCCGGGGTGTAGCGGCGGGGGCATGGGGGCGGTCCCGGTATCGGAGTGCCGCCTCCTGTCCTGCCCGTCACGCGGCCACCCGAGAGGCTTAGCCCGTCAGCCCGTCAGCCCGTCAGCCCGTCAGTCAGTCGGGCGTGAAGGCGTCGCCCGGGTGCGTCGCGACGGTGGTGCGTACATCCAGCCGGTCCGATGACGCATCAACCAGTTCACTACACTCGACCGCGTGACTGATCGGGTGAATTGGCTGACGGCGGAGGAGCAGCACGCGTGGAGGAGTTTCGTCCGGTTGCATGAGCGGCTTATGGGCCGCCTGTCGCATCTGCTACAGACGGAATCCCATATGGCGGCGGCGGATTACGCGGTCCTGGTCAACCTGACGGATGTACCGGAGGGTCGTCGGCGGTATCAGGACCTCGCGCGGGCGCTGGAGTGGGAGAAGAGCCGGATGTCTCACCACATTACGCGCATGATCGGGCGGGGGTTGGTGGTGCGGGAAGAGTGCCGGGACGACGGGCGGGGTGCCTTCGCGGTGATCACGGAAGCGGGGCGCGAGGCCATCGCGGCGGCGGCCCCGCTGCACGTGCAGGCCGTTCGATCCCTGTTCTTGGACCAACTCACCGCGGCGGAGCTCCGTACCTTGGCTGAGATTTCCGTCCGCGTGGTGGAGAAGCTGGACGACGACGCCTGAGCGATAGGCGCCAGCCCGCTCGAGGAATTAGCGGCAATCAGCTACCCGCGGGCGCAGTCTCAGGCGGCTGCTTGCGCAGCGTCGGTTCGGGCAGCGGAGCGGGTCACTCTCCCGTCTCAGAACCTCAAAGACTCGCGTCAGGTGGCGACAAGTTGACGCCACCTGACGCGGGTTGCCGGTTCGCTGGCGAGCCAGATGGGCTGGGTGTGGTCACGCAGCCGAACCGCACCTGACCGTCTTCGTCACCGTCTTCGCCCTCGCGGGATCTGCCTGGGTGCGGAGGCCGTGCCTGTGCCAACGGCGCGGCACGGGGCGCTTGACGCAGGTGCTTCACCCCGGCAGCTGCGATCAGTCGTGCCCCTGGGCGCCGCACTGCCCTGTCCGGGGCTCCCCACCACGCGTTGAGTCACGGATGGAACCGCCACCGCCCTTCAGAAATGACATCCACCTCGCCGTCCCTGACGCGAACGGCCGTCTCGTCATCGATGAAGTAGAGCGGGAAGTCTGCCCGCGCAGCGATGCGATCAGCCCAGGCGTCGTCCCGCTCGGGGAAATCCGGCGAGTACAGGTGGGGCTTGAGATACCAGTCGAAGAGGCCGAACGGCGGCTCCACGGTCGTCGCGTCGAGTACGTGGAGGTCCGCGGTGTCCCCGATGACGTCGGCGGAGTGTGTGGTGAGATGACGACTGAAGATCATTGAGCCGGCGCTGACCCCCACATAGACCCGGTTCTCCAGCGCCTCCAGGAAGCCGTCGGCCAGGCCGTTGCCGGTGATGCTGCGCGCGAGGTGGTAGTGGCTGCCGCCCTCGACATAGATGACGTCGGCGTGGAGCAGCCGGTCGAGCACCATCTGCCTGGGCAGGCCGTTCAGCTCCAGGACGTCGAACTCCCGCCAGCCGAGGCCGCGCAGCCGGTTCATGTCCTCGACGAACCACCCGTGGTCCCCGGGCTCGGCGACCGACGCCGTGGGAACGAACACGACGTTCGCCGATCCGAACGGCTTTCCCAGCATGTCCCGCAGCGCATCCCGCAGCGTCTCGTTGCGCAGGCCACTCGCCGTCAACAGAAAGTTCATCGGGCGAGCCAAGCACGGCTGACGGACGCGCGCAACGAACCCAGGATCCACCCATACCGTCATGGCACGGCCGTATCAGGAACAGGCAGTCATCATGAGCCGGCCCCGCAGGGTGACATGGGAAGTCAGGGGCATGGCCACCGGCCTTTTCACAGGTCGGGAGGCTCTTCGTCATGTGGATGTGGCGATCGCCGGTGAGCGACGCGGTCGAGCGGGTTGTGGTGACGTTGGTGATCAGGTTCGGGCGGGCGAGTCGGTCGCCGTCGGCCCGCGGGTGGCAGGTTTCGCAGACGTGCGGCTTGTCCTCCGGCGTCCGTCTCCGAGAGTCGGACGTAGAGCGGGCGGGTGGGCCCGTGGTGGCGTGGCCACGGACGCGGTCCGCGGCTGGTCGGGAGAGGCTGTGACCCCAGCGTTCGTGCCCGGTGCCGGTCACCCGGCCCGGGCAATGAGGATCAAACCTGTACTGCGGTTCCGTGGACGCCGTACTTGTCTATCAGGGTGAGTTCCTCCTCGGTGAACGGCGGGAAGTCCAGGGCCCGTACGTTGTGGTCCAGCTGCCAGGTCGAGCTCGCTCCGATGAGGGCGCTGGTGACCTGCGGCAGCCGCAGTACCCATTGCAGCGCGAGCTGGGCCAGGGACTGGCCGCGTTCGCGGGCGAGTTCGTTCAGCGCCGTGGCCCGCTCCCGGTAGGTGTCGTCGATGACGTCCGGCGACAGGAAGGTGCTGTTCCGTGCCCGCGCGCTCTCGGGGACCGTTCCGGTGAGGTACTTGTCGGTGAGCAGCCCCTGTGCGAGAGGGCTGTAGACGACGAGGCCGAAGCCGTCCCGGTCGGCCAGTTCGACCAGGCCGCCCAGCTCCGGGCTGCGGTCGAAGAGGGAGTAGCGCGGCTGGTGGACGAGCAGCGGTACCCCTGCCTCACGCAGGAGTACGACGGCCTCGTGGGCTCGTTCGGGGGTGTAGTTGGAGATGCCCGCGTACAGGGCCTTCCCCGAGGTGACCGCGCTCGCCAGCGCGCCGACCGTCTCCTCCAGCGGGGTGGTGGGGTCGGCGCGGTGGCTGTAGAAGATGTCTACGTAGTCGGTGCCGAGGTCGCGCAGGCTGTGGTCGAGCGAGGTCAGCAGCGACTTGCGGGAGCCGCCGCGCTGGTAGGGGCTGGGGCCGATGGGGTTGCCTGCCTTGGTCGAGAGGATCAGTTCGTCCCGGTAGGGGGCCAGGTCCTTACGCAGGACCTGGCCGAAGGTCTTCTCGGCGGCGCGGTGCGGGGGGCCGTAGCGGTTGGCGTTGTCGAAGTGGGTGATGCCCAAGTCGAAGGCGTGCAGCAGGACTTCGCGCTGCGTCTCGTAGGGGTAGTCGGTGCCGAACTTCTGCCACAGGCCGAAGGAGAAGGCCGGGAGGTCGAGGCCGGAGGCCCCGGTGCGCCGGTACTCCAGCTTCTCGTAGCGGTCGACTGCCGCCTGGTGGGGGAGGCCGAAGGTGCCGGAGGTTGACATGTGGAGATTCCATTCGTTGCCGTGGGTGTTCTCGTGTTCTTGTGTGCCCGTGTTCACCGCTGAGCGATTTCTTCAGGGCGTAATAAAAAGTATGTAGAACTGGGCCTCTTGCGTTGTATCTTCATGGAAAAGATGATGGAAAAGATGATGGAAGAGATCAGCGAAGGGGAGAAGTGATGTGCCCGGCCTCCGTCAGGAACGTCGTCATTTCGGCGAGTGAGCTCAGTGCCGTGCTGCTCGAAAGCGCGTCGGTCATTGTCCTTGAGGTAGGAAGACTTGAGGTGGGACGAGAGACCGGGGACGACAGTGAGCCTCGGCGTTCCTACTCGACGGGACATATACCCGGCGCTCATTACGTACCGTTCGAAGCGGACCTCGTCGGATCGACCACCGAAAACACCGGGAACGGGCCGCTCCCTCGGGTGAGCGATCTGCAGGAACGGCTGCGCGTCTGGGGTGTGGACGACGACAGCACCGTCGTCGTCCACACCCGGCAGAATCCCGCTGTGGCCGCTCGGGCCTGGTGGGTTCTCCGCTGGGCCGGCGTGGAGAACGTGCTGTGTCTGGACGGCGGCCTCGCTGCCTGGCTGGCGTTCGGCGGACCGCTCGAAGCCGACGTGCCACCGCCGGCCGCGGGCACGGCCGTCGTGCGGCCCGGTTCGCTTCCCGTCCTGACCGCCGAGGACGCCGGACGGCTCGCCGCCTCGGGGCACCTCATCGACGCGCGTGCCCCAGAGGCGTACGCCGGTGATGCGCAGCGGACGGGGACCGGCCACATCCCGGGCGCGTACAGCATCCCCGGGTCGGACAACTTCTGTGGGGGAGAGCTGCGCGAGGCCACGGAGTTGAGGAGCCTGTACGCCGCCCACCTGGACGGACGCGTGGTCGGCGCCTACTGCGGCGGCGGGGTGTCGGCGACGACGACCGTGCTGGCGCTCGCCTCTCTGGGAGTCGAGGCGGCTCTCTACCCCGGCTCGTGGTCCGCCTGGATCACGGATCCCGCGCGGCCGACAGCGACCGGGCCCGCAGTGCCTCCGGCCGCAGGACGGTGACGCCGAGGGCCGGGGAGCGCAGCGCCCCGGCCCCCAAGGCGCTTGGCATCTCACCCCCGGTCGACCACACCGGGGCCGCCCGAAAGATCGCCGGTGAACAGGCCGCGCAGCTCGGCCTCCTCATCGGTCGTCGGGACCCACCGGGAGGCCTGAACGTTCTCGTCGAGCTGCGCGGGCACGGTCACCCCCGCGATCACGCTGGTGACCGTCGGCTGGGCGAGCAGCCAGCCCAGTGCCGCCGCGCTCGGGGTGATGTCCCGGTCGCGCGCGAACTGCTCGAACTTCGCCAGCTCCGCCCAGGGCGCCGAACGTAGCAAATAGCGTTTCAGGTTGGTTATCTTGGAATTCTCCGGAGCCCGCTCCGCCGAATACTTTCCGGTGAGCAATCCGTTCTGCAGAGGGAAGTACGGAATGAAACCCAGGCCATGATGCTCAAGCGCCGGGATCAATTCCTCCTCCGGCTTTCGCCAGAGCAGACTGTATTCATCGGTCGACGAGACGAACCGCGAAAGCCCTTGCGCGCGGGCGGTGTGTTCCGCGTCGACGATCTGCCAGGCCTTGAAATTGGACGCGCCGACGTACCGCACCTTTCCTGAACGTACCAGTGTGTCGAGTGCCGACAGGGTTTCCTCGATCGGCGTGCAGGGGTCCGGGAAGTGGATCTGGTACAGGTCGATGTAGTCGGTGCGCAGTCGGCGCAGCGACTCCTCCACCGCGGCGACGATGTACTTGCGGGATCCCGACCGACTGTAGGCGGCGCCGTGTTCCTGTTTGAGGTTCAGGCCGAACTTGGTGCCGATGACGACCTGTTCGCGGCGGCCGCCGAGTGCGGCGGCGAACAGTTCCTCGCTCTGTCCGGGTCGGTCGCCGTAGCCCTCGGCGAGGTCGAAGTACGTGACGCCGAGGTCGATCGCGCGGTCGACGATTGCGGTGACCGCATCCTGGCCGGTCGCGCGCATGCCCGACCGGCCGAAGGTGCTGGCGCCGATGCCGATCTCGGACAGGACGAGGCCCGACGAGCCGAGTTGGCGGTGTCCTTCGGGGGGTTGCGGAGCAGGGGGCACGGTTGTCCTCGGTACTCGGTGGGTTCAGTAGGTGTCGTCGGTGTCCAGCAGGCCCTGGAGCGTCGAGGCCTCGTACTCGGTCCTGAAGATGCCCCGGCGTTGGAGTTCCGGGACGACGAGGTCGACGAAGAGGTCGGCCGGTCCGCGGTGGTACGGGGGAAACAGCTGGACCCCGTCGAGCACCTCCTCCTCCAGGTTCTCCTCCAGCCATTCGGCGATGGTCTTCGCGTCGCCGACGACGGCCGGCTGCTGTGCGTGCCGGGCACGCTGGACGTAGTGGTACAGCTCGCGCAGGGTGGCGTCCTCGCCGATCTGGGTGGTGAGGATCTGCCGCAGCAGTTCCCGGTCGTCCTTGGTGTCGCGCGCACGGTCGCTGAGCAACGGCTTGAGCGCGTCGTCGGCGAGCTTGTCGATGTCGACGACGTCGAGGACGCGCTCACTGTCGCGGACCCTCGACAGGTCGATGCCGAGCACCTGGGAGAACGCGGCAGGCAGATCCTGGGCCAGCTGCAGGGCGCTGATCTCGTTGAACTTCGCGCGCGCTTCCCGGGCTGTGCCGCCCAGGTAGAAGGTGATCCCGGGGATGATTTTGAACTTCTCCGGGTCACGTCCGTTGGCCGCGACGCGTTCCTTGAGTTTGCGGTACTCCTCCTTGCCGCGGCCGATGCCGAAGTACGGAGAGAACCGCACCTGCCCGAAGTCGGCGCCATAGCGCAGGGACTCCTCCGAGAGGCCCACCTGCACGATCGGGATGTGGGACTGCACCGGCGGCGGTACGTTCAGCGGTCCGCGGACGTCGAAGTGCTCCCCATGGTGGTCGATCTGGTGCCACGACCCCGGCTTCACCAGGGTGCCGCTCTGCTTGTCGTCGAGCAGGAAGTCGTGGTCCCAGCTGTCGTACAGGAGCCGGTTGACGACCTGGGTGAACTCCCGGGCCCTGGCGTACTTCGTCTCCTCGGTCGGCACCGGGTTCTTGCCGTAGTTGCCGACCGGGTCGCCGTCGCGGTCGATGCCGAAGACGACGTTCAGCGCGGTGCGCCCCTGGTTGAAGTTGTCCAGCGTCGCCAACTGCCGTGCGACGCCGTAGGGGTGCTCGAAGGAGGAGTTCACCGACATCACGAACCCGAGGTTCTTCGTGAGCGCCGCGGCATGTCCGGCGTACACGAAGTTGTCCCACCGGTAGATCCGGTTGAGGCGCTCGGGCTCGCTGCCGAGTGCGCTGCCGGCGAAGACGTAGTCCAGTTTGCCGCGCTCGGCGGTCCGGGCGATGTCGAGGATGACGCCGGGGTCGTGCAGACCGGCGTTGGTCGCCTCCGGCAGTCGCCAGGCGTCCAGGTCCCAGCCGGTGCCGTAGGCGGCCAGGCCCAGGCGGAGTTTGCGTCGGCGGCTCATGCGGATCGTTCCTCCGGGTCGGTGGCGGCGAAGCTGTTGGGGGGTGTGTCGAGGCCGAAGTGGCCCCGGAAGGTGTCAGCCGTGTACTCGGCGCGATACACACCGCGTTCCTGGAGGATCGGGACCACTTCGTTTGCGAAGCGCTCCAGCGGCTCCCACAGGTAGGGCACGCTCACGTTGAACCCTTCGGCGGCGCCGCGGTCGAACCAGTCGATCAGGGTGTCGGCGACGTGCTCGGCCGTCCCTATCACCAGGGGGAAGTTGCCCGCGATCGCAGCGCTCAGGACGTCCTTGACCCGGACACCGCCGTTGTCCACGGTGCGGCCGGTGCGCTGTGCCAGCGCCGTAAGCAGGGTGCGGCCGTAGGCGTTGAACCGGTCGGCGGTGTCCGGCTTGACGGTGCCGTCGATGCCCAGTGGCCGCAGATCGACACCGACGCGCTCCGACAGCGAGCGGACGCTGCGGACGCCCTTGGGCAGCGGGAACCGGGAGCCGCTGATCCGGGCCCACTCCGGCCCCGACCAGTACGAACCGTCCTGGTCGCCCTCGACGATGTCGTCGTCGAACGGCAGCAGACCGTTCAACTCCTCGTACAGTTCGACCGCTTCCGCCCGGGTGTCCGCGACCAGGGGCGTGATGCCCGGCAGGAAGAAGATCGGGTCCACCCGTCCGCGCAGGCGCTCGGCGCGGCGGCGTACGTCGGTGTTGAACGCGATCGAGTCCTCCGGCGTCGCGGGACCGGTGAAGTTGACGTCGGCCCACTTCGCGGTCAGCTCACGGGAGAGCTCGGAGGCACCGGCGTACAACAGCGGTACGTGGCCCTGCGGCGGGCGCTCCAGCGGCAGCGTGCCGGCTACCTGGAAGTGTCTGCCCTGCCAGTTGAGCCGGTGGACCTTGGACTCGTCGATGTAGCTCCCGGCCTTCTTGTCCTGGAGGTAGGCGCCGTTCTCGATGCTGTCCCACAGTCGCTGGACGACATGGATGAACTCGTCGGCGCGCTCGTAGCGGGCGGCGCCGCCCAGGTCGGGCAGGCTGAAGTTCTTGGCGGCCAGGTCGGAGGCGCCAAGGACGACGTTCCACGCAAGACGTCCGCCGCTGAGGTGGTCGAGGGACGCCGTCAGTCTCGCCAGGATGTACGGCTCGTAGAACGTCGGGTGCGCCGTCACGACGAGCCCGATCTTCGAGGAGTTCAGGGCGAGTTGGGAGGCCAGGGTGAAGGGTTCCAGGCGTCCGGTGTTGTGGGTGGTGACCCACTGTTCCCCGACGATGTCGCCCGGGAGGGTGTCCCCGAGGAAGAAGAAGTCGAACTTCGCGTCCTCGACGATCCGCAGAGCCTTCGTCGCGTACTCCAGCTCGAAGGCCTGCGCCGTGGGCGCGTCCGGGTGGCGCCAGCCGCCCCAGTGAGTGCCGTTCAGCCAGTGCATGTAGCCCAGGTGAAGCTGTCGCTCGGGCATCATGTGTTCCTTTCTGTCGCGGAGCCGCCCGGTCCTACGAGTACGGGCGAGTCGGGCGCGACCGCACCGGGGATCGACGTCAGGAGTTCCTTGACGTAGTCGGTCCGCGGCTCGGTGAGGATGCCCAAGGCCGGTCCGCGCTCGACGATGTGCCCGTGCTGCAGGACGACGATCTCGTCGGACACCTCGGCGATCACACCCAGGTCGTGCGAGATGAAGACGTAGGTAAGGCCCAGTTCGCGCTGGAGCGAGTCGAGCAGGCCGAGGATCTGGCGCTGCACGGTCACGTCGAGGGCGGAGACCGGTTCGTCCAGGACGACGACGTCCGGCCGCGGCGCCAGTGCGCGGGCGATGGCCACTCGCTGCCGCTGGCCGCCCGAGAGTTCGGCGGTGTACCGGTCGGCGAGGGCGGCGGGCAGGCCGGTCACCTCAAGCAGTTCCGTGATCCTGCGCGCACGCTCCTGCGCCGACCCGAACTTGTGACCCCGCAGTGGTTCGTCGAGGATCGCGCGGACCGTCGAGCGCGGGTTGAGGGAGGCGAAGGGGTCCTGGTAGACCATCTGCACCTTGCGGTAGAGGCCGGCCTGTCCGGCGCCCCTGCGGTGGTGGACGACCGGGTCGCCGTCGATCTCGACCGAGCCGGTGTCCGCCGGGGTCAGCCCGGCGAGGATGCGTACCAACGTGGTCTTGCCCGATCCCGATTCGCCGACGATCCCAAGGGTGGTTCCCCTGCGCACCTGGAACGAGGCATCGGCCACCGCGGTGACCGTGTCCGAACCGCGGCGGGAAGCGGGAGAAGTGCGGGAGGCCCGGGAGGCCCGGGAGGCCCGGGAGGCGCGGGAGGTTCGGGAGGCGAAGGTCTTGCCGACCTCCTTGGCCTCGACGACCACCGGGGAGTCCGCGGGCACGGTCCGGAAGTACTCGAGGCGGGCGGTCGCGGCCTGCCGGCCCGAGAACCCGAGCGAGGAGGACCGCAACAGGTCCTCTGTGTACGGGTTTCCCGGGTCGGCTATCACCTCGTCGGTCCGCCCGACGCGTACGATCCGCCCGTCCTTCACCACGGCGATGTCGTCGGCCCGTTCCGCGGCGACCCCCAGGTCGTGGGTGATGAGCAGGATTCCGAGGTTGTCGCTCTCCACCAGATGCGACAGGAGGTCGAGGATGGTCTTCTGCACCGTGACGTCTAGCGCGGTCGTCGGCTCGTCCGCGATCAGGAGCCGGGGCCGGGTACTCATCGCGGCGGCGATCAGCACTCGCTGGCACATCCCCCCGGACAGTTCGTGCGGGTAGCGGCCGTACAGGCGCGCGGGGTCCCGCAGTCCGACCTTCGCGAACAGGTCGAGGACCCGTTCGCGGCGCTCCGGGCGGGAGCCCACGCCGTGCGCGCGCAGCGGTTCCGCGGCCTGGACGCCGACGGGCAGCAGGGGGTTCAGGCCGAGGAGCGCGTCCTGGGGGATGTAGCCGATCTCCTTGCCGCGTACGGCCCGGTACTGCCGTTCGGACAGCCCGGTGAGCGTACGGTCGCCGAGGAGGACCTCGCCCGCGGTGACGCGCCCGTTCTCGGCGAGGGTCCCGGTGACGACCCGGCCGAGGGTGGACTTGCCCGAACCGGACTCGCCGACGACGGCCCGGATCGAGCCGGCCGCGACGTCCAGGCTCACACCGTCGAGTACGGGTACCGCGGCGCGGCCGGGGACGGTGAACTCGGCGCTCACGTCCCGCAGTCGCAACAACGGCGTGCTCTGCTGCTCGGCTGACGGCACATGTCCGGGCGACGACACGTACTCGAGTGACGACACGTACTCGAGTGACGACACGTACTCGGGTGACGACACGTACTCAGGCGACGACACGGGTCCTCCCTCGGTTGAACGACCTGCCGATGCGGTAGACCGCGAGCACGGTCAGCACGATGACCAGGCCGGGCAGCAGACTCAGCCACCACTGGACGCCGATGAACGTGCGTCCCTCGGCCACCAGAAGGCCCCACTCGGGAGTCGGCGGCGGTGCGCCGAGGCCCAGGAAACTCAGCGCGGCGACGGTCAGGATCGCCGTGCCGATGTCCATGGTCGCCGCGGCAAGAACCGACCTGGACGCGTTGGGCACGACGTGCTTGAACAGGCGGCGGACATAACCGTGCCCCGCGAAGACCGAGGCCTCGACGTACTTGGCGTTGCCGACCTTCAGTACCTCGGACCGCATCAGGCGGGCGAAGCCGGCCGTGCTGTTGATGCCGATGGCCACGGCGATGTTGAGCGTGCCGCGTCCCAGCGCGGAGATGATCGCGAGGGAGACGATCAGGCTCGGCACCGCCAGCATGATGTCGATGATCCGCATCAGGACGCTGTCGGCCTTGCCGCGCAGCGCACCCGCGACGAGACCGATCAGTGAACCGCTCACCAGGCCGATGACCACCGCGACGACCGCAGCCTGGAGGGACAACCTGGTGCCCCACACGGTGCGGGTGAACTGGTCGCGGCCGAAGTCGTCGGTGCCGAAGAGATGGTCGGCGTCCGGCGACAGGAGCATCGCCGACCCGTTCTGTTGCAGCGGGTCGCCGGAGGCGAACAGGCCGGGATGGATCGCGGCGGCGAGCATCACGATGATCCACAGGTACGCCGCGAGGAGTCCGGGCGAGCGCAGCAGCGCGGCCAGTCGGCGGCCGCCGTGCCCGGGTAGCCGCAGCCGCCGCCCGGACGGTGGCCCGGATGCTGGCGTGGACGGCGCCGCTTCCTTCGCTTCGATAGTCGTCATGTCATCCGTCCCATTGGATCCGCTTGTCGAGCAGCGGGTAGACCGCGTCGACGACGAGGCTCACCACGACGAAGATCACCGCGCTGATCGTGACCGCGACCAGGACCACGGGCATGTCACGGCCGTTCACGGCGTCGACCACGAGACGCCCCACACCGAGCCGGGAGAACACCGTCTCCGTCAGGACCGTCCCGCCGACCATCACGCCGACGGTGGTCCCCAGCGAGGTGATGACGGGCAGCGCGGCGTTCTTCAGGGCGTGCCGGACCACGATGTCGAACCGGCTGAGCCCCCAGTTGCGGGCCGTCTCGACGTACGGCGAGGTCAGAGCGCCGCGAAGATTGGCCGTCAGAAGCTGGGAGATGCTGCCGCCGCCGGCGACCGCGAGGGCCGCCGAGGCGATGAACAGTCCCCCGAAGCTCTGGTCGCCGACCGCTTTGATCCAGTGCAGTTGGAAGGCGAACACCTGCAGCAGTACGAGCCCGACCAGGAAGGGAGGCAGCGACACCGCGACCGGCGGCAGCGAGATGAGCAGCTCGCGCGCCCACTTCCAGTTGGTCAGTTCGATGACCACCGACAGCGTCACGCCAAGGACGACCGCGAGGAGCAGCCCGAGAAGCGCCAGCTTGAGCGTCTCGGGGAAGGACTCGAAGTACACCTCCACCGCAGGGCGGCGCTGGTAGATGCTCTGCCCGAAGTCGCCCTGGAGGGCTCCGGTCAGCGCGTCCCAGTACTGCACCCACACGGGGCGGTCGAGGCCGAGCAACTCACGCTGCTCGGCGAGGAGTTGCTTCACGTCGGCACCGTCGGCGCCGGCCGTGAGACCGCCCGCCGCGTCACCGGGCACGACGTACAGCAGGAAGAACGCCCCGGTGAAAGCACCCCAGACCACGATCACGCCGTACAGGAGCCGAAGACCGTATCGTGCCATCGCGCTACTTCTTCGCAAGCCAGGCATTGATCAGGTACTGATCGAGACCGACGGGCGTGATGTCGTGCAGCCGGGGCGAGTGGGCCCAGATGTCGACGTCGTTGGACACCGGAATCTCGTACGCCTGCTCGACGAGGATGCGGGACGCCTGGTCGACCAGCTTCTGGCGCTTGTCCTTGTCGGTCGTCTGGTTCTGCTCCTGGAGGAGCTTGTCGACTTCCTTGCCGGCCTCGTCGCCGTCCGCGATGAAGCTCCGGTCGGAGCCGTCCGTCCTGCCGTAGTTGGCACGCAGTACGTCAGGGTCGGGTGAGGAGGCGTACCAGTAGGCGACGTCGTACTCACCGCTGAGCAGCTTCTCGTTCGCCTCGGCGTCCAGCGGCGGGTCGAGGACGAGCTCGACGCCGAGCTTCTTCCACTGGTCCTGGAGGACCTGCATGCCCGCGTCGTCCCGCGGGGCGCGCAGCGAAAGGCGCTTGCCGTCGGCGTCGCGGCGGATGTCGTCGGAGCCGACCTTGGTCCAGCCGGCCTGCTCGAGCAGCGACTTGGCCTTCTTCGCGTCGTACTTCAGCAGCTTGCTCTGGTCGGAGTAGTAAGGGTTGTCCTTGCTCAGCGGACCGGTCGCCGGCTGGTCCACGCCACCCGAGGCGATCTTGACGAACTGCTCCCGGTCCACGCCTATTTGCAGCGCCTGGCGGACTCGCACGTCCTTGAGGAACTTGGAGGAGGTGTTCAGCGGCAGTTCGAGCCCGGTCGCGGGGTTGAGCGTCTTGGAGATGGTCAGCCCGGAACTCCGCAGCTGCGAGACGTACTTGGCGTTCACCCAGTAGATGAACTGGAGCTCGTCGTCACCGATGACCGCGCCGTTGCGGACCGAGTCCTCGGGGATGATCTTGTAGACGACCTTGTCGAGATAGGCCGGTCCGCTGTGCTCGAAGTACTTCGGCGCCCAGTCGTAGTCCTTGCGCTTCTTCAGCACGATCTGCTGGTTCGGTACGTACTTCTCCAGGTAGAAGGGGCCTGATCCGTCAAGCCGCTTCTGCCGCTTCTCGACCGGGAGTTCGGCCGTCTTCTGCGAGACGATGCCGACGTACGCACGGGACAGGGACGTCAGGAAGGCGGCGTTCGGCTCCGCGAACTCGACGGTGACCTTGTGCTCCGAGGGCGTCTCTATCTTGCTGATGCCCTGCACGATGGTCTTGGCGCTGGAGTGGATGCCGGGCCGGTTCAGACTCTCCAGGTTGGCCTTGACGACCTTCGCGGTGAGTTTGGTGCCGTCGTGGAAGGTGACGTCGTCACGCAGCTCGAACGAGTACTTCCGCGCGTCGCCGCTCACCGTCCAGCTCGTGGCGAGCCACGGCTCGACCTTCTTTGTCTCGGGGTTGTAGAACACCAGGGAGTCGGCCAGGGAACGGGCGACCGTGCGCCAGACCTGGTTGACGACGGCGGCGTCGACACCGCCGGGATCGGCACTCAGTCCGATGTTGAGCGTGCCTCCGTAACGGTCCTTCTTGGGCACGTTGGCGGCTGCCCCGCTCTGCCCACCGCTGCCGCCGCCCGAGCAGGCGGCGGTCGCGAGAAGCGCCAACGCGGCGCCCGCTGTGGCGAGCCGACGCCACGGACGTGAACTGAACACGAGTTGTTGTTTCCTCTCGATCGGCTCAGGGGCGAGTGGTAGCGACCGCACTGTCGACAATGACCGGTCAGCGCCACGTAGTTGCACTTGCCTCAGGCGAAGGGGGTGGCGGTGATACATAAAAGTTCCGGTATCAAGGCCGAATGAAGTTACGTAGGAAGAACAGCTGGATACGGTTACCTCGTAACCGATATGTTTACACGGGTGTTCGGTAAGTATCGTGACGGCAGTGTTGCAGTCTCCTGAACGGGGAAACCGGCGTGGTGTTTGACAAGAAGTACAGCGACGAGGTCCGGCAGCTCGCGGTCGAGCGCGTACGGCAGAGGCGTCTCGTGGAGCCCGAGAACCGCTCGATCGTCCGGGAGGTCGCCGAGGAGTTCGAGGTCGGCCCGCAGTCCCTGCGCAAGTGGCTCATCCGCTACGACGACGGCAGTTACGACTACGACTCTGCTCCTGCCTCGGCCCCTGCCTCCGCCGACGGTCACGGCGACGGAGACGGGGACGGCTGGGAACCCCGCGCTTCCTCGGTACTCCGCGCTTCGTCGGTCGGCCGCCAGGAGCGCAGGCCGGGCCAACGGGAACTCCTCACCAGGATCGCGGAGCTGGAACAGCAGATCGCCGTACTGCGGGAGGACAATCGTTCCCTGACCCGCGTGGTCGCGCTGCTGGCCGACCAACTGCGGGTGGCCACCACGAACGGTGTCCAGATTCCGGACTCCGTGGTCCGCCAGGTGCCGCGTGCCTAGACTTCCTGTGGTGAGCGACAGAGTGACCGTGGTCAGCAACCTGCACGGGCGGACCACCGACGTCCGCGGCCGTTACGACATCGCCGGGCCCGGATTCGAGATCGTGTCGGACGGGTCGGTGCGCAGCGGCGGCCCTGGCGAGGAGGCAAGCTCGCTCGACCTGCTCGTCGCCTCCCTCGTCTCCTGTGCGCTCAACGCGTTCCGGCACGACTTCGTCGAAGGCGGACAGCCGGAGCGCCAGGTCGAGATCTTCGCCCGCATCGAGCGCAGGATCGAGGGTGACTATCTGGGCACGCTCATCATGGAATGCTTCATCGACGGCGTCGACCACGTCACGGCTGACGAACTCGTCGCCGAGTACAAGAAGCGGTGTCGTATCTACAACGCCCTCAAGGAGAGCCTTCCGGTGGTGTTCGTCCCGCACACAGCGGGGCCCTCGGGGTCCCCGGGATGACGGCAGCCGAGTCCGCCCATCTCGTGGACGCCCGGACGGCGTACGTCGAGAGGGTGCGTTCGGTGTTCATCGAGGTCGCGCCCTGGCGGGTGATGGCACCGGGACCGGATCCGATCCAGGGAAGCATCCCCGGTGCGATCCGGACATCGGTCAAGTCCGACTTCGCCGGCCGCCCGACGGCCGACAGCGGCCACCTTCCTCTGCCGGAGCCCGGCACCGTGCACGCCACCCTGCTGGCACACGGGGTCGGACCTGCCGACGACCTCGTTCTCTACACCCGCCGCGTCGAGGAGCTGTCGTCCGCCGCACGCGCGTGGTTCGTCCTCACCTGGGCCGGCTTCCGTTCGGTGCGCGTCCTGGACGGCGGTCTGCCGGCCTGGACGCGTGCGGGCGGTCCGACGGCCCGAGCCCGGGAGCGAGCTCCGGTGCCCGGCCGCTTCGAGAGCACGCCCTCCCAGGCGCACGAGGGCGGCGGTCGACAAGTACTCGGCATCGCGGACGTCCTGGAGGTCGCGGACTACGGCACGCTGCTCGACTCGCGCCCCACGGGTGCGTACAACGGAGCCCTTGACGATCCCAGAACCGGCCATGTTCCGCACGCGGTCCACGCTCACTCGGCCGACCTTGTGGCTCCCGACGGGTTGCTCGTACCACCCACCGAAATGCGGAAATGGTTCTTGTCCCGCAGGGCGATCGGTAGCCATGAGGTCGGTGCCTACTGCGGTGGTGGTGTGTCCAGCGCTCTGCTGGTGCTCGCCGGAGCCCTGCTCGGACAGCAGGTGGGCCTGTTCGTGGATTCCTGGTCGGCCTGGGCACGCGATGTGTCCCTGCCTGTCGAGCGAGGCGCGGCGTTGACCCGTTCCGCCGTCGTCGACACCGACTGCGCGTGAAGCACTGCGTCTGCCGACAGCAACCGCAGGTGATTCCGGTGAGATCACCACAGGACCGGGAGCCTTTCAGGCACCCGCTTGATGTTGCCTGTGCACCAGGACATCTGGTCGACCGGATGCGAAGCGAACATGCCCACGGTGAGTGACAAGAATGCCGTCAATGCAATGCCCCTATGGGATGACGTTGAGTAACTGTTCGGCTGTGCTCGGGCGCCGGCATGAGCCGTCTGCGGCCGCGTCCGCGCCCGTGAGGTGGGCTGATGCACTTTCCGACAGCAGGCGGTCCGTTCTTCCGCCACCTGCGCATATGGCACGCCGTGCTGGCCTCCCTCGTAGTGGTGGCGGTGGTGGCGGTGGTGGCGTACCTCGCCCTTGTCCCGTCCGACGACGTGCGCTCGGTGCCCAACAGCCCCTGTCGACCCGCTGATTCGGCGCGCGAGGACACGCCCGCGACCCCCGACCTCGACGGGGACGGCCACACCGACCTCGCGGTCTTCAGGTACTCGGTCGAGGATCAGGAACTGGTCGTCCTCGAGGGACCGTTCAAGCGCTCCGGCGCCCCCGCCCGGACCGTGGAGATCCCCAGCCCGGACCACGAGGCCGCGGAACCCGTGCTGGTCGCCGGGGACGCGAACGACGACCGCGCAGACGATCTCGCGCTCTACGGCTCCCCGTGGGATCCGCCCCTGCTGTTCACCGGCGGCGCCCGTACCGTCGGCGGTCTGAACAAGGAGCCCGAGCGGCTGCCGGAGGGCGAGAACATCGTCTTCGGCGACTTCGACGGCGACGGGCGGCAGGACATCGCCATGGGGCGGAGCTTCATCGACGGCTACGACGACGTCGACACACCCCACCGGCGCGGCCAGGTCAGCGTCCGTTACGGGAAGGAGCCGGGGGAGTGGGTCACCATGGAGGGCGGCGACTTCAAGGAAGGCTTCGGCACCAGGCTCGCCGTCGGAGACTTCAACGGCGACGGCCGCGCGGAACTGACCCTTTTCGGCGGGGCAGATGGTGGATCACCGATGGTACGGCCCGCGACGAGGCATCCTTCCCGGACCTCCCCAGCAAGTACCAAGGTTCGTAGGCCCCGTGGATGGCTTCAGGCATGCAGGGTGGGCCGGTAGATGAGTTCTTGGATGTTGCCGTCGAGTGTCCGGCTGTCGAGCAGTTCGAGGTCGAAGTCGGCCGCACCTTGCAAGACCGGGTGATCACCAGTCTGGCCGGTGATCACAGGGAAGAGCGTCACCTGGACGCGGTCGACCAGGCGAGAGGTCCGTCACGGCTCTCCTCGGGAAGAACTGGCCTGTCGTCCCGGGGTGCCGGGGCGGGGCGTCCCAGGGCCGGTCACGGTGTCTGGTGCAGTGGCAGATGCAGGTGGAGTTCGTAGCCGCCGTCTGAGGTCGGGGCGGCGGTGACGGTGCCGCCGAGGAGTTCGGCTCTCTGACGCAGTCCGGCCAGACCGTGGTGGGCACCTGGCAGCTGCAGCGCGGGCCGGGTGGGCACGCTGTTGGTGACGGCGGCGTGCACGTTGCCGTCCTCCTGCCGGATACGGATGACGGCCGTGGCGCCGGGCGCGTGCTTGCGGACGTTGGTGAGAGCTTCCTGCACAGCGCGGTAGACGGCGCGTTGGAGCGGTGGGGGCAGAGTGTCGGGCAGGTCGGTGTGCAGCCGCGTCTCGATGCCGCTGGTGTCGACGAGGCGGTGCAGGTCGGCCAGGGAGGGCTGCGGGGTCAGTTCGGTGGGGCGGCTGCCCGCTGCCCTGAGGACGCTGACCATGTGCCGCAGCTCCTCCAGGGTCTGCACGCTCAACTGTCTGATGGTGGTGGCAGCCTCGCGCGCTGCGGCGTCATGGGTGGCGACCTGGAGCGCTCCGGCACGTACCGCGATCAAGCTGACCTGATGGGAGACCACGTCGTGCATCTCCCGGGCGAGCTGGGCGCGTTCCTTGGCAAGGACGCCCTGCGCAAGGAGCTCACGCTCGTGCTCGCGGGCCAGGGAGATCTCGGCGAGCCGCAGAGACAGCTCACGGCGGGCCTGGACCAGCTGTCCGAGGAAGACCGGCGCGGTGGCGGTGGCCAGGCTGTAGGTGACAGTGACCAGATCGGAGGAATCGGAGAAGTCGGTGAACTTTGGTGAGGGCCAATTCCAGTTGGTGAGGTCGCAGGCGGCCAGAGCCAGCGCACCGGCGGCCAGGAGCATCCGGTGGCGGTTGAGCGAGGCCAGGGAGTACAGCGCGGCCAGCGGCGCCAAGATCGCATCGCTGACCAGGGCGGCGGGCAGCGTGAGCAGGAAGGCCGGCAGCGGTACACGGCGGCGCAAGCACAGAGCCGCGGTGGCGAGCAGGGCGGCGGCTCTGCGCAGCGGTTCGTCGGACTGCTCGTGCACCCAGACGTCCAGCAGAGAGACGCCGATGAGCAGGGCGTCCAGTACCGGCGCGGGTATCCGACGGTCTTTCACTTCTCCTCCCGTGGGTCCGGTGCCTTGAGCAGGCCGGCGCGTTCGGCCAGCAGGGCGGCCTGGACACGGCTGACGACCTGCAGTTTGGACAGCACGGCGCTCACATGGTCCTTGACCGTGCTGGTGCTCAGGTGAATCCGCGCGCCGATGGCGGCGTTGGACAGTCCTTCGGCGATCAGGATCAGTACGGCGCGTTCCCGGTCGCTCAGCACCTGAACGCGGTGCATCGCGGCGTACTGGGGGGTGTTGTCGAGGTAGCCGTGCACGACGGTGCGGGTGACGGAGGAGGACAGTACGACGCCGCCCTCGGCCAAGTTGCGTACCAGTACGGGCAGTTGCACCGGATCGGTGTCCTTGAGCAGGAAACCGGCCGCCCCCGAGCGCAGGGCAGCGGCCACGTATTCGTCCATGTCGAACGTGGTGAGCATGGCCACCACCGGGCTCTCGGCAAGCTGCCGCAGTTGGGCAAGGACCGTAAGCCCGTCCACGTCCGGCATCCGGATGTCAAGGAGCACCACATCCGGGCGCAACTCTCTGGCCGCCTGCACCGCTTGTCCGCCGGCGACCGCGGCCACCACCTCGATGTCGTCGGCTGCGGACAGGATGTGTTCGAAGCCCGTTCGGACCAGCGCTTCGTCGTCGACCACCAGTACGCGAATCACGGCCGTCCCCCTCATCGACGTGGGACCGCTTGAGGATTCGTACCACGCACAGCAGCGCCCGGGAGTTCGTGCGGCGCTTTATCCGCTGGGCGACGGAGGGTATCCAGCCGGTCGGCGGGAGGATGGTGGCCACTTGCCGGATAGGCCCGGACGCGGTGCGTCGGCAGCCTGAAAGTCATGACACACCACGCGCCATCGGTCCCCGCACCCGCCGAATCGCAGCTCTTGCCGCGACCGGCCCGCCCGCCCGGCGCCGCCCGTCCGCCCTCGGTCGGCCGCCTCATCGGCATCGACCTCGCCCGTGGCCTTGCGGTCTTCGGCATGTACGCCGCCCACGTCGGCCCCGAACCGACGATCGGCGGACCGCTGGGCTTCGTCGCCGAACTGGCCCGCGGCCGCTCCTCCGCGCTGTTCGCGCTGCTCGCCGGGTTCTCCCTCGTCCTCATCACCGGCCGCCCGCAGCCGTACACTGGCCGGGCCGGGCGGCAGGCTGCGGGCCGCATCGTCATCCGCGCACTGATCCTGATCGCCGGGGGCTACGCGCTGACCGCCCTGGGCACCGACGTCGACGTCATCCTCTCCTTCTACGGGCTGCTCTTCCTGCTCCTGCTGCCGCTCCACCGGTTGGGGGCCCGCACCCTGGCACTGCTGGCCGCCGCCACCGCGTTGGTCATGCCGGTGATCCTCTTGGTGGTCCGGCAGGCCCTCTACGCCGGTGACTGGGGCGACACGTTCATCGCCGCGGATCCCCTCGCACGCCTGACCGGCACCGACGGCCTGCTGGAGCTGTTGTTCACCGGCGAGTACCCGGTGCTCACCTGGATGCCGTTCATGCTCACCGGGATGGCGCTCGCCCGCCTCGACCTCACCCGGGCCCGCATCCGCACCAGCCTGGCATGGACCGGCGGCGCCCTGGCAGCGCTCGGCTACGGCGGCTCCTGGCTGGCCCTGCACTTCGTCCCGCACGCCCGCGCCATCGTCGCGGCTGCCACCGACGGCGGCGGCGCGGCCTCCGCCTGGTGGTCGGACACCGTCGGCTACGTCAACGACGACACCCCCGCCGCCTGGCTGCTGGTGGGCGCGCCCCACAGCCAGACCACGTTCTCCATCCTCGGCAACACCGGTGTCGCCCTGCTCGTGGTGGCAGCCTGCGTCACCGCCGCCGCCCGGATGCCGCGCCTGACACGGCTGGCCCGACCGGTCGCCGCCGTCGGCATGGTCGCCCTGACCGCGTACGTCGCCCACATCCTCGCCATCCGCATGGTCGGCATGGAGGAAGAGACAGGACCGGCCCTGATCGCGCTGGCCGTGTTCATCGGGGTCGCCATGCTCCTGGCCACCCTCTGGACCCGGTACCTGCGCCGCGGCCCGCTGGAGTACTTGCTGCACAGCGCCACCCGCATCACCCGCCACATCAAGTGACACCCTGTGGGCGCCCGAAACGAGGGAGGCCAGTCGTGCCCGGTCCGGTCACCTGAGTGATGATGCTCGACTACGTCACGCCCAGCCTGGACACGACGATCCTCGCCATCGCCGAAGCGGTCGCGTTGTTCGCCCGGAATCCGGACCAGTGGGATCTGTTGCGCGAGGACCGCTCGTTGATCCCGCACGCGATCAATGAGTCGTTGCGCCTGGAGACCCCGCGCCTTCGGGCGGGGAGAGCACGTGTGCGTCGGAATGCACCTCGCCAGGCTGGAAATGAGCACGTTGCTGGAAAGGCTCGCCGACCGGGTCGCCCGATTCGAGATCCTCGAACATCGGCCGATGATCAACAACGGGTTGCGCGGTCTCGACCGCCTGGACGTGGCGGTCGAACCTGCGACTTGACGCTCGGTCACCGTACCCCTGAGGACGTCGGCGGGAGGGGTGCGAGGCCGGGAACGACTTTGCGGTCGGGCTGTCGTCGCTCAAGCGCTGCGAGCGGCGGCAGCCGCGCTTCCGGAACACCACATTGTTCATCTACATGACTGTAGATTCAAGCCAACTTCCGACGCTCCACCGGCTGAAAATAGTCGCTGGGGAGCGGCGCGCAGGACTGTTGACACCTCGTGCCCTCTGGGGATAAGTCGGGTTTTCCACTGTCGGCCGGACGGTGTCGACGTCCGTCGGCGCGCCGTCGAAGTCCGGACATCGAGCCTGGTGACGGAGCCGCGTCGGATGGCTGTCGCTGTGGCGCGTAGGCACTCACCCGCGAAAACCCCCGGATTCCCGGCCGTGGCAAGGGCGTATCCGCGCGGGATTTGAGGGGTGATCACGGTGATAGCATCCCGGCATTCGTGATCTTGATCCACTCGTCCCGCGCGCCTCTTTGCGATGCGCCCCCTGTGTGTGCATCGCCTGTCGGGCGATGCTCTGGGCCGTGTGGCCGGCCCTGACGAAGTGCATCTGTCGCTCACTGCTGGCCATGCGCCGAGAAAGGTTTCCATGACACAAGACGCACTGGTGTGGTGCCTGGTTGTGATTGCGGCGATATCCGTCGCCGCCGTCGTGGCACTCACCGCCCGCAGCAGAGCCCTCGCGGCGAAGAAGCAGCAGACAGAGGCCGAACTGCGCCAGCAGTTGAGCACTCTGAACGGCCAGCTTCACGTCTCCCGCGTCGAGTTGCAGAGAATCTGGGACGAGCGCGACGGCGCCATCCTGGAGGCGAAGGAAGCCGCGGAGGAGAACACCAAGGCGGTCCTCAAGGGCGCCGCCAGCTTCCTGCAGAGCCTTGCGGCCGAGCAGACCACGCTCCTTGACGGTGTTCAGCGGCGCTACGGAGGCCACGCCGTCCTCAGCGACCTCCTGGACGTGAACCACGCCAACGCCCAGATGGCCCGCAAGGCCCAGGGCATCGCCGTGATGTGCGGCGCGCCCCTCGGCCGGCGCAACAGGGCGGCCAGCGTCTACGACGTGGTGCGCAGCGCCCAGGGCCAGATCCGTAACTTCAACCGGGTCGCCATCATGCAGCAGACCGGTCTCGCGCTGAAGGCGTCCGCGGTCGCTCCTGTCGCTCTCGCCGTGGCCGAACTCCTTGACAACGCTGCCAGCTTCTCCCAGCAGGACGCGCCGATCGAGGTGACCTTCCAGCGCATCCAGAACAACCTGTGCATCGTCATCGACGACGCCGGCGTCAGCATGGGCGACGAGGACCGGCAGCGGGCGACCGCCCTGCTTTCCGGCACCGACGTCCCACGCCTGTCGCAGCTCGGCAACCAGCCCAAGTTCGGTTTCCCCGTCATCGGCCTGATTGCCCGTCAGTACGGCTTCAAGGTGGATGTCACCGGAGTCTCGCGGTACGGCGGTGTCCGCGCCGTAGTCCTGCTGCCCGAGGAGCTGTGGACCATGGAGGATACGCAGCAGCCGCAGGCTGCGGAGGCGCCTGTCAGCCCCATCCGCAGGACCGAGCCGCCCGAGCAGGTCCAGCAGATCCAGCAGGTCGAGCAGGTTCAGCGTGTCCAGCAGGCGGAGCCGCTCGAGCAGCCTGAGACGCCTGTCGCGCCCCCCAGGCGCACGGTGCACGGTCTGCCGAAGCGGGGAGCACGCCAGTCGCCGGTCGCGAGCGTGCCCGACGCCGCTGCCCCCCGGCCCGCGTTCCCGGGCGCCGGTGGAGTACCGCGCGCCTCGGGCCGCGGCCTGGGCGCCTTCCAGAAGGGAACGATGTCGGGCCGCAACCTCGACACAGAGCCGGCCGAAGGGTCTGAAGACGAATGACCGCAGACCTGTCCTGGATGCTCCAGGACATCGTGCAGAACGTGCCCCGGGCGCGGCACGCAGTCCTGCTGTCCGCCGACGGCCTTCCCCGCGGCTCCACGGAGGGTCTCGGCCCCAAGGACGTGGGAACCATCTCCGCGGCCATGGCCGGCATGCAGTCCCTCAGCCGGGCCACCGCCCACTTCGCCGGTACGGCGAAGGACGGGCAGTGGAGTCAGACGGTCATCGAGTTCTCGCACGGCTGGATCTTCCTGATCGGGGCCGGTCAGGGCGCCTACCTCGCTGCGGCCGCCGAGCCCGACGTGGACATGCAGCAGATCTCCTTCCGCATGCACCGGCTGGTGGCCAGGCTGGGCAACAACCTCACCTCGGCGCCCAGAATCCAGGCGGACGATGCTCCGGCGGGAGGCTCCGCCGATGCGGCCCGGCACGGGGCCACCGGAGGATCGGGTTTCGTGCTGCCCGCCCTGGACCGGGCGATCGCAGACGTACGGGGCGCCCGGCACGCCGTGCTCCTGGGCGGCGACGGACTGCCGCGCGGGGCGACAGCGGGGATGACCCGGGACCTGGCCGACACCATCTCCGCCGCCATGACCGGCATCCACGCCTACAGCAGGGTGACGGCACAGTTCGCGGGTGCCGTCGAGGACGTCGCGTGGCAGCAGACGGTCATCGAGTTCTCGCACGGCTGGATCTTCCTGATCGCCGCCGGTGGAGGGGACTTCCTCGCCGCGGCCGCCGAACACGACTGCGACATCGAGGAGTTCACGACCCGGCTCCACGAAGTGGTGCCCGAACTGACCGCGCAGCCCGCGCACGGAGGGGGAGCCGGCGATGTCTGAGGACCCGGACGAAGGACTGGAACTGACCGCCCCGTTAGTGCCACTCTTCGTCATCACGAACGGGCGAGCCCTGCCGCCGGACCACCAGTACGAACACACCGCCCTGGTGACGGCCGTCCGCGACGCCGAGACAGCCGTGCGCGCGCTGTCCCCGGAAGCACGTACGGTCATCGATCTGGTGGCCAACGGATTCCTGTCCGTGGCCGAAGTGGCCGGGCACACCCACCTGCCGCTTGGCATCGTGCGCATCCTCCTCGCGCAGTTGGAGGAGGGCGGCCTGATCCTGGTCAGAAAACCCATACCGCGCGCCGAACGGGTCGACAGGGAACTGGTCAGCGCCGTGCTCAATGGCCTGAAGAACCGATTCGGAGCGTGACTCTTGTACCTGGATCCAGATGTCTCCCATGCGGTGAAGATCCTCATTGTGGGGCACTTCGGGGTCGGGAAGACCACCTGCATCGGCGCCCTCTCCGAGATCGAGCCGCTGCGGACCGAGGAGGAGATCACCGAGGCCAGCGTCGGCTTCGACGACCTCTCCGGCACGCCGAACAAGACGACCACGACCGTGGCCATGGACTTCGGCCGCCTCAGCCTCAGTGACACCCTCGTCCTCTACCTGTTCGGCACCCCCGGGCAGGAGCGCTTCAAGGAGATGTGGGAAGAACTGTCGCGCGGCGCCCTCGGCGCGCTGGTCCTCGTCGATCCCGAGCGCCTGGACGAGTCGTTCCCCGTCCTCGACCTCGTGGAACGGTTCGGCCTGACGTACGCGATCGGCGTCAATCACTTCGACGGCACCGTCGACTACCCGCTCGACGAAGTGCACGAGGCGCTGAACCTGTCGCCGGAGACCCCGGTCATCAGGTGCGACGTACGCGACGATCAGTCCGCGGCGCAGGCACTCATCACCCTCGTGCAGCACCTCATGTCCCTGCTCGCCTAGGGCCTGCCCGGCGGACCATGCCGCAGGCGCGGGGTCTGGTGCGCACATCTGCGGCGTGGTCCGCCATCCCATCGCTCCGCGATGCCTCAGTCGTCCGCCTCGCAGCAGCACGCACCAGACCCCGCTGCCAGCAACGACAAGTGACCGTCACTCACACGCGGCCTGATCCGCCGGACAGGCCCTAGGAGCCCCGGAATGCAACAGCCCTCAGAGACCTCGTACATACCGCCGGGCTGCCCCGCGCACGAGAACCTGCACCTTTATGGTCCCTCGTTCGGCGCCGACCCCGACGGTCACTACGCGCACCTGCGCGCGGCCGGCCCCAGCGCCGCCGTGGACATCGCCCCTGACGTCCAGGTCGAGCTGGTCACCAGCTACGACGCGGCCCTGCACATCCTGCACAACCCCGCGTCCTTCCTGCGCGACTCCCGGCGCTGGAACGCACTGAACGAGGGCCGCGTCCCGGCCGACAGCCCGGCCCTGCCGATGATGGGCTACCGCCCCAACGCCCTCTTCAGCGACGGCGCGTCCCACGCCCGGCTGCGCCAGGTCGTGACCGACAGCCTCGCCACGGTCGACGAACGCCAGCTCATCCGCCTCACGCAGCAGTCCGCCGACTACCTGATCAGCCAGTTCAGCACCGACCCCGGCGGCCAGACGGATCTGATGTCCGCCTACGCCGGGCCGCTGCCACTGCTGATCTTCAGCCACCTGTTCGGCTGCCCGCCCGAGGTCGGCGACCGGGTGATCGCCGGGATCAGCGGCATCTTCGAGGGCACACCCGGCGCCGACGAGGTGCTCGGCGGAGCGCTCTCCGAGCTGATCGCACTCAAGCACCGCCACCCGGGCGCGGATCTGACGACTCGCCTGATGCAGCACCCGGCCGGGCTGACCGACGAGGAGGTGCTGCACCAGCTCGTGACGCTGCTGTCCGGCGGAACGGCACCCCTGGCGGCCACCATCGGCACCAGCAGCGCGCTGTACCTGGACGAGCAGTGGCAGACCGGCCTGCCGGTCGAGGGCGCCGTCTCCCAGACCCTGTGGAACTACGCCCCGATCGCCAACTACGCGGCCCACTATCCGACGCACGACGTCGAGCTGGGCGGCAGGACGATCCGGGCCAACGACCCGATACTGATCTCTTTCGCCGCGGCCAACACCGACCCCAAGCTGAGCGTCCACCGTGAACAGCTCAGCGCGAAGGCGCACCTGGGCTTCGGAGCCGGGCCGCACGGCTGCCCCGCCAAGGATCCGGCGTTCATGATCGCGGTCACTGCTGTCGAGTCCTTGCTCAAGCGGCTGCCGGACATCGAGCTGAGCCGGCCGTTCGCGGCCCTCGCCTGGGTGCCGTCGCCGTGGAGCCGCTCACTGGTGACGCTCCCCGTCCGTTTCACTTCGCGAAGGATTCCCTTTGCCGCAGGCGATTTCAGCCAGCAGCAGACGGCGTCCGGCGTCCAGCCCCCGGTCGCTCCCGCGGACGCGCTGCTCGCGCGCGGCGGCCAAGCAGATTCCGCTTCCGCCGCTTCGAGGCAGCGCAAAGGGGGTCTGTTCAGCCGATTCGTGGCATGGACGAGAGGCGAGTGATCTAAGTAACTTATTGAGGACAGTGAGTTATTGGATGCTTGAACGATCATGTGGGTATCCATGGCGGCTGATGCTCAGAAAGGAGCCGTCGCCATGGGAATTGTCTCCTCCCGGCTGTACGACCGTCGGGCCGCAGTATCCCAGTTCTCTCGACTGCGAACCGCAAAGGGCCAGTCCGACCCCTTTCCCATCTACGCCGAACTCGCAGCAGGGGGCGGGGTCAGTCCCGCCCCTTGGGGTGGCTTCCTCGTCACCGGCTTCGACGTCTGCGATCAGATACTGAGGAGCCGTGACTGGCTCGAGCCCGATGCGCGCTGGCGAGAACGGCAGGGTCCGGGCACGCGTTGGAACGCTCCCTCCTCGCGGGAGATGAGCAACACGCTGCCCGGGCTCAACGCACCGGACCACACGCGGGTCCGTCGGGCCGCAGGCGGCTTCGACCGCACCACCATCCAGGACATCGGCCGGACGCTCGAACAGGCGGTCGAACGACTGGTGGACTCGCTGGTCGAGCAACTGCAGTACGGCGAGGCCGATTTCGCTGCCCTGGTCGCCGAAGAACTGCCCATCGCGGCCATCGGGCACTGGCTCGGCCTGCCGGCCGCGGACTGGCCGCGCCTGCGCACGCTGACCCACGAGCAGGTCTTCACCCAGGAATTACTGCCCTCCGCCTCGCAGTTGGCCAGGTCGGACGCGGCCACCGCCGAACTGCGCGCCTACTTGGTCGACCTGGTCCGCAGCCGGCGCTCCCGGCAGGGCGACGACCCCGTGTCCCGATGGATACAGGCGTGGGACGCCATCGAGCCGGACCGCGCCGAGGCCGACGAACAAGTGTACCTGCTCACTCTGTTCATCATATTGGCGGCCCTGGAGACCACCTCGACCCTGCTGTCGACGATGGCGCTGCGGCTCGTCGAACACCCGGACCGGTGGAACCTGATTGCTTCCTCCCCCGATCTCGTACCCGGATTCGTCGAGGAGACACTCCGTTTCGACCCGCCCACTCATGTGATCAGCCGGGTCGCCGCCCAGGACACGGTCCTGGAAGGGTTCGAGATCCGCCGGGACGAGATGGTTCACCTCATGGTGGCGGCGGCGCACCGTGATCCGGCCAAGCACAGCGACCCCGACCGCTTCGACCCGCTGCGCAAGCCGGCCCATCTCGCCTTCAGCGGAGGCATCCACTACTGCCTCGGCGCCCCGCTGGCCCGGCTCGAGGCCCAGACCCTTCTCCGCCATCTGACACAGCGCCTTCCCCGTCTCACCCTGGTCCGCCCCCCGACCTGGGCACCCCGAGTGGCGTTCCGGCGCCCGCTGAACTTGGACGTTGCGTTCGTATGACAGAACAGAATCGTTTCTTCTCCGTGCCGTCCCGCAAGTCGATACGCGTCGAGCAGGACGGCCCGGTGCTCCATGTCCGCCTCAACCCCGCAGGGCAGGACGATACGTTGAGCGTCGCCGTCCTCGACGACCTCATCGCGGTACTCGACGATCTCCACGAACGGCCCGACATCCGCATTCTGGTGCTGTCCTCGATGGGCGAGGACTTCAGCCTGGGGGCCGACCGCACCGAGTTCCAGGCGGCGATGGAGGCGGATCCGACCGGCTCCGCCCTGCGCCGCATCGTGGACAAGGCCCACCGCCTGTGCCAGGCGATCGAGAACACCCACGCGATCACCATCGCCCAGCTCCAGGGCAGGGTCATCGGAGCCGGCCTCGCGCTGTCCTCGTACTGCGACCTGCGCGCGGGCGCGGACACGTGCCGGTTCCGGATGCCGGAGGTCGGCGTCGGCCTGCCCCCGGCCTGGGGCGGTGCCATGGGCCGCCTGATCTCCGAAGCCGGAGCCGCCAGGATCCGTGAACTCATGCTCACCTGCGACACGTTCGACGCCGCCACCGCGCACCGCATCTCGCTCCTGCACAAGGTGACCCCGCCCGACGCACTGGAACAGGCCGTCACCGCGTGGACCAGACCCCTCTCCAGACGCTCGCCCGAAGCCCTGATCACGACCAAACGCATGCTGGCCGGCTACTCCCGGGCCGACCGCACCGCCGACATCACACTCCTCGACTCCCACCTCCTCGCCGCACAGGCGACCCGCGCCCGCTGACCCGGGTGACCCACGGTCCAGACCCCGCGCAGTACCCCGGTCCGTACGGGGGTGCTGCGCGGGGGCGGTTGTCGTGGCGGGTCCTGGTTCACGCGACGGCGACGGCGGCTGGTGGTTCGACACCTGCTTGGGGTCAAGGACGGTAGATGCACTCCGCCAGCGTTGAATGCTTCTTCCAGCCCAGGGTCTCGTACAGCGCGCGTCCGGCGTCGGTCGCGCCGAGAACGCCTGTGGCCGCACCCAGGTCGACTGCTCGGTCGGCGAGCGCGCGCATCACGAAGTCGCCGAGGCCGCGCCGCCGATGAGCCTCCTCGGTGACCACCTGGTCCACGACCACATCCTCCCCGAGGACCGCCATCTGTCCCGTGGCCGCGGGTTCGCCCGCCGCGTCAAGGACGCGGACGCGCACGACGCCGCTGTCCGCCTCGAAGATGGCGGTGTATCCCTCGGGTGCGACCGGGTTGGTGACCATCAGGTCGGTTCTCATCAGGTGGCCGGTCTCTTCCCGGGCCACCACCCACCCCTGCGGAAGCCAAGGCTCGACTTCATCGGGCTCGGCGGGCATCTTCATCCAGGTCCGCGGCATCGTCACCGAGGCAGCCGCGCTCCGGACCGACAACTCATCGCTCTCCGGCAGGACATGACGCCCGACTTCGCGTGGATTGCCGGCCACCTCGACGTACAGCCCCCAGGGGTGCTCGACCGGCGGGGGCGTGTGCCGGGAAACCGCCCAGCCCATCACCCATGTCCTGACTGTGTTCGCAAGCATCGCGCCCTCCCGAAGCAGTGCCGCATACGTCGCCATGTAATGGCCGAAGTGGATGCGCAAACCTTACGATGTCTCGCCGTGTAAGTCACCTAGCCCGCAGGCGACACTTACGCGCTCGCGCTTGCACAGCTATACGCGTCCCTTGGGAGCCGAGTCCGAGGTCTCTGCGTGAGGACACGGAGAGACCTCCGATGAGCCATCTATGCTGACCCACAGAAAAACAGGGGGAAGGGGCAGTTGATGGACTGGTTCTGGTGGGTTCTGATCATCTTCTGGACGGGTGGATTCGCGTGGGCGGCCGACAACGTCCGCACTGCGCTGCGCAATCGGCATGAGCGCAAGTTGCAGTTGCTGGAGGTGGCGAAGCAGGAACGTCTGGCCGTCGAAGCGGCGCACAAGCCGCCGGAGGCGGTGTGCGGATGCACGCACCATCTCGCCAAGCACGACAAGCAGGGCCGGTGCCATGAAGCCGTCGAGGTGCCAACGTCCTGGGACGAGAACAAGAAGCCGCTGCGCTACGAGGCCGGCCAGTGCAACTGCCAGCAATACGTGGGACCGCAGCCTCTGTCGCAGGTGTTCGCGGAGGACCTGACGGACCGCGCCTGAGAAGTCGCACCCCGGTCCTCGCGTGGCGTGGCGTGGCGTGGGTTGGGGGCAGGCGTCGCGGCGGAGGACCCGCTGGCCGCAGGGTCCTCTGCTCGCATTGATCCGGCCTGGCCGGGAGCGAAGGCACCAGCCGCGTGAGCAAGCTTGTCACCCGCCGGCCGCGGCCTCCGCGACCTCGCCGATCAAAGTCCAGCGAAGGCCGGAGAAGCCGGAACCGCCTCGGCGCGCCCCCAGCTGTCCATGTCGTATCCCTCGAGCGGCCGAATTCTACGCACCTTCCCGGACTCACCCTCCGTAACTGTACCTTTCGTAAGGTACAGTTACGGAGGTTGCAGTGGTGCTGATGGAGAGGTGTACGGCGATGGTTCTGAGCGTGGGGCGGCGCTGGCTGTTGCTGGCCGTGGTGAGTGCGGGGCTGCTGCTGATCACGCTGGACAACTCGATCCTGTACGCGGCGTTGCCGACACTGGTGGAGGAGCTCGGGGCGAGCAGCTCCGAGGGCTTGTGGATCATCAATGCCTATCCGGTGGTGATGGCCGGACTGCTGCTGGGCAGCGGAACGCTGGGCGACCGGGTGGGGCACCGGCGGATGTTCCTGATCGGCCTGGTGGTTTTCGGGATGGCCTCGCTGACTGCCGCGTTCTCGCCCACTCCGGAGACCTTGATCGCGGCGCGGGTGTTCCTGGCCGTCGGTGCGGCGGTGATGATGCCCGCGACGCTCGCCCTGATCCGCATCACGTTCGAGGACGAGCGCGAGCGCAACGTAGCCATCGCCGTCTGGGGCACTCTGGCGATCGTGGGCAGCGCACTGGGCCCCATCATCAGCGGGCTCCTGCTGCAAAGCTTCTGGTGGGGGTCGGTCTTCCTGATCAACGTCCCCGTCGTCATCGTGGCGCTCGTCGCCACGCTGGTCATCGCACCGCCCAACGACGCGGACCCCACCAAGCGTTGGGACCTGCCGTCCTCGCTCTTCGCGCTCGTCGCCCTGGTCGGCCTCGTGATCGCGATAAAGGAGACAGCGAAGACGGACCCCGCGCCGCTCGTCATCGTCGCTGCCGCCCTCGCGGCCGCTATCGGCGGGTGGGCCTTCGCGCGGCGGCAGCGCCGCCTGCCCTACCCGCTGCTCGACTTTGCGATCTTCCGCAACCGGGCCTTCCTCGCCGGAGTTCTGGCCGCCGGGTTCTCCATGTTCGCCATCGCCGGTGTCCAGTTGGTCACCACACAGCGCTTCCAGCTCGTGGAAGGCTTCACCCCGCTGCGTGCCGGACTCCTGGTCGCCGCCGTTGCCCTGGGGGCGCTGCCGACGGCCATGGTCGGCGGTGCCAGCCTGCACAGGATCGGCCTGCTGCCCCTCGTCGCGGGCGGTCTCGCCCTCAGCACCGTCGGCTCCGTGCTGGTCCTGCTGAACTTCGACACGAACATGGGGCTGCTCATCGTCGGGTTGCTCATCACCGGCGCCGGTCTGGGAGCGGCCATGTCCGTCGCCTCCAGCGCGATCATGGGCAACGTTCCGGCCCGAAGGGCCGGCATGGCGTCCTCGGTGGAGGAAGTGTCCTATGAGTTCGGCAGCCTCATCGCGGTCGCCGTACTCGGTAGTCTCCTGACCGCCGTCTACACCGCGACGATCGATCTGCCCGCCGGAGTCCCGGACTCCGCGCGCGACAGCCTCGACGCCGCGCTCGCCCTTGCCGGGAACGACCACCCGTCGCTGGTCGCCGCGGCTTCGGACGCGTTCGACAGCGCCTACTTCTGCGTGATGATCGTGGTCATCGCCGTCATGTCTTTCGGCGCGATCGTGACCGGCCTTCTCCTGCGCCGCCACGGCCCCGGATCAGCCCTGTCCGCCCCCGCACACCACCAAGTCCCGGCCGGGAGAATCCATGCGGACCAGTAAACGAACCCAGATCCTCGAAGCGGCCACCCGCGTCGTGGAGCGCGAAGGTGTCAAGAGCGTCACCTTCGACTCCGTCGCCGCCGAGGCAGGCCTGACCAAAGGCGGACTCCTGTACCACTTCGCCTCCCGCGAAGACCTCGTCCAGGCCATCCACCAGCACCTCGCCGACCAGTGGGAAGCGGACATGGCCGCGGCGGCGGGCAAGCCCGCCGCCGACGCCACTCCCACCGAACGGCTCACCGCCTACACTCGCGTCGCCACCCAGAGCGCCACACGGGCCGAGCTTCTCTTCATGCTCGAAGGATCAACCACCGCCGAGCACGCGGCCTCCTGGGACGCCGTGATGGAACGGTGGGCCCCGCCCTTGCCCACAGGCGCCGACGGCCCCGTCGTACTCGACCAGTTCATCGCCCGCCTCGCGGCCGACGGCCTATGGCTGTACGAATCCCTCACCACGGAACGACTGAGCCCCGAGCTGCGGCGCGCCGTCGCCGAACGCATCACCGACACCCTCACTCGCGGCGACAGCTGAACCCGCACCGGCCCGCGACCGCCTACTGGTAGCAGGGGTTTCCGTCCGGCATGCTGCTCGGACGGGTCGCCACGGCCGCCTGTCCGGATGCGGAGACTCCCCAAAAGAGGCCGCTCTACAGGCCTGTTGAACGTCGGCGGATGGCTGCGAGGAGGCGCCGCATGCCGACCGCGTGCCCGCCCGTCCCAATGACGAGCAGGCGGTAGACGCCGCCCGCCGGGCCGGGGAAGACGGCTCGGCTTTCGGCGCGCAGCCGTGATCGACCCGGACCGACGTGTTCGAGGCGAAAGATCAGGGCGTAGGACGAGAAACGATGGCGTCCCGTGAGGACCAACTCCCGTCCCGGGACCGCGGCGGCCACCCGAAAACCTGGCAACGTGGAGCCTTCGGCAAGCGGCCGTGGCCCGGCCGCTGTGCGGTCGACGGCTCCCACCAGTCTCGCGTAGCGGCCCTTGCCGGAAGGTGAGAAGGACTGGTCCAGTGTCTCGCTCAGACCGCGCCAGACGTCGTCGACTCCCGCCGCAATGACCGTCGTGTGCTCATCGATGTACGGCAACGAAGCGATCTGCATCAAAGTCTCCCTCTGAGCGTGTCCTTGGCGATGAGGTGGGATCCGGAGTAGCAGAGGCGGTACACGTCCGCCTGGTCGAGAGGGTTGCTGTTGGAGCGGTAGAAGGTGCAGGTGGTTCCGGGCGGCCGAGGGGCTTCACGCGCGTGGTCGGAGGGGTAGGGGTAAGGCCGCTGTGGCAGGGCGTGTGCGAACTCGTGCCGCTGCTGGCCGATGCGCAGTCGCTCGTAGTCGGACGGCGAGAGCACGCAGGTGGACAGTTGGTAGGCCAGCATGGCGGCGGCAGGCAGGAAGACGAGTGCCGCACCGGCGGGCGCGGCGAAGGCCGCCGCGAAACGCAGGCGCGCCCGGCGCCGGACGTGGGACAACTGTCGTGCCGACTCGGGTGCAACGGCGGAGCTGGTGGTTCGGGGGTCTTGGCCAGGCTCCGCCCGCGCAGCCCCAGGTTCCGCCCGCGTGACTTCGGACCGGGCGGGAGCGGGAGTGGGCCCGGGTTGGGGCATGTCGTGCGGGAGAATGGCGCTGACCTCGAAGCCGCCCTCGTAGGGTGTCGCCCGCAGCGTGCCACCGAGGACCGTCACGCGCTCGCGCAGTCCTGTCAGGCCGTGGTGCCCCGGCACGAGGCCGGGCAAGGGGCCTCCGGGTGGCGGCGAGTTGACGATCCGGATACGGGTGGTGCGGTCGCCGCCGTGAGTGATGTGGACCTGCACGGCACTGCCCGGAGCGTGCTTGGTGGCGTTGGTGAGCGCTTCCTGCACCACGCGGTACGCGGCTCGTTCGACCAGTGGTGGCAGCGCCGCTGCCTTCCCCTCGTGCTTCCCCTCGCGCTTCCACTCGACGGAAACGCCGGAGGCCAGCGTCCGGTTCAGCAGGTCCTCGATGCTTTCGGGCGAGGACCTGTTCTCCTCGGACACCGGCGCATCGCGCAGAACAGTGATCGTCTCCCGCAACTGGTCAACGGCGTCGACTATCGTCGCGCGCAGGTCCGCGACGTCGTCACGGTCCCGAGCGGTGAGTGTGGGGGAGAGCTCAAGCGCACCGGCGCGCAGCGCGATCAGGCTGAGGACATGGCCCAGCGAGTCGTGCATGTCGGCGGCGATGTGCGTACGTTCCTTGAGGCGTACCTGCTCCGCGGCGATGTACTGCCGCTCCTCCAGGCTGCGGGCCAGTTGCCAGCCGCCCCGCACCAGTTGTCGGCGCGCTCGCCAGTAGTGGCCGACGAGCCAGGGGAGCAGCAGCGCTGACGGCAGCACCGTCACCGCGTAGAACCACCAGACGGCACCGACTCCCAGGGCAGCGCACAGCCCGAGATCGATCGCCAGACAGGCCGCGAGCACCAGCAACGGCGCACGGGCCGCCCCGGTCCGCGCGCCCAGCTGACAGCTGAGTACCGCCAGGGCCAGTACGTAGACATTCGCGGGGCTCGACGTACTGGCCAGTCCCAGCGCACACGGGATGTTGGCCAGGAGGACCGCCGTTCCCGGGCGGCACCGGGCGAGGGGGACCGCAACGCCCAGCACCAGCACGGGAAGCAGCAGTCCCAGTACGAGCGAGGGCGCCGAGCTGTCCCGGAACCAGAGGACACCCGCGGCGGAGAGGGCGGCCCACAGGGTGAGGTCCGCCAGCAGTGACCTCCTTGGAACGAGAGCCTGCCGCATAGCAAGGAGGGCCTGCCGCATACCTCTGTCTCCTCCTGCCTTCGTCGATGGGCCGGTCTTGCGCGCCTGTGGGTCGGGGCCGGTTGTCGGCGCGGGTCAGGCGTCGCGCAGGCGTAGCACGGCCCGCCCGGCCAGATGGGCGGCCAGCGTCCAGGCGAGCAGGACGAGGATCGCGACGCCCGGTGGATAGGGAGCTTCGGCATTGTGGCGCATGAAGCGGTCGCCCGCGCTCTGCGGCAGCCAATCGTTGATCGCGACCAGCACCGGACCGCCGAGCCCGACGAGCGTGCTGGGAAGGGCCCACAGCAGGGTGAAGAGCACCGCAAGCGCCCCGGCCGCGTGCCGCGCGGCGAAGGCCGCCCCTACCGTCAGGACCGCTATGAGGGCGTAGTAGAGGCTCACGGCCAGGACTTGTCGTGCCGTTTCGCCGGTATCGAATGTGGCGTGGCCACGGAAGGGACCCCAGGCCACCGCCATCCCCACCACGGCGAACACCGCCCCGGCGATGAAGGTGACCACAGCGGCGACCAGGGCCTTGGCCAGCTGGACCCGGTGCCGCACGGGCACCCACAGCAGTGTCGTGCGCACGCTGGTCGTCGTGTACTCACTGGTGACCGCGAGGGCGGCGAGAATGACCACGGCGAACTGCCCGAGCGTGGTGGAGGACGCCGCGGCATTGCCCACGGGTTGCGCCGGAGCATCGTTGATTCGGGCGATCGAGCCGAAGTAGAAGGTGAACACCCCCGTCGCCCCCAGGCCCGCGAGCAGGCAGACGTAGGGCGTGCGGACCGACCACAGCTTCGTCCACTCGGAGGCGACGGCGCCCGTGAATGGACCACCGAGCCCGCGGGGAACGTAGCGCCCGGATGAGTGATGCTGTGCGGTCGCTGCCGTCGTCATGCTCCCACCTGCGCCTTCCGCGACTGGCTGGACTGTGCCTTCTGCTGCGCCTTCTGTGACACCTTGGCCCGCGTCCGGGCGGTACCGCTGTCCCCGTACGTCGCCTGCTCCGTTCCGTACTCCACGCTCTGGGCGGTCAGTTCCATGTACGCCTGCTCCAACGAGGCGTTTACGTCGCTGAGTTGATGCAGTCTGACGCCGGCGCGGTGGGCGAGATCGCCGACCTCGGCAGCGGAGCGGCCCCGGACCACGAGCCGGCCGTGCCCCGGCGTCTCCACCCGGACGTCCCCCTCCGCAAGGAGCCGTGCGACCAACGAGGACAGTTCCTCGGAGTCGGGCACGGTGACCTTCACGCAGGCCAGAGAGCTGCCGGTCAGGAAGTCCGCCATGGGTGTGTCGGCCAGGAGCCTGCCCTTGCCGATGATGACGAGGTGGTCGGCCGTCAGCTGCATCTCGCTCATCAGGTGGCTGGAGAGGAAGACCGTACGGCCCTCATCGGCCTGCTCGTGCACGAGTTGTCGCATCCAGCGCACTCCGTCCGGATCGAGACCGTTGACCGGCTCGTCCAGGATCAGGACCGGTGGATCGCCGAGCAGTGCTCCCGCCACCCCGAGGCGCTGGTACATGCCCAGGGAGAATGTTCCCGCACGGCGCCGGGCGACAGCGCTCAGCCCCACCGTCTCCAGTACGTCGTCGACCCTGCCCACCGGGATGCCGTTGCTGTGGGCCTGCGCGACCAGATGAGAGCGCGCCGAACGCGCCGGGTGGACGGCCTTCGCGTCGAGCAACGCACCCACCCTGCGCACCGGATGGCGCAGAGACGCGTAGGGCTCGCCGTCGATGAGAGCCTCACCTCTCGTGGGATGGTCCAGACCCAGGATCATGCGCATCGTCGTCGACTTCCCCGCACCGTTCGGGCCCAGGAAGCCCGTGACCTTTCCCCTCCTGACGTCCAGAGTCAGTTCGTCGACGGCGGTTTTGTCGCCGTAGCGCTTGGTGAGTCCTCTGAGGGCGATCACATCGGTGCCTTTCGCTTCGGCAGGGTCTCGCTCTGACCGGGACGACGCTAGAGAGGACCGGCCCCTGGCACAGCGGCCGTTGGTCAGCACCTTCCTTACTTTCGTCAGGGGTACGTGTGCACCCCTGGTCGTACGTTGCATCTGGGCTCCGCACCACGGCAGTTCAGAGGGCTACGCTCATTTCGTGGAGCAGAGATCATCAGACCAGCGGCCCGTTCGCGTCCTCGTGGCGGACGACGAGGCGATGGTCCGCGCAGGGGTGCGCGCCATCCTGGCCAGGGACCCGCACACCGAGGTGGTCGCCGAGGCCGCGGACGGTCACGAAGCCATCGAGCTCACGCTTCGCCATCGGCCCGACGTGGTGCTGCTCGACATCCAGATGCCGGGCCTCGACGGCCTGGTGGTGGCGGCGCGAATCCACCGACAGCTGCCTGCGGCAGGCGTGATCATGCTGACGACGTTCGGCGAGGACCACTACATCACGCGAGCTCTCCAGGACGGGGCCAGCGGCTTCTTGCTCAAGGCGGACGATCCCCGGGAGCTGCTGCACGGAGTCCACGCGGTGAGAGCCGGAGGGGCCTACCTCTCGCCCAGAGTCGCGGCCAGAGTGATCGCCGGTCTACGCGCCGACCGCCCGGCGGGCAGAGCGCGAGCGCACAACCCGCCCGGCCACCTGACGCAGCGCGAACGCGAGGTCCTGGCCGGAGTCGGTGCGGGCCTGTCCAACGCGGAGATCGCAGCGGAGCTGCACCTGGTCGAGGGAACCGTGAAGGCGTACGTCAGCGCCCTCCTCAGCAAGCTCGGAGTGCGCAACAGGGTCGAGGCCGCCATCGCCGCCCACGAGGCGGGACTTGCCTCGCGCGGGCGGCACGGCCCGTAGACGACGCGGGCCGGAAAGCGATTGACCCCGCGGTGCCGTTCGTGAACCATTCCCGACCGTGACGACGAACTCCGACCACGACAAGACCGCCCACGGACAGGGCCCAGCGGCCGACGGTCGCCCACTCGCCCTCATCACCGGTGTGGGCCGCACAGTGGGGATCGGCGCGGGCATCGCCCGTCGTCTTGCCGCATCGGGCTGGGACATCGCCTTCACCTGCTGGACCCCCTACGACGACCGTATGAGCTGGGGCCGCGAGCCCGGCGCGAGCGAAGCTATCAGCCAAGCTCTGGCCGAACACGGTGCGTCCGTCACCGCGATCGAGGCGGACCTCGCCGACCCTGATACCCCGGCGCGCGTCTTCGACGAGGTCGGACAACGGATGGGCGGTGTCACCGGCCTTGTGATGTGCCACTGCGAGTCGGTCGACTCCGGGCTCCTTGACACCACCGTCGAGAGTTTCGACCGGCATTTCGCCGTCAACGCGCGCGCCACCTGGCTGCTCATCCGGGAGTTCGGACGCCGCTTCGCCGCAGAGCGGGGGACAGGGCGGATCATCAGCCTCACCAGTGATCACACCGTAGGCAACCTGCCCTACGGGGCGAGCAAGGGAGCCCTGGACCGCATCACCCTGGCCGCCGCCCACGAACTCGCCCACCTGGGCGTGACCGCCAACGCGATCAATCCCGGTCCTGTCGACACCGGCTGGATGCCCGACGAGGTCCGGGAGGACTGCGTCCGCAGCTCCCCGCTCGGCAGGCTCGGCACTCCGCAGGACACCGCGCACCTCGTGGACTTCCTGTGCTCCAAGGAAGGCGAGTGGATCAACGGTCAGCTGCTGATGAGCAACGGTGGGCTCGCATAGCCGTCGATCCCGATGTCCGAGCGGTGTGCCTGCACCGCTGCGCCGCCACGGTCAGTAGGGCACCGTGTCGCAGTACGTCTCCGCCCAGGCGGAGGCGCCGTACTTGTTGGCCGCGCGTACCGTGATGCAGATCTCGTCACCGGAGTACGGACCCTTGATCGTGTAGCTGGTGCTGCCCGTGGAGTAGACGGTGTCGACGTTCTTCTTGGTGAAGTTGCTGCCCTTGTTGGTGTAGTGGACGTCGTACTTGGTCGCTCGGGAGACCGCCGGCCAGCTCATCTTGATCGGCATGTCGCACGCGCCGACACAGGAGTTGGTGTACACGGCCTTGTAGCTCTTCATGGCGGGCGGCCGTGAGCCGTTGGACGAGCCGCCGGAGCCGGATGAACCTCCACCGTCCGAGCCCGAGGAACCGGATGACCCCTCAGGGCCGGATTCATCGCTGGTGTCGGTGCCGTCGCTGTCGGATCCGCTGTCGCCGTCGGGCGAACTGCCCCCACCCTCAGCCGAAGTGGGCTTGTCGCGCCCGTCCTTGTCCTCCTGGCCCTTTTTGTCGTCCTTGTCGTTGCCGTCGTCCCCGTCCTTCCCCTTTCCTGCCTTGGAAGGCGAACTGCTGGGCGCACTGGGGGATGTGCTGCCACCAGGAGTGACGCTCGCGCTGCTGCCCGGCGGCTGGGCGTGCGTTCCGTCCCCGTCGCCACCTCCGAAGGGCTGGATCAGGGCCACCGTGCCGCCGCCGACGGTGATGACGGCGACGATGGGCAGCACGATGAGCTTGCGGCGTCGGTCGGGCTGCTGTTCGTGCTTCTGTGCCCGTAGCGTGGAGCCCTTGTCCGCCGGGATGTCTCCGTCAGGCCCGCCCTTCGGCCGTAGCCCGATGGTGGCCAGGTCCACGGGCTCCTCCCGCAGTGGTTCCGCCTCGGCGTCGAGCAGTCGTGCGGACTGCTGCGCGAGGTGCGCGACGACTCCGGCAGGCAGCCAGGAGCCGGACGCGGCGCGGGGGAGTGTCCGCTCGGGGTCCTCCAACAGCTCGTCGACGTCCGGCCGTTGCTTTGGTTCCTTCGTCAGGCACCGGGCGATGAGTGCCCGCAGCGAGGCGTCCTCGACGCGTGTCAGATCGGGCTCGCCCTCCACGATCTGGAACATCACCGCGTGCTGATTGCTCGCCCCCTGCCCGAACGGCAGCTGCCCGGTCGCCGCATACGTCAGTACGCACCCGAGGGTGAACACATCGCTCTTGACCCCGGCCCGCTGCCCGCGCACCTGCTCCGGCGACATGAATCCGGGAGAGCCGATGGCCATGCCCGTACTGGTCAACAACGACTCGACGGAAGTCTCGAGCGCCCGAGCGATCCCGAAGTCGATGACCTTCGTGCCGTCCACGGTGAGCATCACGTTGGACGGCTTCAGGTCGCGGTGCACGATTCCGGCGCCGTGAATGTCCTTGAGTGCCTTCAGCAGTCCGTCGGCGAGTGCATGCAGGGACGCCGCAGGCAACGGGCCGTGCAGCCGCACGACTTGCTCCAGCGAGAGCCCGGGGACGTACCCCGTGGCGACCCACGGCGGTTCGTCGCCCGGACCCGCGTCGAGCACCGGCGCCGTGTACTGCTCCCCGACCTTCCGCGCCGCCTCGATCTCCCGCCGGAAACGCTCCCTGAAGTGCTCGTCGGACACGTGCTCCTCGTGCACGACCTTCACGGCCACGGTCCGCCCGCTGTCCGCCCGTGCGAGGAACACCCGCCCCATGCCACCGGCGCCGAGCCGCCCGAGCAGCAGGTACGGTCCGATGCGCGTGGGGTCGCTCACCGCGAGCGGCTTGATACCCCCGTCGACCCGGTCGTCCCGCTCGTCGTTTCCGTCCCCGTTCGTACCGCTCATGATGCTGTGGCTCCTGGCTCTTCTCACCTGGTCAACGGCGTAACTCGGATGACAATAGGCGCTGTTGAGGCGCCTGGTGAAGTTGGGAGAGGGGGAGCGGCTCGTCGATTCAGAGCGGTTGCCAGATCCGTGCCAGCGCCGACGTGGTGAGAACCTGGTCGGGGTGCCCATGTCCGGCCAGGCGGCCGTCCTGGAGCAGGAGGCAGCCGTCCGCCGCGCCTGCGACCTCCAGGTCGTGCGTGGCCTGGACGACCGTCACGCCGTCGGCGACGAGCGCCGTCAGCAGGGCCCCGATGCGCTCCCTCGCCTCCGGATCCAGACCCGTGGTCGGCTCGTCGAGGAGCAGCAGGTCCGACTCTTGCGCCAACCCTTGTGCGATGAGGGCGCGTTGACGCTGTCCGCCCGACAGTTCTCCCAGCTGGCGTGAGGCGAGGTCGCCGATGCCGAGCCGGTCGAGCGCGGCGTCCACGGTCGCGCGGTCCCGGCGGGTCAGCCGACGCCACGGGCCGCGCTCACTCCAGCGCCCCATCTCCACGGTCTGCCGGACGGTGAGCGGCAGGCTGTCGCCGACGGCTCCGCGCTGCGGTACGAACGCGGGCGGCAGATGTCCGTCCTGGTGGAGTTCGCCGGATGTCGGCCGGATCACACCGGCGAGCACGCCGAGCAGAGTCGACTTGCCACTGCCGTTCGGTCCGACGAGCGCCGTCGTGGTCAACCTCGGTATTTCCGAGGTGAGTTGCTGGAGGACCGGGCGCCCCGGGTAACCGGCGCACAAGTCGGTGAAGTGAAGGTGGGCGGTCTGCTTCCGGGGCGAGGTGGGCGAGGGGGTCGGTTTGTTGAACATGATTTTCATTGTAGTGTCCTCGGCATGGAATGGTTGACGGCCCCGTTCGAGGTGACCTTCGTGCAGCGAGCCCTGTGGGGCGGAATCCTGGTGTCCGCGATCTGTGCGCTGGCCGGTACCTGGGTGGTGCTCAGGGGGATGGCCTTCCTCGGCGACGCCATGTCCCACGGCTTGCTGCCGGGGGTCGCGCTGGCGGCGCTCTTCGGCGGAAACCTGCTGGTGGGGGCGGTGGCCAGCGCCGCCGTCATGACGGCGGGCGTCACCGTGCTCGGACGTACGCCGAGGCTGTCCCAGGACACCGGCATCGGGCTGCTCTTCGTCGGCATGCTCTCGCTCGGCGTGATCATCGTCTCGCGCTCGCAGTCCTTCGCGGTGGATCTGACCGGCTTCCTGTTCGGTGACGTACTCGCCGTCCGGGAGCAGGACCTCCTCCTGCTCTCGGCGGCGTTGTGCGCGGCGCTCGTGGTGTCGGTCCTCGGCCACCGTGCCTTCCTGGCCCTGGCGTTCGACTCGCGCAAGGCCCAGACCCTGGGGCTGCGTCCGCGTCTGGCCCACGCCGTGCTGCTCGGCCTGCTGGGTCTCGCGATCGTCGCCTCGTTCCACATAGTGGGAACGCTGCTGGTCCTCGGCCTGCTCATCGCTCCGCCCGCGGCGGCCCTGCCGTGGGCGCGCAGCGTGCACGGGGTCATGGCGCTCGCCGCGCTCCTCGGCGTCGCCGCCACGTTCGGCGGCCTGCTGCTGTCCTGGCACCTGGGCACCGCCGCAGGCGCGACCGTCTCGGCCCTTGCGGTGAGCCTCTTCTTCCTCTCCCACGTGGTGTCCGGCCTACGCCACCGCCGTACGCGCCTCGCCCCTGTTCCCGCACTTGAAGTCAACTGAAAGAAGCTTGAGGCGAACGTCATGACCGTCCGCAGAAACGTCACTCCGTGGGCTTCGGCCGCACTGGTACTCACCGCGTTGCTCGCCACGAGCTGCTCGGGGAAGAAGGACAGCGACGCACGACCCGAGGCGAGTTCCTCGTCCGCCACTCCGCACGGGTACGTCGAGGGAGCAAAGGAGGCCGCCGAGCAGCAGTCCCGCCTGCTCCTCAACGACCCTGGCAGCGGAAGCAGCCGCGTTCTCGACCTCATCACCGGCAAGGTGCACAAGACGGCCCGGGTGAAAGACGCCGTCCGCATCGGCACGGACGGAAGGTTCGGCTACCTCCACGCATCCGGCGGCACGCACGTGCTCGACAGCGGCGCCTGGATGGTGGACCACGGGGACCACGTCCACTACTACAGCGCGGCGATACGTGACGTCGGCGAGCTCCCCGTGGGCCGTCGGGCGCAGGTACGAAGCGACGTCGTCGTGACCGCGGTGACCGACCAGGACGGGAAGACCGTCCTGTACGACCGGGGCGAGCTGGAGAAGGGCAAGATCGCCTCTTCCCGGACAGTACGGACACTGGAGGGCACCCACACCAGTGCCGTCGTGCCGTACGAGGAGCACCTCCTGGCCTTCGCCGACGAAGGCGGTACGACGAAGCTCGTCGTACTCGACCGCAAGGGCAAGCGCGTCGGCTCCCCGGACGTGGAGTGCGAGGAGCCCCGGGGCGACGCCGTCACCCGACGCGGCGTGATCCTGGGCTGTGCCGACGGCGCGCTGCTCGTCCGTGAGGAGGACGGAGCCTTCACCGCCGAGGAGATCCCCTACGGCGAGGACGTACTGGAGAAGGAACGGGCCGCCTCCTTCCGCCAGCGACCCGGCAGCGACACCCTCACCGCACCGGCCGGTAAGGACGCCGTATGGGTCCTTGACGTCGCCGAACGGACCTGGACCCGGGTGGACACCGGGCCCGTCGTCGCGGCCAACACCGCCGGGGAGGGATCCCCGCTGCTCGTCCTGGAGACCGACGGCTCGCTGCACGGCTACGACATCGCCACCGGCAAGCAGACCGCGCGGACCAAGTCGCTCCTCACCGGAGACAAGCGGGCCGACACCGACGGCAGCGCCCCCGTGATCGAGGTCGACCGCAGCCGCGCCTACGTCAACGATCCCCAGGGCAAGAAGGTCTTCGAGATCGACTACAACGACGACCTGCGCGTGGCACGCTCCTTCGATCTGGACATCGAGCCGATCCTCATGGCGGAGACCGGCCGATGAGCCGGGCCGCGGCCAAGCAACGCGTTCGGGTGAGCGCCGCACGGCTGCGCAGCCTGGTCATGGGCCTGCTCGCCCTGGTGACGGCCGTCACCGCCGCCGCCTGCACCACCGGTCAGGATCAGCCGAGGATCGTCGTCACGACCAACATCCTCGGTGACATCACCCGGGAGATCGTCGGCGACGAAGCCGACGTCACCGTGCTGATGAAGCCCAACGCCGACCCGCACTCCTTCGGCCTGTCGGCCGTGCAGGCCGCCGAGCTGGAACGGGCCGACCTGGTCGTCTACAACGGTATGGGACTCGAGGAGAACGTCCTGCGGCACGTGACCGCCGCTCGCGAGTCCGGTGTCGCCACCTTCGCGGCCGGGGAAGCGGTCGACCCGCTCACCTTCCACACGGCCGACGACGGCGGCCCCGCGGACGAGGAAGGGCAGCCCGACCCTCACTTCTGGACCGACCCGGACCGGGTGCGCAAGGCCACCGGCCTGATAGCCGACCAGGTGATCGAGCACGTCGACGGTGTGGACGGCAGCGCGATACGCGCCAACGCGGACCGCTACGGCCAACGACTCACGGACCTGACCGCTTCGATGGAAGAGTCTTTCGACCGCGTTCCTGAGGACAAGCGCGCCCTGGTGACCAACCACCACGTCTTCGGCTACCTCGCCGACCGCTTCGGCTTCCGCGTGATCGGCGCGGTCATCCCCAGCGGCACCACGCTGGCCTCACCCAGCTCATCCGACCTGCGCTCGCTCACCGTGGCGATGGAAAAGGTCGGCGTACGCACCGTGTTCGCCGACTCCTCCCAGCCCACACGGCTCGCCGAGGTCCTGCGCACGGAACTGGGCGGCCGGGTCCAGGTCGTCGAGCTGTACTCCGAGTCGCTGACCGCGAAGGGCGAGGGCGCCGACACCTACCTGCGGATGATGCGCGCCAACACCACCGCCATGACCGAAGGACTGACCGCCGCCACCGGCGACTGAACTCCGAACGGCGACGCACACCGCCCGATCGGGCCGAGAACGTCGCACATCACAGCCGCCACCGCGCGGCGAGGAAAGGAACACCGATGAACAAGTCCATACGCGGCAGAGCCCTCACCGGGACGGCACTCACCCTGGCGGTGGCCACGGTTCTGACCGCCTGCGGAGGGGAGAACTCCTCCTCCGGCACCAAGGCGGGGAACAAGGCGAACGAGACGCCCGCCACGGTCAAGAACCCGCTGGTCGCCAGCTTCGACGGCGGCCTGTACATCCTGGACGGCAAGAGCCTGGAGGTGACCAGGACCATCAAGCTCCCCGGCTTCAACCGGGTCAACCCGGCCGGGGACAAGGACCACGTCGTCGTCTCCACCGACACCGGCTTCCGCGTGCTCGACGCCACCGGCCAGGCACTCACCGACATCGAGTACAAGGGCTCGAAGCCGGGCCACGTCGTACGTCATGCGGGCAAGACGGTGCTCTTCACCGACGGCACCGGAGAGGTCAACGTCTTCGACCCCGCCGACCTGAGCAGTGGCGAGAAGCCGGAAGGCCGCGCCTACGCCTCCGCCGAGGCACATCACGGCGTCGCCATCGAACTGGCCGACGGTGAACTCCTCAGCACCCTGGGCACCGAGGAGAAGCGGACCGGCGCCCTTGTCCTCGACGAGAAGAACAAGGAAATCACGCGCAACGAGAAGTGCCCCGGCGTCCACGGTGAGGCGGCCGCCCGGAACGAGGCCATCGCCGTCGGCTGCGAGGACGGCGTACTGATCTACCAGGACGGCAAGTTCACCAAGGTCGACGCACCCGACGACTACGGCCGCATCGGCAACCAGGCAGGCAGCGACGCCTCCCCGGTCCTTCTGGGCGACTACAAGACCGACGCGGAGGCAGAGCTCGAGCGGCCCACCCGCGTCTCCCTCATCGACACCGAGAAGAAGAAGCTCAGCCTGGTCGACCTTGGCACCAGCTACTCCTTCCGCTCGCTGGCCCGCGGCCCGGAGGGTGAGGCACTCGTCCTCGGCACCGACGGCGCGATCCACGTGATCGACCCGGCGAGCGGCAAGATCGAGAAGAAGATCCCGGCTGTGGGCAAGTGGCAGGAGCCCCTGGACTGGCAGCAGGCCAGGCCCACCCTCTTCGTCCGTGACCACACCGCCTACGTGTCCGACCCCAGCAAGAAGGCCCTGCACGCCATCGACCTGGCGACCGGCAAGAAGGTCACCTCCGTCACCCTGCCCGAGAGCACCAACGAGCTGTCGGGAGTCGTCGCGGGCCACTGACCGCGCGTACTGCCGTGCCCGCTCCCCGAGTGGGCACGGCACCACGGGACCCGAGTGCCGCGTGGTGTTCAGGGGTAGAGCGAGGTAGACCAGCGAACCGGCCGTAGAAAGAGCCACGGGACATGCGCGCACGCTCGTGGTGCGCAAGGAGAAGGGCGACGACTCCATGAACAGATCCGTCTCGAAGGGCTCGGCCCGTGTGAGCCTCGCACTGGGCGCAGCCCTGGTGTCGACCGTGCTCTGCGCCACGTCGAGTGCGGCCGTACCCGCAGACGCGAGCGGCGCGAAGGGAACGGCCACCCTCGCGCGCGCGGGTACCGAACGCGCCTGCCCCATCGTGTACTTCGACCTGGGCGAGACCCTCGTGCACACCGACGACGAGGGAAGCACCGCCTATCAGCCCGGCGCTGCCTCCTACCTGCGGGCCCTGCGTGAACGGCACATCAGAGTCGGTCTGATCACCAATGTTCCGGCCTCCTGGGGCACGACCGACGCCGAGCGTGCCGCCAGGCTGAAGAAGGAGGTCGACGCCACGTGGCAGGGTGCCGTGCCCTTCGCCTGGAAGGACTTCGGCGACCGGATCCGCACTCCGCGGACCGAGGCCGAACGCAAACCGGCTCCCACTCTCTGGCAGCGGGCGAAGGGCGACTCGGGCCGCTGCCGGGTCGTCTACCAGGCGGAGACGGCCGAGGAGATCAACGTGGCCTCCTCGCTGGGCTTCGTGTCGTACCAGGTCGGCCAGGTCCACCGGCCCGCGTTCCTCCCGGTCCAGTTGGTCGAACTTCTCGGCCGTCGTTCCGGCTGACCGAAGTCCGCACGCGCCGGGCCCGCTGCCGTACGAGGAGTTGGAAGGCCCCGAGGAGTACCGCCGTCGCGAGCGCACTGTGCCACAGCAGGGCGTCCAGATTCCCTGCGGAGAGATACGCGCCGGCGGCGACCGCCGCCAGTGCGCACACTCCGCGGTCCACGATGCTCTCGATCGAGAGGAGCGTGGCGCGCGGGGCGTCGGCGGGCACCGCGTCGTTCACCAGCTTGCGCTGGACGGGGTACGCGAAGCCCGTCGCGGCGGCGAACAGGCAGAGAAGCGCGACGACGACCCACGGCCCGCCGACCGTCATGGCCGCCAAGGTGCCCGCGAGCGCCAGGCTGAGGACCGAGACCCAGGCGACGGGTGACAGACGACGGCTCAGCCACTGGGGGCGGGCCGATGCCACCGCCTCCGCCACCGTCATCGCGGCAAGGACCCCGCCGTGCGAGGCCTCCGCGATGCCGTGGTCGATGAGGATCGGCTGGAAGAGGTTGACCTGGCAGATCCGGGACAGCGTGAAGAGCGCCACGCCCTGCACCATCACCAGGGCCAGCCACCGCGAGGAGGCGACAAGGCGCAGTGCCGAGCCCGCGTCCCGCAGGAACGCGCCGCGCCTGCGCCTTCCCTCCACCCGGTCCGCCGCCTTCCCCTTACTGCCGCCCGGCCCCGCGAGCCGGGGCAGCGCGACGGCGCAGGCGAGCGAGCCCGCCGCGCTCGCGGCACTGAGCACGTACGGAGCCGAGTGGGCGACGGCCATCAAGGGCCCGACAAGCGGCCAGCACACGACCTTCGCCGCGAGGCCCAGGGCCCGCGCGGTGCCCTCCGCCTTCAGGTAGTGCTCGTCGCACTTCTCTGCCCGCAGACCGTCGTACAGATAGGCGCTCGCCGCTCCAGACGTGAGGGAACGGCCCGCGGCGATGGCGAGGAAGTGGACGAGGAAACCGGTGTAGGAGGCGCTGACCACCGGAGCCAGGTTCGCCGCCGTCATGACCACGGCTCCGGCCCGCAGGCAGTTGCGGGTGCCGATCCGGTCGGCGATGAGGCCGGTCGGGATCTCGAACAGGCAGAAGGCCACGTAGTAGATGCTCTGGATGCCGAAGATCTGCCCGTCCGAGAGACCGGCAGCCTTCTGGTAGGCGTAGAACACCGGCATCCACCACAGCAGGTTGAACAGCAGCTGGAAGCCGTAGTTGAGGTGGATGACGCGGCGGGCGGTGGCTGTCAGGCCGGTATCCGCCGCCGGTCGCCTTGAGCGCGGCCTCACAGCGCGTACGGGCGGATCTGGACCAGGCGGAAGTCGCCCCGCTCGGTCATCAGCCACTCGATGTCCAGCGGTTTGTCCACATCGGATTCGCTGAAGTGGGACTGGAGGAGCCGCCCGGTCAGGGACAGATCGGCGAGGCGGGCGCGGGTGGCGGCGGGAAGTCCGTCGCTCCAGGAGCCCAGGGCGACGGTGCGCCCGCCGCCCTCCACGGTGTTGTACAGGTACTGCTGCGGCAGGACCGAACCGTCGACCACCTGCTCCGGGGAGCCGGGGGAGCAGTTGAGGTAGACGTTGCGGAAGTCCTCGCGGCGGGTCGGGTTACAGGTCACCAGGACGCCGCCGAGTGAGGCGGGCACGTACTCCTGGATGATCACGCCCATGTAGGTGTCGTCGAGGGAGATGCCGACCTGGTGGCGCAGGCGCACGCTGCGGGGCGACACCAAGGACGCCCACACCTGGCGTACGGCGTCCAGGAGTTGACCGGTGCCGCGGACGGTGGTGACGGAGTCGTAGACACCGGCCGCGGAGAATCCGGGAAGGTCCTCGGCGTTGGACGAGGAGCGCACCACCAGGCGTCCGCGCGAGTCCGCGGCGGCGGGAAAGGCCTGGCTGATCTGCCGGGTGACCGAATCGGGGACGGGCGTGCTCCGGATCAGGTGCTGGAGCTGCAGGCAGAGCGAGTCAAGGACGTCGGTGGCGTCGAGTTCGAGTGCCATCTTGAGCTTGCCGATGCCCTGCTGGAGTGCGGGGGACGAGGCGAGGAAGCGCTGCTGGAGCGCGAAGGGGAGGGCGACACCCTCCGGGGCTCCTACTGCTTCGGCCACGAACTCGGCTGCTCTGGTGCGGAGTTCACCGGCGGTGGGCGCACTCAGGCCGAGGCGGGCCGCCAGGTGCCCGAAGAGGTCGTCGCGCGGCGGCCGTGGCCGCCCGTAGAAGGCGGTCAGGTCGGCCGTACGGCTGTCGAGTACGTGGTGCAGCTCGCCGAGGTTGGCCGCCTTGGTGCCGTACCGGTCGCGGTCGGCGCCGCGCAGCCGGTGCAGGGCCAGTACGGGAGCGTCTTCGAGCAGGGGCGGTTCGAGGCGGATGCGCTGCTGGTGCCAGGCCGGAGCGTGCAGAGACGGCTCGTGGTCGAGGCGTTCCAGGGATATCTCGTCCTCGCGCACCCGGTAGCGGACCCACGCGCCGTCCAGGCCGTCCTTCTCGACGAGCTGTTCCAGGTCGCGCACGATCGCGTTGGGTATGCCCCAGCCGGAGGCGAGGACGTTGGTGTGCGAAAGCGGCGTGATCGGCGCGGTGTTGAGGAATCCGGCCACCCGGGGCACGTCGTCAGGCAGGCACGGCATGGCCACGATGTCCGCCCAGCCGAGCCCGGCCTCGGCCGCCGCGTACTCCTCGTGCGTCGGGAAGAACCGCAGACGCCCGGTGGCCTCGCCCGCGTTGAGCGGTGTCCGGGTCCTTGAGCCGAAGAGTTCATGGCTCAGGATGCGCGGCACGCGCAGTTCGCTGATGGCGGCAAGCGCCTCCTCCTGACCGTGGTTGGCGGGCTTGAGCAGCAGCGGAAGCCTGCCGTCGACCCGGGCGCGTACGAACTCGTAGAAGAAATCGAGGAGTTCACCGTGCATCGTGTCGGCCTCGGTCGTCTCCAGGACGAGGAACGTACGCTCGCGGCCCTCCGCTTCCTGTTCCGTGTGCAGGGACAGGACGCCGAGCAGGAAGCGGCGCCCGGGGTCCATGTAGACGGAGGCGTTGAACGCGTCCAGATCCGCGTCGAGGGCGGCGAGTTCCATGCCGAGGACGCGGGTGGCGATGTAGTTGACGTGGAAGGGGTGCGCGGCGGTGTCGAGCAGGTGCCAGGTGTTCTCGGCACGGTCGACGACGACCTTGAGGTAGGGGTGCCCTGCCAGGACTCCGGAGAGCGTGCGGAAGAGCGGCAGGGAGAGGTTCTCGCCGACGACCGTGCGGTCGGTGGCCGGTTCGGCGGCGCCGGCGAGCAACTGGGCGCTCATGCGGAGACCTTCTCGGGTCGCGCGGCGGGCAGTACCCGGGGCAGGGCGTCCACCAGGGTCTCGAAGTCGCGGAGGACCGTACGCGGATCGGCGGCGGACAGCAGACACAGGGCCGCCATGGTGTTGGCGCCCGCGGCAGGGTCGTAGACCGGCACGGTGCTGCCGTCGGCGAGCGAACTCTCCTCGACCACCGACAGTTCGCTGCCCCGGCTGAGGGGCACACGCGCCGAGACCGCGGGGAAGTCCCAGACCCTGCGGTCCTGCCAGGCCTCGCCCCTGCCGTCGACCGCGAGGACGACGAGGGAGCCTGCCGCGCCGCGTGCCTGCGCCGGGGTCAGAGCCTGTCCGGGCCACTGGACCGGGCGCCCGATGAGGTGGTCGACGAGCATGCCGACGAGGTCGAGTCCGAAGACCTCCTCGATCTGGGGCACCGTCATCGCGCCGCCGAACCGGGCGGCCGTCTCGATCAGCCACATGCTGCCGTCCGCGCCGAGCTTGATCTCGGTGTGGGTCCCGCAGTCGCGCAGGCCGAGGGCGTCGACGGCACGGCGCGCGAGATCCACGATCCGGTCCTGGGCGTCCTGGGGGAGCAGGGCGGGGGTGATGCCCGCGCGCTCGGTGAACGGCTCGATGGTCGGCATCCGGCCGCTGAGGCAGACCGGGTGAAAGGTGCCGTCCACCACGACGCCCTCGACGCTGACGTAGTCGCCCCAGCCGGGCTCGTCGAACCAGGCCGACGCGGTGCCGGTCACGATCTGTTCGACCACGAAGTCCGCTTCGGCCTCGGCCACATGAAGCTCCGCGTACCCCAACTGCGCCGACTCGACCATCACTTCACGGGACCGGTCCCAGGCGGCGGACGCCTCTTGCGGGGAGAGGATGATCTGATGCGCGGTGGACCCGGCACTCCAGGCCGCCTTGAGGAGCAGCGGGCAGGGCAGCGACTGAGCCGCCGCGTGCAGCTCCGCCTCCGTGGCGACGGGACGGAACTCCGGCTGCGGCAGGCCGTGTTCCTGCCAGGTGCGCCGCATCAGCCGCTTGTCGCGGGCGAGCGCGGCGGCGCTGCCCGCCCCGGCGAGGCCGAGTGCCTCGCACGCCTCGGCGACGGCCACGACCGCGTACTCGGAGAAGGTGAGAACCGCGTCCGCGCCCGCAGCCTTGGCCTTCGAGACGATCAGGGACACCAGGTCGGAGCGCTGCGCGTCGGAAGGCGTCACGACCGAGGCGCACAGTCTCCGGGCGGGGCCTTCCACGGCAGGAGGAAGAGCGCTGAGCGCCAGCAGGTGTACTTCCGCCTTCGCGGCCGTCCTGGACAGGACGTGGCCGAGCGGCGGACCACCCTTGGCATGCACTAACAGCACCTTGCTCACTGAAGTTCGTCTCCATTCATCCGGGGGGGGGGCTGGGCTTCTGGGGGTCTGGCTTCTGGGATGTGGCGGGGCGTGTTCACCCGCTCACTCAAGGGGACCAGGTGTCAGGGGGTCCGCAGCGCCACTCCGGGCCCCCGCGACTCAGGCAAATGCCTGAGTCGCACGCCGTTACGCGTCCCCCGGGCCTACCTCCAATTCGGGACATCGGCCGAGAACCGGGCATGCGCGGGGCCGGGCTGGATATCCAATGCGCTGTGACTGCGCGTCAGCCAGTCGCATACGGACGGAGACCGCTGTGGACGATTCCAGCCTCAAGGCACTGCTCGAGCACCTTCCCGTGTTCTGGTGGGAAGTCGACGAGCCGTGGCAGGTCCTTGAGCGGGGAGGCGGCGCCTTCGCCGACACGGGCACCGCGCAGCGTTTCCTGGACCGGATGCGCCAGGAACTCTCGGCACCGGGGCACCCGCCGGATGAGGGCCGCTGGCAGGCGCGGTTCGACGGCCGTACCTTCGACGTCAGTTGGCCCCTGGACGAGGACGGTGTCCACAGCCGTACACGCGGCCTCGCGGTGGAGGTCGACGCCCGAGCGGCGGCCCCGCGCCGGTACGCGGCCTTCGCGGAACTCGTGGACCTCGCCCCGGCCGCTGCCTTCATCCGGGACTGTGACGGACGCTACCTGTGGGCCAACCACGCCTACGCACACCTTTACGGCACCGTTCCGGAGCACGTCGTCGGCAAGCACATCGAGGACTTCGACGCGCCCGCCGACGCCGACCAGTTCCGCGCCCTCGACCAGGAGATCCTCACGCGGGGGACGGCGGTGCGCCACACCCTCGGCTACCGGCGCCAGGACGGCAGCGCGGGCCGGGCGGTGGGCCACCGTTTCCCCGTACGGGAGAACGCGCAGACCTGCGTCGCGGGGATCTACGTGGATGTCACCGACCATCTGCGCGCCACGGTCCAGCGCCAGGAGGCCGAGGAGAACCTGCGGGCCCTGCGCGACCACAGCGGCCTGCCCTGTGCGCTGCTCTCGGCGAACGGACGCGTGGTCGAGGCGAGCGCGGCGGCCGCCGAACTGTTCCGCCTCAGCCTGCCCGACCTGGTCGGCCGCCGCGCACACACCCTGCTCGCCCCCGAGCCCGACCTCGACCGGCTGCACCGCAGGTGGAAGGGCCTGATAGCGCGCCGCGTCAGAAGAGTGGAGACATCCGCGGTGCTCGTCGACGCCCAGGGGCTGCATCGCCGGACGCAGCTCCATCTGACGACGATCGGCCATTCCGCCGCCCGTGCCCGGCACGTCTGGGCCGTCGTCACCCACCAGAGCCTCGCCCACGAGGCCCATCCGTCGCTGACCGCCGCGCAGATCCGCATCCTCTCCCTCCTGGCGGAAGGCAGCAGCAACGGCGAGATCGCCACCTCGCTGCAACTGTCCCGGCAGACGGTCGACTACCACCTCAGCCGCCTGCGGCAACTCCTGGGCGCCGCGACCCGCCCCGCGCTCGTCGCCCGCGCCTATGTCCTCGGCATCCTCGCTCCCCGCGCCTGGCCCCCGCGTTCAGCGACGGCGGCTCATCCGCTCAGCACCGTCTGACGAGCACGGAATCAGCCCCGTCCGAGGCCTCGCCGGATCGCGATCTCCACGGGTGAGTACGCGCCGTCGGCCCGGTCCAGTTCGTACGGCGCGGCCGGCATCAGCGGCGGCTGGGCCATGAAGCGCGGCCGTGTCCCGTGGTGCGGCTGCGCCGCGTGCACCAGGAACGGGTGGCACAGGAAGACGTCGCCCGGGGAGCCGGTGGCGAGGGCGAGCGGCCGGTGGTCGGACGCCGCCACCAGACCGGGAGCAAGAGTCAGCCCGTCGGCCCCGTCCTCCTCGTACTTCTCAAGGACCTTCGGTACGTCGAGGTGCGAGCCGACACGGATCCGGGTCGGGGCGTCCTGTTCACCGACCTCGCTGAACAGGAACAGCATGAGCAGCGCCCGGCCCCGGGAGCGCAGATTGGTGAAGTACCAGCTCTCGCCCTCGGGCAGATAGCTCCCCTCGATGTGCCAGCCCGCGTCGTCCGGCTCCTCCTCGTGCGGGAAACGCAGCGGGAACGTACCGAGCGAGTAGCGCGGCTCCCAGCGTTCCGCGCCCACGAGGATGTCGTACGCGCGGTGCAGGGCAGGGGAGTTGGGTGCGGCGGCGAACGGGCCCTGCGCCAGGCCGGCCACCCAGTGCACGGGCTGCGTCCACGTCGCCGGATCGTCTGGGGACGCGCCCGTCTCGCGCCACAGCAGCCGCGCGCAGTCGGCGGCCACGCGCGGCGCGACGGCGCCCTCCAGCTTGACGAAGCCGTCGCGGAGGAAGCGGGATACCAAGGTCGTGTCGTCCATGCGCCCATCGTGCGGCGACACGGCTCCCCGTCACCCGACACTTTCCGCACCGCCTTTGTCGGGTGTGCCGAGCCCTCCGGATCATCGACCTGACGGTCGCCTCGCGAGAGGGGCGACCCCGAGGAGGGCCGCGGTTCTGGTGTAGACGGCGTGGGCGAGAGCGTCGTTCAGGGCCGGACGCGAAGGGGTGTCCGGCCGGGACTCGCTGAAGAAGCCGCCGCTGGGGCGCGGTGCGGGCGAGGCGCCGGCGAGCCAGACCGGTGTCCGCACGCCTTCGTCCGGGGTGATGGAGAACGGACGGAACAGTGGGGCGGTCAGCCGCATCAGGCCGCCGGCGTTGCTGTTCATCGCGGTGCCCTTGACCATGCCGGGATTGGCGTTGTACAGGCTCATGCCCTCGGGCAGGCGGTGCGCGAGTTCTCGTGCGGCCAGGAGGCTTACGAGCTTGCTCGTCGCGTAGACGTTGATCTGGTGGTAGAAGCGCTTGTTGCTCCACGACGTTCCCGCGACATCCGGATCGGCGGCGTCCAGCTTGCCGCGCTTCTCCACGAACGAGGACATGTTGATGATCCGGGCTTCGGGCGTGAGCGCCCCTTCGGCAAGGAGGGCGTGGGTGAGCAGGAACGGGGCGTGGTGATTGAGTGCGTAGGTGCGTTCCACGCCGTCCGGTGTCTGCTCGTACCGGGGGAACGCAGCCCCCGCGTTGTTGATGAGGACGTCCACCGGGCGGCCGTCGGCGGCCAGTTCCGCTGCCAGCGCCCGTACCTGCGACCACTGTTCGAGGTCTGCGGTGTACGTCATCGGCGGTGCCGCGGCACTGCCCGCGGGGGCCAGGACGCGCAGGCTGTCGGCGGCGGCCCGGGTGCGCTTCGTGTCCCGGCCGATCAGTACGACGCTCCGACCGGCCTCGACCAGGTGACGCGCCGTCACCAGGCCGAGGCCGGAGGATCCTCCCGTGACGACCGCGGTCCCGCTGCCGCTCATCGCTGTTCCCCCTTCACGGTGTCCTTGTCCTCGACGCCGACGGCGGGCGGGGGGCCGTCGATCACTTCGCGGAGAAGCGTGTGCAGGCGCAGCCTGTTCTCGTGGTCGAGGCGGGCGAAGGGGGAGTGCTCGGTGGTGTGCCCGATGACGCGATCGCGCAGCGCGCACCCCTCGGGGGTGAGCTGGATGACTTTCGCGCGGCGGTCGACGGGGTGGGGCACACGGCGGACCAGGCCGCGCTTCTCCAGCCGGTCGATCATCGCCGTGGCGGTCGAGGCGTCGCACTGCAAGAGGTCGGCCAGGCGGCGAGCGGTCATCTCGTGCCCGCGACTCAACCTCCACAGCGCATCGGTCTGCGTGTCGGTAAGGCCCGCTTCCCGGGCCAGCTCCTTGAGCTCGGTGTGCACCTGGGTGCGGATCGCGAACAGGTAGTCGTGCAGCTCTTCGGTCAGTTGCCGATCGTCCATGCCCCCAAACTACATGGAGAATCCAATCATGGGAAAATCCATGCAGTTTGGGGGTGTGGGTCACTTGAGCTGGTTCTTCCGTGCCTCCGTGTTCGAGGAGGCCGTCGCGTGGCAGGTCACGTCCTTCGCCGGGAGCTTGCCGGTGAGGAGGTAGTCGTTGACCGCGCCGTCCGTGCACGCGTTGCCGTTCGGGTAGACGCCGTGGCCCTCGCCGCCGAGGACGGTGACCATTCTCGATCCCGTCAGGTCGGCGTGCAGGGCCTGACCGCTGGGCAACGGGGTCTGCGGGTCCCATTCGTTCTGGACGATCAGGGAGCCGGCCTTGTTGTTCACCTCGGTCGCCGGTTCCACTGACTTGTCCCAGAACGCACAGGGCTTGACGCTGGACACGAAGTCACCGAAGAGCGGGTAACGGGCCTTGTCCTCGATGGCGTCCTTGCGGTAGCTCTCGGGATCGCGCGACCACGCGGCCGAGTTGTCGCCGCACACCACGGCCCAGAGGCTCGCCATCGTGTTGTCGGACGGCACTGCGGCAGCGTCGACGGCGGCGCCTTCCGCCCCGGCCCCGGTTCCGGTCTCCTCGGACCCGTCGAACGCCGTGAGCTTCTTCGCGGAGGCGGGCTTGCCGGCCGCGGCCTTCTTCAGCTCCACGACCCCCTCGGTGGCGGCCTCAGGGGTGTACACCGCCTCGCGCATTCCGCTGCGGATGTCATCACCGGTGGTCGGCTTCCCGTCCACCTCGATGGGTTTCTCGTCGGCCTGCGCGACCAGGTCCCACACGGTCCGTTCGACCTTCTTCGGGGTGTCGCCGAGGCCGTACTTCCGTGAACGCTCGGCGGCCCACTCCGTCCACCGGTCGAACGCGGGCTCGGCGCCCGCCGCCCACCACCGCATCATCCCTCGCCAGGCGTGCGCCGGATCGACCGCGCTGTCCAGTACGAACCGGTCGGCCCGGCGCGGGAAGAGCTGGGTGTAGACGGAGCCCAGGTAGGTGCCGTACGAAGTGCCCACGTACGAGATCTTCTTCTCGCCGAGGATCGCCCGGAGCAGGTCCATGTCGCGCGCGGTGTTGCGCGTGGTGATGTGCCGGAGTGTGCTGCCCGCCTTCTCCTCGCACTTGTTCGCTACGCCGCGCGCCCAGGCGACGTCCTTGTCGAACGTCTCCTTCTTGTACGGCCGCAGCCAGTTCTCCTCCTCCGGCTTCAGATCGCAGGAGACCGGGCTGCTCTCTCCCACCCCGCGAGGGTCGAAGCCGATGAGGTCGTACTTCAGCCGCGCGGACTCGGGAAGCCTGTCGCCCATGCTCATCGGCATGTAGCGCCCTTGCATTCCCGGGCCGCCGGGGTTGGAGAACAGGACACCGTGCCGCTTGTCGGGCGCGGTGCTCCTGATCCGGGATATGGCCAGGTCGATGCGCTTGCCCCCGGGATTCCGGTAGTCCAGCGGGACTTTGACCGTGGCGCACTTGAACTCCGCCGGAGAGTCGGCGTCGCACCGCTTCCACTGCGGCTTCTGCTTCGCATATCGGTCCAGCGCGCCCTTGGCGGCAGTGGACCGGGAGGCGGCCGACGGATCGGCGGCCGGAGCCGCAGTGGCCGTCGAGGTGGCGAGCGCGGGAGCCAGCGTCGCCGTGACGCTGATGGCCAACAGGGGCCCCAGACATCGTCTACGCACGTGATCGTTCCTTTGAGTCGCGTGTTCAAAGTCGCGTGTTCGGACAGGAACGATCATTCAGGTGGCGTGCGTCGGGAACATCCGCCGAGCGGACCCACGTCCCCTCCGTCCTGGGAGGTACGGGGCGGCCGCACATGATCCTCTGGTCGTAGGCGGGGGTTTAACGATCTACGGCCTCGGATTCACGTCAACCTCCGCCATGTATACGGCGTTTGCAGGAATGAAGCCTCCGAGGGTGGATAGCGATGGCCTCAACACCTCGACCCACGTCGCCCGGACACAACCGGGCGAACCAGTCATATCCTGAATGAGAGCGACGCAAGAGCGCCATGTAAGAGAAGAATCCCCACAATTGAAGGGTTCTCCATCATCGTGCAACCGGCCCAAGAGTTCGGCGACAACCCTGTCGAAGTACGAGAAACCGGGCACTACACGGAGGAATACGTACCCAGCTTCGTCGAGAAGTGGGACTCACTCATAGATTGGGAGAAACGGTCGGAGAGCGAGGGGACGTTCTTCGTCGACCTGCTGCGCAAGCGGGGTGTGCGGAGTGTCCTCGACGTCGCGACCGGCACCGGATTCCACTCGGTGCGCCTGCTCGCCTCGGGATTCGAGACCGTCAGCGCCGACGGCAGTGCCGAGATGCTGTCCATGGCCTTCGCGAACGGTATGCAGCGGGGCGGCCACATCATGCGGGTCGTCCAGGCCGACTGGCGCTGGCTCAACCGCGATGTGCACGGTGAATACGACGCCATCGTCTGTCTCGGCAACTCCTTCACGCATCTGTTCTCGGAGCGCGACCGCCGCAAAGCGCTCGCCGAGTTCTACGCGATGCTCAAGCACGACGGCATTCTGGTCCTCGACCAGCGCAATTACGACGCGATGCTGGACGACGGCTACACCAGCAAGCACATGTACTACTACTGCGGCGAGGACGTCGCCGTAGAGCCGGAATACGTCGACGAGGGGCTGTGCCGCATGCGGTACCGGTTCCCGGACGACTCCGTGTACCACCTCAACATGTTCCCCCTGCGCAAGGACTACACCAGGAAGCTCATGACGGACGTGGGTTTCCAGCGGGTGGAGACGTACGGAGACTTCCAGCACACGTACCGGGGCGAGCAGCCGGACTTCTTCATCCATGTCGCGGAGAAGGAGTACCGCACGGAGGACGAGCAGAGCGGCCGCTACACCGGCGCGGTCGGCACCGCCCGCAGCTACTACAACTCGCCCGACGCGGACACCTTCTACGCCAAGGTGTGGGGCGGCGAGGACATCCACATCGGCCTCTACGAAGCCCCGGGCGAACCGATCGCGGACGCCAGCCGCCGTACGGTCCAGCGGATGGCGGGCAAACTGCCGCTGACCGCGGAGTCGGTCGTCCTCGACCTCGGCTCGGGCTTCGGCGGTTCCGCCCGCCAACTGGCCGGGGGACAAGGCTGCCGGGTGATCGCGCTCAACCTGAGCGAGGTCGAGAACCAGCGCCACAAGGAGCTGAACGCGGGCCGCGGTCTGACCGACCGCATCGACGTCGTGGACGGCTCCTTCGAGGACATCCCGTACGGCGACGGCCTGGTCGACGTCGTCTGGTCCCAGGACGCCTTCCTGCACAGCGGGAACCGCGTCAAGGTCCTGGAGGAGATAGCCCGGGTGCTCCGGCCGGGCGGCCATCTGATCTTCACCGACCCGATGGCCGCGGACGACTGCCCGGCGGGTGTGCTCCAGCCGATCCTCGACCGCATCCACCTGGACGACATGGGCTCACCCGGTTTCTACCGGCGGGAGTTGACCAGGCTCGGCTTCACCCCTGCCGACGGCACGGACCGAGGCTTCGAGGAGCACGCCGATCAGTTGACCACGCACTACGCACGCGTGCTCGAGGAGACGGCGCGACAGGAGGCGGACGGTCTGGCCCGGCAGATCAGCCACGACTATCTGACGCAGATGAAGAAGGGCCTCGGCCACTGGATCGACGGGGGCCGCAGCGGACACCTGACGTGGGGCATCTTCCACTTCGTGCGCGAGTGAGCGGCTGAGCGGCGCTTTCGCGCGGCGGCCGACACAGCTCTGCGTCGGGCCGCCGCGCGCGGGCGGGGGCGGCCATTGTTCCTCGGCTCTATGCTCGGATCCTCTGTTCGCTCCGTGCCACCGAAGTCTGAGGCCCATGTCTGAGAACCCATCCCCTGCGGCACCGACCGTGGTGCGGCTGGCTCGCTACACGAAGACGGAGCAGGGCGAGATCCTCGGCGACGGTGACGACCCCTTCGGCGTTGCCGCGGCGGGCTTGGCCTGGCTGCCCAAAGAAGAGCACTTCGGGATCAGACACGGCGACCGGCTCGTGGCACACGTCGGTCTGCTGCGGCTGCCTGTCGCGATCGGCGACGCCGAGACAGAGGTGATCGGCGTCGGCGGTGTGGCCGTCGCCCCCGACATGCAGGGCAAGGGGCTGGCTCGGCTCGTCCTCGCAGGGGCACTTGAGCACGCGCGCACGATGGGGCCGCAGCACGCGCTCCTGTTCTGCCGACCTCACCTCGTGCCGCTGTACCAGCGCCTCGGATGGCACCTGCTCGACCAGGACGTACTCGTCGAACAACCCGAGAGCCGCCTGGTGAGCATGCCGCTGCGGACCATGGTGACGCCCCTGCGCGACAACTCGTACTGGCCTCCGGAGCCGGTCCGACTGTTCTCCCTCCCGATGTGACAGGGAGACTGTCGCGGAGCCCGGTCTCGCGGGCAGGAACTACGGGGGAGCGAACAGCACATGAGCAGGACTGCGACCGTCGTGCGCCGACCGGCGCGCATCATGATCGTCACCGTGGCCTTGAGCGCACTGACGGCGTGCGGCGGCAACGATTCGGACGGCGGCGCCCCGGAACCGAGCACCAGCGCTCCGGCCAGGACATTGACCGCGGGGGAGATCGAGACCGCCGCGGTCGACGGCAGCGACGTACCGGATCACCAGACGGGCGCCAGGGAAGCGGCCGACCGGTACGAGGACTCCGAGGTGAGCGCGAGCCGGCCGGAGTGCGTGGTGCAGGTCAAGGCGGCGCTCGGCATGAGCCCGGGTGACCCCGCGTCCACGGCGCAGCGCACCGCGATGGGCAACCTGAAGGGAGCGAAGCCCGCTGCGGGGGGCCTCGTCAAGACGACGGTGACCTTGGCGTCGTACAAGGGCAAAGGCAAGGGCAAGGGTGAGGAGAAGGTCCTGTACGACGTGGGCCTTGCCAGTACGGCGTGCCGCTCCGGCTTCACCTCCACGGTCCGCGGTGAGCAGACCCCGGTGCAGTCCCGCCCTCAGGGGGATGACCCACAGCATCTCGATTTCGCCGACGAATTCGCGTGGTTCACGCTCACCGGCAAGGAGGGCGCTGACGCCCCCGTCCGCAAGGTGCTGATCGTGCGCTCCGGGCACACGCTCGGCTTCTTCAGCCGAACGTATCCCGTCGCGGACACCTCACCGGCGGCGATGCCCTTCCCTGTCGATGTCGCGCGGGCGCAGTGGAAGAAGCTCGCCGCAGGGTGACTGAACTACGTGTTCACCGTGGCGTGCCGGACCCGGCCGTCGGCAGGTAGCGCGGTGCTCGCCAGGCCTTCAGCCGGTGCTCCACCGCGGCGCCCAAGGAAAGGAGTTCGGGGTCCTGGTGGTCACCGGCCATCAGGAGCAGGCCGACCGGCAGTTCGTCCACGGACCCGGCGGGCACCGAGAGGGACGGATATCCGGCGACGGCCGCCGGGGTGGACGAGGGGATGACGTCGTTGTCGCCGCGCGCGCAGTCGGTCGTCCAGGCGGGCGGGTTCGTGGGCGCGGCGATGGCGTCCAGGTGATGGGTGGCCATGGTCTCGTCGATGGAGCGCCGGGAGAGGTCCTTCAACTCGGCTCGCATGGCGCGGTACTCGGGGTCGGTGGTGGGCGGCGCTGCGAGGGCCTGCTCGAACAGCTCCTGCCCGGCGAAACAGGTCTGTTCCTCGGCGTGGCCGCGGTTGAACTCGATCAGCTCGGCAAGGTTTCGGGGTCCTTTACGTGTGCCGAGGTAGGCGTCGATGTCCCGGTGGAACTCGCTGAGCAGCGCCGGGAATTCGAGTTCGGCGAGCCGCGCCTGGTACGGGGGTGTCACCTCGACGACCTCGGCTCCGGCCTTGCGCAGCTTCTTGGCCGTACGGGTCATCACCGCGTCCACGTCGGACCCGAGCGAGGGCAGGCGCCACAGGCCGATCCGCTTGCCGCGGAGGCCGCCGGGACCGTCACCCCGTGCGCTCTCACCTCGTGTGCCCTTGCCGCGCGCGTCCTTGTCACCGCTCAGCACCGAAAGCGTGAGGGCGGTGTCGATCACGTTGCGCGCCATCGGCCCTGCCGTGTCCTGCTCGGCGGAGATCGGCACCACACCCGACTGGCTGACCAGGCCGAGGCTTGGCTTGTGGCCGACGATGCCGTTCATCCCGGCAGGGCACACGATGGAGCCGTCCGTCTCGGTGCCGATCGCCACCTGCGACAACGACGCGGCGAGCGCGGCGGCCGAACCGGCGGAGGAACCGCACGGATTCCGGTCGAGGACGTACGGGTTGTTGGTCTGGCCGCCCACCGCCGACCACCCCGAAGTCGGCTTTGCGGCACGGAAGTTGGCCCACTCGGACAGGTTGGTCTTGCCGAGGATCACCGCCCCCGCCTTCCGCAGCCGGGTCACCAGCGCCGCATCGGTGTCGGGCGGGCTCCCGGCGAGGGCGAGCGACCCGGCCGTCGTCGGCATGTCACGGGTGTTCACGTTGTCCTTGAGCAGAACGGGGATGCCGTCCAGCGGCCCGAGTGTCTTGCCGCGCCGGTGCCTCGCGTCGCTGGCGGCCGCCTGGCGCAGGGCCGTCGGGCTGGTACGCAGCACCGAGTGAATCTTGGGATCGACGTCCTCGATCCGCCGCAGGTAGGCCCGGGTCAGCTTCGACGAGGTCAGCGAACCGCCGGCCATACGCGCCTGCAACTCCGGAATCGTCACGGTGTCCAGGTCGATCCCGGGGGCGAGAGGCGACCCGGTCGGCGGTGCTGAGCTGTCGGCGCCATGCCCGGTGGCTCGCGCGCCAGTTGCGGCTTGCGCACCGGGACTCGGTACGCCTGTGAGAAGGGACCCCGCGACAAGGGCGGCGGTCATTGCGGCAATGCTCTTCTTCCCCATGCGGATCAGCGGACTACACGGGCAGCGTCCGGCGCAAGGGGATGGAGAGACGTCGTCACCCGGGGTCGGTCGGTTGCCCGGCGCCGGTCACCCGTGCCGCCGGTACTTCAGCTCTGGACCAGACGGCGCAACGCGCGCTGTGCCAGCGGCGCATACGCCACCACGACCAGCGCGGGGCCGTCGATGTGCAGGTCGGTCTCCGTGCCGGACGGAGTGCGGGCTCGGACGGCGTGCCACAGGCGCATGCGTACCGGGCCCGCCTGGACCCGCCACCGCCAGGTATGGGCCTGATGGTCGACGGCCTCGATGACGAAGGCGACGCCGGGTCCCACCACGGGCACCACCCGGCCGCGCATGCCCGCCCGCAGCTCGGCCTCCGCCTCCACGGCCCGGATCTGCGGAGCCCACGTGGGCCAGGCCGCCGTCCGTACATATCGCTGCCAGACCGTATCCACGCTTGCCGCGCCCACAGCGCGCACTGTTCTTCTCACCTTCCCACCATGCTCGCGGAAGGGCGGTTCGTGCCTGCTGAGCAGTTGCTCGCTGAGCAGTCCCGTCCGGTCTGCGCGGTGGCCTCAGGTCGGTAGGACAGGTCGGCAGGACCGGCCCGTGACCAGGTTGTCGGTGGCGGCGGAGACTACGGAATCGAGCCGGTTCCTGGCGTGTGTCAGGTCGGCGATGCGCTGGTCGATGCGGTCGCGCTCGGTGGCAAGTCGCTCGAGCAGCCCCGGAGTGGCGTTGCCGTCGACGACGCACGGCATCAGCTCCACGATCGTCTTGCTGGAGAGCCCGGCGGCGTAGAGCTCCTGGACCAGTTCGACCTGGTCGACCGCGCTCTGCGGATAGTGGCGCTGACCGCTGGGACTGCGCTCGGACGTCAGCAGGTGCTGTTCCTCGTAGTAACGCAGGGCCCTGACGCTGACGCCGGTCCGGGTGGCGAGTTCCCCGATGCGCATTTTCCCTCCTTCGTGACGTACGTGACGTACGTGACGCACATGGCGAGGCCTGTGGCTTGCCTCTGACGTCGACGTCAGGTTTTAGCGTAGCTCGCGTGCGGGGCCGCTCACCCCGTCCCGCCGCTCGCACCATCCGTAGCCCGTACGACGTGAAAGAAGCGCACTCCCATGATCAATTCGGCACATGCGAGGACCGGTGCGACAGGCGCCTCCGTCCCCACCCCCGCCCCGATCGTCGCGGTGAAGCCGATCGTGCTGTCCGCCCCCGAACGAGGCGAGGACCTGCACGTACGCGTATCCGCCCCGGCCACCGGGCACGACCTGCCGATCGTTCTCTTCGCGCACGGGTTCGGCTCGAACCTGGACGGTTACGCACCGCTGGTGGATCACTGGGCTGCTCACGGCTTCGTGGTGATTCAGGCGACCCATCTCGACTCCAAGAGGCTGCACCTCGCCGCGGACGACCCCCGCAAGCCTCAGTCGTGGCGCCACCGCGTCCAGGACATGAAGCGCGTCCTCGACGAGCTCGACACACTGGAGGCCGCTGTACCCGGCCTGGCCGGGCGAGTGGACCGCCGCCGGGTCGTCGCGGCCGGGCATTCCTTCGGCGGGCAGACGGCAGGCCTCCTGGTGGGTCTGCGCGTCGTCGACCCGCGGACCGGGATCGCGGAAGACATGTCCGATCCCCGGGTCCGGGCGAGCATCCTGCTGGCCACGGCAGGCAGCGGCGGAGACGGCCTGACCCCTTCGCCCACGACAACCTGCCCTGGCTGCGGGACCAGGACTTCTCCCACATCGCCGCGCCGACCCTGGTGGTCGCCGGGGACAAGGACGAACTCCCGCTCTCCACCCGGGGAGCGGCCTGGACGACCGACCCGTACACCCTGAGCTCCGGCGACAAGCATCTGCTCACCCTCTTCGGCGGCCAGCACTTCCTCGGCGGCATCTCCGGCTACGAGGCGGCGGAGACCACCGACGAGAGCCCCGAGCGCGTGGCCCTGATCCAGCAGGTCACCCTCGCGTACCTGCGCCACGTCACCGACACCGCCGACGCCGACTGGACGGCAGCCCGAACCGCCCTGGCGGAGGGTGCCCACCCACTGGGGCGGCTGGAGTCGAAGTAGCAGAGCGCACTCGGTTGGCAGGAGTGATCCGTCTTCTAGCCTGGCGACCGAATCCCGTTCACCCGTGACCTGTTGATGCGGCCGTACGCCCCGTCGCCCCGCAACAACTGCGGTGGCTTGGGTTCGGGTTTCCCACAAGTTGGCGAAGGTCTCCGCGCGTGACTTGGCCTCGTCGAAGACTCCGCCCCCGTAGCACTCGACGAGTTCCTTGTAGGGCCAGTGGCAGTTCGCGTTCGCCGGGTTGCTCGCGTGCCGGGGTGCCGCCGAGGCCCCGTGTCAGGCGCGGCCCAGGACGCAGAACTCGTGGTGCTCCGGGTCTGTCAGGCACTTCCACGGGACGTCGCCCTGGCCGAGGTCGAGATCAGTGGCGCCCAGGGCCCGCAGCCGGGTCACCTCCGCCTCTTGGTCGTCGCCGGGGTACGGAAGGAGGTCGATGTGAACGCGGTCCGGCACGGTCTTCTCGCCGGGTGTGCGGAGGAACTCGAGATACGGGCCGACACCCTTGGCAGAGCGCAGCACCGCACGATCGTCGGTCACCTCGTGCAGGGTCCAGTCCATCGCCTCGTCCCAGAACCGCGCCATCGCCCGCGGATCCACGCAGTCGATCACCACCGCGGCGATCGGCCCGGTGTCCCGGTAGATCTCGCGAGGCTCAAGGACGCAGAACTCGTTGCCCTCCGGGTCGGCGAGGACCGTCCACGGCACGTCGCCCTGGCCCACGTCGACGGGCGTCGCACCAAGAGTCTGGAGGCGTGTGACCAACTCCGCCTGATGGGCCGCGGAGGTGGTCGCGAGGTCGAGGTGCGTACGGTTCTTCGTCGCCGTCTTGGGCTCCGGGACGGTGACGACGTCGACGCAGACGGCGACCGCGTCCGGCCAGACGAAGCCGCCTCCGGGTTCCACGTTGGTCACGCCGGGGGCCTCGCTGGAAACACCCCAGCCGAGCGCCTCCGCCCAGAACTGGCCGACCAGCGAGTCGTCAAGAGCCTTCATGTTCACATTTACGGGTCGCAGTGCCATGCGGGCGACCCTATGCACTCTGCGATGGCTTTCGCGGGTGCCGTCGCCAAACAGAGATCAACCCGCTCACCGGCCGCAATGCTCAGGTGCGGGAACCGGGTTCGGTGTGACGCCGCGTGGCGTGGAGGGAGCCGAGGAGGCCGAGGGCCTGGGCGCTGGGGCCGCCGGGTTCGGCGTGATAGATGACGAGTTGCTGGCCGGGGGCTTCGCGGACGTCGAAGGACTGGTAGGTGAGAGCGAGGGGGCCGACGTCCGGGTGGAGGAGGTGCTTGGCGTCCTGCGTCTTGCCGCGCACGGTGTGCGCCTGCCACAGCTGCGTAAAGGCCGTGCTGTGTTTCTTGAGGGTGTCCACGAGCTCCCGTAGCCGGGGGGCGTCGGGATCGAAGCCCGCTGCCTGGCGCAGATTGGCGACAGTGGCCTGGGCCGCCCGCTCCCAGTCCGCGTAGAAGTGCTGGCAGGCCGGGTCCAGGAAGGTCATGCGGGCGAGGTTGTCCGCCGGGGTGAACGGGGCGTACAGCGCGTCGGTCAGGGCGTTGGTGGCGAGGAGGTCCAGGTTCCGGTTCATGACGAACGCCGGAGTGTGGGCGTAGCCGTCCATCAACTGGCGCAGTGAGGAGCTGACTTGCTCGGTGATGTGGGCGGGGGACCGGTCCTGGGGTGGGGCCCCGGCCAGCCGGTACAGGTGGGCCCGTGCCTCGGCGTCGAGGTGCAGTGCGCGGCTGAGGGCGTCGAGCACCTGGGGTGAGGGGTGGCGTTCGCGGCCCTGTTCCAGGCGGGTGTAGTAGTCGGCGTTCATGCCGGCCAGGACGGCTACCTCCTCGCGGCGCAGCCCGGCGACTCTGCGGATGCCGTAGCTCGCCATGCCGACGTCCTCCGGCCGCAGGCCGGCGCGGCGCGCGCGCAGGAACTCTCCCAGGTGATTGTCGTCCATGACTTCAGGCTAGGCGGCGGCCTCGCGCCGTGCCTGGGTGTGCCGCACCCAGGCAGCACACATCCTGGTCGACCGCTTCCGACCTGCGCAGACTCGATGGAGTACGACATCACAGCACCCCGAGGAAGGAAGATCACCATGAGTGGAGACGGAGACACCGAGGCAGTCCGCGGCGGCCGCGCGCCCGAGAACGCCGACGTGGTCGGCATGTGGGTGACCGCGGACGGCCACATCCGCCAGGAACTGCTGCCGGACGGCCGCTACGACGAGGCCCGGGGCACCCGGCGCAGCGCGTACACCGGCCGGTACACGGTGTCCGGCAGCCACCTGGACTACGTGGACGACACCGGGTTCACGGCCACGGGCGACATCCGGGGCGGAGTGCTCCACCACGAGCACCTCGTGCTGTACCGCGAGTCGGAGTCCTCGTGACGGAGCAGGCCGACTAACCCGCCGCGGTCGAACTCCCTGCCCGAGACGCCCGAGAAGTAGGCGCGGCGCACGGGCGCAGGACCATGAGCGAGTCCTCCAACGCCGCCACCATGGCGAAGGGAAACCGGTCGAGCTCAAGACAGAGCGCGACGTCATCAGGATGAACCCCTTGACGCACGCCCTCCGTCAGCTCGGTGGCGGCGCGCGACTCGGCGGCGCGGCGAAGGAACCCGGCAGCGTCCGTCTCATCCCCGGTGGCTCTCCGGGCGACGTACTGAGCGCACGCCAGATCCTCATCGGCCTGTCCGTCTTCGCCGGTGACGACGAACGTGACACCGTCGCTCCTACGTGTCCTCAGGAGCCGAGCCGTCGCCTCTGCCACCACGAAGCTTGCGCACAGCACCAGCGACGCGTCCTTGACCGCGAGGGCGCCGACCGTACCCGCCGTGGTCTTCTGCACAACGGTTCGTCCGCCGAGGTCGGCAGACCGCAGCAGGCCCGGCGAGTTGACCAGGTCGAACCCGGGCGCGGGCGGCCCGTCCTTGAGGGCCACCCGATCCGGGTGGCGAGCCTTGAGCGCCAGAGCGTCTTCCAGCGACTCAGCGAGAACGATCTTCTCCGCCCCCTGGGCAAAAGCCCAGGCGGCCACGGTGAAAGCACGCATGACGTCGACCACGACCGCCACGGACGGGGCCTCGACCAGGTCGGTGATGCCAACGAAACGAGTGTCCATGCCGGTCATGATCGTGCACGCCCGCCCCGAAGCAGCCGGAGAGTCGTCGACGTCACATCGACCTGATCGATGACATCAACCTGATCGATCTATTCGGTGCGCAGAGCCGTGGCGGTTCGGGCCCTGGCGGCCCAGCCCGCGGGCAGGAGCGCCCCCAGGGTGGCGATGAGCAGGCCGCCCAGTGCGAGCGGGAGCAATTGGGGCCCGTGATAGACGGCCATGACCGAGTCGGGGAAGCGGAGCCCCACGCTGTCGCCCATCGCGGGCATGACCAAGCCGTGCAGGGCCACGCCGAGTGGCACGCCCACGGCGCCCGCGACAAGACCGGTCACGAAGACCGAGGTGAGGACCATCGCGACGGTCTGCCGCGGCGTCATGCCGAGCGCCTTGTGCACACCGATCTCCCGGACCCGCTCGCGGGTGTCGAGCAGTACGCCGTTGAGTACGCCGAGTGCGGCGACGGCGACCAGCATCAGTGTGAGGATCGCCGACAGCGCGTTGAGCGTGACGACCATGTCGCCACCGGCGTTGAGCCCGCCGACCCGAGCGGTGACCCCCAGCGGTGACAAGTCCTTGTTCAGCGTCGCGACGTAGGCGGAGGCGTCGGTGCCCGGCGTGACCGCGATGTGATGGCTCGTCTCCGTCAGGTCGGGGCGGGCTGCCGTGAGGGTCGAGGAGTCGGTGAAGACCTGCATGCCGTCGTTGCGCGGATCGAGAACCTCTCCGACGATCCGCACCGTGACCGGCTCGGACATGCCGTCGAGAGTGACGGTGTCACCGATGCGGGTGCCCGTGGCGGTCAGGAAGGGGGATGGGACAACTGCCTCGCCGGGCCTGTCGATCCAGCGGCCCGCGACCATCGTGTAGCCGCCCCAGGAAGCGTCGCCGGTGAAGGCGACCGCGTCGACGGTGCCGGGCAGGCCGGACACCGTCGTGCGTACGGTCGTGGCGCTGTAGTACTTCCCGGTTCCGGCGTCGGCCTTGATGGCCGCGGCGACCGCGGCGGGATCCGGCTTGGGCCGCTGCTTCTTGGGATCGGCATCGGCATCGGGAGCTGGATCGGGATCGGGGGCCTGGGGGCCTTGGGGGCCGAAGTCCGGCATGGGCGCGGGCACCACGACATCGGCCACGTCGTGGGACTTGGCCTTCATCACCTGGCCGAGCGTGGCGCTCATCCCCACGGTGAAGGTGACGGCGACGGCCCCGAACAGGATCGCGGTGCCCATGGCCAGCGCGCGGGCGGGCCGCGCGAACGGCCGGGCAAGGCCCAGGGCGACCGGCCTTGGCAACGGCAGCCGCCCGGCCAGGCGAGCCGCCCACCGTCCCCGCCCCGCCGAAGCGCTGCGCCCGACGGCGAGCGCGTCTACCGTACGGAGCCGACCGGCCCGCCAGGCACTCGCCCACGCGGTCGCCGCCACCAGGCCGAGCACCCCGGCGATCACCGCCAGGTCGACACCGGGCGCGATGGCCAGGGACGAGGTGCCGTAGACCTCCTCCGTCTCGGCCAGTACGGGGACGGCGAGCAGGTGGCCCGCGAGGACACCGAGGGCCGTGCCGACGGCGGCCGGGATCAGCGCCTGGCCCACGTAGGCCCGTACGACCTGGGCCGGGGTGAAGCCGACGGCCTTGAGGATGCCGATGCGGCGCGTTCCCGTACCGACCGCCGACGCGACGACGTTGCCGACGATGAGCACCGACATGACAAGGCCCAGGGCGCCGAACGCGACGAGGAAGGGGACGTAGAGAGCGGTGTCCTGCTCGGCGGTCTTCTTGACGGTGAGCCAGGACTGTTCGCCGACGGCCGCTCCGGGCGGCAGGGGTGCCGTCACTGCTCTGCCGCCCGCGGTGATCTGTGCGGCGGTGCCTGCCGCGGTGAAGCGGTAGAGCATTTGGTAGCCGCCGTCGCCGGGCGAGGTGAGCGCCGGCATCTGGGACGGAACCACCCAGGCGTCGGCGGTCCGTGTGACCGAGCGGGCGACGCCGACCACCGTCAGTGTCGGCCCGTCGGGCAGATGGGAGAAGGCGATCTTCCTGCCCAGGGTCGGGATGAGCGAGGCGTCGGCCGACAGGACGATCTCGCCGGAACGGGTGGGCCACCGTCCGTCGAGGAGCGTCACCTCGTCCACGCCTTGGCCGGGATCACCCCGGCCGGCCACGGTCATCGGCCACCCGAGGCCCGCCTCGTCCGCCCGCGGGGTGACCGTGGCCGTACGGAACGGCCCGGCTGCGCCGCTGACCCCCTCGGCGTCCTTGGACTTCGTCAGCTGTCCGGTACTCACCTCGCCCGCGTCGAACTGGACGGACAGGTGCGCCCCTTGATGCTCGGCGAACGCGTCGTCGAAGGGCGCGCTGGAGATCGCGAGGAGCGATCCGCCGAGTACGGATGCGGCCACTGCCATCATCGTGGCGAGGGCGATCACCAGTGTCTGCACCCGGCGTCGTCCCACGCCCGAGCGCACCACCTTGCCGAGCGCGCTCATCGCACGGCCTTCGGAGCGAGGTCCACGAGGTTCTGCGTCCCGGTGTCCTCGGTGATCCGGCCGTCGCCGATCCGCAGCGTGCGCGTGGTGCAGGAGCGGGCAAGGGCCAGGTCGTGGGTGACGACGACGATGGTCTGGCCCTCGGCGTTGAGCTCGGTGAGCAGTCTGCTGACGTCCTGTCCGGCTGCCGTGTCCAGGGCTCCGGTCGGCTCGTCGGCCAGGAGCAGCGGCGGCCGGTTCATCAACGCCCTTGCCACCGCGACGCGTTGCCGCTCGCCGCCCGAAAGACGGCCCGGATAGGCGCCGGCGTGCCGGTCGATGCCGAGGTTCTCAAGGAGCTCGGCCGCCCGGCGGTCCGCCTCCCCGCGTGCCATGCCCGCGAGCCGCGCGGGCAGTACGACATTGTCGGCGACGGTCAGATCGTCGAGCAGATTGAAGAACTGGAAGACCATGCCGATCTTCGACCGCCGGTAGAGCGCCGATCCGGCTTCGCCCAGCTGATCCACCCGCACCCCGTCCACGGTCACGGTTCCCGTGTCCGGCCGGTCCAGGCCCGCGATCAGGTTGAGCAGGGTGGACTTACCGCTGCCGGAAGGGCCGAGGACGGCGACGGCCTCGCCGCTGCGCACAGTCAGCGACGCCTCGTGCAGAGCGGGCGGACCGCTGTCGTAGCGGCGGCTCACCTCGCGCAGTTCGATCACCGGCACGGTCATGAAGGGCTCCTCGCGTAAGGGCAGTTGGCTGCGTGAACGCTAGGAGCGGACCCGGCTCGCGCGCGTCGCCCGCCCGGACCCCTTGCGGTACCGCGCCGGGATGATCCCCCCGAACGTCATCCCTGCGATGTAGGCGAGTGATGTATCCGGTGCGAGCGGAATGACCACCACGGCGGACTCCGTGAGCCCGCGCGGCGGCGACAATGACCCGGTGATGAACGCACGTACGACGCTGGAGGGGCTGGCGGAAGCCGTCCGCAGGACGGCCGACGACGCCAGGCGCCCGAGCGGGACACCGCTGCGGCTGACCCGGCGCGCCTGGCAGTTCGACGTGCTGGTGGCGCTGGCACTCGCCGTCACCACCGTCTACTACGGCATCGACAACACCGACAACGTGGTGGTGCGGGAGATCGCGCCCGGCGTGGAGTACGTCGTACCGCGCCCGTCGGGGCCCGACGGCATGGCCTACATGGTGGCCCTCGCGGCCATCGCCTCCGGCGCCCTCGCGCTGCGCCGCCGCTACCCGCTCACCGTGCTGTGTCTCGTGACCGCCGCGACACTGGCGACACCGCAGAGCGTCCTGCGCCTGACCTTCTACGCGTTCGTCATCGCCGTCTACAGCGCCGCCGTGTACAGCCCCTACCGGACGGCGACCCTGGCGGCGCTCCCGGTGTCGGTCCTCCTTGTCGGCACCTCGGGGAACTCGGTGACACCGATCGTCCCCAACGAGTACATCGCCCTGCTGATCCTGGTCCCGATGGCCGGAGCCGCCCTCGGGCTCCGCACCTGGAAACTCCGCACCGACGAAGGACGAACCAGGCTCACCACCCTGGAACGCGAACAGGCCGAGGCGCTGCACCGGGCCGTCGAGCACGAACGCGCGAGGATCGCCCGCGAGTTGCACGACGTCGTCACGCACAACGTCAGCGTGATGGTCATTCAGGCGGGCGCCGCCCGGAAGATCATGAAGACTTCTCCCGAGCAGGCAGGCGAGGCGCTGCTCGCCGTCGAGGCCGGTGGCCGGGCCGCCATGACCGAACTGCGGCACGTCATGGGCCTGCTCACCATGGACGGCGAGGGCGAGCCGGTGGGCGCAGCCGACGACCCGGAGGGCACAGCCGATGACTTGGCCCCGCAGCCCGGCCTCGACCAGCTGGACAAACTCGTCGGACGCGTACGGGACGCGGGTCTGCCGGTCGACCTGACCGTGACCGGTCCACCCCGCGAGATCCCGCCCGGCATCGAGCTCGCCGTCTATCGCGTGGTCCAGGAAGCCCTGACCAACACCGTGAAGCACGCGTACGGTGCCACCGCCTCCGTGACTCTCGAACGCCGACCGGAATCGCTGCGGGTGGAGATCGCCGACACCGGTGGACGCCCGGGCGCGGGCGCGGCGACCGGGAACGGCCGGGGTCTTATCGGCCTGCGCGAGCGCCTCGCCGTCTACGACGGAACCCTGGACACCGGCCGACGCCTGACCGGTGGCTACCGCGTGGAGGCCCTCATCCCCTTGGAGACACCGTGACCGAGCCGCTGCGTGTACTCCTCGCCGACGACCAGACCCTGGTCCGCACCGGATTCCGGTTGATCCTCGGTGCCGACGGCATCGACGTCGTCGCCGAGGCGACCAACGGAGCCGAAGCGGTCGAAGCCGCCCGCCGCACACGTCCCGACGTGATCCTGATGGACATCCGGATGCCGGAGATGGACGGCCTCGAGGCAACCCGCCGCATTCTCACCGGCGCCCCCGGCGAACCCCGCGTCATCATCCTGACCACCTTCGACCTCGACCGGTACGTCTACGCGGCCCTGTCCGCCGGGGCCAGCGGCTTCCTCCTCAAGGACGTCACTCCCGAACACCTGGCCTCGGCCGTCCGCACGGTCCGCACCGGCGACGCTCTCCTCGCGCCCGCCATCACCCGCCGTCTCGTCCAGCGGTTCGCCCAGCACGGCAGCGACACCGCCGCCCTCCACCGCGACCTCGCCTCGCTCACCCCGCGCGAACTGGAAGTCCTCGGCCTGCTGGCCCGCGGGCTGAGCAACGCGGAACTCGCCACCCGCCTCCACCTCGCCGAGGCCACCGTCAAAACCCACGTCGCCCGCATCCTCGCCAAACTCGGACTCCGTGACCGTGTCCAGGCCGTCATCGTCGCCTACGAGACCGGGCTGATCAGTGCCGGTACACATGAGGCCGCCCAACTGCCCACCGAGCTGACGTAGGACGTGGACCGCCGACAGTACGACCAGACCGTGAGGGCGCAGGGGAGTCGGACGGGCACGGTCCGCAACTCGCCTCATGGGATCTGCCAGTTGTCTCCACGACATCTTCATGTCGGTGGGTCCTGTTACCCGGCTATGACAAAGCGATCTTGAAATGGCTGTCAAGGCCTAAGTAGGTTCGATATGCACTGATCTTTTCGTTACAAGCCGGCGTCCCCGCGCCGGGAGAAAGGGATGCCTCATGGGTTCCCACGCCCGCCCCAACCGGATCCACCGGACGGGGGCCCGGATCGCGACGGTCGCACTGTTCGGCGCCGCCCTGCCGATCACCGCCGGCGGCCTCGCGCAGGCCGCCACCCCTGCCACGCACTCCGCCGCGGTGAACGACGAACAGAGCGGCGAGGCCGCCGCTCCCGCCGGCCAGAGTCAGGGCGCGCCGGACACGAGAAGTGCGGACGTCCCCAACACCAAGGCTGACCACGCCTTCCTCCTCGACGCCCGCGACGGCAGTCAGGAGCGGGAGATGTGGGCCGGGGCCAAGGCCGACGAGAGCGTGTCGATGGCCAGCACCACCAAGATCATGACCGCCCTGGTCGTGCTCAAGCACCCGGAGTGGCTCGACCGGCAGATCACGGTGAAGCAGGAATACCGGGACTACGTGGCGGAGAACGGTTCCAGTACGGCTGACCTCCAGGTCGGCGACAAGCTGACCGTCAAGCAGTTGCTGCACGCCATGCTGCTCCCCTCGGGGGCGGACGCGGCGATGGCCCTGGCTGACAACTACGGCGTCGGAGACACCGTGGACGCACGGATCGCCGACTTCGAGAACCAGATGAACACCGAAGCGCAGCAGCTGAACCTGACCGGCACGCACTTCGACTCCTTCGACGGCATCTCGCACGGCGACAACCGCAGCACCGCCCGCGATCTGGCCAAGCTCGGCCAGCGCGCGATGCTGAAGCCGGTGTTCGCCGAGGTCGTGAAGCAGAAGCAGTACAAGGCCGATGCTCCGGCGGCCAATGGCAAGACCCGGTACTACACCTGGGAGAACACCAACACTCTGCTGAGCACCTACGACGGCGCTCTGGGCATCAAGACCGGCAGCGGCACGGAAGCCGGCTACGCCGTCGTCTTCGCCGCCGAGCGGGACAACCGCACCCTCGTCGGCGCGATCCTCGGGACCGACAAGACCCGCTTCGAGGACGCCGCCAAGATGCTCGACTGGGGCTTCGCCCACTGACCTGACGGCCCCCGGATAGCTCATGTGCCGAACCGTAGGCCCCCGCTCGCCCTGACCACGGGCGAGCGGGGGCCTACCGCACGAGGTGGTCGGCGACGGATCAGAGGACGGCGTCGAGGAGCATGAACGCCGCCACCGCCAGCAGCACGTACGCGAAGGACCGCTGCAGCAGGGGCCCCGACATCTTGAGGGCCAGGCGTTTGCCGTCCCACGCGCCCAGGATCGCGGCGGCTGCGAACGGGCCGATGACCGGCCAGTCGAGGCCCGTGACGGTAGCCCCTCGGGTGGCCAGGGAAGCCAACGAGTTGGCCGAGATGACCAGCAGACTGGTACCGATCGCGGCCTGCATCTCGAATGCGAGCACGGTGACAAGTGCCGGGACCGCGAGGAAGCCTCCCCCCACTCCCAGCAGACCGGTCAGCGCGCCCAGACCGGCCCCGGTGCCCGCCGCCTTCGCCGGCCGCACCGGGCCGCTCCCGGCGCCGGCCGCCGGTGCGGGACGCAGCATCCTGAGCGCGGCGAGACCGGCGACGGCGCTGAAGGCGATGGTCAGGGTGGCCTCGGGTAGGCGGCCCGCGACAGCTCCGGCGAGCGCGGCGGGCAGGAGGCCGGCGGCGGCGAACACGGCTCCGGCTCTCCACCGTACGTGTCCGCAACGGGCATGGCCGGACAGGGCGGTCAGCGAGGTGGCGGTGACGATGACCAGGCTCGCGGTGGTGGCCGCCGCGGGGGTGAAGCCGAGCAGGTAGATCAACGCGGGCACGGCGAGGACGCTGCCCCCGCCGCCGAGCGCGCCGAGCGCCAGGCCGACCACGGCACCCGCGATCAAGGCCAGGACGAGGGTACTCACGCTGCCCGGCCGCCCTGCCCGGGTTTTCGTTCCGCGCGGGCGAGGGGCAGACCAGCGTCGCGCGCCGCGTCGAAACCGTCGTCGACCGCTACGACTTGCCGCCCGCTCGCGTCCAGGAGGGAGGCGGCGATCGCGGCGCGCATCCCCCCGGCGCAGTGGACCCACACCGTGCCGTCCGGTATCTCGTCGCTCCGCAGGCGCAGTTCATGGACCGGGATGTGCACCGAGCCCGCGATGTGCCCGGCGGCGCGTTCGGAAGCGCGGCGCACGTCGAGCACCAGCGCTCCTTCGCCGCGCCGACGGGCCTCGGCGAGGTCGGCGAAGGTGGCGCGCGGGAACGACGCCGGGTGTACCCCCTCGCGGAGCCAGCTCGCCGGGCCACCGGTGGCGGCGGAGGCCGGACGGTCGATGCCCACCCGGACCAGTTCGCGCTGCGCGTCGGCTATCTGTCCGGCCGTCTCGGCGAGCAGGGTGACGGGCTTGCCCCACGGGATCAGCCAGGCGAGATACGTGGCGAGCTTGCCCTCGCCCTCGAAGTTGAACGACCCGGCCACGTGGCCCTCGGCGAAGGCGACGCGGTGACGCAGGTCCACCACCCACTCGCCGGCGGCCAGCCGCTCGGCGATCTGCGCGGCGTCGGCGGGCGCGGGCGGGGTGAGATCGACAGGGGCGGGCCCCGCTGCGTTGGCCGGGCCCATGTGCGTGTAGTAGGCGGGCACTTCCTCCAGGCTCGCGAGCGTCCGGGCGACGAACGTGTCCACATCGAGGGTGAGCGCGTCGTTGGCCCTGCGCTCGTCGCCGATCGTGGAAGCGTCCCCCTCGGCCTGGGAGGACGAGCAGAAACTGCCGAAGCCGTGGGTGGGAAGCACCGGCACGGAGTCGTCAAGATCGTCGGCGAGGCGGTGCGCGGAGGCGTGCTGGGCCCGGGCGAGTTGCTCGGTCAGCCGCGGCTCCACCAGGTCCGGGCGTCCCACCGTGCCGATCAGCAGGGAGCCACCGGTGAACGCCGCCGCACCGCGGCCGTTCTCCTCCAGGACGTAGGAGGTGTGGTGGGGCGTGTGCCCGGGGGTGGCGATGGCACGCAGCTCCAGTCCCTCGTCCACCACGACCGTGTCACCATCGGCGACCGGGGTGTGGGCGAAGGACACCTGGGCCTCCGACGGCACCAGGTAGACGGCGCCGGTGACGCGAGCCAACTCGAGGCCCCCGGTGACGTAGTCGTTGTGCACGTGGGTCTCCGCCACGTACGCGATACGCACTCCGCGCCTCGTGGCGGCCGCGATCACCTGGTCGATGTCGCGCGGCGGATCGACGACGATCGCGGCACGTGCGGCGCCGGAGAGATAACTGCGGTTTCCCAGGCCCTCGAACACCAGAGTGTCGACGAAGAACATGGCTTTGATTCCCTTCATGAGGGGTGGGGGAAGAACGGTCGGCTCGGCGCCGAGCAGGCGCTGGACGCGGGTGCCGGACGCAGGAACGAGTGGCCTCGGCCAATGCCTGACGTCTGACTACTTCCCCGTAGGACCGGAGAGGACCGGCAGTCCGGCCGCTTCCCAGGCTTCGAGCCCGCCGGTGACGCTGAAGACCGCGGAACGGCCTGCGCTCACCGCCTGCGCCGCGGCGCGCGTGCTGCGGCGACCGGTACGGCAGATGAACGCCACTGGTCCGTCGGGCAGTTCGGAAAGGGAGGCCGGTGCCGTGTCGAGCGCGGCATGCACGGCCCCTGCGGGGCGGACGGCCGCCCACTCCTCGTCCTGCCGGACATCGACCAGGGCGAGTTCGCCGTCGGCCAGACGGCGCCGCGTCTCCGTCGGCGACAGTTCGGCGACCTCATCGCCGTGGCCACCACCCTGCCCGGGGCCCGCGGCCGGGAGGACGGTCCTGATCGCCTCGTACCCCGAGGCGTGTACGACGGCCAGCTGTTGGCCCAGCATCGGGCACACGTTCATCGCCTCTTCCCAGTGGGTGAACGACTCCCACTCGGCGACGTTCACGAGACGGAACCTGCTCCCGGGTATGATCGAGCGGAACACGTCGTCGTTGTCCTCGTCGATCTCGATCGGGATGATCACGAAATAGTGGTTCTCCATCAGAGCTCTCCCTGTGCGGCGTTCGCGTCGCTGCACAGGTCGCAGTGCTCTGAAGGGCGCTCAGCTCCTGTCGCGGGCGGGTGACCGGTGCAGCCGGTACGCACACTGTGGGCGAAGTCCACGAGAGCGGCAAAGGTACTTGCTGATACCGCAACTAGGTGCGTCCGGGCACCGATAGAGCTACTCCACTACTACTCCGCTACTCCACGTTCCGCGCCAGAATTCCGAGTGTCGCGCGCAGGCCTGCCTCAGGGATGACCGGGAAGATGCCCGCGTCCCGGTACCGTTCCTCGATCTCGCTCCAGTCGTAGTACGAGGTGACCAGGGTGCCGCCCTCGCCCGTGCCCTCGTCCTCGCCCGGCTTGAGCCGGTAGCCGTAGAGGTGCCGGATGGGAGGCTGTACCTGGCCGGAGATCGTCCATTCGATCAGGGCGTCCTGCTCGAACTTCGTGATGATCACGGTGACGTCGTACTTGCCCATCGGGTAGTCGTTCAACGACTCACGGTCCATATGGACGACGAATTCATGGCCGGCCTCACGCGCGGGTTCTCCCTCGGCGGACTGCAGCATTCCTGAACTGTCGATCGCCACATGTCCGGCGGGGTCGCACAACAACGCGAAGATCTTCTCCGGGGACGCCGCAATCTGACGCTGCACTTCGAATCGCTCTGTCGTCATACGGGCCACCCTCGCACGATCAAGGAATCCGGGACATCGAAGACGCCGGAAGTGCTGGAGACGCCGGAGGCGTGAACGAAACACCGAGCGCACCCCGCCCGCTGCCCACGAGGGACCTCACCGTGCCGGAGTTGCGCGTGATCATCGACGGTCCGTGGCTGCGCGTCCACCGACCGGCGTCAGCTTCGCTCCGCCGACACTCCGCTAACGGGCGAATAGGGCCATGTCTGGTGCATAGACGGATGTACTGGCCTTTCTGGTAAATGACGTTCAGCTCTGGAGTGACATGCGTACCCGTAATCTCCCCCTCGCCCTGAGTCTTGCCGCCGTAGCACTGGCCGGCAGTGCCGGGAGCGCGGCTGCCACCGGCGACGACAACGGCACCACCTCGCTGAGCGGCAACGGTGCCGAGACGGCGTTCGGCAACAGCAGCACCGACGGGAACATGAGCCCGCAGGGGAGCCTGGTCCAGGGCTCCTTGAACAAGCTCTGCCTCGGTGTGCCCGTCAAGGCGAACGTGGGATCCCTCGTCGGCGTCGTGCCGATCGCCGTCCAGGACATCCCGGTCCTCTCGGCGCCGCAGAACCAGCAGTGCGCGGAGAACTCCACGCAGGACAAGGGCGACGAGCCGCTGTCGCACATCCTCAGCGACATCCCGGCGCTCTCGGGCAACGGCTCGAACAACAGCTGAGCCCACGCTGCTTCCGCGGGCCGGTATCAGTCGGCCCGCAGAAGCAGCGGCCCACGCGGGGAACGGTCGTCGCGGTCCCGTCAGTCGACCACCAGCACGAGCTTCCCGCGTACATGGCCCTTCTCGCCGACACGGTGTGCCTGCGCGACCTCGGCGAGCGGGAAGGTCCGAGCGACCGGAAGCGAGAAGCGCCCGGCCTCGACAAGACCGCCGATCTCGGCGAGCGCGTGGACCGCGCGGCCTGAGTCCCCGCGGCTGAACGTCACCCCGTGCTCCTGCGCGCCGCTGAAGTCGGCGACCGTCACGACGTGCTCCGGCCCGCCCGCGAGGCCGATGAGTTCCGGCAGTACGCCGCTGCCGGCGACGTCGAGTGCCAGGTCGACGCCATCGGGCGCAAGCGCCCGAACCCGCCCGACGAGACCCTCTCCGTAGGCGACGGGGTCGGCCCCCAGCGAGCGCAGATACGCGTGGTTGGCGGGACTGGCCGTGCCGATGACGTACGCGCCGCGTGCCACGGCGAGTTGGACGGCGGCGCTGCCGACGCTTCCGGAGGCGCCGTTGACGAGCAGCTTGCTGCCGCTCACGACGCCGAGTTGGTCGAGCGCGCGCGTGGCCGTCTCGATGGCGGCAGGCAGCGCGGCAGCGCCGGGGAAGTCCAGCGACGGCGGGATCGGCGCGTAGTAGGAAAGGACCGCAAGCTCGGCCTGGGCCGCCCCCTCGACGGAGAAGCCGAACACCCGATCGCCGATGGCCACGTCCGCGACGCCCTCGCCGACCTGGTCGACGACGCCCGCCGCTTCGTATCCCATGGTCTGCGGAAGCTCCTCGTCCATCAGGCCCTGGCGCTTCTTCCAGTCGCTGGGGTTGACGCCGGCCGCGCGCACCGCGATCCGCACCTGGCCGGGCCCCGGACGCGGATCGGGGAGATCCACGATCTCGAGGACTTCCGGGCCCCCGAACTGATGGAAACGGACTGCCTTCATGATTTGCTCCGGTATCGGTTCAGGGCGGGGCAGGGCAGTACCAGTGTGCACACCGTCCCGGGACTCACGTGCCGTGACTCACCAGGTCTTGCCCGCCTGCTCGCGGAGCGTGTGGTTGATCCGGTTGAAGAAGTTGGTCAGCGCGATCTCCAGGGTGATCGCGCCCAGTTGCTCCTCGCTGAAGTGGTCGGCGGCGGCGTCCCAGATCCCGTCGGTCACGCCCGGTGCGCCGTCCTGGATCCGGGTGGCGGCCTCGGCCAGAGCGAGGGCCGCCCGCTCCTCATCGGTGTAGAACGGCGTCTCGCGCCACGCGACCACGTGGTGCAGCCGCTCGTCGGTCTCACCGGCCTTCTTCGCCGACTGGACGGAGGCGAAGATGCAGGGGCTGCAGCCGTTGATCTGGCTGGTGCGCAGATGCACAAGGGCCAGCAGGCTGCCGTCGACACCCCCGGCGTGAATCACCTTGTAGAGGTGCTGGATCGCCGTGATCATGTCGGGGTTCGCCGGGCTTGTGATGCGTGCTTCCATCGGTGCTGCTCCTTCATCGGTGGGTGATCGGTTACCTGCGCCCTTTCGGGCCCGTCATCACCCATGACGGAGCAGAGTCGAGGAAGGTAACAACATGGCCGGCACCAGCCCGATGGACCCGACAGACCCGATCGCCGAGGTGTTCGAAGCTCAGCGCGACCGGCTGCGCGCGGTCGCCCACCGCATGCTCGGGTCACACGCGGACGCCGAGGACGTGGTGCAGGAGGCGTGGCTGCGCCTCTCACGCCAGGACACGGCGAGCATCGACAACCTCGCGGGCTGGCTGACCACGGTGGTCGGCCGGATCAGCCTCGATGTCCTGCGATCGCGCAAGGCCCGCCCCGAGGCGTCCTACGACGACGGCCTGTCCGAGCTCGTGGTGACGCTCGACGACGGTCCCGCTCCCGAGGACGACGCGGTGCTCGCCGACTCGGTCGGGCTCGCGCTCCTCGTCGTGCTTGAGTCGCTCGGGCCGAGCGAGCGGCTGGCGTTCGTGCTGCACGACCTGTTCGCGGTGCCGTTCGACGAGATCGCCCAGATCCTCGGCAAGTCCACCGCCGCAGCCAAGATGCTCGCCAGCCGCGCCCGCAGGAAGGTGCAGGCGGTCGAGCGGCCGACGGGCGTCGGACGGGAGCAGCGAGAGGTCGTCCAGGCCTTCCTGGCAGCGGCTCGCGGCGGTGACTTCGAGGGGTTGCTGCGGGTACTCGACCCCGAAGTGAAACTGACCGTCGACACCCCGTCCGGCGTGGTCGTCACCCTCGGCGCCACCAAGATCGCAGCCGGCGCGCAACTGTCCGCTCAGGCAGCCACGCAGGGGCGTTCGGTGCTCGTCAACGGCCTTCCGGGGGTCATTTCCTGGCGCGAGGACGGCACCCCGCTCTCGGTTCTCGCCTTCACCGTCGTCGACGGCCGGATCACCGACATCGCCGTCGTGATCGATCCGGCCAAGCTCGCACTGATGGACCTGCCGGATCCGGAGTGAGCCAGTGAGCTTTCGACGTCACCGTGCGCACAAGCGGTCCAACGCCGACTGGCTCGCGTCGTCCGCGGCGCGGTAGACCACCAACCGCTGATCCGGATCTTGAAGTGGCATCAGCACTTCGAAATCCACGGCGAACACACCGACGTCAGGGTGTCGCAACACCTTGCTCCCACGGCCGTTGACCGTGATGTCCCGCTCGGCCCACAGGCGCGCGAACTCCTCGTCACCAGCGGTGAACTCGGCGATGAGGTCGGTCAACGCCCGATCGTCCGGATGCGCGGCCCACGCGGCGCGCAGATGGGCGATCCCCTCCCTTACGACGCGGTCGCGGTCGACGTAGAGCTCGCGTATCCCCGGATGCATCAGGCAGAGCCACATCGCATTGCGCTGCCGCGGCGGCAGGGTGGCGAAATCGAGCAGCAGACTCGCCATTTCGCCGTTCCAGGCCAGGATGTCGTAGCGGTGGTTCATCAGCATGGTCGGCAGCGGCGAGAGGTCGGCCACCAGGCGGGCCAGGGGTGGCGTCGCCGTGGTGGCGGGCTCGTCGGCGTTACGGGGGCGCTGCTTGGCCAGGTTGAAGAGGTAGGCGCGTTCGTCGGGGGCCAGGCGCAGCGCCCCGGCCAGCGCCTCCACCACGTCAGCCGATGGCCGCAGCCCGCGGGCCTGTTCAAGACGTACGACGTAGTCGGTGCTGACCCCGGCAAGCTCGGCGACCTCTTCGCGGCGCAGCCCCGGCGTCCGCCGGGCCTGCCTACGTGACGGCAGGGCGAAATCGTGCGGGTCCAGGCGCTCGCGCCGAGCCCGCAGGAACGCGGCCAGCTCCTGTGTCGTGTCCACCGTGCGGGTCGTCATGCTCGATCCAACAGCCAGGGTAGGACTGCTGTTCCCAGGAACTTCCTTCCCTTAACCCCTGCTCGCGGCGGTCACATGCTTGTTCTCGACGGCGGATCACCAGCGCAAGAGGCGCAACCGCAACAAGCGCAACAAGCGCAACAAGCACAGGAGGACACGATGTCGCTCACCCTCGACACCTACCGGCTCCTCGGCCGCTCCGGGCTGCGGGTCTCACCGCTGGCCCTGGGCGCGGCGACCTTCGGCACCGAATGGGGCTGGGGCGCCGAGCAGGACGAGGCCCGCAAGCTGTTCGACCTCTACGTCGAGCGCGGCGGCAACTTCATCGACACCGCCAGTACGTACACCAATGGCAGCTCCGAGCGCCTCCTCGGCGAATTCACCCGCGACAACCGCGAGAGCCTGGTCCTCGCGACGAAATACACGACGCTGCGCCGACCCGGCGATCCGAATTCCGGGGGCCCGCACCGAAAGAGCCTGTTCGCTTCGGTGGAAGCCAGTCTGCGACAGCTGAACACGGACTACATCGACCTGCTCTACCTGCACCTGTGGGACTTCACGACGCCGGTCGACGAGATCCTGCGCGGCATGGACGATCTGGTCCGGCAGGGCAAGGTCCTGTACGTGGCGATCTCCAACACTCCCGCCTGGCAGGTGTCACGCATGCAGGCGATCGCCGACCTGCGGGGCTGGTCGCCGCTGGTCGCGCTGCAGATCGAGTACAACCTGATCGAGCGCACCGGGGAACGCGACCTGATCCCCATGGCGCGCGAGATGGGATTGGGCGTGATCCCGTGGTCACCGCTGGCCGGCGGGGTGCTGACCGGCAAGTACAGCCGCGACGAACTGACCGCGAAGGACGCCGCGGTCGACGACGGCACCCGAAAGAGCGTCACCATCGCGGGCGGCACGCTCACCGAACACAACCTCGCCATCGTGGACGTCGTGAAGGAGGTCGCCACGGAGCTGGGACGCACACCCGCCCAGATCGGTCTCGCCTGGACCCTGCGGAACCCGGACGTGACCGTGCCGATCATCGGCGCCCGTACCCCCGCGCAGCTGGAGGACAACCTGGGCGCCCTCGATGTCGACTTCACCGCCGCCCAGCTGGCCCGCCTCGACGAGGTGAGCGCGATCGGACTCGGCTTCCCGCACGACACGCTCGCCCGCGGCACGACCCTCGCGATGACCCGGGGCGACATGCGGATCGAAGCCCGCCGCTGACACGGAACGAAGAGGATCAGGCCGCTTCGGCGGAACCGGCGCGCACCACGTTGGCGAGCGGCCGGCCCTGCTCCAAGCGGTTGATGTTCTCGGCGATCTCCGCCGCGCGAGCGGCGAAGGTGTCGGTGGTGTGGCCCGAGTGATGCGGCGTCATCAGGACGTTGGGCAGGCGGTGGAAGGGGAGGCGGCTCGGTGCCTGCGGCGGACCTGACCACCACACGTCGAGCGCGGCGCCCCTGATGACGCCGGAGCTGAGTGCCTCGTACAGCGCTTCCTCCTGTACGACGGGGCCGCGGGCCACGTTGACCAGGAGGCCGCCCGTGCCCATGGCGGCCAGTTCGGCGGGGCCGATCAGGCCGTGCGTTGCTGGGCCGAGGGGGACCGTGACCACCACGATGTCGGACTCGGAAAGGAGGTCGGGCAGCCGGTCGTTGCCGCCGATCCAGTCGGTGTGCAGGTCGGCGGGGACCGGCGCGGAGGGGTCGCGCCGCACGGCGCGTACCCGTAGGCCGACCGCCTGGCACAGCCGGGCGACCTCGGTGCCGGTCTCACCGAACCCGATGATCCCCACCCGGCGTCCCCGCAGCGTCGTCCCGAACGGCAGCTCCGGGTCGACGGCCACGTTGCGCCAGTGCCCCGAACGCAGCGCGCGGTCGGCGCCCAGGACGTCGCGGGAGAGCACCATGACGGACATGAGCACGTGTTCGGCGATGGAGCGGCCGTGGTGGTGGGTGGTGGTGACCGTCACACCCGGGGCGAGCGCGTCCAGCGGGATGCCGTCGTAACCGGCGCCGACCACGTGGACGAGCCGTAGCCGTTCGGCGCGCCGGGCGTCCTCGGCACGCAGCTTCGAGCCGACGTAGACCTCGATGTCGGGGATGCGTTCGGAGACCTGAGCCGCGGTCCAGTCGCAGGACTCCAGCCAGGTGTGCCGGCCTTCGGTGCCCGCCTTGAGCGGCTCGTGGAACCGGCTCAGGATGCGGTGGTTGAGCATGATGTGCATGGGCGGTTCACCACCGGGGGGTCTTGGTCTCGAACGAGGGGTCGAAGCGCTGCATGTATCCGGTGTCGTCGCGGTCGCGCAGTCCGCAGTCGAGATACTGCTTGTGGAGCCGGGCGAGGGCGTCCCTGTCCAGTTCCACGCCAAGACCGGGAGCCGTCGGTACGGCCACGCGGCCCTCGCTGAACCGCAGGACCCCGGTGTCGACCACGTCCTCGTCCGGCCGCTTCCACGGCCAGTGCGTGTCGCAGGCGTAGGTGAGGCGGGGGGTGGCCGCCGCGAGGTGGGTCATCGCGGCCAGGCTGATGCCCAGGTGCGAGTTGGAGTGCATCGACATGCCGAGGCCGAACGTGTCGCAGATCGCGGAGAGTTGGACGCCGCGCCGCAGGCCGCCCCAGAAGTGGTGGTCGGACAGGACGATGCCCACGGCCTTCTTCGCCACGGCCGGGGCGAGGTCGTCGAAGGAGACGACGCACATGTTCGTCGCCAGCGGCGTCGGTGTCCGCCCCGCCACGGACGCCATGCCGTCGATGCCCTCGGTCGGGTCCTCCAGATACTGCAGGACGCCTTCCAGCTCACGGGCCACATGCAGGGAAGTCTCGGTGCTCCAAGCGGCGTTGGGGTCCAGGCGCAGGGGGAGGTCGGGGAAGGCCTTGTGCAGGGCCCTGACGGCCGCGATCTCCTCGTCAGGCGGGAAGACGCCGCCCTTGAGCTTGATAGAGGAGAAGCCGTACGTGTCGATCATGCGGCGGGCCTGGTCGACCAGGCCGTCCGGGTCGAGGGCGGCGCCCCAGTCGTCGTCCTCCTGGCCGGGGTGTCCGGCCCACTTGTAGAACAGGTAGGCGCTGTAGGGGACAGAGGGGCGTACGGCCCCGCCGAGGAGGTCGCTGACCGGCCTGCCGAGCAGCTTGCCCTGGACGTCCAGGCACGCGACGTCGAACGGTGACATGACCCGGTCCACGGCGCTGCTGCCGGTCACCATGCCGGACATGCCGTCGCCGCCCGACGTGTCCTCGCCGAGGGCGCGTGTGGTGCGCGCCGTCAGGTCGTTGAGGCTCCACACGTCCAGGCCGGTCAGTTCACCCGCGGCACGGTGCAGCCGCTCCAGGTGGACCGAGCCGCCGTAGGTCTCGCCGACGCCGGTGACACCGGTCTCCGTGGTGATCTCCACGATGGTGCGCAGCGCGTAGGGCTCGTGCACCCCGACCGTGTTGAGCAGCGGATAGTCCCGGAAGGCCACGGGAGTCACGGTGACGTCGGCAATGCGTGCGGCGTTCCCTGCCATGAAGCCATCCTCATATGTAGTAGGCGTTCTCATTTGTAGACAGCGCTGTGCGGGGCTGTCAATGGCCTGACTACGGCACGGGGGTGAGCAGCGAGCCCTCCGTCATGAACCGTTGGAGGTTGTCCAGGACCAGATCGCCCATCGCCCGGCGCGTCTCGTGCGTGGCGCTCGCGATGTGGGGGAGGAGCACCACCCGGTCCGAATCCACCAGCTCTCGCGGCACGTTCGGTTCGTCGGCGAAGACGTCGAGCGCCGCACCGGCGATGCGTTCCTCCTGTACCGCCGCGACCAGGGCCTGCTCGTCCACGACGCTGCCGCGTGCGACGTTCACCAGGAAGCCGCGGGGGCCCAGCGCGTCGAGGACCTCCGCGGAGACCAGGCCCCGGGTGGCCGTTCCGCCCGCGACCGTGACCACGAGCGCGTCGCACTCGGCGGCGAGTTGCCGCGCGGTGGGCACATGGCGGTAGGGGGCGTCGGCGACCGGGGTGCGTGAGCAGTACGCGATGCTCGTGCCGAAGCCCTCGAGCCGCCGCGCGACGGCCCTGCCGATGCGGCCGAGGCCGAGGACGCCGATCCGCTTGCCGCTCACGCGGGAGGCCAGCGGGAAGGGTGCGGATCCCCAACTCCCACCGCGTACGTACCTGTCACCGGCCGAGAGGCCGCGCATGACGTCGATCAGGGCGCCGACGGCGAGGTCGGCCACGCAGTCGGTGAGCACGTCGGGGGTGTTGCTGACGTCGACGCCCCGCGACCGGGCGTGCGCCACGTCGGTGGTCTCGTAGCCGACGCCGAAGTGGACGATCGCGCCCAGCCGCGGCAGCGCGTCCATCAGGGAGTTGCCGACGCCGAACCGCGCGCTGGTCACCGCGGCCACCACGTCGTCGGCGTACTCGCTCAAGTTTTTCGCGGGATCGGGCAGTTCGTGCAGACGCACGGTGTGGTAGTGCTCGGCCAGTGTCTTCTCCAGGTCGGGGAGCAGGGGAGAGACCTGGAGCACGGTGTCGGGGCCGGTCGGGGCGCCGGGTGCGGCAGTGGAGTGGGACATGGTGGTACTCCCGTCGTCGAGGGGTTCGTGACGGCGTGCGGTGCGGCGCGGACACAAGATCCGACCCTCCGCACGCCTTGACGCTGCTCCGGCGTCGGCTTAGCTTCAGCGTTCACGGATGCGGACTGGGTACGCAAGTGTAAACAGCATCAGGAGGTTGGCCCGCACTCGGATCGCCACACGACAGCACTCCCCCCGGAGATACGCCGACGATGAAGTCTTCCGTTTCTTCCCTCCCGCCCGGACGAAGGCGGCCCCGCACGATGAGCGCGCTGCTCCTCGCGGGCACGGTCCTTGTGTCCAGCGGCTGTGCCGTGGCCAACAGCGCGGGCGGCGACGCCGGCCGCGCCGACGGCCGCACCCTGCGGGTGGTGCTCACCCAGGAACCGCCGACGCTGGAACCCTGCGAAGCCTCCCTGACCAGTACCGGCGTCGTCGTCCGGTCCAACATCACCGAACCCCTCGTCGAGCGCGATCCCGTCTCCGGCGACCTGGACCCCCTGCTCGCGACCGGCTGGAAGCAGACCACGCCCCGCACCTGGACCTTCGACACCCGAAGCGGGGTGACCTTCCAGAACGGCGCGCCGTTCACCGCCGAGGACGCCGTCTTCTCCATCGAACGGGCCGTCAACTCCGACCTCGCCTGCAACGTCGAGGGCTACGTCTTCGGCAATGACGACCTCAAGGTGAAGACGTCCGGGGACAACAAGCTGACCGTCACCACCGCGCAGCCCGACCCCATCCTTCCGCTGCGCCTGAGCTTCGTGGAGATCGTGCCGCGCACGACCGACACCAAGGCGAAGGTGCGCATACCGATCGGCACAGGACCGTACGCCGTCCGCGACTGGCAGCCCGGAGCCGCGATCTCCCTCAGCCGCTACGACGACTACTGGGGCAAGGCCCCCGACTTCCCCCGGGCCCGTTACGTCTGGCGCAGCGACGCCAGTGTCCGGGCCGCCATGATCGACAAGGGTGAGGCGGAGATCGCCGTGGCACTCGACCCCACGGAGGCGGAGAAGGACACGACCGTCGCCTATCCCAACAACGAGACGACCGCGCTGCGGCTCGACGGCCGCGAGGCGCCACTCGACGACCTGCGGGTGCGCCGGGCGATCGACATGGCCGTCGACCGCGAGGGCATCATCGACGCCCTCCTCGGCGGACTCGCCGAACCGGCCGCCCAGTTGGTGCCACCAGGAGTGGTGGGACACAACGACAGGATCAAACCGACCCGGCAGGACGTGGCCGGGGCCCAGGCCCTGGTGAAAGAGGCGAAGGCCGACGGCGTACCCACCGGCCGGACGATCACCCTTGTCGCCCGCAACGGCATGTTCTCCGGAGTGTCGGAGACCGCGGAGGCGCTGCAGTACCAGATGGAGCGGATCGGGCTGAACGTGAAGGTCCGGATGGCCGACACCGCCACCCATCTCCAGTACCAGCTGCGGCCGTTGCCCAAGAACGTCGGACCCATCGCCCTGCTGATGATGCACGGCAACCAGGCCGGTGACACGGCCTTCACCACCAGCCAGTACCTGCTCAGCGACGGGCCGCAGTCCACCTTCGGCACCAAAGACCTCGACAAGCGCGTCACCGAAGCGGGCGCGCTGTCCGGCGAGAAGCGCCAGAAGGCCTTCGCCGACCTGCTCGTCCGCCAGAACAGATCCGTCGCGCAGTACGCCCATATCGCCCACATGAACGGACTGCTCGGCCTTTCACGGTCGATCCGGTACAAGCCGAACTCCGCCACCGGGGACGAACTCCGGCTCGCCGAGGTCGGCCAGGCGAAGGCGGCGAGGCGCTGACATGTTCCCCTTCCTGCGCAAACGCATAGTCTCCAGCGCCATCCCCCTGGTGTTCGTGGTGCTGGGCGTGTTCTTCCTGGCCCGGATGACCGGCAACCCGGTCGACCTCTATCTCCCCCTGAGCGCCACCCCCGAGCAGCGCGCGGAGTTCTCCGCCGCCCAGGGCTTCGACCTGTCGATCCCGGCCCAGCTGTGGAACTACCTCGTCGACGCCGTGCACCTGGACTTCGGCACCTCGCTGCGGACCGGGGAGTCGGCGGGCGGGATGGTGCTCGACGCCTTCCCCGTAACCCTGCAACTCGCCGGCGTGACCATGCTGCTCGCCATCACCGGAGCGATCCTCGTCGGCAGCCTTGCCGCCTACCGCCCCAACTCCCTGGTCGACCGGATCGCCAGCCTGCTGTCGATGACGGCCGCCAGCATCCCCGACTTCTGGTTCGCCATCATGGGCGTCCTCGTCTTCGGCGTGAGCCTCGGACTCCTGCCCACCTCCGGCACGTTGGGCGGACCCGAGATCTGGGTACTGCCCATCGCCACCCTGCTGATCCGCCCGTTCGGAGTCCTCGTCCAGGTGGTGCGCGGCAGCATGGTCGCCGCGCTGTCCGCGCCGTACGTCAAGATCGCCCGGAGCAAGGGCGCCGCGCCCCGCCGGGTGGTCTTCGGCCACGCCCTGCGCAACGCGGTGACACCCGTCCTCACCGTGGCGGGCGACCTGACGGTGGGCCTCGTCAACGGCGCGGTGATCGTCGAGACGATCTTCGGCTGGCCCGGCATCGGCAAACTCATGATCGACTCCATCCTCCAGCGCGACTTCGCGGTACTGCAGGCGGCGGTGCTTCTGACCGCGGTGACGATCTTCGCGCTCAACATCCTCGTCGACGTCTGTCACGCGCTGACCGACCCCCGCGTGCGTCAGGCGGTGCCCGCGTGAGCGAAGGAAGCACCATGCCGAGAGAAGAGCCCTCCGTAACCTCTGTCTCCGAGGCCGCCCCCGTCCGCGCCCCCGGCCCCGTCCCCGGCCCCGTCCGCGCCCGCGCGTCGCGCTGGTGGCTGATGCTGGGCCGGGACCGTGCCGCGGCCGTCGGGGCCGTCATCCTCACCCTGGTCGCCCTCGTGGCGCTCTTCGGCCCGCTGGTCATCGGAGACCGCGCACAGCGCCAGGACCTGGACGCCTCCCTGCGGCCACCGTCCCTGAGCGACGGGGTGTACGGACTACTCGGTACAGACGTCCTGGGCCGCAGCGTCCTTGCCCGGCTCGTCGAGGCCGCCGCGACGACCCTGTCCGTGGCGGTTCCCGCCGTGCTGTGTTCGCTGGCCGTCGGCTCGGCCATCGGTCTTTGGGCTGGTTACCACGGGGGCCGCCGCGAGAGTCTCGCCATGCGCGTCGCCGACGTGATCCTCAGCTTCCCCTCGCTGCTTATCGCGGTGGTCGTCCTCTACGTCTTCTCGCCCAGCGCGCTGAACATCGTGCTGATCCTCGCCGTCACCCGCATCCCCGTATATCTGCGCACCGCGCGGGCGGAGGCCGCCGAACTGCGCAGCCGTCTGTTCGTGGACGCGGCCCGCACCTTCGGCACGCCGAGCAGGAAGATCATCTACTGGCACATCCTGCCGATCGCCCTGCCGACGCTCCTGACGGTCGCCACCCTCGACTTCTGTTTCGTCATGCTCACCGAGTCCTCGCTGAGCTTCCTCGGCATCGGCATCCAACCGCCGGACGTCAGCTGGGGCCTGATGGTCGCTCAGGGGCGGCAGTACCTCCAGACCGCCTGGTGGATCACCGTCCTTCCGGGGCTCGCCATCGTGCTCACCACGGTGTCCGCCACGGTTCTCGCCGCCTGGGCCCGCATCGCCACCGACCCCGCACAGCGCTGGCGCCTGACGCTGCCCACGAAGCGCCGTGGCGCCTCCGCCGCCGTTCCTCCGGAGTTGATCCCGTGACGACGACAGCCGTCCCCGCACCGCCCGGCACCGATGCCCACGCCCTCGCCCTCGACGTCGAAGGGCTCTGCGTCGACCTGAGTACGCCCACCGGCACCGTGCGTGCCGTGGACGGCGTCAGCTTCAGCGTCCGCCGCGGTCGCACCCTTGCTCTCCTGGGCGAGTCGGGCTGCGGCAAGTCCATGACCGCCCTGTCGGTCGTGGGGCTGCTTGACCCCGCGGCCGATGTCACCGGTGGCGCGGTCCGGGTCAGGGGCAGCGACACGCTGCGGCTGAGCCCGGCGGAGCGCCGCAAACTTGCCGGGCCCGTCCTGTCGATCGTCTTCCAGGACGCACTGACCGCCCTCAACCCGGTGCAGCCGGTGGGCCGGCAGATCGGTGAGCCGTTCCGCATCCACCGCGGGCTCTCCCGGCGCCAGGCCAAGGAGAAGGCGATCGAGCTGATGACGCGCGTGGGCATCCCAGAGCCGAGGCAACGGGCCCGCTCCTACCCGCACCAGTTCTCCGGCGGCATGCGGCAGCGGCTGCTCATCGCGATGGCCGTCGCCCTGGAGCCCGACGTGCTCATCGCCGACGAACCCACCACCGCGCTCGACGTGACCGTGCAGGCGCAGATCATGCGGCTGCTGCGGGACATCCAGAACGAACGCGACATGGCTCTCGTCCTGATCACCCACGACCTGGCCGTGGTCGCCCAGCGCGCGGACGACGTGGTCGTGATGTACGCGGGCACGGTCGTGGAGAACGGCCCTGTGCGGGACGTCTTCTCCGCTCCCCGCCACCCTTACACCCGTGGACTGCTCGACTCGGTCCCCGAACACGCCGTACGGGGGCGCCCGTTGCCCGCCGTGCCCGGCAGCCCGCCCGAGCTGAGCGCGGTGCCGCCCGGGTGCGTCTTCCAGGACCGCTGCCCGCTGGTACGCGAACGCTGTGTCCGGGAACGGCCGGTGCTGCGTCCGTCGGGCGAGGGCCGTGCGACCGCCTGCCACTTCTCAGAGGAGCTGGCCGATGTCTGAGCCCCGAGCCACCGCCGCAGTTCCCGCAGCTACCGCCGCCGCATCGGAGGCAGCCCAAGCCCGGCCGCTGCTCGAGGTCAGCGGCGTCACCAAGAGTTTCGGCAGCGGCCGTCGCCGACTGACGGCGCTCGACGGCGTCGACGTACAGCTCGGCAGGGGAGAGACCCTCGGGCTCGTCGGCGAGTCGGGCTGCGGCAAGTCCACCCTGGCCCGGGTCCTGCTCGGGCTCGAACGGCCCGACGCGGGCACGGTGCGGTTCGACGGCACCGACCCGTTCGCCCTGCGCGGCAAGGAACTCCTCGCCTGGCGCCGCCGCGTCCAGATGGTCTTCCAGGACCCCTTCGCCTCCCTCAACGCGCGCATGTCGGCGGCCGACCTGATCGGCGAACCCTGGCGCACCCACCGGGACGTCGTGCCGGGCCCGAAGGCCCGGGAGAAGCGCGTCCGCGAACTCCTCGCCCTGGTCGGCCTGCGCGAGAGCGACGCCCATCGCTACCCGAACGAGTTCTCCGGAGGGCAGCGCCAGCGCATAGGCATCGCCCGCGCACTGGCCCTGGACCCCGACCTCATCGTCTGTGACGAGCCCGTCTCCGCGCTCGACCTGTCCGTACAGGCGCAGGTCCTGAACGTCCTGTCGGAACTCCGCTCACGCCTCGGTGTCGCGTACGTGTTCATCTCCCACGACCTGTCCGTGGTGCGCTACATCGCCGACCGGGTGACGGTGATGTACCTGGGCAAGGTCATCGAGCACGGGAACACCGAGGAGGTCTTCGACCGGCCCCAGCACCCCTACACCTCGGCGCTGATGTCGGCCGCACCGGTCCTGGACGCCTCCCGCGCCACCGGCGACCGGGAGATCCAGCTCCAGGGGGAGATCCCCTCGCCCTTCGACATCCCCTCCGGCTGCCGCTTCCGTACCCGGTGCTGGCGCGCCGAGGACCTGTGCGCCAACGAGGCTCCGCCGCTCGTCGTCCGGGAGACTGCGGGCGCGTCCGACTCCCACACCGCCCTGTGCCACTTCCCCTTGGAGCCGGTGACGGAGTCCGTGGGGGAATGACCACCCCCTTATTGCACATATATTGCAACTAGAGAATATGTGCAGAAGGAGGGTCGCAGTGAGCGAACCGGTGGTGTTGGGGATCGAGTCGTCGTGCGACGAGACCGGCGCGGGCATCGTGCGGGGCGGAAGACTCCTTGCCCACGTGGTGGCGTCGAGCATGGACGAACACGCCCGCTTCGGAGGCGTGGTGCCCGAGATCGCCGCCCGCGCCCATCTGCACGCCTTCACTCCGGTCGTACGACAGGCCCTGGCGGACGCCGGTCTGCGCCTTGGGCAGATCGACGCCGTCGCCGTCACCACGGGACCCGGCCTCTCCGGCGCCCTCCAGGTCGGCCTCGCCGGTGCGAAGTCCCTGGCCTATGCGGCGGACGTACCGCTGTACGGAGTGCACCACCTGGCCGGACACGTCGCCGCCGACACCCTCGAGCACGGCCCGCTGCCCGAGCCGTGTGTGGTCCTGATCGTCTCCGGCGGCCACACGTCCCTGCTCCTGGTCCCGGACCTGGTGCGTGAGCCGATCCAGCACCTGGGCGACACGCTCGACGACGCGGCCGGTGAGTGCTTCGACAAAGTCGCCCGCATCCTGGGTCTGCCGTATCCGGGCGGACCCGCCATCGACCGCGCCGCGCGTGACGGCGACCCCGGCGCGGTCACCTTCCCGCGCCCGCTGACCCGGGCCGGGGACGACCCGTACGCGTTCTCGTTCTCCGGGCTGAAGACGGCCGCCGCACGCTGGGTGGAGCAGCACCGGCGGCGCGGCGCGGAGCCGTCGGTCGCCGACGGGGCAGCCGCGCTGCAGGAAGCCGTCGCCGACGTCCTCACCCGCAAGGCCGTGCGGGCGTGCCGCGACCACGACGTGAAGACGCTGATCGTGGTCGGCGGAGTGGCCGCGAACTCCCGTGTGCGGGCCCTGGCCGAACAGCGCTGCCGGGCCGCGGGCATCGAGCTGCGGGTGCCGCCGATGACGCTCTGCACCGACAACGGCGCCATGATCGCCGCCGTCGGTGACCTGCTGGTCCGCTCCGGTGCCGAACCCGCTCCCCTCGATGTGTCGATCGACCCGTCCGCACCGCTGGAGTACGCCTCCCTCACGCCGCCGCCTCGTACGCGACAACTCGTAGGCCACAATGAGCACACGAGGCGACGGGAACCAGGAAGCCGGTGTGAATCCGGCGCGGTCCCGCCACTGTGACCGGGGAGCGATCCTCCCGCACGCCACTGTTCGCGCACGCGGACGGGAAGGCGGAGGCGAGCGACGATCCGGAAGTCAGGAGACTGATCCGTCGCCGATCTGACAGCAGGGGCGAGGACACCCCGGAGAGGATCGACTGTGATCACGTATGCCCGGACGGAGCCGAAGCAGCGCCCTGAACCCGGCAGGAGAGGGGTGCTTGCCGCCGGAGGGGCCCTGGCCCTTACCGCGTCCGGCCTGCTCACCGGCTGTGGCGGGGACGGGAAGGACGGGGGAGCAAGCGACCGGTTCCGTGCCGCGTTCACGTCGGGCGGCTCCCAGGAGACCCTCGACCCCCACGTAGCCCCCAACTTCGTCGACCAGGCCCGCGCCAAGGCCCTCTACGACACGCTCGGTACGTACGCGGACGACATGTCCGTCCGGCCACGGCTCGCGGAGTCATGGGAGAGCGACGCCTCCGGCACGCGATGGCGCATACGCCTGCGCGCGGCGGAATTCCACGACGGGAAGCCCGTCATCGCGAAAGACGTCCTCTACAGCTACCGCCGCGCCGCCGACCCCGACACCGGCTCGCCTTCGCAAGTGCTGCTCTCCTCGATCGACTTCGCCGCGAGCAAGGCCGACGGCGAACGGTCCGTGGTCTTCAAACTGAAGGCGCCGAACTTCGAGTTCCCCACCGTTCTCGCCGGGCCCGGCACCGAGATCATCCCCGACGGCACGAAGGACTTCCGCAAGCCCGTCGGCTCAGGACCCTTCACCTACGTGTCGTTCACACCCGGAGGCACCGCCCGCTACCGGCGCTGGGCCGACCACTGGGACGGCGCTCCGCACATCGCCGAGCTCGAGATCGTCCCGGCGAACGACGAGTCGGCGCGGCTCAACGCACTGCTGTCCGGACAGGTGCACTACGCCGCCGACATGGCCGGATCCTCCGTGGAACGGCTCAAGAAGGAGGGCTCGACCCGGTTGCTGACGGCCGAGCGTGCGACCGCGCAGCAACTCCTCCTGCGCACCGGCCGCGAGCCGTTCAACGATCCACGCCTCGTGCGGGCCGTACAGCTCGGCATCGACCGGGCGGCGCTGGTGCGTATCGCGCTCGCCGGCCACGGTGAGACCGGCGACGACCTGTTCGGCATGGGCCTGCGCGGCTACCCGGACGACATCAAGCAGCGTGCACGGGATGTCGACGAGGCACGCGGACTGGTGAAGGAGGCCGGGGCCGAAGGTCTGCACATCACCGTGGAGACGAGTTCCGTCGACGCCGCGTGGGAGCCCGCCGCGGATCTGATGGCGCGGCAGCTGCGCGAGGTCGGACTGAAGCTGACGGCCAACACCCGTGCTTCCAGTGCCTACTTCTCCGAGATCAGGACGAAGGGCGTCGCCGCCTTCAACACCACCTCCACCCTGCCCGTCTCCGACTTCCTGCAGCAGCGGGTGCGCGGCGGAGCGGCCCGCAACCAGACGCAGTACGCCTCGAAGAAGTTCGACGCGCTCCTCGAGCGAGCCAGGACCACCCGTGACGAGCAGGACCGGCTGAGCCTGCTGGCCCGCGCCCAGAAGATCGCCCGCGACGAGTCCGGACTCCTTGTATGGGCCTTCTCGGATGCCACCGACGCCATCGACCGGTCCGTCCGCGGCCTGCGTGCGGCACCGCCGAACTCACACGACTGGGCCCGCTTCGACCGGGTCCGCGTCGGCTGAGGTGCGCGCCTACATTCTGCGGCGTTCGCTCCTGGCACTGGTCCAGTGCCTGTGCGTACTGGTGGCTGTGTTCGCCGTCGGATCGCTCCTTCCCGGCGACACCGCCGACGTGCTCCGCGGCGAACTCGGCACGCCGGAACAAGTGGCGGCGCTGAGAGGGAAGTTGGGTCTCGATGAGCCTGCCTGGGCCCGCTTCTTGCACTGGCTCGGGCGGCTGCTCACCGGCGACCTGGGAAACTCCCTGACCACCGGCCTTCCGGTGGGCGACGACATCGCTCGCCGCACCGGGGTGACGCTGCTCCTGGGTGTACCGGCGCTGCTCCTCGTCACCCTGGTGGCGCCGCTGCTCGGCACCCTGTCCGGGCTGCGTGAGGGCAGCCGCACCGACCGCACGCTGAACGCCGCCGCCGTGCTGCTGCACGCCGTCCCGGAGTTCGTGCTCGGGCTGCTGCTCGTCGCATCGGTGTCCCTGGCGGCCGGACTCCTCCCCGCCACCGCCGTCGGCATGGACACGGCCGCGCTGCTGGCGGAGCCGACCGTCCTGGTGCTCCCCGTCACCGTACTGACGGCCCGGCACCTGTGTGATCTGGCACGCCAGATCCGCGTCGGGGTGGCGGCCGAGCGGCACGGTCCTGTCGCCGAGCATCTACGGCTGCTCGGCATGCGGGAACGCACGGTGGTGTTGCGCCACGTGCTGCCCAACGCCCTGGGCCCTGCCGCGCAGCAGTACGCCCGGTGCGTGGAGGGGCTCCTTGGCGGCGCCGTGCTCGTGGAGGCGGTGTTCGGATTCCGCGGCCTCGGCAGCGGCTTCGTCGAGGCGGTGCAGAACCGGGACCTGCCCCAAGTGCAGACGTACGCGCTCCTGTTCGCGGGCACCGCCGTCGCCGTGAACCTCGTCGCCGATCTGGCCGCGCACCGGCTCGCACCGCGACGGGAGGTGACAGCGTGATGCTGCCGGAGAAGGCCGAATCGGTGGGTGAGGTACGACGGCGCATGTCGTCGCGCATGCCGTGGATCGCCCTGGTCCTGCTGGGGGTGCCGGTGCTCGCGGCCCTGCTGGGGCCGTGGGTGGCGGGGGAGGCCCTGTCGTACGAGGATGCTCTGCCGTCGCAGCCGCCCGGCGCGGGGCACCTGCTCGGCACGGACGTCCTTGGACGCGATGTGCTCGAACTCGTACTGCAAGGCGGGGCCTCGGTGGTGGGCAGCGCCCTGGCGGCGCTCTTGGTCGGTACGGCCGTCGGGGTTCCGCTCGGTCTGCTGGCCGCTGGGCCGCGACGTGGCCTCGACGAGACGGTGATGCGTGCCTTGGACCTGCTGCTGGCCTTCCCCGGCCTGCTGGTCCTCATGACCCTGGCCGCGACGGGACACCGTGAGTGGTTCTGGCTGGTGGCGGTCGCCGGGATGCTTCAAGTCCCCGCCGTCGCACGCCTGGTACGCGGCGCCGCGCTCGCGCCCGGTTCCCGCACGGTCGTCGAGGCACTGCGGATGCAGGGGCACGGCTGGGCGTACATCCACCTCCGGCATCTGGCGCGGGAGTTGGCCGCTCCACTGGCCACTGATGCGGGCGGCAGATTCTCCGTCGTGCTGTACCTGTTGGCGTCCGCCAACTTCCTCGGCCTTGGACTGCCCGCTTCCTCGCCGGACTGGGCAGTGCTCATCGAGCGCAACAGCGACGCACTGTTCACCCAGCCCGCCGCCGTCCTCGTACCCGCCGGACTGCTGACGGCGCTGTGCGTCGGCGGAAACCTGCTCGTGGACGACGCCCTCGCCCACCGGAGAGGAAGACCGTGACCGGTTCCACCGACCTGCCGCTCCTGAAGATCCCGGAGATCTCCGCCTATGCCGACGGGAGCGCGCGCCCGCTCCTGGACCGGGTCGAAGTGACCGTCCCGGCAGGCGCCGTGGTCGCCGTCGTCGGCCCGTCTGGCAGCGGCAAGACCACACTCGGTCTTGCCGCGCTCGGCGCCTCACGCGGCGGCGTGCGGCTGGCCGGACGTGTCCTGCTTGCCGGGACAGATCTCATGGACATCGCGTCCGCCGGACGTCCCGCGGCGCGGGCGGGCCGTGCGGCGCATCTGCCGCAGCATCCGGAATCGGTACTGGACCCGGTACGCCGGGTCGGCGGCGCGCTGACGGAGCTTGCGGCCCTCGGGCAACGGGGAAGGACTGCGCGGAAGGACACCGCGCGCCGGGCACTGGTCTCGGCCGGACTGGAGTGGGATGCGGTCCGCCGCCGCTTCCCGCACCAGCTCTCCGGGGGCCAGCAGCAGCGCCTGGCGCTCGCCTCCGCTCTGGTGACGGGGGCACGGCTGCTCGTACTCGACGAACCGACGAGCGGCCTGGATCCGGCGCTCGCACTCGCCCTGGGCCGAACGGTACGCCGTCTCGCGGACGACGGAGTCGGCGTACTGCTGCTCAGTCACGACCTGCCGACGGTGCGCAGGACGGCAGATCGGGTCATCGTCCTCGAGCGTGGCCGGGCCGTGGACAACGGACCGACGACGGACGTCCTCGGCACTCACAGCCCCGTCCCCGTCCCCGGGCCATCTGTCCCCGAGCCGACCGCCGTCCGCCATCCGGCCACCCGGGAACTGCTCGCCGCGGAACATCGCACCGGGTCGGGCGACAAGGCCGCTCCGAGCGCGACCGCCGGGGCCCGGCCGAGCGCGGCCGGAGTCGTGGCCAAGGGGATGGTCGTGCGCCGCAGATCGGCCGATCCTCTCGCCGGTCCGGTGTCGATGGCCTTTCCGCCCGGCAGCAGGACCGCGCTGCTCGGCCCCTCAGGCTCGGGCAAGACGACGTTCGCCCGCGTCCTCGCCGGACTGACGACGCCGACACGGGGCGAGACGAGCATCGACGGCCGACCGCTCCCCGGCCGCGTCGACCGCCGCACGACCGCACAGCGCCGCGTCGTCCAGTACGTGCACCAGGACAGCGCCGGTTCCTTCGAGGAACGCCGTCCGCTCATCGAGCAACTGGCCGACACCGCAAGGCTTCTGCGTGGTCTGCCGGGCGAGGAGGCGACGACTGAGGCGTGGGAGACCGCCGAAAGACTGGGTCTTGACGCGTCGCTCCTGCGGCGCACCCCGTCTCGGCTGTCCGGCGGCCAGCTTCAACGCTGTGCGCTTGTACGGGCACTGACGGCGCGTCCGGCACTTCTGATCTGCGACGAGGTGACGTCGGCACTGGACGCCGTTTCCCGGGAGCGTGTCCTCGACGCGCTGCCGGAGCTCCTCGCCCCGGCCGCGACTGCTCTGCTGTTCATCAGCCACGATGTGCCCGCGGTGCGGGCGCTCACTGAGGATGCCGCGCTCTTCGAGGGCGGCCGGTGCGTGCGGCGCGGGCCTCTCGACGAGGTGCTGCCCGCCGGGTGGCGGTCCTGAGGGCGGTGCTGGTCTTGCGCCGCCTTGTTTACACTCGGCTCGACCACAGCGCGGCGTGGAGCCGCTTTGTATGGGGGTGCGCTTGTTCACGAAGGCGTCGTCGCGGCGGGTTCCTGCCTTTGACGTCGGGCTCTTCATAGCCTTGGTGCTACTCAGCGTTCTCTTGGCTGCGTGGGATGGGTCGCGGGTGGAGGGTGTTCCTGGGTGGGGTCCGTGGGTTGGTTTTGTGGTGCAGGTGGTGGTGTTGCTGGGTTTGTTGGTGCGGCG
>NZ_JBSGRD010000010.1:0-383067 GCF_053606205.1 Streptomyces sp. NPDC055239 | reverse complement strand
TTTCCTCCGGGCGCTTCCCTTCGGTGTTTCTTTTTTGTCTTGCTGTGTTTCGTTCTTGCGTTTCCGACTCTATCAGACTCTTTCGTGTCCGATTTCCCTCGGTGCCTTTCAGGTTTCCGCTCCGGCCTTTCGGCTTTCGCGTTTCCCTTTCCGGCGAGTCCGACTCTACCAGATCCTTTCGGGCCTGATTCCCAGTCAGCGGGGTTTGTCTTCCCGGCTGTTGGGCCGTTCCGACGAGTGAGACTTTAGCGGAATCCTGGCTCCCGATCCAAATCGGGGCGTCCTTTCGAACGCGGATTCCTCATTTCGCAAAAGCGCATGAAAACGAGCAGACGGCGGGGCATCGAAGATGACACGACATCGATCGTTTGAATGGTTCTGTTCTTGCGGAATGGCTGCCCGGGGACCGACCAAGGGTCGACGCTCACGTCGGGCAACTCGGAGAACACTACGTACGCGGTCTTGGCGTGTCAACCCTGGTCCGTGCCGCCCCTCGCTCGCTACTGTAGGAGGCGTGACAACGCATGCGCACACCCAGCTGTGGTGGGCCGCCTGACGGCGGCCGTACACACGCATGTACTCAACGGCTGCCGACTCGGCGGCCGTTTCTTGTTTCTCCCCCTGGAGGATCCGGAGCCCGGTCGTCGGGCCGGCGGTCCTGACCAGGAGGTGGAGAGATGACGAGGATCTTCAGCGGGATCAAGCCGACGGGGCATCTGACCCTGGGGAACTACCTGGGCGCCGTGCGCCAGTGGGCAGAGGTCGATCAGCACCGCGCCGAGTCGCTGTTCAGCATCGTCGATCTGCACGCCCTGACCGTGGACCACGATCCCGGTCGGGTGCGCAGGCTCAGTAGGCAGGCGGCGACACTGTTGCTCGCGGCGGGGATCGATCCCGAGCGGGCCACCGTGTTCGTGCAGAGTCATGTGGACGAGCACGCCCGGCTCTCGTATCTGCTCGAGTGCGTCGCGACGGACGGCGAGATGCGGCGGATGATCCAGTACAAGGAGAAGTCCGCGCTCGAGCGGGCCCGCGGCGGGAGTGTGCGGCTCTCGCTGCTCACCTATCCCGTGCTGATGGCGGCGGACATCCTGGCGTACGGGGCCGATCAGGTGCCGGTAGGGGACGACCAGGTGCAGCACGTCGAGCTCACCCGGGATCTGGCCGTGCGGTTCAACCAGCGGTACGGCCATACGTTCGTCGTGCCTCGGGCCACGTATCCCAAGGTGGCCGCCAGGGTCATGGATCTGCAGGATCCGATGTCGAAGATGGGCAAGTCCGGCGATGCGGGCGCCGGGATCGTCTATCTGCTCGACGAGCCCGACGTCGTACGGAAGAAGATCCTGCGCGCTGTCACGGACAGCGGGAGCGAGGTCGAGTACGACCGGGAGGCGAAGCCGGGGGTCTCGAATCTCCTGGAGATCCTGGCGTCCTGTGAGGGCGGGAGTCCCGAGGGCTTGAGCGGTGTGTACGAGACGTACGGAGCCTTGAAGAAGGACACCGCCGACGCCGTCGTGGAGATGCTGAGGCCCTTGCAGGAGAGGCACAAGGAGTTGGTCACCGATCCCGCGTACATGGACGAGGTGCTGCGGCGGGGGGCTGCGCGGGCCAGAGAGATGGCCAGGCCGACGGTGGACGCCGCCTATCGCGCGATCGGCTTGCTGCCGCCGGTGAGCGAGCCGCAGTAGGTGCTGGTCGAGGGGCGCGCGCCCTCGCGCGCCCCGAGGCCGGACGTCAGCTGTTGTTGCCGGAGGCCAGTTCGCGGCTGCGGTCGCGGGCTGCTTCGAGGGCGGCGATGAGGGCTGCTCGTACGCCGTGGTTCTCGAGTTCGCGGATGGCGTTGATGGTGGTGCCCGCCGGGGACGTGACGTTCTCGCGGAGCTTGACCGGGTGCTCGCCGCTGTCGCGGAGCATCACGGAGGCGCCGATCGCGGCCTGGACGATGAGGTCGTGGGCCTTGTCGCGGGGCAGGCCGAGGAGGATGCCCGCGTCGGTCATGGCCTCGACCAGGTAGTAGAAGTACGCCGGTCCCGAGCCGGAGAGGGCGGTGCAGGCGTCCTGCTGGGTCTCGGGGACACGCAGGGTCTTGCCGACTGCGCCGAAGATCGCTTCGGCCTGGGCGAGGTGCGTCGCAGTGGCGTGGCTGCCTGCGGAGATGACGGACATGCCTTCGTCCACGAGGACCGGGGTGTTGGGCATGACGCGGACGACGGGGGTGCCGTCGGCGAGGCGCTCTTCGATGAAGGCGGTGGTGATGCCCGCGGCTGCGCTGATGACCAGGCGGTCGGACGTGATGTGCGGGGCGAGTTCGTCGAGGAGGCGGCCCATGTCCTGCGGCTTGACCGCGAGGATGAGAGTGCCGGCCTTCTTGGCGGCCTCGGCGTTGCTGACGGGGTCGACTCCGTAGCGGGTGCGCAGTTCCGCTTCGCGCTCGGAGCGGCGGGTGGTGACCACGAGGTCGGCGGGGGCCCAGCCGGCCCGGATCATTCCGCTGAGGAGGGCTTCGCCGATCTTGCCGGTGCCGAGGACTGCGACGGGCTGGGGCATGTGAGGGTCACCCTCCAGGTGCGGGGCTAGCGGGTCAGCGCTTCAGCTGGGTGGGGTCATCCTCGCATTGGTGGGTCAGGCCGTGCGGCGGCGGAGGGTGGCGGCGCCGAGCGCGAGGACGAGTACGGCGCAGCCCGCGACGATGACGGCGTCGCGTACGAAGGTGCCGGTGACGGAGGGGTGGCGCAGGACTTCGTTCATGCCGTCCACGGCGTACGACATGGGCAGGACGTTCGAGATCGCTTCGAGGGCGGGCGCCATCTTGTCGCGCGGGGTGAACAGGCCGCAGAGGAGCAGCTGGGGGAAGATCACGGCCGGCATGAACTGGACGGCCTGGAACTCGGAGGCCGCGAACGCCGAGACGAAGAGGCCGAGCGCCGTGCCGAGCAGGGCGTCGAGCAGCGCGACCAGGAGCAGCAGCCAGGCGGATCCCGTGACATCGAGGCCCAGGGCCCACAGGGCGAGGCCGGTGGCGAGGATCGACTGGATGACGGCGATGAATCCGAAGGCGAGGGCGTAGCCCGCGATGAGGTCGCCCTTGCCGAGGGGCATCGCGAGGAGGCGTTCGAGGGTGCCGGAGGTGCGTTCGCGGAGGGTGGCGATGGAGGTCACCAGGAACATCGTGATGAGGGGGAAGATGCCGAGGAGCGAGGCGCCGATGGAGTCGAAGGTCGCCGGGCTGCCGTCGAACACGTAGCGCAGGAGCAGCAGCATCACGCAGGGGACGAGCAGCATCAGCGCGATGGAGCGGGGGTCGTGGCGGAGCTGCCGCAGGACACGGGCCGCGGTGGCGAGGGTGCGGTGGGTGTTCATCGGGGGCTCCTGGTGGGGGTGGTGGCGTCGCTCTTGGCTGCGGCGGTGGCCTCGTCGACCAGGTGGAGGAAGGCCGCTTCGACGGTCTCGGAGGCTGTACGGGTGCGCAGGGCGTCCGGGGTGTCGTCGGCGAGGAGCTCGCCTTCGCGCATGAGGAGGAGGCGGTGGCAGCGTTCGGCCTCGTCCATGACGTGCGAGGAGACGAGGATCGTGGTGCCCCGGTCGGCGGCGATGGAGTGGAAGAGGTTCCACAGGTCGCGGCGGAGTACGGGGTCGAGGCCGACGGTGGGTTCGTCGAGCACGAGGAGTTCCGGGGCGCCGAGGAGGGCCACCGCCAGGGAGACGCGGCTGCGCTGGCCTCCGGAGAGGTTGCCCGCGAGGGCGTCGGCGTGGGTCGTCAGGTCGACGTCTTCGATGACTCGGGTGACGTGGTCGCGGCGGCGGTGGGTGGCGGGGCCTCGGCCGGGGTCGAGGACGGCGGCGAAGTAGTCGAGGTTCTGGCGGACGGTGAGGTCGTCGTAGACGGAGGGGTCCTGGGTGACATAGCCGATGCGGGAGCGGAGGCCGGGGGCGCCCGCCGGGTGGTCGAGGACGTTCAGGGTGCCGGTGACCTTGGCCTGGGTGCCGACCGTCGCGCGCATGAGGGTGGATTTGCCGCATCCCGAGGGGCCCAGTAGCCCGGTGATCTGGCCCTTCGGGACGGTGAAGTCCAGGGCGCGGAGGACTGTGCGGGGACCTCGGACGACGGTCAGGCCCCTCGCCTCGATGGCAGGAGGTTCGTCGATATTCATCATGTGATGATTATTGCGCGCCGGGCTGCGGGGACGTCAAGGGCGGGCGGGTGATTTCGGGGGTTGTGACGGGTGGCGGGCGCTGCTTTGCGCCGGGGTGGCGGGCGCTGTCGTAAGGGGAGGTTCAGGAGGTGGGTCGGGGTGCCAGGAGGAGGTCGGTTGTGTAGGTCTCCTCGATGAGGCCGTCCGGGAAGATCTTCAGGAGTTCCGTGCGCTCCTCCGCGAGGAAGGCGGCCGTGCGTTCCTTGCCGAGGACCAGGAAGGCCGAGTGGCTGCCGATGTTGGCGAGGTGGGAGTCGACAGGGATACGGCGGCTCCAGCGGACCCGGTCCCTGCGGAAATCCAGGGCCGTCGTCAGCTCGCTCGTCCGGTCCGCGGTGCGCCGCGCGCCGTCGTCGAAGCCCAGGCAGCGGGCGATCCTCGTGTCCTGCGCGGCGATCCACTCCAGCGTGTGGTCCGCGATGTTCCACCACAGGGCGAGCGCGCCGCCGGGGCGCAGCACGCGGACGGCCTCGGGGACGGAACGCTCCTGGTCCGTCCAGTGCCAGGCCTGGGCGTACGTGATGAAGTCGGCCGAGCCGTCAGCGAACGGCAGGCTGTCGCCGTCGCCCCGCACCAGGGGCACGGCGGGCAGCGTACGGCGGAACTCCCGCGCCATTCCCTCGCCCGGCTCCACCGCGACGACGTGGGCGCCGCGGTCGGCGAGGAGGGTGGTCGCGATGCCCGTGCCCGCGCCGACGTCGAGGACACGGGCGCCGGTGAGGGAGCGGCCCGCCAGGTTCTCGACGGCGTCGAGGAGGGCGGGCGGATAGGAGGGGCGGTGGGCCGCGTACTGGGCGGCCGCCGCGTTGAAGGAGTGCGCGCGACGCGAAGATGCTGCAGTCATGCGGTTCAGTCTCGACCCGTGGCCCCGGGCCGCGTCACTCCCTCACTCGTTGCGGTTCAGGCCTTTTTCTTCTTCCGGGACGGGTTGCCCGTGCGCCGTGACGTGCGCTTGGCGTACTGCTCGCGGGCCGTCTCGTACTCCTCGCGGTGGAGCTTCTCGCCGGGGGCCTCGGTGAGGGAGCGGAAGAAGTAGGCGAGGAGTACGCCGACGAAACCGATCGTCATGAGGCCGAGCATCGACGACTGGGACGCGGGGTCGTGGCGGCGGGTGAAGCCCTCCCAGGTGCGGCGGAAGGCGATCGCGCCGCAGATCGAGAACATGATGAGGACCAGGAAGTTCACGAACGTCCCCACGTCCGCGATCGACATGCCCTCGTACGCGAAACGCAGCACGAAGCAGCCGGCCGCGGCGGCGAGCAGCGACCCTGCCGCGACGCCCGCGCGGCGTGCGCCGTAGCCGTTGTCGTGGCCGACCCAGGTCGTGCCGAAGAAGCGGATGGGCTCGGGCTGCGGGCCTGGGGCCGTCGCCGCCGTCGCCGTGCGGTCGGGGGTGCTGGAATCTGCGCTCACCCGCCGAGTATCGCCCGGGGCGGCGTGAGTACGCGGCATGAGTACGCGGCGGAGTGGGTGCGTGGCGGTCTGTGGGCAGGCTCGCCCTATTCGTCCCCCGCCTTGCCCCGCACTACCACTCGGCGGCTACTTTGTGGGGCAGGACGGATACACGGACGCATGCGGGAACTGGTGCACGGGAGGACGGGGAGGTCGGGAAGAGTGTCGTTGCGCGGAGGTGACCCAGCTGAGATCGGCGGCTACCCGCTTGAGGCACGTCTCGGCTCGGGCGGCATGGGCACGGTCTTTCTGGCACGTACGGCATCGGGGCGCCCGGTCGCGATCAAGCTGATCCACCAGCACTTCGCCGGGGACGAAGAGTTCCGCATCCGTTTCCGGCAGGAGGTGGCGGCGGCGCGGCGGGTGAGCGGCGCGTTCACCGCGGCCGTGGTCGACGCCGACCCGGAGGCCGAGTATCCATGGATGGCGACCTCTTATATCGAGGGGCGCACGCTCGCCCAGCGCATCACGGAGACGGGCCCGCTGACCGGCCGGGACCTGCGCATGCTCGCCATCGGTCTGACGGAGGCGCTGCGTGACATCCATCGCGCGGGCGTCGTGCACCGTGACCTGAAGCCCTCGAACGTCGTACTCTCGCCCGAGGGCCCGCGCGTCATCGACTTCGGCATCTCGCGCGCCGCGGACCAGCAGACGCTGACGATGACGGGCCGGGTCATAGGCACGCCGCCTTTCATGTCGCCGGAGCAGTTGCAGGCGCCGCGTGGGGTCGGGCCACGGTCCGACGTCTTCTCCCTGGGTACGTTGCTGGTGTACGCGGCGACGGGGCAGGGGCCGTTCGACGCGGACAGCCCGTACATGACGGCGTATCAAGTGGTGCACGAGCCGCCGGAGTTGGATGCCGTACCGGCCGCCCTGCGCGCGGTGGTCGAGCCGTGCCTCGACAAGGACCCGGACGCCCGTCCGTCGGCGGACCAGCTGCTCGAGCGGCTGCGGGATCTGCCCGCCGAGCTGGGGGAAGCGGCGCCGGGGGCGCGGGGCAGCCTTACGCGGGACACGGATACGCAGCATCACCGGTCATCGGCGGGCGGGACCGGGACTGGGGCCGGGACCGGGGCCGAGGGCGATACCGACGACAGTGCCGGGGTCACCCGGGCGTCCGGCTCGGGCGAAGGCACCCTCGTCGGCCGTGGTTCGCGCCGCCGTTGGCGCCCCGTGCTCGCCGCCGCCGTAGCCGTGGCCGCGCTCGGGGGCGGGATCGCCGCGCTCCAGCTCGGCTCGTCCGGCGCCCCCTCCGGTGGCGGGGACGGTGACGGCAGCGACAAGGAACGCACGGTCGCCGCGGCCGAAGCGCCCCTGCCCGACGGCTTCCGGCCGTGGCGCGCGACCGTGCCCAACGACCGCGACATCCCGGACGAGGTGCGCTGCGTACCGCGCAAGGACGCCTTGTTCTGCGGGGGCGGCGGGGTCGTCGCGACCCGGCTCCGGATCTCCGACGGCAAGGAGGTCTGGAAGGTCAAGAGCCCCGGCGTGCCCACGCAGGGCATGCACATCGTGGGCGCCACGAGCGACACCGTCCTCGGCTACCGCCTCCCGGCGGAGGGGTCGGGGCAGCCGGAGAAGCTGGTGGCCCTGGACGCCGACACCAGCAAGGAACTGTGGTCCCGGCCGATCAGCGGCCAGTCGACGGCCGTCGCGGGGCGGACGAACGACGCGGTCCTGTCAGGATCGACCGTCCTTTCCGTCGACACGGGCCGTACGCGGGTCGAGGCCAGGGACGCGCGCACCGGGCGCACGCTCTGGTCGACGCCGTTCCCCGCGGGTTCGGAGTGCACGCCGGTCGCGGCAGGTCAGCGGATGTGGGCGATGTGCGCGCCGGCCGCCGAGATCGCGAACGTCGACGTGCGCCACCCCGCCTTCCACACCGTCGACCTCACGTCGGGGACGTTCGGCAAGGGCATCGCGGTCCAGGGGGCCGTGCACCCGATGGGTGTGAGCGAGGGCAAGCTCGTGCTGCTCCACCAGCGGCGCAACGGGCCCGAGTTCCTCGGGTACGACAAGGTGCTGCGGGTCGACCCGGCCGGCGGTCGCGTCGCGTCCCGGCCGCTGAAGAAGACGTACGACGCGGCGCCCGGCATCGCGGACGGCACCGTCTACTTCGCCGAGCAGACGGGGCGGATCAGCGCGGTGGATCCCGCGACCGGACGCCAGAAGTGGACCCGGCAGACGAGTGTGGAGGGTGCTTCGGGGCCGGTGCCCGCCGCGAAGGCCGGGTCCGGGGGCGGCTCCCTCTATTTCAGCTCCGCCAGCGGGCGGGTCGTCGCCCTCTCCACGCGGAGCGGCGAGCCGCTCTGGAGCACGGGGCCGCGGGCGGACGGGCTGACCGGGGACACGAACGCGAGTCCGCGGGTCGCGGTTTCGGGGCGTGTGGTGGTCGTGGCGGCGGCCGAGAACACGGTCTTCACCTTCGACGCGACGAAGCCGCCGAAGTCCGAGTGAGCTGACTTCGGCGGCTTCGGTAGTGCGTGCCGGTAGTGCGTGCCGGGCCGTGACTCAGCAGCGGGGTGCCACGTAGCCGCTGCTGCCCGTGCGGATGTACGTGTCGGAGACGTAGCGGCCGCTGCCGACGCGGTCCCAGAGCTTCGATGTGCCGGTCGGGCCCGTGACCTTCTCGCCCGGCTTCTGGCAGAGGATCGTCACTCGGGTTCCCGCCGAGAGGCGGCCGACCTTGCCGTACGACGTGCCCGGACGGGAGCGGACGTTGACGTCCGCGACGATCGCGTACGTCTTCGCCGCCGCGGCTGCGATCTCCTCCGCGGACTCCGGTGCTATGACGTTCTCGCTCATGCTTCTCTCCCCCGTGAAGCGGCGGCTCGGGGCCGCCCTTGGCATGTTCGTCACTGGGTGGACGCGTGGGCGGGGTGGGGTGGTTGCGGTGGTTGGTCGTCTTTACCCGGGCTCGCTCTCGTCAGATGGACGGGTACAGGGACGGGTAGTCGGTGTAGCCGCGGTGGTCGCCGCCGTAGAACGTCTTCGCGTCGGGCTGGTTCAGGGGTGCCCCGGTCTGCCAGCGCCGCACGAGGTCGGGGTTCGCGATGAAGGCGCGGCCGACAGTGACGAGGTCGGCCCGGTCCTCGTCGAGGAGGGTCTGGGCGATGGCGGCGTCGGTGACCGGGTCCCAGCCGTTGCTGACGATGCGAGAGCCGGCGAAGCGGCGGGAGAGATCCTCGATGAGGGGCGTGGTGGGGTCTCCGATGGTGTGCAGATAGGCCAGGCCCATGGTGGAGAGGGCGTCCACGAGCGTGCGGTAGGTGGTGGCGGTGTCGTCCGCGTTGTCCTCGATGGCGCCGTGGAGGTTGATGGCGGGTGAGACGCGGATGCCGACGCGTTCGCTGCCGATGGCGTCGGAGACGGCCTGGGCGGCCTCGATGACGAAGCGGGCGCGTGCCTCGGGGGTGCCGCCGTAGGAGTCGGTGCGCTGGTTGGTGTTGGGGGCGAGGAACTGGTGGAGCAGGTAGCCGTTGGCGGCGTGGAGCTCGATGCCGTCGAGTCCGGCGTCGACGGCGGCCCGTGCGGCGTGGGCGTATTCGTCGATGACGGAGGGGATTTCGTCGGTGCCCAGTGCTCGGGGGGTGGGGTGGGGCTGGGGGCCGGTGGTGGTGAACATCTGACCGGGTGCGGCGATGGCGCTGGGGGCGACGGTTTCGGCGTGGTGTTTGTTGTCGGGGTGCGAGATGCGTCCGGCGTGCATGATCTGCGCGACTATGCGGCCGCCGCGCTGGTGGACCGCGTCGGCGACGGTGCGCCAGGCGGCGGTCTGGGCGGGGGTGTGCAGGCCGGGTGAGTTCATGTACCCCTGGCCCACGGTGCTGGGCTGCACGCCTTCGGTGATGATCAGCCCGGCGGTGGCTCGCTGGCCGTAGTAGGTGGCCATGAGGTCGGTCGGTACGCCGTCGGGGGTGGCGCGGTTGCGGGTCATGGGGGCCATGACGATGCGGTTGTTCAGTGTCCACTTGCCGACGGTCACCGGCGCGAAGAGGTCTGCCATGGGGGGCTCCTGGAAAAAATGCGGCTGCGCGCGTCGTGACGAGGGTCAGCCGAAGTGCGGTGCGGGTGCGGTGCGGGTGCGGTGCGGTTCCGTGGGTTCTCAGGTGCGCCGGACGGTCACGACGGTGTCGGTCACGGTTGCTTTCCGGCCGTCCGGTCCTGTCGCCTCGCGCTCGGGGGATGTCAGGCGGGCGGCGGTGAACCGGGCGGGGTCCAGGGCGAGTTCGTCGAAGATTTCCTCGGGGCTGGGGAAGCGGGTGTCGGGGTCGGTGTTCCAGGCCCAGGGGCGCACCGAGCCGTGGTCGACGACGAGGAGGAGCCCGCCGGGGGTGAGGGTGTGGGCGGCCCGGCGCAGGACGTCGGTGCGGGGCAGGTCGTAGGGGGTCTGGAGGTACTGGGCGCTGACGAGGTCGAACGTCCCGGCGGGGAAGGTTTCGGCGAGGTCGTGCTGCTGGGGGCTCACGCGGTCGGCGACGCCTGCGCGGGCTGCGTGCCGGGTGACGCGCCGCAGTGCGGTGGGGGCGATGTCGACGGCGGTGACCTGCCAGCCGTGGGTCGCGAGCCAGACGGCGTCGCCGCCTTCGCCGCAGCCCAGGTCCAGGGCGCGTCCGGGCGGGGTGAACCGTGCGGCGGTTTCGGCGAGCACCGGGTTGGGGTCGCCCTTCCACACGGCGTCCTTGCCGCGGTAGAGGTTCTCCCAGAACCGTGCCGCATCGGCGGGGGCCTGAGCTCCTCGGGTGGGGTCGTTCATCGGGGTGGCGCCTTTCCGGTCAGTGGGCGGAGGCGGAGGCAGTGGGCTGTGTGTCCGCGGGGGTCCTGGGTGTTTTCACCAGGACGGTCAGGGCTCTCCTGAGCGATGAGGGCCTGAGCGACGAGGGGCGGGATTGCCTCGGTGAGCCACGAGGTGCGTGGCTCACGTCGCAAGGAGAGTGCCCCCGGGCCCCGAAAAGTTGCAATCCTTCATGCCGGTTCAGCAAGATGCGGCGCATGGACGAATTCGAGAACGTGCTGGCCGGAGTCGGACCCCGACTGCGGGACCTGCGCCGTCGGCACGCCATCACGCTGGCCGCGCTCGCCGAACTCACCGGGATCTCGGAAAGCACGCTCTCCCGCCTGGAGGGCGGCGGCCGCAAACCCAACCTGGAACTCCTGCTGCCCCTGGCCAGGGCCTACAACGTCCCGCTCGACGAGCTCGTCGGCGCTCCGGAGACGGGCGATCCCCGCCTTCATCTGCGACCCGTCACGCGCGACGGCATGACGTACGTACCGCTGACCCGCAGGCCGGGCGGCATGCACGCGCACAAACTCGTCATCAGCCCCAGCGCCACCGAGCCCGAGCTCCGGACGCACGAGGGCTATGAATGGATCTACGTCCTCAACGGCAGGTTCCGCCTTCACCTCGGCGACCGCGTCCTGGTCATGGCCCCGGGGGAAGTCGCGGAATTCGACACCCACGTCCCACACTGGCTCGGCCCCGACGACGACCAGCCGGTGGAGCTGCTGATCATCTTCGGCAAGCAGGGCGAACGCGCCCACCTGCGCGCCCGCCCCGCCTCCTGAGGCCTGACAGTGCTCTTGCCGAACCGGCAACCCCACGACGGGCTGAAACGACGCTGGACCGGGCTGGATGTATATCCAGCCCGGTCCAGCGAACAGACACCGTCAAAAGGCAGGCGCTAGCCCAGCTTCGACACGTCACGCACCGCGCCGCGGTCCGCGCTCGTGGCCATGGCCGCGTAGGCCCGCAGGGCCGCCGAGACCTTGCGCTCGCGGGACTTGGGGGCGTAGACGCCTCCCAGGGCCTCGCGGCGGCGGGTCAGCTCCGCGTCGTCCACGAGGAGTTCGATGCCGCGGTTGGGGATGTCGATGCGGATGCGGTCGCCGTCCTCGACCAGGGCGATCGTGCCGCCGGACGCCGCCTCGGGCGACGCGTGGCCGATCGACAGGCCCGACGTGCCGCCGGAGAAGCGGCCGTCCGTGACCAGGGCGCAGGCCTTGCCGAGGCCGCGGCCCTTCAGGAACGAGGTGGGGTAGAGCATTTCCTGCATGCCGGGGCCGCCCTTGGGGCCCTCGTAGCGGATGACGACCACGTCGCCTTCCTTGATCTGCTTCTTGAGGATCTTGTCGACGGCCTCTTCCTGCGACTCGCAGACCACGGCCGGTCCCTCGAACGTCCAGATCGACTCGTCGACGCCCGCCGTCTTCACGACGCAGCCGTCCTCCGCGAGGTTGCCCTTGAGGACCGCGAGGCCGCCGTCCTTCGAGTACGCGTGGGCCGCGTCCCTGATGCAGCCGCCCGCGGCGTCCGTGTCCAGGGTCGCCCAGCGCTTCGACTGGGAGAAGGCCGTCGCCGAGCGCTCGCAGCCCGGGGCCGCGTGCCACAGCTCGACGGCCTCGTCCGACGGAGAGCCGCCGCGCACGTCCCAGGTCTCCAGCCAGTCCTTGATGGACGTGGAGTGGACCGTGTGCACGTCCTCGTTCAGGAGGCCGCCGCGGTACAGCTCGCCCAGGATCGCGGGGATGCCGCCGGCGCGGTGCACGTCCTCCATGTAGTACGTGCCGCCGGGCGCCACGTTCGGGGCGACCTTGGCCAGGCAGGGAACGCGGCGCGAGACCTCGTCCATGTCGGCGAGGGTGTATTCGAGTTCCGCTTCCTGCGCCGCGGCGAGCAGGTGCAGGATCGTGTTCGTGGAGCCGCCCATGGAGATGTCGAGCGCCATGGCGTTGTCGAAGGCGGCACGGGTGGCGATGTTGCGCGGCAGGACCGAATCGTCGTCACCGTCGTAGTACCGCTTGGTGATCTCGACGACCGTTTCGCCCGCCTTCTCGTACAGCGCCCTGCGGGCGGTGTGCGTGGCGAGCACCGAGCCGTTGCCGGGCAGGGAGAGGCCGATGGCCTCGGTCAGGCAGTTCATGGAGTTGGCCGTGAACATGCCGGAGCAGCTGCCGCAGGTCGGACAGGCGTTCTCCTCGATACGGAGGATGTCCTCGTCCGAGACGCTCTCGTCGACCGCGTCGCTGATCGCGTTGACCAGGTCGAGTTTTCGGACCGTGCCGTCCACAAGGGTGGCCTTGCCGGCCTCCATCGGGCCGCCGGAGACGAAGACCGTCGGGATGTTGAGGCGCAGGGCCGCGTTCAGCATGCCGGGGGTGATCTTGTCGCAGTTGGAGATGCAGATCAGGGCGTCGGCGCAGTGCGCCTCCACCATGTACTCCACGGAGTCCGCGATCAGGTCGCGGGAGGGGAGGCTGTACAGCATGCCGCCGTGGCCCATCGCGATGCCGTCGTCCACGGCGATCGTGTTGAACTCGCGCGGGATGGCGCCCGCCGCGGTGATCGCCTCGGAGACGATCCGGCCGACCGGCTGCAGGTGGGTGTGGCCCGGCACGAACTCGGTGAAGGAGTTGGCGACGGCGATGATCGGCTTCCGCCCGATGTCCGCGCCGGGTACACCGGAGGCACGCATAAGGGCGCGCGCGCCGGCCATGTTGCGGCCGTGGGTGACTGTGCGGGACCTGAGCTCGGGCATCGTCGCTCGCTCCTTCTGAGATCTCAGAGACATAGGAATCGACTGTTTTCGAGGGTACGCCGACGCTCCACGATCTGGACAGCCCGTCCGAATAGCGGGATATCTGTCTCGGTGAGCGGCCGACGAAAAGGGGGACGTAAAGAGGGACGCAAAGAGGTGGGCGGCGAGGTCAGGGCCCGGTCAGATGGCCCTGCACCACCGGCGCGATCCGCGCGATGATCGCCTCCGGGTCGGCGGAAGCCAGCGGCTCCACCCGGATCACGTACCGCAGCATCGCCGTGCCCACCAGCTGCGCGGCCGCCAGTTCGGCACGCAGCTCGGCGTCCGGCTGATCGACCCTGCGCGCCACCCTGCCGAGCAGCTGCGCCGCGATGAGGCGGCGGAAGACGGCCGCCGCCGTGTCGTTGTTCACCGCCGAGCGCACGATCGCGAGCAGCGGTACGCGGGTCGCAGGGTTCTCCCAGACGCCGAAGATGAAACGGGTCAGGCGCTCGCCGACACCTTCGAGCGGGCCCTCGTCGATCGCCGCGGGCGCGTCGACGGCGAGCGAGAAGGCCACCTCGATCGCCGACTCGAAGACCTGCTCCTTCGTACCGAAGTAGTGGTGCACGAGCGCCGAGTCCACCCCGGCCGCCTTGGCGATCCGGCGCACGGACGTCTTGTCGTACCCATGGGCGGAGAACTCGGTGCGGGCCGCCTCCAGGATGCGGTCGCGCGTCGCGGGGCCCTCGGCGGACTGCGTACGGGAAGGACGTCCCCGGCGGCGCGGAGCCGCGGCATCGCCCTGAGTCGCTTCTTTCACGAGCGGGGCACCTTCACCGCGGACGCCAGGTGCAGCCGCGTATAGGCGAGGGCCTCGGCGAGGTCCGCCTCGCGTTCGGCGCTGGACATCGCGCGCCGCGTATTGACCTCGATGACGACGTGTCCGTCGAAGCCGCTCGTCGCGAGGCGCTCCAGGAGCTCGGCGCACGGCTGCGTGCCGCGCCCCGGCACCAGGTGCTCGTCCTTGGCCGAGCCCTTGCCGTCGGCGAGGTGGACGTGCCCGAGGCGGTCGCCCATGCGGTCGATCATCTGCATCGCGTCCGTGCGGGCGGTCGCGGTGTGGCTGAGGTCGACCGTGAAGTGGCGGTAGTCGTCCTTGGTGACGTCCCAGTCGGGGGCGTACGCGAGCATCTCGCGGTCGCGGTAACGCCAGGGGTACATGTTTTCGACAGCGAAGCGGACGTCCGTCTCGTTCGCCATGCGCCAGATGCCGTCGACGAAGGCGTTCGCGTACCCGCGCTGCCAGCGGAAGGGCGGATGCACGACGACGGTCGACGCGCCGAGCTTCTCGGCGGCGGTCTGCGCGCGCTGGAGTTTGACCCAGGGATCCGTGGACCACACGCGCTGCGTGATCAGCAGACACGGCGCGTGGACGGCGAGGATCGGGATCTGGTGGTAGTCGCTGAGTCTGCGCAGGGCCTCGATGTCCTGGCTCACGGGGTCGGTCCACACCATGACCTCGACACCGTCGTAGCCAAGGCGCGCGGCGATCTCGAAGGCCGTCGCCGTCGACTCCGGATAGACCGAGGCCGTCGACAGGGCGACCTTCGCATCCGGGATGCGCACCACTGGTTCTGCCACGAGGGACAGCGTACGGGCCCTGCCTCGGCACCGGGGAGGTGGTCTCCCACACACCCGAGTCCTGTGTGACGTATGTCTACTGGAGGGGAGACGCGCGCCTACGCACCGGCGAGGGCCGATGTTCCCTGCTACCGCCCGACCACCGCCCTATGGCGTCGGAAGATGGTCGAGTCGGCGCAGGATCACGCCCTCGCGCAGCGCCCACGGACAGATCTCGAGCGTCTCGACGCCGAAGAGATCCATCGCACCCTCGGCGACGAGCGCACCCGCGAGCAGCTGTCCGGCCCGCCCCTCGGAGACCCCGGGCAGCTCGGCGCGCTGCTCGGCCGTCATCGCGGCCAGTTGCGGGACCCAGTCCTCCAGGGACCTCCGCTTCAGCTCGCGCTGTACGTAGAGGCCGTCGGCGGAGCGTGCGGCGCCCGCGAGCCTGGCCAGCTGCTTGAACGTCTTCGACGTCGCCACGACGTGGTCCGGGGCGCCGAAGCGGCTGAACTCCCCCACCGTGCGGGCGATCTGGGCGCGCGCGTGCCGCCGCAGCGCCTTCACGTCGGTGGGGTCCGGCGGATCCTGGCTCAGCCAGGAGGACGTCAGACGGCCTGCGCCGAGCGGCAGGCTGACCGCCGCGTCCGGTTCCTCGTCGATGCCGTACGCGATTTCGAGGGAGCCGCCGCCGATGTCGATGACCAGGAGCTTTCCCGCAGACCAGCCGAACCAGCGGCGGGCGGCGAGGAAGGTGAGGCGGGCCTCCTCGGCGCCGGTGAGGACCTGCAGATCGACGCCGGTCTCCTCCTTGACCCGGGCGAGGACCTGATCGGCGTTGCTGGCCTCGCGCACGGCGGAGGTCGCGAACGGCAGCAGGTCCTCCACGCCCTTGTCCTCCGCGGCCTCCATCGCGTCGCGGACGGTGCCGACCAGGAGGTCGACGCCTTCGGGGCCGATCGCCCCGGCGTCGTCGAGGAGTTGGGCGAGGCGCAGGTCCGCCTTGTGCGAATACGCGGGCAGCGGGCGCGCGCCGGGGTGGGCGTCCACCACCAGCAGATGCACCGTGTTCGAACCTACGTCGAGGACACCGAGTCTCATATACGGAACGCTACTGCGCGTACGGCTGTCGCTGGTCCTCGGACCGGGTACCGCACGCATACCCTGGAGACGTGCCAAAGACGAAAAAGGCGAAGACCGACAAAACGAAGCCGAAGAATAAGTCGGGGAAGCCGGGGAAGCCTGGGAAGGCGCAGCCGGACGAGAAGGGGCTCGACTTCGCCCGCGCCTGGGTGGAGTTCCCGGATCCCGCGGACGACGAGCAGGTCTTCCGCTGCGATCTGACATGGCTGACCTCTCGGTGGAGCTGCATCTTCGGCAGTGGCTGCCAGGGCATCCAGGCGGGCCGGGCGGACGACGGTTGCTGCACGCTGGGCGCGCACTTCTCCGACGAGGACGACGAGAAGCGGGTCGCCGAGTCCGTGGCGCGGCTCACTCCCGATATCTGGCAGCACCACGACATCGGTACGGAAACCGGCTGGGTGGCGACGGACGACGACGGCGAGCGCCAGACCCGCCCGTACAACGGCTCCTGCATCTTCCAGAACCGGCCCGGTTTCGCCGGGGGCGCGGGGTGCTCGCTGCACATCCTCGCGCTGAAGGAGGGGCGCGAGCCGCTGGAGACGAAGCCGGACGTCTGCTGGCAGTTGCCGGTCCGACGGACGTACGAGTGGATCGACCGGCCCGATGACACGCGCATCCTTCAGGTGTCCATCGGGGAGTACGACCGGCGGGGCTGGGGTCCCGGTGGCCACGATCTGCACTGGTGGTGCACGTCGGCGACGTCGGCGCACGGTGCGGGTGACCCGGTGTATGTCTCCTATCGCCCCGAACTGACGGAGCTGATGGGCAAGGAGGGGTACGACCGGCTCGCGGAGCTGTGCGAGGAGCGGCTGGCTTCTCAGTTGCCTCTGCTTGCACCGCATCCGGCGGATCCCTCTCGCTGAAGGAAATGTCCTCAATCGCCGGACGGGCTGAAATCTTTCAGCCCGTCCGGCGATTGAGGACATCTTGTACGGGGTCTGGGGCGGAGCCCCAGGTAGGCCCGGGGCGCAGGCACGGTTTTCGGGAAGGGGCGGGGTTGGGGAGGAATTAGCCCTCGCTCGGGCTCGGGTCGCCGCTGTCGCTGGGCGGCGGTGTCGAGTTGCCCGGGTCCGATGGTGTCGGGGTCGGGTCCGGGGTCGTCGGAGTTGGGTCCGGAGTCGAGGGTGTGGGCGTCGGGTCCGGGGTCGTCGGGGTCGGCCTGGGTTTTGGTGGGGTCGGGGTAGGCCTGGGGCCGGGGTGTGTCGGGCGGCCCGATCCGTTGCCGTAACCGTCGAGCGAGACGATCGCCCCCGAGGGGGCGATGGAGATGCGTGCGCTCCAGTGGCCCGCCGGCTCCCGCGCACGGTCGACGTACACCCGGATCATGACCGTCTGCCCCGGCGCGAGCGTCCCGGACGACCGGCTCAGGTTGAGCCAGGGCGCCCCCGAGCTCGCCGACCAGTGGACGGGATCGCCCCCTGACGCGGAGAGCGTGATCAGTGTCGTACCGCCGCTCGACTGCGCCGTGACGGTCAGGCGTCCCGCGCCGGTCCCCGAGCGGGACGGCGGCGATCCGGCGCTGATGACCTCCACGGAGACGTCCGGTGAGTGGCTGCCCGCGGTGAAGCGGGGGTCGGGAGGCGTGTCGGCGTTGCCCGCGTTCTCGTAGTCCTCGCGCCTGCGGTCGCCGTTCGCCCCGTCGGACCCGGACTCGCTCGCGCTGACCGAGCGGCCGTCCTGGCCCTCACCGGTCAGCGGCGCCCCGCGGTACGCCGCCCAGAGCGCGAGCACCGGCGCGGCCACCACGGTGGCGACGACCGTCGTCGTCACGGCACGCGCGCGCATCCGGTCGCGGCGGGCGGCGTGGTCCTTGGGGTCCATCGGGAATCCGCGCCGGTCGAAGCGCGGACCGCCGCCCCTCGCGCGCGGGACGTGCGCCATCGCCACGTGCACGGCGGCCCGCGGGGCCTCGATGACGGGCAGCGCGGCCGGGGACACCGCCGTGCCCGGCCAGGACCCTGACCCGGCGCGCTCGGCGGTGCGGCGGCAGCGCGGGCAGTCGTCGACGTGCCGGACGAGTTCGCGGCGCAGGGCCGTGCCCAGGAGGAGTTGGTTGTCGCCGGTGAGGCGGGCGACGATCGGGCAGGTGCCGGTCTCCACGACGGCGAGCGCGGCCCGGGTGCGCTCCACCTCGCAGGCGGCGGACGCGAGGAGGTCGCGGGTTCTCGCCACGTCCATCCCGATGACCGCGGCGACCTCCTGCGGGGAGAGCTGATGGCGTACGGCGAGCTCCAGGGCCTCGCGCTGCTCGGGCGTCGTGCCCGCGGCCTCGGGCCAGGCGAGCTGGGCGAGTTCACGGCGGCGCTGCCGCAGCTGCTCCGTCTCGTCCGGCGGCGTCGCGGAGTCGGTGGAGTCGGCGGACTCGGTGGACTCGGTGGGCTTCGGGACGCGGGCGGCCGATCCGGAGGCGTGCGCGCCCTGGCGCTTGCGCTTGGCGTCGGCGAGGGCACGCAGGCAGACCCAGCGGGCGAGCGCGTACAGCCAGGACCTCAGTTCGGCCTCGCCGACGGGGCCGCGTGAGCCGCGGCGCTCGGCGATGGCGAGCACGTCGCCCAGGGCGGCGGTCGCGGCATCGTGATCGCAGAGCACGGAAAGGCAGTACGTGAACAGGCCGTCCAGACAGGGCTCATAGCGTGTGGGAGGCGCCTGCGGCACCGAGCGGGGCACAACGCGCTGGCGCACGTCTCGATGCGCCCGGTGTGCGCCGGTTGCTTGCGTGGGGGTTTCCGGCCTGCTGCTCATCACCCGTGCGAAGTTAGGCGGATGCTGGCGAGTCCCTCCTCCACCTTGAGCACATTTAATCCTTACGGGTGAATAGATCCCTCAAAAGGGGACACGAACTCGCGATGCCATGACTCACGGTCCCGTGACTCGCGCCTCCGGCGGACCGGATCACGTACGCCACTGTCAGTGGTGCCCGCTACGGTTCCGTTCATGGCTGCTCGTACGAAATCCGGCAAAGACCGGCCGTCCTACCGCTGCACCGAGTGCGGCTGGCAGACGGCCAAGTGGCTCGGCCGCTGCCCCGAGTGCCAGGCCTGGGGCACGGTCGAGGAGTACGGCGCGCCCGCGGTCCGCACCACGGCCCCCGGCCGTGTCACCTCCTCCGCCCTGCCCATCGGCGAGGTCGACGGCCGCCAGGCCACCGCACGCTCCACCGGAGTGCCCGAGTTCGACCGCGTCCTGGGCGGTGGCCTCGTCCCCGGCGCCGTGGCGCTCCTCGCGGGCGAGCCGGGCGTCGGCAAGTCGACGCTGCTCCTGGACGTCGCGGCCAAGTCGGCGAGCGACGAGCACCGCACGCTCTATGTGACGGGCGAGGAGTCGGCGAGCCAGGTCCGGCTGCGCGCCGACCGCATCAAGGCCATCGACGACCATCTCTATCTGGCGGCCGAGACCGATCTCGCCGCCGTTCTCGGGCACTTGGACGCGGTGAAGCCGTCCCTCCTGATCCTCGACTCGGTCCAGACGATCGCGTCGCCGGAGATCGACGGGGCACCGGGCGGCATGGCCCAGGTCCGCGAGGTGGCGGGCGCGCTGATCCGCGCCTCCAAGGAGCGCGGCATGTCCACGCTCCTGGTCGGCCACGTCACCAAGGACGGCGCGATCGCGGGACCCCGCCTCCTCGAACACCTCGTGGACGTCGTCCTGTCCTTCGAGGGCGACCGCCACGCGCGCCTGCGTCTCGTCCGGGGCGTCAAGAACCGGTACGGGACGACGGACGAGGTCGGCTGCTTCGAACTGCACGACGAGGGCATCACCGGCCTCGCCGACCCCAGCGGCCTCTTCCTCACCCGGCGCACGGAGGCCGTCCCCGGCACCTGTCTGACGGTCACGCTCGAAGGCCGCCGCCCCCTGGTGGCCGAGGTCCAGGCCCTCACCGTCGAGTCCCAGATCCCCTCCCCCCGCCGCACCACGTCCGGCCTCGAGACCTCCCGCGTCTCGATGATGCTGGCCGTCCTGGAGCAGCGCGGCCGCATCACCGCCCTCGGCAAGCGCGACATCTACAGCGCGACGGTCGGCGGAGTGAAGCTCTCCGAGCCGGCCGCCGACCTCGCGATCGCCCTCGCCCTGGCCAGCGCGGCGAGCGACACCCCGCTGCCGAAGAATCTCGTCGCGATCGGCGAAGTGGGCCTGGCGGGCGAGGTCAGACGGGTCACAGGGGTCCAGCGCAGACTGTCCGAAGCGCACCGTCTGGGCTTCACCCACGCCCTTGTTCCTGCCGATCCGGGCAAGGTCCCGCCCGGTATGAAGGTCATCGAAGTCGCCGACATGGGGGACGCGCTGCGTGTTCTTCCGACGTCGCGTCGCAGAGAGGCCCCACGGAAGGACGAAGAGCGCCGGTAGACTTTGCCCTGGTCTCGCCCATCCGTACGAAGCAGTCGTGTGGACCGGGGCTAGGACAACCCGCGACCCGAGGAGTGCAGTGGCAGCCAACGACCGGGCGTCAGCTCCCGGCAAGTCCGGTGGAAGCTCCGGTGCCGACGGGCTGATGCGTGCCTCCCTGAGCGCGGTCGCGCCCGGCACAGGCCTGCGCGACGGACTCGAGCGCATCCTCCGCGGCAATACCGGAGGGCTCATCGTCCTCGGCTGGGACAAAACCGTCGAATCCATGTGTACGGGCGGCTTCATCCTGGACGTCGAGTTCACGGCGACCCGGCTGCGCGAGCTGTGCAAGCTCGACGGCGGCATCGTCATCGACAAGGACGTCACCAAGATCCTGCGGGCGGGCGTGCAGCTCGTCCCCGACCCGATGATCCCCACCGAGGAGACGGGCACCCGGCACCGCACCGCGGACCGCGTGTCCAAGCAGGTGACCTTCCCGGTGGTCTCCGTCTCCCAGTCCATGCGCCTCATCGCGATCTACGTGGACGGTCAGCGCAAGGTCCTGGAGGACTCGGCGGCGATCCTGTCCCGCGCGAACCAGGCCCTCGCGACCCTTGAGCGCTACAAGCTGCGCCTCGACGAGGTGGCGGGCACGCTGTCCGCCCTGGAGATCGAGGACTTGGTGACGGTCCGCGACGTCACGGCGGTCGCCCAGCGCCTGGAGATGGTGCGCCGCATCGCCACGGAGATCGCCGAGTACGTGGTGGAGCTCGGCACCGACGGCCGTCTCCTCGCCCTCCAGCTGGACGAGTTGATCGCTGGCGTCGAGCCCGAGCGCGAGCTGGTCGTCAGGGACTACGTCCCCGAGCCGACCGCCAAGCGCTCCCGCACGGTCGAGGAAGCGCTCTTCGAACTGGACAAGCTCTCGCACGCGGAGCTGCTCGAACTGCCCATCGTGGCGCGGGGTCTTGGCTACACCGGCTCTCCGGAGGCTCTGGACTCCGCGGTATCCCCGCGGGGCTTCCGCCTCCTGGCCAAGGTGCCGCGCCTGCCCGGCGCGATCATCGACCGGCTCGTCGAGCACTTCGGGGGGCTGCAGAAGCTTCTCGCCGCGAGCGTCGACGACTTGCAGACCGTGGACGGGGTGGGGGAGGCGCGGGCCCGGAGCGTACGCGAGGGGCTCTCGCGGCTCGCCGAGTCGTCGATCTTGGAGCGGTACGTCTAGGGGTGCGTCCAGCGGTACGTACGTCTAGAGGGTGCTGCTGGGTGGGTGGGGATTTTCCCGCCCACCCAGCCACCCGCCAGATCGCCCCGCAATCAGCTGTCTTCGAGTACGAACGAGGCCTGCGCCGATCCCAGACCGGAAGACTTGGCCTCGACCAGGTACGTTCCCGGCGCCGCACTCCCCGCCGAAGGCGTCGCGCAGTGGGGCTCGCTCCCCCGGCGGTTCCACTCGACGGTGTGCGTGACGCGCCCGTCGCCCGGCACCCGGAGCAGCAGGCTCCCGCCGCCCGCGGGGCAGTCCTCCGAGGACCAGATCACCTTGTCGCTGTCTGCCTGAGTGATCGTCAGGACCGTCTTCTTGCCGCCGAGGTCCGCCTTGCAGGCCTTGCCCGCGCTGTTCTGGGCGATGAGCTCGAACTTCGGCTTCTGACCGACCTCGTACCTGTTGTGCACGCTCCGCAGCTTCAACTTCACGTCGCCGCTCGAACAGTTGGGGAGGCTCGACCCGGCGGGCAGCTGTCCGCCCGCACCGCCGCCGCCCTTGGCGCCGTCGTCCGAGCCGCTGCCGTCTCCGTCGCCGGAGCTCCCCGAGCCGCCGGAACCCGCGGAATCACCCGAGCCGTCGCCCGAGCCACCGGAGCCGGAGCCGGAGCCGCCGTCGCCCTCGTCGCCCGACTCGTCGCGCCCGCCCGGGTTTTGACTGATGGCGGGCCCGGATCCGGAAGGTCCGGGTGTGATGGACGTGGCGGGATCGGAACCCGACGGGCCGTCGGCGCCGTTCTTCTGGCCCCCACCCCCCAGGGTGAGCACCCACACGACCAGCAGAGCCATCAGTCCGATCAGGGACAGCAGAATGGCCCTCCGACGCCAGTAAATACTGGAGGGAAGCGGCCCGACCGGATTGCGCATAGATCCCACGGCCCAAACCTTACGAGAGATCCGCGCCGTGTCCTGCCCCACCCGCCGCCCTGAACGACAAAGTTTACGGATCATCATCACGGAACAACTGATTCCGCTTTCCGTACCCCTGTCTTTCGTCAGGGGCTGTGACGGGTCGATCGCCGGATGTGACGATTCGGACCTACTCCGTACCGTCCGTAATCATGGACACCATGGACGACGATCTCTATCGCGATGTCACCGACTTCGCCCACGACACCCCCACCTGGTTCCAACATCTCGCCGAGGTGTGGACGGAGCTCGGACTGCTGCTCTTCGGCGTGCTTTTCATCGTCGCCTGGTGGCGGGCACGGCGCGGTGACCCCCGCGCCCTCGCGATAGCTGTTCTCGCGCCCCTCGTCACGGCGGTGGCCTACGTGTGCAGCGAGCTGCTCAAGTCCGCGATCACCGAGGAACGCCCGTGCCGGGCCGTCTCCGGGGCACTCAACTCGCTCGTCGAGTGCCCGGCGTACGGCGACTGGTCCTTCCCCAGCAACCACTCGACGATCGCGGGCGCCGCCGCCGTCGGGCTCGCGCTCGCCTGGCCGCGGATCGCGGCCCTCACCCTGCCGATGGCCGTGCTCATGGCGTTCTCGCGGGTCTTCGTGGGCGTGCACTATCCGCATGACGTGGCGGTGGGTCTGCTCCTCGGAGCCGCGCTCGCCTTCCTCCTCGTACGTCTGGCGACCCGCCCGGTGGCACGTGTCGCCGAGACGATGCGCGGGTCGTCGACGGGCGTCGTCAGGTGGTTCGCGGGCCCGGGCAGCCCGACGCCGAACGCGACGTCGAACGCGACGTCGCACCGGCGGCCCCCGTCGCACCGCCGCTGAGACGTCCGAGATTTTGAGGTGCCCGAAATCCTGAGGTGGCGTCAGAGCCGCACAAGTCCCGCCTCGTAGGCGACGATCGCCGCCTGGACGCGGTTCTTGACCCCGAGCCGGTCGAGGACCGCGCTCACGTACGCCTTGACCGTGCCCTCCACCAGGTGGAGCCGGGCGGCGATCTCCGGATTGGAGAGCCCCTCCCCGACGAGCCCGAGCACTTCGCGCTCGCGCGGGGTGAGGGCCACGGTCCTGGCGCGGGCGTCGGCGCCACGGCCCATGCGCTGTGCGCCGTATCCGTCGATGACGTGGCGGGCCACCTTGGGCGAGAGGAAGGCGGCGCCTCCGGCCACCGCGCGCACACCCGCGATGAGTTCGTGCGGGTCGCCCGACTTCAGCAGGAAGCCGGTGGCTCCGCCGCTCAGCGCCCGCGCCACGTACGCGTCCTCGGAGAAGGTCGTCAGCATCGCGACCGCGGTGCCGGGCACCGTCCGTACGATCTCCTCGCCTGCGGCCAGGCCGTCGAGCCCCGGCATGCGGATGTCCAGCAGCACGACGTCCGGGCGATGGGCCTGCGCGAGCGCGACGGCCTCTCTGCCGTCACCGGCCTCCGCGACGACCTCGATGTCGTCGCCCGCGCCGAGGATCGCGCGGACGCCGGCGCGGATCATCGCCTCGTCGTCGGCCAGCAGTACGCGGATCACCGCACCCACCTCTTCACTCCTTCACTCCTTCACTCCTTCACTTGGTCCCGTACTTCACCTACGGCTCCGGTCCCGACCCCGGCCTTGGGGATCACGCTCTTCTCCACAAGGACCCCGTCGTCGAAACAGACCCTGAAGTGCTCGACTGTGACGAAGAGTTCGCCGCTGGCGCGGTAGTAGCGGCAGTCGGCACCCTCGGGGGGCGGGGCCGGGGCGCGCTCGTCGGGCGGATCGGATGCTTCTCTGTCGGGCAGTAGTCGTACGGCGTCGGCCTGGGCCTGACCAACCATGAGGCGGGCGAAGTCGGCCGGTTCGAGTACGGCGTGCGAGCGCGAGTACGCGTACCAGGCGAAGGCGCCGCCCACGAGGAGTACTCCGGTGGCCAGGGCGGCTCCGAAGGCGAGGACTGTTCGGCGTCTCGCGTATGCGGGGCCGTTGGGGGCGGCGGGGGCCGGTGTCGCCGGGAGCGGTTCCTCGCCCTCTGCGGGGAGCCGTGCGACGACCCGGAATCCGTCGCCGTGCGGCCCCGCGTCGAGCGTGCCGCCGAGGTCCTCGACCCTGGCCCGCAGGCCTACGAGGCCGGAGCCGACGCCCGGCCCCGAACCAGGCTCCGTGGCGGGCCCGTTGGTGACGACGACGGCCGCCGCGCTCACCTCGACGGTCACGGAGGCGCCGGGGGCGTGCTTGGCGGCGTTGGTGAGGGCTTCCTGGACTATTCGGTGGACGGTTCGGTCGGTCTCTTCTGTCCTGGCCGACTGCTCTTCTGTTCTGATCGACTGTTCTTCTGTTCTGATCGACTGTTCTTCTGTTCCGGTCGCCTGCTCTTCTGTCTGAGGTGACTCCGTACGGTGCTCATCCGCGTCCCCCGCTATGTACCGGACCGGCAGGCCCGAGTCGGCGGCCCGCTCCACCAGGGCCCGCACGCTTTCGCCCGCCGGGGCGAGCGGCGCGACCTCGTCCCCCTCTTCCCTCAGCAGCCCGATGATCTCGTGCAGCCGGTCCGTGGCGTCCGACGCGGCCACGCGCAGGTCGGCGGCGGCGCCCCGGTGGCGTTCGGGCAGGTCGGCGGCGACTTGGAGTGCGCCGGCCCGTACCGCGATGAGGCTCAGCTCGTGCCCCAGGGAGTCATGCATGTCCTGCGCGATCCGGGCCCGTTCCCGCAGCCTGGCCCGGTCGGCGACGATGCGCTGCTCGCGCTCGAGCTGACCGGCGCGGGCCCATCCCGCGGCGGCGAGCTCCCGGCCCTGCCGGAGATAGCGCCCCGCGAGCCAGGGAAAGACCGCGCCGAAGAGCAGGGTGCCCATGAGGACGAGCCACTCCACGACGGGGTCGACCCCGCGTACGACGATCTTGACCGTGCCCAGCAGGGCGATGGCCCCGAAGAGGAGGAGCGCGGGCCGCACGCGGGTGGCTTTGCGCCCCATGAGCAGGGCGAACACCGCGAGGGCCGTGCCGTACGAGAGCGTGAACAGGGAGGGCGCCGCTGCGAGCTCCAGGCCTGCTGCCGCTGCGAAGCCCGCCTGGGGCCAGCGGCGCCAGGCCGCTGCGGCGAGGCCCAGTACCGCGATGCCCGCTGCCTGTTGCCAGGCCGGGCGGGGCTCGTTCAGGCCCATCCTGTCCACCGTCAGCGCGGGGATGGCCAGCGCTGCCCAGAGGAGGGCGTCCGCCCGGCGTCTGCTTCTCACCTGCGTGACGCTACTTGCCGGGTCCCTTTGGGCGCCCCTGCCGATCGTCAGGTCCTGGGGGCCCTCGCGGGCGGGGCTCCGCGCCGAACAACCCCGCCCGAGCGCCCCGCATGCCCCCTCCACGGAAACGCGACCGCCCCGCCTGTCCCGCCCCCCGCCGCCCCCATGGCAGGATCGTCCTGCCATGACTGCGCCCACGAAGCCCATGCCGCCCATGCCGATGTCAGACACCTCTGAGCCCGCCCCAGAGCCCGTCCCCGAGGCCCTGCACAGTCCCGTCATCGCCTGGTTCGACGCGAACGCGCGCGATCTGCCCTGGCGTCGGCCCGACGCCGGGCCCTGGGGCGTGATGGTCAGCGAGTTCATGCTGCAGCAGACGCCGGTCAGCCGCGTCCTGCCCGTGTACGAGCAGTGGATCGCCCGCTGGCCCCGCCCCGCCGACCTCGCCAAGGAAGCCCCGGGCGAAGCCGTCCGCGCCTGGGGACGCCTCGGCTACCCGCGCCGCGCGCTCCGGCTGCACGGCGCCGCCGTCGCCATAACGGAACGGCACGGCGGCGACGTACCGGCGAAGCACGCACAGCTGCTCGCGCTGCCCGGCATCGGCGAGTACACCGCCGCGGCCGTCGCCTCCTTCGCGTACGGCCAGCGTCACGCCGTCCTCGACACGAACGTGCGGCGCGTCTTCGCCCGCGCCGTCACCGGCGTCCAGTACCCGCCCAACGCCACCACCGCAGCCGAGCGCAAGCTCGCCCGTGCCCTCCTGCCCGATGACGAGCGCACGGCGTCCCGCTGGGCCGCCGCCTCCATGGAGCTCGGTGCTCTCGTCTGCACCGCCAAGAACGAGAACTGCGCGCGCTGCCCCATCGCCGAGCAGTGCGCGTGGCAGGCGGCGGGCAAACCGGCGCACCAGGGTCCGGCCCGCCGGGCTCAGACGTACGCGGGTACGGACCGCCAGGTCCGCGGCAAGTTGCTCGCGGTGCTTCGGGAGGCCGTGGCTCCCGTTCCGCAGACGGTCCTCGACCGGGTGTGGGACGAGCCCGTGCAGCGGGCCCGCGCGCTGGACGGCCTTGTCTCCGACGGCCTCGTCGAGCCGCTCGCCGGGAACCTCTACCGTCTGCCCCTCACCTGAGGAAGCAACTCAAGTAGCTCCCGCAGCTGACAGATCGACTGACAGATCGTCCGATAAACAGCCCCGCTTTACGCCCCGCCTACATCTGTTACACAACCGACGGAAGGCCGTGCGCCCTCCGGCGGCTGCTCCGCACAGCCTCGTGACAAGCCGTCCGTAGCTTCATTGCTGTACCGCACAGGCAAGGACAGCGGTCGAAGCAGACGGTGGGAACGAGAGGCGGTCAGAGATGGCGCACGGCGAGGTGCTCGAGTTCGAAGAGTACGTCCGCACACGGCAGGACGCCCTGCTGCGCAGTGCCCGGCGCCTGGTCCCTGACCCTGTGGATGCCCAGGACCTGCTTCAGACCGCGCTCGTGCGGACGTACGGCCGCTGGGACGGCATAGCCGACAAGCGGCTCGCGGACGCCTACCTGCGCCGCGTCATGATCAACACGCGTACGGAGTGGTGGCGGGCCCGCAAGCTCGAAGAGGTCCCCACCGAGCAGCTGCCCGACGCGAGCGTGGAAGACTCCACCGAACAGCATGCGGACCGCGCCCTCCTGATGGACATCATGAAGGTGCTCGCACCCAAGCAGCGCAGCGTCGTCGTGCTGCGACACTGGGAGCAGATGTCCACAGAGGAGACCGCCGCGGCACTGGGCATGTCGGCGGGAACGGTCAAGAGCACACTGCACCGGGCGCTCGCCCGGCTCCGCCAGGAGCTGGAGAGCCGGGACCACGCGAGGCCCGCCACCGGCGCGCTCGAACGTGAGGAGCGGGAGCGTTGCGCGGCCTAAGCACTCGGTCTTGCAGGACCATGAGGGCGGGGAGTGCGGCAGGGGCCGCGCTCGCCGCCATAGGTCTTTCGCTCACCGCCTGCTCGACCGGCGGCTCCGGCGCCCGCGACGAGGGTCCCGGCAACAGGGGCGAGGCGGTGATGTCCCCGACGCCGTCCCCTTCGCCTTCGGAGACGTCCGCACCCTCGCCGCCCTCCACGCGTGAGGCCGTCAGGCTCATAGAGGACGATCCGAAGGTCAGCCAGGCGGTCAAGCGGGATCTGAAGCCCTGCGTCGCCGATGAGTACCCGGTGGACGTCTCGTACGGCAAGCTGACCGGAGGCTCCGCCTCCGACGTCGTCATCAACATCATGACCTGCGGCGATGCGGTCGGTACCAGCACTTATGTGTATCGCACCGAGGGCAAGAAGTACGAGAATGTCTTCCAGGACGAGGAGCCGCCCGTCTACGCGGAGATCGACCGGGGCAATCTGGTCGTCACCAAGCAGCTGTACGAGAAGGGCGATCCGGTGTCGTATCCATCCGGCGAGGACGTCATCACGTACGAGTGGGCCGCGAATCATTTCCGGGAGACGGACCGCATCCGCAATCGCTACAGCAGCGCGGCGGGCGGCGATGCTCCCGCCCCGACGGAGAACTGAGAGCACCCGATGGCAGAGCACACGCATGTCCTGTTCGTCGAGGACGACGACGTCATCCGCGAGGCGACGCAGCTCGCGCTCGAACGGGACGGCTTCGTCGTCACCGCGATGCCCGACGGCCTGCTGGGCCTTGAGGCGTTCCGTGCCGACCGCCCGGACATCGCGCTGCTCGACGTGATGGTGCCGGGCCTTGACGGCGTCTCGCTGTGCCGCCGCATCCGCGACGAGTCCACGGTCCCGGTGATCATGCTGTCGGCGCGTGCCGACTCCATCGACGTCGTACTGGGTCTTGAGGCGGGGGCCGACGACTACGTGACGAAGCCGTTCGACGGCGCCGTCCTTGTGGCCAGGATCCGCGCCGTGCTGCGCCGCTTCGGCCACGCGAGCGGGCCCGACTCGGCGGGGCCCACCGCCGGTGAGGGCGGTTCGATGGACGGCGGTGTGCTGCACTTCGGCGATCTGGAGATCGACACGGAGGGCATGGAGGTCCGCAGGGACGGCGCTCCGGTGGGGCTGACGCCGACCGAGATGCGTCTGCTGCTCGAATTCTCGTCCGCGCCCGGCACGGTCCTCTCCCGCGACAAGCTCCTTGAGCGCGTGTGGGACTACGGCTGGGGCGGTGACACCCGCGTCGTCGACGTCCATGTGCAGCGACTGCGTACGAAGGTGGGTCAGGACCGGATCGAGACGGTCCGCGGCTTCGGCTACAAGCTCAAGGCATGAGCCGACGTATGAGCCGACGTATGAGCCGACGGCATGGCTGAACTGAGCGGCGCGAACGACACGGCGCGTCTCGACGACCACGACAAGGCGCACTCCGGGGGACATATGAGCAGCAGGACGGTGGCCGCGCTGCGCGCCCGCCTGCGCGCACGCCTTGGCACCCGCCTGCGCACGGGCGTGCGCTGGAAGATCAGCGCGGCGATCGCGCTGGTCGGCGCCCTTGTCGCGGTGGCGTTGAGCCTGGTCGTGCACAACGCGGCGCGCGTCTCGATGCTCGACAACGCGCGTGACGTGCAGGACGAGCGGATCCTGTACGCCCAGCGGATCTACGAGACCTCCGGGCGCACGTCGCAGTTCGGCATGAAGATCGACGACCCCGCAATGCCGAAGGAGCTCCTCGCGAAGGTGCTCGCCGGGCGCCGCGCGACGTACGTGGCGAACGACGGGGGCGGCGTACCGGACATCTGGGCCGCGGTGCCGCTGAGCGACGGTCACATCCTGTCGCTGCACACCCGCTTCACCGACCGCAGCGCCACCGTCATGCGGGACCTCGACCAGGCCCTGGTCATCGGCTCCATCTCGGTGGTCTTCGGCGGCTGCGCGCTCGGCGTGCTCATCGGCGGCCAGCTCTCGCGGCGCCTGCGCAAGGCGGCGACCGCGGCGCAGGAGGTCGCTCAGGGACAGACGGACGTCAGCGTACGAGACGCCATCGGCGGTGTCGTACGCGATGAGACCGACGATCTTGCGCGCTCGGTGGACGCGATGGCCGACGCGCTCAAGCAGCGGCTCGAAGCCGAGCGGCGGGTGACGGCGGACATCGCGCACGAGCTGCGTACGCCGGTGACGGGTCTGCTCACGGCGGCCGAGCTCCTTCCGCCGGGCCGCCCGACCGAGCTGGTCAGGGACCGGGCGCAGGCGATGCGCACGCTCGTCGAGGACGTACTGGAAGTGGCCCGTCTGGACAGCGCGGCCGAGCGGGCCGAGTTGCAGGATCTGATGCTCGGCGAGTTCGTGACGCGCCGGATCGCGGTGCTCAACTCGGACGTGCGGGTGACGGTGGTGCACGAGTCGGAGGTCACCACCGACCCGCGCCGCCTGGAGCGCATCCTGGGCAACCTCCTCGCCAACGCGGCCAAGCACGGGAAGCCGCCGGTCGAGGTCAGCGTGGAGGGCCGCGTGGTGCGGGTCCGCGACCATGGGCCCGGTTTCCCCACGGGTCTCCTGGAGGAGGGCCCGAGCCGTTTCCGCACCGGCAGCACGGACCGTGCGGGCGTCGGTCACGGCCTGGGTCTGACGATCGCGGCGGGCCAGGCGCGGGTCCTCGGCGCACGGCTCACGTTCCGCAACGTGACCCCCGCGGGCGCGGGCCCCGACGATCCGGCGGAGGGCGCGGTGGCTGTCCTCTGGCTCCCGGAACACGCCCCGACGAACACGGGCAGCTACCCGATGCTGCAACTCTCGGACAAGTACAAGCCGGACAAGTACAAGTAGCTGCCTTCGTCGCGCACAGCGAAAAACGGGCCCCGCACCAGAAGGTGCGGGGCCCGTTCAGCCGAGGGGGTAGGACCGCAGGTCAGACGGACTCTGCCACCGCTTCCCGCGTCCCAGGCGCGGCGTCCCCAGCCGCACCCTCGGCCGGCTTCTCGACCCCGGAGTCCGTGGCCCCGGAGCTCGCGGGCTCGGAGTCCTTCGGCTCGGAGTCCTTCGCTTCGGAGTCCCCGGAGTCCTTGGGCTCAGAGTCCTTGGGCCCGGCCCCCCGCAGGGGAACCTCCTTGACGAACAGCGCAGCGATCAACGCCGCGACCCCGATGATGGCGCCCAGCAGGAACGCGGAGTGCGTACCGGCCGACACCGCGTGCTGATACGCGTCCCGCACCGGCGCCGCCAGCTTCGCCAGGCTGTCCGCGTCAAGCTGCGCGGACTGCTCGGTGACCTTGCCGCCAAGCTGCCCGGCGCGCTCGGACATCGTGTGGTCGACCCGGTTGTTGAAGAGCGCGCCCATGATCGCGACGCCGAACGAGGAGCCGAGCGTACGGAAGAGCGTGGCCGAGGACGACGCGACGCCCATGTCCTTCATCTCGACGCTGTTCTGCGCGACCAGCATGGTGATCTGCATCAGGCAGCCCATGCCCGCACCGAGCACCGCCATGTAGACGCCCGACATGAACCGCGTGGTGTCGGTGTCCATCGTGGAGAGCAGGAACAGACCGAGGACCATCAGTACGGTGCCGGCAATCGGGAAGATCTTGTACTTGCCGGTCGAGGTGGTGAACCGGCCCGAGAAGAACGAGACGACCATCATCGAGAGCAGCATCGGCAGGAGCAGCAGACCGGAGTTGGTGGCCGAAGCGCCCTGCACCGCCTGCTGGTAGAGCGGCAGGAACAGCATCGCGCCGAACATCACGAAGCCGGTGAGGAAGCCGATCACCGACATGAGGGTGAAGTTGAGGTTGCGGAAGATGTGCAGCGGCAGAATCGGTTCCGCGGCCTTCTTCTGCACGATGACGAAGCTGATGAGCGCGACGACGCCGATCGCGATGAGCTCCATGATCACGGTCGAGGTCCAGGCGTACTCGGTGCCGCCCCAGGTGGTGACGAGGACCAGCGAGCTGATGCCGACGGTGAGCAGCGCCGCACCGAGGTAGTCGATGCGCCCCTTCGACTTCTTCTTCGGCAGGTGCAGCACGGCGGTCACCATCGCGAGGGCGACGACGCCGAGCGGCAGGTTGATGTAGAAGGCCCAGCGCCAGCCGAGGTGGTCGGTGATGGTGCCGCCGACGAGCGGCCCGCCGATCATGGCGACCGCCATGACGCCGGTCATCATGCCCATGTACTTGCCGCGCTCCCGCGGCGTGACGAGCTCACCGATGATCGCCATGACGCCGACCATCAGACCGCCGGCGCCGAGTCCCTGTACGGCACGGAAGCCGATCAGCTGGCCCATGTCCTGCGCCATGCCGCTGAGCACCGAACCGAGCAGGAAGATGACTATGGAGGTGAGGAAGACGCCCTTGCGTCCGTACATGTCGCCGAGCTTGCCCCAGATGGGGGTCGAGGCCGCCGTCGCCAGCATGTACGCGGTGACGACCCACGACAGGTGCTCCATGCCGCCGAGGTCACCGACGATCGTCGGCATCGCGGGGCTCACGATCATGTTGTCGAGCATCGCGAGCAGGATCGTGACCATCAGCGCCATCATCACGACGCGCACGCTGCGCGGCTGAGGCGCGTCCTTGGCCTGCTCCTGCGGCTTCACCGCGTCTCGCGGCTCCGCCGACCCCTGCGGCTTCACCCGCTCCTCCGTCTGTTTCTTGATCTCCGCCATGTCCCCTACTCCCCGGTTCACCCGACTGCCCTCTGCCACTTACTTGCCGACCGGCAAGCTGGCTACACTGAGGGAAACTAGACCCCTAACTAGCCGGGCGTCAAGTAAGTAAAATCGGGTCCAAGGATTCGAGTCGAGGGAGCCGAGGAGCACCAAGATGGTCACGGGCACAGGCGCGGGCACGGGTACGAACACGGTCAGCGGCAAGCAGCAGCGCCGCGGGGACACCCGCCAGCGCATCCAGGACGTGGCCCTCGAACTCTTCGCCGAGCAGGGCTACGAGAAGACGTCACTGCGCGAGATCGCGGAACACCTCGAAGTCACGAAGGCGGCGCTGTACTACCACTTCAAGACCAAGGAAGACATCCTCACCAGCATCTTCGAGGATCTGACAAGGCCCATCGACGAGCTGATGGAGTGGGGCAAGGACCAGCCGCGCACGCTGGAGACCAAGCGGACGATCCTGACCCGCTACAGCGAGATCCTGAAGGACGCGTCCCCGCTCTTCCGCTTCATGCAGGAGAACCAGGCGACGATGCGGGACCTGAAGACGGGCGAGACCTTCAAGGACCGCATGATCGGCCTCCTCGACATCCTCAGGGAGCCGGGCACGCCGATGACGACGCAGGTGCGCTGCTTCAGCGCGCTGTTCACGATGCACGGCGGGATGTTCGTGCTCAAGGACGTCGAAGGCGACCCCGAGGAGAAGCGCAAGGCCATCCTGGAGGTCGCCATCGAACTGGTGACAAGGGCGCACGAGGGCCCCTGAGCGGCTACCGGGTCAGAACTGGATCAGACGTTGACGCCGTTGGAGCGCAGGAACGCGACCGGGTCGACGGCCGAGCCGTAGTTCGGGGTCGTACGGATCTCGAAGTGCAGGTGCGGGCCGCTGGAGTTGCCGGTGTTGCCGGAGGCGGCGATGTGCTGACCGGCGCCGACGGTCTGGCCGACGCGCACGTCGATCTTCGACAGGTGCGCGTACTGCGAGAACGTGCCGTTGTCGTGCTTGATCACGATGGCGTTGCCGTACGCGGGACCGTCCCCGGCGCCGTTGCCGCCGGCCTTCACGACGGTGCCGTTGTGCACGGCCTCGACGGAGGTGCCGATCGACACCGCGAAGTCCTGGCCGGAGTGCTTGCTGGACCACATGTTGCCGCCGAGCCCGAAGGACGCGGAGAGCGTGTACTTGTCGACCGGGTCCTGCCAGGAGATGGCCTTCTTGGCGGCGGCCTGCTTGGCCTTGCCCGCGGCCTTGGCCTGCGCGTCGGCCTGAGCGGAGATCGAACCGGCGGAGACACCGGGCAGCGCGCCGCCCTTGGCGTTGTCAGCGGCGGCCGCGACTCCGGACCCGAGAACGGCCGAGGCGCCGAGCCCGACGGTGGCGACGGTGACGACGGCCGTCCGCGTGCGGAGCAGGGACAGACCGGACTGGTTGGACGTGGCGCGCTTCGACATGCGGATGGCCTCCGGGATGGGGAGCGTGTGGCATGCGGCGCATGCCGGGACATGGGGCACCCGGCACAGGCCGGGACATAAAGGGACCCGGCATACGCAGCTCTGCGTCCCGCCGGGTTGGCCATCCCTTGGTAACCCGCACCCCCGCACCCACCCAAACCCCCCATCTACTACCGAAAGCCGTAGCCACTCGCCCGACTTTCTACTCCTTGACACCCCCAAATCCAGACAATTCCCCCTTCAACTACTTGCCGGATTCACCCGCCGAAGTCAGGTTTAACCCCACTTCGGAGAAGCCCTCCGCGCCAGCACCGACCCTCACCAAGGCCCAGCCACCCCGCCGAGGCGAAGGTCCCGAAGCCCGCAGACCGAAGGTCCTTCCCGCCGCCCCGAACAGTCCCACTATTCCGCCTAGTACCGGACATAACGCCTGTGCGTCATGTCACCGGCCCCCGAGATCCACACCCTCCGGAATGTGACGGGCACTACGCTGCGGCGCATGGATCCCGCGGTCATAGGCACCCGGCTCGCCTCCAGCGTCGTAGCCCCTCTGATCAAGAAGCTGTTCGTACGGGAGGGACCGGGCGCGGGCCTGGTGGACAGGCCGGTGCGGCTGTCGGGGCTTGTGTCTTTCAAGGGAGAGAAGCGGACCCTCGACGAGAAGGACTTCCGCAAGCTGGCAGCCGAGCTGACGCGGCGCGCGGCCCAGGAGGTCCGCGAGCAGCCGACAGCGGACGGCATCGAGCTGGAGGCCCTCACCGACGCCCTGGAACGAACGCTGTACGCACTCGCGGACCTGGACCTCAGCGACGTCGAGGCGGTCCGCCTCGGTCAGGGACCGCTGGCAACCAAGCTCTTCGAGCAGGCGGGCGGCGACCGGTTCGTACGAGACCTCAACCAGGACACGGCGTCCCTCTACATCCAGCTCCTGGACAGCGCCTGCCTTCACATCCTGCACTTCCTCACGCAGCGCTCCACTTTCATCGCCCGCTCCCTGGTCGAGCAGAGCCGACAGCTGGACGACCTGATCGCCCGCACCGACGTCCTCATCCAGCGCCTCGCCTCCCAGTCCGCGCAGGACGCGGGTTTCGAGGAGCGCTACGGGTCGTACGTCGCGAAGAAACACAGCCGCCTCACGATCTACGGCGTCGACCTCGACGAGTGCCGCGACTGGCCCCTGGACACCGCCTATCTGAGCCTGCGGGCATCCCGGAGCGCGGATCACCTGCCCGCCCCCGAGGGCACTTACGCGGCGGGGAGCCCCGAGGGGATGCCGTCCCTGTCCGGCCCCTGGGCCTCCTCCCCCGTCGAGGGAGTGTTCGCCGGAACCGAGCGGCTCCTGCTGCGCGGGGCGGCCGGTTCCGGCAAGACCACACTCGTGCAGTGGCTCGCGGTCACCACCGCCCGCCAGGACCAGCTCACGGGCGACCTCGCCCACCTCATCGGACGCGTGCCGTACGTCCTCCCCCTGCGCACCCTCACACGCGGCGGCGCCTCCTTACCCACCCCCGGAGACTTCCTGAGCGCGGTCGGCAACCCGCTCGCCGGCGCCCAGCCCGTCGGCTGGACGGACCGCGTCCTGTCCGCAGGACGCGGACTCCTGCTGATCGACGGTATGGACGAGGTCCCGGACCAGGAACGCGAACGCACCCGGCGCTGGCTCTCCGACCTCCTGACCGCCTACCCCGGGAATCTGTGGCTCGTCACCTCGCGCCCATCGGCCGTACGCGAGGACTGGCTCGGCGCGGAGGACTTCACCGACCTCACGCTCTCCCGGATGAGCCGGGAGAACATCACGGTCTTCATCCGGCGCTGGCACGAAGCGGCCGGAGCCGACGCGACCATGGGCGAGACACTCCTGGACGCCGTACGCACCAAACAGGACCTCGGCCGACTCGCCACCAACCCCCTGATGTGCGCGCTCGTCTGCGCCCTGCACCGCGAACGCCGCGGCTTCCTCCCACGCGGCAGAAAGGCGCTGTACGACGCGGCACTCTCCATGCTCCTGGAACGCCGGGACCGCGAACGCGACATGGCTGTCGAACTGGACGAGGAGTCCCAGATCGAGCTCCTCCAGAAGCTCGCGTACTGGCTCATCCGCAACGGCCGCGCGGAGATGGACCACACGGACGCCGTGCACCAGCTGGAGCGGCTGCTGCCGTCCATGCCGTACGTGGCCGAGCAGGGCACGGCCGAGGACATCCTGCGCCACCTGCTCGTACGGTCGGGGCTACTGCGTGAACCGGGCCCGGGAGCCGTCGACTTCGTGCACCGCACCTTCCAGGACTACCTCGGCGCACGGGCGGCGGTGGAGGAGCGCGACTTCGACCTGCTGCTGCGGCACGCGCATCTCGACCAATGGGAGGACGTCGTACGCATGGCGATCGCCCACGCCCGCCCGGACGAGCGTGTGGGGCTGCTGCGGGGTGTCATGAAACGCGGGGACACCGAGCCCGAACACCGCGTACGGCTGCATCTGCTGGCCATGGCGTGCCTGGAGCATGCGGCCAAGCTGGACCCCGAGGTGCGGGGGGAGGTGGAGCGGCGGGCGGGGGAGCTGATTCCGCCTCGGAGCTATCCGGAAGCGAACGAGCTCGCCGAACTCGGGCCCATTGTGCTGGAGTTGCTGCCCGGGCCGGAAGGCGTATCGAACGACGTGGAGGCCGGTTACGTGGTCATCGCGGCGGGCCAGATCGGCGGGGACGCGGCGCTGCCTTGTCTGGTGAAGTACAGAAACCAGGAGAGCACGCCCGTCCGCGCCCAACTCGGCTCCTACTGGCACCGGTTCGACACGGAAACCTACGCGCGGGAGATCATCAGTCATCTGCGCCACAAGACCACCACGACGATCGTCGTCCATTCCACGGCCGAACTCTCCACGCTGACCCGCATGGGCGGTCACAGCCGCGTCGAGCTCACGGGCGACTTCACGGAGAGGCAGATCACGGAAGGCCTGGGTGACGCCCAGTTGGAGCAGCTCACCCTGACCGACAATGCCGTGATCGACAGCCTGGAGTTCGTCGGCCGGTTCAGGAACCTGAAGTTCCTCAGCCTGAGGTCGTGCCCCGCCATCGAATCCTTCGCACCGGCCGCAGGGCTCCCCCTGAACCATCTGGTGCTCTTTGAGCTTCCCCAGCTGGGAGACCTCAGACCCCTGCGGGAGTTCGATCAGCTCCAGATGGTCAGCGCGCGAGCGGAATCAGAGTGGCCGATCCTCGATCTGATACCGCACGACGCCCCGCTGGAATGCATCTTCCCGCCCAAGAACACCATCGGACTCACCGGTCTCAGGAACTTCAAGTCATCGCTGGGCCAGCTCGGCCTTGAGCTGGAGGCCCCGATCTCCGAAGAGGACTGGCGGGCGATCGCGGACCTGAACCACCTAACCTATCTGAGCCTGAGCCCGCAAGAGCTGGCCGACCTGGCGGACTCCGGAGTCCAACTGGACACGGTGAGCGAGGTATCGGTCATGACCCGCCGCACCGACTGCGACCTGCGGCACGCGGTTACGGCGTTCCCCGCGATGACCGGCCTGCACGTGTACGAGCCGCAGTCCCTGGACCTCACCCCGCTGCGTGCGCGCACCCGCCTGGAACGGGTGACGGTGACGCAGACACACGCCACAGTCGACGCCACCCAACTGCCCGCCTCCATAACTCTGACGGTCAATGGCCGCCCCGTTGCCCGGCCCTCGTGAGCCATTACGCTCACGCCCATGGATCCCCTGGCCACACGGCTCGCGTCGAGCGTCGTCACTCCGCTGGTCAAGCGGCTGTTCGTACGTGAGGGCCCCGGCGCGGCCCTGGTGGAGAAGCCCGTCCGCCTATCGGGGCTCGTCTCCTTCCGTGGCGAGAAGCGGAAACTGACCGACAAGGACCTGGCGAGGCTGGCGGCGGAGCTGGTGCGTCAGGCCGTACGGGCGTCCGGGGAGCGCGCGGTTCCCGCCGACGAGGAGCAGGCCGTCGTCGACGCCCTGGCCCGCACCCTGCACGCGCTTGGCGACCTCACCCTCACGGACGTCCAGGCGGTGGAGCTCGGGCACAGCGCGCTGGCCCTGCGCTTACGCCGGGCGAGCGGCAACCCGGACCGTCACCTGTCGGCGGACGCGACGTACTTCTACGACAGCCTGCTCGACACGACGTGCCTGCACATCCTGCACTTCTTCACGCAGCGGTCGGCCTTCGTGGCGAGGACTGCGGTGGAGCAGAGCCAGAAGCAGGCTGAACTGATCGCCAAGATGGACGAGTTGATATCCCGGAATCCGCTCCCCGGCGCGGAGGACGTGCCGTTCGAGCAGCGGTACCTCGCGTACGTCGCGAAGAAGCACGGGAAGCTGACGATCTTCGGGATCGATCTGGCGAATTCGCCGGGGCGGTGGCCGTTGGATGCGGCTTATATGTCGCTGGAGACGACGGCGGACTCCTCGCTGGTCTACATGTCGGCCAGGAGGATGACCTACGAGCTTTCCCAGGAAGGGGCTGAGCACGAGCAGTGGGTCAACCAGGTGGAGCAGACCGCCGCCCCCTACCCTGCCGACCAGGCCCTGGCCAGCCACGACCGCGTACTCCTGCGGGGCGAGGCGGGCTCCGGCAAGACGACCCTGGTGCAGTGGCTGGCGGTCAGCGCCGCGCGCACCGCCCCGGGCGACGACGACCGCATGACGTACCTCTACGACCGCATCCCCTACGTACTCCCCCTGCGCACCCTCACCCGCCACGGCGAGCGCCTCCCCGCCCCGGCGGACTTCCTCTCGGCGGTCGGCTCCCCACTGGCGGGTACGCAGCCCAAGGGCTGGGAATCCCGCGTACTGGCGGCCGGCCGCGCCCTGATCCTGGTGGACGGGATCGACGAGATCCCGGAGTCGGAGCGCTCGCGCACCAAGGAGTGGCTCGGCGACCTGATCGACGCGTACCCCGGCAACCGGTGGCTGGTGACGTCGCGCCCTTCGGCGGTGCGGGAGGACTGGCTGACCGCCGAGGATTTCACGGAGCTGACGCTCTCCCCGATGAGCCGGGCGGATGTAGCGGCGTTCATCAGCCGCTGGCACGGTGCCGCAGGTACCGGCGCGGCGGAGGAGGACGCCGAGCTCATCTCGTACGAGACGCAGCTCTTGGAAGCGGTCCGGTCCAAGCCCGATCTCGCGCGCCTGGCGACCAACCCCCTGATGTGCGGCCTCATTTGCGCCCTGCACCGCGACCGCCGAGGCTTCCTCCCTCTGGGGCGCAAGGATCTCTACTCTGCCGCTCTGTCGATGCTGCTGGTCCGGCGGGACCGCGAGCGCCACATGGATGTACCGGAGCTGCGCGAGGAACCGCAGCTCCAGCTCCTGCAGCGCCTCGCGTACTGGCTCATCCGCAACGGCCGTACGGCAATGGACCGTTCCCGCGCGGAGACGATCATCGCCGACGCGCTGCCGGCCGTCCCCGAACTCACGACCCTCGGCGACGCGAAGGCGGTCTACACCCACTTCCTGCACCGCAGCGGCCTCCTGCGGGAGCCGGGGCCCGACACGGTCGAGTTCATCCACCGCACCTTCCAGGACTTCCTGGGTGCGCGGGCAGCGGTGGACGAGGGCGACTTCGGAATGCTTGCCGGGCATGCGGCGGACGACCAATGGGAGGACATCATCCGGATGGCGGTGGCACACGCGCGGCCCCGTGAACGGACGGAGATCTTCCGCGAACTGCTCGCGTACGGGGACAGGCACGCGCAGAGACGTGACCGCAAGCGTGTCCAGTTGCTGGCTGCGGCCTGCCTGGAGCATGCGGCCGAATTGGCGCCCGCGATACGCGAAGAGGTGGAGTGGCGGACGGCTGAGCTCATCCCGCCCCGCAGCCCCTCGGACGCTCGCGCCCTCGCCAGGGTCGGGCCTGTCGTGCTCGACCTGATGCCGGGCCCGGACGCTCGCCTGTCCGACGAGGACGCCCGGAACATTGCCATCACCGCGACGCACATCGAGTCGGAAGCGGCAATCGCGTTCCTCAGCCGCTTCGCCGAACACCCCTCCTTGGACGTTCGCAGCCAGCTCATGTGGGGCTGGGACCGTTACGACTGCCGCACCTACGCGGAACGGGTCATCGCCCTCCTTGACGACGGCAGAACCCACTTCACCCTGCGCACCGATGAACAGGTCTCGGAACTGGAGAGGCTGGGGGTACGCCCCCGGCTCCTGGACATCCGGGACGCCGTCTCCCCTGCGGCCGCCTCCCGCCTGATCGCGGCCTGCGCGCCTACGTTCCTGTCGCTCGGGATCCCTCCCGAGCGGCTGTCGGCGGAAGCCATGCGTGCGCTGAGCGGGTTGGAGCAGCTTCGGCTCCGCCAGTACGCCGGGGGCCTCGGCCTGTTCCCTGCCGAAGCCCCGCTCCGGACCCTCGGCGTCTTCGACTCCGTCGGCACGCCGGCCGACCTGCCCACCATGGAGAGGTGGCAGGAGCTGGAGTGGGTCATCTTCGGCTATATGGACGCTCCCGTCCCACCCGCTGCCTGGAACTCCCTCACGCGCCTACCGCACCTGGTCCGGCTGGACGTGACGTCCAGCGACCTCGCCCAGGCACCGGCCGGGCTGACGTTGCCCGGTATGACGGAACTGTCCTTGCTGCACGAGGGCGACGACTGGACATCGACGACAGCCCACGTCACGCGTCTCTTTCCAAACATCACGCACTTGTCCGTGTACGGGCTCACGGCCCAAGAGACGGTGAGCGTCACTCCGCTGACGCGCCTCTCCACCCTGAAGCACCTGACGATCTCCACTGCCCAGGTGTCCGACCTCGCCACCCTCCCCTCGCGCATCGAGATACGCGACCCCCGCCCCGCCCTCACCGATTGAGCTGAAACCACACCCCTTTACCGCCCCCGGTCGGCATCACCCCGCAGACGTCCGACAGCGCGGTCACGAGAAAGAGCCCCCGCCCGCCTTCGTCCTCGGCGGGGGCCCTGCGGGGCGAGGGCAGCTGGGGGCTTCCGTCATACACGCCAACGCGTACGTGGGTCGCGGCAACGGCCGCCCTCAGGTGCACGTCACCTTTGGCGTGTTGATGGACGTTGGTCACCAGCTCCGACGTACAGAGCGCGGCGACGTCGGCGAGGTGGCCGAGCCCCAGCGTGACCAGGGCGCTGCGCACGAAGTCCCGGCAGATCTTCGGCGAACTGGCGTCGGCGGGGGCGAACAAGGTGTAGGTATGCGGGAGTTCGGGATCGGGCTCGCATGCGGAGTAGTCATGCACGGTTACGCCCATTGAGACGCCTCCAAGGCGCGCGTCGGGGGTTCACTGTGGGGGTTCGCTGGGGGGCTGTGACGGTGATTCGCCGATCCGCCTGCCCTGCTGATCGTCGCCCGGCCGCAGTGGCCTACTACCCCTCGCCAACAAGTCCCCGTCCGGCACGGCAACTTGGATCGGGCAGTGCGCTTCTGCGGTCAGGCAGGGTTGTGCTGCGTGCTGGGTGCTGCGTCGACAGCGAGGCTTCCACCATCAGCGTGTGAGCGCCGCCCTACTTAACGTAGCGATTGAGTCAGCAATCGTGCAACCTATTCCTCAAAGCAAGTGGACCAGCCACTCCTACGGGGGCACACTCTGATCAAACCTGCGGGGAGGCCAACGCGTGGCACTGAGAACGCTGATCACTGAACGGCAGCGCCGACTCGGCTCAGAGCTGCGTAAGTTGCGCATACTGGCGGGACTGTCTGTTGCTGAAGGGGGTCACCTGATCGACATGGGTGCACCCCACCTCAGTCACATCGAGGCGGCGCGAACCGCGATCCCGCCCCAGCGTCTCCAAGACTTGGCTCACGGCTATGGATGCAAGGATGAGCCCTACATCAGTGAGCTCATCCGCATGTCTCAGAGCAACGGAAAGGGCTGGTGGTCCGAGTACCGCAGGTCACGTCCGCAAGCATGGCTCGACCTCGCCGAACTCGAATCCACGGCCACGTCCATCCGAAGCCACGAGACTCTCCTCATCCCGGGCCTCCTTCAGTGCGCGTCGTACATCCGCGCGCTCGTCAGCACGGGCTTGCCCGAGGCCTCGCGTGAAGAGGTCGAGACGGCCGTGCGATACCGCTTGGCGCGCCAGCCCGTACTCGACGAACCTCACTCAACCGACTTCCACGCCGTCATCCATGAGGCAGCCCTGCACGTGGTGGTCGGCGATTCCCACGTCATGCGGGAGCAGCTGACTCACCTCGTGCGCGTGGCGGCACAGCCCAACGTGACGATTCAGATCCTGCCCTTCGACGCTGGCCCCGGAGCCTGGCGCAGCGCCCCCTTCCTCCAAGTCGAGCCCGCAGTTCCCCGCTTGGGAACGGTCATCCTGGAGCATCCAGGCTCCCGTGTCGTCCTCGACGACGAAGAGTCGCTGGCCCAGTACCGGGCTACCTTCGAAGAGCTGTGCCGCAGCGCCCTCCCGCCGGTCGTGTCGACCGAGCGCCCGGAAGCTCACGAGCACCGCGACTCGTGGGGTCTGATCCAGCACCTGCTCTACGCCCACCGAGGGAAGACACCATGACTGAACTCCACTGGCAGAAGTCATCTTTCAGCGAGGCCGCAGGCGCCAACTGCGTCTACGTCGCCGCGACCCACGCCACCGAGCCCCCCAAAACCATCCACCTCCGCGAGAGCGACGCACCGGAGACAGCCCTCACCACAACCCCCGCAGCCCTCGCCGCACTGATACGCACCCTCAAATAGGCCAGCCCCCGCCCTACTTGCCGCCTACCGTCAGCGCTCCCCTCCCCCGAAGGACACGAGGAGCGAACGAGCGATGAGCCACGTAACGACCGCCCAGCCCGACGGCACCCCCACCTGGATCGACCTCCGCCTGCCCGAGTTCGACCGTGCGCTGGAGTTCTACGGCGCCCTCTTCGGCTGGGAGTACGACGAGGTGCCCACGGAGAGGGCCGGGCAGCGCGCCGCGACATGCCTCCTGCACGGAAAGCCCGTCGCGGGGATCACGCAGGCCGGGGCCACCACAGGCTTCGGATGGAACATGTACTTCGCCACCGCCGACTGCGACGGCACAGCAAAACGCGTCACGGAGGCGGGCGGCACCCTGCTCAAGGGGCCCGGGGACATCACAGGCCAGGGCGCCCGCACGGCCATCGCCGAGGATTCCGTGGGCGCCCGCTTCGGCCTCTGGCAGGCCCGTACGCACATCGGCTGCGAAGTCGTGAACGAGCCGGGCTCCCTCGTCCGCAACGACCTGCTCACCCCGTCCCCAGGACAGGCCCGCGCGTTCTACACCTCAGTCTTCGGCTACACCCTGGACCTCAACGACGTCATGCCGGACGCGGACTTCACCTTCCTGCGCCGCCCCGACGGCCACGAGATCGGCGGAATCTTCGGCGCCCCGGCCGCCGACTCCGCGTCGACGTGGGCCACCACCTTCGAGGTCGCCGACACCGACGCGGTGGCCCGGCAAGCCACAGCACGCGGCGGCACATCCACCACCCCGCAGGACATCCCGTACGGCCGGATCGCCACCCTCAACGACCCCGCAGGCAACGAGTTCTCGGTCATCACGAGGCTCTGAACTGCACCGCGGCACGACCAGCGCGGATACGACCGCCCATTCGGGTGGGGACCGCACCTAGCCGGACCCAGTTGTGCAACAGGCTGTTGCACAATTGCCTCCCACATCTGGTCGGACCCCAATTGTCCAACAGCCTGTTGGACAACTGCCTCTCTCTGGCCCAGGGCACGTCGGAATACCCCGCGTCCGTAACCGAGTTGGGCCAGACATGACCACAGACGCAGACGCGCACGCAGACGCACCCTTCGACCCCCACGCCCTGCTCGCGCAGAGCACCCTCGGCGTGCTGGCGACGATCAAGTCCGACGGCCGACCGCAGCTCTCGCCCGTCATGCCGTCGTACGACCGCTCCGCCGGCGTCATCCGCGTATCGACGACGGCGAAGACCGCGAAGATCGCGAACCTGCGTCGCGACGCCCGCGCCACCCTTGAGGTGACAAGCCCGGACGGCCGCGCCTGGGCCACCGTCGAAGGCACCGCCACCCTCACCGGCCCCGGAACCGACCCGAAAGGACCCGAGGTCCAGGCCCTGGTGGACTACTACCGCGCCGCCGCAGGCGAGCACCCGAACTGGGACGAGTACCGCGCGGTCATGGTCGCCGACCGCAGGGTACTCATCACGATGACGGTCGACAACGTGTACGGCACTCGCATCGGTTGAGGGGATTGCAGAAAAGTCCCGCGACGCGCCGTGTGGGGGCGGGGTGTCGCGGGACTTTGTTGCAGGCGCCAAACCGGAACGAACCCATCACCCCGCCACCTGGGCCGAGTTGACCTACCCTTGACGCTCCACGACACGCGCAATCCCAGCCGCAGGGACCCCCTATGTCCATGGAGCCCGTTGTCCGCATCCCCTCGACGCTCGCAGCGCCCCTCGTACAGCGGCTCATCCGGCTGCCTCCCCCGTCGCCGCCCGACACGCCCGACCTGATCGCCGCCCTCGCCGCCTGGCGCGGCGCCGATGCCCCCGCGACGCCGGACGACGTGCGCCGCACGGCCGCCGATCTCGTCCATCTCGCCGCCGAGTCGCACACCGTCCCCGCGAACGAACTCGGCTCCGTGGTGGAAGTGTTGACGCGTACGTTGCTCGCCATCGGGGAGTTGGATCTCACTGACGTGGACGCCGTGCGCCTGGGGCCGCAGGACTACGCGCGGCGGCTGCGCGGTGCCGTGCAGGGCGCGGACCGGTCCCTCTCCCCCGGAGCCGCCGGGTTCCACGACGAGTTGCTCGTGGCTGTTTGTTTGCATGTTTTGTACCACTTCGTCCGGCGCTCCCCGCACATCCAGCGGCACATGGCCGAGCGGGCGAGCCGCATCCGCCAGCTCATCGACCTGAACGACGCGGAGGCCGCGGCCCGCCAGCCCGAACGGTCGCAGGAGGACAGGGACTTCGAGGCCGCGTACGCCGAAGAGGTCGTACGGCAGCACGGCTGGCTGACCATCGTCGGCGTGGACCTCGCCAACGCGCCCGACCGCTGGCCCCTCGAGGACACCTACCTCAGCCTGGAGGCCGAGGAGAGCAGCGGCAGCGGCGTTCCGGGCGAGCCGCAGACCGTGCTGCTCGCCGACCGGGCCCTTGAGGGGCACGAGAGGGTGCTGCTTCGCGGTGTCGCGGGCTCGGGCAAGACGACCCTCATCCAGTGGCTCGCGGTGGCGGCGGCGCGCGAGGGCGTCCGCGTGCCCTTCGTCCTGCCCGTACGCCGCTTCGCCCGCGAGGGCTTCCCCGCCCCTGACGACTTCCTGCACGCCGTCCGGCATCCGCTCGCCGACCAGGCGCCGGAAGGGTGGATCGTCCGTACGCTCCTCGCGGGACGCGCCATTCTCTTGGTCGACGGGATCGACGAGGCCCCGGAGGCGACCCGCGGCGAGCTGCGCAAGCAGCTGCGGCGGCTGCTTCGCATCTACTCCGGGAACGGGTGTCTGGTCACCTCCCGGCCCTCCGCCGTCGAGGACGGCTGGCTCGCCCAGGAGCGCCTTGCCGAGGAGGGCTTCAAGGAACTCTTCCTCGCGCCGATGTCACGCGACCAGGTCACGCACTTCATCCGTGACTGGCACGCGGCGGCGATGAGCGACGAGCAGTGCAAGGAGCAGGCGGAGCGCGACAAGCTGAAGGAGTACGAGCAGCGGCTCCTGCACTCCGTACGGATCTTCCGCGAGCTGCGCCAGCTCGCCACCAATCCCCTGATGTGCGGCCTGATCTGCGCCCTCAACCGCGACCGCTCGGGCTCACTGCCCAAAGGCCGCAAGGAGTTGTACGACGCCGCCCTGGAGATGCTCCTCCAGCGCCGTGACCCCGAGCGCGACGTTCTGTACGCCGATGATGTGCGGCTCCAGCAAGGGCCGCGGGAGCTGCTCCTGCGCAAGCTCGCCCACGCGATGCTGGAGGAGGGCGTCTCGGAGCTGCCGCGACAGCGTGTCGTCGCCATCCTGGACGGCGCCCTGCCCGCCATTCCCTCCGCGCGCGCCGAGGGCGACGGCGAGAAGATCTTCCGTCATCTGCTGCACCGCACGGGGCTGCTTCGTGAACAGGCGGGCTTGTCGGTGGACTTCATCCACCGCACCTTCCAGGACTATCTGGCCGCCAAGGAGATCGTGGCCCGCGGGCAGTTGCGCACCCTCGTCGAGCACGCGCACCAGGCCGAGTGGGAGGAGGTCATCCTCATGGCCGCCGCCCACGCACGGCCCGAGGAGTGCGCCGACTTCCTCGAGCGGCTCCTGGCCGCCGCCCCGAACCTGCGCCGCCCGCACATCAACCACCGGCGCCTGATGGCCGCGGCCTGCCTGGAGCACGTCACCGAGCTCGATCCGGCGGTGCAGCAGCTCGTGCAGGCCCGCACCAAGAACCTCGTACGCCCCACGACGGAACTGGCCGCCCGCAGCCTCGGCTGGGTCGGCCCCATCGTCCTGGAGCAGCTGCCGGACCCCGCGCAGGTGCCCAGCGACCAGGAGGCGCTCCTCCTGGCGATCACGGCGACCCACGTCGCGGACGACGCCGCCATCGACTACCTCGCCCGCCTGCGCCACCGCTCGGCCCTTTCCATCCGGGTCGAGCTGGTCCGCCCGTGGCGGCACTTCGACACGGAGCGGTACGCGCGCGAGATCATCGCCCATCTCGATCCGGTCGGCCTGTACTACCCCGTCGCCGACACCGCCGAGCTCGCCGCCCTTCGGCAGCTCGGCGGGCGGCCGTGGATCCAGGTCGTCGGCGTCATGCCCACCGAGGAGCTCCTCGACGGCCTGGAGCACGAGCAGCTCACCCATCTGTGGCTCACCGCCGAGCTGGCCGACACGGACGTCTCATGGCTCTCGCGCTTCCCGAACCTGAGCGTGCTGCGGGTGAACCCCCGCCTGCCCCGCGTGCGGAACGTACCGGAGGGGGTCACGATCACGTCGTAGTGCCCCAAAGGGGCGCGGGGAACTGCGCGACCATCCACGAAGCCCCCGCAGTCGAAATCGAAGCCAGATCAAACGCAAAAAGGGGCTGCCCCGGACCGAAACGGTCCGGGGCAGCCCCTGCAAGCCTGTACTGCGGCTGTAAGCCGGAGGCTTACGCCTCCTTGCTCAGGTTCGGCCCGGCGCCACCAGCCGCCTGCTCGATCGGCGGGACATCCGGAAGCGCCGCCTTCTCCTCGCCGCGGAAGGTGAACTTGGCTTCTTCGCCCTCACCCTCCGTGCCGACGACCACGATGTGGCCGGGGCGGAGCTCGCCGAAGAGGATCTTCTCCGACAGGATGTCCTCGACCTCGCGCTGGATCGTCCGGCGCAGCGGCCGGGCGCCCATGACGGGGTCGTAACCCTTCTTGGCCAGGAGCTTCTTCGCGTCACCGCTGAGCTCGATGCCCATGTCGCGGTCCTTGAGACGCTCGTCCACCTTGGCGATCATGAGGTCGACGATCTGGATGATGTCTTCCTCGGTGAGCTGGTGGAAGACCACCGTGTCGTCGACACGGTTCAGGAACTCCGGGCGGAAGTGCTGCTTCAGCTCGTCGTTGACCTTGGTCTTCATGCGCTCGTAGTTCGTCTTGACGTCACCCGCGGCGGCAAATCCGAGGTTGAAGCCCTTGGAGATGTCACGCGTGCCGAGGTTGGTCGTCATGATGATGACCGTGTTCTTGAAGTCCACGACCCGGCCCTGGGAGTCGGTCAGGCGACCGTCTTCCAGGATCTGCAACAGCGAGTTGAAGATATCCGGGTGGGCCTTCTCGACCTCGTCGAAGAGCACGACCGAGAACGGCTTGCGGCGGACCTTCTCCGTCAGCTGACCGCCCTCTTCGTAACCGACATATCCGGGCGGCGAACCGAAGAGTCGCGAGACCGTGTGCTTCTCGCTGAACTCCGACATGTCGAGGGAGATCAGGGCGTCCTCGTCACCGAAGAGGAATTCGGCGAGCGTCTTGGAAAGCTCCGTCTTACCGACACCGGACGGACCGGCGAAGATGAACGAACCACCGGGACGCTTCGGGTCCTTCAGACCCGCACGCGTACGACGAATCGCCTGCGAAAGCGCCTTGATGGCGTCCTTCTGGCCGATGACCCGCTTGTGGAGCTCGTCCTCCATGCGCAGCAGGCGCGAGGACTCCTCCTCGGTCAGCTTGAAGACCGGAATGCCCGTCGCCGTGGCGAGGACCTCGGCGATGAGCTCGCCGTCGACCTCGGCGACGACGTCCATGTCGCCGGCCTTCCATTCCTTCTCGCGCTTGGCCTTCGCCGCGAGCAGCTGCTTCTCCTTGTCGCGGAGAGAGGCCGCCTTCTCGAAGTCCTGGGAGTCGATGGCCGACTCCTTGTCGCGACGCACGCCCGCGATCTTCTCGTCGAACTCGCGGAGGTCCGGCGGCGCGGTCATCCGGCGGATGCGCATCCGGGAACCGGCCTCGTCGATCAGGTCGATCGCCTTGTCCGGCAGGAAGCGGTCCGAGATGTACCGGTCGGCCAGGGTGGCGGCCTGCACCAGCGCCTCGTCCGTGATGGAGACCCGGTGGTGGGCCTCGTAACGGTCGCGCAGACCCTTGAGGATCTCGATGGTGTGCGGCAGGGACGGCTCCGCGACCTGGATGGGCTGGAAGCGGCGCTCGAGGGCCGCGTCCTTCTCCAGGTGCTTGCGGTACTCGTCGAGCGTCGTGGCACCGATGGTCTGCAGCTCGCCTCGCGCCAGCATCGGCTTGAGGATGCTCGCGGCGTCGATCGCGCCCTCGGCGGCGCCGGCACCCACCAGGGTGTGGAGCTCGTCGATGAACAGGATGATGTCGCCGCGGGTGCGGATCTCCTTGAGGACCTTCTTCAGGCGCTCCTCGAAGTCACCGCGGTAGCGCGAACCGGCGACCAGCGCGCCGAGGTCAAGCGTGTAGAGGTGCTTGTCCTTCAGCGTCTCGGGGACCTCGCCCTTGACGATGGCCTGCGCGAGGCCCTCGACGACGGCGGTCTTGCCGACGCCGGGCTCGCCGATGAGCACGGGGTTGTTCTTCGTACGGCGGGACAGCACCTGCATGACCCGCTCGATCTCCTTCTCGCGCCCGATGACCGGGTCGAGCTTGGATTCACGAGCGGCCTGGGTGAGGTTCCGGCCGAACTGGTCGAGCACCAGGGACGTGGAGGGCGTGCCCTCCGCAGGACCGCCTGCCGTGGCGGTCTCCTTGCCCTGGTAACCGGAGAGCAGCTGGATGACCTGCTGCCGCACCCGGTTGAGATCGGCGCCCAGCTTCACGAGGACCTGGGCTGCGACGCCCTCGCCCTCGCGGATCAGGCCGAGCAGGATGTGCTCCGTGCCGATGTAGTTGTGGCCCAGCTGAAGGGCCTCGCGGAGCGAAAGCTCCAGCACCTTCTTGGCACGGGGGGTGAAGGGGATGTGCCCGGACGGGGCCTGCTGGCCCTGACCGATGATCTCCTCCACCTGCTGGCGGACCGCCTCGAGCGAAATCCCGAGGCTCTCCAGGGCCTTAGCGGCGACACCCTCGCCCTCGTGGATCAAGCCCAGGAGGATGTGCTCGGTGCCGATGTAGTTGTGGTTGAGCATCCGGGCTTCTTCCTGAGCCAGGACGACAACCCGCCGCGCGCGGTCGGTGAACCTCTCGAACATCGTTAATCGCTCCTCAGAGCGGTCAGGCAGTAAGGGGGCTGTCCCCTCCCTGTCCTTCCGCAGCTTAGTCCCGCAAGCGGGGACCGCTCATTCCAACTGCCGACACCCGGCCGAGAACAAGAGGTGCCTCCTGACCCCGAACGCCGACAACTGCTCCAACCCGATGGTGCGAGACGATGTTCCCGCAGGCCAAGCACTTACCCTCACCTCAGCTACGCCGATGGCGAACGTGAGACGGCCTCGCGCGTGTGTCGCCCCTCCCCACTAGGGATGTCTTACCCGCAAGGACTGACACTCCATGCGGCGCGCGCCGGTTCCCTCCGCTACGGGCGAACACCCTTGCGCCGCCGAACATGTCCGTACGCCTCTTTTCCGGACACCGCGTGCGTTCGCGGCGACACTCTGCGTAACCCGAAGCCCCTCCGGCCGGTTGCTCCGGACATGGCCATCACCGTTCCCCAGCCTCGTGAACCGGTCGAGCAGAGCGACCCGGTCCGGCAGTGGTACGCGAACGAGCTCGGCTGGGCGACGGCCGAGCGCCGCCCCGGGCTTCCGGTGCAGCTCCTGACGGGGCTCCGCTTCGATGTACTGCAACTGCCCGCCGAAGCCGGTTTCGCCGCCCTGCGGCATGTCGGGCCGAAGGCTCCGGTGGCTCTGCGGGGTGATTCGATGCGGCTCTTCGTGGCCGCGGGGAGCGCCGAGGAACTGCCGGGGCTCCTGGAGTGGCTCGAATGGGGCGACATCGCGCTGGATCTCACGGCCATCGGAGCGGACGGTCTCATCGACGCGCCCACGCCTCCGGGGTGGTCCGGCACGCAGGGGGCCGCCGTATGGCTGCGACCCCCGGAGCCCGGGTGCGAGGTGGAGCCGACGCTGCCGGCACTGCCTTCCCTGTCCTGCGTGGGGGGTGGCGCGGTGTCCCACAGCGATCCCGCCGTGGGCTCCGGTCTCGTACGACTTGTGGACACGGCGGCAACGCACTGCCACCGGGTCCGGTTGAGACGAACCCGTCGTCAGCCGTTGGCCTTCTCGTAGGCCTCGCGAATGGAAGCGGGGACGCGGCCGCGGTCGTTGACCTCGAAGCCGTTCTCCTTCGCCCAGGCGCGGATCGCCGCGGTGTCCTGACCGCCGCTCGTGGCAGAGGCGCGGGCTTTGGCGCGCCCGGCCGAACCACGGCCACCGGTACGACGACCACCCTTGAGGTACGGCTCAAGAAGACCGCGGAGCTTGTCCGCGTTCGACGTGGTGAGGTCGATCTCGTAAGACTTGCCGTCCAGCGCAAACGTCACGGTCTCGTCTGCCTCGCCACCGTCGAGGTCATCGACAAGAAGGACCTGAACCTTCTGTGCCACCGGATTTCCTTTCATCGATAACTTCGGGCCGGATCGAACGGCGTGAGCCGCTGAATCGCCGCCCCCTGTTATATGCAGTACTGCAGTACGTCGGAAAGCAAACCGCTTTTGCTGGGAAAACACAAACCCCCGGGAGAGACCGGTGACCACGGGAACCCAGGAAACATGCGCGTTTCGGACATAGGGAACCCGGGCAGCGGACAGCCCGGAATACCGGCGACGATCACAGATGCAGAAGCATCCGACTGTTGCCCAAGGTGTTCGGTTTCACTCGTTCGAGGCCGAGGAACTCCGCGACACCCTCGTCTTTGGAACGCAGCAGCTCGCTGTAGACATCTCCGTCGACAGGTGTCTCACCGATCTCCACGAACCCGTGCTTCGCGAAGAAGTCGACTTCGAAGGTGAGACAGAAAACCCGCCGGACTCCGAGCCAACGAGCGGTCTGCAGCAACTTCCCCAACACCTGATGACCCACTCCGGCGCCCTTGACGTCGGGGTTCACCGCGAGAGTGCGTACTTCCGCGAGGTCTTCCCACATCACATGCAGGGCACCACAGCCGACGACGTCGGCGTTGTCGTCGCGTTCCGCCACCCAGAACTCCTGGATGGACTCGTAAAGGGCGACCGTCGCTTTGTCGAGCAGGATCCCCTGGCGTGTGTAGGAGTCGAGGAGGTTGCGCACGACCGGCACATCGGCTGTGCGCGCCCGGCGTACGGAGACTGCTTTAGCGCTGAGTTCAGGGGGTTCTGCTGGCATGAGCGGACGCTATCGCTCTGCTTCGGACTCAGCCGCGCCGGGGTTCTCCGGGGCTTGGCCGACGGCGCCTTCGGAGATCGGGACTTGAGAGAGGGGTGCTTGAGCGGCCGGGCCGATGATGCGCATCGCGTCACTGAGTGCCTCGCGCTGTTCCGCCGACATCATCCCGAAGAAGGCGACGAGAGCGGCGGCGGGGTTGTCGCTCCGCGACCATGCTTCGTTCATCAGTGCGGCGGCGTAGGCGGCCCGAGTGGAGACCGCCTCATATCTATAGGCGCGGCCTTCCGCTTCACGGCGCACCCAGCCCTTCTGATGAAGATTGTCCAAAACGGTCATGACAGTGGTGTACGCGATGGACCGTTCCTGCTGAAGGTCTTCCAGGACTTCTCGAACGGTCACGGGGCGGTTCCACTTCCACACCCGTGTCATGACTGAGTCTTCGAGTTCTCCCAAGGGGCGAGGCACACCAGAACAATAGTGGGAGATGTCACTAATCCCATGACGGACGTGGCGGAGGGGCCATTTCCCCAACAAAAAGGGCGTACGACTCGGAATGTGAGCGAGTCGCACGCCAAGAGTGTGCGGGCGGTGACCTCGGGTCACCGGGAACGCCTGGAATCGGGCCTGGTCAGGCCTTGAGCGGGACTGTTCAGACCTTGGGCGGGACCGTTCAGGCCTTGGTCAGGCCTTGGTCAGGCCTTGGGCGTCTGCTGGGCGCCTTCGGCGCGGGCGAGCACGGCGTCGACGGCCGCGTCCTCCTTGGCCTTGTTGGCGCCGCCCTGGGTCTTCACGATCGTCACGATGAGACCGCCGAAGAACACGGCCATCACTACGGGGGGCAGGAGCGCGGAGACGTATTCCATGCCCCCAGAGTAGCTAGCCCGCGGCGAGCTGGTGCGGCGGGTCCGTCGGTCTGCGCTTGGGCGGGAAGACCTCGGCCGGGGTCGGCACGGGGCGGGGCGGCTCGGGACTGGCCGGCTTCGTCGGCGGGGCGCTCGGCGTACCCGGCTTGGGCGCCGCCCGCTCGTCGCGCTCGCTCAGGCCGCCGGGGAGGGCGAGCAGGCGCGTGCGTGAGGCGGGGACGAGGGGGCGGGGCGCAGGGGCGGACGCGGCGGACGTATGGGACCGGCCCGCGAGGCGGGCGCGTACGGCCCGTTCGGCGACGGTCCGGCAGCGTTCGAGGAGGGCGGCGGCGACCGGGTTGCCGCGCAGGGCGCGCAGCGCGGCGAGGTCGTCGGGGCCCGGCTGGTAGCCGGAGGCGAGGACGTCCTCCAGGAGTGCGAGGTAGCCGGTCGCGGTGCCGGGCAGGGCCGCCCGGTAGCGGGCGAGGTCGGCAAGGAGGAAGGCGCGGAGCCTGGCGCCCTCGCTGACCGCTTCGTCGACGGCGTCGGCGAGGCGGTGGCAGTCCTGGACGTCTCGGTCGGAGGCGGGTCTTGGATGCAGGGCGAGGGCCAGAGCGCGGCGGAGCACACGCAGCTCCTCCGTACCGAAGGCCATGCCGCCGCGAGATCCATATGGCGTGGGCATGAGCCGAAGATACGTGTTAAACGGACAAAATCCTCTTAACGCCAATATGTGGCGTGGCTACGGGTTGCGTGGACGGCTTGCGTGGCTACCGGTTCACTCCGAGCGGCGGCGGATCATCGCGAAGACGACCGCGCCGACTCCGAGGGCCCCGGCCGCGGCGGCTGTGATCCAGGGGAGCACGCCGGCGCCGGTGTCCGCGATGATGCCGTCAGGGCCGTCGGCGGGGTCGTCCCGGGCGTCGGACGACGTCTTTGAGGTGGCCGACGTGGAGGGGACGGCGGACGGGGACACCGTCGCGGTCGCACCGCCGGTGGAGTCGTCCACCGCGTACGTCACCGCGTGCGTCACCGCGTCCGTCACGGTCCGCGTCACCGCGTACGTCGCTGTGTGCGCCGCACGACCGCCCTCGAACCCGCCGTCGAAACCGCTGACCGCGCTCGCCGCCGTGGCCGGTCCGGCGAGCCCGGCCAGCACCCCGGCCGCCGCTGTCGCGACCAGTCGTCCCCTACGCCCCATTATCTCCACGCCCGCTCGAACCCGCCCAAGTCCCGTCCCTGCGCAGACCCTTGTATGGGGCGCAGGGTCGTGCGCGCAAGTCGCGCTTATGAGCCGCCAGTTATGAGCCGACGGCCCCCGGGACCGCGACCGGAGCGCTCAACTCCGGGCGATGTTGCGCTCGTAGACCAGGCGCAGGCCGATGAGCGTCAGCCACGGCTCGTGCTCGTCGATGACCGACGCCTCGCCGAGGACCATGGGCGCGAGGCCGCCGGTCGCGATGACCGTGACGTCGTCGGGGTCGCCGCCCGGGCCCGCAAGTTCGCGGGCCATGCGCTGTACGACGCCGTCGACCTGGCCCGCGAAGCCGTACAGGATGCCCGACTGCATGGCCTCCACGGTGTTCTTGCCGATGACGCTGCGCGGCCGGGCAAGCTCGATCTTGCGGAGCTGGGCGCCCCGCACACCGAGTGCCTCGACGGAGATCTCGATGCCGGGGGCGATGACGCCGCCGGTGTACTCCCCGCGCGCGGAGACTGCGTCGAACGTCGTCGCCGTGCCGAAGTCGACGACGACGGCCGGGCCTCCGTAGAGCTCGACCGCCGCGACCGCGTTGATGATGCGGTCGGCGCCGACCTCCTTGGGGTTGTCCATGAGGATCGGGACGCCGGTCTTGATGCCGGGCTCCACGAGGACGGCGGGCACGTCTCCGTAGTAGCGGCGGGTGACCTCGCGCAGTTCGTGCAGGACGGAGGGGACCGTCGAGCAGATGGCGATGCCGTCGATCCCGTCGCCCAGCTCCTCTCCGAGGAGCGGGTGCATGCCCATCAGGCCGTTGAGGAGTACGGCGAGTTCGTCCGCGGTGCGGCGGGCATCGGTGGAGATGCGCCAGTGCTCGACGATGTCTTCGCCGTCGAAGAGGCCGAGGACGGTGTGGGTGTTTCCGACGTCGATGGTCAGCAGCATGTCGTCGTCACTCCGCCGCGCGCAGGTCGAGGCCGATGTCCAGGATCGGCGAGGAGTGGGTGAGGGCGCCCACCGCGAGGAAGTCGACGCCCGTGTCCGCGTACGCGCGGGCGTTCTCCAGGGTGAGGCGGCCCGAGGACTCCAGGATCGCGCGGCCCGCCACGAGGGCGACGGCCTCCTCGGTCTCGCCCGGCGTGAAGTTGTCCAGGAGGATCAGGTCGGCGCCCGCGTCCACGACCTCGCGCAGCTGGTGGAGGGTGTCGACCTCGACCTCCACGGCGAGGTCGGGGAAGGCCTCGCGCACGGCCTTGAAGGCCTGCTGCACGCCTCCCGCGGCCACCACGTGGTTGTCCTTGACCAGGGCCGCGTCGGAGAGCGACATGCGGTGGTTCACGCCGCCGCCCATGCGCACCGCGTACTTCTCCAGGGCGCGAAGACCGGCCGTCGTCTTGCGGGTGTCGCGGACCTTGGCGTTCGTGCCCTCCAGTGCGTCGGCCCACGCGCGCGTGGCCGTCGCCACGCCGGAGAGGCGGCACAGGAGGTTGAGCGCGGTGCGCTCGGCGGTGAGCAGGTCGCGGGTGCGGGTGGTGACGCTGAGCAGCCTGGCGCCCGCCTCCACGCGGTCGCCGTCCTCCACGTGCCGCTCGACCTCGAAGGTGTCCGTGCAGACGAGGGAGATGACGGCTTCGGCGATGCGCAGGCCCGCGACCGTGCCGCCCTCGCGCGCGGTGAAGTCGCCGGTGGCGACGGCCTCTTCGGGGATCGTGGCGACGGAGGTGACGTCCACGCCGCCGTCCAGGTCCTCCTCGATCGCCATGTGCGCGATGTCCTCGACCTGTACGGGGTCGAGCCCCGCGTCGGTCAGGAGCTGCGCGAGGGCGGGGTCGAGGCCGCACTCCAGGGGGTCGTACGCGTCGTCCGAGCCGCAGCCGCAGGCATCGCCGCAGCCGCCGCCCGTGGGGGCGAGAGGGAGGTCGTCGGGGGTGCTCACGGTCACTTCTCCTGAAGGCTGGCGGTCGGGGGGAAGTCTGCGGTTTCGGTCGTGTGCGCGGCCAGGGTCCTGTCCGCGTTCAGGCGTACGACGATGTGGCGCCGCCATGCCTCGTCGTCGCGGTCGGGGTGGTCCTCGCGCCAGTGGCAGCCCCGGGTCTCCTCGCGGCGCTGCGCGGCGGCCACCAGGACGCGGGCCACGCACAGGAGGTTGGTGGTCTCCCAGGTGTCGACGCCGGGCTCGGCGGTCTTGCCGTCATCGGCGAGCGCCCCTGCCGCCTCGGCGTGGATGCGGGCGAGGCGGGCCGCGGCGTCGGAGAGGGAGTCGGCGGACCTGAGCACTCCGGCGCCGTCGGTCATCACGCGCTGGATGGCGAAACGGGCCTCGGGGGGCAGCAGGGGGTGCGCCGGGGTGTCGGGGTGGGGCACCGGTGCGGGCGGGGGCACGGGGACGGGCACGGCCGCGTAGAGAGGCGGGAGGGCCTTCTCCGCGTGCCGCGCCGCGATGTCCGCCGCGATGCGCTCGGCGTAGACCAGGCCTTCCAGGAGGGAGTTGGAGGCGAGGCGGTTGGCGCCGTGGACGCCGGTGCAGGCGACCTCGCCGCAGGCGTACAGGCCAGGGACCGTGGTGCGGCCGTGCGGGTCGGTGCGGACGCCGCCGGAGGCGTAGTGCGCGGCCGGGGCGACGGGGACGGGCTCGGTCACCGGGTCGATGCCGTGGGCGCGGCAGGCGGCGAGGATCGTCGGGAAGCGGTTCTCCCACATGTCGGCGCCGAAGTGCCTGGCGTCCAGGTACATGTGCTCGGCGCCCTTCTCCTGCATGCGCCGCGTGATGCCCTTGGCGACGATGTCCCGGGGCGCGAGCTCCGCGAGTTCGTGCTGGCCCACCATGAAGCGCACGCCGTCCGCGTCCACGAGGTGCGCTCCCTCGCCGCGCACCGCTTCGGAGACCAGCGGCTGCTGGCCCTCCGCGTCGGCGCCCAGGAAGAGCACGGTGGGGTGGAACTGCACGAACTCCAGGTCGCTGACCTCGGCGCCTGCGCGCAGGGCGAGCGCGACGCCGTCGCCCGTCGACACGGAGGGGTTCGTGGTCGCCGAGAAGACCTGGCCCATGCCGCCGGTGGCGAGGACGACCGCGGGGGCGTGGACCGCGCCCACGCCGTCGTGCTGGCCCTCTCCCATGACGTGCAGGGAGACACCGGCCGTGCGTCCTTCGGCGTCCGTCAACAGGTCGAGGACCAGGGCGTTCTCGACCGTCGGTATGCCACGCGCGCGTACCGCTTCGACCAGGGCGCGGGAGATCTCCGCGCCGGTCGCGTCGCCGCCCGCGTGCGCGATGCGGCGCCGGTGGTGGCCGCCCTCGCGGGCCAGCTCGATGTCGCCTTCGGGTCCTGTGTCGAAGTGGGCGCCGGTCTCGATGAGGCGGCGTACGGCGTCGGGGCCCTCGGTGACCAGGGTGCGCACGGCCTCCTCGTCGCAGAGACCGGCGCCCGCCACGAGGGTGTCGTCCAGGTGCTGTTCGGGGGTGTCGCCCTCGCCGAGCGCCGCGGCGACGCCGCCCTGGGCCCAGCGCGTGGAGCCGTCGTCCAGGCTGGCCTTGGTGACCACGACGGTCTTCAGGCCCGCCGCCGAGCAGCGCAGGGCCGTGGTCAGTCCGGCCACTCCGGAGCCGACGACGACGATGTCGGCGGCCAGGGACCAGCCGGGGGCGGGGGCGTGCAGACGTATTCCGGTAGCACTCATGCGGTGGCTCCGAACGTGAGCGGAATGTTGTCGATCAGACGGGTCGCGCCGACCTTGGCGGCAACGGCGAGGACCGCCTCACCGATGTGGCCCGGCTGTACGTCCGTGAAGTCGGCCGGGTCGACAAGCGCCAGGTAGTCGAGCTCCAGCGGGGGTCGGCGGCGGGCCGCCTCGTCCAGGACCTGCCGGGCGGCGGCGCGGACGGCTGCGGGGCCGCCGGGCACGGCCGGCGTGACGGACTGGGCGAGGGCGTGGGTGTCGGCCGCGGCGCGGGACTCCCCCAGGGCGTTCAGGGCGTCGGCGCGCGCGTGCGTGACGGGGGCGAGCGCCGCCCGCGCGTGGAGGGCCTCCTGCGCGGCGTGCCGGTCGCGGCCCGCGAAGAGGGCACCGGAGAGCGCGAGTGCGGTGCGCCGCTCGGCCGGGGAGAGATAGCGGTTGCGGCTGGAGAGTGCCAGGCCGTCGTCCTCGCGCACGGTGGGTACGCCGACGATCTCGACGCCGAAGTTCAGGTCCGCCGCCATGCGGCGGATGAGGGCGAGCTGCTGGGCGTCCTTCTGGCCGAAAAGCGCCGCGTCGGGGCGTGTGAGGTGCAGCAGCTTGGCGACGACCGTGAGCATGCCGTCGAAGTGCCCGGGGCGCGCGGCTCCTTCGAGGAGTGTGCCCATGGGGCCCGCGCTGATCCGGACCTGCGGTTCGCCGCCCGGGTAGACCTCGTCGACGGACGGGGCGAACACGAAGTCCGCGCCCTCCTGTTCGGCGATCTTGACGTCGGCGTCCAGCGTGCGGGGGTAACGGTCGAGGTCCTCTCCCGCGCCGAACTGGAGGGGGTTCACGAAGACCGTGACGACGACTTCGCCGTCTTCGCCCGCTATGCGGCGTGCGGTGCGGATCAGCGTGGCGTGGCCCTCGTGCAGGGCTCCCATGGTCATGACGACGACCCGGCGGCCCACGCGCGTGCGTGTGCGCAGTGGTTCGGCGGTGTGCACCAGGCTGGTCATCGCGTCCCTCCCCCGGCGCCGCTCCCGCCCCCGCCGTCGGCCAGGACCCCCAGGAGGTCCTCGGCGAGCTCGGGCTTGAGCAGTCCGTGGGCGAGCGCCCGGTCGGCGGTCGCGCGGGCCATCGCCAGATATCCGGCGACGGTCTGCGGCGCGTGCTTGCGCAGCTCGGCGACGTGCGCGGCGACGGTGCCCGCGTCCCCGCGCGCGACGGGCCCGGTGAGGGCGGCGTCGCCGGACCGCAGCGCGTTGTCCAGGGCGGCTCCGAGCAGCGGGCCGAGCATCCGGTCGGGGGCCTGGACGCCCGCGTCCTTGAGCAGGTCCATGGACTCGGCGACCAGCGTGACCAGGTGGTTCGCGCCGAGCGCGAGCGCCGCGTGGTAGAGCGGACGGGACTCCTCGGCGATCCACTCGGGCTCGCCGCCCATCTCGATGACAAGGGCCTCTGCGGCGAGGCGCAGTTCCTCGGGAGCGGTGACGCCGAAGGAGCAGCCCGCCAGGCGCTGCACGTCTACGGGGGTGCCGGTGAACGTCATGGCGGGGTGCAGGGCGAGCGGCAGGGCGCCTGCTCGCAGCGCGGGCTCGAGCACCTTGGTGCCGTACCGCCCCGAGGTGTGCACCATGAGCTGGCCGGGGCGGACCGCTTCGGTCTCGACGAGGCCTTCCACGAGGCTCGGCAGGGCGTCGTCCGGCACGGTCAGAAGGACCAGGTCGGCGCGCTCCAGGACCTGGGCGGGCGTGACGAGGGGAACGTCGGGCAGCAGGAGCGCCGCGCGTCTCACGGACGCCTCGGAGACTCCTGACACGGCGACCGGGCGGTGCCCGGCGAGCTGGAGTGCCGCGGCGAGCGCGGGGCCGACACGGCCCGCTCCCACGACGCCCACCGTGAGCCTCGCGGGGCGGTCCCGCGGGTCTGGCTGATGAGGTGCGTTCACGTGATGACGCCTTCCCGTTCCAGTCCGCTCGGGGTACCGGACGATTTCTCGTCATGCTAACGCGATTGGTCCGCGCCGCGTCCTGCGCTGTCCACAGGCTGTGGGTATTGATATGACCGGCGGCCGGTCGCACGGCATGCTCGGGGGATGACGTCACACGACGAAGCACCGGGGCCGGAGCAGCAGGCGGACGGCGACGGAGCCGAGGTGAGCGCGGAGGACCTGCTGGCCGCCCGCCGCCGGGCCGCGGGATTCGGTGCCGACCGGACCCTGCACCGCTGGTCCGCGCACCTCCCGCTCGCCACACGGCTCTCGGCACTCGCGGAAGCGGCCTCGGAGGTAGTGGGTCCTGACGAGCCCGTCGACATCTACGGCAACGCCGTCGTCGGGCGCCTGGAGGACGAGGTCGCGCGGCTGCTCGGCAAGGAGGCCGCCGCGTTCTTCCCGACCGGCACGATGGCCCAGCAGGTCGCCCTGCGCTGCTGGGCGGGCCGCACGGGCGACGCGACCGTCGCCCTGCATCCGAGGGCCCACCCCGAGGTCCACGAAAGGGGCGCCCTGTACGCGGTGAGCGGCTTGCGCACGGTGCATCCGACGAGAGAGCCGCGGCTGCCGACGGCCGAGGAAGTGCGTGACTTCGAAGAGCCCTTCGGGACGCTGATGCTCGAACTGCCCCTCCGGGAGGCCGGTTTCGTCCTGCCGTCCTGGGAGGAGCTCGAAGAGGTCGTGGCGGCGGCCCGCGAACGCGACGCCGTGGTGCACTTCGACGGTGCGCGCCTGTGGGAGTGCACGCCGCACTTCGGCCGCTCCCTCGCGGAGATCGCCGGGCTCGCGGACACCGTGTACGTGTCGTTCTACAAGTCCCTGGACGGCCTGAGCGGCGCGGCGCTGGCGGGCCCGCGCACCCTGATCGACGAGGCGAAGACCTGGCGGCACCGTTACGGCGGCCTGGTCTTCCAGCAGTACCCGGCCGCCGTCGCCGCCCTGCTCGGCCTGCGGAACACGCTGCCGCGCCTGCCGGATTACGTCGCCCACGCGCGCGTGGTCGCCGACGCGCTGCGCGAAGGGTTCGCGGCCGCCGGGGTGCCCTGGTCGCGCGTGCACCCCGAGCAGCCGCACATCCATCAGTTCCAGGTCTGGCTGCCCTACGACGCCGAGGTCCTGACCGAGGCGGCGCTCGGGCAGGCGGAGGAGACCAAGACCCATCTGTTCAGCCGCTGGTTCCCCGACGGTCCGCCCGGCCTCTCGGTCACGGAGGTCACCGTGACCGGGGCGGGCCTGGAGTGGACGCCCGACGACGTCAATGATGCGGTCGCGGAGTTCGTGCGGCGGATCCCCGGCTGAGCCCGGCGCGGGCGACGAAGCCGGCCAGGGCGGCGCGGAACCGACCGTGGGCGGGGCGTTCCTCGACGACGGCACGGAAGCGTCCGTATTCGCGCACCTCACGGACGACCTGCCAGTCCTGCTGACCGGGAGCGGGCGGGGTGCGTTCGTCGTGCTGGGCGGCGCGGTAGCTGTCGAGCAGGTACTGCTGCGTGATGCTCATGACGGGTTCGCCTCTCAAGACAAAGGTTACTTATCAGGCACTCATGAGCCGACGGGAAACAGAGTCGGCGCAGGAGTGGGTTGCGGTGGGCCGCTGTGAATGCCGGCCCGGTCACCACAGACTGCGCCCGCCACCGAGCCGCCGTCGCGCCGATTGACACCGGGCGTCAATCGGCGGCCGAGATGTCAGTGGCGCGGTGCACGATGGGTCCATGAGCGTGCACATCGAGATCGCGGGCCTGCCGCAGGAGCGGATCTTCTTCGACCCTTCGCCCCTGGCCGAGCTGGGCGTCGCCCTGCACGCGCTGGCCGAGCCGGGACACCATCCGGGTCTGCACGGCTGGGCCACGGCGACCACCGCCTGCCTCAAGCCGGACCTCGCCGACCGACTGTGCGAGGCCGACTTCCTGTGGCGGAACTCGTTCTCGGACGTCTTCATGCCGTTCGCGGGCCTCGCGGACGGCGACGGCAGGCCGGGGGCGACACTCGCCGAGGAGCTGGACCTCCTCGACCTTCTGGACGACGACCGATTCGTCATGGCGGCCCTGGAGTTCACCTGCGGCACGACGTACGACGAAGGCGGTCCTTCGCCGCTCTCCGACCCCGTCAGGGGCGCCCGCGCCCTGGAGATCGCCGCCACGCGCGGCACCCGGCAGCTGAACTTCGCCGAGCGGCTCCTGACCGACCCGCACGCCGTCCGGGCCTGGCTGCGCCGCCTCCTGGAGGACTGCGACGAGGCGTTCTTCGCCGACACCTGGCGGCGGGTGCGCGTCCAACTGGCCGCCGACGCCCGTCACAAGACCGAGATACTGCGCCGCAAGGGCCTCGCCGAGGTGCTCACCTCAGTGTCGGCGGCGCTCTCCGTGGACGCGGACGGGCGCCGCATCACCGCGGACAAACTGGTGCCGGGCACCACGACGGCCCTGGACCACACCCTGGGTGCGGGGCTCACGTTCGTGCCCTCGCACTTCGCCTGGCCGCACCTGATGGTCCTGCACGCCCCGGGCTGGCGCCCGGTGATCCATTACCCCGTGTCCGCCCCCGACCTGGCCAGGCCCACCTCCGTGGAGACCCTGGAGCGGCGGCTGACGGCCCTCGCGCACCCCGTGCGCCTGCAGCTGTGCCGCAACATGGCCCGCGCGCCCTTCAGCACCGGCGAGCTGGCCCACGCCACCGGGCTCACGGCGCCGGAGGTCTCCCGGCACCTCACGCTTCTGAAGAAGGCGGGCCTGGTCACCACGACGCGGCGCGGCCGGTACGTGATGCACCAGCTGGACGTCACCGTGGTGGCCCGCCTCGGCAGCGACTTCCTGGAGGGCATCCTGCGCTGACCCCGCGGCTTCGGAAAGCCGTCAGGCCGCCCCGCCGCCCGCCCGCACCAGACCCGTCTCGTACGCGAGGACCACCACCTGCACCCGGTCCCGAAGGCCGAGCTTGGTCAGGATGCGCCCCACGTGGGTCTTCACCGTGGCCTCCGACAGGACGAGCCGCGCCGCGATCTCCCCGTTCGAAAGCCCCTGGGCGACCAGGATCATGACCTCGCGCTCGCGGCCCGTGAGCCGCTCGAGCTCCTTGTGCTGCGGCTGCCCGCCCGCGTTCGGCAGCATCGGCGCGAAACGGTCGAGGAGGCGCCGGGTGGTGGACGGCGCGACCACCGCGTCACCGCTGTGCACGGAGCGGATCGCGGCGAGCAGCTCCCCCGGAGGCACGTCCTTCAGCATGAAGCCGGAGGCGCCCGCCTTCAGCCCCGAGAAGGCGTACTCGTCGAGGTCGAAGGTCGTCAGGATGAGGACCTTCGGCGGGTTCTCGTCCTGGCAGATGCGCCGGGTCGTCTCCACGCCGTCCAGTTTCGGCATGCGTACGTCCATGAGCACCACGTCGACCTCGGTCGTCCGCAGCACCTGAAGCGCCTCGACCCCGTCGCCCGCCTCCGCGACGACCTCCATGTCGGGCTGTGCGGCGAGCACCATGCGGAACCCTGTGCGCAACAGCGCCTGGTCGTCGACGAGCATGACGCGGATCGACATCAAAGGCCCTCTCCTGAATGTGTTCTGGCCGTGTTCATGAGCGAATTCATGGTTCACGAGCGAATCGGTGTGGCCACGAGCCTAGGGCGTGGACGAATCGGTGACAGGTGTCAATTTGCGGGCTTGAGCGGGAGCAGCGCAGAGATGCGGAAGCCGCCGCCCGGGCGCGGGCCCGCGTCAAGCGTGCCGCCGACCATGCCGACGCGTTCCCGCATGCCGATCAGGCCGTGCCCGCTGCCGTCGGCACCGCCGTCCTCGTACAGCTCGTGCGGCGCGCCCTTGCCGTCGTCCTCGACGAGCAGCCCCAGGCCGTCGTCGAAGTAGACGAGGCGCACGCTCGCGCCGGTGTTCTCGCCGCCGTGCTTGCGGGTGTTGGTGAGCGCCTCCTGCACGATGCGGTACGCCGTGAGCTCCACGCCGCTGGGCAGCGGGCGCGGGGTGCCCTCGACCTTGAAGTCGACCGGGAGCCCTGCCGTGCGCACCTGCTCGATGAGCTCGTCGAGCTGCTCGACGTCGGGCTGCGGAACGTACTCACCGCCCTCCTCGTGCTCGCCGGTGCGCAGCACGCCGAGCAGCCTGCGCATCTCGGCGAGCGCCTGGCGCCCGGTGCCCGAGATGGTCTCGAGGGCCTGCTTGGCCTGCTCGGGGGCCGCGTCGAGGACGTACGCGGCGCCGTCGGCCTGGACGACCATCACCGAGACGTTGTGCGCGACCACGTCGTGCAGCTCGCGGGCGATCCTGGCCCGCTCGGCCGCCACCGCGACCTTGGACTGCGCGGCCCGCTCCTTCTCCAGGCGGTCGGCGCGCTCCTCGAGCTGGGCGAAGTAGGCGCGACGGGTGCGGATGGAGTCGCCGAGCACCCAGGCGAGGGCGAAGGGCACCATCTGGAAGACCGTGTAAAGGACGTTGGCGAAGCCGCTTATGCTCTCCTCCGGCCAGCGCATCGACGAAAGCGGAGCCGCGCACAGACCGCCGATCAGGGCGAACCGCGAGGCCCACTTGGCGCCGTCGACCGACGCCGTATAGATGATCACCAGCATCGCGAAGTCGGCGGGCATCGTTCTGATGTCGAAGATCAGCTGGACGACGCCGAGGACGACGGCGAGCAGCAGCATCTTCTCGGTGCACTTGCGGCGCAGCGCCACCACGACGGACATGCCGACGGTGACGACGGCGGCCACGACCGCCTGGTCATAGCCTGTCACCTCGCCGCTGGAGACCAGACTGATGCCGGAGATCCCGAGCAGGACGACGGCCCAGAAGCCATCGACCCCGGTCGGGTGTCTGCGGAGGAAGTCATAGACGCGTTGCACGTCACCCAGCGTAGGCAGCGGTATGGCCCTCCGGGGTCAACCGGAGGGCCGATCCGTATCGCTCGCATGTACTCCCCAAGGTGGAGGCCGCTTAGCCTTCTCGCGTGACGAACGAGGTCCGGGGCGAACGGAAAGACGCGCGGCGTGGCTGGCAGGAGGCCATGGAGGCCGCCCTCTACGGGCCTGACGGCTTCTATCTGCGCCCCGAAGGACCCGCGGGGCACTTCCGTACGTCGGTGCACGCGTCGGCGCTCTTCGCGGGCGCGCTGGCCCGGCTGCTGTGCCGCGTGGACGAGGCGCTCGGTCACCCGGAAGAGCTGGCCTTCGTCGATCTTGGCGCGGGCCGAGGTGAGTTGACCGCGGGCGTCCTCGCCGCACTGCCGGCCGACGTGACGGCACGCGCGCGTGCCTTCGCGGTCGAGCGTGCCGAACGCCCGGAGGGGCTCGATCCGCGCATCGAGTGGTGCGGCCGGGCGCCGGACGGCGTCACGGGCCTGCTCTTCGCCAACGAGTGGCTGGACAACGTCCCTCTGGACGTCGTCGAGGTGGCGCCGGACGGTGTCGTCCGCCGTGTCCTCGTACGCGACGACGGCACCGAATCGCTGGGCGGCCCCGTCGAAGGGCCGGACGCCGAGTGGCTCGCGCGCTGGTGGCCGCTCGCCCCGGAGCCGGGCCTGCGCGCGGAGATCGGCCGTCCACGGGACGAGGCGTGGGCGAGCGCGTCGGCGACGCTTGCGCGCGGTCTGGCGGTCGCGGTCGACTACGCGCACGACCGCGCGGGACGGCCGCCCTTCGGCACCCTGACCGGTTTCCGCGCGGGCCGCGAGACGTCGCCCGTGCCGGACGGCACGTGCGACATCACGGCCCATGTGGCACTGGACGCGTGCGCGCTGCCCGGAGCGGCCCGGCTGACCCAGCGTGCGGCCCTGCACGCCCTTGGGGTGAGCGGTGGCCGACCGCCCCTCTCCTTGGCCTCCAGTGATCCGGTGGCGTACGTACAGGCCCTCACGCGCGCGGGAGAGGCTGCCGAGCTGACCGCTCCGGGCGGGCTCGGCGACTTCGGATGGCTGACCCAGCCGATGGGGTCCAGCGAACCGCTACTTGCCGATGTCCTACTTGTCGATGTCGCCGACCACGAAGAACAGTGACCCCAGGATCGCCACCATGTCGGCGACCAGCTGTCCTGGCAGCAGTTCGGCGAGTGCCTGGATGTTGTTGAACGACGCCGAGCGGAGCTTGAGGCGGTACGGGGTCTTCTCGCCCTTGGAGACCAGGTAGTAGCCGTTGATGCCGAGGGGATTCTCGGTCCACGCGTACGTGTGGCCCTCGGGGGCCTTGAGCACCTTCGGGAGGCGCTGGTTGATCGGCCCCTGCGGCAGCTCGGCGAGCCGCTCCAGGCAGGCGTCGGCGAGGTCGAGGGCGTTGTGGGTCTGCTCCAGGAGCACCTCGAAGCGGGACAGGCAGTCGCCCTCCTGCCGCGTGACGACCTTCAGGGTGTCCTGGAGCTCCCCGTACGCGAGGTAGGGCTCGTCACGGCGCAGGTCGAAGTCGACTCCGGAGGCGCGGGCGATGGGACCGCTGACTCCGTAGGCGTGCACGGCCTCCGGGGAGAGCACTCCGACGCCGCGCGTACGGCCGCGGAAGATCTCGTTGCCGAGGACCAGCTTGTCGTAGACATCCATCCGGGAGCGGACCGACGCGACAGCGCCGCGCGCGCGTGTGGCCCATCCGGCGGGCAGGTCCTCCTTGAGGCCGCCCACCCGGTTGAACATGTAGTGCATGCGGCCGCCGGAGATCTCCTCCATCACGTTCTGGAGCTCCTCGCGCTCCCGGAACGCGTGGAACACCGGGGTGATCCCGCCCAGTTCGAGGGGATACGAACCGAGGAACATCAGGTGGTTGAGGACGCGGTTCAGCTCGGCGAGGAGCGTGCGCATCCAGACGGCGCGCTCGGGCACCTCCATGCCGAGCATCCGCTCCACGGCAAGGACGACACCGAGTTCGTTCGAGAACGCGGAAAGCCAGTCGTGCCGGTTGGCGAGCACCACGATCTGCCGGTAGTCACGCGCCTCGAAGAGCTTCTCGGCGCCGCGGTGCATATAGCCGATGACCGGCTCCGCCTGCTCGATCCGCTCGCCGTCGAGGACGAGCCGCAGGCGCAGCACGCCGTGCGTGGACGGGTGCTGCGGGCCGATGTTGAGCACCATGTCGGTGCTCTCCGCGGCGCCGCCGATGCCGAGCGTGGTCTCCGTCGTGGGGCTCATGCGCGCATTCTCTCGTACGCGCGCTCCTACGCGACTGTCACCTCGGCTACGTAGGCTTGCGGCATGGAAACGGGGACGGCACAGCCGGCACAGCCCGCAGGGCCGGGACAGTCGGGACAGCCGGGACAGTCGCAGGCGGAGCCGGTGTGGACCGGGCTGCCACGAGGGCTGCTGCGCATGCGGCGACTGCTCCTCGTGGTGTGGTTCGTGCCGCTCGCGGTGGCCGTCGGAGTGCTCCTGGGGATCTTCGCCGGGCCCGTGTGGGCGGCCTTCGCGGCCCTTCCGCTGGCCTTCGTGGCCTGGGGCTGGCCGATGCTGGGGCGCAACTGGCGCTCCTGGCGGTACGCGGAACGGGCCGACGACCTCCTGATCAGCCGGGGCGTGCTCTGGCGCGAGGAGACGATCGTCCCGTACGGCCGCATGCAGCTCGTCGAGGTGACATCGGGGCCCGTGGAGCGGCACTTCGGCCTGGCCAGCGTGCAGCTGCACACGGCCGCCGCCGCCACGGACGCCCGGATCCCCGGCCTCATCCCCGAGGAGGCCGAGCGCCTGCGCGACCGGCTCACCGAACTGGGCGAGGCCCGCTCGGCGGGGCTGTGAGCGGCGTACAGGAGGTGTCGGGGGAGGAGACGGCCCCGGGCGCCGAGAACGTACGAGAGCGGCGTCTGCACCCCGTCACGCCCCTGCGCAGGGCCTGGGCGCCGGTGGCGGTCCTCGTGGGCCTCGCGGTGCACGACCCGAGCGGCACACAGCGCCGGGTGTCCGAGCTCCCCGTGACCCAGATTCTCGCCGGGATCGCCGTAGTCCTCCTGGGCGGCGCCCTCTACGGCTTCATGAGCTGGTGGTTCACGCACTTCGCCGTCACCGACACCGAACTACGCATCCGCACGGGACTGGTCTTCCGGCGCACCGCGCACATCCGGCTCGACCGGCTCCAGGCCGTGGACGTGACGCAGCCGCTCGCGGCCCGCATAGCGGGCGTCGCCAAGCTCAAGCTGGATGTCGTCGGGGCGGAGAAGAAGGACGAACTGGCCTATCTGGGCCAGGAGGAGGCCTCCGTCCTGCGGGCCGAACTCCTCGCGCGAGCGGCCGGTTTCGCGCCCGATGCGGCCCGCGAGGTCGGTGAGGCGCCGGTCAACAACCTGGTGCACGTACAGCCGCGCATGCTCGCGATCTCCCTGCTCCTGACCGGCACGACATGGGGCATGCTCGTCGCCACGCTGATCGTGCCGCCCTTCCTGTGGTTCGCCACCCACAACCCGTGGACGGTCCTCGCGACCGGACTTCCCATGCTGGGCGGCGCGTTCGCGAGCAGCATCGGGCGGTTCATCGCGGAGTACGACTGGAAGGTGGGCGAGTCCCCCGACGGCCTGCGCATCGACCACGGGCTGCTCGACAAGGCGCACGAGACCGTCCCTCCGGGACGGGTGCAGACGGTGCGCGTCGTGGAGCCGTGGCTGTGGCGGCGGCGCGGATGGGTGCGCGTCGAGCTGGACGTGGCGGGCTCGTCCAACGGCGTACTGGTCCCTGTCGCACCGCGGGAGGTCGCGGACTCCGTGATCGCACGCATCCTGCCGGGAGTCCGGGTACCGGCCGAGGCCGAGCTGATCCGCCCTCCCGCGCGGGCCGCGTGGTGCCTTCCTGTGTGGTGGAAGGGGTACGGCCTCGCGGTGACGGACACGGTGTTCGCGGCGCGACACGGCCTGTTGCGGCGGCGCCTGTCCCTGGTGCCGCACGCGAAGGTGCAGAGCGTGCGGCTCACGCAGGGGCCCTGGGAGCGCTTCAAGGGCGTGGCGGACGTGCAGGTGGACACGGGGGCGAACAAGACGGTGACGGCGCGGTTGCGTCCTGCGGGGGAGGCGGTTGCGCTGCTCTCAGCTCAGGCGGAGAGGTCTCGCACCGGGCGCAGGACGGCGCGGCCCGACCGGTGGATGGCGTGACGGTCTGGAAATCCAGCCCGTCCGGCGTTTGAGGACATCTTGTACGGGGTCTGGGGCGGAGCCCCAGTTTCGGGAAGGAGCGGGATGGGGGAGGCCCCGCAGGGCCCGCTTACGCGCGCAGAGCGGTCCGCAGCTCCGCCACGTCGATCTGCTCGGTCTCGTCATGTGCCGTCAGGTCGATGACCTGACCCACGCCCCGCTCGGCATCGCCTTCGGGCGCCTTCTTGAACTCCGCCTCGGCCTCCGCCTTGTGCACGGCGAGTGCCTCCTCGCCCACCACGTCGGCAAGGTCCACGTTCTGTACGGACTCCAGCGCCCCGGCGCTCGCCTCGCTCTTCGTACCGAAGAAGTCGAAGCCACCCTGGACGGCCGGACGAAGCCTCTGCGCGGGCGGCGCGACGGCGACCGCGCGCTCATGCCCGCCGTACCCCTCGGCCGCCCCGGACTTCCCCCGCGCTTCGTCCCCGTCCGCACTCCGGCGGGAAGCCACGCCGTCGCGGGCAGCCACGCCGTCGCGGGAAGGTTTCGGCATCATGCGGTCGAGCGCCGTGTTCGCGCGCTCGTACAACGACGGGGGCGCGATCGCCCCCGGGCGCACGACGGGAGCCGGTGCCTCGACACGGGCCTGGGGCTGCACAGGAGGCGTGGTCTGCTCCCGGACCGGAGCCGGAGGCAGCGCTCTCACCGGAGCGGACGCCTCTATGGCCAGAAGGCGCCGCCCCTCAAGGGCGCTCGCCCGCTCGGTCTCCGCGGTCGCGTACCGCCGCAGCAGTGCCGCGTGTTCGTTGCGCAGGGCGGCCAGCTCGGCCCGCTTGGACCGCAGCTTGGTCTCCAGGCGGCCCCGCAGCTCGCGGGACTCGTCGAGATCGGACTCGCACTCGGCTATGCGTTCCTCGTAACGCCACTCGTCGCTCTTGCGGCCACGCTCGAGCTCGGCGACACGTTTGCCCGCCGCCAGATCCCAGCGGCGCATGACGACCGAGCCCACGACGGTCGCCGCGGCCGCGGCGGCGACCAGGCCGCGGAGCACGACGGGTTCCGCGAACAGCCAGGCGCCACCGGCGCAGACAAGAGAGAGGCTTGCGACCGTCGAGGGAGGAAGCAGCCTGTGCAAGGGTGGGGAATGGCGGTGACGTCCACGTGGCATGGCCAGAAACTTACCGCGCGTGGGCGAACTCTGGTGCCCCGCCCGCCAAAATGACAACGCCACAGTGCCGACTCCCCACTCTTGTCGCTCGTCTTCGGCACTCTTGTCGCTCCTCTTCGGCCACTCAACTCCATTTTCGGCCGAGCCACTTCGAGGATGCCGCCTTCGGCCGCGCTACTTCTTGATCAATCCCTTCGACTCCAGATACTCCTTGGCGACATCGGCTTCCTTCTGCCGCTCGACATCGACCTTCCGGTCGAGTTCCGCGAGATCTTCCGTCGTCAGCGTCTTGGTCAGCTTCCCGAGCGCGTCGGCTATCGCCTTGCCGCCCGCGTCCTTGGCGTTCACCACGGGAAGGATGTTGTCCGCGTTCTGGAGCTTCTTGTCGTCCTCGAGGGCCACAAGGCCGAAGCTGTCGAGCGTCGCGTCGGTGGTCGTGGTCAGCACCACCTGGTCCGTGCCGTTCTTGACGGCCTGCTTGGACTGCGTGGTGCCGACGCCCTTGGGGTCGATTCCCGCGACGTCGATGCCGTACTTCTTCTTCAGCCCCGGAGCGCAGAACGGCCGCGACTCGCATTCGTCACTCGCGGCGATCTTGACCTTCTCGCCGGACTTACCAAGATCGGAAAGCGTCTTGAGGCTGTGCTCCTTGGCGTATTTCTTGCTCACCGCGAACGCGTTCTGATCGACCGCCTCACCGACCGGAAGGATCTTCAGGCCGAGCGGTTCGGCGAGCTTCTTCAGCTCGGTCACCGTGGCGTCCACATCATTCGAGGCGACCGGCTTCGCCTTCGGGCCGTTCTTGCCGAGGTTGAGGAACTCCGCGAGCGTCGCCGCGTATTCGGGAGCGACGTCGATCGCGCCCTTCTTCAGCTCGGGTTCGTAGACCTCGCGGTTCTGGACGGTCTTGACCTCGGCGTCGTACCCGGCGTTCTCGAGGACTCCCGCGTAGAGCTCGGCGAGCACCTTCTGCTCGGTGAAGCGGGCGGAGCCGACCACGATCTTGCCCTTGCCGCCCGAATCGCCCGCGCTGTCGCCGCCCTTGCCGTCCTTCTCCAGGCTGTCACCGCCGCACGCGGTGAGCCCCGCGGTCAGCGCCACGACGGCCACGGCCGCCCCTGCCATCCGTCGCGCGCGACGCGTTGTGCTGTTCATCGGTGAACCACCATTTCGAAAGCCATGGGAAACAAACGCCCTGGAAAACACTGGAAACTGCCGCCCGGAGATCACTGCGCGACCCCCGAGCGCCCGCGCATGGGATTGAAGACCTTCCCCACCACGACGAGCACCACCTCCACGAGGAGCGCGAGCAGCGCCACCAACAGCGCTCCCGCCACCACCTGGGGCGTGTTCTGCAGGTTGAACCCGGCCGTGATGATCCGGCCGAGGCCCCCCTCGCCCGCCATGGCGGCCAGCGTCGCCGTGGCGACGACCTGCACGCCGGCGGACCGGACTCCGGTCATGATCAGTGGGTACGCGAGAGGCAGCTCGACCCGCGCGAACAGCTGGCGGCCGCTCATGCCCATCCCCCGCGCGGCCTCCACCACCGACCGGTCGACCTCGCTCATCCCGATGTACGCGTTGGTCAGGAGCGGCGGCACCGCGAACAGGACGAGCGCGATCAGCGTGGGTATGTCCCCGTGTTCGCCGAGCGGGGTGAGCGTGAGCAGCACGAGCACCGCGAGCGTCGGCACCGCACGGCCGATGTTCGAGATGTTCACCGCGAGGGCGCCGCCCTTGCCGATGTGGCCGAGGTACAGGGCGATCGGCAGCGCGATCACACACGCGACGGCGAGGCACACCCCGCTGAAATAGAGGTGTTCGGCAAGCCGGTGCCACACCCCCTTCTCGCCCTGCCAGTTGGCGTCCGTGGTCAGCCAGTCGTACGCGCCGGATATCGCGTTCATGCAGGTTCAGCCACCTTGGCCGGGCGCTTCGCGCGGGCGGAACGGTTCGTACGTATGCGGTGGACGCGCGTCCAGGGCGTCAGCAGGCGCTGGAGGGCGAGGAGGAGCAGGTCGGCGACGACGGCGAGGAGCACACAGAGCACGGAGGCGGTGAGCACCTGCGCCTTGAAGGTCGTGTCGAGGCCGTCGAGGATGAGCGAACCGAGGCCTCCGTAGTCGACGATCGCCCCCACGGTCGTCAGGGCCACCGTCGCGACCGTGGTGATGCGGACGCCGGCGAGCAGCGCGGGGAGCGCGAGCGGCAGCTCGACCTCCCACAGCAGCCTCAGCGGGCCGTACCCCATCCCCTTGGCCGCTTCCCGCGCCTCCTCCGGCACGGCCTGGAGCCCCGCCAGGATGTTCCGCACCAGGATCGTCAGGGAGTACAGCACGAGGCCCGTGACGACCAGCGAGGCCGAGAGGCCGAAGAAGGGCAGCAGGAGCGAGAACATCGCGAGTGAGGGCACCGTGTACAGCACGGTCGTCAGGCCGAGGATCGGGCCCGCGAGGAAGCGCCAGCGCCGCGCCAACAGCGCGAGCGGCAGCGAGACGGCGACGCCGATGGCGACCGCTGCCGCGGTGATGCCCACGTGCTGCACGGTGGCGTCGATCAATTCCTGGCTGCGGGAGCGCACGTACTCCCCGCAGATCCAGTCGTTCGTCACCAGACAGTTCTGCTCGCTCATCGCGCCCCACTCCCCCCGAGTACCGATTCCTGAGGCCGTCTGGCGACCATAACGCGCAGCACTGACAATCGCCGAGACTCGTCGTACTGGCGCAACATGGGCTTTACATATCGCCCGCAACAATGGGGAATCATGATCCGGTTCGAGCACGTCACCAAGCGGTACGAGGACGGCACCACGGCCGTCGACGACCTGTCCTTCGAGGTCAACGAGGGCGAACTGGTCACGCTCGTCGGCCCGTCGGGCTGTGGCAAGACGACGACGATGAAGATGGTGAACCGTCTCATCGAGCCGAGCGAGGGCCGGATATTCGTCGAGGACGATGACATATCGACCATCGACCCGGTGCAACTCCGGCGCCGTATCGGCTATGTCATCCAGCAAGTCGGGCTCTTCCCGCACAAAACGGTCCTGGAGAACACGGCGACCGTCCCGCATCTCCTCGGCGTGAAGCGTGCCAAGGCCCGCGAGCGTGCCGCCGAACTCCTCGACCTGGTCGGCCTCGACCCCGCGACCTTCGGCGACCGCTACCCCGAGCAGCTCTCCGGGGGCCAGCGTCAGCGCGTCGGCGTGGCACGGGCGCTCGCGGCCGATCCGCCCGTGCTCCTGATGGACGAGCCGTTCGGCGCCGTCGACCCCGTGGTGCGCGAGCACCTGCAGAACGAGTTCCTCCGCCTTCAGCAGGCCGTCCGCAAGACCGTTCTCTTCGTCACGCACGACATCGAGGAGGCGGTCCGCCTCGGCGACCGCATGGCCGTCTACGGAAACGGCCGCATAGAGCAGTTCGACACCCCCTCGACGATCCTGGGCGCACCGGCAAACGGCTACGTGGCGGACTTCGTCGGCGCGGACCGCGGCCTCAAGCGCCTCTCCGTGACGCCCATCGAGGAGGGCGACCTGGAGCAGCCGCCCGTCCTGCACCTGGACGACCCGCTGCCCGCGAAGCTCGACGCCCGCTGGGCCGTTGTCCTCGACGGCGAGAACAACCTGCACGGCTGGATCTCCGCCGAGCACGCGCACGGCGGCCCGGGGACGGTCAGGGACCACGCGCGCCGCATGGAGGCGTGGCTTCCGGTGGGCGCGACCCTGAAGCAGGCGTTCGCGACGATGCTCCAGCACGACGCGGGCTGGATCGCGGTCATCGACAAGGACAGCGAGGGCCGCTTCCTCGGCATCCTCACCCCGGCCCGGCTGCACGAGGCGCTGCGCAGGTCGACGGCGGCGGACGCGCGTGACATCGCGCGCGGCGATGTCGAGTTGGAGACCATCACGGCCATCGGCAAGAGCTGAGGCCCGACAACGGGCTGCCGACCCTCTACATGGCGTTCGGCGGCCTACTTGGCGTTCAGGGGCCTACTTGCCGTTCAACCGCCCGCTGATCCACTCCAGCGTCGCGGGGATCTCACGGCGCCACGTGTTGAAGTTGTGCCCGCCGCTGTCGAGCGTGATCGACGAGACCCGGGTCGGGGGCATCACCTTGTCGATGAACGCCTTGGTGTCCCTGTAGTTGTCCTCTCCTTGTTTGCTGGTGGTGACAAGGAGAGACGTCTTGGGCGGCGGCATGTGGTCGAGGTACCACATGAGGTCGGCACGCCGCTGCAACTCCTTGTCGCCCCGGAAGAGATCACCGGTCGTGACGTCGATCGGCGCCTTGTAGTACGCGGAGAGGCCCGCCCCCGCCGCGTACACGCCGGGGTGGTGCACGGCGAGCTTCAGAGCGCAGTATCCGCCCGTGGAGTCGCCGACGGCGCCCCAGCTCCCCGCCGTCCGACCCGCCCTGTAGTGCGCCGAGATGGCGCCGGGCAGGTCCTTGGCGAAGAACGTCTCCGTCTGCGGGCCACCGGGGATGTCCACGCACTCGGTGTCCCGGGGCGGTGCCACGGTGGGCCGCATCATCACCAGAATCATCGGCTGCATCCGGCCGCGCTTGGCGAGGAGATGGGCGGTCTGCGGGTAGTGCAGGCCCTTGACCAGCGCCTCGGCGGTGCCGGGATAGCCGGTCAGGACCACGGACACCGGGAACCTGCGGTCCTTGTACCGCGGCTGGAAGTACTCGGGCGGAAGGTAGACGTACGCCGGGCTCGCTATGTCCGACTCCTTCCCGCTGACGACGACCTTCTGGATCTGGCCGGCAGTCGACGGCCTGTCGCCGCCGGGCACGTTCACGGGCCGGGTGCTGAGTACGTCGACAGGCGTACCCCCTTTGGCGGGATCGTGGTCGACGACGACACCGGGGCTCGTCTCCTGACCGAAGAGATCCGCCCACGTGGCGTAGAAGCCGAAGGCCTGGTTGGTGGCGAGGCCGACCGAGGCGAAGATCGCCAGCTGTGTGGCGATGAGGAGCCCGATACGGCCGGTGACGGCCCGCCAGGACCGCCTGGCCAGGCGCGGCCAGAGCCATACCGTGCCGATGAACAGCACGACGGCGAGGAGCACCGCCAACGCGAGGACCGCTTTGCTCGTCAGACCCATGGGGTGTTCTGCCTACGCTTTCTTCCTGTTCCGTCGTTCTTTTTCTACGGTTTTCCGGTCGGGAGTGAACCCGATTCCCGGAAGGAACGTCCTAGAGGTCGCAATGTCGCCGGATGCCGTTTTGGTGCCGGATTCAAGCTCTCTCGCAGAACCACGGGATGCGATGTCTGTCAGGATAGATGCGGAAATGTCGGGCGGGGTTCCGGAGACTGAGGGCAGCCGCCCCGAAGGTCGGCGCCGTACCGGCGGGCTCCGTGACGGCAGACTCGGACGACTGCTCCACGGCCCGCGCCCCGAGGCCGTACCGACCATCGTCGCCCGCGCCTGCACGCTCGTGGGCCTGCTGAATGTCGCGGCCGGAGTCTTCCCGCGCTTCCGCAACAGCCGGATGCACGCTATCGCCGAGGTCCTGCCCGGCGCGCTCGGCCCCTTCGCCGCCGCGCTCGCGCTCAGCACCGGCGTGCTCCTGCTGCTGCTCGCGCACGGCCTGCGCCGCCGCAAACGGCGGGCCTGGCGGGCCGCCGTGGTGCTGCTTCCGGCAGGCGCCGTGGCCCAGTTCGCCTACCGGCACTCGGTCGTCGGCGTACTGATCTCGCTCGCGCTCCTCGCGCTCCTTCTGCGCCACCCGCGTGAGTTCGCCGCGCTGCCCGACCCGCGCAGCCGCTGGCGGGCGGTTGCCAACTTCGTGCTCCTCGGGGCCGGTTCCATCCTGCTCGGCCTGGTGATCGTCAGCGTCCACCCGGGCAGGGTCATCGGGGACCCGAGCATCACGGACCGCCTCACACACGTCCTGTACGGCCTGTTCGGCCTGGAGGGCCCGGTCGGCTACTACGGACGGACGTCCTGGACGGTCGCCTACTCGCTGGGCGCCCTGGGACTGCTCACCGCGATCACCACCATCTATCTGGCCTTCCGCCCCGAACACCCGGCCGCGCGCCTCACCGAGGACGACGAGACGAAGCTGCGCGCCCTGCTCGACAAGCACGGCGCACGCGACTCGCTCGGCCACTTCGCGCTCCGCCGCGACAAGGGCGCCGTCTTCTCCCCCAGCGGCAAGGCGGCGGTCACCTATCGCGTCGTATCCGGCGTGATGCTCGCGAGCGGTGATCCGATCGGCGACGTGGAGGCCTGGCCCGGCGCGATCGAGCGCTTCATGGACGAGGCGAAGGCCCACTCCTGGACGCCCGCCGTCATGGGCTGCTCCGAGACGGGCGGCGAGGTCTGGACCCGCGAGACCGGCCTTGACGCCCTCGAACTGGGCGACGAGGCGGTGGTGGATGTCGCGGATTTCTCCCTGTCCGGGCGTGCGATGCGCAACGTACGCCAGATGGTGAAGCGGATCGAGCGCAATGGCTACGAGACGCGCGTACGGCGCGTGCATGACCTGGGGGGACGCGAGCTGGAGCGTATCCAGCGCGCGGCCGACGACTGGCGCGGCACCGACACCGAACGCGGCTTCTCCATGGCGCTCGGCCGCATCGGTGACCCGGACGACGGCGACTGTCTGATCGCGACCGCGCACAAGCAGGACGACGAACCGGGCCCCTACGGAGACCTCAAGGCCGTCCTGCACTTCGTCCCCTGGGGCAAGGACGGCGTCTCCCTGGACCTCATGCGCCGCGACCGCTCGGCCGACCCCGGCATGAACGAGCTGCTCATCGTGGCCGCCCTCCAGGCCGCCCCCAAGCTCGGCGTCGCCCGGGTCTCGCTCAACTTCGCGATGTTCCGCGCGGCACTCGCGCGCGGCGAGAAGATCGGCGCGGGCCCGGTGCTCCGCGCCTGGCGCGGCCTGCTCGTCTTCCTGTCGCGCTGGTTCCAGATCGAGTCCCTGTACAAGTTCAACGCGAAGTTCCGCCCCCGCTGGGAGCCCCGCTTCGTCGTCTACCGCTCCTCCAAGGACCTCCCCCGCATCGGTTTCGCGGCCATGCAGGCCGAGGGCTTCGTCACCCTCGCGCTGCCCCGCTTCCTGCGCCGGGGCAGCGCACAGCTCCGCCCCTGCCCGCACGGGACGGCGGAGCACGAGGTCCGGGCGGCATAGAGCCCTCCCGCACGGGCCTAGGCTGGAGGCATGAGTACGTTGCGCGGGCGGGGAACGGTCGAAGGGCTGCCGGAGTGGGGCCGCTGTGCGGTCATGGGGGTCGTGAACGTGACCCCCGACTCCTTCTCCGACGGGGGCCGCTGGTTCGACACCACGGCGGCCGTCAAGCACGGCATCGACCTGGTCGCCCAAGGCGCCGACCTGGTCGACGTCGGTGGTGAGTCGACCCGTCCCGGCGCCCCGCGCGTCGACGAGGACGAGGAGCTGCGGCGCGTGGTCCCCGTCGTGCGGGGCCTCGCGTCCGAGGGCGTGACGGTGTCCGTGGACACGATGCGCGCCACCGTCGCCGAGCAGGCGCTCGCCGCGGGCGCCGTCCTGGTGAACGACGTCAGCGGCGGCCTCGCCGACGCGCGCATGGTCCCCGCGGTCGCCGCCGCCGGGGCGCCCTTCGTGGTGATGCACTGGCGCGGCTTCCTCACCGACATCCACGCCAAGCCCGTCTACGAAGACGTGGTCTCCGAAGTCGTCGACGAGCTGCACGCGCGCGTGCAGGCCGCCATCGAGGGCGGCATCGCCCCCGAGCGCATCGTCGTCGACCCGGGCCTCGGCTTCTCCAAGGACGTCGAGCACGACCTGGCGCTCCTCGGCAGCCTGGACCGCCTCCGTGAGCTCGGCCACCCGATCCTGGTCGCCGCGTCCCGCAAGCGCTTCCTCGGCCGCGTCCTGGCGGGCCCCGAGGGCGCTCCGCCGCCCGCCCGCGAGCGCGACGCGGCCACCGCGGCCGTCTCCGCCATCGCCGCCCACCAGGGCGCCTGGGCGGTCCGCGTGCACGAGGTGCGGGCCACCGCCGACGCCGTCCGCGTCGCACACGCCGTGGCCGGCGCGGCGGGCGGTCCTCAGTGACCGGGGCCAAGACCGACGCGGAACAGGTCGAAGCGGCCAACACGGCCTTCTACGAAGCACTGGAGCGCGGCGACTTCGACGAGCTCTCCGACCTCTGGCTGGACGCGGACACGGCGCCGGAACCGGCGGGCTCCGCCGACGACCCCGACCCGGACGACCTCGAAGGGCGGGACGACGAGGACATCGCGGAAGACGGCGACGAAGCCGCGATCTCCTGCGTCCACCCCGGCTGGCCCGTCCTCACGGGCCGCGGCGAGGTCCTCAGGTCGTACGCGCTGATCATGGCGAACACCGAGTACATCCAGTTCTTCCTCACCGATGTGCACGTCGGTGTCGCCGGTGACACCGCCCTGGTGACCTGCACCGAGAACATCCTCAGCGGCGGCCCGCCGCCGGAGGGCGGCGGTGAACTAGGCCCGCTCGTCGGGCAGCTCGTCGTCGCCACCAATGTGTTCCGCCGCACAGTCGACGGATGGAAGCTCTGGTCACACCACGCCTCACCCGTACTCGCAGAAACCGACGACGAAGAGGGCGAGGAGTCACCCTCCTGAGTGGGTAGGTGCGGTTCCAAGAGCCCCCGCGGGCAAGGACTGTCAGTGCGCGCAGGTAGATTCGATCGAGGCTGGTGTGCCGACCGCACTCGGTGCAGGCCTGCCGATACCGACGATTGCAGGAGTGATTCGCGTGGATCGTGTCGCGCTGCGCGGCCTCAAGGCCCGTGGGCACCACGGTGTCTTTCCGCGGGAACGCGAAGAGGGCCAGACCTTCATCGTGGACCTGGTTCTTGGCCTGGACACCCGTGCGGCCGCCGCCGACGACGACCTGGCGAAGACCGTGCACTACGGCGTCGTGGCCGAGGAGGTCGTGGCCGCCGTCGAGGGTGATCCCGTCGACCTCATCGAGACGCTCGCCGAGCGCATCGCCCAGACGTGTCTCAAGCACGACGGAGTCCTGGAGGTCGAGGTGTGCGTCCACAAACCGGACGCCCCGATCACCGTCCCCTTCGACGATGTGACCGTCACCATCACCCGGAGCCGAGTATGACCGCGTTTTCCACGCAAGGGCAGAGCGATCCGACCGTCCAGCCGGTGCCCACCGCCGTGGTGGAACAGGTCGACGCCGCCGACACCACCCTCTCCAACCCCAAACGAGCCGTGATCTCCCTCGGCAGCAATCTCGGCAACCGCCTGGAGACGCTGCAGGGCGCGATCGACGCCCTGGAGGACACCCCGGGCCTGCGCGTCAAGGCGGTCTCTCCGGTGTACGAGACGGAGCCCTGGGGCGTCGATCCCGGCAGCCAGCCGTCGTACTTCAACGCGGTCGTCGTGGTGAAGACCACCCTGCCGCCCTCCTCGCTCCTGGAGCGGGCCCACGCGATCGAGGAAGCCTTCCACCGCGTACGGGACGAGCGCTGGGCCGCCCGCACGATCGACGTCGACATCGTGTCGTACGCCGACATCGTCTCGGACGACCCGGTCCTCACGCTCCCCCACCCGCGTGCGCACGAGCGCGCCTTCGTCCTCGCCCCCTGGCACGACGTGGAGCCCGAGGCACAGCTCGCGGGACGCGGCGCGGTCGCCGACCTGCTCGCGAAGGTCACCCGCGACGGCGTCGCACCCCGTGTCGACCTGGAACTCAGGCTGCCCGAATAGTCGTTAGGGTCTATCGGACCCGCACGACGAGAAGCGGGTCCGTACGACGACGAAGGCGACGAGGGGTCATCCGTGGAGCACCTGCGCATCAGGACACTGGCCGGCCTCTTCGTGGTGGCCGGAGTGCTGTCCTGGGCGGGCGCCAGGCTGTGGGACTCCGTCGGCACGCTGCCGCGGGTCCCGCTGGCCGCGCCCATCGTGCTCGCGGTGATCGCCGCGGTCCTTCTCGCCACGGCGCTCTCGCTGCGCTCCCGGCTGCGCGCGCAGCGCGAGCGGCGTCCCGGGGCGAAGGGCGTCGAACCGATGATGGCCGCACGCGCCGTCGTCTTCGCCCAGGCGAGCGCCCTGGTGGCCGCCCTGGTCGCCGGGATGTACGGCGGCACGGGCGCCTTCCTCCTGGAGTACCTGGACGTCCCGGCCCGCCGCGACCAGGCGATCTACGCAGGGCTCTCGCTCCTTGCGGGCATCGCGGTGATAGCTGCGGCCTTCTTCATGGAGCGGGTCTGCAGCCTCCCCGAGGACGACGACGAGAACGGCGGGACGGCCGCAGCCACCTGAAGCAACCCGGCAGGGAGCGCCCCGCAGGGGCGCGGGGAACTGCGCGACCAGCCACGACGCGCCCGCCGACGAACTCGCAAGTCCCGCAGAGCCCGCGCCTAGCGCGCCATGATGAGGCTCATCGCCTCAGCCCGCGTCGCAGGGTCACGGAGCTGACCCCGCACCGCCGACGTGATCGTCTTGGCGCCCGGCTTCCGCACCCCGCGCATGGTCATGCACATGTGCTCGCACTCGACGACCACGATGACGCCGCGCGGCTCGAGGATCTCCATCAGGGAGTCCGCGACCTGCGTGGTCAGCCGCTCCTGGACCTGCGGACGGCGCGCGTACACGTCCACGAGACGGGCGAGCTTGGACAGACCCGTGATCTTCCCGTCGGACGACGGGATGTAGCCGACGTGCGCGACGCCGTGGAACGGGACCAGGTGGTGTTCGCAGGAGCTCTGCACCTCGATGTCCTTCACCAGGACCATCTCGTCGTGGCCGAGGTCGAACGTCGTCGTCAGGACATCCTCGGCCGTCAGCCACAGGCCGCCGAATATCTCCTTGTACGCCCGCGCCACACGCCCCGGGGTCTCCCGCAGACCCTCGCGGTCCGGGTCCTCGCCGACCGCGATGAGCAGCTCGCGCACGGCATTCTCGGCTCGCTTCTCGTCGAACTCGCCGATCGTGCCCTCGCCGTCCAGCGTCACGGGGTCGGTCATGTGTGCCTCGTTCCTAGCGTTCCACGCGTCAATGCGTCAGAGGTGCGAAAAAGCTGCACCCCCCAGGCTAGAACCAGGGGGGCGCAGCTTCCATTCCGGGCCTGCTGAGACGCCGGGGATCAGCTCTCGGAGCGATCCTCCTTGGTCACATCGACGGGTGTGTCCGTCGGGCCCGCTGTCACCGCGGGGGTGGCGCCGTTCGCACCGTTCGTCAGTGACAGCTCCCGGGGGGAGAGCACCGGCGGGCGGGTCGAGGGCGTACGCCGCGAGGAACCGGTCCACGCCGGGCGGGCCGGGCGCTTCACAAGGCCGGAGAAGACCTCGGCGATCTGCTCCTTGTTGAGGGTTTCCTTCTCGAGGAGCTGGAGGACCAGGTTGTCGAGAACGTCGCGGTTCTCGACGAGGATCTCCCAGGCCTCGTTGTGCGCGGTCTCGATGAGCTTCTTGACCTCTTCGTCGACCAGCGCGGCTACCTCTTCGGAGTAGTCACGCGGATGACCCATCTCGCGGCCGAGGAACGGCTCCGAGTTGTCGCCACCGAACTTGATCGCGCCGAGCCGCTCGGTCATGCCGTACTGCGTGACCATGGCCCGTGCGGTCGCGGTGGCCTTCTCGATGTCGTTCGCCGCGCCCGTCGTCGGGTCGTGGAAGACGAGCTCCTCCGCCGCGCGCCCGCCCAGCATGTACGCCAGCTGGTCGAGCATTTCGTTGCGCGTGGTGGAGTACTTGTCCTCCTCCGGCAGAACCATGGTGTAACCCAGGGCCCGGCCGCGCGACAGGATCGTGATCTTGTGGACCGGGTCCGAGTTCGGAGACGCCGCCGCTACCAGGGCGTGTCCGCCCTCGTGGTACGCGGTGATCTTCTTCTCCTTGTCGGACATGATCCGTGTCCGCTTCTGCGGACCGGCCACGACACGGTCGATCGCCTCGTCGAGCGAGAGGTTGTCGATCAGCTTCTTGTCGCCGCGCGCCGTCAGGAGCGCCGCTTCGTTCAGCACGTTCGACAGGTCGGCACCCGTGAAGCCCGGCGTACGCCGCGCCACCGCACCGAGGTCGACGTCCGCCGCGACCGGCTTGCCCTTCTGGTGAACCTTGAGGATCTCCAGACGGCCCAGCATGTCCGGACGGTCGACCGCGATCTGGCGGTCGAAACGGCCGGGGCGAAGGAGCGCCGGGTCGAGGATGTCGGGGCGGTTCGTGGCGGCGATCAGAATGACGCCGCCCTTCACGTCGAAGCCGTCCATCTCGACGAGCAGCTGGTTCAGCGTCTGCTCGCGCTCGTCGTGACCGCCGCCCATACCGGCACCGCGGTGCCGGCCGACGGCGTCGATCTCGTCGACGAAGACGATCGCCGGGGCGTTCGCCTTGGCCTGCTCGAAGAGGTCACGCACACGCGAGGCGCCGACACCGACGAACATCTCGACGAAGTCGGAACCGGAGATCGAGTAGAAGGGGACGCCGGCCTCACCCGCGACAGCGCGCGCGAGGAGCGTCTTACCCGTACCGGGCGGGCCGTACAGGAGCACACCCTTGGGAATCTTGGCTCCGACGGCCTGGAACTTCGCCGGCTCCTGGAGGAACTCCTTGATCTCGTGGAGTTCCTCGACGGCCTCGTCCGATCCGGCCACATCCGAGAACGTCGTCTTCGGAGTGTCCTTGGTGATCAGCTTGGCCTTGGACTTCCCGAACTGCATGACCCGGGAGCCGCCGCCCTGCATCTGATTCATCAGGAACAGGAATACGACGACGATGAGTACGAAGGGGAGCAGGGAAAGCAGGATGCCGACGAACGGGTTCTGCTTCGACGGCGAGACGGTGTAACCGTCCGGGATCTTCTTGTCCTGGTACTTGTCCTGCAAGGTCTTGGCGATGGCAACACCTTGGTTGCCGATGTAGCTCGCCTGGATCTTGCTGCTGTCCTTGACCTTCTGGCCGTCCTTGAGCTCGACCTTGATGGTCGACTCGTCACCGGTGGTGAGCTTGGCTGATTCGACCTTGTCGTCGTTGATCGCCTGCACAACCTGGCCGGTGTCCACCGTTTTGTAGCCGCCGGACGAACCGACGACCTGCATCAACACGACCACGGCAAGGACGGCCAGCACGATCCACATGACTGGCCCACGGAAGTATCGCTTCACGTCCATCCATACGGAGCGATGACGCCCCGTCCCTCCTGCCATAGTGAGTTTGATAAAGACTGTTCTTCGGACGGTACCCCAGCATTGTCACCCGAAGCCGCACGGGAGGGCTGACAAACCCGTCTTCGCATGCTCCAACGCCGGGAAACGGGTGAGGGTTCCCGGCCGCATCCGTGGAGTTGGCCGGGGAGCCTTCGGGTAACCCGGTGTCAGCCGCCGTAGACGTGCGGAGCGAGCGTGCCGACGAACGGCAGATTGCGGTACTTCTCCGCGTAGTCCAGGCCGTACCCGATGACGAACTCGTTCGGGATGTCGAAGCCGACCCACTCCACGTCGATCGCGACCTTGGCCGCCTCCGGCTTGCGAAGGAGCGTGCACACCTTCAGCGACGCGGGCTCGCGCGAGCCGAGGTTGGAGAGCAGCCAGGACAGCGTCAGACCGGAGTCGATGATGTCCTCGACGATCAGGACGTGCCTGCCCTTGATGTCGGTGTCCAGATCCTTGAGGATCCGCACGACACCGGAGGACTGGGTGCCCGCGCCGTACGACGACACGGCCATCCAGTCCATGGTGAGCGGGGTGGACAGCGCACGCGCCAGGTCCGCCATGACCATCACTGCGCCCTTGAGCACTCCGACGATCAGCAGGTCCTTGCCCGCGTACTCCGCGTCGATCTTCGCGGCCAGCTCAGCCAGCTTGGCGTCGATCTCTTCCTTGGTGATGAGCACCGACTGAAGGTCGGTGCCCATGTCTTTCGCGTCCACCCGCATCACTTTCGGTCGTCCGTCCCACCGGCTGCGCGAGGATCAGGAGCCCCTCGGTCAACAGCCTTGCCGGATGACCAGTCTGCCACCCTGACGCTGGGCGACGACTTTGCCCGGGAGATTGATGGCTCCCTGGCCGCGCCAGCCCGTGATCAGCCGGTCGACCTCTTCGAGGTGCCGGGCGAACAGCGCACCGGCCGGGGCACCCGCGTCGATGGCGGCGCGGCGCACGATGCGGCGGCGCACGGCGGGCGGCAGGGCGTAGAGCTTGGCGCACTCCAGGAGGCCCGCGGCATCGCGCACGGAGGCTTCCGCCTGTGCGGCCCAGTGGTCCAGGGCGTCGGCGTCGTCCCGGGACAACTGGGCCGTACGGGCGAGTGCCTCCACGACGCCTTTGCCCAGCGCCTTCTCCAGGGCGGGCAGACCTTCGTGCCGCAGCCGCGAGCGGGTGTAGGCGGGGTCGGTGTTGTGCGGGTCGTCCCAGACGGGCAGCGACTGGACCATGCAGGCCTTGCGGGCGGTCTGCCGGTCGATGTGCAGGAAGGGGCGGCGGTAGCGGCGGTCGGCACCGGGTCCGCCGGACACCGCCGCCATCCCGGACAGCGAACGGATGCCGGACCCGCGGGCGAGACCGAGCAGGACGGTCTCCGCCTGGTCGTCGCGGGTGTGGCCAAGGAGGATCGCCGCGGCGCCGTGGCGTTCGGCGACGGCGTCGAGCGCGCCGTACCTCGCGTCGCGGGCCGCGGCTTCGGGGCCGCCGTCCCGGCCGACGTCGACGGCGACGGACTCGATCGGTTCGAGGCCGAGGGCGGTGAGCCGCGAGACGACCTCGGCGGCGCGCAGATCGGACCCGTCCTGCAGTCCGTGGTCGACGGTGACGCCGCCGGCGCGGATGCCGAGCTTGGGGGCCTCGAAGGCGAGGGCGGAGGCGAGCGCCATGGAGTCGGCGCCGCCGGAGCACGCGACGAGCACGAGTGGCGCCGGGGCCTGCGCGCATGGAGGGTGGGAGTGAGCGGGGCGTGCGGGAACGTGCTCGGGGGTGCGCTGTGCTTCGGGGCGCCGCAGATCGGCGCGATGGGCTTCGGTGCGCTGTACGTCGGTCAGTACGTCGTGGAGTACGCGGCGGACCGCCAGGCGTATCGCCGCGACCGCAGGATGGGGACCCATGTCCGGTTCCCTTCATGAAGTTCGGGGGTGAGCCTCGGACCTGTCACTCAGGACCACATTTCGAGAGATCAGGCCTCAGGCAGATCCCACGAGGTTAGTCACTCAGAGTGTGTCGATGGTGACAGAGCCGAGCCGTTCCCCGAGCATTGCACGCCTACCCATGGCTCACGGTCCCTCGGACGGGTGATTGCGGAGGCGTTCTCCTGCCGTCGGCCGCAACTCGCTCCCTTGCTGCGCTCACTCTCCCTTACGGTGCACCCGCGCGACCCAATCCGCCGGTTTGGCGATCTCCGACTTGGTGGGCAGCGTGTTCGGCGAGGTCCACACCCGGTTGAAGCCGTCCATTCCGACCTCGCCCACGACCGCACGTACGAAACGCTCGCCGTCGCGGTATTGGCGCAATTTCGCGTCGAGGCCGAGCAGCTTGCGCAGGGCCTGGTCGAGGCGGCTCGCGCCGCGCGCCCTGCGCTGTTGGAACTTCTCCCGGATCTCGCCGACGGAGGGCACGACGTCGGGGCCGACTCCGTCCATCACGAAGTCCGCGTGCCCTTCGAGGAGCGACATCACGGCGGTGAGGCGGGCGAGGATCTCGCGCTGGGCGGGGGTCTGCACGAGCTCCACGATGGAGCGGCCCCCGTCGTCGTCCTCGCCCTCGGGGCGGCCGCCGGCGAGCGACTGGGCCGTCTCCCTGATGCGCTCGATGACCGTCATCGGGTCGACTTCGGTCTCCGAGAGGAATGACTGGATCTCACCTTCGAGGTGGTCCCGCAGCCAGGGCACGGCCGAGAACTGCGTGCGGTGCGTCTCCTCGTGCAGGCAGACCCAGAGCCTGAAGTCATGGGGGTCCACGTCGAGTTCGCGCTCGACGTGCACGATGTTCGGCGCCACGAGGAGGAGCCTGCCGCCGCCACCGCTCTGCCCTGCGGGGAGGTCACGGGTGGCCGGGGCGAAGGTCTCGTACTGCCCGAGGACGCGTGAGGCCAGGAAGGAGAGCAGCATCCCCAGCTCTACGCCCGTCACCTTGCCGCCGACCGCACCGAGCATGGCGCCGCCGGGGCCGCTGCGCCGGTCCTGCATCTTGTCCAGGAGGGGCTTGAGGATCTCCCGGAACCCGGCGACGTTCGCCCGGATCCACCCGGCACGGTCGACGACGAGCACCGGGGTGTCGTGGGTGTCCTCCGTGCCCATCCGAGTGAAGGCCCGGACGTGCTCCTCCGAGGACTTCGCATGCTTCCGGAGCTCGGCGACGATGGCCCGCGCCTCGTCCCGGCTCACTTCTGGACCCGGCCGGACGAGCCGGGTCGCGGTCGCCACCGCGAGATTCCAGTCGACCATCTCCGCACCACCGATGCTCGTCATGCGTCAACGGTACGTGGTCGGCTCCCCCTGCGGAGGGGGTTGACCCCCGAGATTGCCCTACTCCGGCCCCGTAGGGGCCACCGGGAGCCTCCGCCCCCTGAGACCACCACCGCCGGTTCACCGCCACAGCGCCGCAAGCGACACACGCCCTACCGGCCGGGGGTCCGGGGGTTGCCCCCCCCCGCAGGGCCCCTCATGGACTCAGCGGAGAGACACCGGGCCAGTGCGACTCACCAGCACTCGCCGGGGCTCACCGGCACCCGCACTTCGCCACCGCCGACGCCATGTGGTCGAGTGCCGCCTGGGCCGCCATGGGGTCCGTGGTGCCTGTCGTCATGAAAGCGAAGACCAAGAGGCGGCCGTCCGTGTCGACGACCGTGCCCGCGAGGGTGTTCACGCCCGTCAGGGTGCCGGTCTTGGCGCGTACGACGCCGGTGCCCGGGGAGCCCTTGGGGTAGCGGTCGACCAGCGTGCCCGTGAAACCGGCGACGGGCAGGCCCGTCACCACCGAGCGCAGTTCGGGGTGGGCGGGGTCGGCGGCGCGGGCGAGGAGCGCGGCGAGCAGGTCGGCGGAGCTGCGGTCGGCCCGGTCCAAGCCGCTTCCGTCGGCGAACTTCGTTCCGGAGAGAGGGAGTTGGGCTTTCTTCAGCTGTGCGTCGATCGCCTTGCCCGCGCCGTCGAAGCTCACCGGCTCCTTGGCGGCGAGCGCCGTCTGGCGGGCAAGCGCCTCGGCGATGTCGTTGTCGCTGTGCGTCAGCATCCGCTCGACGAGGGCGGACAGCGGCGGGGACTCGACCTTGGCGAGGGACTCGGCGCGGTCGGTCGCCTTGGACGGGCCGGGGTCCTTCTCCTTGCCCCCCTTGCCCTTATTGCCTTTCTCGTCCTTCTTGTCCTTTGCGTGCGTCTCGATGCCCTCGTCCTCCAGGAAGCCCGCGAACTTCTTCGCCGCGTCGGCCGCCGGGTCGCCCGCGCGCGGGGCCGGGCCACTGGACGAGTCGTCGAGGCGCCCCTCGTCGGCCATCAGGGCGCTGACCAGGGTCAGGTTCTCGTTCGGGCCGATGGGGTGCTGCTGCTCCCCCGAGTAGAGGGAGGTGTCGTACGACAGGTTCACCTTGTCGGCGCCTCGGTCCTTCAAGGCGCGCGCGGTGTCCTGAGCCAGGTCGCGCAGGCTCGCGGCGCTCCCCGAGTAGGGGCCGTCCTTGCGGGCGGTGAGCGTGGGGTCGCCGCCTCCCACCAGTACGACGTCCTTCGAGTCCGGCTCGATGACCGTCTTCGTGGTGATGCGGTGGTCGGCCCCGGCCGACGTCAGCGCCGCGACCGCCGTGGCGATCTTGGTGGTGGACGCGGGCATCAGAGCGTCACCGCCGCCCTTGCCGTAGACCTGCCGCCCGGTGCCCGCGTCGATGACGACCGCCGAGCGCTCGGGCCCGAGCGCCTTGTCCTTCAGGAGCGGATCGAGGACGCCCGCGAGCGCCTTGCCGTCCGGGGCGGGCGCCGAGCCACCGTGCGCGGAACCCGCGGGTGCGCCGAGCCCCTTGAGCACGGAGGGGGCGCTCGGGGCGGCCCCGGGCGCCCGTCCGGACGTACGACCGCCGTGATCTGCGCCACCCCCGGCCTCCTGGGAAGCCGCCCGGTCCCGCTCGGCCGTACGCTGACCGGAGGAGTCCCAGGGTCCGGCCGTGGCCACCGCACCGGCCGCGATCGCGAGTCCGACGGTGGCGGCACCCGCCGTGAGCTGCCAGGTCTTGAGCTTCGATGGAGTCCTGAGAGCGGCAGGGATCTTGGGAGCCGGAGGCTTGGGAAGCTGCCCCGCAAGACCCCGAACCTGCTGCCAGGTCTTCTGCCAAGGCTTGAGCTCGGGCACGACAACCAGCCCCTTTCGCGATCACACATCTGCGTGAGGGACACTTAACCACCCGAAGTATGTGCTGATCATGGAGGAGCCACCCGTGGAGTTCGACGTCACCATCGAGATTCCGAAGGGTTCGCGGAACAAGTACGAGGTGGACCACGAGACCGGCCGGATCCGCTTGGACCGTCGCCTCTTCACGTCGACCAGCTACCCCGCTGACTACGGATTCGTCGAGAACACCCTCGGCGAGGACGGTGACCCGCTGGACGCCCTCGTCATCCTGGACGAGCCGACCTTCCCGGGCTGCCTCATCAAGTGCCGCGCGATCGGCATGTTCCGGATGACCGACGAGGCGGGCGGCGACGACAAGCTGCTCTGCGTCCCGGCGTCCGACCCGCGCGTGGAGCACCTGCGCGACATCCACCACGTCTCCGAGTTCGACCGCCTGGAGATCCAGCACTTCTTCGAGGTCTACAAGGACCTGGAGCCCGGCAAGTCCGTCGAGGGCGCCGACTGGGTCGGCCGCGCGGACGCCGAGGCCGAGATCGAGAAGTCGTACAAGCGCGCCGAGGCGCAGGGTCACTGAGTGGCCGAGGCACAGGGTCACTGAGTGATCGACCCCTGCCTCTGAATTCCTCTGACGGGCCGCGTGATCTTCACGGAGACCACGCGGCCCGTTCGCGTATCTGTGCGCATACTGTTCGTACTGGAGGTTGCACAAGGTACGTATGTGGGAGCGAGGCAGTGAAAGTGGCTGATCAGGAGGCCGAGGACCGAAAGCCACAGTCGGACGAGGCACGGAGTGCGTTCACTCAGCCCACCGGCGTGCTGGCGCAGCCGACGGCACCCGAGGACGAGTCGCAGACGACCTCCGAGTTCGCGATCCCGACCGGTCTGCCGAACCTCACGTCGCCGAACCTCTCCTCGACCACCCAGGAGACCGAGAAGTCGGCGTTCACCACGCCGCACACCTACAGCTCCCGCAACGCGCCGCCCGCCTTCACTCCCCCGCAGGGCATACCTCTGGTGAAGCTCACCAAGGAGACGCCCTGGCAGGACCAGATGCGCACGATGCTGCGCATGCCGGTGGCCGAGCGGCCCACTCCTGAGGCCTCGCAGAAGCACGAGGACGAGACCGGTCCCGCCGTGCCGCGCGTGCTCGACCTCACCCTGCGTATCGGCGAGCTGCTGCTCGCGGGCGGCGAGGGCGCCGAGGACGTGGAGGCGGCGATGTTCGCCGTCTGCCGCAGTTACGGCCTCGACCGCTGCGAGCCGACCGTGACGTTCACGCTGCTCTCGATCTCGCACCAGCCGTCCCTGGTCGACGACCCGGTCACGGCGTCGAGGACGGTGCGCCGCCGGGGCACCGACTACACGCGTCTGGCGGCCGTCTTCCAGCTGGTGGACGACATCAGCGACACGGACACCGAGATCTCCCTGGAGGAGGCATACCGCCGTCTGGCGGCAATTCGCCGTAACCGTCACCCCTACCCCGGCTGGGCGCTCACGGCGGCCGGCGGGCTGCTCGCGGGCTCGGCGTCCGTGCTCGTCGGCGGTGGCGCTCTGGTCTTTGTGATCGCCGCGGTCGGCGCGATGCTCGGCGACCGTCTCGCCTGGCTCTGCGCGGGCCGCGGGCTTCCGGAGTTCTACCAGTTCGTGGGGGCCGCGATGCCGCCCGCCGCGATGGGCGTCACGCTCAGCCTCGTGCACTCCCAGGAGGTCAACGCGTCCGCGGTCATCACGGGTGGCCTCTTCGCGCTGATCCCCGGAAGAGCCCTGGTCGCCGGGGTCCAGGACGGCCTGACCGGCTACTACATCACGGCGGCCGCCCGCCTCCTCGAGGTCTGCTACCTCGTCGTGGGCATCGTCTGCGGCGTACTGCTCGTGCTCTCGCTCGGCGTGATGCTGGACGCGACGAGCCTGCAGCCGGAGACGACGTTCGTAGAGGTCGACTCGCGCCCGGTGATCCAGATCCTGGCGTCGATGGCCCTGAGTCTCGCCTTCGCGATACTCCTCCAGCAGGAACGTCACACCGTGCTGATCGTGACCCTCAACGGCGGCATCGCCTGGATCATGTTCGGCGCACTCGCGCAGACGTCGCTCGCGCTCTCGCCGGTCGCGTCGACGGCCATCGCGGCCGGGCTCGTGGGCCTGTTCGGTCAGCTCTTCTCGCGCTACCGCTTCGCGTCCTCACTGCCGTACGTCACTGCGGCCATCGGCCCGCTGCTGCCCGGTAGCGCGACGTACTTCGGGCTGCTCGCCCTCGCCCAGAACGACATGACCACGGGCATCAACTCGCTCACCAAGGCGGCGGCGACGGCACTGGCCATCGCGATCGGCGTGAACCTGGGCAGCGAGGTCTCGCGCCTGATCCTCAAGGTGCCGGGCGCGACCACCGCGGCGAACCGCCGTGCGGCCAAGCGGACCCGAGGATTCTGACCCCGGGTCCCCTGCCTTGTCGGGCGTCTCGGGTACTTACCGCTTGGCGTGGCGGCCACGCGACGCCGGGGCATCCCCCGGGGCGTCGCCCTCGGCCGCCGCGGCCTTCTTGGACTTGCTGCGTGCCCGCAGGAACTCGATCGCGATCGGCACCACCGAGATCAGGACGATCAGGATGAGGATCGCCTCGATGTTCTTGTGCACGAAGTCGATGTTGCCCAGCCACGCGCCGAGCATCGTCACGCCGGCGCCCCACAGGATGCCGCCGATGATGTTGAACGTGATGAACGAGCGGTACCGCATGCCGCTGACGCCCGCGATGATCGGCGTGAACGTCCGCACGATGGGCACGAAGCGGGCCAGGATCAGGGACTTCGGGCCGTGCTTCTCGAAGAACTCGTGCGCCTTGGCCACGTTCTCCTGCTTGAACAGCTTGGAGTCCGGGCGGTTGAAGAGCGAGGGGCCGACCTTCTTGCCGAAGAGGTAGCCCGCCTGGTCGCCGAGGATCGCGGCGACGCAGATGAGGACCACACAGAGCCAGAGCGGGAAGTCCAGCTGCTTCGTCGTGATCAGCAGACCCGTCGTGAACAGCAGCGAGTCACCCGGCAGGAAGAAGCCGATGAGCAGGCCGGACTCGGCGAAGACAATCGCGAGCAGGCCCCAGACCCCGAACGTGTTCAGAAGGTAGTCCGGGTCCAGCCAGCTTGGTCCGAGCGCAAGCGTCGTCACGGTTCCGGGCTCCTGAGGGTGAGAGGGCGATGCGGCGGGGACGGCCGCCCAAAGCTATCAACGTGAGGTGACGTGCCCAGGTTCCACCGCCCTTCCCAGAGTGCGCTGTGCGGGATCTGGGACAAAGCTGTGTGCCATGGGTATCGAAGATTTCGGCGGCGGCACCGATCCGCACTCCGACGTACTGGTCGTGACGACGAACGACGTACCGGGATACCGCGTACAACAGGTTATCGGTGAAGTCTTCGGCCTCACCGTGCGCTCCCGGCACTTGGGCAGCCAGATCGGCGCCGGCCTGAAGTCCATGATCGGCGGCGAGTTGAAGGGCCTCACGAAGACGCTGGTGGAGACCCGCAACCAGGCCATGGAACGCCTCATCGAGCAGGCACGCGCGCGTGGCGGCAACGCGGTCCTGATGATGCGCTTCGACGTCACCGAGGCCGCGGACGTGGGGACAGAGGTGTGCGCCTACGGCACGGCGGTCGTGATCGTGCAGGAGCAGTGACGCGAAACTAGCGAAAGTAAGGGGCACCCGCCACAGCCGGGTGCCCCTTACCGGTCAGCTCCCCTGCCGGTACCTCTCAGCTGTTCCGCACCCCGTTCGCGAGGATCGCGTCCCGCAGGTAGACGGCCAGTCCGGGGCGGATGGCCTCGTAGGTGGCCGTGAACCGCTCGTCCGCCACGTACATCTCGCCGAGGCAGGTGTGGGTCTCGTACGAGCAGTCGTAGTGGAAGCGCGAGATGAAGCGGCGGTGTTCCTCCGCCACGTCCATCGCCTCGTCGGAGTCCGCGGGCAGGCCCCGGGAGAGCAGATCGGCCACGCGCGCGTGCACCGCGGCGAACTCGTCGTTGATCCGCTGCCAGTCCTCCTTGGTGTACGAGGCGGCCTTGCGCTGCGACTCCTTGTAGGCGTCGGTGTCGCCCCAGCGCCGCTCGACCTCCTGCGCGTACTGGTCGGGGTCGTGGTCCCCGAAGACCTCGAACTTCTCCTCGGGCGTGAGGTTGATGCCCATCTTCTTCGCCTCCATGGCGGTCTCGACGGCGGCGGCCATCTCCTGGAGCTTGGTGATCCGGGCGGTCAGCAGCTCGTGCTGGCGGCGCAGGTGCGCGCGCGGGTCCGCATCCGGGTCGTCCAGGAGGGCCGCCACCTTGTCGAGGGGGAAGCCGAGTTCCCGGTAGAACAGGATCTGCTGCAGCCGGTCCAGGTCTCCGTCGCTGTAGCGCCGGTGGCCCGCGTGGCTGCGCTCGCTGGGCACGAGCAGGCCGATCTCGTCGTAGTGGTGCAGCGTGCGCACCGTCACTCCGGCGAAACCGGCCACCTGTCCCACGGAGTAGCCCATGGCTCCCGCCCTCCCTCTCGGTACGCGTTCTCGGTACGCGTTTCAGCCTGATTCCTCACGCCGCGTGAGGTGCAAGTGCAGAACCCGGCCGACGGCCATATTCTCGCCAGCAGGTAGGGAGTACGCGCCTGCAAGGACAGGAACAGACAGGGACACACAGGGATAGAAAACCTCAGCCACGAGGAGACCGCCCATGCCCCGCCAACACCCGGGCCCCGAACAGCCCGCGAAGCGCACCCTCTCGGTGAACCCCTTCTACGGGGAGGCCAACCCGGTCAGCGGCATGACCGAGGCGCCGCCGAAGCACCGCCTCCCCGACGGGCCGCTGCCGCCCATGACGGCGTTCCAGCTGGTGCACGACGAGCTGATGCTGGACGGCAACTCACGCCTCAACCTCGCGACCTTCGTCACGACGTGGATGGAGCCGCAGGCCGGTGTCCTCATGGGCGAGTGCCGGGACAAGAACATGATCGACAAGGACGAGTACCCGCACACCGCCGAGCTGGAGCGGCGCTGCGTGGCCATGCTCGCCGACCTGTGGCACGCGCCGGACCCGATGGGCGCCGTCGGCTGTTCGACGACCGGGTCGAGCGAGGCGTGCATGCTCGCCGGTATGGCGCTCAAGCGCCGCTGGACCAACGCCAAGCGGAACATCGACCGCTACCCGTCGCCCACCGTGCGCCCCAACCTCGTCATGGGCGTCAACGTCCAGGTCTGCTGGGAGAAGTTCTGCAACTTCTGGGAGGTCGAGGCGCGCCAGATCCCCATGGAGGGCGACCGGTTCCACCTCGATCCGGCGGCCGCGGCCGAGCTCTGCGACGAGAACACGATCGGTGTCGTGGCGGTGCTCGGCTCCACCTTCGACGGGTCGTACGAGCCGGTGGCCGAGCTCTGCGCGGCCCTCGACGACCTCCAGGAGCACACGGGGCTCGACATCCCCGTGCACGTCGACGGCGCGTCCGGCGCGATGGTGGCGCCGTTCCTCGACGAGGACCTGGAGTGGGACTTCCGGCTTCCGAGGGTGGCGTCGATCAACACGTCGGGCCACAAGTACGGCCTGGTCTATCCGGGCGTCGGCTGGGCGCTGTGGCGGGACGAGGAGGCGCTGCCGGAGGAGCTGGTCTTCCGCGTGAACTACCTCGGCGGTGACATGCCGACGTTCGCACTGAACTTCTCCCGGCCAGGGGCTCAGGTCGTCGCGCAGTACTACACGTTCCTGCGCCTGGGCCGGGAGGGCTACCGCGCCGTCCAGGAGGCGGCACGGAACGTCGCCCGCGGCCTCGCCGACCGCATCGAGGCGCTCGGCGACTTCCGGCTGATCACCCGGGGCGACGAGCTGCCGGTGTTCGCCTTCACGACGCTGGAGGACGTGAAGGCGTACGACGTCTTCGACGTGTCCCGGCGCCTTCGCGAGCGGGGCTGGCTGGTGCCGGCGTACACCTTCCCGGCGCATCGCGAGGATCTGGCGGTCCTCCGCGTGGTCTGCCGCAACGGCTTCACGGCGGACCTCGCGGCGCTCTTCCTGGCGGACCTGAGCAGCCTGCTGCCCGAACTGCGCAACCAGCCGCACCCGATGACCCGGGACAAGGGCGCGGCGACGGGGTTCCACCACTAGGGCCCTAGAGGCCTAGTGCCCTAGTGCCCTAGAGGCCGCATGGCGTCATCGGCGTCATCGGCGTCATTACTTACTGAGGGCTCCGAACCTCCGCACCGCCAGCGGCATGAACGCCCCCACAAGGACCACGGGCCACACCACGGCCATCAGGCCCGCGTGCTCGGCGGCCCATGAAGTACCCACCACCCCGGGGTCGTTGCCGAACAGGTCACGGACCGCGGTGGCCGTCGCCGACATCGGGTTCCACTCGACCACGGCGCCGAGCCATCCCGGCATGTTCTGCGGGACCGTGAAGGCGTTGGAGAGGAAGCCGACAGGCCAGACCAGGACCTGCACGGCCACGACAAGCTCCGGCCTGCCCGCGACCATCGCCAGGTAGATGCCGATCCACAGCATCGCGAACCGCAGCAGGAGCAGCAGGCCGACCGCGCCGACGGCCGCACCGAACGAGCCGTGCCAGCGCCAGCCGATCGCGAGCCCGACGCCGATCATGACGAGCAGCGAGGCGAGCGACTGGAGCATGTCCGCGACCGAACGCCCCACCAGGACGGCCCCGTTGGTCATCGGCATGGACCTGAAGCGGTCGACCACCCCCTTGTTGAGATCCTGCGTGACGGCGACCATCGTCGCGTCGAGGCCGAAGGCCATGGTCAGCGCGAACATGCCGGGCACCAGGAACTCGGCGTAGTCACCCGCGATGCCCTTTCCACCGCCGATCAGGTAGTTGAACATCAGCAGCAGCATCACCGGGAAGACCAGGCCGACGAGCACCTGCACGGGCTGCCGCGCCCAGTGCGCGAGTTCGCGCCGCGTCATGGTCCATGAGTCGACCGCGGCCCACCTGACGGGCGCACCGCCGGCCACCGGTACGGGGCTGGTCGCCCCCGTGCTCGTAGTCGCGCTCACACGGTCTCCTTCGTACGTTCCTGATCCTGGGCAGGACCCCCTGCATCAGCACGGCCCGTCAGGCGCAGGAACACCTCGTCCAGGGTCGGCCTGCGCACCGCGATGTCCTCCGCGTCGACACCGGCGTCCCGCAGGGCCTGTACGACCTCGGTGAGCGCCTCCATCCGGTCCGCCACCGGCGCGCTGGCCAGGCGCCGGTCCGCGTCCAGTGTGGCGACGCCGGGCAGCAGGCGGGCCGCACGGTCAAGTTGGCCCGCGTCCCGCACCACCACGTCGATCCGGTCGCCGCCCGTCTTCGACTTCAGCTCGTCCGCAGTGCCGGCCGCGATGACACGGCCCCGGTCGATCACCGAGATGCGGTCGGCGAGCTGGTCCGCCTCTTCGAGGTACTGCGTGGTGAGCAGCACCGTCGTACCGCCGTCGACCAGTGAGCGCACCGCATCCCAGACCTCCGTACGGCCCCGCGGGTCGAGGCCCGTCGTCGGCTCGTCGAGGAACAGCACATCGGGTTCCGTGATGAGCGAGGCGGCGAGGTCGAGGCGGCGCCGCATGCCGCCGCTGTACTGCTTGACCGCCTTGCGCCCCGTGTCCCCGAGCCCGAAGCGCTCCAGGAGCTCTTCGGCCCGCACGCCCGCGCGCCGGGCACCCAGGTGGTACAGCCGCCCGAACATGTCCAGGTTCTGCCGCCCGCTCAACTCCTCGTCGAGGGCCGCGTGCTGGCCGAGCAGGCCGATGCGCCTGCGCACCTCGTCGGGCCTGCGCCGCACGTCGAACCCGGCCACCTCCACCCGTCCCTCGTCCACCCGCAGCAGCGTGGCGAGCACCCGCACCGCGGTGGTCTTGCCCGCGCCGTTCGGGCCGAGCACGCCGTGCACCGTGCCGCGCCCGACCGCCAGGTCGAGACCGTCGAGCGCCCACTTCTCCCCGTACCGCTTCCGTGCGCCCTCGACGACGATCGCGTCCGTCATCCGTCTCCCTCCGAGCCCCGGCTACCCTGTAATCAAACTTGACTACAAGGGTGACGCGAAGGAAGGTATCCCCGAACGCAAGGTTAGTCAAACTTGATCAGTGATCGTCCTCGACATGCGGCTCCCCCGTCGCGTACGGGTTCTCCTCCCCCTCGGCGAGGACGCCCACGAACAGGTCACCCTCCCCCGCGAACGTGTACGCCCCGCCCTCGATCCGCCGGATCAGGCCGTGCGCCCACTCCACGCCCCCGTCGGCCGTGTGCACCCAGTAGTTCATGATCTCGCCGATGTGCCCGAGCTGTTCCGGGCCGTCCTCGGGGATGTAGTGCTCCGTGACGGACCCGCGCCATTCCTCGATGCTCCGCACCCGCTGCCTCAGCAGATCGACCACCTCGTCGCGGGGCAGCTCGACGATGAATCCGATCGCCGCCGTGAGCATGTCAGGACGCTGGTCGTACGAGACCAGGTTGGACCGGAGCAGGGTCAGGAACTCCTCGGTGCCCGCCTCCGTGATCTCGTACTCCGTGCGCGGCGGGCCGCCCGCCGTCGACGGAGCGATCTCGTGCGCGCGCAGCAGGCCTTGCTTGGCCATCTGTTTCAGCGCGTGGTAGATCGAGCCGGGCTTCGCGTTGGACCACTCGTGGGCGCCCCAGTACTCCAGGTCGTTGCGCACCTGATAGCCGTGGGCCCGCCCGTGCTGACGGACGGCACCGAGGACAAGGAGTCGGATCGCCGACATAAAAAGACACCTCCTCCTAATCAACTTTGATTAGAGTAGCGGTATGGCCGAGACAATGATCCCCTTGTTCCCCTGCCACGAGCTCGACGAGACCCTCGACTTCTACAGAGCCATCGGCTTCGAGGTGACCTTCCACCAGAAAAGCCCCTACCAGTACGGCGTCGTCGAGCGCGGCGACATGCAGTTCCAGTTCTTCCGTATGAAGGGCTACGACCCCAAGGAGTCCTACAGCTCCTGCTACGTCGTCACCGACGACGTGGACGCCCTCCACGCCTCCTTCCGAACCGGCCTCAAGCAGACCCTCGGGCGGATACCGACCCGCGGCCTGCCCCGCATCGGCGCCCTGAAGGACATGAGCTACGGGATGCGGCAGTTCCTGATGTCGGACCCCGCGGGCAACTGCATCCGGGTCGGACAGCCTGTCGCCGAGTCCTTCGAGCACTCAGCGGTGCCGAAGGAGCGGTACGCACGCGCCCTGCACCAGGCCGTACTCCTGGGCGAGTCCAAGGAGGACCACGCGGTCGCCGCCCGCATCATCGACCACGCGCTGGCGGGAGACGGCACCCCCGCCCCCGCACTGCTGGTGAAGCTGTACGTCGTGCGGGCCGAGATGGCCGCACAGCTGGGCGAGCCGGAGCGCCCGGCCGAGTGGCTCGACCGGGTCGAAGGGGTCCAGCTCACGGAGGATGAGCGGCAGTCGGTGCGCGACGAGCTACTGCGGGCCGAGGAACTGCGCGGCTCCCTCTAGCCCCGGCTCCAGCCCCGGCTGTCGCCCCAGCCCTAACCCCAGCTTTCGCCGCGCTCCAGTGCCACCAGCTCGAAGGCCGTCTTGCCGTCGAGGGACTCGCGGATGATGTCGGCGTGGCCCGAGTGCCGGGACACCTCGCTGATCAGGCGGAGCAACACCCACCGCATCGACACGTCCTCCTTCGGGAACCACGGCTGATCGGGGAGCGCGAAGGTCTCGTCGAGGGTGGGCAGGGAGCGGATGAACTCCTCGGTACGGTCGGCCACTTGACCCCAGTACGCGAGGACCGACTCGACCGTCTCGCCCTCGACGAGGCGGAAGCACTCGTCCCAGTTCGCCTCGGTGCGCTCGACCGCGGGGTCGACGCCCTTCGCCCGCGAGATCCAGCTCTCCTCGACCTCCGCGACATGCTTGAGCAGCCCGGAGAGCGAGAGCTCGCTGGCGCTCGGCCTGGTCGCCGCCTGCTCGTCGGTCAGGCCGATCAGGGCCCGCCGGATGCCGCCGCGCTCGGCGTCGAGGAAGGCGAGCAGCGCGCCGCGCTCGTCGCCGGGGGCCTCTGCGTTGACGTGGGTGACCATGGGTCCGCCTCTCCGAGCCTGTGGAGCCTGCCGGGCTTTCCGGCCTTCCGGCTTTTCGACACCACTGACGTTACGGACCCTTGCGGTCAGCTTCTGTCCGCAAGGGTCCGGGAGTCATGACATACGCAGATGCGTGCTCAGAACGGGAACTGGGAGCGCCCGTACTGCACCGAGATCCACTTCTGCGTGGTGAACGCCTCCACCGTCGACTCGCCGTTGAGGCGCCCGGTGCCCGAGCGCTTCTCGCCGCCGAAGGGCACGATCGGCTCGTCGTGCACGGTGCCGTCGTTCACGTGGAACATGCCGCTGTCGATCCGCCGCGCGAACCGCACGCCGCGCTCGATGTCGGCAGTGTGGACGGCGCCGCTGAGCCCGTACGGGGTGTCGTTGGCGATGCGTACGGCCTCTTCTTCGCCGTCGAAGGGCACGAGCAGCGCCACCGGGCCGAAGATCTCCTGGCGCAGGACCGGGGAGTCAGCGGGCAGGTCCGTCAGGACGGTGGGCGCCACGAGGTTGCCCTTGGTGCGGCCGTGCAGGAGGGCCTTGGCGCCCGCGGCCACCGCCTGGTCGACGACCTTCGTCACCGCGTCGGCCTGCGAGGAGTTGATCAGCGGGCCGATGTGGGTCGCCGGGTCCGCCGGGTCGCCGACCTTCAAGGACGCGACCTTGGCGACGAACTTCTCGGTGAACTCCGCCTCGATGGACCGGTCCACGAGCACGCGGTTGGCGGCCATGCAGACCTGCCCCTGGTGCACGAAGCGGCTGAAGACCGCCGCGTCCACGGCGTAGTCAATGTCCGCGTCGTCCAGGACGACAAGGGCGCTGTTGCCGCCGAGCTCCAGGATCGACCGCTTGAAGTGCGAGGCGCAGACCATGGCGACATGGCGGCCCACGCGGTCGGAGCCGGTGAAGGAGATGACGCTCGGCACCGGGTGCTCGATGAACGCGTCACCGATCTCGGCGATGTCGGTGACGACCACGTTCAGTACGCCGGCCGGAAGGCCCGCGTCCTCGAACACCTTCGCAAGGAGGCCACCGCCCGTCACCGGGGCGTTCTGGTGCGGCTTGAGCACCACCGCGTTGCCGAGGGCGATCGCCGGGGCGATCGTCTTGGTGGAGAGGAGAAGCGGGAAGTTGAAGGGGCTGATGACCCCGACCACGCCCACCGGCTCGCGGAAGAGACGATTCTCCTTGTCCGCACCGGGCGACGGCAGGATGCGGCCCTCGGGAAGCAGCGCGAAGTTGACCGCCTCGCGCAGGAATTCCTTGGTCAGGTGGATCTCGAAGGCGGCCTTGACCCGGGTGCCGCCCAGCTCGGCGACGATGGCCTCGGCTATCTCTTCCTCACGGTCCTCGATGATGCGCAGGGCACGCTCGAAGACCGCACGCCGGGCGTAAGGGCTTGTCCTGCCCCACTCCTTCTGGGCGCGGTCAGCCGCTCGGTAGGCCTGGTCCACCTCGTCGGCCGTCGCGACGGTGATCGACGCCAGCTTCTCCCCGTTGTACGGGTTGAAGTTGATGATGTCCCAGGAGCCGGTACCGGCCTTCCACTCACCGTCGATGTACTGGTGAGCCAGGTCAGTGAAGAAGGACATGAGACCCCTTGCCGCCGTCTGTTCAGACATCAGAATGCCCGTCATCGTACTGACGTCTCAGATGAGTTGGAGCAGACCACGGAGAAGGTCGCGACTATCGGCCGGATTCGGGCTGTCGCTCTGCAGTTGGCCCACCACCCGCTCGTACTGGCCGACTTCCTCCGCCTTGTCGAGGTACAGGGCTCCCGTCAGCTGTTCCACGTACACGACGTCCGAGAGGTCCGATTCCGGGAAGCGCAGCATGGTGAACGCTCCGCTCTCGCCCGAGTGCCCTCCGAAGCTGAACGGCATGATCTGAAGAGTGACATTCGGCCGTTCTGAGATGTCGATCAGATGCTGAATCTGACCACGCATCACTTCCCGGTCTCCGTACGGACGTCGGAGGGCCGCTTCGTCGAGTACGCAGTGGAAACTGGGCGCACGCTCGGAGATGAGCAGCTTCTGGCGCTCGAGGCGCAGGGCGACGCGGCGATCGATGTCGGCCTCGCTGGCGCCCTTCATGCCGCGCGAGACGACCGCGTGCGCGTACGCCTCGGTCTGCAACAGGCCGTTGACGAACTGGACTTCGTAGACGCGGATGAGCGAGGCGGCGCCTTCGAGCCCCACGTATGTTTGGAACCAGCCAGGCAGGACATCCGAGTAACTGTGCCACCAGCCGGTGAGGTTGGCCTCTTTGGCGAGCGAGAGCAGGGCGACCCGCTCGGCATCGTCGGTGACGCCGTACAGCGTCAACAGGTCCTCGACGTCCCTGGACTTGAAGCTCACCCGTCCCAACTCCATGCGGCTGATCTTCGATTCGGATGCGCGGATCGAGTAGCCGGCCGCTTCACGGGTGATGCCGCGCGATTCCCTCAGGCGCCTGAGTTGCGAGCCAAGGAGCATGCGCCGTACGACCGAGCCGCTCGACTCCCCTGCGGTCACTTCGCTCAACCCTCCCCATCACTTGGAAGCCAGCAGTCTGCCATTAAACGCTTCAGGCCGTACTCGTTCGGTTACAGAAACGGAAAGACTTGGGAAGGTCTCCACAAGAAGTCGTAGGAAGAAATGGGCAAGAAGTAGCACGGGAACTAGCAAGTCCGGCGCGTGCACGTGCATCTGCCCTTGCATCTGCTGTACGCATTCGGAACCATGGACAGCGCGACGTTGCTGTATGACCGTCGGACCGAGCTGTACCGATGCGTCGGCGTTGCTGTACTGACCGCACCACCGCTCCATCGCTATGTACCGCGAAACCGGGGAGTGCCTCGCATGGGGACGAATGGATCGACCATGCTCGAGCCGTTACGGCAGGGGCTTCCCCCACTCGACCCCTCAGCGGTCTCCAGCGCGGCGTCCTGCTCCCTGCCCGCCCGCTATGAAGCGGTCAGCAGCGCACGGCAGTTCACCCGCAAGACGCTGTGTCAGTGGGAACTGGAAGAGCGCTTCGACGACATCGCCCTCGTCGTCTCCGAACTGGTCACCAACGCCCTGCGGCACGCCCTGCCTTCGGACACCCCGCGCGACCAGCGCCCGCCCGTGCGGCTGCACTTGATGTGCTGGACCTCGCGTCTGGTGTGCGCGGTGCGTGATCCCAGTGACGACAGTCCGGTCGCGCGCGAGACGGACGACGACTTCTCGGCCGAGTCGGGACGCGGTCTGTTCCTGGTGGACTCGTTCAGCGACAGCTGGGGCTGGCACCCGCTCGCGGGCGCACTGCGGGGCAAGGTCGTGTGGGCGTTGTTCCAGCTGGCTTAGTGGGACCGGCCGGCTGTCGTGGGGTGCTAACCACCTATCAGGTGGTCGAAATCCCCGTCCTTCATCCCGAGCAACATCGCCTCTATCTCGGCGCGCGTATAGACGAGCGCCGGACCGTCGGGGAACCGCGAGTTGCGTACGGCGACGTCGCCGCCGGGCAGTTTCGCGAACTCCACGCAGGCTCCCTGCGAGTTGCTGTGTCTGCTCTTCTGCCAGACCACCCCGTGAAGCTCCGTGGCGGCCATGCCGTTAAACACGTGGTGCACAGTCGCTCCCCGATGCTGCAGTTCCTGATGTGGTGGCCTTAGATGCAGTGGTCAACTGTCTCGGATCATAGCTGTGTTCATATGCCGATGCATGGGCAGATGCACGTGCACGCGGGGTGTTCCCTTGATTACAGCTCTGTCAGCATCCCTGTCAGCACCTGCCCAGGTCCCCGCGTGACATGCGAACTGATCGTCGGGCGGGGTCTCCGGGTCGGCGCTTCGCGAGCCAGGTGGGCGCACCGAGTTCGCGTACTTAGCTCGCGTACTAAGAAAAGACGCGTACCGCGCCCTATGTGTTCCAACGTTCAGGTAACGGACCGGATGAATCTTGACCTGCGCGCCCGCAAGACAAAAACACGACAAAAAGCAGGACGCTCCCTGTCGGGTAGACGGGGAGCGTCCTGCGGGTCCGGTTCGGTCCGATTCTGTCCGGTCCGGGGCGGGGCGGCACGCTTCAGCGAGCCGAGCCGTACGGCAGCAACGCCATCTCCCTCGCATTCTTGATCGCGCGGGCAAGGAGTCGCTGCTGCTGGGCGCTGACACGGGTGACCCGCCGGGAGCGGATCTTCCCCCGGTCCGAGATGAACTTGCGGAGCAACTCCGTGTCCTTGTAGTCGATGTACGTGATTTTCGCGGGGCCCAGTGGATTGGGGCGCGGCTTCTGGACGCGTGGGGACGGCTTGCGGGGGGACATTCAGACCTCCAGGAGGGTGTCGAAGGCAGGGGGCAAGTGCTTCCAGGCGTCGCGCCCCGCGGCGTACTCCTCGTCCGTCAGGAGGCAGGATTCGAGGACCTCTTCGAGGCCCTCGCGGTCCAGGCCCGGCGAGGTGAAGACCAGGTGCTGGCAGCAGTCGCCGTGCTCGGGATGCCAGTCGAGGGCCGCCGCCGCACGCCGCACCGGCGGCACCATCTCCCACGCCGCGTCCGGCAGCGAGGCCAGCCACGGCCCCGCGCTCTCTACGCAGAGCGCACCGCCCGCCGCATCCCAGCCGAGCAGCGTGTCCGGGTGGTCGGCGAGCCAGAACCGGCCGCGGCTACGGGCCGCGGCGCAGGTCAGGTCCTCCAGGGCCTGGTAGAGCCGCTCCGGGTGGAAGGGCCGTTCCCGGTGCCATACGAGGGTGGCTACCCCCGCCTCGTCCGCGTCGGTCGGCAGCAGCGCGCAGGACGGATGCTGGGCGGCGGCGGCCGCCTCGACGTCGAATCCGGCGAGCGCGGCGCCCGCCAGGTCCCCATGACCGCTGATCGGGACCTGACGGGCAGTCGGGTGGAGCTGGGCGAGGAGCGCGCGGTCCTCGTCGTCGGCTTCGGGAGAGTCCGCGACGGCGAGCACGGGCGCGTACTCGAGCTGGCGGGCCCAGGTGTCGGCGACCGTGCGCTGGTCCGTGGCGGCCGCGGCGAGCCCGGCTTCCGTCAGGTCATCGCCGTTGCCGAGGTACGGCAGAAGGAGCGCCGGGTCGACAGCCGTGATCACGCCGCTCAGCCGCAGCCCCTCGCGCACGTGCGCCGTGATCACCTCGGCCATCGCCTTGGGCTCGACGGAGTCCCACAGCTCGACGACCGCGAGCCGCGTGAGGCCGGAGTCCGCGAGCCGTTCGAGCTCGGGCACCAGGTCCTCGCGCAGGGCGCAGCACGCACAGTCGTTGACCAGGGGCGCCTCACCGGTGGAGAGCACTCCGGTGGCGTCGCGCACCGTACGTACGACTGTGCCGTGCACGGCCGTCGCCAGGTCGTGATGGAGCGCCACGCTCCCCGGAACGGTGGCGAGGAGCCGCTCGACGGCCTCCTTGCGGGCGTCGGAGTGCAGCCCGCCGACGATCGCGATGTCCATGTCGATGCCCATGCCCATGCCCATGCCTGTGCCTGTCTCCGCCGGGTTCACCGCGCGCCGTATCGGCGTTCGAAGCGCTCCACGCGGCCCGCGGTGTCCAGGACCTTGGCCGTGCCCGTGTAGAAGGGGTGGCTCGCGGAGGAGACCTCGACGTCGATGACGGGGTAGGTGCGCCCGTCGTCCCACTCGACCGTCTTCTCGCTGATCGCGGTGGACCGGGTGAGGAAGGCGAAGCCGGCGGACTTGTCGCGGAAGACGACGGGGCCGTACGGCGGGTGGATGTCCTTGCGCATGGCGGTCAGCGCTCCTCTCGGAAATCGACGTGGCGGCCGACGACCGGGTCGTACTTGCGCAGCGTCACGCGGTCGGGGTCGTTACGGCGGTTCTTGCGGGTCACGTACGTGTAGCCGGTGCCGGCCGTGGACCGGAGCTTGATGACGGGGCGGAGTTCGTTGCGAGCCATGGGGCTAGTGTATGAAAATGATTCCCGTTTTCAAAACGGTTTCCGCAGGGGATCTCGCCCCCACGACCGAGAGGTGCGTCACCTTGTCCGCCCACTGCCAGCTGACCGGCGCCACGCCGGGCTTCGGCAACCAGATCTCCCATTCGCACCGGCGCACGTCACGCCGGTTCGACGTCAACGTCCAGCGCAAGCGCTACTGGCTGCCGAGCGAGGGCCGCCACGTACGGCTGCGGCTCAGCACCAAGGGCATCAAGACCGTCGACGCCATCGGCATCGAGGCCGCCGTCGCCAGGATCCGTGCGCGTGGAGTGAGGGTCTGATGGCCAAGAAGAGCAAGATCGCGAAGAACGAGAAGCGGCGCGAGATCGTCGCCCGGTACGCCGTGCGGCGGGCAGAGCTGAAGGAGATCCTCCGCAGGCCCGGCACGGGCGAGGCCGAACGGCATTCCGCCCAGGCCGAGTTGGCGCGACAGCCGCGGGACGCGAGCGCGACCCGCGTACGCAACCGGGACAGCGTCGACGGCCGCCCACGCGGTTACGTAGGCAAGTTCGGCCTCTCCAGGGTGAAACTGCGTGACCAAGCGCACGCCGGATTCCTTCCCGGGGTGCGCAAGTCGTCCTGGTAGCTTGGCGCGCGATTCACCGACCTGATCCGACCGCCGTACAGCGTCATGCCGTAGGGCGTCATGTAGGGGGACTTCAGTGCGCATGCACGTCCGGAACGTACGTATCGGTGCCGCGGCCGCGGGTCTTGTCGCCGCCCTTGTCCTGACCGGTTGCAGCAGTGACGGCGGCGATGGTGGGGACGGCGGGAACGGCGGTGACGCGGGCAAGGACAAGAGCTCGGCGGGCGCCTCTGCCGGGTCCGACGGGTCCGATGCGCCGGACGAGGGTGGCGCCAAGGACGGCAGCTCCGAGGGCAGCTGGGTCGCCACCGCCGACGGGAATCCGCTCGCGCTTGTCATCGCGGGGAAGCAGGCGACGCTGCTCGGCGAGAACGTCCTGTGCAGTGGGACCGCCGGCGGTGAGAAGGTCACCCTCAAGTGCGCCAAGGGCGACTCGGGTCGCACCGAGGGCACGATCGAGTCGGTCGACAAGACGTCGATGACGGTCTCTTGGCAGGGTGCGGGCAAGGACCAGTTCAGGCGGACCGAGGGCGGGAAGCTGCCGGAGGGGCTGCCTACGGCGGGGCTTCCGCAGTCCTGAGGTGTTGCCTCACGTGTTGCCTCACGTGTTGAACGGCTAGCGGGCCGTGGGACCTTGTTCGGGGTCCTGCGGTCCGCTGTCTGCTTTCGCTTGCGTACCCGGACCTGTACCTGCACCTGCACCTGCACCTGCACCGGTACCTGTTTCCGAGCCGTCCACCAGCATGGGCGGAGGTGCGGTGTCCAGGGCGTCCGACAGTTCCTGGAGAGTCGCGAGAAGGAGGGTCGCTCCTCTGCGTACGACCCGGTCGGGGACACCGTCGCCGTCCCACGCGTCGAGGGCCTCGCGTACGGCTTCCCACTTCGGGACGCGGCGTTCGCGTACCGCCTTCGCGCCGTCCTCCGTCGACTTGCGCAGGGCTTCCGCGAGGTGGTCGGCGGCGGGGACGGGGGTCGCGTCGCGGTCCGGGAGGTGGGCCTCCATCAGCATGGCCACGCGGCCGAGTTGAGCTAGGACCTCCTCGGCGTCGGCAGCCGCGGCGCGGGAGAGGCCGCGGTGGCGCACCGGTTCGTGCTTGGCGCGGGCCACGGCTTCCTGCCAGGCGATACGGGCGTCGCGGGCGGCGAGGAGCGCCGCGCGGACATCCGGGCAGGAGCTTCCGGTGGGGTCGGCGTAACGGCTGACGACGGCTGCGGCGTAACGGCCGTCCGCCACCAGCCAGCCGGCCAGGCGGTTGCGCAGGCGCGGGGTCTCCCAAGCCGGGTACACGGCGTACGCGATCATCGCGAGGACACCGCCGAGGAGCGTGAGGACGACGCGTTCCGGCACGGTCTGCGTCCACTGCTCGCCGCCCATCCCGAGCAGGAACACGACGTACGCGGCCACGCAGGCCTGGGCCGCGACCTGCCCCGTACGCATCAGCAGATACATCATTCCGGCGCAGAGCACGGCGAGCGCCGCGGAGAGCTCGGTACCGGGGCTCGCCAGCTGCACCAGGCCCGTGGCCAGGGCGACACCCACGAGGGTGCCGCCGAAACGGGCCACCGCGCGGGAGTACGTCTGCGAGAAGTCGGGCCGCATGATCATGACGGAGGCCATGGGGGCCCAGTAGCCGTGGCCGAGGGGAAGCCAGGTGCCCAGGAGGTATCCGGCGGCGGCCACCGCGGTGACGCGGATCGCGTGGCGGGTGACGGGGGATTCGTGACGGCGGCGGAGCTCGGCCCTCATGGCGCGGAGGGCTGCGGGGAGCAGGGCGGGGAAGGTGGGGCGGAGGAGGGGGACGGGGGTGGGGGTCGGGGTTGCTCCCGCTGTTCCTGTGGTCTTGGTGCTGCCCGCTGTGGCGGTGAGGGCTGCGGCCTTGTCGGGGGGCTTGCCTGCTGTTTCGACGACGTCGCGCAGTAGTGCGGCCAGGCGTTTCGCCGCTCTCTGTGCCGGGCCCGTGAGGATCGCTCCGGTGTCCGGGGTCTGGAGGGTGGCCACGGCCGCGGGTGGGATCTTCACCGGTTCGCCCTGCCGGATCGCCCTGGCCGCCGCGTCCAGGATCGCGCCCGCCGCGGCCAGGACCTCGCGTACGCGGTCGCGCTCGGGCCCCTCTTCCGGTACGCCCACCGCCGGGTCGGCAAGGGAGGCGAGTACCGGCCGGATGCGTTCCGCGAGGCCGCGGGCGCCGTGTAGTTCGGCGGGGCGGCTACGGGCCTGGCGCGGGGTGACGGTCGCCGCGTCGCGGGCCGCCATCAGGGGTTCCGGGTCGAAGTCGGCGTGGGGGTCGTGGCGCAGGCGGCGGGCGTAGTCGGCCTCGGCCGCGAGCGCGTCGGCGAGGGCGTCTCTGTGGGCGCCCCATCTGCGTACGGGGAACAGGACCACGAGGGCGGCCTGGACCGCGCCGCCCACCACCATCATCGCGGCGTGTCCGGCGGCGGCGGCGAGCGAGCCGGGGAGGGTGACCGTGACCAGCATGATCGCGACGTTGGACGAGGCGATGATGCCGATGGTCGGGCCCGCGGCCCAGCTCAGCCCCGAGAGGAAGGTCCACAGGGAGAGGAGGGCGAGGAAGAGGAGGGTGTGGGAGCCGGTGAGGTAGCCGAGGAAGGTGGAGACGGCGAGGCTCGTGCCGGAGGCCAGGGCCAGTTCCGGGCGGGGACGCCAGCTGCGCTGAAAGGTGGCGATGGCGGCCTGAAAGGCCCCGAAGGCGGAGCTGGCGGCTACGGCCGGGCCGAAGAGGGTGAGGCTTACGCCGATGATGATGGCGAGGCCGGCCGCACCCCGGAGGGCGATAAGGGGTTCGAGGCGCTTCCGCTCGACGGTCAACCCCGAGCGGGTGGTCTCCTTCAGCGCCCGAAGCCAGGTCACTCTGTGATGATACGGGGCATATCGGGCTGAGGGGGGCGGCGGTCCCTGCCGGTGCGGGGGCGCCTGTCCCCTCCCTGCCTGGCCGCCCACAAGCCGACCCGGGGCAATCGGGCGGGTGGGCGGGAAGGGCTTGTTCGTTCAGGTAAGACTGCGGGGTAACGGGCGGGTGGGCGGGAAAGGTCCGTTCGGCCAGGCGGCACCCCGGGCCACCCGCACGCCCTAGGCGAGCCGCCGCCGCCCCGCCCGCACCTGCGCCTCATCCGCCGCCGCGGTCCCATGGGCCCAGCCCTCATGGTCGGTGACGCCCCGCACCCGCGTAGTGGTCGTCTCCGGAAACATCCGCTCGGCATGGGAAGTGACGGCCACATCCCGGGCAGCGAGGACGGGCAACAGCTCCCCCGCGTCCGGGGACCCCACGGCGACATCCTCCGCCGCCGCGGCGAGACGCGTCCCGAGACGATTCGCATACGCCAGCAGGAACGCCTGCCGAAACGTCTTCGTACGCTTCCGGCCCCCCGCCCGCTGCCCGGCCTCCGCCTTCGTCATCGCAGCCGTCCCCTGCACGAGGAGAGAGGTGTGGAGAAGCTCGACCACTTCCAGGTCGGGCTCGAAGCCGACGACGGTCGAGAAGCCGTACGCCTCGTTCCACACCGCGCGGCAGCGATTCGCGGTGGCCACCGCGTCCAGGAGGATCGCCTTCGCCGTCTCGTACGGGGCGTCCACGCCGATACGGCAGGCCCCCGGAGTGTCCTTGGCATGCGTACGGGACGCGAGCAGGGCCTCATCGATGGTGTGCCTGGCCATCAGCTCCTGCGCCTTGGCGGTGAGCGCCTCCGCCTCCTCGGGAAACCCGGTGGCCTCGGCCTTCGCCAGGAGGGCACGGATACGGGTGAGGATGCGGGGCTCCTCGTGGCCGGGAGGCGGCGGCGCGTGGAGCGGGGTGCCGGGGGCGGGACCCACCGGCTCGATCGAGGGGAGGCGCAGAAGAAGACGGTAGAGGGCGAGGGCGGCGGTGGCCTGGGAGAAGCGATCCGACTTCGGACGGCTGTCCTGGCAGGGACCGAACTCGGCGAGCTGCGCCTGCCAACGCGGCGGGAGAGTATCCCCGTACCGCCCGGTCTGCGTCGTGATCACCTCGGCGGCCAACCGCACCACCAGAACCCGGTCGACCCCGTGGGCGGTGTCGTCCTGGGCGCGGCCGACCATGCGTATGACGTCCGCGGGCTGCCAGCCCCGCTCCCACGCGCGGGCAACCAGTTCCTCGCCCCTGCGCCACAGCTCCGCGTCGGTCTCCGGGGCAGCCGCGAGGAGGGACGCGCCGGTGTCGAGCCCCTCGTCGCCGGCCGCGTACAACGCTGCCGCGAACGCCTTGTCGATCACCTCGGTCACCGGATCCATACGTCAAGGGTATGGCTGGCCCTACCCCCAGGACGCCCCCCAGTGGTCGTGCCCGGCGGGGCGGCGGACGGTTGGGTTGAGACATGGACTCAGCCACAGACTCAACTGCCGTACGACTCACCGCCGTCCGCCGCGCCTACCGCGATGTGACCGCCCTCGACGGCGTCGACCTCGCGATACGCGCCGGGACCTTCACCGCGATCATGGGGCCGTCCGGATCCGGCAAGTCGACGCTGCTGCAGTGCGCCGCGGGTCTCGACCGGCCGACCTCCGGAACGGTCGAGGTGGGCGGAACGGAGCTGACGGGGCTGAGCGAGCGGCGGCTGACCCTGCTCCGCAGGGACCGCATCGGCTTCGTCTTCCAGTCCTTCAACCTCCTCCCGTCACTGACCGCCGCCCAGAATGTCGCCCTGCCGCTACGGCTCGCGGGGCGCAGACCGTCGCGTACGGAGGTGCGCGACGCGTTGGCCCGGGTGGGCCTCGCCGACCGTTCCCGGCACCGGCCGGGGGAGCTCTCGGGCGGTCAGCAGCAGCGGGTGGCACTGGCGCGGGCGCTGGTCACACGCCCCGCGGTCCTCTTCGGCGACGAGCCGACCGGCGCGCTCGATACGACGACCAGTCGCGAAGTGCTGCTGCTCTTGAGGGAGTTGGTCGACACCGAAGGGCAGACCACGGTGATGGTCACGCATGATCCCGTGGCGGCGTCGTACGCGGACCGGGTGGTGTTCCTGGTGGACGGTCGGGTGGCCGACGAGTTGCTCGCGCCGGATGCGGGGGAGGTGGCCCGGCGAATGGCGGGCCTGGAGCAGCCGGGCCCCGTGACTGCGGGCACAGGCGCGGGCGCGGGTGCCGGTTCGATGATCGGCGCGGGTGGCCGGTGATGTTCCTCGCCTCCCTCCGTACCCGCTGGGCCGGCCTGCTCGGCGCGTTCGTCGCTGTCGCGCTCGGCGTGGCGCTGACCGCCGCGATGGGGCTCGGGCTCGCCTCGACATTCAGCGCGCCGGAGCGGGAACCCGTGCGGTTCGCCGACTCCGCCGTGGTCGTTATGGGGCAGAACACCCTGACTGTCCCGGTAGAACGAGGCCCGAACACAGGCCATGTGACCAAGCCGCTCATTCATCCACACCCTGTGGATATCGAACTTCTGCGCGAGCTTCGACGCCTCGGCCCTGTCCGACTGGACGGGGTGAAGAGAGATGCGGTGGGCGTGGACGCTCCGGCCGATGAGGTGCGGGAGACCGTCGGGACGCGAGCCCGTGTCCTCACCGGAGGTGACCGGCGGCTGGCCGATCCGGAGCCGGGTCAGGACGCGGAGGCGTTGGTGGCGGTGAACTCGTTCCTGGGGACGGCGGGCGGGGTGTCCGCGTTCGTCTCCGTATTCGTCACCGCTTCCACCTTCGCCTTCGTGGTGGCGCTGCGGCGGCGGGAGTTCGGGCTGCTCCGACTGGCAGGAGCGACACCCGGGCAGGTGCGCAGGATGCTGCTCGCGGAGGCGCTCGCGGTCGGGGTCGTGGCCTCCGGGGCGGGGTGTGCGCTGGGGGCATGGGGTGCGCCGGTGCTTGCCCGGATCCTTGTGGACGCCGAGATCGCACCGGAGTGGTTCGGGATCGGCGGGGCCGTGTGGCCGTACCATCTCGCCTTCTGGGTCGGGGTGTTGGTCGCCTTCTCGGGTGCGTGGACCGCTTCCCGGCGGGCGGGGCGCGTGGGTCCCGTCGAGGCGCTGCGGGACGCGTCCGTCGACACCGGCGTCATGCCGTGGAGCCGGCGGATCGTCGGGGGCGCGCTCCTGGCGGCGGGGATCGGGCTGCTCGGCTTGACCCTGTGGACCGATCCGGCCGCGCTGATGAAGCGGAAGACGTACACCACCCAGCCGATGATCCTGATCACCGCACTCGCCGCACTCACTCCCCTTCTCGTACGTCCCGTACTGCGTGCCGTCCGTCTTCCCGGCGCCGTCGGTCTCCTGGTCCGCGAGAACTCCGCCGCGTCGGTGCGGCGCACCGCGGCCGTCGCCGCGCCGGTCCTGGTGACGGTGGCGCTCGCGGGCTCGCTGCTCGGCTCGGCGGAGACGTCGGGACAGGCGCGGGCGGCGGAGGCGAGGGAACGTACAAGGGCCGAACTGGTCCTGACCGGCGAGGACTTGAGCCCTCTCGGACAGCTCAGGTCGGTGGACGGGGTGGCGGTGGCCGCTTCATCGGCGTCGACGGCCGTGTTCGTACGGGAGGAGGGCTCGGCGCTGGTCCGCTCGGAAGCACGGGCGGTGAGTGATCCGGCGGCGTTCGCCTCTGTGTCGCGGCTTCCGGTGGTGGCGGGGGACGTACGTGACCTCGACGACCGGTCGATCGTCGTCAACGAGGAGTGGGAGCGGCGGCGGGTGGGTGAGCGGGTCGATGTGTGGCTCGGGGACGGCAGGCCCGCGCGGCTGAGGATCGTCGCGGTGCTCGCGCGGGGGACGGGGGACAACGGGGCGTACGTGACGGCGGCGAACGCGGGGGTGGGGTCGGTGACCGCGCCGGTGGACCGTATCGACGTGGGGCTGCGGGCGGGGGCGGACCGGGACGAGGTGGCGGGAGCGCTGCGAGAGCGTGCGCGTGGAGGCGAGGGTGCGGGGGAGGATGCGGGCGAGGGGCGTGTTCGGGTGCGGTCGGCGGAGGAGTGGCTTGCGGACACACACCCGGCGACGAAGCCGCAGACACGGCTGGGGCTGCTGGTACTGCTGGGTATAGCCCTCATCTACACGGCCATCTCCCTGGCCGGAACCCTGCTGATGGCGACATCGGTACGGGGCCCTGAGCTGCGGTCGCTCCGGATGGCAGGGGCCACGCGGCGGCAGGTGCGGATGGTGATCGCCGGGGAGTCGCTCCTTGCGGTGGGGGTGGGCGCGGTACTGGGCCTGGCGGTCACGCTGCTCAACCTGGGCACTCTGAGCGCGGGCTTGGCACGGCTGTCGGCACCGGCGGGATTGGTGGTTCCGTGGGGGATGGTGGGGCTGGCTGCGGGGATCTGCGCGGTGGTCGGCGTGGGGTCGGGACTGCTGGGGGCACGACGCCACTGAGGCCACTCCTCCCTTCTGTACTGAGGCCCCTTCCTTCTTTACTGAGGCCCCTTCTCCCTTCCTTTCCGTACGGCTCCCATCCCCTTCCGTACGGCTCCCCCACTCCCACCCCCACCCCACCCCCGCAAAGCCTTCCGCGGAATTGTCAGTGGTGGCTGCGAGACTCACTCACATGACAGAGAGGTGGGCCCTCGCCCCCACCGAGACCGGCGGCGCCACCCTCGCCCCCCTCGGAGAAGACGGCCTGCCCTCAGGACCGACCCTGCACGAGCCGGACCTCGCCGGAGCCGTGCGCGCGAGACCCGGCACGAGCCGCTGGGTCTGGCGCTCCACCGCCGAGATCTACCCCGCACTGCTCACGGCGGGCGTCCGCGTGGAGCGTTGCTACGACATCGAGGACGCCGAGCTCCTCCTCCTCGGTCACGAGGGCCGCCTGGGCGAACCCCGCTCGGCCGCGGCCGCCTGGGCCCGGCTGCACAACGCCCCCGTACCGAACGACCCTCCCCCCAGAGCGGCAGCTCCCGGCGCCCAGGACTCCCTCTTCGAGCCCTCCCCCGTGACGTCCCTGCCCTTCGACGCCCTCCTGGAGGTGTACGCGGCGCAGCAGCGAAGACACGGGGCCGCCGAGCACCCCGGCAGGATGCGGCTGCTCACGGCGGCCGAGTCGGCCGGGATGCTGGTGGCCGCCGAGATGAACGTGGCGGGCCTGCCCTGGCGCGCCGACGTCCACCACGCCCTGCTCACCGAGCTCCTCGGCGAGCGGTATGCGGGCGGCGGCAGGAACGCGGGAGCGGCCGAGCCCCGCCGCCTCGCCGAGCTCGCCGACGAGATCTCCGCCGCCTTCGGCCGCCGCGTCCGCCCCGACCTGCCCAACGACGTCATCAAGGCCTTCGCGCAGGCCGGCATCAGGGTCAAGTCCACCCGGCGCTGGGAGCTCGAGGAGATCGACCACCCCGCCGTGCGGCCCCTCATCGAGTACAAGAAGCTGTATCGGATCTGGACGGCGCACGGCTGGAGCTGGCTCCAGGACTGGGTGCGTGACGGCCGCTTCAGGCCCGAGTACACCCCGGGCGGCACCGTCAGCGGCCGCTGGACGACGAACGGGGGCGGCGCGCTGCAGATCCCCAAGATCATCCGGCGTGCGGTCGTCGCCGACCCCGGCTGGCGGCTCGTCGTCGCCGACGCCGACCAGATGGAGCCGCGCGTCCTCGCCGCGATCTCCCGCGACCGGGGCCTGATGGAAGTGGCCGGGAGCCACGAGGACCTCTACACCCGCCTCTCGGACCGCGCGTTCTCCGGCGACCGCGACCACGCCAAGATCGCACTCCTCGGCGCCGTGTACGGGCAGACCTCGGGCGACGGCCTGAAGAACCTGGCGGCACTGCGCCGCAGATTCCCCGCCGCCGTCGCGTACGTCGACGACGCGGCGAAGGCGGGCGAGGACGGCAGACTCGTACGGACCTGGCTGGGTCGTACGAGCCCTCCGGCGGCCGGAGCGGGAGACTTCGACGAGGCGGGCATCCCGCAGGACGACCCGGCCGATCTCGCGTCCCCGTCCCCGTCCCAGGACGGCGAGTTCACTCCGGGGTACGCCTCCTCCAACACCCGTGCCCGCGGCCGCTTCACCCGCAACTTCGTCGTGCAGGGCAGCGCGGCCGACTGGGCCCTGCTGATGCTGGCCGCGCTGCGCCAGTCCATCGCCGCGGCCGGACTCCGCGCCGAGCTGGTCTTCTTCCAGCACGACGAGGTCATCGTGCACTGCCCGCAGGAGGAGGCGGAGACGGTCACGGCGGCGATCCGCGCGGCCGGGGACCTGGCGGGGCGCATAACGTTCGGCGAGACGCCGGTGCGTTTCCCGTTCACCGTCGCCGTGGTGGAGTGCTACGCGGACGCGAAGTAGCCCTCGCGCAAGCCTGGTTCAGCCCGCTCGGTCCGCTCGGCCTGCTCAGCCCGCCAGCAGGCCCTTCAGCTCGTCGACCACTTCGCTGCTGTCCGTACCGTCCAGCGCCGCGAGGGCCGACCTCCACTGCGCGTACGCCTCCTCGGCGCGCCCCTCCGCGTACAGCAGGAGGCCGCGCTGGTGACGGGCCAGGCCCGCCATGTGGGCGTCGGCCCGCTGCTCCGCGCGCTCAAGAAGGTCGGCGCACTCGCGTTCCGCGTCCTGCGTCCGGCACACCTCGCGCAGGGCGCGGACCATGCCGAGCCGCACCTTCGACTCGTTGTGCCAGTCCTCGGCCTCACCGTGGATGCGCAGGCTTTCCTCGAAGTGCGTGAGTGCGATGTCCGGTTCGTCGAGGAGGAGGTAGGCGTGGCCGAGGTCGCAGTGGGCTTCCTGCCGGACTCCGGCGTGCGCGAGGGACTCGCCGATCTCCAGGCTCCGCTCGTAGTAGTCGATGGCGGTGCGCGCGTCGGTGTGCTCGTAGATGTTGCCGAGGTGGCTGAGGGCGAACGCCTCGCTCAAGGGGTCGCCCAGGGTTTTGGCCAGTTCGAGGCTCTGCCACAGCCCCTCGACGGACTCCTCGTAGCGGCCGAGTGCTTCGAGGAGGAGGCTGCGGTTGAGGACGGCGCGGTGGACGAACGACGTGAGGTCGAGCCGGCGCCACAGTTCAAGGGCCTCGTCGATGAGGGCGAGCGCCGCGCCACTGCGCCCCGACACATAGTTGAGGCCCGCGAGGTCGGTGAGGGCCTGCGCCTCGGCCGCGGTGTCGTTCCAGCGGCGGGCGGCGGTCACCGCGAGGCGGTTCAGGCGGTCCGCCTCGGTGAGCCGGCCACGGCGCTTGAGGTACGAGAAGAAGCAGCGGACCAGCACGGGCAGGAGCACGGATTCGCGGCCGTGGCGGTCGGCGAGCGCGATGACGTTGGAGAGTTCCGTGTCGCCCCAGGCGAAGGCGTCATCGGTGGACATCGGCGGTACGGCGGGGATCGGGAAGCTTTCGGCGGGGATCGGGGAGCCCTCGACGGGGATCGGGGAGCCCTCGGCGGGAATGGGGGAGCTGCCGTCCGCGGTGTGCCGGGGAGGCAGCCGGTCATCGACTCCCATCAGCCGGTCGTCGCGGTCCAGGCCCTCCGGCATGATCGCCATCACGGTCTGCCGAGCCGACTCCGCGTACCACTGGAGCGCGGATTCCACGGCGTCCGCCGCCCGCGCCCCGTCCTGGTGGGCCGCCTCACGCGCGAAGTCACGTACGAGATCGTGCGGGGCGTAGCGGCCGTAGGCCGTCTCGTCGAGGAGCGCGACATCGACGAGCCGGTCGAGCGCGGCCCCCGCACGCCACTCCTCCACACCCAACAGCCGGGCGATGAGAGGGACTCCGTACGCCGGAAGATCAAGGGCGCCGATCGCGGCGAGGGCGGCAGCCGCGTCCCGGTCGGACTCGCGCTCCGCCGTACGCAGCGAATCCAGGGCCACTGCCAGCGAGCGCCGCACGCTCAAGTCGTCGTGCTCCAGGTGGTGCAGGCGTCCGCCGCTGACGGTGAGGAGTTCGGCAAGGGCGTCCGGGGTGAGCGCGCGGCGGGCGGCGAGGCGGGCCGCGATGATCCGCAGGGCCAGCGGGAGGCGCCCCGCGAGTTCGACCAACGGGTGCCCCGCGTCGAGCCCAGAACGCCCGGACACGGCTCGCAGCAGGGCGATGCTGTCACCCTCGGAGAGCGGCTCCAGCGGGAAACGCCCCGCCCCGTCGAGCGCGGTGAGCGGGGAACGGCTGGTGACGATGACCGTACAGCCGGGCCCCGCGGGCAGCAGCGGGCGCACCTGCGCGGCGGTCGCCGCGTCGTCGAGGACAAGGAGGGTGCGGGTGGGCGCGAGCAGCGAGCGGAGCAACGCGGCTGCCGCGTCCGGGTGTTCGGGGCTGTGACCCGACTCGACCCCGAGGTCCCGGAGCAGGGCGGCGAGGGCCTGGGCGGGCGTGAGGGGCGTCATCCCCGGGGTGGCCCCGCGCAGATTGATGTAGAGCTGCCCGTCGGGGAAGTACTCACGCAGCCGGTGCGCGACGTGCAGGGCGAGCGCGCTCTTCCCCACGCCCGCCATGCCGGACAGGACGGCGACGGGCGGCCCGGCACCGGGCACTTGCTCGTACGCGCCGCCAATGCCACCGCCAATGCCACCGACGCCGCCGCTCTGCCATGTGAGGAGTCGCACCAAGGAGCGCACGACTTCTTCGCGGCCCGTGAAGTGGGGTGGGGAGGGCGGAAGTTGAGCGGGCCGGGTGGAGGAGGAAGCAGATGCGGAAGCGAAAACGGAAGCAGAAGCAGAAGCTGCTGGTCCGGATCCAGAGGAAGAGAGCGACGCCCGTTCCGCCGAGGCGCCGGAGTCGGGACCCGCCACCTCACCCTCTGCCCCGAAGTCCACCGAGGCGGCCGCATCGAACTCACCCGAACCGACCCCAGCCGCCCCGCGCCCACCCGAGCCGATCCCGCCCACCCGGTGCCCGCCCGAACTGACCCCGCCTACCCCGTGCCCGCCCGAACCGACCCCAGCCACCCCATGCCCACCCGAGCCGATCCCACCCGCATCGACTCGTCCCGAACCGAGCCCTCCCACGCCACGCCCGCCCCGCCCAACTCCCACGCCAGGCCCGCCCCGCTCAACTCCCCTGCCACGTCCCCCCGAACCGACCCCACCCCCATCGCCATCCGCATCCCGATCCCCATCCGCATCCCCATCCCCATCGAATCGATCCGGGCCGAGCCCAGCGGCGGTACCGGGACCGGCCGCCGAGCGGAGTCCCCCCAAAGCCGCGCCCGCGGGCTCCTGCAGCACCTCACGATGTGCCTCCCGCACCGAAGAACCCGGCTCCACGCCCAGCTCCTCCACCAGCCGACGCCGCAGCTCGCGGTGGACGGCGAGGGCCTCCGCCTGGCGGCCCGAGCGGTGCAGCACCAGCATCAGCTGGCGGTGGAAGGCCTCACGCAAGGGATATTCGGCGACCAGCTCCGCCAGCTCGGGCACGAGCCCTCCGCCACCGGCCCCGGTCGCCAGTTCCGCGTCGTACCGCAGCTCGAGGGCGAGGAGCCGCGCCTCCTCGAGGCGCGGTACGAGGGCGTGGCCCGCCGCGTCGGCGGGGAGCCCGCCCAGCGGAGTTCCGCGCCACAGGGCGAGCGCGGCGGACGCGGCGTCCACGCAGACACCCCAGTCGCGTTCCACGTGCGCGACCCGCGCCTGCGCGACCAACTGTTCGAAGACCCGTACGTCGAGCTCGCCGTCGGCCACCCGAAGCCGATATCCCGGAGGTACGGCCCGCAGCCGTTCCGGATCGTCGAGGAGCCGGCGAAGACGCGTCACGTGGTTCTGCAGCGAGGCGTGCGCGGACGCAGGCGGGGTAGCGCCCCACAGCGCGTCCTTGAGGGCGTCGACGGAGACCACCCGACCCGGTTCGAGCAGCAGCGCGGCCAGCAGGGCGCGCCCCTTGGCGCTCTGTACGGGCTGCGGCTCGCCCTCGGCGTCGTACACCGCAGGCGCGCCCAGGAGTCCGAACCGCAATCCGTCGAACCGCACGTCCACGCCATCTCCCGCCAACCGTTGGCCTCATGTTAGCGATCGGTTGGCGGCCTCTGATGGGATGAATCCATCGGGCCCGGCCCCGCCGGTACTCGCGCTCAGCGCGTAACTCGGGGGAGTGTCACCGTTGCGGTCGGGCCCGCTCAGTTTCTGCGATGAACTCTCAACTTCCCGACGGGGTGGGGAAGTTGAGAGTCTCGCGGAATCATGGCCACTGCGCGTGAGGCACCGTACGCACGCGGGAAGCGCCACCCCACGGACCCCGGCCACATGCGTCGGCCTCCGGATTCCGGCACGAGGTGTTCACCGATCACGCACGATCTGCCCACGATTGGCACACATCGCCGAATCCCTCGGTGACGCCAACCGGCCATTCCTACGGGTAACACCAACAGGCAACGCCACCACGCAGCACCAGGCACCCCCGCGCACCACCAGACAGCACCAGGCACCCCCACGCAGCACCAGGCCCCGTCCATCATTCCGACGGCACCCGCACCGTGAAGACCGCCCCTTCCCCGGGCGTGCTCCGCGCCGTCACCGTCCCGCCGTGCCCCTCCACCAGCTGCCGGACGATCGCGAGGCCGAGACCGCTGCCGCCGGTCGCCCGCGTGCGCGACTTGTCGGCGCGCCAGAAGCGGTCGAAGACGTGCGGCAGATCATCGGGCGCGATGCCGGTACCGGTGTCGGCGACCTCCACCACCACCGCGTCGAGCGTGGCGCGGCAGCTGATCGTGACGCTGCCGCCCTCCGGGGTGTGCCGGATCGCGTTGGAGACCAGGTTGCCGATCGCCTGGCGGAGCCGGAGCGGATCGGCGGTGAAGCAGGGGTCGCCGAGCGTCGTCGCGCTCAGCCGTACGCCCGCAGCCTCCGCGCCCGCCTGGTGCCCCGCCGCGACCTGATCCACGATGTCGGAAGCGTGCACGGGCTCGCGGTGCAGCCGGAGCGTACCGGCGTCGGCAGCGGCAAGGTCCTGTAGGTCATTGACGATGTGCTGGAGCAGAAGCGCCTCTTCGAGGAGCGAGGTGACGAGCTCCGGGTCGGTGTCGACCACGCCGTCCTCGGCCGCCTCCAGCCAGCCGCGGATGTTGGACAGCGGCGTACGCAGTTCGTGCGCGACGTCGCTCACCATGGCCTGACGCTGATCCTCCAGGGCCTTGCGGTGGGCGGCCATGTCGTTGAATGCCTCGGCGAGCTGGCGGATCTCACCGGCGGAACCAGCCGACCGCGCCGTGACGGGTTCGGCCGCCTCGCCCGTCTTCATCCGCTGAGTCGCGGCGGTCAGCGCCCGCAGGGGGCGGGTCAGCCGGGTCGCGGCGAAGGCGGTCACGGCGACCGTCACCGCGAGGATGCCCGCGGAGAGGCCCGCGAGCCGGACCGTATTGGCCCCGGAGAGGCTGAACTTCGAACTCTCCACCGCGCGGGCCATCGCGGTGCGCGAACCGTCGGAGCTGGTGACGAAGAGGAGCGCGGGCTCGGAGACGTACAACCCGAGCTGCTCGCGGCGGGCACTGCCCACGCAGGCGGCGGTCTTGGTGTCGTACTCCCGGCCGGCGCGGCTGACACCGCCCGACGGCACGGCGGGGGGACCCGATTCCGAGGGGGTGACCGTAGACGCGTCCGGCGCGTCCGGCGTGTCCGGCGTCTCCGGCGCGTCCGGCCCCTCGGGAGCGCGGGCAGCATCGTCCGGCTCGGTGGGAGGGAAGGCGTCGCCCTGGCCGCCCGACACCGGGTCGGGCAGGCCAGAATCGCCGGGGTCGCCGGAGTCGCCGGAGTCGCCGGAGTCGGCAGGGATGTAGCGGCCGGAAGGCCGGTCGAACACTCCCACCGACTGCCACCACGTCAGATCGAGCCCGACCTTGACGGGCGGGGCGTCCCCGCGCCGCAGGCAGGCGTTGGTGAGCTTGTTGAGCCGCTCGAGCGCTTTGCTCTCGGTACGGGTGGGCATGTCGAGCTGGTAACTGTGGCAGGTCGAGTCGAGGAACCGGGACGGGTCGTTGGGGGCGTCGACGCGAGGACGCCCACCGGGCCCTTGCACGACCCGGGCGGAAACCCCGAGGCCGTGCATGCAGTCCACGACGCTCGCGGCGGCCTTCCCCAGCTCTCCGCGCTCCCCCGCCGGCAACCGGAAGGGACCGACCGCGCGCGGGTCGATACGGTCCTGCCCCCCGGTCTCGGCGTTCGCGTTCCCCGCACCGGCGGTCAGCGCCCCGTCGACGGCGAGCGGATCGACGACGGCCGAGGCTTTGGCAGGCAGATCAGCCGCAACTATCCCTTTACCGCCCTTACTTACTTTCTCACCCTTATCGCCCTTGCTCCGCGAGTCGGCGATGACGACACGCTTCTGTGTGGTCAGGGTGATACGCCGTCCGGTCTTCCGGGCAAGCTCCCGCACGGTCTCGTCGGCACCCTGCCACCCGGGCGCACTGGCCCCGAGGCCCAGCAACTCGTCGTAGACACGGGCGTCATCGGCAAGCACCTGTCCCTGCTCCTGCCGGATCGCGCCGGACGTGGTCTGCGCGGCAAGCCAGGCGGTGGCGGCGATCGAGACCACGGAGACGAGCACGGAGACGGCGAGCAGCCGGGGCAGCAGGCTCTTGCGGAACGGTATGTCACGCGCCATGTCGCGCCGCCGCCCCCAGGGCCGCGCCGGTGGATGCGCCGGTGGATGCGCCGATGGAGCCGCCGATGGGTCCGCCGGTGGGCGCGCCGATGGCCGCACCCGTGAGCTTGTATCCGACGCCGAAGACCGTCACGAGATGGCGTGGCCTGCGCGGATCGTCCTCGATCTTCTTGCGCAGATTGAGGACATGTACGTCGACGGTGCGCACCGATATGTATCCGGACGACCCGTGGATACGGTCCAGGAGCTGGGGCCGCGTGAACACCCGCTCAGGCTCCGCCGCGAGCGCCGCGAGCAGGTCGAACTCCCCCGGCGTGCACTCGACGAGCCGCCCGTCGACGGTCACCTCGTGCCGCACGGGATCGACGGCGATCCCACCCGCCCGCAGCACACGCGACACGGCTTCGGCACCCTCGACGACCGGGTGGTACGTGCCCTGGGCGCGCCGCAGCAGCGTACGGACGCGGGCCATCAGCTCGCGCGGACTGTACGGCTTCGTCAGATAGTCGTCGGCGCCGAGATCGAGGCCGAGCAGCAGATCGTCCTCGGTCGTACGAGCGGTCAGCATCAGAATCGGAATGGCGGCCACGGGACTGGGCCCGCCCCCGTTCCCGCTGCCGCCCCCGTTCCCGCTGCCGCTGCTACCGCCGCCCCCATTCCCGCCCCGCAGGACGCGAGTGACGCCGAGCCCGTCGACGCGCGGCATCATCACGTCGAGCACGAGCAGGTCCGGGGGCCTGCGCCGCACCTCGTCGATCGCGGCACGCCCGTCATGGACGACGGCGACCGTGTGGCCCTCACGCTCCAGATAGCGGCGGACCAGCTCGGCCTGTTTCTCGTCATCCTCCGCGACCAGGACAAAAGCGCACATGGCGATGAGCATAAGCGGGGCGGGCCTGCCCGAACTGAATACGAACAGCGGCCTGACAGGATCCTCATAAGTCCCCGCGAGACTGCCTACGCCTCGTGCGGCCCGTCGTACGGACCGTCGTACGGCACGACGACAACCTGGAACTCGTCCTCATAGACAACGCGCCCAGGATCCGACGACCGCACCACCCGGCACTCGATGTCGTGCGCGTCCAGGATCTCCAGATACCCGGGGATGCGGTCGATCAGGTGAGTGGCGGTGACCTTGAACCAGGCCACGGCGCCGGGCGTGATGTCGTGGTCGTAGACAGCGGGGTCGACCTTCGACGGGATCGGATACGCGGTGTCGTACCAGTCGTTGTTGGCACGCCGGAACCGCTCCTGCTCCGGCGTCAACTTCCCTTCCCTCGCAAGCCCGTTGACGAGAACGAACACGCCGGGGAAGTGCCCGCGCTCATGGCGGACGGGCGACTCGTAACGAACGTATGCGGCAACACTCTCAGCACTCATCGCGGCATCCTCGCACCCCCACCACGGACGCCACGAGGGGCCTCTCCCCCTCCCCACACCCTCACGCACCCGCACCCGCAGCGCACCCGAGCCCGCAGGGGACCCCGCAACCCATACGGCCGCCCCACCTCGCGCCGACCGTCGATCCCCCCGAAGGTGGTCCGCATGACCCGTACCCGTACCCGCGCCCGCACCCATGCCGCCGCCAGATTCGCCACCGCCGCAGCCGCCACCGCCCTACTGGCCCTCACCACCACCGCCTGCTCGGACAGTGACGTGGACAAGGCCAAGGACAGGGCCGCCTCCGCGACGGCCAAGGCGGGCGAAGCCGTGTCATCCGCCACGGAGGCCGCAGCCTCCAAGATGGCCGAGGTGAAGGACGGAGTGGACGCGAAGGCCGACGTGAAGGTCGACGGCCCCACCAAGTCCGACGACAACCGGGCTACGGCGAAGATCACGGCCACCAACAGCACGGACAAGAAGGCGGACTACGCCATCTCCGTCAACTTCCGCGACGGCGACGGCAACCTCCTGGACACGGTCGTCCTCAACATCAACGACACGGACCCGGACCGGTCGAAGTCCGGCACGGCCCGCAGCAACAGAAACCTCTCCGGCACCCCGAAGGCAGAGATCGGCAAGGCACTACGCCACTGACCGCCCCGCCCGACGCACGACCCACGACGCACGACCCACCCCCCACGCCCCGTCCTCAGGGAACGAGCGAGCGCAAGATCCTCTCGGGCAGAACCCGCGCGGCCTGATCGAGATCGACGTCGTCGAAGCCGGAGAGCCAGCGGCGCGCGGTCGCGACGACGGGCCCAAGGACCAGCGCCTCGATCAAGGGCATGGGCAGCGGGGCGACCTCACCCGAGTCGACGTGCCGCTGCATCCAGTCGGTCATCGAGGACAGCCTTGCCTCCTGCGTGTCACGAAGCTGCCGGGCCTGAGCCATCCCGAGCCGGTCGGCGTACGAGGAGTGCAGGAGCCGGGCGGCGTCCGGGTTCTCCTGGATGAACTTCAGGTAGGCCCGCACAAGGGCGCGGACGCCGGTCCGGGCCGTACGAGAACGCTCGACGGAAGCGGCGAGGTCAGCGAAGAGGCGCCCGAGCCAGCGCAGCAACAGGGCGTTCATGAGGCCGTCGACGCTGCCGAAGTGGTGATAGAGGCTGCCGAGGCTGACACCGCTGGTCTTGGTGAGGGCGCCGACGGTGACGCCCTGCTCTCCGGAGTCGGCGTAGACCTGGAGCGCGGCGTCCAGCAGCCGGTCGGCGGTCTCGGCGCCGCGTTGTTGCTTGGGGCTCATGGTGCAACCAGCGTAGAGCACGCAATTTCTAGAACAACTTTCTAGAAAACCACTCCCCTAAAACAACCGGCTGAACCATACTGCCCACGTGCCCGAACCCATATACCCGACGTCACCTAATCCCCCCACACCACCAACACGCCCCACGCCCCGTCCCGGCGCCAGCGCCCGCGGCCGCGGCTGCCTGGTGACCCTCGGCGCCGTAGGAGCCGTGATCATCGGCATCCTGCTCCTGAACCAGGGAGATGACGACAGCGACAGCGCCGCCCCAGCCCCGTCAACGAGCCAGGGCTCGTACACCCCGTACACGGACGCGCCGAACACGAACGACCCCTACACAAGCGCCCCGCCCGCCGAGGACACCGCCGACACCGACGACCCGTACGCCACCGGAACGGCCCCCGTAGACACCCCCACGAGCGAGGCCCCCACCCCCTTCTCGTCGGGCACCTGCCTCAACGGCACGCTGCCGGACTCCACGACCGCGCAGGAGGTCGACGACGTGGATGAGGTGTCCTGCTCGGCGGCCGACGCCCACTACGAGGTCATCGAGACGATCCCCATGACGTCAGACATGAGCCGCTGCGACGGCAACCCCAAGACGCAGTACGCCTTCTCGTACCGCTACACCCTCAACGGCTCGGCCATCAACGAGTACGTCTACTGCCTGGTCGGCCTCGGCTCATACGCACGCTGAACAAGACCCCACAAGCCAGTTCAGGCGGATCAGGCCGACTCCCGCACGACCAGCCGTACCGGAGTGACCACCGACGACAACGGAAGGCCACCGTCCCGCGCCGCGGGCTCACCCGTTGTTGCCGCTGGCTCCCCCGATGTCGTCGACTTGAACAACAGCTGCGCCATCAGGCGCCCCATGCCCTCGATGTCCTGGTGCACCGTGGTCAGCGGCGGCTCCGTCACTTCGGCGATGGTCGCGAGATCGTCGAAGCCGACGACTGCGACGTCCTCGGGTATACGCCGCCCGCGTTCTCGCAACGTGCGCAGAGCACCGGCGGCCATGAGATCCGAAGCGACGAAGACCGCGTCAAGGTCGGGACACCGGTCGAGGAGCACGGACATGGCATCGGCGCCGCCCCGCAGCGTGAAGTCGCCCTCGGCGATGAACTGGGGCGGGTTGTCGCGAAGTACATCCCGATAGCCGTCGAGGCGGTCGATGGCGGAGGCCTGGTTGAGCGGGCCGGTGATGGTCCCGATACGTCGGCGTCCCCTCCCCACGAGATACCGGACGGCTTCCCTGGCTCCGTCACGGTTGTCGGCATCGACGTACGTGTAACTGCGACTGCCGCGATGGCCGGAGTCAACGCCCGCCCGCCCTCCGAAGACAGCGGGCAGGCCCATGCGCTCGACCATGGCGGGCAGCGGATCGTCGGTGCGCAGCGAGAACAGCAGGGCGCCGTCGACGTGGCCGCCGCCCAGGAAGTTCCCGACGCGCGGATAGTCGTCCGGCTCCTCGATGAACAACAGCACCGGCTGCGCCCCTTGCAGGACGAGCTCCTGTCGGATGCCTCGGAGCAGGCAGTCGAAATACGGGTCCACGAAGAGCCGGTTCTGCGGTTCGGTGACCACGACGGCGACGGCGTTGTTGCGACGCGTGACCAGGCTTCGAGCGGCCTGATTCGGTACGTATCCGAGCTCGTCCACGGCCTGTCGGACACGTTCCGCGACCGTGGCCCGCACTCGGGGCTCCCCGTTGATCACACGGGACACGGTGGACTTGGACACCCCGGCCCGCTGCGCCACGTCTTCAAGAGTGGCGCGATATCCGTTCGACCGTTCCGTCAACGCCGTCTCCGATTCGCGCAGTTGATCAGGCGCAGAACACGTTAGCCGCCGAAGGCCGGTAGAAGGGGTGCAATACCTCTTGCCGCCGCTCACCGCCCGCCGGAGTCAGGCACGTCAGGCCCCGCCCGCCGCCCCGCCCGTCTCCTCGGTGTCCGCGCCCCCGGCACGACGACGCCCCAGCAAGGCGGTCCCCGCGATCACCAGCCCGATGGCGACGACCTTGGCGGCCTGGTAGTACCCCATCGCCATCTCGTCCGGAGTACCGGGCAGCCGGAAGAAGACCCACACGGCCGCGAGCCCCCCAAAGACGATCAGCCCAACGGCCCCCCACGCCCCAAGGTCCTCCCACCAGGGCCCAGGCCCGTAACCCCGCTCGTCGTTCTGCTCGACGCCCTTGTCGGTCACGGTCTGCTCCCCTGTACGTGTAGTCACGATCAAGAGGAAAGACGCAGGCCCGGCACGACCGGTTCAACAACCGGAACGTTCACCACCCACCCACCAAAAGCAAAAGCCCCAGGTCACGGCGAGTGAGTCCTGGGGCTTCTACAGGGCCGCCTTCGGGATTCGAACCCGAGACCTACGCATTACGAGTGCGTTGCTCTGGCCAGCTGAGCTAAGGCGGCACGCGTTCCGCACCTATGGTGCGATCAGCAGCGACGCCAAGTCTACACAGTTTCCGGGGGTGCTCCGTACACCCCCGGTGTACGGAGCACCGGGGCCCGCGTCACCCCTGTGAGCAGCGCTTTCCGTCGTCCGGGGCCTTGCCTTCCAGCAGGTACGCGTTGATCGCCGAGTCCACGCACTTGCTGCCACGGCCGTACGCCGTGTGCCCGTCTCCCTCGTACGTGAGCAGCTTGCCGGAGGAGAGCTGGTCGGCGAGGGACTCGGCCCAGCGGTAGGGGGTGGCCGGGTCGCGTGTGGTGCCGACCACGACGATCGGGGCCGCGCCGTCCGCCTCGATGCGGTGCGCCTCACCCGTCGCCTTCTCCGGCCAGTACGCGCAGTTCAGCGAGGCCCAGGCCAGGCCCTCGCCGAAGACCGGGGAGGCCTTCTCGAAGTCCGGGAGCGACTTCTTCACCTCGTCCGCCGAAGCGAAGGCGGGGGGCAGGTCCAGGCAGTTGACGGCGGCGTTGGCGAACATGAGGTTCGCGTACGTTCCGTCGCCGTCGCGCTCGTAGTAGCTGTCGGAGAGGGCGAGGAGGCCCGCGCCGTCCTTTTCCTTGATCGCGGCGGTCAGCGCCGTGCGCAGCTGGGGCCAGGCAGCCTCGTCGTACATCGCGGCGATCACGCCCGTCGTGGCGAGCGCCTCGCCCAGCTTGCGGCCGTCGGAGTCGCCCGCGGCGATCGGCGTGCGGTCCAGGTCGTCGAAGAGAGACTTGAGGCGCTTGCCCGCGTCCGCCTCGCTCTCCGTGCCCAGGGGGCATTCCGCCCGGCCCACGCAGTCCTTCGCGAACGACTGGAACGCCGTCTCGAAGCCCTCCGTCTGGTCTCGGTTCATCCGGCGGGCCGGCAGGGACGGGTCCATCGCGCCGTCCAGGACGAGGCGGCCGACGCGGTCGGGGTAGAGCCCGGCGTACGTCGCCCCCAGGAACGTGCCGTACGAGGCGCCCACGTAGGTCAGCTTCTCGTCGCCGAGCGCCGCGCGCAGGATGTCCATGTCACGGGCCGCCTCGACCGTGGAGACATGCGGAAGGACCTCAGCGGAATGCTTCTCGCAGCCCGCCGCGAACTTCTTGAAGGAGTCCGAGAGTTCGGTGGTCTCGCGCTGGTCGTCCGGTGTGATGTCCGTCTGCGTGTACGCGTCCATCTGCTTGCCGTCGAGGCAGGTGACGGGCTCGCTGCGGGCCACGCCACGCGGGTCGACCGCGGCCATGTCGTACTGGGCACGGACCTTCTCGGGGTACCCGAGGGCCGCGTACGTCTGGAGGTAGCCGATCGCCGAGCCGCCGGGGCCGCCCGGGTTGACCAGGAGCGAGCCCAGGCGCTTGCCGGGCCCTGTGGCCTTCTTCCGGGAGACGGCGAGCTTGATGGCCTTGCCGTCCGGCTTCGCGTAGTCCAGGGGCGCCTTCATCGTGGAGCACTCGAAGCCGGGGACGCCGCACTCGCGCCAGTTCAGCTTCTGTCCGTAGTACGGGGCCAGCTCCGCCGGGGTCGCACGGGGCAGCGCCGCCATGGACACATCCGCCGTCGTGCTCCCGGCGGAGCAGCCGGAGATGAGCAGTCCGGCGGCCAGGAACGCGGTCGCGGGGGTGCGGAGTCCTCTGATGCGCATCACGTGAGCCTAACGCTATGCGATGAGCTGGCGACGCAATGTGCCCTGGAGTGCCCTTATGGGTGACTCGGTCAACCCTCCTGCCGGGGGCCGCCTGCGCGCCGCCGCGCGCCTCGAGCGCGCCTACCCCGCCCGCAGCGCCACCGTCATCGCCTCCACCGCGAGCAGCGGCGCCACATTGCGGTCCAGTGCGACGCGGCAGGCGCCGATCGCCTCGATGCGGCGCAGCGTCGACTCGGGCGAGGCGCCGCGCGCCAGGCGCTCCAGCATGTCGAGCACCTCCGTGTTGGCCAGCGCCACGCGGGAGCCGAGCTGCAGGGTGAGCACGTCGCGGTAGACACCGGTCAGCTCGATGAGTGCGAGGTCGAGGCTGTCGCGCTGGGTGCGGGTCCTTCGGCGCTTCTGCCGGTCCTCAAGTTCCTTCATGACACCCGCCGTGCCGCGCGGCATCCGGCCGCCCTTCTCCGCGCCGAGAGCCGCCCTCAGGTCGTCCGTCTCCTTGACGTCGACCTCCTCGGCGACCTGCTTCGCGTCGTCGCCGGCCGTGTCGATCAGCTCCTGCGCGGCCTTGAGGCAGCCGCCGATCTCCCCCACCCGCATCGGCAGCTTGAGCACGGCGGCCCGGCGCTCGCGCGCCTTCGGGTCGGTCGCGAGGCGGCGGGCACGGCCGATGTGCCCCTGGGTGGCGCGCGCGGCGGCCGCGGCGACGTCCGGCTCGATGCCGTCGCGCCGGATGAGCACGTCCGCGACGGCGTCCACCGGAGGCGTACGCAGCGTCAGATGGCGGCAGCGGGAGCGGATCGTGGGCAGCACGTCCTCAAGGGAGGGCGCGCAGAGCAGCCACACGGTGCGGGGGGCGGGCTCTTCCACGGCCTTCAGGAGTACGTTGCCCGCGCCCTCGGTGAGGCGGTCGGCGTCCTCCAGGACGATGACCTGCCAGCGGCCGCCCGCGGGCGACAACTGGGCCCGTCTGACCAGCTCGCGGGTCTCCTTGACGCCGATGGACAGCAGGTCCGTACGCACCACTTCGACGTCGGCGTGGGTGCCGACCAGGCTCGTGTGGCACCCGTCGCAGAAACCGCAGCCGGGGGAGCCGCCGAGCGCGCGGTCCGGGCTCGTGCACTGGAGCGCGGCGGCGAAGGAACGGGCTGCGGTGGACCGTCCGGAGCCGGGCGGTCCGGTGAACAGCCAGGCGTGCGTCATCTTCGACGCCTCGGGCCGCGGAGCGCGCGTGGCCACGGCGGTGACCAGCGCGTCGGCGTCCCGGGCGGCGGCGCCGAGCTGCTCACTCACCCGCTCCTGGCCCACCAGGTCGTCCCATACGGTCACCGGTCACCGCCTCCGCCCTGCACACCTGCGTCGCGCATGTCGCACACGTCGCTCGTCACGCTGTCGAGTTCATTGTGGAGCACGCCACTGACAACGCGGGCCCAGCTCCCGCCGCGAGGGGGTCAGCGCCTGTTCCGCCCCCGGCCGCCGCGACCGCCCCGGCCGTCCTCGTCGTCATCCCGCGAGCCCAGCAACTCGTCCGCCAGCGTGGGCAGATCATCCAGCGGGGTCTCCTCCGCCCAGTCCGAGCGAGGACGCTGCCGGGGCTGCCCCTGCTCATCGACCTGAGGCAGCTCACGGGTCCGGTCGTTGCCGCCGCCGGGCGAAGGCTCAGCCTTGGGCCGCTCATCGCGGAAGTACCCCGGCGGCACCTTGTCCTCCTGCACAGCAGGCAGCACGGCCGTCTCGTCGGCAGCCCCCGGCACCGGCGGCTGCGGCAGCACCTCGGTCTCGTCCGAGCCGGACGCGTCCCGCACCGCGGGCAGCACCGTCGTCTCGTCCGCGGCGGAAGCCTGAGCCGCGTCGGGCTTCACGATGGGCGTGGGCACCGTCGTCTCGTTGTCCGGCACGGCGTCCGAAACGGCGCCGGAAGGGGAAGCGGACGGAGCTGGAGCCGATTCCGCCTTCGGCTTCTGCTTCGAAGCCGGAGTCGAAGCAACCGCCGTAGAAGCACTCGTAGCCGTCGCAGCAGCCGCCGCGGCCGCCGCCGAAGCAGCAGCCAACCGCCGCGCCTCCTCGGCCCGCAGCAGCGCCTCCTCGGCCTTGCGCTGCTTCTCGACCCGCCGCGCCTCGGCCTCGGCCCGCAGCCGCGCCTCTTCCTCCGCCTCGCGGCGGCGCCGCGCCTCCTCGGCCGCCCGCACCTTCTCCTCGGCGAGCAGGCGTGCCTGCTCCTCCTCGGCCTTGCGCTTGGCCTCCTCGGCGCGCTGCCTGGCCTCCTCGGCCTGGCGCTCGGCCTCGCGGCGCTGCGCCTCCTCCAGCTCGCGGCGCTTGCGCTCCTCCTCCTCGGCGCGGAGCTTGGCGAGCTGCTCCTGGCGCTCGCGCTCGACCCGCTCCTCCTCGGCCTTGCGCGCGGCCTCTTCCTCGGCCTTGCGGCGTGCCTCTTCCTCGGCGGCCTTGCGGGCCTCCTCCTGCGCCTTCACCTCGGCCTCGGAGAGCGGCAGCATCAGGTCGAGCCGGTGCCGGGCCACGGTCGTGACCGCCTCCGGCTCCTGGGCGGCGTCGATCACCAGGTAACGCCCGGGGTCGGCCGCGGCCAGCGTCAGGAAACCGGAGCGCACGCGCGCGTGGAACTCGGCGGGCTCCGACTCCAGACGATCGGGTGCCTCGGTGAACCGCTCCCTGGCAGCTTCCGGGGAGACGTCGAGCAGCACCGTCAGATGCGGCACGAGACCGTCCGTCGCCCACCGGGAGATGCGGGCGATCTCGGTCGGGGACAGATCGCGCCCCGCGCCCTGATACGCCACGGACGAGTCGATGTACCGGTCGGAGATGACGACAGCGCCGCGCTCAAGAGCGGGACGTACGACCGTGTCGACGTGCTCGGCGCGGTCGGCCGCGTACAGAAGTGCCTCGGCGCGGTGCGAGAGGCCCGCCGACGACACGTCCAGCAGGATCGACCGCAGCCGCTTCCCGACCGGCGTGGCACCCGGCTCGCGCGTCACGACGACCTCGTGGCCCTTGGCCCGGATCCACTCGGCGAGCGCCTCGGCCTGCGTCGACTTGCCCGCGCCGTCGCCGCCCTCCAGGGCGATGAAGAATCCCGCGGTCGCGATCCCCTGCACGGGGTCGTCGCCACCGCGCAGGGCGTCCCGCAGGTCGTGCCGCAGCGGCACGCCCTGCCGGTCGTCGATCTTGGCGAGGACCAGCGCGGCCACCGGCAGGAGCAGCGCGCCCACCAGCATCAGCGTGAAGGCGGCGCCGCCGTGGTCGAACACGAACTTGCCGTTGACGAAGCGGTGCGGCCCGATCGCCGCCGCGACCACGGGGGCCACGAGCGCGCCGAGCGCGATGAAGAGGCGTACGACCGCCTGGAGATGTTCCGTCGTGCGCGCCCTGCGGTAGTCCTCGACCTCCTGGTCGAGGAGCGCGTGCCCGGTGTGCGCGGCGATGCCCGCGGCCACTCCGGTGAGCACCAGGAGCAGCAGCACGGTCGTCACGTCGGGCACGAGACCGGCGGCGAGCAGCGCGACACCGGTGAGGGCGATCGCCAGTGCGAGCAGCCGGCGGCGCGGGAGCGTGGGCAGCAGGGACGGTGCGGTGCGGATGCCGACGGCGGTGCCGCCGGTCAGCGCGAGGACGACGAGGCCGTACGTGACGGGCCCGCCGTCGAGGTCCTTGGCGTGCAGGACGGCGACCGCCACGGCGGCGGCGACGGCTCCGGCGACCGCGGCGCAGGCGGCGATGAGCAGCGGGATCGCGCCGGTGCGGCCCTTGTCGGTGCCGCTGCCGGTACGCGGCCTGCGCAGCCCTTCGAGCGGGCTACGCGCGCGTGGCGTCTGCGTGGCGGGAAGTTCGAGGAAGTAGACGATCGAGAGGGAGGCCGCGAAGAGGCCCGCGGCGACGAACGAGCCGAGCCCCGCCTGATGCAGCGCGAACCAGTCGAGCCCGGTGCCGAGGAGGTTCCCGACCAGCGTGACGGCGACGAGCGCGGCGGCCGCGATGGGCAGCGCCACGAATCCCGTACGCAGCGACAGGCGCCGCAGTGCGTCCATGTGGTCCGGCAGCGGCCGCACCGTCGCGCCCTCCGGGGGCGGCGCGGGCAGCAGCGCGGGCGCCGCGCTCTCGCGGCAGACCGTCCAGAAGCGCTCGGCGACTCCGATCACGAAGGCGGTGACGAGCAGTACAGCGAGCGCGTTGTCCGGCGTCCAGTCGATCCACAGCGGCGCGACGACAAGGAGCGCGGCGCGCAGGCCGTCCGCCACGACCATCGTCCAGCGCCGGTCGAGCGGTCCGTCCGGTGAGGTGATCGAGCTCAGCGGTCCCAGAAGTACCGCCCCGAAGAGCAGCGTCGCCAGAACGCGTGCCCCGAAGACAGCGGTGACGGCGAACGCCGCCCCTCGATAGCCGCCCCCGAACGCCCCCTCGGCGATGGACGCTTGCAGCGCGAGCACCACCAGGACAAGGAGGGCGAGGGCGTCGCCGACACCGCCGACGAGCTGGGCGCTCCAGAGGCGCTTCAGCTGGGGCACGCGCAGCAAGGCGCGGACAGCACGCTCTCGCGAATCTGCGACCAGGGCGTCGTCGGGGGTCGGGTTTCCGACCGTTGGCTGCTCGGCACGCGTCATCCGTCCAGCCTATCTGGACGGTGCGACACCCCGAAGGGGCGCCCGAACAAACGGGCGCCCCTTCGGTTCACACATTCACAGCACCGTTTCACAGTGCCGTACTGAAAGACGTACAGAACGGCGCAAGGGCCGCCGACCGCCCTACTCGGCGTCGGACGCCTTGGCCGCCGAAGCCGTGGTCTTCTTGGCGGCGGCCGTCTTCGTAGTGGTCTTCTTCGCGGCCGTCGTCTTCTTTGCGGCTGTTGTCTTTGCGGCCGTCTTCTTGGCCGCGGTCTTCTTGGCGGGGGCCTTCTTCGCCGCCTTCTTGGCGGTCTTCTTGGCCGGCCCCTTCGCGCGCTTCTCCTCAAGCAGTTCGTAGCCGCGCTCGGGGGTGATGTCCTCGACGCTGTCGGAGGCCCGCAGGGTCGCGTTCGTCTCGCCGTCCGTGACGTACGCCCCGAAGCGGCCGTCCTTGACGACGACCGGCTTCTTGCTGACCGGGTCCTCGCCGAGCTCCTTGAGCGGCGGCTTGGCGGCGGCCCGCCCGCGCTGCTTGGGCTGGGCGTAGATCGCGAGGGCCTCTTCCAACGTGATGTTGAAGAGCTGCTCCTCGGCCTCCAGGGACCGGGAGTCCGTGCCCTTCTTCAGATACGGGCCGTAGCGGCCGTTCTGCGCGGTGATCTCCACGCCTTCGGCGTCCGCCCCGACCACACGCGGCAGGGACATCAGCTTCAGGGCGTCCTGGAGCGTCACCGTGTCGAGCGACATGGACTTGAAGAGCGAGGCCGTCCGCGGCTTGACCGCGTTCTTGCCGGTCTTCGGGGTGCCCTCGGGGAGCACCTCGGTGACGTAGGGGCCGTAGCGGCCGTCCCTGGCGATGATCTCGTGACCCGACGTGGGGTCGGTGCCGAGCGCGAAGTCACCGCTCGGCTTGGCGAGCAGCTCCTCGGCGTACTCGACGGTCAGCTCGTCCGGCGGCATGTCGTCGGGCACGTCGGCGCGCTGGTGGCCCTCCGAGTCCTTCTCGCCGCGCTCGATGTACGGGCCGTAGCGGCCGACGCGCAGCAGGATGCCGTCGCCGACGGGGAAGGAGGAGATCTCCCGGGCGTCGATCGCGCCCAGGTCGGTCACCAGTTCCTTGAGCCCGCCGAGGTGGTCGCCGTCGCCGTTGCCCGCGTTCGAAGCGGCTCCCGCGTCGTCGCCCTCACCGAAGTAGAACCGCTTCAGCCACGGCACGGCCTGCGCCTCGCCCCGCGCGATGCGGTCGAGGTCGTCCTCCATGCGTGCGGTGAAGTCGTAGTCGACGAGGCGCCCGAAGTGCGTCTCCAGGAGGTTGACCACGGCGAAGGACAAGAAGGAGGGCACGAGGGCCGTGCCCTTCTTGAAGACGTAGCCGCGGTCGAGGATCGTGCCGAGGATCGACGCGTACGTCGACGGGCGGCCGATCTCGCGCTCTTCGAGCTCCTTGACCAGCGAGGCCTCGGTGTAGCGGGCCGGCGGCTTGGTCGCGTGGCCGTCGACGGAGATCTCGTCGGCGGACAGCGCGTCACCCTCGCTGACCTGCGGCAGCCTGCGCTCACGGTCGTCGAGCTCGGCGTTCGGGTCGTCCGCGCCCTCTACGTAGGCCTTCATGAAGCCGTGGAAGGTGATGGTCTTGCCGGACGCGCTGAACTCGGCGTCGCGGCCGTCGGCGGCCGTGCCGCCGATCTTGACCGTGACGGAGTTGCCGACCGCGTCCTTCATCTGGGAGGCGACGGTCCGCTTCCAGATCAGCTCGTAGAGCCGGAACTGGTCGCCGGTGAGGCCGGTCTCGGCGGGCGTGCGGAAACGATCACCCGAAGGGCGGATCGCCTCGTGCGCCTCCTGCGCGTTCTTGACCTTCCCGGCGTACGTACGGGGCTTGTCCGGCAGATAGTCGCTGCCGTACAGCTGCGTGACCTGCGCGCGAGCGGCGGTGATCGCCGTGTCGGACAGCGTCGTGGAGTCCGTACGCATGTAGGTGATGAAGCCGTTCTCGTACAGCTTCTGGGCCACCTGCATCGTGGCCTTCGCGCCGAAGCCGAGCTTGCGGCTGGCCTCCTGCTGCAGCGTCGTCGTACGGAACGGCGCGTACGGAGAGCGGCGGTAGGGCTTGGACTCTACGGAGCGGACCGCGAACCGGGTGTTCTCAAGGGCCGCGGCGAGGCTGCGGGCGTTCGTCTCGTCCAGGTGCAGCGTGTCGGACTTGAGCTGTCCGACCGAGTTGAAGTCGCGGCCCTGCGCGATGCGCTTGCCGTCGACCGTGGTGAGGCGCGCGACCAGCTGCGAGGGGTCGGACGCGTCACCGGTGCGGCCCGTGCCGAAGGTGCCCGTCAGGTCCCAGTACTCGGCGGAGCGGAAGGCGATGCGCTCGCGCTCACGCTCGACGACGAGGCGGGTCGCCACGGACTGGACACGGCCCGCCGACAGGCGCGGCATGACCTTCTTCCACAGGACCGGCGAGACCTCGTAGCCGTAGAGACGGTCGAGGATGCGGCGGGTCTCCTGGGCGTCGACCATGCGTTTGTTGAGGTCGCGGGGGCTTGCGACGGCCTCCTGGATCGCGGCCTTGGTGATCTCGTGGAACACCATGCGCTTGACCGGGACCTTGGGCTTCAGGACCTCGAGGAGGTGCCACGCGATGGCTTCGCCCTCGCGGTCCTCATCGGTGGCGAGGAAGAGTTCGTCGGAGTCCTTCAGCAGGTCTTTGAGCTTCTTGACCTGCGCCTTCTTGTCGGAGTTCACGACATAGATGGGCTCGAAGTCGTTCTCGACGTCCACGCCGAGACGGCGCACCTCGCCGGTGTACTTGTCGGGGACCTCCGCGGCGCCGTTCGGAAGGTCGCGGATGTGCCCGACGCTTGCCTCGACTACGTAGCCGGGGCCGAGGTAACCCTTGATCGTCTTCGCCTTGGCAGGCGACTCGACGATGACGAGTCGGCGGCCGCCCTTTGCGGTCTCGCTGGTCGGGGACAACTTCGCTCTTCTCTCCGGTCGGTACTCGGTGGCCGCGGTGCGTGGCCTCGTGGCCGCGGTGCGTGGCCTCGCTCGGTGCGCTTGAGTTGCGCTGACGCTGCGGAGTGTGACGGTACATCCCGCCCCCGTGTCAAACGGGAAAAGCCCGCAACGGCCACTCGAACGGTAACCCGACTACCGCCATTCCTGCCGCCCGGAGTGGCGACCTGCCGTTTCCTCACCTGGTTCACCACGGGCTTCACCACCGGCTGCGCACCGGCTCAGCACCGGCGCCGGGCCTACGGCCCGTACGCGCCCCGCAGCCGCCACCCGGTCACCGACCGCCTCCGGTCACAACCGAGTGAAACACCACACTCCGAGCACCAGCGCGCCCGATCCCGCAAGCGCGGCGAGTGTCGCCGATGCGACAGGGTTCACACCCTCGGCGACGGGCGCGCGGTGCGCCACACGTGCTCCGGTCCACAGCAGAAGACCTGCTCCGAACAGCGCGAACACCGTTCCCGCGAAGATCGCTGGTCCGCTCTCCATGTCTTTCCCTCCCCGTACCGAGTTCCCGGCTTGGGAACCTGACACGCCCGGGAAGCCGGGGCGCGAACCCCGGGTGAACGGAGGGCGCCCGGCCTGAAGAACCGCTCGGCCCGGGGCTTGGCTCGACCGGAATCGGACACCTCGGGGCCGGTTCGCACAGTCCACCTTCTCGATGTACGTCCGGCGGTCGCCGCCGCCCATCCATCCCACCCACAACGGGGGACCGATGCCCCCGGAAACGTACGAGACACGCCGTACGCACACCACGAACGGCCCGGCGCCGCGCCCGCTACGAGCCGACCGGCTCCAGGAAGCCCTGCTCGACGAGGAGCCGGATCTGCGCGGGCGTCCGGTCCCGCAGCAATACGGGGTCCTCGCCCACCAGTTGGGCGATCGCGTCGAGGATCCGCCCGGCGCTCAGCGTCCCGTCGCACACGCCTGCGAAGCCCGCGCCCACCGTGTCCACCTTGGTGGCCCGCCGCATCCCTCGGTGCTGGCGCAGGACGACATGCTCCGGGTCCTCGGCGCCGGGCAGCCCGACCTGCTCCTGCACGACCTCGTCCGCGAGCTTGAAGTGCCCGGCGAGCAGCGCGGCGTCGTCGTGCGCCCGCAGGTAGTCCTGGCGCGCGAAGAACTCCCGCACCGTGTCGCCGAGCGGCTGCTCGACGGGGTGCGGCCACTCCTCCACGGTCACGGACGGCTCGGCGGCGTCTGATCCGGCAGCCCTCTTGCGCAGCGTGATCCACCCGAACCCGACCGCGCGCGTCTTGCGGGCCTCGAACTCGTCCAGCCACGCGTCGTACCGTGCCGCGTACTCCTGCGGATCCGACCGGTGGTCCCCGGCGTCCCGCAGCCACAGCTCCGCGTACTGCGTGATGTCCTGCACCTCGCGCTGCACGATCCACGCGTCGCACCCGCGCGGCACCCAGGAACGGAGCCGCTCGGTCCACTCCTCGCCCTCCACGTGCTGCCAGTTGGCGAGGAAGTGCGCGTACCCCCCTTCGTTCAACCGCTCCCCCGCCTGCTGAACGAGCGACCGGCACAGATCGTCCCCGCCCATCCCGCCGTCGCGGTAGGTGAGGCGCGCCCCGGGAGAGATGACGAAGGGCGGATTGGACACGATCAGGTCGTACGTCTCCTCGCCCACGGGTTCGAAGAGGGAGCCCTCCCGCAGGTCGGCCTCGGGCACGCCGGAGAGCGCGAGGGTGAGCCGCGTGATGTGCAGCGCACGGGGGTTGAGGTCGGTCGCGGTCACCCGGGTCGCGTGCTGCGCGGCGTGCAGCGCCTGGATCCCGGATCCGGTGCCGAGGTCGAGAGCACTGGCCACCGGCGTACGCACCGTGAGTCCGGCCAGCGTCGTGGACGCACCGCCCACACCGAGGACGACCCCTTCGTCGTGGCTGCCGATGCCACCGGCACCGCCGACCGCGCACCCCAGGTCCGAGACGATGAACCAGTCCTCGCCGCTCGGCCCGCCGTAGGGCCGCACGTCCACCGTCGCCTTCAGCGCACCCTCGCCGTCCGCCGCGGACAGCCAACCGCTCTCCTGCAGAGGGCCGACCGGCAGAACGGCCGCCACGCGCGCGTGCGGCACGGAACGCTGCAGCAGGAAGAGCCGTACGAGCGTCTCCAGCGGCCCTTCGCCGCGGGTGGCCCGCAGGGCGGGCACGGTCTCGCTGCGCGCGAGCGCCGTGTAGGCGGGCGCCCCGAGCAGCTCGAGCAGCCCGTCAGCGGTGAAGTCGGCCGCCAGCAGGGCTTCCCGCAACTGGGCGGCGGCGTCGGCACGATCGGACGAGGGCAGGGGGGCGCTAGCGATACTCACCCCCTCATTGTGACCCGCATCCGGCTCACCGGCTGTGCCCGCCGCCGACGGGCGCGGCTGGGCGCGACACTGCCCCGGCGCCCCGGGGATTCTTTCCCCCGGGGCATCGGGGCAGCAGGCGGAGGAAGGGGGCGGCCCCTAGGCCGCAGAAGGCGTGGCGGAAGCCGACTTGCAGCTGTCCTGCTTGCTCATCGCCTTGCCCACCTCACCCTCCTGCAGCTTCTCAAGGGCCTCGTTGCCACTCTTGCTCAGCTTGTCCAGCTCACCCGCGACGCTCTTGAGCCCGTCGGCGAAGTCCGCCTGGTCCTTGGTGTCCAGGCCGTCGACCTTCTTCTTCAGGTCGCCGTACGACTTGGAGATGGCGTTCAGTTCCTTGACCGCGTCGTCGGTCTTCTTCTGACCGCCGTCGACCGGCGGGGCGCCCGCCTTCTTCACCGCGGCGCCCATCGACTTGTAGGCGTCGGACATGTCCTGGAACGCCTTGGAGTCGGTCTTCTGGACGTCCCCCGGCGAGCTGTTGTCCGAGGTCTCCTTCTGGATCGCCGCGTTGGCGTCGGCGATCTTCTTCGACTGCGGCTGAACCGAGTCACAGACGTCCTTGGCCCAGGAGTCCAGCTTCTCGTTGCCGTCGTCGCTGCAGCCCGACAGCGCCAGTACCAGTACCGCACCGCCGGACAGTGCGGCTGCAAGCTTCTTGTTCACCGGATTGGTCCCTTCCATCGCTCTCGGCCCCGGAACTTACACGCCAATTGGGCTACAACCGCATGCCGGGGGCCCGGTACCGCCTCTATTGAAGCCATTTGCACCAAGCAGAGAGCGCGAGAGAAGGCTCACCAGACGGCTCACCGGACACACAAGGGCGGACGCCGCGTCAAAACGCGCCGCCCGCCCTTGTGTTGGGCAGAGTCTGACCCGGCGTTACGAAACTACGGCCGGGTCAGCCGAGTTACCTACTCGCTCCGCACCACCTTCCTCCTCGTCGCCCACGGCGATCCCTCGCCTCTTGGACACGTACACCGCGCCGATGATGACCAGGATCGCCAGCACCGCGATCAGTGCCCGCACCCCGGCGCTCGCGTCGTCCCCGTAGCTGAACTGGACGACCGCGGGCGCGATGAGCAGCGCCACCAGGTTCATCACCTTCAGGAGCGGGTTGATCGCAGGGCCCGCGGTGTCCTTGAACGGGTCACCTACGGTGTCGCCGATGACCACCGCGGCGTGGGCCTCACTGCCCTTGCCGCCGTGGTGACCGTCCTCGACGAGCTTCTTCGCGTTGTCCCAGGCGCCGCCGGAGTTGGCGAGGAAGACCGCCATCAGCGTGCCCGTGCCGATCGCGCCCGCCAGGAACGAGCCGAGCGCGCCGACACCGAGCGAGAAGCCGACCGCGATCGGCGTGAGCACGGCGAGCAGCCCTGGCGTGGCGAGCTCGCGCAGCGCGTCCTTGGTGCAGATGTCCACGACGCGCCCGTACTCGGGCTCCTCGGAGTAATCCATGATCCCGGGGTGCTCGCGGAACTGCCGCCGCACCTCGTAGACCACCGCTCCGGCCGATCTGGACACCGCGTTGATCGCGAGCCCCGAGAAGAGGAAGACGACCGCGGCACCCAGGATCAGGCCGACCAGGTTGTTGGGCTGCGAGATGTCCATGACCAGGTTCATCGGTGCGCCGTCGCCCATTTTCTCGCCGACGTCCTTGGCCGCGCCCGCGATGGCGTCGCGATACGAGCCGAAGAGCGCCGAGGCCGCGAGGACGGCCGTGGCGATGGCGATGCCCTTGGTGATGGCCTTGGTGGTGTTGCCGACGGCGTCCAGGTCGGTGAGCACCTGCGCGCCCGCGCCCTCGACGTCACCGGACATCTCGGCGATGCCCTGCGCGTTGTCGGAGACCGGACCGAAGGTGTCCATGGCAACGATCACGCCGACCGTGGTGAGCAGGCCGGTACCGGCGAGCGCCACCGCGAACAGGGCGAGCATGATCGACGTACCGCCGAGCAGGAACGCCCCGTACACGCCGAGCCCGATCAGGAGCGCGGTGTAGACGGCCGACTCGAGGCCGATGGAGATTCCGGCAAGGACGACGGTGGCCGGGCCGGTGAGCGAGGTCTTGCCGATGTCCCTGACCGGACGCCGGTTGGTCTCCGTGAAGTAGCCGGTGAGCTGCTGGATCAGCGCGGCCATGACGATGCCGATCGCGACGGCGACGACCGCGAGAACCCGCGGATCGCCGTCATGACCCGCGATCGACGCGTCCGAGACGCCGTCCAGGTCGGCGTACGACGACGGCAGATAGACGAAGACCGCCGCGGCCACGAGCGCCAGCGAGATGAACGCGGAGATGAAGAACCCGCGGTTGATGGCGGTCATCCCGCTGCGGTCGGAGCGCCGTGGCGCCACCGCGAAGATCCCGATCATCGCCGTCACGACACCGATCGCCGGAACGATCAGGGGGAAGGCGAGTCCGGAGTCTCCGAACGCCACCTTGCCGAGGATCAGCGCGGCGACCAGGGTCACGGCGTACGACTCGAAGAGGTCGGCGGCCATGCCCGCGCAGTCGCCGACGTTGTCGCCCACGTTGTCGGCGATGGTCGCGGCATTCCTCGGGTCGTCCTCCGGAATGCCCTGCTCGACCTTGCCGACCAGGTCGGCGCCGACGTCGGCGGCCTTGGTGAAGATGCCGCCGCCCACACGCATGAACATCGCGATCAGCGCCGCCCCGAGGCCGAAGCCCTCCAGGACCTTCGGCGCGTCGGCCGCGTAGACGAGCACCACACAGGAGGCGCCCAGCAGACCGAGCCCCACCGTGAACATGCCGACGACGCCGCCCGTGCGGAAAGCGATCTTCATGGCCTTGTGCGAAACAGCGGTGAGATCCTTTTCGGGTTCACCTTCCGCGGGAGTGGCCTCTCGTGCGGCTGCCGCCACACGAACATTGCTGCGTACGGCGAGCCACATGCCGATATAGCCGGTGGTCGCCGAGAACACCGCACCGATCAAGAAGAAGATCGATCGGCCGGCGCGCTGATTCCAGTCGTCTGCCGGCAGCAGCAGGAGCAGGAAGAACACCACGACGGCGAAAACACCGAGAGTGCGCAGTTGCCTGCCGAGATAGGCATTGGCGCCCTCCTGGATCGCCTTCGCGATCTTCTTCATGCTGTCGGTGCCCTCGGTGGCCGCCAGAACCTGGCGTACGAGCACCCAGGCGACCGCTAGGGCCGCGAGCGCGACGACCGCGACGACCATCACGATGAGTCGGTTGTCGTCGGTCAGTACTGCAGCTGCGAAGGTTGAGGTGTGGTCAAACTGATGAGGGGTAGAAAGCCCCGCCATTCGTCCTCCTTGACGCCTGGGGTGAGCTCAAGATGTGGACGGATTGTAGGGAGCTGAACCTGATCAAAACAGAGCGCCGCAAACGGAATTGGCTAGAGATTGCTTCCCAGCAAATGATCGCGACCGCAGATTGGCCCCGAAAGCGGTAATGCCCCAAAACCGTTGACAGAGGTCGGCCACCCCGAGGCAATTGACCGGGGCAATGATCAAATAATAAAAAGGCCCTGCTCCGGGTGGGGAGCAAGACCTTGGTGCGGCGGGAAGGGGAAGCCCGCCGGATGGGGCTGGATCAGACCGGGTCGGGCCGAGTCGGGTCGGGCCGAGTCGGGTTAGATCGGACCGGAGCCGATCAGAGGAGCGGCGCGGGGGTCGTCGGCCACGTCATCCGGATGAGACCGCCGTTCTCGCCGGCGGTGACCTCCACGTCGTCCACGAGTCCGCTGATGACGGCGAGACCCATCTCGTCCTCACCCTCGGCATCCAGATCGTCGGCCACTCCGGGCCCCGAGCCGGATGCCCGGTCGCCGGACGTCGCGTGGGGGGCCTCGTCGCCGACCTCGATGGAAAACTGCTTCTCGTCCTCGATCAGGGCGACAAGAACCGGCGCCGAGACGCCGTTGCTCTGGTGCAGTCCGACGGCACGCGTGCAGGCCTCGCCGACAGCGAGTCGGACCTCGTCGAGAACGGCCTCGTCCACTCCGGCCCTGCGCGCGACCGCCGCCGCCACGAGCCGGGCGGTCCTGACGTGCTCGGGCAGCGCGCTGAATCGGAGTTCAACGGTGGCCATGCATCCCCCTCGGACATACACGCGTGCTGTCAGGGGGCCGGGCCGAGGGCCCGGTCCCCTGCTGTTCTGCCACCCCCGGGCCGAGCAAGCAGCCGACCCGGGGCATCCGGCTCTCAGTCGGTGGCCGCGACCGCTTCCTCGACCGAGGTGTGAATGGGGAACACCTTGGTCAGGCCGGTGATGCGGAAGATCTTCAAAATACGTTCCTGGTTGCAGACCAGGCGCAGTGAGCCCTCATGGGCACGCACCCGCTTCAAGCCGCCGACCAGTACGCCAAGTCCGGTGGAGTCGAGGAAGTCCACGCCCTCCATGTCGACGACCAGGTGGAAACTGCCGTCGTTCACCAACTCAACCAACTGTTCGCGCAACTTGGGCGCGGTATAAACGTCGATTTCGCCACCGACCTCGACGACCGTACGATCGCCGACGGTACGGGTCGACAGGGACAGGTCCACGGATCCTCCAGCACCTTGCTATCGAGCGGTCATCCCTTGGGACACCTCGGCAGAGCCCCCAGGACGGATCGCCAGCCGCGATGGCATTCAATCACTTACCGGCAGGCATGCACGACGCCTTGGGACCATTGTCCATCCTGCCAGTGACACACTCGGTGCCGATGGCCAACTTTCCTCCACCGGGAAGACCCTTCACGGGCGCCCCGGCACGCACGTCTCCACGGACGGTCCTGGACCGGCTCACCGCGGGACCGAGCCGTGCTTCGCGCGTCACTCATACGGAGCACTTGCCCCCGCGTGCGGCCCGATATGCAGTCTGGCCTGATCGCATTCGATCCGAGGTCGTCGCGGCGGTGCAATCGGCCGGGATCGAGCACCCCTGGGCCCACCAGGCACTCGCCGCCGAGCACGCCCTGGACGGCGATTCGGTCATCGTCGCCACCGGCACGGCGTCGGGAAAGTCGCTCGCCTACCTCGCCCCCGTCCTCTCGGCCCTCCTCGACGGATCGGAAGCCCCGAACGGCCGCGGCACGACCGCGCTGTACCTCGCACCGACGAAGGCCCTGGCCGCCGACCAGCGCCGCGCGGTACGCGAACTCGCGGCGCCCCTGGGCAACGCGATCCGCCCCGCCGTGTACGACGGCGACACCCCCGTCGAAGAACGCGAATGGGTACGTCAGTACGCCAACTACGTCCTGACCAACCCCGACATGCTGCACCGCGGGATACTCCCGTCCCACCCCCGCTGGTCCTCCTTCCTGCGCGCCCTGCGCTATGTCGTCATCGACGAGTGCCACACGTACCGCGGCGTCTTCGGCTCCCACGTCGCCCAGGTCCTGCGCCGCCTGCGCCGCCTCTGCGCCCGCTACGGCTCCGACCCCGTCTTCCTCCTCGCCTCCGCCACCTCCGCCGAGCCGGCCATCGCCGCCGAGCGCCTGACCGGACTGCCGGTCAAGGAGGTCGCCGACGACGCCTCACCCCGCGGCGACCTCGTCTTCGCCCTCTGGGAACCCCCGCTCACCGAACTCCACGGCGAGAAGGGCGCCCCCGTCCGCCGCACCGCCACCGCCGAGACGGCGGACCTCCTCACCGACCTGACCGTCCAGGGCGTCCGCTCGGTCGCTTTCGTACGTTCCCGGCGCGGCGCAGAGCTGATCTCGGTGATCGCCCAGGAGCGCCTCGCGGAGGTCGACCGCTCCCTGACCCACCGCGTGGCCGCCTACCGGGGCGGCTATCTCCCCGAGGAGCGCCGCGCCCTGGAGCGGGCCCTGCACTCCGGCGAACTCCTCGGCCTCGCGGCCACCACCGCGCTCGAACTCGGCGTGGACGTCTCCGGGTTGGACGCCGTGATCATCTCCGGCTACCCGGGGACCCGCGCCTCGCTCTGGCAGCAGGCGGGCCGCGCCGGGCGCTCCGGGCAGGGCGCGCTCGCCGTCCTCGTCGCCCGCGACGACCCGCTGGACACGTATCTCGTCCACCACCCCGAAGCGCTGTTCCAGCAGCCGGTGGAGTCGACGGTCCTCGACCCCGACAACCCGTACGTCCTCGCGCCCCACCTCTGCGCGGCCGCCGCGGAACTCCCGCTCACGGACGATGACTTGGTCCTTTTCGGCCCGGCCACCGAGGAACTGCTCCCGCAGCTGGAGGCCGCGAAGCTCCTTCGCCGCCGCACGAAGGCCTGGCACTGGACCCGCAGGGAACGGGCCGCCGACCTCACCGACATCCGCGGCGAGGGCGGGAAGCCCATCCAGATCGTCGAGGAGGGCACGGGCAGGCTGCTCGGCACCGTCGACGCGTCCGCCGCGCACACCGCCGTCCACGAGGGGGCGGTCCACCTCCACCAGGGCCGTACGTATCTCGTGCGCCGCCTGGATCTCGAGGACTCGGTCGCCCTGGTCGAGGAGGCCGGTCCGCCGTACTCCACGACGGCCCGCGACACCACGGCCATCTCCATCCTGGAGACGGACGCCGAGATCCCCTGGGGTTCGGGCCGCCTCTGCTACGGCTCCGTCGAAGTCACCAACCAGGTCGTCTCCTTCCTGCGCCGCAGGCTGATCACCGGGGAGGTCCTCGGCGAGACCAAGCTGGACCTGCCGCCCCGCACCCTGCGCACCCGCGCGGTCTGGTGGACGGTCACCGAGGACCAGCTGGACGCCGCCCGCGTCAATCCGGAGATCCTCGGCGGCGCCCTGCACGCCGCCGAGCACGCCTCCATCGGCATGCTGCCGCTCTTCGCGACCTGCGACCGCTGGGACATCGGAGGCGTCTCCGTGCCGCTGCATCCGGACACGCTCCTGCCGACCGTCTTCGTGTACGACGGCCATCCGGGCGGCGCGGGATTCGCCGAGCGGGCCTTTCACACGGCCCGTGAGTGGCTGACCGCCACCCGCCAGGCCATCGCTTCCTGCGAGTGCGAGGCCGGCTGCCCGTCCTGCATCCAGTCCCCGAAGTGCGGCAACGGCAACGACCCTCTGCACAAACGCGGCGCGATCCGCCTGCTCTCCACCCTGCTCAAGGACGCGCCCGGCCCCTGAGGGGCATCGGTGGAACGCACCGCCTTCGGGCCGCCGATCGCAACCACCGGGCGCCGGGGTCGCTACCCCCAGCGGCGCGAGGTGCGCATCGGATCGCTACCCGGCAGAACGCGCCGCCCGCACCGCCCGCACCTCAGGCTTCCGCCCAGCAGGCCCCTCAGGGCGGCCTGACAGCCCTCTGGGGGCTCGCGCCGACCTTGCGTCCGCCCGCCACCCGGCGCGCGCCACAGCCCCCGCTCCGGGCGTCGGAGCGATCGGCCCGGCCGGGCCCGCCCTGGACCTGACCTCCGTCACGAACGGGCCGAAGCCCGCCGCCGCGGTGACGTCCGAGATCTCGCCCCGCAACCCGCACCGCACGATGCGCACCCCCTGCGCCTCGGCCACCCGCCCGGCCTCGGCACACGCTCCGGAACGCCCCTCCGTCCAGTGGTCCGCCGCCGCGAGCGCCGCCAAGTCGGCCGCGCCGCCCGCTCGATGGCGGGCGACGATCACCTGCCCCATCGCGAGAACCGCGCCGCAGATCACGCACAGCACCGCCATCACGACGACGACCCACACCGTGGCGGCTCCCCGGTCGCCCCGGTCCGACACCGGCCCGGCAGCTCGCCACCCGGCCCGCCCCCTCACGCGCCCACCCCCACGGTCTCCCCCACCGTCTCCTCCGCCGACGCCACCGCCTCCGACCGCAGCCGAAGACCGAGCCCGAGCACCCCGGGCCCCGGCAAGTCCGCCACGACCTCCACCCGCACCAGATCCCCGTCCCGCCGCACGACCACCGACGCACCACGCGGCGCCGCCTGCCGGGCCACCGCCACTGCCGCGCTCTCCGGGTCCTGCCGGGCCATCGCGCGCGCCCCTGCCCGCGCCGCGTCCACGCACTGGATCTGCGCGGACGCGGTCAGCAACGCCCAGACCAGCGCCATCGTGAACAGCACGAGCGTGGGAAGCACCACGGCCGCCTCAGCCGTCACGAACCCCTGGTCCCCGTGGCGGCCGCGGCTACCCCCGGACCCCTCAGAACTGGACATCGAGCGCCTTCTCCACGACCGCCTGCAACGCCGCCCTGACCTGCCCGCTCGTCACCACCTTGTAGAGCAATCCGGCGAACCCCACCGCCGCGATGAGCCCCATCGCGTACTCCGAGGTGACCATCCCCACGTCCCCTCGCACCGCCCGCCCCGCACGCGCCCTGCACCGCGACGCCCGTGCACACAGCTGTCCCCACATCTCAACCCCCGTGAAATTTCCGTCTGTTCTCTTCAGAACACGGCGACCACGCCTTACGAAGCCGCCGTCGGGCCACTTGGCCGTTCAGCCACCGAACCGCTCAGATGCCGCTCAACAACCCGCCGGCCAGGCCGATCACCACAGGCAGCACTCCCACCGCGATGAACGCGGGCAAGAAGCACAGCCCCACCGGCGCCGTCATCAGCACCCCGGCCCTGCGCGCCGCCGCCGTCGCCGTACGGCCCCGTTCCGCACGGCAGTCCGCGGCGAGACGCGCCACCGGATCCGCGGCCGGAGCCCCCGACTCCCCCGCCCGCTCCAGCAGGCGGGCCAGCGCCCCGGCGCCCGGTATCGCGCCCAACCTCCGCCACGCGTCGGCTGGTTCACCGCCGAGGCGCACCTCCGCGGCCCCCTGCGCGAGCCGCTCCCCAACCGGCCCTTTCAACGCGTCACCCACCGCCTGTGCGGCCACGACGGGCCCCGCGCCCGCAGCGACACAGGCCGCCAACAGGTCAGCTGCCAGAGGGAGTTGCCGAGCGGCCTCCACGACGTCGAACTCCGCGACGCGAACTCCCCGCCCCCGCCACCAACGCCACACCCCGTACCCAGCGCCCGACCCCACCAGGCACCCCGGAAAACCGCCGACCAGCACCCACCCGGCACTCACCGCACCAGCCACCGCCAGCCATCCCCGCACCGCGTCACGCCGCCGGAGCCACCGCCGCGACGAGACCCCCGGCAGCCGCTCCACCACCCCCAGCACGGCCCCCGAACGTCCCCGCACCGCCCGCTCGCGCCGCGCCGCGAGGACCGCCGACACCAGCCACAGCACGGCCGCCGCACCCCACACGGCCACCCCCACCTTGTGGACAACGAAACTCATCGCTCCTCCGCCCCTCGTACGATCCGCAGCGCCCACCACACGCCGGCGCCCTCCAGCGCCCCGCCCACGGCCAGGCATCCGAGCCCCGCCCCCGTATGCAGCAACACCCGCAACGGCGCCGCCCCGAGCGCGCTCCCCATCAGCAGCCCCAGGACCGGAAGCCCCGCGAGCATCACCGCCGTCGACCGCGCACCCGCCAGCTGGGCCCGCAGATCGGCACGCTGGTCCCGCTCCGCCCGCAGCGCACCCTCAAGCCGCTCAAGGCCCGCCGCGAGCCCGGCACCCCGGTCCACCGCCACCCGCCAGCACGCCGCGAGCCCCAACAACCCCTGCGCCCCCGGCTCCCGCGCCGCTTCCTCCAGCGCGCCCGGCACATCCCCGCCGAACCGCGCCGCCGCCAGAACCCCGGCCCGTGCCTCCCCGAGCCCAGCGCCCGCTGCCGCCCGCAACGCCTCCCCCGGCTGCCGCCCCGCCCGAACCTCACCGGCGAGCGTCCCGCACAACGCGATCACCTCGGCGGCCCGACGCTCCCCTTCGCGCCGCGCATCACCGGCCCGCCGCACACGCCGCATCAACAGCACCCCGGCCGCACCCAAGATCAGCGGCACCACCGACTCCCCGAGCAGCGCGAGCGCCGCCCCACCCGCCAGAGCCCACCACTCGTGCCGCACCCGCTCGCCGACACAGTCCGCCGCCCGCCGCCACGCCGCGCCCCCTGACGCCGCCTCGAAGCCCCCTCCCGCGAGAACCGCCCGCGCCCGCCGCAGCCCTCGGTCCCGCCCGATCACCAGCCAGGCCGCGCTCCCCGCACACGCGGCCGCCGCCACCCCCGTCGCGCTCATCGCCCATCACTCCAACCACCGGCCGTCAGAAGCGAGCCCAGCCGCTCCCAGCCCCGCTCCCGGACGAACTCCTTCTCGCCCCACCGCAGCGCCGGCACCGTCACCACGAGGCCGGACGGATCTCGTTCCAGAACATGCACCTCGGCGATCCGCCGCCGCCCCGCCCGGTCCCGTACGAGATGGATCACCACGGACAGCGCGGCCGCCAACTGGCTGTGCAGCGCCGCCCTGTCGAGTCCGGCCGCCGTCCCCAGCGCCTCCAGGCGGGCCGGAACATCCCGGGCGGCGTTGGCATGAACCGTGCCGCAACCTTGATGGCCCGTGTTCAAGGCGGCAAGGAGGTGCACCACCTCCGCGCCCCGCACCTCGCCCACGACCAGCCGGTCGGGACGCATCCGCAGCGCCTGCCGCACCAGGTCGTCGAGGCCCACCTGACCGGCCCCTTCCTGGTTCGCCGGTCTGGCCTCGAGGCGGACCACGTGCGGGTGATCGGGGCGCAACTCCGCCGAGTCCTCGGCGAGCACGATCCGTTCCCCCGGCCCGACGAGACCCAGGAGCGCGCTAAGGAGCGTCGTCTTGCCCGACCCCGTACCGCCACTGATCACGTACGAGAGCCGGGCGTCGAGCAGTGCCCGCAGTACGCGGTCTCCACCCGGCGGCACCGTCCCCGCCGCTGTCAGTTCCGCCAGCGTGAAGGCCCGGGGGCGTACGACGCGCAGGGAGAGGCAGGTCGATCCGACGGCGACCGGGGGCAGCACCGCGTGGAGGCGGGTGCCGTCCGGGAGTCGTGCGTCCACCCAGGGCCTCGCGTCGTCGAGCCGGCGTCCGGCCACGGCCGCGAGCCGCTGTGCGAGCCGCCGCACCGCCATCGCGTCCCTGAAGGACACCCCGGTCAGCTCCAGGCCCCCGCCGCGGTCCACCCACACCCGGTCGGGCGCGGACACCAGCACGTCGGTCACCGAGTCGTCGGCGAGCAATGCCTCAAGGGGTCCCGCGCCCACCAGTTCCGAGCGCAGTTGCCGCGCCGTGCCCAGGACTTCCGCGTCGCCGAGCACCCTGCCCTGGGCCCGCAGCGCCTCGGCGACGCGGGCCGGTGTCGGTTCGGTCCCGTTCTCCGCGAGCCACTGGCGCACCCCGTCCAGCATCTTTGCCCCGACGACGGCGCTCATGAGCCGCCTCCGGTGGCATCGACCGGGACGCGGTCCCAGAAGGCCGTGCAGAACCGTGCCAGCGGCCCCCGGGCGGCGCTTCCGGGCGGCATCCCCTCGGCCTGTGCGGACAGCAGGCCCGCTTCCCGTGGCAGTTCGCCGACGAGCGGCAGCCCGAGCAGGCGCGCCACCTCCTCCGCGTCGAAGCCACCGAGTCCGTCGATTCCGCCTCCTCCGGCGCGACCGGCGCCGCCTCTGCCGACCACCACCCGCAGATCCCGCAGCACCATCCCCACCGCCGACGCGACCCGCCTCGCCCCGGCCACCGCGCGCAACTCCGGCGGCACCACCAGAAGCCCCAGATCCACCTGGGCCAGCGCCTCGGCCACTCCTTCGTCCACGCGGCGCGGCAGGTCCACGATCACTGCCCCGCCCCGCCGCCGGGCGGCGGCGATCACCGCCCGCATGGCCTCGGGCGCGATGACCACCGCGTCACCCCGGTCCCAGCTCAGGACCCGCAGGGAATGCAGCTCGGGCAGTGACTCCTCGAGCGCGCCACCCCCGACCCGGCCCCTGGACTGCGCGAAGGCGGGCCAGCGGAGACCGTCGGCCGCCTCGCCGCCCAGCAGCACATCGAGACCGCCACCGAGCGGATCGGCGTCGACGAGCATCGTGCGCCGCCCCGCGCGGGCCGCCGTGACGGCGAGCGCGCACGCCAGCGTGGAGGCACCGGCTCCGCCGCTCCCGCCGATCACCCCCACCGTGAGCGCGGGCCTTCCCACGCCCTCGGCGACATCGGCGATGCGGTCCACCAGCCATCGTTCGCCGTCGGGCAGGACAAGGACATGATCGGCACCGATCTCCACCGCGCGCTGCCACACCCCGGAGTCGTCCTGATCCCGCCCGACCAGGACGACCCCACGCCTGCGCGCGGCTCCCCGCACCCGGTCCACCGCGTCGTCCCCGACAAGGACCAGCGGCGCCGCGTCCCAGCCGCCCCTGCGCTCCGGCACACCGTGCTGCACCTCGGGCCGTGCCCCCGCCGCGGCGCACAGCCGCAGCAGGTCGTCCAGCAGGTCCACATCTTCCGTGACGATCAGCGGTCCGCCCTGTCGTCCATCGGACGACGGCGGTCCGTCACGTGTAATCACTCCAGCCACGATCCTCAGCCCCCACTCACTACAAGCCCGTTGAATGCCGCGTTCCACATCGGCGATGAACCGGCCAAAGCAATCCGGCCATGAACTTCGCGTGCAGAACGAGCGGATTCAGCGTGCAGCGGTCGCGGATAACGTGTGGATCTTGGTCAATAACTGTGGACAAGACGGGGGCTGTGAATATCCCCTTCACCCATACCGGTGACATCTCTGAGACTTCCACAGAGCAGCCCAACGGCTACACACAGTGACGGATCATGGGCATGCGAAAAGATCGCCGATACGGCCGCCGGAAGGCGCCAGGCGATCAGATGAAGGTCGAGAGAGGTCCGGAAAACCCATCCGGACATGCGACGACCCCCGCCGGGGGGGAGAGCGGGGGTCGTCCCCACGGTCCGACTCGGGGGGGGAGGAGCCAGACCGGGTTAGCACGGTCGCGAACGATCCGTGACTTCCATGGTGTACCCGAGAGCCTTCTCAGGCAAACCCACACGCCTCACCTTACGCCGAATGGTGGGCGCCTATGCTCGGGCTCGTGGAAAACCACTCGTTGCCCCGCACAGCCGCCTTCTTTGACCTGGACAAGACGGTCATTGCGAAGTCGAGCACTCTCACCTTCAGCAAGTCGTTCTACCAAGGCGGCCTGATCAACCGCAGGGCCGTACTACGAACTGCATATGCACAGTTCGTCTTCCTCGCCGGCGGAGCCGATCACGACCAGATGGAGCGGATGCGCGAGTATCTGTCCGCGCTGTGCCGCGGCTGGAACGTGCAGCAGGTCAAGGAAATCGTCGCCGAGACGCTTCACGACCTGATCGACCCGATCATCTACGACGAGGCCGCGTCCCTCATCGAGGAGCACCACACCGCGGGACGGGACGTCGTCATCGTCTCCACATCGGGCGCCGAAGTGGTCGAGCCGATCGGCGAACTTCTTGGCGCGGACCGAGTGGTGGCGACCCGGATGGTGGTCGGCGACGACGGCTGCTTCACCGGCGAGGTGGAGTACTACGCGTACGGCCCCACAAAGGCGACGGCGATCAAGGAACTCGCGGAGTCCGAGGGGTACGACCTCGACCGCTGCCACGCCTACAGCGACTCGGCGACGGACCTCCCCATGCTCGAGTCCGTGGGACATCCGCACGCGGTCAACCCGGATCGCGCGCTGCGCCGTGAGGCTCTCGCGCGCGGGTGGCCGATTCTCGACTTCCACCGCCCGGTCCGGCTCAAGGAACGGCGCCGGAAGCCGTCCCGGCCCGCGCTCGTCGCGGTGGCGGCGGTGGGCGCCGCGGCGGCCACGGCGGGCCTTGTGTGGTTCGTGAGTCGGCGCAGGACCTCACCCGCCCGATTCACCCTTGTTTGAACCTAAAAGTAAAGAAGTAGTGCCAGGACTTCCGCTTACTCCAGGACAGGAGTACAAAGGATTCAACGGCCCGCGAGACCAAGGACATCCGAGAGGATTACCTTTAAACGCAACCAAGGCCCCACGGACCGAAGCATGAACACCGAGCACCCACGCGACGTCGACCCGTCGATTACGGGCCAGCCGCACCAGGTGACGGGCTAAGTACCCGACCTGATGGGCAACCTTCGAGGACGCTTGGTAACACGGTGAACATGCCAGCGGCGGTACGAGAACTCGTACCGCCGCATCCCTGTGCAGAGCCCTTTACGGCCTTTACGCCGCGCCGCGCTGCATCGCCTCGCAGACCGCCGTCGACTCCCTGGCCCCCAGTTCGACCGCACGCCCGCAGTGGGCGATCCAGGCCGCCATACCTTCCGGAGTCCCGGACGCGTATCCGTCGAGCGCCCCTACGTAGGCCGCCCTCCCCTGTTCCGCGTGCCCCGCCTCGGCCGGGCAGACGGACTTCGGGTCGAGCCCGCTGCCCACCAGGACGATGCGCTCGGCGGCCCGCGCGACCAGGCCGTTGTGCGAGCCGAAGGGGCGCAGACTGAGCAGCTCGCCGTGCACCACGGCCGCTGTCACCAGAGCGGGTGCGGAGCCACCGGCGATGATCAGCTGCGAAAGCCCCTCCAGGCGGCCCGCCACCTCGTCGGAGTCCGGCACGTCCAGCTCGACCAGCGGCTCGTCGACGGGCTCACCAGCAAGGCGGGGCCGCCCCGCCGCCTCGTCGTTCTCCGCTGCGGCGACCAGGTGGAGGCGCGCGAGGACCCGGAGCGGAGACTGCCGCCAGATGGACAGGAGTTGACCGGCCTCCGCGGTGAGACGCAGGGCCGCGCCGATCGCGCGGGCCTCGCCGTCGCCGCTGAAGTCGCTGCGACGACGTACCTCTTCCAGTGCCCAGTCGGCACCGGAGAGCGCCGCCGAGCCGCGTGCGCCGCGCAGCGCCGCCTCGGAGGTGATCTCGTTGCTGCGGCGCCGCATGATCCGGTGGCCGTAGACCCGGTCCACGGCCTTGCGCACGGAGTCCACGGAGTCGGGCACGCCGGGCAGTGCGCCCAGGGCCGCGAGCGGATCGGCTGTCGTACTCATGAGTACGACCCTACGCACCCACCGCACTCCCCCACGAAGGAGTGGTCTTCTTCACGCTGGATCGATACGGCAGGTAATCGTCCGGCTACCCTTGGTGAACATGAAGATCGCTTTCGTAGGGAAGGGCGGCAGCGGCAAGACCACGCTGTCCTCGCTCTTCATCCGACACCTCGCCGCCACCGGAGCGCCGGTCCTCGCGGTGGACGCCGACATCAACCAGCACCTGGGCCCCGCGCTCGGCCTCGACGAGGCGTACGCGGCCGAGCTGCCCGCCATGGGCGCGCACATCCCGCTCATCAAGGACTACCTGCGGGGCTCCAACCCGCGGATCGTCTCCGCCGACACGATGATCAAGACGACGCCGCCCGGCGAGGGGTCGCGAATCCTGCGGGTGCGCGAGGACAACCCCGTGTACGACGCGTGCGCCCGGCCGGTGGAACTCGACGACGCAGCCGTGCGTTTGATGGTCACAGGGCCGTTCACCGAAGCCGACCTCGGTGTCGCCTGCTACCACTCCAAGACGGGGGCGGTGGAGCTGCTCCTGAACCACCTGGTCGACGGGCGCGACGAGTACGCGGTCGTCGACATGACGGCGGGTTCGGACTCCTTCGCGTCCGGCATGTTCACCCGCTTCGACATGACGTTCCTGGTGGCCGAGCCGACCCGGAAGGGGGTCTCCGTCTATCGCCAGTACAAGGAATACGCACGGGACTTCGGCGTCGACCTCAAAGTCGTCGGCAACAAGGTGCAGGGCCAGGACGACATCGACTTCCTGCGCGAACAGGTGGGCGACGACCTCCTGGTGACGGTCGGGCACTCGGACTGGGTGCGCGCCATGGAGAAGGGCCGCCCGCCCCGGTTCGAGTTCCTGGAGGACGACAACCGCCACTCCCTCCAAGCACTTCAGATCGCCGCCGACACCTCGTACGAGCGCAGGGACTGGGACCGCTACACCCAGCAGATGGTCCACTTCCACCTGAAGAACGCGCAGAGCTGGGGCAACGAACGAACAGGGGCCGACCTGGCTGCCCAGGTCGACCCCGGCTTCGTACTCCGGGAGACGCAGCCTCAAAGCGCCTGACGGCACGCCGACCGACGGACGGAGTCCGGCGCAGCACCCCGAAGCCCGCGAAGCGGTGCGAGGGGTGCAGAAGGAGGATTCTGCCTGGCATCCCAGGTCGACCCCGGCTTCGTACTCCGGGAGACGCAGCCTCAAAGCGCCTGACGGCTACGGCTTACCGGCCGACGGCTACGGCTTGCTGGCCGGGGCGCCCGGGACTCCCTTCGGGGCCGGTGCGGGCTGGGCGGAGAGGAAGGACGCCCAGCCCTCCTTCGGGGCCTTGCCGACCGGGAGCTTGGTCAGGCGCTCCACGGTCTGCGGGTCCTGGGCGTCGAGCCAGTCGGCGAGTTGCCGGAAGGAGACGCACCGCACGTCGCGCTTGGTGCAGACGGACTCAATCGTCTCCTCGATGGCGCGCATGTACGTGCCGCCGTTCCAGGACTCGAAGTGGTTGCCGATGATCAGCGGGGCGCGGTTGCCCTTGTAGGCGCGGTGGAAGCCCTGGAGCAGGCCGTCGCGCATCTGGTCGCCCCAGTACGCGTGCTTGTCCGGGTCGCCCTGGGACGCCGTACCCGACTGGTTGACCATGAAGTTGTAGTCCATGGTCAGCGTCTCGAACTTGCGGCCGGGGACGGGGACCAGCTGCATCGACAGGTCCCAGAGGCCCTCCTTCTTCTTGGGCCAGATCTGGTCGTTGACGCCACTGGTGTCGTAGCGGAAGCCCAGCTCACGGGCCGCCCGCATGAAGTTCTTCTGACCTTCGAGGCACGGCGTGCGCGCGCCGACGAGTTCCTTGTCGTAGTCGAAGGGCAGGGGCTGCGCCTTCTTCATGCCCGTGTTCGTCTTCCAGGCCTTCACGAAGGACTTGGCCTGGTTGATCTCGCTCTTCCAGTCGGCCACCGACCACTGGCCCACGCCACCGCTGGTGCCGCAGAAGTGGCCGTTGAAGTGGGTGCCGACCTCATTGCCCTCGAGCCAGGCGCCGCGGAGCTGCTCGACGGTGTCCTTGATCCCCTTGCGGTCGTTGAAGCCGATGTCCGAGCTCCCGGACTGGTGCTGCGGCGGGTCGTAGAGCTTCCGCTTCGCCTCGGGGAGCATGTACACGCCGCTGAGGAAGTACGTCATCGTGGCGTCGTTCCGCTTGGCGACCTTGCGGAAGTGCGAGAAGAGCTTCTGGCTGTCCTCGCCGGCGCCGTCCCAGGAGAAGACCACGAACTGGGGTGGCTTCTGGCCGGGTCTCAGTCGCTCGGGGCGGGGCAGGTGCGGCTGTTGGCCGGTGAAGGCGGTGGAGCCGTCACCGATCATGCGGACCGCGCTCTTGGGAGCCGGGGCGGGGGACGCCTTCTTGGCTCCGTGGGTGACTTCCTCGGCGCCGGTGTCGCCGCTCGCGCAACCGGCCAGTACTGCGGCGCATGCGGTGAGGGCGGTGACGCCCCCGGCGATCCGCTGGATCCTCTGGGTGGCGGCCATCTTCCGCCCACCTTCTTCCTTCGAGTCGGCTACGGGTCGGGGCATGGCTGCAGGGGTCACCACCGAAGGTGTCGCGGTGCAATTGCCCTGAAATGCCCGACAGTGCCGCCAACGTCGCACGAAGGTTTGGGTCAGATGTTCCGACAAGCCGACAAATAGCTTTAATCACTCTCTAGAGTGATCTACTGCCCCATTTGCCCCGTTTATCTATCCTTCGCATTTACTCTCCATTACGATTCATTTACCGAGAGTTGAGATATCCCGCCGCTGCAACGCCGTGACCCACGGCCGCGACCCGCCCTCCGGTGACCGCCGGAGGACCCCCTGTTCCGCGACCGCGCTGCCCCGGAGGAGACGGGAAACCATGTCTGCCTGCGTCCCCACCCATGCCACCGACTCGGCCCACGCCTCACGCGACCACGAGCCCCACGGGCCGCCGCCCGGCAAATTCCGCAAGTTCCGCAAGATCCGTAAGTTCCGCATCGCCGGTGCCGACGTATCCGCGTCCATCGCCGTCTTCCTGATCGCCCTGCCGCTGTCCCTCGGTATCGCGCTCGCCACCGGAGCACCGCTCCAGGCGGGCCTCGTCGCCGCCGCAGTCGGCGGCCTCGTCGCCGGACGGATCGGCGGATCGCCGCTGCAGGTCAGCGGCCCCGCCGCAGGACTCACGGTCGTCACAGCCGACCTCATCCACCAGTACGGCTGGCGAACCACCTGCGCCATCACCGTTCTCGCCGGGTTCGCCCAACTCGCCCTGGGATGCCTGCGCGTAGCCCGCACGGCGCTCGCCGTCAGCCCCGCCGTCGTGCACGGCATGCTCTCCGGCATCGGCGTCGCCATCGCCGTCGCCCAACTGCGCATCGTGCTCGGCGGCACCCCGCAGAGCACCGTCCTCGACAACCTCCGTGCGCTGCCCGCCCAGTTGGCCGACCTTCACCCGGCCACGCTGACGGTCAGCGTGCTGACCCTGGCGGTGCTGCTGCTCTGGCCGCGGATTCCCGGCCGCGTAGGAAAAGCCGTCCGCGTCGTGCCCGCTCCCCTCGTCTCCGTGGCCGCGGCGACGGCTGTCGCCGCGATCGCAGGGCTGAGCGTGTCCAAGGTCGACCTGCCCTCGTGGCGCAGCCACTCCCTCGCTGGTCTGCCCGAAGGTCCCGTACTGGGGCTCGTCGCCGCCGTGCTCACGATCACACTGGTCTGCAGCGTGCAGTCGCTTCTCGGCGCCGTCGCCGTGGACAAGCTCGTCTCCGGGCGGCGCGACCTGGGCACCGGTGGCGGCCGCTCCAACCTGGACCGCGAACTGCTCGGCCAGGGCGCGGCCAACGCCGTGTCCGGGGCGCTCGGCGGACTCCCCGTCGCCGGGGTCGCGGTGCGCAGCGTGGCCAATGTGAAGGCCGGTGCCGTAAGCCGGAACTCCACGATGCTGCACGGCGTTTGGGTAGTAGTAGCCGCCCTGCTGATGGTTCCCCTGCTAGAGCTGATCCCGCTCGCCGCGCTGGGCGCCCTGGTGATGGCGGTCGGCATCCAGATGGTGAACCTGAACCACATCCGCACCATCACCCGCCACCGCGAGATCCTCGCCTACACCACCACCACACTCGGCGTCGTCTTCCTCGGCGTACTCGAAGGCGTGGCCCTCGGGGTCGCCGTGGCCGTGGCCGTCGCACTGCACCGCCTCGCCCGGACCCGGATCACCCACACCGAGGAGGACGGCACCCACCACGTGCGCGTGCGCGGCCAGTTGACCTTCCTCGCCGTGCCGCGTCTCAGTAGGGCGCTGCACCTCGTACCCCAAGGGGCATCCACCATCGTGGAGTTGGACGGATCATTCATGGACCACGCGGCGTACGAAGCACTGCAGTGCTGGCAGGACGCACACACCGCGCAGGGCGGCACCGTCGAGGTGACCGGGCGCGCGGGGACGCGGATCGCCGAGCACGCAAGCGCCTCGCACTCCTGCTGCAGGCCCTGGACGGCCTGGCGCAACCACCACTGCGACCGCCCGCAGGAAGCACCCCAGGGCGAGAGCCGGCCCAGCGGGCACCAACTGGCAAGCGGCATCAGCGCGTTCCAGCGGAACACGGCCCCGCACGTGCGGGGCGAGCTCGCCCGCCTCGCCCGCGAGGGCCAGCAGCCCTCGCAGCTCTTCCTGACCTGCGCCGACTCCCGGCTCGTCACCTCGATGATCACGTCGAGCGGCCCCGGCGACCTCTTCGTCGTACGCAATGTCGGCAACCTGGTACCGCTGCCGGGCGCCGAGAGCGGGGACGACTCGGTGGCCGCCGCGATCGAGTACGCGGTGGACGTCCTTGAGGTGCGGTCCATCACCGTGTGCGGGCACTCCGGGTGCGGGGCGATGCAGGCGCTGCTCAACACCCCGCCCGGAGGCGCGCAGACGCCCCTGAAGCGGTGGCTGCGGCACGGGGCGCCGAGCCTCGAGCGTCTCGCGGCGCACAAGGACGAGGGGGGCTGGGCGCGGCTCGCGGGCCGGGCCCCCGCCGACGCCGTCGAGCAGCTCTGCCTGACCAACGTGGTCCAGCAGCTGGAGCACCTGCGCGGCCACGAGTCGGTGGCGCGGCGCATGGCCGAGGGCACCCTGGAGCTGCACGGCATGTACTTCCATGTCGGCGAGGCCCAGGCGTATCTCCTCACCGAGAGCCCGGACGACGTATTCGACCAGGTCACACCGTCACCGCACGAAGGAACACCGCGTGAGGAGCCACCCACCCGAGTAAAGGTCTAAACCAATTTTCGGCAAGCTCTTGTCACCAGGGGTATACGTCTGATGAGCTGTGGCTTTGGACACAACGGACACCCTGGGAATGGGAGATGTCGTGAGCAACGAAAGCCTGGCCAACCTTCTTAAAGAAGAGCGAAGGTTCGCGCCGCCGGCCGACCTGGCGGCCAACGCCAACGTCACCGCGGAGGCGTACGAACAGGCCAAGGCTGACCGGCTCGGCTTCTGGGCCGAGCAGGCCCGCCGGCTGACCTGGTCCACCGAACCGACCGAGACGCTCGACTGGTCGAACCCGCCGTTCGCGAAGTGGTTCGCCGACGGGAAGCTCAACGTCGCGTACAACTGCGTGGACCGCCATGTGGAGGCCGGAAACGGCGACCGTGTGGCGATCCACTTCGAGGGTGAGCCCGGCGACAGCCGGGCCATCACCTATGCCGAGCTCAAGGACGAGGTCAGCCGGGCCGCCAACGCGCTGACCGAGCTGGGAGTCCGACAGGGCGACCGCGTCGCCGTGTACCTGCCGATGATCCCCGAGGCCGTCGTGTCGATGCTGGCCTGTGCCCGCATCGGCGCCGCGCACTCAGTGGTCTTCGGCGGCTTCTCGGCCGACGCCATCGCCAAGCGCGTGAAGGACGCCGACGCCAAGGTCGTCATCACCTCCGACGGCGGCTACCGCAGGGGCAAGCCCGCCGCCCTGAAGCCCGCGGTCGACGACGCCGTCGCGCGCGAGGACAGCTCCGTAGAGCACGTCCTCGTCGTACGCCGCACCGGCCAGGACGTGGCGTGGACCGAAGGCCGCGACGTGTGGTGGCACGAGCTCACCGAGCGTCAGTCCGCCGAGCACACCCCCGAGGCCTTCGACGCGGAGAACCCGCTCTTCATCCTCTACACGTCGGGTACGACGGGTAAGCCGAAGGGCATCCTGCACACCTCCGGCGGCTATCTGACGCAGGCCGCGTACACCCACCACGCCGTCTTCGACCTCAAGCCGGAGACCGACGTCTACTGGTGTACGGCCGACATCGGCTGGGTCACCGGGCACTCGTACATCACGTACGGCCCGCTGGCGAACGGCGCGACGCAGGTCATGTACGAGGGCACGCCCGACACCCCGCACCAGGGGCGCTTCTGGGAGATCGTGCAGAAGTACGGCGTGACCATCCTCTACACGGCGCCCACCGCCATTCGTACGTTCATGAAGTGGGGCGACGACATCCCCGCGAAGTTCGACCTCAGCAGCCTGAGGGTCCTCGGATCGGTCGGCGAGCCGATCAACCCCGAGGCGTGGATGTGGTACCGCAAGAACATCGGCGCCGACAAGTGCCCCATCGTGGACACCTGGTGGCAGACCGAGACCGGCGCGATGATGATCTCGCCGCTGCCGGGCGTGACCGAGACCAAGCCGGGAAGCGCCCAGCGCGCGCTGCCGGGCATCTCGGCGACCGTCGTCGACGACGAGGCGCGCGAAGTGCCGGACGGCGGTGGCGGCTACCTCGTCCTGACCGAGCCGTGGCCCTCCATGCTGCGGACCATCTGGGGCGACGACCAGCGCTTCATCGACACGTACTGGTCGCGCTTCGAGGGCAAGTACTTCGCCGGTGACGGTGCCAAGAAGGACGACGACGGCGACATCTGGCTCCTGGGCCGTGTGGACGACGTGATGCTCGTGTCCGGGCACAACATCTCCACCACCGAGGTCGAGTCGGCGCTCGTCTCGCACCCGGCGGTCGCCGAGGCGGCGGTCGTGGGCGCGGCGGACGAGACCACCGGGCAGGCCATCGTCGCGTTCGTGATCCTGCGGGGCACGGCGAACGCCGACGACGAGGGGCTCGTGGCGGACCTGCGCAACCACGTGGGCACGACGCTCGGACCGATCGCCAAGCCGAAGCGGGTCCTTCCGGTGGCCGAGCTGCCGAAGACACGGTCCGGGAAGATCATGCGGCGACTCCTTCGGGACGTCGCCGAGAACCGCGCGGTCGGTGACGTCACCACGCTCGCCGACTCCTCCGTGATGGACCTGATCCAGAACAAGCTGCCGGCGGCGCCGAGCGAGGACTAGGTCAGACCTGATCCTGAGATCTGGTCCTGAGACCTGAGATCCGAGACCCGAGAGGGGCACCCGGCACCACGCCGAGTGCCCCTCTTGCGCATAAAGTGATGATCGCCGGATAAGTCCGTTCGCATGTTAGGTACGCTAAGGATCGCGTCAACATCACGACAACAACGCGACAAGAAGTACCTAGGTGCGCCGGGAAGTCTGGTCGGCAAGTGATTCGTCCTGCCTACCGACCGGAGGTCGACCCCCGTGGCCGCGCCCGCACCCAGCAACGGCAAGAACAACAGCAGCAGCAGCAGCAGCAACATCCGTGACAGCGGTGACAGCAGCCGCAAGGTCCTCGGACGGCTCTCGCTCCCCGAGCGGAACTTCGTCGCGAACGCGCTGCGCGCCGAGACCGTCGGCGGTGTCCTCCTCCTCGTAGCCGCCGTCACCGCGCTGATCTGGGCGAACACCGCAGGCGGGTCGTACGAATCCGTGCGCGGCTTCCACCTGGGACCGAGCTCTCTCGGCCTCGACCTCTCCGTACAGCACTGGGCGGCCGACGGGCTGCTCGCCGTCTTCTTCTTCGTCGCCGGCATCGAACTCAAGCGCGAGCTCGTCGCGGGCGATCTGAGCGACCCGAAGGCCGCCGCGCTGCCCGTCGTCGCCGCGCTCTGCGGCATGGCCGTACCGGCTCTCGTGTACGTCCTGGTCACCACGGTCGGCGGCGGTTCCACGGACGGCTGGGCGGTGCCGACCGCCACGGACATCGCCTTCGCCCTCGCCGTCCTCGCGGTCATCGGCACCTCGCTGCCGTCCGCCCTCCGCGCCTTCCTGCTCACGCTCGCCGTCGTCGACGACCTCTTCGCGATCCTGATCATCGCGGTCTTCTTCACCAGCGACCTCAACTTCGCGGCGCTCGGCGGCGCGGTCATCGGCCTCGCGGTCTTCTGGCTGCTGCTCCGCAAGGGCGTACGCGGCTGGTACGTGTACGTTCCGCTGGCCCTGGTCATCTGGGGGCTGATGTACAACAGCGGCATCCACGCCACGATCGCCGGTGTCGCGATGGGCCTGATGCTGCGCTGCACCCGCCGCGAGGGCGAGGAGCACTCGCCGGGCGAGCACATCGAACACCTTGTACGACCCCTCTCCGCGGGCCTCGCGGTTCCGCTGTTCGCGCTGTTCAGCGCCGGTGTCGTGGTGTCGGGCGGCGCGCTCGGGGACGTATTCAGCAAGCCGGAGACGCTCGGTGTGGTGCTCGGTCTCGTGGTCGGCAAGGCGGTCGGCATCTTCGGCGGCACCTGGCTCGCCGCCCGGTTCACCAAGGCCGAGCTCAACGAACAACTCGCCTGGCCGGACGTGTTCGCGGTCGCCTCGCTCGCCGGTATCGGCTTCACCGTCTCGCTCCTGATCGGCGAACTCGCCTTCACCGAGGATCCGCTGCTCACCGACGAGATCAAGGCAGCCGTCCTGATGGGCTCTCTCATCGCGGCCGTGCTTTCCGGGATCCTGCTCAAGGTGCGCAACGCCCGCTACCGCGCGCTGTACGACGACGAGGAGCGCGACGACGACCTCGACGGCATCCCGGACGTGTACGAACAGGACAAGCCGGAGTACCACCTGCGGATGGCCGCGATCTACGAAAAGAAGGCGGCCGAACATCGCAGGCTTGCCGAAGTGTCGGCCGGGGCACGCGCCGAAGACGATGGTCCGGCATGATCTGAGCAGGCTCGACTGCGCAGACTGAGCTGAGCGGTCGTATCTGAGCGGTCGTATCCGAGTCGTATCCGAACAGATCTGAACAGACGTTGTGAGCACGCATACGCAGGCTTACGGAGAAGGGGAAAGCGATGAGCACACCCGACGGGCCCGTCGGCACCGAACGCAGCCTCGGCCAGCTGGTCTCATCGGCGACCAGCGAGATGTCCGCGCTGGTGCACGACGAGATCGCGCTGGCCAAGGCCCAGCTGCGGCAGGACGTCAAGCGGGGTGCGGTCGGCGGCGCCGCGTTCGCCGCGGCGGGGACGGTGCTGCTCTTCTCGCTGCCGATGCTGAGCTTCGCCCTCGCGTACGGCATCCGTACGTGGAGCGGCTGGAACATGGCGATCTGCTTCGTGCTCTCCTTCGCGGCGAACGTACTGGTCGCCGGGGTCCTTGCCCTGATCGGCGTCGTCTTCGCGAAGAAGGCCAAGAAGGGCAAGGGGCCGCAGAAGGTCGCCGCTTCGGCCAAGGAGACGGCCGCCGTGCTGCAGAACGCCAAGCCGCACCCGCGCGCGGTGAGCCCCGTGGACGTGGTCACCCCCGCGGGTGCCACCCTGGATCGTGGCAGTGAGACGGCGGCAGCTGTGGCACGCTCGTCTTCATGACGGACCCCGCCACACCCACCCCCCATCCGGCCCAACCGACGTCACCCGTACGCATCGAAGGACCGTGGACCCACCGGGACGTCGCCGCGAACGGCGCGCGCTTCCACATCGCCGAGATGGGCGACGGACCGCTCGTGCTGCTCCTGCACGGCTTTCCGCAGTTCTGGTGGACCTGGCGGCATCAGATGGTGGCGCTCGCCGACGCGGGCTTCCGGGCGGTCGCGATGGACCTGCGGGGCGTGGGCGGCAGCGACCGTACGCCGCGCGGTTACGACCCGGCGAACCTCGCGCTCGACATCACGGGCGTCGTGCGGTCGCTCGGTGAGCCGGACGCCGCGCTCGTCGGGCACGACCTGGGCGGGTACCTCGCGTGGACGGCGGCCGTGATGCGGCCCAAGCTGGTGCGCCGCCTCGCCGTCTCCTCGATGCCGCACCCGCGGCGCTGGCGCTCGGCGATGCTCTCGGACCGCAAGCAGACCGCCGCGAGTTCGTACGTGTGGGGCTTCCAGCGCCCGTGGGTGCCGGAGCGTCAACTCGTCGCGGACGACGCGGCTCTGGTGGGGCGTCTGGTCCGGGACTGGTCGGGGCCGCGGCTTCCGGACGACGAGGCGGTGGAGACGTACCGCCGTGCCATGACGATCCCCTCGACGGCGCACTGCGCGATCGAGCCGTACCGCTGGATGGTGCGGTCGATGGCCCGTCCGGACGGCATCCAGTTCAACCGGCGCATGAAGCGCCCCGTGCAGGTTCCCACGCTGCATCTGCACGGCTCCCTGGACCCGGTGATGCGGACGCGCAGTGCGGCGGGCTCGGGCGAGTACGTCGAAGCGCCGTACCGCTGGCGGCTGTTCGACGGTCTCGGGCACTTTCCGCAGGAGGAGGACCCGGTCGCCTTCTCGACCGAGCTGGTGAACTGGCTGAAGGATCCCGAACCGGATCGGTAGGCCGCGCGGCGATCCGGATCGGTAGGCCGCGCGGAGCCTGAATCACGATCTGCGGGGTACGCGAACAGAGTCGGCGGAGTACTCGATCAGAGTCGACCGGGGCAGCGGGGACCTGAAATAGGGTCAGAAAGACGCCCGTACCCGGCAGTAGGGGAACGTCTGTTCTTCGAACGGCTACTTGCCACCCGCATAGGCCAATTGGGGCGCGTGGGCGCGATTACCGACCTTGAGGCACGGGCACACGTCGGGGTATGGGCTGGACGCACGACTACAGTGAAGTAGCACGCAACCGCCGCTCAGCCATCGCGCTGAACAGCCATGAGAGGGGCGGTCCGCACGAGCCGGGCCATGAAGGCCCTGCTCAAGGCATCGGCATTCCCCACATCCTGCGCCGCAGGGCCCGCTGGGTCTCGGCGCGGCTGAGGCATACGCGCGACTGATCCGCCTGCTCCACCGACTGCTCCCCGACTGCGGCCCCGGCTACAGCGCGCAGCCCTGACTGTCGACCTCTTGGTTGGCGGTCCGGCCCGCCTCGATGTCCTTACGGACCTCGTCGGCGGTGAGCGCGTAGCCGGTGTCCGGGTCGTCCAGTGACTTCGCGAAGACCACGCCGTAGACCTTGCCTTCGGGCGTGAGCAGCGGGCCGCCGGAGTTGCCCTGGCGGACGGTCGCGTAGAGCGAGTACACGTCACGGCGCACGGTGTCCCGGTGGTAGATGTCCGGGCCCTTCGCCGTGATGCGCCCGCGCACGCGCGCGGGTCGGACGTCGTACGGACCGTTCTCCGGGAAGCCCGCGACGATCGCGTTGTCACCGCTCGACGCGTCCTTGGACGTGAACTGCAACGCGGGCGCCTGGAGGGTCGGCACGTCCAGTACGGCGATGTCGCGCTTCCAGTCGTAGAGCACGACCTTCGCGTCGTACGTCCGGCCGTCCCCTCCTATCTGGACCGTCGGCTCGTCGACGCCGCCGACCACGTGCGCGTTCGTCATCACGCGGCGGTCGGAGAAGACGAAGCCGGTGCCTTCGAGGACCTTGCCGCAGCCGCGGGCCTCGCCCTGCACCTTCACGATGGACTGCTTGGCCTTCGTGGCGACCGTGCTCTTGGCGAGCTTGGGGTCGGGTGCCTTGACGTCGGTGATGGGCTCGTTCGAGAACGGGCTGAAGACCTGCGGGAAGCCGTTGCGCGCAAGGACCGATGAGAAGTCGGCGAACCAGGTGTCGGCCTGGCCCGGCAGCGCGCGCGAAACACCGAGCAGGATCTTGGAGTTGCGTACTTCCTTGCCGACCGTCGGCAGCGTCGTGCCCGCGAGGGCGGAGCCGATCAGCCAGGCGACGAGGAGCATCGCGAGGACGTTGACCAGGGCGCCGCCCGTGGCGTCCAGGGCCCGGGCGGGCTGCCAAGTGATGTACCGGCGGAGCTTGTTGCCCAAGTGCGTGGTGAAGGCCTGACCGATGGAGGCACAGACGATCACGATGACCACGGCGACGACGGCGGCCGTCGTGCTCACCGCTCCCTCGTCGTCCGTGAGGGCGCCCCAGATGACGGGCAGCAGGTACACCGCGACGAGTCCGCCGCCCAGAAAACCGATCACCGACAGGATGCCGACGACGAATCCCTGGCGGTAGCCGATGACCGCGAACCATACGGCGGCGACCACCAAAAGGATGTCCAGCACGTTCACCGATTCAATCCTCGCCTCGCATCGCGGTCGCCACGTATCCCCGCAACCTTGTCATGCGCGCCAGTCGAGCGGCACCTGCTTGGTGCGGTCCCAGGGGCGTTCCCAGCCCGCGAAATGCAGAATCCTGTCGATCACTCCGGCCGTAAAACCCCAGACCAGAGCCGATTCAACGAGGAAGGCCGGGCCTTGGTGGCCGCTCGGATGAACTGTCGTCGCGCGGTTGTCGGGATCCGTGAGATCGGACACGGGGACCGTGAAGACGCGGGCCGTCTCGGCCGGATCGACGACGCCGACGGGGGTGGGTGAACGCCACCAGCCGAGCACCGGGGTCACCACGAAGTCGCTCACCGGGATGAAGAGTCTGGGCAGCACGCCGAAGATCTGTACGCCTCGGGGGTCGAGCCCGGTCTCCTCCTCGGCCTCGCGCAGGGCGGCGCGCAGAGGGCCGTCCGTCAGCGGATCGCCGTCCTCGGGGTCGAGGGAGCCGCCGGGGAAGGAGGGCTGGCCCGCGTGCGAGCGAAGGCTCCCGGAGCGCTCCATCAGGAGCAGCTCGGGGCCGCGCGTGCCCTCTCCGAAGAGGACGAGCACGGCGGACTTGCGCCCGGCGCCGCTCTCCGGGGGCAGGAAGCGGCTGAGCTGGGTCGGCCGGACGGTCTCGGCGGCACGGGCAACGGGATCCAGCCAGGCGGGGAGGCCATCGGTACTGAGGCACACGTGTCCGTTGGGGCTGCCGGGGCGACCGGGGCTGTCGGGGATGCCGGGCCGCCCCTGGAAGCCGTGCCCCTCGCTCATCTCGCTCATACCGCTCATGTGCGTATCGCTCGTGTCGGTTGTCTCGCTCGTGTCGCTCGCGTGCGTCATCGGCACCCCCGTCCAACTGTGGACAACGCCTGTGGCCCCTCGGTTCGTTCCTCGCTCATGCGGCGCCCAGCGGGGGCGCCGCCTTCCCCGGATAGTCCGGCGGGGGCTTGAGGCGCTGGCCCGGCAGACCGCCCATCTCGTACTTCAGGAGCTTCTTCGCCTTCTCCGGATCGGTCTCGCCCTCCCCGTACGACGGGCAGAGATCGGCGATCGGGCAGGCACCGCAGGCAGGCTTGCGGGAGTGGCAGATACGGCGGCCGTGGAAGATCACGCGGTGCGAGAGCATCGTCCACTCGCTCTTCGGGAAGAGGCCGGCGATGGCGGCCTCGACCTTCACCGGGTCGGTCTCCTCGGTCCACTTCCACCGGCGGACGAGCCGCCCGAAGTGGGTGTCCACGGTGATGCCGGGGACCCCGAAGGCGTTCCCGAGCACGACGAACGCGGTCTTGCGGCCTACGCCGGGCAGCTTGACCAGGTCCTCCAGGCGGCCGGGGACCTCACCTCCGTGGTTGTCCCGCAGGGCGACGGCGAGCCCCATGATCGACTTTGTCTTCGCCCGGAAGAACCCGGTCGGCCTGATCAGCTCCTCGACCTCTTCGGGGTTGGCGCCGGCGAGGTCCTCCGGGGTCGGGTACGCGGCGAAGAGGCGCGGGGTCGTCTGGTTCACCCGGAGGTCGGTGGTCTGCGCGGAGAGGACCGTGGCGACGAGCAGCTCGAAGGGGTTCTCGAAGTCCAGCTCGGGGTGGGCGTACGAGTACACCTCCGCGAGCTCGCGGTTGATGCGGCGGGCACGTCGGACGAGGGCGGTGTGGGACTCGGGTTTGGGGTTGAGTTTGGGTTTGGGGTTCGGTTTGGCTTTGGCCGGGGTCTTGGTGACCTTGTTCGCCGCGGTCCCGGTGGCCTTCTTCGCGGGGGTCCCGGCGGCCTTCTTCGCCGGGGTGCATTTCGCCGCGGCGGCGGTGGCTTGATTCTTCTCCGAAGGCTGGCTCACCGGTGGCACCCTTGTCCCTTTTGTCGCATTCTCTGGACCAATGGAAGCATGTTCGCCCACAGCGGAACCCGGTCAGGCTGTAACCTTCCGAATCCCCTTGGCCTGTGCTCTCACCGGCTTTTGGACACTCGGCCAGCCTAGAGCCCGACACTGACATCCGCCCTGGACCCTATGGATCGGCCCCCAATTGGCCCCCTCCCGCACAGCACACGACGTCAGTGCGGCAGACTTGTGACTGATCACACTGTTTGGACCGTCCGGCAAAATGGGGAGCACGGTCCCCTGATGCAGGTCGACAAGGAGAGAACTCGTGGACGACGTTCTGCGGCGCGCCCCGCTCTTCGCGGCGCTCGATGACGAGCAGGCCGCGGAGCTCCGCGCCTCCATGAGTGAGGTGACGCTCGCGCGCGGGGATGCGCTTTTCCATGAAGGTGACCCCGGAGACCGCCTTTACGTGGTCACCGAGGGCAAGGTGAAGCTTCACCGCACCTCACCCGACGGCCGGGAGAACATGCTCGCGGTGCTCGGCCCCGGCGAGCTCATCGGTGAGCTCTCGCTCTTCGACCCGGGCCCGCGTACGGCGACCGCCTCCGCGCTCACCGAGGTCAAGCTGCTCGGCCTCGGCCACGGCGACCTTCAGCCGTGGCTGAACGCACGGCCCGAGGTGGCCGCGGCGCTGCTGCGTGCCGTCGCGCGGCGCCTGCGCAAGACGAACGACCAGATGTCCGATCTGGTCTTCTCCGACGTGCCCGGGCGTGTGGCCCGCGCTCTCCTCGACCTGTCGCGCCGCTTCGGCGTGCAGTCCGAAGAGGGCATCCACGTCGTGCACGACCTCACGCAGGAGGAGCTGGCCCAGTTGGTCGGCGCCTCCCGCGAGACGGTCAACAAGGCGCTTGCGGACTTCGCAGGGCGCGGGTGGCTCCGGCTCGAGGCCCGCGCGGTGATCTTGCTGGACGTGGAGCGGCTGGCCAAGCGTTCTCGCTGACGCGGTTTCGCTGACGCTGTTTCGTACGCGGATGGGGTCCCGTCTCTTTTGAGGCTGGGCCCCGTTCGTGCTTCCGCCACGGGCTTTCCCGCCCACCCGCCCGATTGCCCCGGGTGCCACCAGAGTGGGTGGGGTGCGGCTAGATCAAGCCGTGTTCCCGCAAGTAGTCCAGTTGCGCCCGTACCGACAGTTCCGCTGCCGGCCACAAGGAGCGGTCCACGTCCGCGTACACGTGGGCGACCACGTCCGTAGGCGCCACGTAGCCGTCCTCGACGGCCGTCTCGACCTGGGCGAGGCGGTTCGCGCGGTGGGCGAGGTAGAACTCGACGACGCCCTGCGCGTCCTCCAGGACCGGGCCGTGGCCCGGCAGGACCGTGTGCACGCCGTCGTCGACCGTCAGGGACCGCAGGCGCCGCAGGGAGTCCAGATAGTCCCCCAGGCGGCCGTCAGGGTGCGCCACGACCGTCGTACCGCGGCCCAGGACCGTATCGCCCGTCAGGACAGCCTGATCGGCCGGGAGATGGAAGCAGAGGGAATCCGCGGTGTGTCCCGGCGTCGGGACCACGCGCAGCTCCAGACCGCCCGTCGTGATCACGCTCCCCGCCTCCAGGCCCTCGTCGCCGAGGCGCAGCGCGGGGTCCAGGGCCCGCACCTTGGTACCGGTCAGCTCGGCGAAGCGCGCGGCGCCCTCCGCGTGGTCCGGGTGGCCGTGGGTGAGGAGGGTGAGCCCGACCCGCTGCCCGGCCTTCTCGGCGGTGGCGATGACGTTCTTCAGGTGTACGTCGTCCAGGGGACCCGGGTCGATGACGACCGCGAGCCCGGAGCCGGGTTCGGAGACGATCCAGGTGTTGGTTCCGTCCAGCGTCATCGCGGAGGCGTTGGGGGCCAGCACGTTGACCGCGCGCGCGGTGGCGGGACCGCTGAGGACTCCGCCCCGGGGCTGGCCGGGGAGGGCGGCGGCTTCGGTCATGCGGGGGTGGCTCCCGTCCGGTTCGTGGCAGGCGTCGCCTTGAAGGCATGTGTCGCCTTGGAGGCATGTGTCACCGTGGTCATGCGGTATCCCCCGTAGGGATGTGCTTGGTGAACTCTTCGTGGCCCGGCCAGGTCAGCACCAACTCGCCGTCCTCCAGGCGGGCCTGGGCAAGGACCGGGGTCAGGTCGCGCTCCGGGGCCGCGGAAAGGGCGTCGGCGGCAGACCCGTAGGGACTCAGTTGGCGCAGGGTCGCGATGGTCGGCGGCATCATCAGGAGGTCGCCCTTGTCGTACCCCGCGGTGGCCTCTCCCGGCGTGATCCACACCGTGCGGTCCGCCTCCGTGGAGGCGTTGCGGGTGCGCTGCCCCTCCGGGAGGGCGGCCACGAAGAAGAACGTGTCGTAGCGCTTCGGCTCGAACTCCGGAGTGATCCAGCGGGCCCACGCGCCAAGGAGGTCACTGCGCAGGACCAGACCCCGGCGGTCGAGGAACTCGGCGAAGGAGAATTCGCGGGCCACCAGCGCCTCGCGGTCCGCCTCCCAGTCGTCGCCCGTGGTGTCGCCGACGACGCTCGACGGGGTCGGCCCCGCGAGCAGCACGCCCGCTTCCTCGTACGTCTCACGCACGGCGGCGCACACGATCGCCTGGGCGCCCGGCTCGTCCACCCCCAGGCGCGCGGCCCACGTCGCGCGGGACGGGCCCGCCCAGCGCACGAGGTGGTCGTCGTCGCGCGGATCCACGCCACCGCCCGGATACGCGTACGCGCCTCCGGCGAAAGCCATGGAGGCGCGTCTGCGCAGCATGTGCACGGCGGGGCCCGTCCCCGCCACGGAGTCCCGAAGGAGCATGACCGTGGCCGCCCGGCGCGGAGTAGCGGGCTTCAGTTCGCCGCTGCTCAGCGCACGGATGCGGTCGGGCCACTCCGGGGGATACCACTGCCCATTAGCCATGGGCGGAGGCTATCCCCTGGTGGGCTGATGTTCGAGAGGCAACTATCGGGTGCCAGAAGGCAGCCGGAAAGGCAGCCGGGAAGGCAGCCGCAAAGGCGGCCCCGGTGAGGCGGACAAGGCAACGGCTACGCCTCGGTCAGCTCCACCTGGATCTCGACCTCGACCGGCGCGTCCAGCGGCAGCACCGCGACGCCCACCGCGCTGCGGGCGTGTACGCCCTTGTCGCCGAGCACCTCGCCGAGCAGCTCGCTCGTGCCGTTGATCACCGCGGGCTGGCCGGTGAAGTCCGGGGCCGACGCCACGAAGCCGACGACCTTCACGACGCGCGCGACGCGGTCCAGGTCACCGGCGATGGACTTCACCGCGGCGAGGGCGTTCAGGCCGCACGTACGGGCCAGTTCCTTGGCCTCCTCGGGAGTCACCTCCGCGCCGACCTTGCCGGTCACCGGAAGCTTGCCCTCCACCATCGGGAGCTGGCCCGACGTGTAGACGTACACACCGGACTGAACCGCCGGCTGATAGGCGGCGAGCGGCGGCACGACCTCGGGCAAGGTCAGGCCGAGCTCGGCCAGCTTGGCCTCCACGGCCCCACTCATGCCTGCTTCTCCCGCTTCAGGTAGGCCACGAGCTGCTCGGAGTTGTTCGGCCCGGGCACGACCTGGACGAGCTCCCAGCCGTCCTCGCCCCAGGTGTCAAGAATCTGCTTCGTGGCATGGACGAGCAGCGGCACGGTTGCGTATTCCCACTTGGTCATATGGCCGACTGTAGCCGTTGTGAGGCGCTGCTCACGGTGGCCTCCTGCTTAGGCCGGACGGCGACTGGTTAGGCTCGGAAGTGTGAGCAGGCTCCAGGTCGTCAGCGGCAAGGGCGGTACCGGCAAGACCACGGTGGCCGCCGCACTCGCGCTCGCCCTCGCGACGGAGGGCAAGCGCACCCTCCTCGTGGAGGTCGAGGGCAGACAAGGCATCGCGCAGCTCTTCGAGACCGAAGTGCTGCCGTATGAGGAGCGGAAGATCGCCGTCGCTCCCGGGGGCGGGGAGGTGTACGCCCTTGCCATCGACCCCGAGCTCGCGCTGCTCGACTACCTCCAGATGTTCTACAAACTGGGGGGCGCCGGACGCGCGCTCAAGAAACTCGGCGCCATCGACTTCGCCACCACCATCGCACCGGGTCTGCGGGACGTCCTACTGACCGGCAAGGCCTGCGAGGCGGTACGCCGCAAGGACAAGAGCGGGCGTTACGCGTACGACTGCGTGGTGATGGACGCACCGCCCACCGGCCGCATCACGCGCTTCCTGAATGTGAACGACGAAGTCGCGGGCCTCGCCAAGATCGGCCCCATACACAATCAGGCGCAGGCCGTGATGCGCGTACTCAAGTCACCCGAGACAGCGGTGCACTTGGTGACGCTCCTCGAAGAGATGCCCGTCCAGGAGACCGCCGACGGGATCTCCGAGCTGCGTGCCGCGAAGCTCCCCGTGGGGCGCGTCATCGTGAACATGGTGCGGCCCGCGCTGCTCGACGAGGCTTCCCTGGAGCTCGGACTCGACCGGACCCCGCGTACCGCCATCGCCAAGTCCCTGTCCGCCGCCGGGCTCGGCGGGGCCCGCCGGGGCGGTGTCGCCGAACGCCTGGTCGACCCGCTTCTGGAGCAGGCCGCCGAGTACGCCGAGCGGCACGCCCTGGAGAGCTCCCAGCGGTCCGTACTCGGCGACCTGGGCCTCCCCCTGCACGAGCTCCCGCTGATGGCCGGCGGAATGGACCTGGCGGGGCTCTACGAACTCGCCACGGAACTGCGGAAGCAAGGGATCGCATGACCTCGGACCCCGCACGACACCGACACCCGGACACGGCACGGAGCCAGGACACGACACACCCCCTGGACACGGCCCGCACGCTCGACGTGGACCGCCTGCTCGACGACCCGAAGACCCGCATCGTGGTGTGCTGCGGCTCCGGAGGCGTCGGCAAGACGACCACGGCGGCCGCGCTCGGCCTGCGCGCCGCCGAACGGGGCCGCAAGGTCGTCGTACTGACGATCGACCCGGCACGCCGGCTCGCCCAGTCCATGGGGATCGACTCGCTCGACAACGTCCCGCGCCGGGTCAAGTCCATCGACGGGTCGAGCGGTGGCGAGTCAGAAGGCGGTGGCGGCGGCGAGCTGCACGCCATGATGCTCGACATGAAGCGCACCTTCGACGAGATCGTCGAGGCGCACGCGGACAAGGAGCGGGCGAGCGCGATCCTCAACAACCCCTTCTACCAGTCGCTTTCGGCGGGCTTCGCGGGCACGCAGGAGTACATGGCGATGGAGAAGCTGGGGCAGCTGCGCGCCCGCGACGAGTGGGACCTGATCGTCGTCGACACGCCGCCGTCGCGCTCGGCCCTCGACTTCCTCGACGCGCCCAAGCGCCTGGGCTCTTTCCTGGACGGGAAGCTGATCCGGGTGCTCATGGCCCCGGCGAAGGTGGGCGGCCGGGCCGGGATGAAGTTCCTGAACGTCGGGATGTCGATGATGACGGGGGCCCTCGGCAAGCTGCTCGGCGGACAACTGCTGCGTGACGTCCAGACGTTCGTGGCCGCGATGGACACCATGTTCGGCGGCTTTCGCACCCGCGCGGACGCCACGTACCGGCTGCTTCAGGCGCCGGGCACGGCGTTCCTCGTGGTGGCGTCGCCGGAGCGCGACGCGCTGCGTGAGGCGGCGTACTTCGTGGAGCGCCTGGCCGCCGACGACATGCCGCTCGCCGGTCTCGTACTGAACCGGGTGCACAGCAGCGGCGCCGCTCAGCTCTCGGCCGAGCGGGCGCTTGCCGCCGCGGAAAATCTTGATGAGAGCCGCATTGTGGATCAGGAGGACGGGAAGGCTGGAGGACGTACGTCCCACGAGGCTCCCGGCAACTCCCCCGAGGCCCCCGACAGTTCCGAGACCTCCGAGACCCCCGGTAGTTCCGAGACGTCCGGTAGTTCCGAGCCCCATGACACTTCTGGCCCCCATGACACGCATCCGCCCGTGGCGCAGCTGACCGCAGGTCTGCTGCGACTGCACGCGGAACGCATGCGGCTGCTCGCGCGCGAACAGCGCACGCGCGACCGCTTCACCGCGCTTCACCCCGAGGTGGCCGTGGCCGAAGTGACGGCGCTGCCGGGTGACGTGCATGACCTGGCAGGCCTTCGGGCCATCGGGGACCGGCTCGCGGCCGGTACTGATGCTGACCCGGCCGGAGCTGCCTGAGCAACGGGACTGACCCACTGCCACGTGGCTGGCGTCGGAGACTTCCCCGGCGCCTGCTGGAGTTTCCCCCGGCCCGGTGGGACTTTCCCCGGCCCGGTGGAGCTTTCCCCAACCCAGTGGGGCTTTCCCCCACCGCCACGCGGCCGACGGGCGCTAGCCCACTGCCGCGTAGCTCTCGTACGTCTCGTCGTCCTCCAAGTCCACGGGCAGCAGGCCCGCGCCACGCTCGTACTCGGAGCGCGCCGTCTCTAGCAGACGGCGCCATGAGGTGACTGTGGGACGCCTGCGCAGCAGTGCGCGGCGCTCCCGCTCAGTCATGCCACCCCACACGCCGAACTCGACGTGATTGTCCAGCGCATCGGCCAGGCACTCCGTGCGCACCGGGCAACCGGTGCACACCGCCTTGGCCCTGTTCTGCGCTGCTCCTTGAACGAACAGTTCATCTGGATCGGTAGTGCGGCAGGCCGCCTGCGCACTCCAGTCGGTTACCCAGCCCATACCGGCGCCGTCCTCTCCCGAATCGAGGCTCCCCCACGGCGGCAGCGGCATATTCACCGCCGCCAGTTGAGGACGTTACGGAAGGTGGGCACAGCGCAACACCCCCTTCGGGCCCAATCTTGAATGGCCCGAACGGACTATGCGTAAGCGGCAGATCACCCGACGGAGTGAGCTGGCGACATGCGTGATTAACCCGGCAAATGCGGGCACTTCAGCTGGGTCACAACGGGCATCGAATGCCGCATGAGGCGATTTCGGGCACCTCCCCGAGCTCATTCCGAGCCCGAATCGAACGCGATCCGAGCTCGTGAAGAACCTCGTGAAAGCAGGGGACCCCACTCGGGATTCGGGACCGATGGGGTGAGGGAGTGTTGCCAAACCGCACTGCTGTGACAGTTGAGAGCAGCTTAGGCCAAGGCATTGAGGCGTGTCCGGCGAATCAGAACGTAGGCTGCCCTCATGGGAAAGAAGCGCTCCGGCGGTGGTCTGTCACCAACTCAGCAGGCCGCGAAGTTCCTAGGTGTCAGCGTGCTCGCGGGAGCCGTGCTGGCAGGCATCGCCCTGCCCGCGGCCGGCGCGCTCGGCCTCGCGGCGAAGGGGTCGGTCGAAGGATTCGACGAGATCCCCTCCAACTTGAAGCAGCCGCCGCTGAGTCAGCGCACCACGATCCTGGACAACAAGGGCGGCTCCATCGCCACTGTCTACTCACGTGACCGCACGGTGGTGCCCCTCAAGCAGATCTCGCCGTACATGCAGAAGGCGATCGTCGCGATCGAGGACTCGCGCTTCTACGAGCACGGCGCGGTCGACGCGAAGGGCATCCTGCGCGCGGTGAACCAGAACGCGCAGAGCGGCGGAGTCTCCCAGGGCGCCTCCACGCTCACCCAGCAGTACGTGAAGAACGTCTTCGTCGAGGAGGCGGGCGACGACCCGACGAAGGTCGCCGAGGCCACCCAGCAGACGCTGGGGCGCAAGATCCGCGAGCTGAAGTACGCGATCCAGGTCGAGGACAAGCTCGGCAAGAAGCGCATCCTGAACAACTACCTGAACATCACCTACTTCGGGCAGCAGGCGTACGGGGTCGAGGCCGCGGCCCAGCGCTACTTCTCCAAGCCCGCCAAGGACCTCCAGGTCCAGGAGGCCGCGCTGCTCGCCGGCATCGTGCAGTCCCCCAGCAGGTACGACCCCGTGAACGACACGCAGGAAGCGACCAAGCGTCGTAACACCGTGCTGCAGCGGATGGCGGAGACGCACGACATCACGCAGGCGGAGGCCGCTGCGGCGAAGGAGAAGCCGCTCGGCCTGAAGGTGAGCAGGCCCAAGAACGGCTGCATCACCTCGGTCAGCGGCGCCGGGTTCTTCTGCGACTACGTACGCGAGGTCTTCCTCTCCGATCCGGTCTTCGGCAAGACCAAGGAGGACCGGGCCAAGGTCTGGAACCAGGGCGGTCTGCGGATCAAGACGACCCTCGACCCGCAGTCGCAGCAGTCCGTGCAGGCCTCGATAAAGGATCACGTCAACCAGACCGATGACGTGGCGACGGCGGCCACCATCGTCGAGCCGGGCACCGGCAAGATCCTGGGCATGGGCCAGTCGCGGCCCTACGGCTTCAAGAAGGACGAGACCACGATCAACCTGTCCGTGGACCACTCGGTGGGCGGCGGCGCGGGCTACCAGCCCGGATCGACCTTCAAGCCGATCGTGGCCGCGGCCGCTCTGGAGGGCGGCACGCCGCCGACCAAGAGCTACGGATCTCCGTACGAGATGCCGTACCCCAGCAGCGTCGCGGCGTGCGACGGCAAGAAGTGGGTGAACTCGGGCGGCGACAAGCTCACCAATGAGAACGAGACCGAGGTCGGCCCGTACGCCATGAAGGAAGCGACCGCGAAGTCGGTCAATACCTACTACGTGGAGTTGATCGGCGACATCGGGATCTGCCCGGTGACGGAGATGGCCAAGAAGATGGGCGTCGAGCGGGCCGACGGCAGGAAGATGGACCAGGCGCCGTCGATCGCGCTCGGCACCCAGGAGATGTCGCCGCTGACGATGGCGGGCGCGTACGCGACGTTCGCCTCGCGCGGTAAGTACTGCACGCCCATCGCGATCGAGTCGATCTCCGATCCGAACGGCAAGTCGATGCCGGTGCCGAAGTCGACGTGCTCGCGCGCGATGACGACGAAGACGGCGGACACGATCAACACCCTCCTGAAGGGTGTGGTTGAGGACGGAACCGGCCAGGAGGCGGGCCTCGGCTCCCGCCCGAGCGCGGGCAAGACGGGTACGACCGACTTCCGCTACGCCGCCTGGTTCGTGGGCTACACCCCGAACATGTCGGGCGCGGTCTGGGTCGGCGACCCGCAGCACAAGCGGCGGATGGTCAACATCCCCATCGGCGGGGTCACGTACGACAAGGTCTTCGGTGGTGAGGTCCCGGGTCCGATCTGGCGGGACGCGATGAGCGGGGCGCTCGCGGGCAAGCCCGGTCCTGGCTTCCACAACGTCCACATCCCGGACGGCGGCAAGGGCAAGGACAAGGACAAGTCCCGCGAGGACAACAAGCCGGGCGGCGGGGGCGGCGGCGGTAACAACGGGGGCGGCGGCGGAGGCGGCAACAACGGCGGGGGCGGTGGCGGCGATAATCCTTGGCCGGACATCTCCCTGCCGCCGGGCACCATCGGCGGGAACGAGGATGGCGGCGGGATCGGCGGCTGGGGCCGGTAGGCGGCCGCTGCTCCGCAGTCCGACTCGCCGGCTTCAAGAATCCTCACGAATGAGGGCGCCCCCTGAGACTTAGGGGGCGCCCTCATTCACGTACGCGCACGTCTCTCGCACGTCTCTTCACCGTAGACGCGTGTCTGCTCTGTCTGATCTGCTGTATCTGATCTGCTCTATCTGATCAGCCCGCGAGCAGCTTCTTGACCACGGCGGCGACGCGGCCGCCCTCGGCCAGGCCCGCGACCTTCGGGTTCACGATCTTCATGACCTGGCCCATGGCACGCGGCCCCTCGGCGCCTGCGGCCCTGGCCTCCTCGACGGCCTGGGCGACGATCGCCTGGAGCTCGTCCTCGGAGAGCTGCTTCGGCAGGTACTCGGCGAGGATCTCGCCCTCCGCCTTCTCCTTCTCGGCCTGCTCGGCGCGGCCGCCGTTGGCGAAGGCCTCCGCGGCCTCGCGGCGCTTCTTCGCCTCGCGGGCGATCACCTTCTGCACCTCGTCGTCGGAGAGCTCGCGGGCCGTCTTGCCCGAGACCTCCTCCTTCGTGATGGCGGTGAGGGTCAGCCGGAGCGTCGAGGAGCGCAGCTCGTCACGCCCCCTGATCGCGGCGGTGAGGTCTTCCTGAAGCTTCGACTTGAGCGTGGTCATGCGGCGATTGTCGCAGGTGCGTACGGCCCGACGCCCGCTGATTTAAGGGGCCTTCGGGTCTGACACGATGGGTGGATGCGCGCGCGATACGCAGTACCCCTGGGAATTACGGCGACGGCCGCCGCCGGTCTGGTCTACTCGGTGGGCATCGAGCCCCGCCTCTTCCGACTGCGACGGGTCACGGTGCCGGTCCTTCCGCCGGGGATGCGGCCGCTCAGAGTCCTCCAGGTCTCGGACATCCACATGGTGTCCGGGCAGCGCAGGAAGCAGCGCTGGCTGCGCTCCCTCGCCGGCCTTCGCCCCGACTTCGTGATCAACACCGGGGACAACCTCTCCGACCCGGAGGGCGTGCCGGAGACGCTGGACTCGCTCGGCCCGCTGATGCAGTTCCCCGGGGCGTACGTCTTCGGCTCCAACGACTATTACGGCCCCAAGCCGCGCAACCCCGCCCGCTACCTGGTCGAGCGGTCACAGGGCAAGCACGGCCTGAACGGCAACCCACCCGCCGTCGACGTGATCCACAACCCGTGGGAGGACCTGCGCGACGGCTTCGACGGCGCGGGCTGGGTGAACCTGACGAACACGCGGGGCGCACTGAAGATCGAGGGCTACGAGATCGGCCTCACGGGCGTGGACGACCCGCACATCAAGCGCGACCGGTACGCGCAGGTGGCGGGCGGTCCCGACGCGGGCGCCGACTTCTCGATGGGCATCGTGCACGCCCCGTACCTGCGCTCCCTGGACGCTTTCGCGGCCGACGGCTACCCCCTGATCCTGGCGGGCCACACCCACGGCGGCCAGCTGTGCGTCCCCTTCTACGGGGCTCTGGTCACCAACTGCGACCTGGACAAGGACCGCGTGAAGGGCCTGTCGACGCACGAGGCGGAGGGCAACACGTCGTACCTCCACGTCTCAGCGGGCTGCGGCGCGAACCGCTACACCCCGATGCGCTTCGCGTGTCCGCCCGAGGCGACGCTGCTTACGCTTACGGCGGGGGGCTGAGGGGCGGGGGACCTGTGGGGTCCAGCATGAGATCCCCCGGAGTCCCCGGATCTCCCGGGCTCCTCGGATCCCCTGGGCTGCTCGGAAACCGGATTTCGTCTCCGGGCGCCGGTCCGCTAAAGTAATCGATGTCGCCACGACCCGCGCAGCGGGCCAGTGGAACAACGACATCGGGGTGTAGCGCAGCTTGGCAGCGCGCTTCGTTCGGGACGAAGAGGTCGTGGGTTCAAATCCCGCCACCCCGACAGCTAAGCAGCAGGTCAGAGGGCCGGTACTGATTTCAGTACCGGCCCTCTGGCGTTGTGGGTGTCGGCCCGGTCCCCGGCACCCGTGCCGCCCCCAGCCTCTCCCCCGCCGCCAAGGCCTCCGCCATTACGGTCTCGTCCGACAGGTACGCCTCTCGAACCACCACGTCCACTCCCGCCGGTGTGACGAGGGAGCGGTTGAAGGTGATGACTGCCCAGGTGTCCGTGGGGGAATGTTCCGGGACCTGCCAGGTGCTGGTCAGGAGAGCCAGGGGGCCTCGGCCGCGCCAGCGGTAGGTCGTCGTGTCGAGGTGGGTGTCGGTGCCCAGGATGCGGCGGACGCCCCTGCGGGTGCGGTAGGCGACCTCATCGCGCATGCGGCGGCCGTCCGGGAGCGGGGTGTAGGTGAACGTCGGCCCGGTCCTTCGGCCGGAAAGCCACATCGGGAACGTCGAGCAAACGATGTGCCAGGTGCCGGCGAGCCGTTGAGGAGTGACGTGGGGTTCCATGGGCAGCCAGCCTAGGGAGTCAGAGGATCAGCCTGTCCAGTGCCTCGTGCCTCCGTTCCGGGCGCTGTCAGAGCCAGCCAGCCCTAGCCGTGGAGGGCAGCGCCCCCTCCCGCAGACGCCACCCGGGAACGAACTCCGCACGAAGTAAGCCGCGTTCACCCAGCGGCCACCTTCGCACAACTCTTCGTACTCCTCATGAGTCACACCCCCGGAAGACAGACCGTCCCCCCCCTCATTTCCCCCTTCGATTAAGGGAGTTCCACCGTGCGTGTACGTACCCTGGCCGCCACCGCCGCCGTCGCGGCCCTCACCGCCGCCGGTCTGGCCCTGCCGCTTGCCGGGAGTGCCGCTGCTGCCCCCACGACTCCGCGGTTCGACTGGAACGGCGACGGATACGCGGACATCGCGGTCGGCATGCCCAACGCCACCGTGAACGGCAAGGCCAAGGCCGGCTACATCAGCGTGATCTACGGCGGGCCGCAGAGCCCGAGCCAGTCCACCGGCGTCATCAGCCAGGCCGAGGCCGGCATCCCCGGCACGCCCGAGGCAGGCGACCGGTTCGGCTCCTCCGTGGCGCCCGTCGATGTGAACGGCGACGGTGTCTTCGAACTCGTCGTCGGCGCGAGCGGCGAAACGCTCAACTCCGAGCAGCGCGGGAGCGAGGGCACCATCACCGTCCTGGACGGCTCGGAGTGGAAGGTCAAGGGCACCACCGTGGCCAGGGGCACGTCCGAGTTCAGCGGCATCGGCGGCACCGTCGCCACGGGCGACTACGACGGCGACGGCGACATCGACCTCGCGTACGGCGAGAACGGCGAGGAGCGCGGGTCGCTCCGGTTCCGCCCGGGCCCGCTCACCGCCGACCCGGTGACCACCACCACCCTGCGCAGATACGGCATGGGCGGCAGCACCAGCGACCTGGCCACCGGCGATTTCGACGGCGACGGACGGGACGACCTCGCCACCACCTGGAAGGGCATGGAGGACTACGGCACCTTCATCACCCGCTGGGACGACCAGGCCAAGCCCGCCCAGTGGTGGTCCAACGGCGACCACGGCACCACGCTCGCCGCCGAGGACTTCGACCAGGACGGCACGGACGACCTCGCGGTCGGCTTCGTACAGCCCAACTTCGAGGCGGACCACACCTACTGCGAGGACCTGGTCGGCGGCACGGTGCTCGTGCTCCACGGCTCGAAGACCGCGGAGTTCGGCGCCAAGCACCAGTGCATCAACCAGTCCAGCCCAGAGGTCGGTGGCACCGCCGAGCCGGGCGACGACTTCGGCGCCGCGCTGAGCGCGGGCGATCTGAACGGCGACAGCCGTCCGGAACTGGTGGTCGGCGTGCCAGGCGAGGACGTGGGCACCGTGAAGGACGCGGGCGGCTACGTCACCATGAACGGTACGGAGCACGGCCTCTACGGCGGTCTGGCCCGCAGCCAGAGCACCCCGAACATGCCCGGCACTGCCGAGGCCGGCGACCGCTTCGGCGCCCAGGTGACCGTCGGCGACTACAACCGCGACGGACTGTGGGACACCGCGGTGAGCGCGCCCGGGGAGAACGCCGGTGAGCCCAGGTCGGGTGGCGTCTGGTTCGCGCCGAGCAGCACCACGGAGACGTACCCGCTGGGCAAGTCGCTGACCCCGTTCGGCTTCGCGCTGCCCAACGGCGCCATCAAGTACGGCGAGGTGTTGGGGCTCTAGCCCTCTACGACGGTGACGGGCCCGGTACTGAGCCATCAGTACCGGGCCCGATCACTTACCGGGCCTGATCTGCTTCGTGGGGCCCTGCAGCAGCCGGCCCATCAAGAGCACGCCTCCGGCCGCCGCCCCCGCCGCCAGGAACCCGCCGGAAGAACGCCAGGACAGCACCGACCACCGTGACTGCGCGGAGAACAACGAGCCCGTGCTCAGCCACGACCCCGTGGAGATCAGCGACAAGGAAGAACCGATCGAGCCGGCCGACAGGGCGCTTCCGATCGACGCGATCGACAGCGCCGAACCGACGGATCCCACGGACAGCACCGAACCCACTGAGCCGATCGAGAGCACAGAGTCCTGTGACCACAGCGACAGGACCGAACCGGTGGAGCCACGACGGACGGACGACCGCACGGACAGCTTTGTCATGGGGCCATCCTGCCCGCCAGTCACTGCGCAGCGGGAGCCCTTCACGCTCCACGTCGATTCGGCGCCGGTCCCTCCCCTGTGGGGACCGGTGCCGAACGACGTGGGCGGCTTCGGCCCGTACCGTGTCGGCGTATCGGCGTCTCGGCGCGGGTCGAGGACGGATCTACGGGCCGCATCCACAGGCAGAGCGGATACGGTCCGGATGTGCTCGGTGGAAACCAGTCGAGGCCCTGCGGCGTCAGAAGTCACCCCTGCGGGTAGCACGAGCTGGTGACCTGGCCTGACGCTGCGCGATTGGTTCGCTACCGCTTCGTGATCCTGTCAGCCCGGGCCCGGAACGGGGAGGTACCGCCCTTGTCCGGACGCCTTAGCCGCAGGTCAGCCGTATAAAGTGAGTTTTCCGGTCCGGATATACAGGTGCGGGGGAAGTAAGGGGTGGACGCCTTGAGTTCCGACTCAGGGGCACGTACAGCCTTCGCGGAACGTCTCGCGCTGCTGTACAAGGAAGCGGGTAACCCTCCCCTCCAGCGCGTGGCCGAGGCCGTCGTCCGGCATCAGCGGGTCGACGAACGAGGGCGGACCGTACGGGTGTCCGCCCAGCGGATCAGCGACTGGCGCCGGGCCAGGAACGTGCCTGCCCAGTTCGCTGCCCTCGCAGCGGTACTTCATGTCCTGATACCCGAAGCGCGTCGCGAACGGCCCGCGCCGGTGTCCACGGGCCTGTACGACATGGCCCAGTGGCAGCTCCTGTGGGAGCGCGCGGTGGCCGACCCGGTCAGCGGTCGCGACGCCGCCCCGGCATCCCCAGCCGGAGCAGGGGGAGCGGAGGGAGCAGTAGGCGAGGAGCGGCTTCAGGGGCAGGGGGACGCTCCGGCGGCCGTCACCAGTGTGTGCCCCTACCGCGGGCTCGCTTCGTATCGCCAGGAAGACTCCCGGTGGTTCTTCGGGCGCGACCGCAGCACGGACGCCCTCGTCGCCCAGCTTCGCGCCGCGGAGAAGACGGGTGGCCTCGTCATGCTCGTGGGCGCGTCGGGAGCGGGGAAGTCCTCCCTCCTGAACGCCGGATTGGTGCCCACGCTGCAGAACGGCGAGCTGGGCGACGAGAACGGGAACGCGGGCCCGGTACTGCAACTCGTACCGGGAAGCGATCCTCTCGCGGAGCTCACCCGCCACATACCCGAGCTCACGCACGCCATCTCCCTCCTGGAGGGCCCGGCTGCGAAGGGCCCGACCGCGGAGGAGCCCGGTGCTCCGCGATTCGCGGCTGCCGTGCGGGAGTCCTTCGCCGCGTGGGCGCGGCGCGAGACCTCGTCCGCCGCCCGCCCGGTCGTCATCGTGGATCAGTTCGAAGAGACGTTCACCCTCTGCTCCGACGAGGCGAGCAAGCGCACGTTCATTCAGATCCTCCAGGCCGCCTGCTCACCCATCGACCAAGCCGCCTGCTCACCCATCGACCAGGCCGCCTGCTCACCCGTCGACGCCGGTGGGCCGGTCGGCGACGACAGCCCCCTCGATGCCGGCAGCCCGGCCGACGCCAGTAGCCCCGCCCCTGCCCCCACCTCCGCCCTCGTCGTCCTAGGCATACGCGCCGACTTCTACGAGCAGTGCCTCGCGCACCCCGAACTCGCCGACGCCCTGCAGCACCGGCACATGGTGCTCGGGCCGCTGACCACGCAGGAGCTGCGCGACGCGGTGACAGGACCTGCCAAGGCCGTCGGGCTCGAACTCGAACCGGGGCTCGCCGAACTGATCGTCCGGGAAGTGAGCACGGACGGGCCCCGCGGCGCGCACGACGCCGGAGTGCTGCCCCTCCTCTCCCACGCCCTGCTCGCCACTTGGCAGCGGCGGAAGACGGGACGGCTGACGCTGGCCGGCTACCGCGCGGCGGGCGGGATCCAGGGAGCCGTCGCGGCGAGCGCCGAACGTGCCTGGTCCGGCCTCGACCCGGCGGCACGCACGGCCGCCAGGCTGCTCCTCCTCAGGCTGGTCAGGCTCGGCGAGGACACCCAGACCACCCGTAGGCGGGGGACGCGGCGCAAACTGGCGGAGGAGTCGAGCGACCCCGACAAGACGGAGGAGTCGCTCGAAGCGCTGGTACGCGCCCGTCTTGTGACGCTCGACGCGGAGGCCGTGGAGATCACGCATGAGGCGCTGCTCCACGCCTGGCCCCGGCTGCGCGGCTGGATCGACGAGGACAGGAACGACAACCTCCTGCGCCAACGCCTCGAGGAGGACGGCAGGACCTGGGAGGACTCCGGCCGCGATACGTCGCTGCTCTACCGGGGTTCCCGTCTCGAACAGGCCCGTGCCTGGACGAAGACCGCAGGTGGCACCTTCCTGACCAAAGGTGCGGTGGAGTTCGTGGCCGCGTCCGCCAGACTCCGTCGGCGCACGGTTCTGATCACCCGGGGTGCGGTGGCGGCTCTGGTCGTGCTTGCCATGGTGGCCGTCGCAGCGGCGGTGGTCGCGTGGCAGCAGCGGGACGACGCCGTGTTCCAGCAGGTGGTCGCCGAGGCCGATCGCGCCCAGCACACGGATCCGTCCCTCTCCGCCCAGCTGGATCTGGTGGCACACAATCTGCGGCCGGAGGACGCGGGCGCGAAGAACCGCCTGCTCGCGATCGTGAACGCGCCGCTGGCCACCCCGCTACTCGGCCACAAGGGCGCCGTCTACCTCACCTCCTTCAGCCCGAACGGACGGATCCTGGCCACCGCCAGCTACGACAGGACCGTACGGCTGTGGGACGTGTCGGACCCGTCGCGCGCCAAGCCCCTGGGCAAACCCCTCACCGGACATACGAGTTGGGTGAGCAGCGCGGTTTTCAGCCCGGACGGCGACACCCTCGCCACCGCTTCGGACGACGGCACGGTCCGGCTCTGGGACGTCCGGGATCCCGGCCACCCGCGCCCGCTCGGTTCGCCCATCGCCGGTCACGACGGCGCGATCTATCTGGTCGCCTTCAGCCCGGACGGGCGGACGCTGGCCTCCGCCCATGACGACCACACCGTCCGGCTGTGGAATGTACGGAACCCGAGCCGTCCGAAGGCACTCGGTGTCTTGACCGGCCACACCGCCGCCGTGCGCTCGGTGGCCTTCAGCCCCGACGGGCGGACGCTGGCGTCCGGTGGCGACAGCGGCAGGATCAAACTGTGGAACGTGGTCGACCCGCGTCGCCCCGAGCCCATCGCGAAGGTATTGAACGGCCATACCGGAACGGTGCACTCCGTCGCCTTCAGCCCCGACGGCCGCACGCTCGCCAGCGGGGGCGCGGACAACACCATCCGGCTCTGGAACGTGACCGACCCACGCCGCACGAAGTCGCTCGGCGGTGCGCTCACCGGGCACACCGGCGCCGTGTGGTCCTTGTCCTTCAACCCCGCGGGAACCATGCTCGCGGCCGCCAGCGCGGACAGTACGGCGAGCCTGTGGAACGTCCGCGATCCGGCGCACCCTTCGCAGGTCGGCGAGCCCCTCGCGGGCAGCAGCGGGGAGATGTACGCCCTCGGCTTCAGCCCCGACGGCCGGACCCTCGCCACCGGGAGCGGCGACAACAAGGTCCGCCTGTGGTCGATACCGACGTCCGACATGATCGGCCGGATCGGTGCGTTCCGCCCTGACGGGAAGGTGCTCGCCACGGCCGCGCGCGACGAGCAGGTCCGGCTGTGGAACGTGGAGCGTCCCAACAAGCCCGTGTCGCTGAGCGAACCGTTCAAACCCTGGGACGGGGACGTGCGTTCGCCGGTGTTCTCCCCCGACGGCGACACGCTCGCGGTCCTCACGGGGAGCCGCGCGGTGCAGCTGTGGAACGTCGCCGACCCGGCCCGGCCCGTCCCCTACGGGCCGCCCGTCGCGCTGCGGACGCGATTCGCGGCCGCGCTGGCCTTCAGCCCGGACGGAAACACCCTCGCCACCACCCACACCGACCGCACCATCCAGCTGTGGGACGTCCGCAAGCCCTCGCGCCTCCGACCGCTCGGCAAGCCGCTCACCGGCCACAAGGGCTACGTCAACGCCCTCTCCTTCAGCACCGACGGCCGCACGCTCGCCAGCGGCAGCGCGGACAGCACCATCCGGCTCTGGAACGTGGCCGACCGGAACCACGCCACCCGCCTCGGCAGGCCTCTCACGGGGCACCTGGGCGCCATCAACACGCTCGACCACAGCCGGGACGGCCGCACGCTGGCCAGCGGCAGCGACGACGGCACGGTCCGGCTCTGGGACATCACCGACCCGCTCAAGGCGAAGCAGCTCGGCGACTCCCTCACGGGGCACACCGACGCGGTGATGTCACTGACGTTCAGCAGGGACGGCCACACCCTGGCGAGTGGCGGCAACGACAATACGGTCCGCCTCTGGGACGTCGACCAGCCCTCCAAGGCCGCTCCCATCGGTCAATCGATGAGCCCCAACGCCAAGACGGGCAGTTTCCTGTCGTTCAGCCCCCAGGGCCAGATGCTCGGGGTTTCCAGCGGTACGGATACCGTCCGGCTTTGGAACTTGGACACGGACGAGGCGATTCGCCGCATCTGCTCAACCACTCGGCACGTACTGACACGGGAAAAGTGGGACGAGTATCTGTCCCGCCTCTCGTACGAGCCGCCTTGCGACGAGTAGGCGAGCAGCCCAGTAGCCCAGTGGGTGGGTAGCCGAGTAGGCAGTAGGCGGGTAGGCGGGTAGGCGGGTAGGTGGAAGTCCGGTAGGCGGTAGGCAGTAGGCGGTATATGGGCAGGCGAGTGGCGGTTCGCGGCCTCTCCCCTACGATTCACGTTGCGTGATCCCGGTCACAACTCCGCATTTCAGTTCGGGAGTTGCTCCCCTCTACACGCGGAGCCTTGTTACGGTTGGCCACAGCCCGATCGCTGGTGCATCCCCCGTCGCCAGCGGTCGGGCATTTTCATGATCTGGCTCTGCGGCCGCCATGAGCCCATTACCCAAGAGGCATCCAGTGCCACGTCGCTTTCAGGCCGACGGGACAGGAAGTTGAAATTGAGGCAATAGGCCACTTCCCCTTCCCCGGCGATCGGCGAACTATCCACGGCCCAACTGGGTGGTAGAGCCATGCTTCGTGAACGACGGGTCTCCCATATCCCGGATCAGGCCCGCTCGCTTGTTTTCGAACCGGGCCCGATTACGCCTCAGTCGTAAGGTGTGTCGCTCGTGTGGTGAGTCGCTCGTATGGTGTGTCGCTCAAGCCCCCGAACGACACCGAACGACACCGAACGACAGACACCGAACGACACCGACACTCTCCACGACGCACTGGGAAAGGGTGGTGAGCCGTGAGCCGGCGCATCGTCATCGTCACTGCCGTCCATGCACCGTCGGCGCGCTTCCTGGCTGACGCGTACAAGTCCCTCCGCGAGCAGGAGTTGCCCGCGGACTGGGAGTGGCACTGGCTGATCCAGGAGGACGGGACGACCGACCAGGTCGCACCCCACGTCCCCGACGGCGACGACCGGATCACGTTCAAACAGGGCCGCGCGGGAGGCCCCGGTGTCGCACGAACCATCGCCCTGGCCCACGCGGACGGCGAGTACGTCAAGGTCCTTGACGCCGACGACCAGCTCGCGCCGGGTGCGCTGGCCCGCGACCTCGAAGCCCTCGAAGCCGATCGGACCATCGGCTGGGCGACGTCACGCGTGCTCGACCTGCTCCCCGACGGATCCACCGCCGGTTTCCCCGGGGACCCCGCGAACGGGCCGGTCGAGCGCCAGGAAGTACTCGACTACTGGGCGTCCCACGACTACCTCGCGCAGGTCCATCCGGCGACGCTCTTCGTCCGCCGCGAGCTGCTCGTCGCCCTGGGCGGCTGGATGGCCCTGCCCGCGTCCGAGGACACGGGCCTCCTGCTCGCCCTCAACTCGACGTCCCGCGGCTGGTTCTCGTCCGAGGTCGGCCTGCTCTACCGCAAGTGGGAGGGCCAGGCGACCGGCCAGGCCTCGCACGTCGACAGGGTGGAGCGTGATGCCCGTATGGCCGTGGTCGAGGCGAGGGCGCGGGCGCTCGGCCGCTTCCGGTGGAGCTATCCGGCCGACGCCGAGGGTCATGACCCGAGCAGCGCCGAGTCCGGGTCCGCATCCGCGTCCGCGTCCGGCGGTGAGACGACGGGAAACCCTGAAGTGACGGGAGACGATGACGATGAGGCACCGACGTGGTTCCCTGCCGTGTTCCTCTTCGGCGTGGTCGCCCTGATCCTCCGCTTCGGCGGTGTCTGGCCCTGGTGGCCCCTGCTCTGGGCCTCGCTGTTCGCGGTGGCCGTCGGGATCGCGGCGTACGAGTGGCGGCTTGTCGTCCGCAACCGGTGGCGTATGCCGGTCGGCGAATGGGCTTTCCTTGTCGTCGCCCATGCCGGGTGCGCCTTCTGCCTCGCCATGATCCTGGGATTCCTGCGCTACTGAAGCGTGTTGCTGGTCGGCAATGACGGCTCGGCAACGATGGGTCGGCAATGCCGATCTTGCCGCGGTCGCCGCCGGACTCGTACGGTCACGGCTATGCCTCCCGCCACCACCCGCCGCACGTCGGAGCTTCTCGCCACCCTCGGCCGCAGCTACGTACGCAACGCGCCCGGCTCGCTGCTCAAGGGCCCGCTCGCTGCCCGCTACCTCAACCCGTATCTGCGCGACCACCCACGTCAGCGCGTGGTCGAGGCGCGGTTCGACGCCCGCTTCGCCTGCGACTCGCGCGACCTCATCCAGCGGTTCATCAGCCTGTACGGGGTGTGGGAGCCGCACATGACGCGGTGGCTGCGGAGCCGTCTCGGCGCCGGGGACACGTTCGTCGACGTGGGCGCCAACATCGGCTACTTCGCGGTTCTGGGCTCGCGTCTCGTCGGCGGTACGGGGCGGGTGGTGGCCATCGAGGCGTCCCCGGCCTTCCACGACCGTCTGCTGCGGCACGCCGAGCTCAATGGCTGCCACAACGTCCGCGCGGTCAACGAGGCGGTATCCGACAGCCACAAGACGCTGACCTTCGTGCTCGCCAGCTCGAACAACATGGGCGCGAACTCGATCGTCCCGTACGACGGTCCTGCCGAGTCGAGCTTCGAGATGAAGGCCCGCCCCTTGCCCGAGATCCTGGACGACAGCCTGGACGAGGCCGAACTCGCCAGGGCCCGCGTGATCAAGATCGACGTCGAGGGCGCCGAGGGCGGCGTCATCAGAGGTCTCGCCCCCGCCCTGGGCCGGCTCCGCCCGGATGTGGAGATCGCCGTGGAGGTGACCCCGGACCGCATGGCGCAACTGGGCGATTCCATCGATGAGTTGATGGGGACGATGGCGCGGCACGGCTTCCACACCTACCGGCTGCCCACCGACTACAGGCCCGAGAACTACCCCCGCGCCCTCCGCAGCCCCGAGCCCCCGACGCGATGGCGCGGCCCCATCGTCGGCGAGAGCGAGCTGGTGTTCTCGCGGGTCGACGCGGAGACCTTGCGCTGAGCCGGACCTAGACCGGGGGGCGGGGCTGAGCACGGGCCCAGCCCCGCCCCCGGATCCGGACCCACCGCGAAGCCGACAGCGGAAGCCCTAAAGCCTCCGATCCCGGTCGAACGCGAGATCCAGCATGCGGATCGCATTCCCGCGGAGCAGCTTGTACGCCACGTCCTCGGGGAGGTGGCCGACGTGGTCCTCGGCGACCTGCTTCGTGTGCGGCCACGTCGAGTCGACGTGGGGGTAGTCGGTCTCGAAGGTGGCGTTGTCGACCCCGACGGTCTCGATCGAGTCGACGCCGTGCTTGTCCCGGAAGAAGCAGCAGAAGATCTGCCGGTAGTAGTACGTCGACGGGGGCTCGGGGATCAAGTCCTTGACCCCGCCCCAGGCCCGGTGCTCCTCCCACACATCGTCGGCGCGCTCCAGGGCGTACGGGATCCACCCCATCTGCCCCTCGCTGTAGGCGAGTTTGAGCCGCGGGAACTTCACGAGGACCCCGGAGAAGAGGAAGTCCATCATCGACGCCATCGCGTTGTTGAAGCTCAGGGAGGCCTGAACGGCCGGGGGCGCGTCGGGGGACGCCGCCGGCATCTGCGACGACGAGCCGATGTGCATGTTCACGACCGTGCCGGTCTCCTCGCACGCGGCGAAGAACGGGTCCCAGTAACCGGAGTGGATCGACGGAAGCCCGAGGTGGGTGGGGATCTCGCTGAAGGTCACGGCTCGCACGCCACGAGCGGCATTGCGCTTGATCTCGGCGACGGCGAGGTTCACGTCCCACAGCGGGATGAGGCAGAGCGGGATCAGCCTTCCGCCGCTGTCACCGCACCACTCCTCCACCATCCAGTCGTTGTACGCCCGGACGCAGGCGAGCCCGACCTCCCTGTCCTTGGCCTCGGAGAACGTCTGCCCGCAGAAACGCGGGAAGGTCGGGAAGCAGAGGGAGGCCTCGACATGGTTGATGTCCATGTCCGCCAGGCGGGCCTTCGGGTCCCAGCAGCCGCGGCGCATCTGCTCGCGCGTGATGCCGTCGAGCGTCATCTCGTCCCGGGAGAAGCCGACGGCGGCGATGATGCGCTTGTACGGGAAGATCTCTCCCTCGTACTCCCACCAGTCGGTGACCTGCCCTTCCGGGTCCGTCGTGAACTTGTACTTGCCACCGATGTACTCGAGCTCGCCGATACCCGCGGTGAAGGGCTTGGGACCCCGGTCGCGGTACTTGCTCGGGAGCCACTTCTCGAAGAGGTGCGCGGGTTCGATCACGTGGTCGTCCACGCTGATGACGCGGGGGAGTTCCTTGGCTGCCTTGGCCCCGACCTCGTTGTTGTCCACTGCTGTGCCCCCTACTACCTGCCGGTTTCTCTAGCTGACATCTGACGGACCATCAGATTGAGGTTATGGGCTCACCCCGGCGACGGCAACAGCTCTCCTGAAACTCGACCTCTTGCGCGATCGCGCCGGATCCGCTGAACTGACGACTCGTCAGTTTGCAGTACCGCACGTCAATGTGAGGGAGGACGCTCGATGGAGACGATGTGGCTCACCGGAGCCGAGTGGGTCGCCGTGCTCCGGATCGGGCTCGGCCTGTGGTGGCTGGAGAGCTGGCGCCACAAGGACAAGAAGACCTGGTTCACCGGCGGCGGGATCAGCTGGGCCGCGGGCATCGCGGACAAACACCGCTGGTCCTTCGTGCGATCGGGCTTCGATGTCGTCGTGAAGCCCCGGCCTCGCACGATGGCGTACGTCGTCGCCTACGCGGAACTGGCTCTCGGCCTCGGCCTGATCGTCGGTCTCCTCACGCCGGTCGCACTCATCGGCGGACTCGTGCTCAACCTGATCTACCTGGTCCTCATGATCCACGACTGGGGCGAGCAGGGGCAGAACCTGATGATGGCGCTGATCTCGGCGGTCGCGCTCTTCGGGATGTCCTGGCAGGTCTGGTCGCTCGACCACGCCTTCGGGCTCTTCACGTAGATGCTCAAAGCCGTCCGGGCCTGGCGCACTTGTCTGGTCTGTTGCGCCCCGGCATGCCACCCTGCCCGGCACATCCGCCTTCTACGGACTGAACGGACCGCGAACGGGCTGAGGAGAAGCCGATGAGCGAACGCGAGCGGGAATCGCACGGGCCAGAGGCGGCAGCCCTCAGACAGGGCCACGCCGCGCGAGCCGAGAGCGCGGCAGCGCGGGCGGCCGCGATGAGCCACTACATCGAGCGCGGCGCGGCAGAGACGGGAGGGACGGGAAGGACGGAGGGGGCTGAAGAGCAACCGTCCAGCTCCACCGCCGACGAGAACGCCGCCTGGAAGGCAGCTCACGCCGCGCGCGTAGCGGCCCAGGCCCTCGCCGTGCTCTCCGAGAGCGCACCCGACCCGGCCGCGGACTCTCGCTGCGCCAGGAACGCCGCCGCCTCCGCCGCGCAGGCCGCGCAGATGGGGCAACTCGTCGACGGCGACACCACCCTGTCCCGCGAAGCCTGCCAAGCCGCGCTCAAGGCCTCCCTGGCGGCATCATCGGCAGCGGGAGCCAGGTACCTCGGAACGGACGAAGAGCTCAACTCCCTGGCGGACATGGCAGAGAAGGCGGCTGTCGTGGCGGCGGAGCGGGCAGGATGGATCCGCCCCGGCACGGACGTCCCCGCCGTATCGACGGGCGTACGAAGTCCCGAGGTCATGTCGATGCTGCATTTCTGACCCGTCCTCACCCGACTCGCCCGACTCGCCCGACTCGCCCGACTCACCGGAAGGACTGCGCGAGAAGAGCAACCGGCTTCCGTAGCATGGCAGTTACGTGTCGGCGTCTGATCGGCGTGATGTATACCCGACGCCCCGTTCCGCTCACCGTTCCGTGGTGTCACCATGCGGAGTCCAGTGTGCCGAGGGGTGTCGAGGGGCCCCCTCGACGGGGGCGGGGCGGAGGAACAAATGGCAGAGGTGTTCTTGCGACGGCTGAGCCGGTGGCAGGCGGAGCAGCAGCGGGAATCGGTCGCCGACGTCTATGTCGAGGCCTACGAAGGAGACGCGGGAGCCGAGTACCGGGACCGGCAGGGATTCCTGCACGTCTTCGAGAACACCGTGCAGCGGCCCGACTTCGACATGGTCGTCGCCGATGGGGCGGGCAGCATGGTCGGCTGCCTCTACGGTTACCGCGCCGCGCGTTCCGGCGACTGGTGGGAGGGGTTCCGCGGCGTCCTGCCCCCCGAGGTCGAGGAACGTACGGCCTCGGGCCGGGTCTTCATCCTGACCGAGCTGATGGTGGTGCCCGCCTACCGGCGCCAGGGCGTCTCGGAGCGCCTGCGCACGCTCCTGTTCGTACGGCACGCCACGGACCTGGTCGTCGCGGTCATCAAGCGGGACGACGATCTGGGGCGGGAGGTCCTGCGGTCGTGGGGCTGGACGAAGCTCGGCGAGTTCGATCCGGTCCGCCCCGGCTCGACGGCACCGCCCCGGCGGGGAGAGACCGAGACGAGGGCGGCACCGGACGGCCTCGTGTGGGAGGGATGGATGCGCCCGATGCCTTGATCCCTCTCTCCCCCCCGACGTCCCTAACCCACCTTGCTCGCCTTCAGGGAGTACATGAGGGGGATGCGCGGTCGGTCCACGGGGAATTGGTAGACGCCGTCGCGGCGTTCGAGGGTGCCGAAGCGTGCGAAGAGCGTGGTGTCGTGCTCGTGGAGGAAGTCGATGCGCAGGCCGGCCGACGCAAGGGCCGAGACGACCTCGCCGACCGGGTGCTGCCATTCCACGGTGCGGTTGTGGACCGTGGGCGTCGTCGTGTCCGCGTAGCCGCCGGGGGCCTCGTCGATCCAGGCGTCGCGCGCGAAGTAGTCGTACGCGATCCGTGAGCCCGTCTCGTCGTCCAGGATGTCGGCGAGCGGGTGGAACTCCGCGAGGTAGAGGAAGCCGCCGGGCGCGACGAGCGCTGCTGCGGTCTCCGCCCAGCGCTGGATGTCGGGGAGCCAGCACAGGGCTCCCACTCCGGTGTAGACGATGTCGTACAAGGAGTCGGGCACCGCGTCCGCCGCGTCGTACACGTCGGCGGCGACGAAAGACGCCTGGTCGGCGCTGAGGCCGAGCTCGGCGGCGAGGTCGCGGGCCGCGTCGACTGCGGGTTCGGAGAAGTCGAGCCCGACCACGCGGGATGCGCCGTGCCGGGCCCAGGAGAGGGTGTCGAGGCCGATGTGGCACTGGAGATGGAGCAGCGAGCGCCCGGTGACGTCACCGACCTCCGCGAGCTCGTAGCCCCGCAGCGGGTCACTGCCGGAGCGGAAGGCTTCGAGGTCGTAGTAGTCACTGGCGAGGTGGAGGGGGACGCGCTCGTCCCAGCGTCTTCGGTTGGCCTCGCGCCAGTCGGCGGGGGTCGGTGAGTACATTCCAGAAAGTTATCCACAGGCTGGGGACCCTCGCCAGCGGATTGTCGGCGTGTGCGTGCACTATGGGGTTCATGAGCGACTTGGGTGCGGGTGCAGTGGATACGTCAGGTGCGGATGCGGGCGGGGGCGCGGAGATGCCGGAGTGGGAGAAGCGGTTCCGTGCGCCGCGGGTGTCCCTGCCCGACTGGGCGGAGGACGCTCCGGACCGCTCCCTGTTCGTCTCGAACGCGACAGGGACGTACGAGCTGTACGCATGGGACCGCGCCACCGGCGAGCAGCGCCAGGTGACGGACCGGCCGAACGGCACGACGGACGGACTGCTCTCGCCGGACGGCGAGTGGATCTGGTGGTTCAGCGACACGGACGGCGACGAGTTCGGCGTGTGGATGCGCCAGCCCTTCGCGGGCGGCGGCACCGACGAGCCCGCGGTGGCGGGGCTCGAAGCCTCGTATCCGGCGGGCCTCGTCCTCGCGCGGGACGGGCAGATGTCCGTCGTGGGCCGCTCGACGGACGAGGACGGCACGACGATCCACGTCGTACGTTCCCCGGGCGCGGACCCCGTCGAGATCTACCGCCACCGTGAGTCCGCGGGCGTCGGCGACCTCTCCCACGACGGCTCCTTGATCGCCGTCGAGCACACGGAGCACGGCGACGCGATGCACTCGACCCTCCGGGTGATCAGGCCGGACGGCTCCACGGTCGCCGAGCTCGACGACACCGAGGGCGGCACGGTCGAGCTCGGCCTCGAGGTCCTCGGTTTCGCGCCGGTCGACGGGGACACGCGGCTGCTCGTCGGGCATCAGCGGCGCGGTCGCTGGGAGCCCATGGTGTGGGACATCGCGTCGGGCAAGGAGACGGAGCTCGCGCTCGACCTGCCGGGTGACGTGAGCGCCGAGTGGTATCCGGACGGCTCGGCCCTGCTCATCGCGCACAGCTTCGAGGCCCGCAGCGAGCTGTTCCGTTACGTGTTCGCCTCCAGTGAGCTGATCGAGGTCGAGACACCCACGGGGTCGGTGTCGGGCGCGACGGCGCGGCCGGACGGCAGCGTGGAGTACCTGTGGTCGTCGGCCGCCGAGCCGCCGGTGGTGCGCTCGACGACGGGCGGCGTCGTGCTCGACCCGCCCGGCATGAAGGCCCCGGCCTCCGTGCCGGTTCAGGACGTGTGGGTGGAGGGACCCGGGGGCCGGGTCCACGCCCTCGTGCAGAAGCCTGCCGACGCGGCAGGCCCGCTCCCCACGATCTTCGAGATCCACGGCGGCCCGACGTGGCACGACAGCGACGCGTTCGCGGCGGGCCCGGCAGCCTGGGTCGACCATGGGTACGCGGTGGTGCGGGTCAACTACCGCGGTTCGACCGGGTACGGCCGCGAGTGGACGGACGCCCTCAAGCACCGCGTCGGCCTCATCGAGCTGGAGGACATCGCGGCGGTGCGGGAGTGGGCGGTGACGTCGGGCCTCTCGGACCCGGCCCGCATCATCCTGGCCGGCGGCTCCTGGGGCGGTTACCTCACGCTGCTCGGCGTCGGCACCCAGCCCGACGCGTGGGCGGTGGGCCTGGCCGCGGTGCCCGTCGCGGACTACGTGACGGCGTACCACGACGAGATGGAAGCCCTGAAGTCCATGGACCGCACCCTCCTCGGCGGTACGCCCGATGAGGTCCCGGAGCGCTTCGAGGCCTCGTCCCCCCTGACGTACGTGGACGCGGTGCGGGCGCCGGTCTACATCTCGGCGGGCGTGAACGACCCGCGCTGCCCGATCCGCCAGATCGACAACTACGTGGACCGGCTGGGGGCCCGGGGCGCCACGCACGAGGTGTACCGGTACGACGCGGGGCACGGCTCGCTCGTCGTGGACGAGCGGATCAAGCAGGTGCGGTTGGAACTGGACTTCGCCGAGCGCCACCTTCGCCGCTAGGAGCGCCACCTTCGCCACTAGGAGCGGCACCTTCGTCCTAGGAGCAGCACCTTCGCCGCTCGCCGGGAGAGGGGTGGCCGCGGGGGTTTCCCAACCCCCGCGGCCCGTCGCTCAGGGGCGCCCCCGTACCGTGGGGGTGTGTACCGGTTTCTGCTGACGCCCCGCTGGTGGGGGATCAACGTCTTCGTACTGCTGGCCATCCCCTTCTGCATCTTCATGGGGTCCTGGCAGCTGGGGCGGTTCGAGGACCGCGTCGAGGCGCATGACGCCGCGCAGGCACAGGCTGACCGGCAGGCGGCACCGTCCCGGTCAGAGGCGAAGGCCCGGCCGCTGGACTCGCTCCTGCCCGTGGACCAGGAGACGTCCGGGGAACGGACGTCGGCGAACGGGCGGTACGGCAAGCAACTCCTTGTGCCGGACCGGGAGTTGGACGACAAGTCCGGTTACTACGTCCTGACGCTCCTGCACACCGACAGCGGCAAGGACCTGCCCGTCGTGCGGGGCTGGCTCCCCGGGAACGCGAGTGCGGCGAAGGCTCCCCCGGCGCCTTCCGGTGAGGTCACCGTGACGGGCGTGCTCCAGGCCTCCGAGAGCCCTGGGTCCAACGGGGTCAGTTCGGCCGGAGGACTTCCGGAGGGGCAGCTCGGCGCCATCAGCGCGGCCTCACTGGTGAACGTGGTCCGGGACGATGTGTACGACGCCTGGGTCACGCTGGAGAAGGGCGACTCCGGGATGAAGGCGGTCCCGGCGGCCGCGCCCGCGAACACCGGTCTCGACCTCAAGGCCTTCCAGAACCTCGGTTACACCGGCGAGTGGTTCGTCTTCGCGGGGTTCGTCGTCTTCATGTGGTTCCGGTTGTTCCGCCGGGAGCGGGAGTTCGCACGGGACGCCGCGCTGGGGCTTCTGCCGGAGGAGCCTGCTGCCGCAGCTGGGGCTGCTCGCGGGGTCTGAGTCCCTGAAACGCCGAACGGGCTGGATAGATGTCCAGCCCGTCCGAACCTACGTCACCCACATCACCTGCAGCACTACGACGCCGACAGCATGCCCGTCCGGTAAACAGTCCCCGCACACGCGTTGCCGATCGTCGTGCCCGCGGCGGGCGTACCCGAGGCCGCCGTCAGGGACACCGTCACTCCGCCGTCAAGGACGCCGCCGTCACCGCGCATCATCTGCGGCTCCGTACCGTCCGGTGTGCCGCCGTCCGAGCCGCCGCCCTCCGTGGGAGTCGGGTCGGGCGTGGGCGGCTCGCCGCTGTCCGTCGGACACCCTTCAGAAGGCACCCAGGCGAACTTCACCTCGTACGCCTGCCCCGGCTGGAGGACCAGCGAGCTGACCGCCTGTGCCGGGTCCGGCAGGCCTGCCGCCGGGTCGCCCGCCACATGGTCGACGACACTGATCTTCCCGGGGTCGGCCGCACCGGTCGTGGACGTGCTCACGCTGCCGGGGGCGCTGACCGTACAGGTGGTCGAGGAGACGTTGGCGATGCGGAAGGTGCCGTACACCTTGCCGTCGCCCTCCGGGGCTCCCGCGCTACCGGCGGCGTTGCCGAGCTGGTCCATCGCGCAGGAGGCCGAGTCGACGGATGCCGTGCCCTCCGGGTCGGGACCACCAGTGGCACCGTCGCTGGACGCGCCCTTCCCCTTGCCGTCCTTCTTGCCCTTCTCGTCCTTCTTGTCCTTGGACTTCGAGGGGCCCGAGTCGCTGCCCTCGCCCTTCTTGCCGCCGTCAGGACCCTTGCCCTCGCTCGAACCGCCCTGCGTCTGCTCGCTGTTCCCGGCGATCGACGGCCGGTCGTCCGAGCCGCCGCCCGAGTTCGTGACGTGCACCAGAGCGGGGATGGCGGTGCCGATGAAGAGCGCGGCGGCCGCCATGCCGACGACGGCCTGGCGCTTGCGCGCCCGCCGTGCGGGCACCGCGTGGCGCAGACGCTCCAGGGCACGGTCGCCCGGCTCGATCTCCTGGACGGCCGTACGCATCAACCTGCGCAGCGCCAGCTCGTCGGCGCCGGAGCCAAAGCCGAAGTCGAAGCCGTCCTCGACGCCGAAGTCGGCACCCGAGGGCGAAGCGTCACCACTCTCCGCACCGGACGCCTTGCCAGGGCCCTTGCCCGAGGCCTCGCCGGACGCCTTAACGGCCTCCGCCTTGCCCCCGGCCTCATCCCCGGCCCCTGCCTCTATCTCTGCCCCGGACCCGTCTTCAGACGCGGTGGGCTCATCACCCTGACCGTGTTTCACAGTTCCGTCTCCAGCATGCTGCTCAAACTCGGCGCGCTCATCACGCTCATCGCGCTCGTCACGCCCATCACGCTCGCGTCCGTCCTCATGCTTGCTCATGCCGGTGCCTCCATGGCGATCCGCAGAGCCGCGATCCCGCGTGAGCCGTACGCCTTCACCGACCCGAGCGATATGCCGAGCGTCTCGGCGACCTGCGCCTCGGTCATGTCCGAGAAGTACCGCAGGACCAGGACCTCGCGCTGACGGCGCTGGAGGCCGCGCATGGCCTTGATCAGCTCGTCCCGCTCAAGAAGGTCGTACGCACCCTCCTCCGCGCTCGCCATGTCCGGCATCGGCTTCGAGAGGAGCTTCAGCCCGAGGATCCGGCGCCGCAGCGCGGACCGGGAGAGGTTGACGACGGTCTGACGCAGATAGGCGAGCGTCTTCTCCGGGTCCCGCACGCGTTTGCGCGCCGAGTGCACCCGGATGAACGCCTCCTGCACGACGTCCTCGCACGAGGCCGTGTCATCGAGAAGCAGCGCCGCCAGGCCGAGGAGCGACCTGTAGTGGGCGCGGTAGGTCTCGGTCAGGTGGTCGACTGTGGTGCCCGCACTCATCGCTTCCTCAGCGCCCTCGCGCTGGGTCGGGATGCGGGCCGATCTCGTAGTGGGCATGGGGGCGATCACCGGCATGCCGGCGGGCGCACGGGGACGGCGAGGCGGACGCAGGGCAATGCCCCTCGCCTGAACCGCTGTGAAATCGAGTACCTCTGCCACGCCTGTTGGACACGCCTACCCCCGGGAGGGTTGTACGCATCATGTGGTGCGTTTGCGGCAGGCACCGTCGCCGTTGGTGACGATGCATCAAATGCCCCCATGCGTACCAGCTCTTCCCCTATGCCCAATTTTCGCAGCGCTCAAGGTCACACCCCTGAAGGGCGATCGCAAAGACGCGCCCCGCCCAGCTGCCGGTTGCAGGGGACGGGGACGAATATTGCGAATCTTCGAACGCGGCAATGGTCCAGTTCAAGCGATCCTGGCCACCAAGTTGGACACAGAACTTACACAGATTCCGCAAAGGCTTTCACCCCGGGGAACATTCAGGACAAGATCCGCTCGCCAGACGACATACGTCTGTGCCTGTCTGCATCTTTCTGTCCCTGTCTGGACCAGCGCGAACCAGCCAGAGCTATCGCCCGGTGAACTCCCCCGCCACCAGCTCCGCGATCTGGACCGTGTTCAGCGCGGCCCCCTTGCGCAGGTTGTCCCCGCACACGAAGAGCTCCAGGGCCGTCGGATCGTCAAGCGCGCGCCGCACCCGGCCCACCCACGTGGGGTCGGTCCCCACCACGTCGGCGGGCGTCGGGAACTCACCGGCGGCCGGGTTGTCGAACAGCACGACGCCCGGCGCGGTGGCCAGGATCTCCCGCGCGCGGTCCACCGTGACCTCGTCCTCGAAGCGCGCGTGGACGGTCAGTGAGTGGGTGGTCACCACCGGCACCCGTACGCACGTGGCCGCGACCTTCAGATCGGGCAGGCCGAGGATCTTGCGGGACTCGTCCCGCACCTTCATCTCCTCGGACGACCACCCGTCGTCCCGCAGCGTCCCGGCCCACGGCACCACGTTCAGCGCCACGGGCTCCAGGAAGGGCCCGGTGTCGTCCCCGACAGCACGTCGCACGTCACCGGGGCTCGTGCCGAGTTCCGAACCCGCCACCAGCTTCATCTGCCGCCGCAGCGTGTCCACACCGTCCCGCCCGGCCCCGCTCACGGCCTGGTAGGAGGAGACGATCAGCTCGCGCAACCCGAACTCGGCATGCAGCGCGCCGATGGCCACGATCATCGAGAGGGTCGTGCAGTTGGGATTGGCGACGATGGCGCGCGGACGTACGCGCGCGGCGTGCGGATTGACCTCGGGGACGACCAGCGGCACGTCCGGGTCCATCCGGAAAGCGGCGGAGTTGTCCACGACGACAACGCCCTTGGACGCGGCAATGGGAGCCCACTGCGCGCTGACCTCGTCGGGCAGTTCGAACATGGCCACATCGACGCCGTCGAAGACGTCCTCGCTCAGCGCGAGGACCTCGACCTCCTCACCGCGCACCGCCAGCTTCTTGCCGGCCGAGCGCGGTGAGGCCACGAGTCGGATCTCGCCCCAGATGTCGGCGTGCTGCGACAGGATCTGGAGCATGACCGCGCCGACGGCCCCGGTCGCTCCGACGACCGCGAGCGTCGGCTTTCCGGTCATCGCCCGGTGCCTCCATAGACCACGGCCTCGTCCGTGTCGGAGTCGAGTCCGAAGGCCGAGTGCACGGCGCGCACGGACTCGTTCGCGTCATCGGCGCGGGTCACGACCGAGATGCGGATCTCGGAGGTCGAGATCAGCTCGATGTTCACGCCCGCGTCGCTGAGCGCCTCGAAGAAGGCGGCGGTGACGCCGGGGTTCGTCTTCATACCCGCGCCGACCAGCGAGATCTTGGCGATCTGGTCGTCGTAGCGAAGGGAGTCGAACCCGATGCCCGCGCGGGTCTTCTCCAGCGCGTCGATCGCCTTGCGGCCCTCGGCCTTGGGCAGCGTGAACGAGATGTCCGTGAGCCCGGTCGAGGCTGCCGACACGTTCTGCACGATCATGTCGATGTTGACCCCGGAATCCGCGATGGCGCGGAAGATCGAGGCGGCCTCACCCGGCTTGTCCGGCACGCCGACGACCGTGATCTTGGCCTCCGAGGTGTCGTGCGCGACACCGGAGATGATGGCCTGCTCCACCTTGCGGTCCCCTTGCGGTTCGTTGCTGACCCACGTGCCCTGAAGCCCACTGAAGGACGACCTGACGTGGATCGGGATGTTGTAACGGCGGGCGTACTCCACACAGCGGTGGAGCAGCACCTTGGACCCGGAGCTGGCGAGCTCCAGCATGTCCTCGAACGAGATCCAGTCGATCTTCTGGGCCTTCTTCACCACACGGGGATCGGCGGTGAAGACACCGTCGACGTCCGTGTAGATCTCGCAGACCTCTGCGTCGAGCGCGGCCGCGAGGGCGACAGCGGTCGTGTCGGATCCACCACGACCGAGCGTGGTGATGTTCTTGCCCTCCTGGCTGACGCCCTGGAACCCGGCGACGATGGCGATGTTGCCCTCGTCGATCGAGTCCCGGATGCGGCCCGGGGTGACATCGATGATCCGCGCTTTGTTGTGGACGGAGTCGGTGATGACACCGGCCTGGCTGCCCGTGAACGACTGGGCCGCGTGACCCAGGTTTTTGATCGCCATGGCCAGAAGGGCCATGGAGATCCGCTCCCCGGCGGTCAGCAGCATGTCGAATTCACGCCCGGCAGGAATCGGGGATACCTGCCCGGCAAGATCGATCAACTCATCCGTCGTGTCACCCATGGCGGACACCACGACAACGACCTGATGGCCGTTCTTCTTGGCGTCGACAATCCTCTTGGCGACCCGCTTGATGCCCTCGGCATCGGCTACGGAGGAGCCTCCGTACTTCTGCACGACAAGGCTCACGTGCGCTCCTCGCTCAGTCCGTCTCTTACCGCACTGCTGCGGTCGGCTCAGTCTAACGAGCGGCCGAAATTCGCCTCGCGAATATCACATGGTGAGATGTCCCGCCCACTACGTGATCACCCACAGGCATACGCCCCCGCTTGTCGGGAGGTACGTTTCGACCGCTCGGCTTGGCACATGCCCGCTGGGGAGTCGGACACTCCGGAAAGTGGGGCGGGTCACAGGTTCGGGCGGTTCCGGCCCGCGCGGCCCGCACGGCCCGCGCGGCGCAGCTCGGCCACGCGCTCGGTGACGTCCACGACGCCGTCCATCACGCCATCCGTCACGCCATCCGTCACGCCGTCGTCCGCTGCGGCGCGGGGTCGCGCGAGGAAGGTGTCCGGGATGGTCCGCCGGGCTTCCGCAGCTGCTTCCGCCGCCGCGTTCGCCGCAGCATCGGCCACGCACTGCTCGCAGTCGCAGGACTCGGTGTCGGCACGGCACTCGGCGCAAATGCCCTTGATCAACGTCACGGAGGTCTCGGGCTCTTCGCAGAGTCCGCAGACCATGACGGCACGGGTGACGCGGGCGCGGGCTCGGGTCGTGGAGTTCGGCTTGGGGTTCGGCTTGGGAGGCAACTTGCTCTCCAATCGGGTACGGGCGAGACCGCCCGGGTTGGTGACGGTGGGCGGCAGCCCCGTGGTGAGGGCGGCGGTGATGTCCTGCGGGGTGGCTCCACGGGCCAGCCATTCCGCTGCGCGGGGCTCCAACTGCTTGCACTCGCTCTCGGAGAGGGCCATGCGGCGGTCGGCGGTGCGGAGGTGGGTGAGGGTGCGGTAGGCGGTGCCGTCGGGCGCGGCCTCCGCTCCCTCCGGCTCCGGGGTCGGTTCGACGGCGCGGGCGAGACCCGACCGGTGCTCGTGGGTGACGTCCCGGCCGTGCCGAGCGCGGGCGAACTCGGCCCACCACTCCCCCGACCTGCGGATACGCGACCAGTACGTCCGGGTCACCCAGCGCATCGAGCTGTCCTCGACGGTGAGGTGCTCCTTGATCCACCGGAGGTGACCGGCCTCGGTCAGCCGTCGCAGCGAGGTGCGGACGGCTTGCTGCCCGTAGTGGGGATGCGCGGCGGCAAGGTCCTTGTAGCCCATCGCCGCGCCATCCTCCAGATGGTCGACGAAGACGGCGATATCGGCGTCACGCGGATGCAGATGCGCGAAATCCGCCTCTGCGTACGGTTCTTCGTCATCCGCAAGGCGCTTCCCGTAGCCGGTTTTGGCCAGGGGGTGGGACGGGGACGGCAGGACAGGATTAGGGTTGGCGTAAGCCACGGTCGACTCTCTTTCGATCCGTAGGACTAGGCCCCGGAGCCGGTGTTGGTGCACCGACCGGGGCTGTTCTATTGCCGCGAACCTAGAGCGCGTTCACGCTCCGCCGCAAGCTGACTACGGAACGTCACTCTTGAGGGTGACGCCCAGCTCAACTCCCGTTGCGGGTGGGTCGGTTGGTTTCTATCTACCTACCCACCAACCCACCCCAGGGAGGAGCTCGGGGCCCGGAGTCCGGGGCCCGGAACGCGAGCTCCGGGGGGAACCGCAGAAAAGTCCCGCTGGAGGCCCATGAGAGGCGTCGATTGGCGGGACTTTATTGCGATGGGGCGATCAGGGCTGGGTGGCGTGGGTGGCGTACGCCAGGAAGGTGGACCAGGCGGGGGCCGGGACGGTCAGGCGGGGGCCGGCCTCCGGCGCCCGCTGGATGTACTTCCTGGTGGCGCTGGGGCCGGGTTGCTGAGTGTGACGGAGGGGTGGTGGATGTCGGAGTTCTCGACTATTCTAAAAACTCAACTAGTCGGGGAGGCGAGGCAGGTGCCGGAGTTCAGTTCCGCCTGGATGCGTGCGGCGCTGCCGTTGTGCCTGCTCGGGATGTTGGAGCGCGGCGAGAGTTATGGGTACGCGCTGTTGCAGGAGTTGGGCGCGGCCGGGTTGGCCAATGCCAAAGCGGCCACGCTCTATCCGGCCCTGACCCGGCTGGAAGAGGAAGGTGCCGTCGACATCCGCTGGAGCGCGGGCGAGGGCGGACCCGGCCGGAAGTACTACAGCCTCACCGAATCGGGGCGCGAGCGCTTGGCCGTCGAATATCACGCTTGGCGGGACTTCCACGGCGTGGTGACGGCCTTGGCCGGTTCGGAAGATCAACGAGAACTGGGGGAACGCGATGATGCGCACGAACGGCGCGGAGCAGAAGAAGCAGACGCAGGCGCAGGGGCAGATGTCTGACTGGGCCAGCGGCGACGACGCTCAGTGGGCCGCCGAGTTCGAGCTGGCGTTGGTCGTGGAGCACACGCCGCCCGCCGGGCTCGCCGAGCAGGTGTTGGAGGAGGCCCGGCTGACCGCCGCCGAGGCGGAGGCACCCGTCCGGGAGATCTTCGGCGACCCCGCCGCATACGCAGAGACCGTGGCCGCCGAGCGGATCGACGAGGCTCATCGCAGCACCGTCGACCTCGAAGGCTTCGCCGCCGGTGACCGGTTCACCAGCTCGTTGTTGCTGGCCGGCGGCCAGGTCATCCTGTTCGGTGTGGTGCTGTGGGTGAGCAACGGGTTCCGGGTGAACGTCGGTTGGCCCACAGGAGGCGCCGGTCTGCTGCTCGCCGCGCTCATCGTGCTCGTCACCGGCGTCATCCCCGAGCTGCGTGCGGCGGGGCGGCTTCGGGCCCGCCGGATAGCGATCGCCTGCGCCGCGGTGCTCGTGGTGGCCTGCGCCGTGGGGTTCACCGCCATACCTCGTGGGCCCCAAGTAAGCGTTCCGGCACCCGCGTTGCTCGTCGTGGGCGCGTTGCTCGGGGTGCTGGGGTGGCGAATCTCCCCTGAGCGTGTCGGGCGATGGTTCCGTGGGCGGGCCGTTCCTGCCGAGGCGATGCGGGATGACGACGAGGCCTGGCTGGAGCGGCTCAACGCGTTGCTGCGGGGGCGGCACCGGATGTCCGCGAGGGACGCCGGGCGCTGTGTGACCGAGGCGCGGGACCATCTCGCCGCATCGGGCGGGAGCGCGGCGGGAGAGTTCGGGGACGTCGAGGTCTACGCGCTTCGGCTCAGCGAAGGGCCGGGGAAGACGCAGCGTGCGGCACGGGCCGAGGTGGTGCCCACGATCCTGTTCACCGCGGGACTTCTCTGGTGGGGTTTCGACCTGTTCAGTCCGCCGGAGCCCACGTCCTTCTGGTTCTGGGCCAAGGCCGCCGTGCTGGTGGCAGGCATATGCGGTTGGGCCATCACCACATGGTCGCTGTGGCGGAAGCTGCGGCGGGGCGGCGACTCAGGCGCCAAGGCCTGATCCTGCGCCGCCCGCCCGCCCGCCCTCCGTTCGTGCCTACTGCACCGAGCGCAGGCCCAGGGGCCCGGCGATCTCCTCCGCCATGACCTTGCCCGCGGCCTCGGCGAGGGCGTCCTCGGCCAGGTCCTCGTCGGTGTCGAGGCCGTTGAGGTCTTCGAGGGGCTGGTTCAGGCGGACGTGGGCGACCAGGGACTGGAGGGCCCGCAGGGCGCCCGAAGCGGTGGAGCCCCAGTTCGAGAAGTACGAGAACTGCCACCACCAGAGGGCCTCGACCGTGCGGCCCGCGCGGTAGTGGGCCAGGCCGTGGGAGAGGTCGGCGACCACGTCGGCCAGGTCGTCCGAGATGCGGCAGGCCACGGGGGCCTTGCGGGGTTCGTACGGGTCGAAGACCTCGGAGTAGACGTCGATCGGCTCCAGCATGGCGGCCAGGCGTTCGCGCAGGTCGTCCACGTCTCGCTCCGGGCCGAGATCCGGCTCGTAGCGCTCCTCGGGGACGATGTCCTCGTGTGCGCCAAGGCGTCCGCCGGCGAGGAGGAGTTGGGAGACCTCAAGGAGGAGGAAGGGGACGGCGGAGTCCGGCTCGTCGCCCTTCGCGACCTCGGTCACCGCGACGATGAAGCTCTCGATCTGGTCCGAGATCTGCACCGCGAAGGAGTCCGGGTCCTGGGCGGAGGCGTGCAGAAGGACCGTCTGATCGGAGGCGACGATCGTTTCGGGGGCGGCCATCGGCTCGGGCGTGAGGACCGGCTCCATCGAATCGGGGGCGGTCGTCGCTTCCGGCTGAGTGGACTGCTCTGGCTGGTTCTTAGACATCTAGGAGTCGTCTCCCCTCGAAGGCGCGGCCCAGGGTGACCTCGTCCGCGTATTCCAGATCTCCCCCGACAGGGAGCCCGCTGGCCAGGCGGGTGACCTTCAGGCCCATGGGCTTGATCATGCGCGCGAGGTACGTCGCTGTGGCCTCCCCTTCCAGGTTCGGGTCCGTGGCGAGGATCAGCTCGGTGACCGTGCCGTCCGCCAGGCGCGCGAGCAGCTCTCGTATACGCAGGTCGTCCGGGCCGACGCCCTCGATGGGGCTGATCGCTCCACCCAGTACGTGGTACTTCCCCCGGAACTCGCGCGTACGCTCGATCGCCACGACGTCCTTGGGCTCCTCGACCACGCAGATGACGGTCAGGTCGCGGCGGGGGTCGCGGCAGATGTTGCAGAGCTCTTCCTGCGCGACGTTGCCGCAGGTCGCGCAGAAGCGGACCTTGTCCTTGACCTCGAGGAGGGCGTGCGCGAGGCGGCGTACGTCCGTGGGCTCCGTCTGCAGGATGTGGAAGGCGATCCGCTGCGCGCTCTTGGGACCGACGCCGGGCAGCCTGCCCAACTCGTCGATGAGGTCCTGAACCACGCCTTCGTACACGGGGTGCCTTTCCTGCTTTTGCCGAGTATCACACTTTGGTACGTACGGTAGTTGGCCGGTGGCCCTCTTAGAAGGGAAGGCCCGGCATACCGCCGCCGCCCAGACCCTGTGCGAGCGGTCCGAGCTTCTGCTGCTGGAGCGCCTGCGCGTTCTCGTTCGCCGCCTGGACAGCCGCGACGACCAGGTCCGAGAGGGTCTCGGTGTCTTCCGGGTCGACGGCCTTGGGGTCGATCACGAGGCCGCGCAGCTCACCGGAGCCGGTGACCGTCGCCTTGACGAGACCGCCGCCCGCCTGTCCTTCGACCTCCGTGCGCGCGAGCTCCTCCTGAGCGGTCGCGAGATCCTGCTGCATCTTCTGGGCCTGCTGAAGCAGCTGCTGCATGTCGGGCTGGCCACCACCGGGGATCACGATCAGCTCCTGTCTCGAAAGGTCTCGAATGGTCTGGGACGGTCTGTGGAGGTATTTACGGTGGATTTTCCACCTGGAACGAGCCTACGTGGTCGAGGGACCCCTCGCCCCAGCACTCTTTCGAGTGAGATCAGCCGTACTCCTATACCTGATCAAGCCCCACTTCCGGGCGGAAATACCGCGATACCGGGCTCACGGCCACCCATTGGGCGGTAGGACTGGGGCTGCGCATGAGCAGATGACGTTCAGTCGCTTCCGCACCATCAGCACTATCAGCACCATCAAGGATCTCGTAGAGGTAGAGGGAGTGCCGGGTGAGCCAGCCGGAGATGCAGCCCGAGGGGGTGCCCCAGGAGGGGCAGGGTGCCGGGGCGGGTGCGGACGGCTCTCGGCTCGGGGATCTGGCGGGGCGCGCCTTCCCCGCCGGCGACTGGGGTGAGCCCACGGCGCGGCTCGACGAGCTGTACCGGTGGGTGGAGCGGGGCGCGCTCGACACCGCGGAGTGGTATCTGTCCGACCGGGCCTGGAAGCGGCGCGGGGCGCGGCTCTCGCGGGTCGGGGCAGCGGTGGGGGCCGTGGGTGCGGGGGTGCTTCCGCTGCTCGATCTGGCGGGGGCGGCGGGGGGTGTCGCCACGTGGGGGTTCGTCTCGCTGCTCGCGGGGGCCGCGTGCGTGGGGTGCGACCGGTTCTTCGGGCTCACGTCCGGGTGGATGCGGGACGTGGCCACCGCGCAGGCCGTGCAGCGGCGGCTTCAGGTGCTGCAGTTCGACTGGGCTTCGGAGAGCGTGCGGGAGGTTCTCGGGCCGACCGAGGGGACTGCCAGTGAGGCCGCCGATCGGTGCCTCGGGGTGCTTCGGCGGTTCTCCGAGGATGTGACGGAGCTTGTGCGGGCCGAGACCGCGGACTGGATGGTGGAGTTCCGGTCGGGCCCCGCGCCGTTGGCCATGCAGGCCGTGGTTCCGGCCTCCCGGGGGGAGGCGGGCGCTCCCCCGGTTCGGGCCGCACTGCCGCCGGGGGCCCGGCCCAATATGCCCCGGCAACGGCCGCCGGAGCCTCGGTGAAGTGAGGGGAATGGGGGCGGGGGCGGGGGCTGGGGGTTGTCGGGCCCAGCCCCCGGTCCTCGAACACCGGACGGGCTGAGAGTCGTCAGCTGTAGATGATCATTGAGCCTTGCGCCAGGCTTCGGGTGGTTGCCGCGTGGAGGCCCAGCCATACGTGGCGTTCCCTCGCGAAGGGGCTGTCGTCCGGTGGGGCCGGGGCCGCCGGTTCCTCCAGGGATGTGGGCGCCTCGGGGGGTGTCGGAGGGCGAGGAGGGTTGGACGCGTCGATGCCGATGGACGCGGCCACGAACTCCAGCTCCCGCAGGAGTGCGTGGGCCGAGCCCAATGGGCCGCCACCCGCGAGGAGTTCGTCGTTCGAGAGAGGGGCGGGGAAGTCGACCGGGACGTACGCCCCCGCGTGGTCGTAGTGCCAGACGAGGTGCGACTGCTGGGCCGTCGTGTCGAACATCTCCAGCAACTGCTCGTAGTCACCGCCCAGTTCGTCCACCGGCGTGACCTCAAGGCCGCAGACCTGGAGCAGATACGCCCGGCGCAGGAAATGCAGCGCGTCGTAGTCGAAGCCCGCCACCGGGGCCACGTCACCGGAGAGGCCCGGCATGTAGGCGAAGACGGGGACGGGGGGCAGGCCTGCCTCGTGCAGCGCCTTGTCGTACACCGCGATCTCTTCGGCGAAGGGATTGTCGGGGCTGTGGCACAGCACGTCGACGAGCGGGACCAGCCACAGGTCACAGGCCAAGGGGGCTCCTCAGGTCAGGCTCATGTCCGGCTCATGTCGGACATCGGACGTTCCTCGCGTTCAGGCAGCGTAGTCCGGGCAGGTGCCCCCTAGCTGCCCCCGTGCAGATCCCAGATCCACACCCCGTCTACCCACTTTCCGGGCCGGTCAAGGAGTTCATCCACCGTCTCCCGCAGCGCGGCGTCGTGCCTCTGCGGCGCGAGGACCACTACACCCGCGTTCCAGTACGTCAGATCCTCGCGCGCCGCCCTGCGCCAGGCGTCCGTTATCCGCGGTGCGCGGCCCGCCGAGCGGACGTCCTGGAGGAGGTTCGACGTGTTGCGGGGCGAGGCGCCGTAGATGCCGATGCGGTCGGGGCCCCACGGCCCGTTGAAGTAGCCGCCGGGCAGGCGGAAGTCCAGGTCGGCGGTTGTCTGCCAGTGCAGGGCATCCGCGCCTGCCGGGTCCGGGAGCGGTACCGGTACGAGGGCCTCGCCGTCCCCCAGATACTTCTTCCAGGTCCCGTCGGCGATGAACGCGGGGGTCTGTACCCGGTCCACCGCCCGCAGCGGCGCCGGCACGATCGGCAGGAGCGCGAGGGCGACCGCGCCCACGCCCGCGTACCGCGTGGCCGTCATCCGGCGGGCGGGAGCGAGCAGCCGCGCCAGCGCGAGCGCGACGAGCATGCCGAGCGCAGGGGCGCACAGCATCGCCACCCGCGACTCGATGACCGACTCGAAGAGGGGTGCGTGCGCCAGGGGTGCCCACGGGCCTGGGAGCACGGTGTCCGTCATGGGGATGCGGAACTTCGGGCCCAGGGAGAGGAACGCCGCCGCGACGGCGGTGAACGCCAGCGCCTTCACCACCGCACGCTCCCAGAGACGTACGACGATCGCGAAGGCGAGGGCGACCAGGGGCCAGCCGTAGAAGGCGTTCTGCTCGGTGGGGTTCGCCGCGAGGGCGCGCGCGGTCTGCTCGCTGCCCGCGAGCGAGCGTTCCGCGAAGGAGAGGAGCGCGAGCGGGCTGTTGCCCGCGTCGTCGCCGTGCAGCACGCTCGTGTAGCTCTGCGGGCCGAAGAACTGCCAGTAGAGCGGAAAGGCGACCAGCGGGACAGTGACCGCGACAGCCACGCCGAGGCCGCGCGCCAGAGGCCGGATCGCCGCCCTCGCCACATCCCTGCGCGCGATCCCGTACGCCGCCGCGAACAGCAGCAGGCCGAGCGCCGCGAGCAGCAGCGGCTCCTCGCCGAGGAAGATCTGGTAGGTGGTGAAGAGGCCGAGGACGACTCCGTCGCGTACGACCCTCGTGCCCTCGCCGTCTCTTTCGGTGTCGCCTTCGCCCCCGCAGAGGCGCAGCGCCCTGTCGATGATCAGCGGGATCATGAACAGGACCATGAAGTTCGGGTGCGCGTGGGCGTGGCTGATCATGGGTGGCGCGAAGGCGGCGAGCGCCGCGCCGACGGCTGCCGCGCCCCGGTGACGTACGAGACGCCTGAGGATCAGCCAGTACCAGGCGACGGCGGTCGCGGCCAGGCCCAGCGTCATCGCCGCGTTCAGGGCGACGGCGGGCCCGAAGAGCCAGGTCACGGGGGCGAGGGGGACGGAGAGCCCGAGCATGACCGTGTTGGCCATGAGGTTCACGCCGTCGGGATAGTTCTGGAGGGTCGTGAAGAGGGGGTTGTGGAGGTGGCGGATGTTGTCCGCCGTCACCGCGAAGAACCACTCCCACTGGTTCTGGTCCTGGAGGGAGTCCGGGAGATAGCGGTCGTCCGGCGCGATCAGGCGGCCCGAGTAGAGGACGACGGCCAGGGACAGGAAGACCGCCGCGACGAGCAGGTCCCTGCGGGGGACGGTGCGGATCTTGAGCGAGGTCAGTTCGGCGAGGACCTTCACGTAGTCGAAGGGGCGGACCTTCGAGCCCTCCTGGTGCGCCCAGCGCACCGGCACCTCGGCGACCGGCCAGCCGGAGCGGCGGAAGTAATGCAGTATCTCGACGTCTATCCCCCAGCCGCGGAGGCGGGACGCGGCGAAGGCCTCACGGACACGGTCGCCGTCGAAGAGCTTGAAGCCGCACTGGGTGTCGCGGACTCCGGGGACGGCGACCGTACGTATCAGGAGGTTGCCGCTGCGGCCGAGCAGTTCGCGCAGGCGGTGCTGGTGGCTCTCGATCGTCGCGCCGGGGCGGGCGCGGGAGCCGATGGCGGCCGTGTGGCCGTCGGCGAGCGCCTTGTCGAGGCACTCCAGTTCCTCGATGGGGGTGGCGAGGTCGGCGTCGGTGATCAGTACGCGGTCGCCGCGTGACGCCAGGACGCCCAGGCGCAGGGCGTGGCCCTTGCCGAGGTTGCGGGGGGAGTGGATGAGCTGGACGCGGGGGTCGGCGGCCTCGGCGTCCGCGGCGATGTCGAGGGTGGCGTCGGTGGAGCCGTCGTCGACGACGATCAGCTCCCATCGGGCGTGGGCGCCTTGCGCGCCTTCCGTGGAGCCTTCTCCGCCCTCTAGATACGCGCGGATCGCGTCGAGCGTGGGAGCCAGGCGCCGTTCCTCGTTGTAGGCGGGGACGACGACCGTCAGGTCCACACTCATGCAGCGGCCGCTAGACGTTCGATGAGGGCGAGCGAGTGGGCGTTGTACTCGGCGATGATCGCGTGCGCGGCCTCGGGGTCGCGGTGCGCGAGGGCGTCGACGAGCTCGGTGTGCCGGGCCCAGAGGGTGCCGCGCAGGTCGCCGTCGCCGCGTTCGACGGCGCGGCGGAGGTAGGTGACGGCGCAGACCCAGGACTGGACGCGGATGCGGTGCAGGAAGTCCGAGAGGTAGGCGTTGCCGAAGAGGGCGCTGAGCTCGCGCCAGAAGCGGAGGTCGTAGCCGATGAGGACGTTCAGGTCGCCCGCGCAGGCGGCGCGGGCGGCTTCCTCGCCTCGGCGGCGTACGGAAAGGAGCGCGGCGGAGGCTTCGCTCTGGGGCTTGGGTCCCAGCGGGGTGCCGTTCCTCGCGAGGTCGCGGAAGATTCCGTCGGCGACGAGTCTGCGGGCCTCCAGCATGCCGCGGTAGTCCGCGAGGGAGTGCTCGTGGACGCGGTAGCCGCGGTGCTGGTCGGCGTCGAGGAGGCCTTGCGCCGCGAGATTCACCAGGGCCTCACGGACCGGGGTCGCGGAGACGCCGTACTGCTCGGCGATCTCCTTGACCGTGAACTCCTGCCCCGGCTCCAGACGGCCGCCGAGGATCTCGTCGCGCAGCGCGTCGGCGATCTGCTGGCGCAGGGTGCTGCGGATGACGGCGGGGGCGGCGGGGCCGTCGGTGCCGGGCATCTGGGTTCCCTCGTGGAGTCGTCTCGGTGTTCGTCGTCTTGTTGCTTACGAGCACGTCAGACTACGCGGTCGGGGTTCCCGGGAGCCGGGGGCCAATCCTTGGGGGCGGGGGCGGATCTTTCGCTCCCACCCACCCATGACCCCGGGTAATCAGGTGGGTGGGCGGGAGTGATCCGTCGCGAAGCGGCGGGCAGGGCGGGGCCGGCCGTCGGCTATGGGCCGGGGCAGGGCCGGGCCGGGGTCAGGACGTGTGTTCGTCCGCCACAGTCAGCGCAGCGTCGAGCGCCGCGAGACCCTCCTTCGCCTCCGTGTCCGTGATGTTGCACGGAGGCACCACGTGGGTGCGGTTCATGTTGATGAAGGGCCACAAGCCCTGCTTCTTCGCGGCAGCGCCGAACGCGGCCATCGGAGCGTTCGCCTCCCCTGTGGCGTTGTACGGGACGAGAGGCTCGCGGGTCTCCTTGTCCTTCACCAGTTCAAGCGCCCAGAACATGCCGAGGCCACGGACCTCACCGACGCTCGGGTGACGCTCGGCGAACTCCGCGAGGGCGGGGGCGATGATCTCCGTACCGACGCGGGCCGCGTTCTCGATGACGCCCTCGTCCTCCATGACGTTGATCGTCGCCACCGCGGCGGCGCAGGCCAGGGGGTGCCCCGAGTACGTCAGACCGCCCGGGTAGGGCCTGCGGGCGAACGTCTCCGCGATAGCGGAGGAGATCGCGACGCCGCCGAGCGGGACGTAGCCGGAGTTCACGCCCTTCGCGAAGGTGAGCAGGTCGGGCACGATGCCGCCGTCGAAGTGATCGGCGGCGAACCACTTGCCCGTACGCCCGAAGCCCGCCATGACCTCGTCCAGGATGAAGACGATGCCGTACCGGTCGCAGATCTCGCGTACGCCCTTGAGGTAGCCCGGCGGCGGGATCATGATGCCTGCCGTGCCGGGCACGGATTCGAGGATGATCGCCGCGATCGTCTGCGGGCCCTCGTAGGCGATGGTGTCCTCGAGGTGCTGGAGGGCGCGCTCGCACTCCTGCTGCTCGTTCTCGGCGTAGAAGGCGCTGCGGTAGAGGAACGGCGCCCAGAAGCGGACGACGCCCGCCGAGCCGTTGTCGGAGGCCCAGCGGCGGGGGTCGCCGGTGAGGTTGATCGCGGTGGAGGTGCCGCCGTGGTACGAGCGGTAGGCGGAGAGAACCTTGGGGCGGCCGGTGTGGAGGCGCGCCATGCGGGTCGCGTTCTCCACGGCCTCAGCGCCGCCGTTGGTGAAGAAGATCTTGTCGAGATCGCCGGGGGTCCGCTCGGCGATGAGGCGTGCGGCCTCGGAGCGGGCTTCCACGGCGAAGGCGGGCGCGAAGGTCGTCATCTCCGCCGCCTGCTGCTGGATCGCGGCGACGACCTTCGGGTGCTGGTATCCGATGTTCGTGAAGACGAGGCCGCTGGTGAAGTCGAGGTAGCGGTTGCCTTCGTAGTCCCAGAAGTACGAGCCCTCGGCGCCGGCTACGGCGAGGGGGTCGATCAGCTCCTGAGCGGACCAGGAGTGGAACACGTGGGCGCGGTCCGCGGCCTTGACGGCGGCGCCGACCTGGGGATTCGGCTGAGGGGTCATGTGGGCGAGGGTAAATGTCCACGGTGTGGACCGGGTATGGGCGTCCTGTTTCGCGGCGGCGGGGGGTACTGGACAGTGTGTCGGGGCCTTGGAATTTTCCCCAACCCCGCCCCTTCCCGAAAACCCGCTCGGCGCGGGGGCCTTGTGCCTTGTGGTTGCCGTCATCACCGGCTTCGCCGCGTTCGTCCTCAAACGCCGGACCGGCTGAAAGCTAGTCGTCCTCGTCCGCCACCACCTTCGCCCGCGGCGCCCCGTCCTCCCCGCACCGGATCTCGTACGGCAGGTCGTCCTGATCGTCGTCGTCGCTCGGCTCCGCCTCCAGGCGGGCCACCGCGGCCGGGCCCCGTTCCACGTCGTCGTCGATGTGGAAGCCGTCCGCCGGGCTCCACGAGACGAGGTACACCGTTCCGTCGGCCCTGCACTCGACCGTCGCCGTTCCGCCCGTGAAACGCAGGGTGGAGCGGTCGGACGCCTTCTCCGAGGGGGCGCTGCTCGACGGAGAGGACGCGGACGGAGTCGGCTTCGGAGACGCCGACGTCGCCGCCAGCGCTCTGCGTACCGCCCCCTCGTCCAGCGGACGACTGTGCGCCGCTCCCCCGCTGTCCGAACTGGCCAGCTGCCAGGCGCCCAGCGCCCCCGCAGCCGTGCCCACGCCCACCCATGCCGCGGTCACCACCGCGTTCCGCCACTTCCTCATCCGGATCATCCGGACACTGTGCCGCACCGTTTCCTAACGCCCGGTTAAGGGCCGCCCAAAGCACCTGGCTACGGTGGATGTATGGCCCATCTTCTCGTCGTGGAGGACGATCCCCAGCTGCGCGGCGCCCTCGTGCGCGCCCTGCGCGACAAAGGGCACGCCGTCGCCACCGCGCCCAGCGGCATGGCAGGTCTGGACGCGGCGGTCACCCACCGCCCTGACCTCGTCGTGCTCGACCTGGGTCTGCCGGACGTGGACGGCGCCCAGATCCTGCGCATGCTCCGTGCCGTCAGCGACGTACCCGTCATCGTCGCGACCGCACGCGACGACGAGCCGGAGATGGTGGCGATCCTGGAGGACGGGGCCGACGACTACATCGTCAAGCCGTTCGGTGCCGCCCAGCTGGACGCCCGTATCAAGGCGGTACTGCGCCGCCTCGGCGCGACCGAGGCGGCCGATGAGCCGCTGCGGGTGGGAGGTCTCGCCATCGATCCGGCCTCACGCGAAGTCACCCTCGACGAGAAGGCCCTGGATCTCACGCCCCGCGAGTTCGAGCTTCTCACCTACCTCGCCCACCGCCCCGGCCAAGTCGTATCGCGCCGTGAACTCCTCGCCGAGGTGTGGCAGCAGCCCCTGGGCGGGGCCGACAAGACCGTCGACGTCCATCTGTCCTGGCTGCGCCGGAAACTCGGTGAGACCGCCCAAGCGCCCCGCTATCTCCACACCGTCCGCACCGTGGGCGTAAAGCTGACGCCCCCCGAGGAGCCCACCCCAGAACTCCCCGCCGCCCAAGGCCCCGGGGCCCGCTGATGCGCCGCAGTCTCCTCCTCCTCACCGCCGCCACCACCGCCCTGGTGCTCACCGCCCTCCTCGTCCCCCTCACCCTGCTCACCCGCACCCACGCCGCCGACCGCACCACCGCCGAAGCCACCGCACGGGCCCAGTGGGTGGCGCACGCCATCGGGCCCGACCTCGCCACCTCGGAGGAGCGCGAGACCGCCGAGCAGACCGTGGAGAGCGTCAACGCGTCCGATCTGCCGAACACTTCGCTCGTCTTCGCCGACGGCACCGTCATCGGGCCGAGCCCCCGGCATCAGCAGGCCCACATCACGGAGGCGGTCCGGCTCGCCCGCACCGGTCGCGCCTTCACCTACGAGCCCTCCACCGGCGGCCGTGAGGTCCTCGTCCCCGTCCAGGGCGCCGCCGACGGCACCGCGGTCGTCCAGGTCACCCTCACCGAGCGCCAGTTGTACGCCGGGACCATGACCTCCTGGCTCGTGCTCGCCGGGATCGGGGTCGGCCTCGTCCTCATCGGGCTGCTCCTCGCCGACCGGCTCGGCGCCCGTCTGGTCGGCGCCACCCGACGTCTCGCCCGCACCGCGGACCGTCTCGCCGCCGGCGACCTCACCGCGCGCGCCACCCCCGAGGGCCCGCCCGAACTCCGGCTCGTCGCAGGTCAGCTCAACCACCTCGCCACCCGCATCGACGAACTCCTCACCGCCGAACGCGAGAACGCCGCCGACCTCGCCCACCGCCTGCGCACCCCCGTCGCCGCCCTCCGCCTGGACGCGGAGACCCTGCGCGACTCGGAGGACGCGCACCGCATCGCCGCGGACGTCGCCGCCCTCGAACGCAGCGTCGACGACGTGATCCGTAAGGCCCGCCGCCCATTGCGGGACGCCCCTTACGCGGACCTGGCCGCCGTGGCCCGCGAACGCGCCGCCTTCTGGCTGCCCCTGGCGGAGGACCAGGGGCGGGATACCGAGACGTCGACCCAGCAGGGAACCCACCCGGTGCCCGTCCCCGAGGACGACCTCACCGCCGCCATCGACGCCCTCATCGGCAACGTCCTGGACCACACGCCCCAAGGCACCCCGTTCCGCATCACGGTCCGCACCAACCCGGCGGGCCAGGCCCAACTCGTCGTCGCCGACGAAGGTCCCGGCCTCCCCGCCACCTACGCGGCGGAACGCGGCTCGAGCGGCGGTGGCTCCACGGGGCTCGGCCTCGACATCGCCCGCCGTACGGCGGAGACGGCGGGCGGCACCTTCGACATGGCGTCGGACGCCAACCACGGCACCCGGGTTTCTCTCACCTTCCCGCAGGCACCTCCGAGGCCCGCGGGAACGCGACCCGGACGGAACGAGCCCACCGGTTGACCCCCAACTCGGGGCGCAGTGCGGCGAAACCGCCGCAGTACTTCGTGAAGTCCGCGGCCCGCACCCCGTACCGGTGAAGGACACGGTCCGCCTCCGTCAGATGCCCCTGCGTCTTGGTCTCCACCAGGACTAGTCCGGAGTCCGCCGCCACCGACCGGCCCGTGGCCACGTCCCGGACGACGAGGCCCGCGTCGCACGTGATCCGCTGGCCGTCGGCCACGAAAGTCGCCCGCTGGTACTCGGTGACCAGGGCCGTCGTCAGGCCGCCCGGCGCCTCGATCCCGTACGACCCGCTCAGCACGCCCGCGAGGAAGCCCTGTCGCTCGGCGTCGAGCACGCGGTCGTCGCCCTCGAGGCGCTGGCGGTGCTTGACCGTCTCGCCGCGACCGCTCTTCAGCTTGATCTCGAACTGCCGCTCGCCGCTGTCCTGGTAGACCCGCTCACGGATGCGGTAGCGCAGCCGCCTGCCCTGCCGGTGGTGGTGGTAGGTGAGCAGCTCAGGGGTGTCGTAGTACGTGGAGTGGTAGTTGAACCAGCGCTTTCCGCCGATGCTCAGGGCCCGGAAGGGTCCTGAGGCGCGGCGCGGGTCCGTGAGAAGGGCCGCCAGGTCGTCGAAGATCTCGACCGGCACGAGATAGCTGTTGTCGTAGCGGGCGAGCAGCTCCGCCCGTGCGTTGACCTCGTCGAGCGAGATGGGGTGCGCGGCGAGCGCGGCTCGTCCGATGGCGCGTACGGCGGGGTTCACACGGTCTCCTTCTGGTGGGGGACGGCAGGCGTGCGGGACCGGGTCGTGCGGCGTCGTGGTTCCGTACGTAGGAACTCCCCGACCCTCTCGGAAGGTTCCGGTTGCCGGAAGCGGACTTCCAGAACCATCAGGTCACGGACGTAATCGACTTCCTGGACAGTCCAGCCGAGCGGCTCTCCCAGGCACCGCGTCAGCTCGGCACGGAGCTCGGTCTCGTCGCGGTACACGGCGTCCAGGGTGATGACGGCGCGCCGGTCACCGGCGAAGAGGCGGGGGTGGTCGGCGACGTACATCACCAGGAGCAGCACGGCGGCGAGCCCGGCGGCGACCGGCAGGTCGAGGCCCGGAAGGCCGCAGAGGAGGCCGAGTACGAGGGTGATGAAGTAGTACGCCACTTCCTGGTGCTGCAGCGCGTCCGAGCGGAGCCGCACGATCGAGAGCACCCCGAAGAGCCCGAACCCGAGCGCGAGCCCGCCGTTGCCACCGGCGCTCGCGAGAGCGGAGACGACCGCGAAGAGCGCGACGTTCAGGGCGAGGTAGGCGGGTACCAACTCGCGTCTGCGGTGCCGTGGATAGAAGACCCCGAAGGTCAGAAGGGTCACGGCCACCAGGTCGAGGCCGAGGTGGGCGGCCATCTGCCCGAGGTTTTCTGCGCTGTCCATGACCAGAACGCTAGGGAACGGCGGGTTAAGGGCGCCCCCAGCGGGAGTTAACGAGCCCGGCGCGTACGCGACAACCCGTCCCGACCCATGCGCAACAACCCGTTACGGAGCCGTAGCGGGCGGTACGTGCCCCGATGTCGTACCACGCGACTATCCTCGATCTGTTGCACACCAACGGGGGAGGTCGGGGCGACGATGGAGAAGCTGGGGCTCGGGGATCCACAGCGAATAGGCGCCTATCGGCTGCTCGCGCGGCTCGGCGCGGGCGGCATGGGGCACGTCTATCTGGCGCGATCCGACCGGGGACGTACGGTCGCGGTGAAGCTGGTGCGTGAGGAGCTCGCCGAGCAGGAGGAGTTCAGGAGCCGCTTCCGGCAGGAAGTGCAGGCGGCGCGGCGGGTCGGTGGCGCGTGGACGGCGCCGGTGCTCGACGCGGACACCGATGCGGCGATCCCCTGGCTGGCCACGGGATATGTCGCGGGGCCCTCGCTCCAGAGCGTCATCTCGCGCGACCACGGGCCGCTGCCCGAAAGGTCCGTGAAGATACTGGCGGCCGGGCTCGCCAACGCCCTCAAGGACATTCACGCGGCGGGCCTCATCCACCGTGACCTCAAGCCGTCGAACGTGCTCGTCACGATCGACGGACCCCGCGTCATCGACTTCGGCATCGCCCGCGCGCTCGAGACGGTGACCGACGGCGGCCTGACCCGCACCGGCGCCCTCGTCGGCTCGCCCGGCTTCATGGCGCCCGAGCAGGTGCGGGGCGACCGGATCACTCCGGCGTGCGACGTGTTCTGCCTGGGTTCGGTCCTCGCGTACGCGGCTTCGGGCGCGCTGCCCTTCGGCACGGCCAACAGCGGCGTGCACGCGCTGATGTTCCGTATCGCGCAGGAGGAGCCGAATCTGGAGGACCTTCCGGAGGAGCTTGCCGAGCTGGTCGGCGACTGCCTGCGCAAGAACCCCGCGGACCGGCCCTCGCTGGAGCAACTCCTCGAACGGACAGGGGCGGAGGACACGCTCGGCGACGGCGGCCGGACGCGGGATCCCTGGCTGCCGGGCGCGCTCGTGGCCCAACTCGGGCGTCATGCCGTTCAGTTGCTCGACACCGAGGATCCGGACGAGGGCGGGAACGGGGACGGGGACGGGGGCAGGGTTGATTCTCCGTCCGTCAACGGATCCAAGGGACCGGTTGCGCCGGTGTCGCTCGCGCCGCCTAAGGAGCTGGCCGCGGGTGGCGAGGGCGGCGCACACAAGTCCGCCGCAGCGGCCGGAGCCGCTGGAGCTGCCGCAGTCGCCGCCGGAACCGGCGCCAAGCCCGCCCCCACTCCCGCCCCCACCGACGGCGACACCCCACCCCCGCCCGGAAGACCCGGCGAGACCCCGCTCGACCACCTCCCCACGATGATCGCCGGCCAGGCACCGCCCCCCACACCCCCACCGGGCCCGGCGTACGGCTACCCCCAACAGCACCCTCAGCCGCAGCCCCAGCAACACCCCCAGCCCGGCTACGGCTACCCCCAGCAAGGCCCGTACGGCCCCACCCCGCCCTACGGCCCCACACCCCCGTACGGCCCGCTCGTCCACCCCCATCCCCAGCCCGAACCCCCGCGCCGCAGCGGCCGGTCCACCGCCGCGCTCATCGCGGTGGCCGTCATAGTGGCCATAGGAGCGGGCGGCACGGTGTACGCGGTGATGAAGGGCGACGGCACCACGAAGGCGGGCGGCACGAACTCGAAGTCGCCTTCCGACATTGCCCCTTCGACGCCGGGCACGCCGGGCACGCCGTCCGACGACAAGTCGACGGAGCCCGAGACCCCGTCCACGTCCCCCGCGTCCAACGCCGATGAGGGCACGATCCCGGACAAGTTCCTCGGCACCTGGAACGGCTCCATCCAGAACAACCTGGGCAGCAACTCCCGGCAGCTCGTCCTCCAGCAGGGCGAGGTCGGCGACACCGTCATCTCGATCACGGCGGACGGCCCGACCGACACGGGCGGCACGTACCACTGCGTGTTCCAGGGCAAGTTGGAGTCGGCGAGCGGCAACACCCTGCGCATCGGGCCGACGGACGTGATCGTCGGGGAGCCCGCGACCTCCTGCAGACCGGGCAAGGCGAGCACGGTCACGCTGCTCTCGGACGGCAGGCTGCACCGCGAGAACACCGGCACGGACAAGGGCCTGACGTACGACAAAGAGGGCTGAGGACGCCGTGGGAAGCAGAAGGGGGCGCCCCGGCTTCAGCCGGGGCGCCCCCTTCCTCGTACAGCGGCAACCGCTGGATGAACTGGACGAGCTGGATGAACTAGATGAACGAGTTGATCTCGATCGTCTCCGTGCGGCCCGGACCCACGCCGATCGCGGAGATCGGGGCGCCGGACATCTCCTCCAGGGCCTTCACGTAACCCTGCGCGTTCTTCGGCAGGTCGGAGAAGGTCTGTGCCTTGGTGATGTCCTCGGACCAGCCCGGGAGGTACTCGTAGACCGGCTTCGCGTGGTGGAAGTCCGTCTGGTTGTACGGGAGTTCCTCGACGCGCTTGCCGTCGATCTCGTACGCCACGCAGACCGGGATCTGCTCCCAGCCCGTCAGGACGTCCAGCTTCGTGAGGAAGAAGTCCGTCAGGCCGTTCACGCGGGTCGCGTAGCGCGCGATCGGCGCGTCGAACCAGCCGCAGCGCCGGTCGCGGCCCGTCGTCACACCGCGCTCGCCGCCGATGCGGCGCAGGTCCTCGCCGTCCTGGTCGAAGAGCTCGGTCGGGAACGGGCCCGCGCCGACACGCGTGGTATACGCCTTCAGGATGCCGATGACGCGGCTGATCTTCGTCGGGCCGACGCCCGTACCCGTGCAGGCGCCGCCCGCGGTCGGGTTCGAGGAGGTGACGAAGGGGTACGTGCCGTGGTCCACGTCCAGGAGCGTGCCCTGGCCGCCCTCGAACAGGACGACCTTGTCCTCGTCGAGCGCGTTGTTGAGGATCAGGGTGGTGTCGGCGACGTAACCCTTGATGTTCTCGCCGTGCTCCAGGAGCTGCTCGACGATCTGGCCGACCTCGATGGCGCGGCGGTTGTACAGCTTCGTGAGGAGCTGGTTCTTGACCTCAAGGGCCGCTTCGACCTTCTGCTCCAGGATCGACTGGTCGTAGAGGTCCTGGACGCGGATGCCGGTGCGGTTGATCTTGTCGGCGTACGTCGGACCGATGCCGCGGCCCGTCGTGCCGATCTTGCGCTTGCCGAGGAAGCGTTCCGTCACCTTGTCGACGGTCACGTTGTACGGCGTGATGATGTGCGCGTTACCGCTGATCAGAAGCTTCGACGTGTCGACGCCGCGCTCGTTCAGACCGCTCAGCTCGGAGAGCAGGACCGACGGGTCGACGACGACTCCGTTGCCGATGACCGGTACACAGCCCGGGGAGAGGATCCCGGAAGGGAGGAGATGCAGCGCGTACTTCTGGTCGCCTACGACGACCGTGTGGCCGGCATTGTTGCCGCCCTGGTATCGCACCACATAGTCCACGGAGCCACCGAGCAGGTCGGTGGCCTTTCCCTTGCCTTCGTCACCCCACTGAGCACCGAGCAGCACAAGTGCGGGCACAGGCGTACACCCCTTCCGGGCGGGGCATGTCCAAGGTCTAGGGGCCGTAGCCGCCGTATGGGTGTGCCTTGGATGCTGCCCCGGAATAGACCAAGCCCCTGGCGCAATAGCGCAAGGGGCTCTTGCACAAAGATGCTACCCGAGGACTAAAGAAAGGGCGCACGTTGTCGGCTCGCGACCAGCTGCTAGTCGTCATCGACCCGGTCGCCCGGCGCACGGACGGTGAGTCGGTACGGATCGCGAAAGATGTCTTGGGCGCGGGTGCGACCGCCCGCATCTGCCTGCCGGAAGGACCTGAAGAGTTTACAAAAGCCCTGGCCAGAAGGGGTGCGCGGCGTCCCGTAGTGATCGGTGACGATCGGGCGCTACTGCGAGCCGTCGCGGTCCTGCACCGCGAGCGCGAGCTCGAATCGTGTGTGGTCTCGGTCGTTCCGGTGGGAGCTTCCCAAGCTCTTTCGCGGTCGCTGGGAGTGCCTGCGGGGGCCGTCGCCGCGGCCCGCGCGGTGCTCGAAGGGGCCGAGCGGCGGCTGGATCTGCTCGTCGACGACAGCGACGGGGTGGTCCTCGGGAATCTGCGGATCCCGCCCGTCGCCTCTTCGCCTTCGGATTCTTCGGCTTCCTCGACTTCGACTTCGGACTCGGACTCGGAATCGGACCCGGGATCCGGTTCAGGCCCGACCTCGACCTCGACCTCAACCTCCGGAGGGACGGTGGTGGACAACCACCCCTGGCTTCGTACGTGCCAGTCGCTCGTACGTACCCTCGCGCATCCCTCGCGCGTCGCGTCGGCGCCGGGACCCGCGCCCTCGCGGCTGCGGGTGGAGGCGGACGGGGTGCTCGTGGTGGACCTGGACCAGCCGGTGGAGGGGATCTCGGTCAGTACGGGGGCCGACGGCCTCGCGCAGGTCGAGGTCAGACCCTCCTCGGCCGGTGCGGCGCCTCAGGTCCTGCGGGTGCGGGCGCGGACGATCACGGTGTCCGGGGCGGATTTCCGGTACCGGGCGGACGCGGTGGTCGGAGGGCCCGTGCGGACGCGGACGTGGTCGGTGCGGGCCAACGCCTGGGGCTTGATGTTGCCCAGGTGACAGCTGCGGGTCCAGCAGACCGTTCGGCAGGGGTCCCGCACCCCCTGCTGAACGGCCTGACCCCTGCCCCTCTTGCTACTCGCTACTTGCTACTTGCCGAACAGGCTCTCCCGGTGCACCCGCCACCGCTCCAGCATTCCCGCGATCTCGTGCTCGACGAACTCGAAGAAGGCAAGCGTCTCGGCCATGCGCCGGCCCGCCGGGGTGTTCGCGCCCAGGCTGGCGACGCCGTCGTGCAAGGCGCCCTCCCAGCGCTTGAGCACGCCGTCACGGTTGGCGAGGGCCTCGTACCACTGGTTGCTGTGCACCCGGAAGAGGTCCCGCCGGGAGCCGGGTTCGCGCTCCCTGGCCACCATGTGCTGCTGCGTGAGATAGCGGACCGCGCCCGACACCGCCGCCGGGCTCACCTGCAGTCGCTCCCCCAGCTCCGCCGAGGTCAGCGCGCCCGAGTCCGACGCGAGGAGTGCGGCGAAGATCCTCGCGGGCATCCTCGGCATGCCCGCCTCGACCAGCTGCGCGGCGAACTGTTCCACGAAACGTGAGACGACCTCGTCATCACGTCGCGCCTCTTCATTGGGCCCCTCGGGCATCTGCCGATCATCTCCTCTGCACGCCGGACGTCACCGAGTTTATACGTTTCCTTAACTTCACAAGTTTGTGAAAGTAGCGTACGTTCCGAAACATGACGAAGGCAATCACCGTCTCCGGACTGCACAAGTCGTTCGGAAGGACGCACGCGCTCGACGGCCTCGACCTCGACGTCGAGACCGGTGAGGTCCACGGCTTCCTCGGCCCCAACGGCGCCGGGAAGTCCACGACCATCCGGGTCCTCCTCGGCCTGCTCCGCGCCGACTCCGGAGCCTCCCAGCTCCTCGGCAAGGACCCCTGGAGCGACGCCGTCGAACTGCACCGGCGCGTGGCGTACGTGCCGGGCGACGTCACCCTGTGGCGCAACCTCTCCGGCGGCGAGGTCATCGATCTCTACGGGAAGCTGCGGGGCGGCCTCGACCAGGCGCGCAGGGCCGACCTCATCGAGCGGTACGAACTCGACCCGACCAAGAAGGGGCGTACGTACTCCAAGGGCAACCGGCAGAAGGTCGCCCTCGTCGCCGCCTTCGCGTCCGACGTCGACGTGCTCATCCTGGACGAGCCCACATCCGGGCTCGACCCGCTCATGGAGGAGGTCTTCCAGAGCTGCGTCGAGGAGGAGCGTGACCGGGGGCGGACGATCCTGCTCTCCTCGCACATCCTCAGCGAGGTGGAGACGCTCTGCGACCGCGTCAGCATCATCAGGAAGGGCCGGACCGTCGAGAGCGGCTCGCTCGCCGACCTGCGCCATCTGACGCGGACCAGCGTCACCGCCGAGCTCGCGGGACCGCCGAACGGGCTCACGCGGCTGCCCGGCGTCCACGACGTCGACGTATCCGGGAACCGCGTCAAGCTCCAGGTCGAGACCGACAAGCTGGACGCGGTCCTTCGCTCGCTCGCCGACTCCGGGATCCGCTCGCTCCTCTCCACGCCGCCCACCCTTGAGGAACTCTTCCTGCGGCACTACCAGGACGACGTGACGACCGGTACCGGCGAGATGGTGCCGCGATGACCGCCGCCGTCGCCGGGACTTCGGGGTTCGCTCCCCGCACGGGCGGATCGCGCCAACTCGCAGGTACGGGAACCCTGTTGAGGCTCGCCCTGCGCCGCGACCGCGTCATGCTGCCCGTCTGGGTCATCGTCGTCGCCGGGATCGTCCTCGCGATGCCGGGCTCCCTGGAGAAGACGTACGGCACCGCCGCCGAGCGGGCCGACGCCATGCGGTCGATGAACGCCAACTCCTCGATGCGGGCGCTGTACTCACCCGTGTTCGGGGACTCCATCGGCGCTCTCTCCGCCTGGCGCATCGGCGTCTACGCCGCGATCCTCGCCGCCGTGATGAGCCTGATCATCGTCGTACGGCACACGCGCGAGGAGGAGGAGACGGGGCGCCAGGAGATGCTCTCCGCCGCGATGGTGGGGCGGCGCGCGCCGCTGACCGCCGCGCTGCTCGCCGCGTTCACTGCGAACGCGGCCGTGGGTCTTCTCATCGCCGCGGGGATGGCGGGGCGGGGCTCGGCCGGGGCGCTCGTGCTCGGGCTCGGCGTCGCGGGCACCGGCATGCTCTTCGCCACCATGGCGGCGATCGTCGCCCAGCTCACGGAGAGCGCGCGGCTCGCCAAGGGGCTCACGTCAGCGGTGCTCGGCACGGCGTACGTGCTCAAGGCCGCCGGTGACGCGGGGTCGCGGGGCGGCGAGTCCGTCCTGACCTGGATCTCGCCGCTCGGGTGGGTGGAGAACCTCCGCGCCTACGCCGGTGAGCGGTGGTGGGTGCTGCTCCTGATCGGCGCCGCGATCGTGGCGCAGGGCGCCCTCGCGTACGACCTCGCCGGGCGGCGCGACGTCGGCATGAGCTTCCTGCCGACCCGTCCCGGCCCCGCGAAGGGCCGCCTCGCCACGGCGGGCGCGCTCGCGTGGCGGCTCCAGCGCGGCAGCGTGCTCGGCTGGGTGCTCGGGTTCCTGGCCGCCGGTGTCGTCTTCGGCGGGATGGTCGACGGCGCGGCGGACATCGTCGGCGACAACGAGAACACCCGCGACATCATCGAGCGGATGGGCGGCCAGTCCGGCCTCACGGACGCCTTCCTCGCCACGATGGTCAGCATGCTCGGCATGATCACTTCGCTGTACGTCGTCGCTTCGGTGCTGCGGCTGCACGGCGAGGAGACCTCGCAGCGGGCGGAACCTGTCCTGGCCAACGCGGTAGGGCGACTCCGGTGGGCTTCAGGCCACCTGGTCATCGCCTTCGGCGGCGCGCTGCTCCTGATGCTGATGGGCGGGCTCGGTCTCGCCGTCGGGTACGGGCAGGACCTCGGGCCGATCATGGGCGCGTGCCTGGTCCAGGTGGCCGCGATCTGGGCGGTCGGCGGGCTCGCGGTGCTGCTTGTGGGGGCGTTCCCCAGGGCGGCGGTCGCTGCGTGGGCGGTGGCCGGGGTCTGCCTGGCGATCGGCTGGATCGGCCCCGCGCTCGGCCTTACGCAGGCGGCGCTGAACGTCTCCCCCTACGGGCACCTGCCGAAGCTGCCCGGCGGGGGCATGGAGTGGGCGCCGGTGGTGGTGCTTCTGGCCATCGCGGCGGCGTTGGTTGCCACGGGGCTAGCGGGACTGCGCCGCAGGGACCTGACCACGTAACCCCGCGTCCCGCCTCCCGAACGAACCTCTCCCACCCGCCCGATCACCCCGCGTCTCCTCCTGAACGAACAGGCTCTCCCACCCACCCGCCCGATTGCCCCGCGTCATCGGGTGGGGGTGGGTGGGGAGCGTGTATGGCAGCGAGGGTGGGTGGGTGGGTGGGTGATCTGCGCGCACCGAGGTACCGCCCCGCCGCTCACCCCGTAGTACCTGCGACGGACCCCGCAGAACCCCTCCCAGAGGGGACGACCCCCACCACCCGCCCCCGTACCTTCGTAAGCGTGACTGACGCGACCAAGACCGCCCCCAGCAGTAGCCGCAGCCCGGAGTACCGCCTGGCCACGGGCGCACTCGCCGGACTCCGCCAGGACCTGTTCCGTGGCGCCTTCGCCTACCGCCCGATGCCGACGATGCGCACGGACGGGCCGATGAGCCGACGGCTTCCGGCCCGCATACGCCCCTACGCCGCCTGGATCCCGCACGCCGTCATCGCGATGGCCGCCGTCCTCGTGTACTCGGCCGCCCCCGTCAGCGGCAGCGGGATGGGGGCCGTACTCACCGGCATCCTGCCGGCCGCCGCCGTCCTCATGACCCTGGTGAGGCCTCTCGGCGCCTGGTGGTTCTCGCTGGCGAGCACCCCGTTCATCTCCGCGATCGCCGGGCCGTTGGACGGCTGGCCGTGGACCGACAGCTCGTTCGTCGCGCACATCGTCGTCATGACGGTGGTCGCCGTGCGGACCCGCCCCCGTGCCGCCGCGTGGATGTGGGCCTGCACAGCCGCCTACGGCGTCGTCTCCGAGGTCTTCTTGTCCCTTGGCACGTACGGCAGCGACTTGCCGCAGATGCTCTTCTTCTCCGCGCTCGCCCTGGTCACCGTCTCCCTCGTGCACGTCCGCCGCGAGGCCCAGCGCGAGGTCAGCGTCGAGCGGACGGTCACCGCGATGGAGCGCGGCAAGCGCACGCTCCTGGAGGAGCGGACGACGATCGCGCGCGAGCTGCACGACGTCGTCGCGCACCACATGTCGGTGGTCGCCATCCAGGCGGAGGCCGCGCCCTACCGCGTCGAGAACCCGCCGCCGGAACTGGAGCAGGCGTTCGTCACCATCCGAGAGAACGCCGTGGCCGCGCTCACGGAGCTGCGCCGCGTCCTCGGTGTCGTACGCGCGGAGGACTACGAGGCGCCGGACGCCCCGCAGCCCACCCTCGCCGACCTCGACCGGCTCATCGCGAACGTCGGCGAGACCGGCCTGAACGTCGAGAAGGTGGTCACCGGCGCGGTCCGCGAGCTCCCGCAGGGCGTCGAGCTCTCCGCGTACCGCATCGTCCAGGAGGCGCTGAGCAACACCCTGCGCCACGCACCCGGCGCCACGGCCCGCGTCGAGGTCGGCTACGTCCTGGGCGGCCTCGGCCTGCGCGTCGTCAACGGCCCGGCGACCGGCCTGGTCAAGCCGTCGCCCGGAGCGGGCCACGGCCTCACCGGCATGCGTGAGCGTGTCACGATGCTGGACGGCGAGATGACGACCGCCAACACCCAGGACGGCGGCTACGAGGTCACCGTGTTCCTGCCGGTCGCGTCCGCGCCGGAACCCGATGGAGGCCAGAAGTGACGATCCGCGTACTGATCGCCGACGACCAGATGATGGTCCGCGAGGGCTTCTCCGTCCTGCTCAACGCGATGCCGGACATCGAGGTCGTGGGCGAGGCGGTCAACGGCCGCGAGGCGGTCGAGCGCGTCCGCGAACTCAACCCGGACGTCGTCCTGATGGACATCCGCATGCCCGAGCTGAACGGCATCGAGGCCACCCGGGAGATCGTCGCGGCGGACGTCGAATCGAAGGTTCTCGTCCTGACCACCTTCGACCTCGACGAGTACGTCTACCAGGCGCTGCGCGCGGGCGCGTCCGGCTTCCTCCTGAAGGACGCCTCCGCACGCCAACTCGCGGACGGCGTCAAGGTGGTCGCGGCGGGCGAGGCGCTGCTCGCGCCCTCCGTGACGCGCCGCCTCATCACCGAGTTCTCCAAACTGGGCGAGACGCCACGCCTCTCGGCGACGGTCCAGGCGCAGCAGTACGGCGAGCTGACCGAACGCGAGACGGAGGTGCTGGTGCTCGTGGCGCAGGGCCTGTCCAACTCGGAGATCGCCTCGCGCCTCGTGGTCGCCGAGTCCACGATCAAGACCCACGTGAGCCGCATCCTGGTGAAACTGGGCCTGCGCGACCGCACGCAGGCGGCGGTCTTCGCGTACGAGGCAAGGCTGGTCACGCCGGGCTGACCCCGACTACCGTCCCTCCATGGACGCCGCCAACGCCCCCATCGCCCCAGTCACCACCCCCGTTGCCCCCGTTACCCCCGTAACCCCCTTCGCCCCCTGGTCGCCGGAGTTCATCGCCGACCCGTACCCGGCCTACGCGCGACTGCGGGACGCCGGGCGGGTCCACCACTTCGAACCGACCGACCAATGGCTGATCCCGCACCACGCCGACGTATCCGCGCTGCTGAGGGACCGGCGGCTCGGGCGGACCTATCTGCACCGCTTCACGCACGAGGAGTTCGGGCGGCAGGCGCCACCGCCCGAACACGAGCCGTTCCACGTCCTCAACGACAACGGCATGCTCGACCTGGAGGCGCCGACCCACACCCGCATCCGGCGCCTGGTGTCGAAGGCGTTCACACCGCGCACGGTGGAGCAGCTCAGGCCGTACGTCGAGGGCCTCGCCGACCGGCTCGTACGGGATCTGGTGGCCGACGGCGGCGGTGACCTCGCGGCGCGGGTCGCCGAGCCGCTGCCCGTCGCGGTGATCGCGCAGATGCTGGGCATCCCGGAGGGCGACCGGGACCAGCTGCGGCCCTGGTCGGCCGACATCTGCGGGATGTACGAGCTGAACCCGTCCGAGGAGACTGCGGCGCGGGCGGTGAGCGCCTCCCTCGAATTCTCGGCGTACCTGCGCGAACTCATCGCGGTACGCCGGGAGAAGCCGGGCGACGACCTGATCTCGGGGCTCATCGCCGCGTACGAGGACGGGGAGTCCCTGAGCGAGCAGGAGATGATCTCCACCTGCGTGCTGCTGCTCAACGCGGGGCACGAGGCGACGGTCAGCGCCACCGTCAACGGCTGGTACGCGCTCTTCCGGAACCCCGCCCAACTGGCCGCCCTGCGTGCGGACCCCGGGAGTCTGATCCCCACGGCCGTGGAGGAGCTGATGCGCTACGACACCCCGCTGCAGCTCTTCGAGCGGTGGGTCCTCGACGACATCGAGGTGGACGGCACCGTGATCCCGCGCGGCAGCGAGGTGGCCCTCCTCTTCGGCAGCGCGAACCACGACCCGGCGGTGTTCGCCGCCCCCACCGCCCTGGACCTGACCCGCGCCGAGAACCCGCACATCTCCTTCAGCGCGGGCATCCACTACTGCATCGGCGCACCGCTGGCCCGCATCGAACTGGCCGCTTCGATGGGCGCGTTGCTCCGGCACGCTCCGCGCCTGACCCTGGCCGCGGAACCGGAGCGCAAACCGAACTTCGTCATCCGGGGCCTGCGGGAGCTGCTCGTGGAGGTCTGACTCAGAACGCCAGCTGCGCGATCTCCTCCGCCACCACCGCGCAGGCGTCCGCCGCCGGGTCGATCAGCGGGAAGTGCCCGACGTCCTCAAGGAGCGTGAGCCCGACGACCTCGCCCGCCTTCGCCGCCGCGTCGGCGTACGCCTCGGCGACCGCCTCCGGGACGACGATGTCCGTACGTCCCTGGACGACGGTCGTGGCGATGCCGGTCGGCAGCAGGGCCGCCGGGTCGGCGTGCGCGAGACGCTCGGCGAACTTCTCCGCGCCGCCGAGGAGTTGAAGGGCGGCGTCCGAGCAGACGCCGAGCTCCTGCGCGACCTGGAAGTCGGCGATGGGCGCGAGGGCGACGACGCCCCGGAAGGGGACGGGCCGGTCGATGCGCCAGGGGGAGCCGGTGGGCAGTACGTGGCGGGAGGCGGCCCAGAGGGCGAGGTGGCCGCCCGCGGAGTGGCCGGTGACGACGGTGCGGCGGACGTCGGCCGACGGCAGGAGGTCGGCCGCGAGCGCGGGGAGCGCGTCGAAGGCTGCGGCGACGTCGTCGAAGGTCTCGGGCCAGCGCCCCGCGGCGGGGCCGCCGCCCTGGGCGGGGATCGAACTCCCCCGGCGGTACTCGACATTGGCCACGGCGAAGCCCCGCCTGGCCAGGAAGTCCGCGAAGGGCGTGAGGTGCCGCCGGTCGTACGGGGCTCGCCAGGCGCCGCCGTGCAGGACGACGACGAGGGGGGCGGGGGCCTCCGTGGCGATCCGGGGTTCGTAGAAGTCGATCACCTGGTCGGGGTGTTCGCCGTACGCGGCGGTGGCGTCGGGCGTCACCGCGGGGTGCGAGAAGGCGGCGTCGGCCTCGGCGGCATCGCGGGCCACGGCGTCGGCGTCGTCCGGCATGCGACAACCTCTCTGCGGGTGCGTGGGGTACAGGTCGGGTACACGGGTACAGGTCTCTTGATCTTCCCCTACCCCGCCCCTTCCCGATACCGCCGCCGGGCGGCCCGGAGTTCGGCCCGCCCGGCGAACGGCCACAAGCCGCTACCCCGCAGCCTCCCCCAACGTCCGCGCGAGCACCCCCGCGGCCCGCTCGGCATCGGCGAACCCGACGTACAGCGGCGTGAATCCGAACCGCAGCACGTCAGGCGCACGGAAGTCCCCGACCACGCCCCGCTCCACGAGCCGTCGCATCACGTCACCCGCGTCGTCGCACCGCAGGGCGACCTGGCTGCCGCGCTGTCCGTGCCCGGCCGGGGTGAGCACCTCGACCCGGCCCTCGGGGACGTAGGCCGTCACGCACTCGACGAAGAAGTCCGTCAACGCGAGGGACTTGGCCCGTACGGCCTCGATGGACACCCCGTCCCAGACGTCGAGCGCCGCGTCCAGGGCCAGCATCGAGAGGATGTCGGGCGTACCGACCCGCCCCCGCAGGGCACCCTGCGCCGCCTCGAACTCCGGCCGCATGCCGAAGGGCTCGGCGTGCGAGTTCCAGCCGGGCAGCGGGGAGTCGAAACGGGGCTGCAGATCCGCCCGAACGTAGATGTAGGCAGGTGAACCGGGACCCCCGTTCAGGTACTTGTAGGTGCACCCGACCGCGAGGTCCACACCGTGCGCGTCGAGCCCGACGGGCAGCGCTCCCGCGGTGTGGCACAGGTCCCAGACCACGAGCGCGCCCGCGTCGTGCACGGCCGCCGTCAGGCCGGGCAGATCGTGCAGGCGCCCGGTGCGGTAGTCGGCGTGGTTGAGCAGGACGACCGCCGTACGCGGGCCGAGGACACCGGCCACGTCGTCCGGCGCGACCGCCCGCAGACGGCACCCCGTCATCCGCGCGGCCGACTCGGCGATGTACCCGTCCGTGGGGAACGTCGTCGCGTCAACGACGATCTCGTCGCGCCCCTCGTCCGAGTCACGGACCATGCGTACGGCCGCGACGAGCGCCTTGAAGATGTTCACGCTCGTCGAGTCGCCGACCACGATCTGACCGGGGGCGGCGCCGACGAGGGGAGCTATGCGGTCGCCGATGCGCTCGGGCGCTGTCCACCAGCCGCTCTCGTCCCAGGAACGGATGCGGAGCTGTCCCCACTGGCGTGCGATGACGTCCGCGACGCGCTCCTGGACGTTCGCGGGCAGGGCGCCGAGCGAGTTTCCGTCCAGGTAGACGGTTTCGTCCAGTACGAACTCCGCCCGCTTGGGAGCGAGTTCGTCCTCAGCGTCCCTCTTTGCCGCTTGCGCCCGGAGGTCGGTGCCGGGTGACGCCTCAGACATGGCTCCTCGCAGTCCACAGCTCGGGGAAGACGTTCTTCGTCGCGCGCTTCTCCAGCCAGGCCACACCGGCCGAGCCGCCCGTGCCCGTCTTGGAGCCCATCGCGCGCCGCGTCGCCACCAGGTGGTCGTTGCGCCAGCGCCAGACCAGCTCGCCGACGTCCGTCAACGTCTCGCCCAGGCGGGCGAGTTCGTTGCTCTCGTCGCCGGAGTAGAGGTCGGTCCAGACCTTCTCGACCTCGGGCGACGGCTCGTACTTCTGCGTCAGGTCACGCTGCAGCACGGAGACCGGAACGGCGTATCCGCGGCGGGCGAGCAGGGCGAGGACCTCGTCGTACAGGCTCGGCTCCTGGAGCGCCTTCTCCAGCTCGGCGTGGACGCGCGGCGCGCCCCGGTGCGGCACCAGCATGGACGCGGATTTGTCGCCGAGCAGGAACTCCATGCGGCGGTACATCGCGGACTGGAATCCGGATCCCTCGCCGAGCGCGGAACGGTAGGAGTTGAACTGCGCGGGGGTCAGCTGGGCGAGCGGGCGCCACGAGGCGTTCAGCGCCTCCAGCTCGCGGAGGCTTCGCTTGAGCGCGGCCACGGCGACGGGGACGTCATCGCTGCGCAGGGCGCGCGACGCGGTCTCCCACTCGTGCACGATGACCGTGAACCACAGCTCCATCACCTGGGTGGTGACCAGGAAGACCATCTCTCCGGGGTCGTCCGAACGCAGGTGCTGGAGGTGTGTGAGGACGTCCGCCTGGACGTAGTCCTCGTAAGGGGTGGTTCCTGCGAAGTCGAGGTTCGGGGTGTCCGCCTCTTGGGACATCGCGATCTCCTTGATACGTACTCCGGGTAGCGGTCCGCCCCTGCCGTTACCGACACGGGGGCCCCGGTCCCCACCGGCATCCTCCGCAACATCCCACAAAACGGCAAGACCTGCCTGGTCACAGGGGCGTCCAGGCAGGTCAGGCACGTATTGGGGGGCTAGCTCAGAGTGTTCGCCGTGTTAGCCGAGAGTGTCCGCCGCCGCCGCGGAGGAGTCCCGCAGGAAGCCCGAGCAGCGCTCGTACTCCTCCTGCTCACCGATCGACTGCGCGGCGCGCGCGAGCCCGTGCAGGGCGCGCAGGAAGCCGCGGTTGGGCTCGTGCTCCCACGGCACCGGGCCGTGGCCCTTCCAGCCGGCGCGGCGCAGCGAGTCGAGGCCGCGGTGGTATCCGGTACGGGAGTACGCGTACGACTCGACGACGCTGCCCCGCTCGAACGCCTCGTCGGCGAGCTGCGCCCAGGCGAGCGAGGAGGTCGGGTACTTCGCGGCGACGTCGGCGGGCGCCGCGCCGTTCGCGAGGAGCTCGCGCGGCTCCGGGTCGTCGGGCAGGTGGGTCGGGGGCGGTCCCCCGAGCAGATCCTTGTGAATGGCCATGGGTTCCAGTCTGCGCCATGGCGTCACGCGAAGGGCCCGGTACCCCGTCCTGAAACGGGATACCGGGCCCCAAGGCATGCGAGACAAGGCATGCGAGACGCGGTGCTACTTCAGCTTCGTGCCCGTGGAGCGCAGGTTCGCGCACGCCTCGGTGACGCGCTTGGCCATGCCCGCCTCGGCGGCCTTGCCCCAGGTGCGGGGGTCGTACGTCTTCTTCGAGCCGACCTCGCCGTCGACCTTCAGGACGCCGTCGTAGTTCTTGAACATGTGGTCGGCGACGGGACGCGTGAAGGCGTACTGCGTGTCCGTGTCGAGGTTCATCTTCACGACGCCGTTCTCGAGCGCGGTCGCGATCTCTTCGGCGGTCGAGCCGGAGCCGCCGTGGAAGACGAAGTCGAAGGGCTGTGCGCCCGCGGCCTTGCCGTGCTTGGCGGCGACGCCTTCCTGGAGGTCCTTGAGGAGCTCCGGGCGCAGGACGACGTTGCCCGGCTTGTAGACGCCGTGGACGTTGCCGAAGGACGCGGCAAGGAGGTAGCGCCCCTTGTCGCCGAGGCCGAGGGCCTCCGCCGTACGCAGCGCGTCGTCGACGGTCGTGTAGAGCTCGTCGTTGATCTCGTGCGTGACGCCGTCCTCCTCGCCACCGGTCGGGGTGATCTCGACCTCGAGGATGATCTTCGCGGCGGCGGCCTTCGCGAGCAGCTCCTGGCCGATGGCCAGGTTGTCGGCGAGGGTCTCGGCGGAGCCGTCCCACATGTGCGACTGGAAGAGCGGGTTACGACCGGCCTTGACGCGCTCGGCGGAGACGTCGATCAGCGGACGGACGTACGTGTCCAGCTTGTCCTTGGGGCAGTGGTCGGTGTGCAGCGCGACGGTGATGTCGTACTTCGCGGCGACGATGTGCGCGAACTCGGCGAGGGCGACGGCGCCCGTCACCATGTCCTTGTTGTACTGGCCGCCCAGGAACTCCGCACCACCGGTGGAGATCTGGATGATGCCGTCGCTCTCGGCCTCCGCGAACCCGCGCAGTGCGGCGTGCAGCGTCTGCGTGGAGGTCACGTTGATGGCCGGGTAGGCGAACTTGCCTGCCTTCGCCCGGTCGAGCATCTCGGCGTAGACCTCGGGAGTTGCGATGGGCATGTGTCCGCTCCTTGTGATGTGCGGGTGTGTGCTTGGCCCTGACCTAAGGGGGCGACGTCATCGTCGCCCCCATCTTTCCAGACTTGCCGGGCGGCTCAGGCCGCAGCGGCGATCCGGTTCTCTAGTCCAGGCCGAGGTCGTCCTTGGAGTACGCGAAGAGGTACGGCACCCCGGCGCCCTCGGTGATCTTCTCGCCCGCACCGGTGGCGCGGTCCACGATGGTCGCGACGCCGACCACCTCGGCGCCGGCCTCGCGCACGGCCTCGACGGCGGTGAGCGGCGAACCACCGGTGGTGGAGGTGTCCTCGACGACGAGAACGCGGCGTCCCTTGATGTCCGGGCCCTCGACACGGCGCTGCATGCCGTGCGCCTTGGCGGCCTTGCGCACGACGAAGGCGTCGAGCCGCTTGCCGCGTGCGGCGGAGGCGTGCAGCAGCGCGCCCGCGACGGGGTCGGCGCCCATGGTGAGCCCGCCCACGGCGTCGAAGTCGAGGTCGGCGGTGAGGTCGAGAAGGACCTGGCCGACCAGCGGGGCGGCCTCGCCGTCGAGGGTGACGCGGCGCAGGTCGATGTAGTAATCGGCCTCGAGACCCGAGGAGAGGGTCACCTTGCCGTGCACCACGGCCTTGTCCTTGATTTGCTGCAGCAGCGCGCCACGTACGTCGTCAGTCATGCCTGTCAGCTTAAAGCCGCTGGAGCCGCGTCCAGGTCCAGGTCGTCGACGCCTCAAGGGGCTCGATGGGGGTGACGAGGCGGGGCAGGGTGTTGAGGCCGTTCGGCGGGCCTGTCTGCGGCTCGACGCACACGGCGGCTTCCTGCTCGTCGTACACGACGACCCACTGCTCGCGGCTCTTCACCGTGAGTTCCAGCTGCTCGGGCCAGGTGAGGGTGACGTCGACGCCGTCGGGCATCCCGAAGCAGTCGTCCCAGGGGCCGGGGGTGGGGGCGATGCGGTTGCCGGTGGGGAGGTGATCGTCGCCGCGCTCTTCTTGCCAGGTGGCGTCGAAGGCGATGCGCACGTCCTCGCCCCCGAGGTTCCTGTTGAACCAGGGGTGCCAGCCCGCCTGGGCCGGGAAGGAGTCGCCGTACGTCTCGATGCCGAGAGTGAGGGTGAGGGAGTCCTCGGTGAGCGCGAAGAGCTGGGTGACGCGGCCTGCGTAGGGCCAGGGTGCGGTGAGGTCGTAGGTGAAGGCGGCCTCGCTGCTGCTGGTGCGGGCGGTGCGCCATGCCGCGTCCCTGGCGAAGCCGTGGATGGCGTGGGGCGGGGAGTTGAGGGGCATCTGGTGGACCGTGCCGCCGTTGCGGAACCTGCCTTCGCGGATGCGGCCGACCCAGGGGGTCATGGGGAAGCAGCCGTAGCGTTCGCCCTGCCGCAGCAGCTCGATGCCGCCGACCCGAAGGCTCCCTGCTCGGCAGCCGTTACCCGGCTGCACGGTGACTTCCGCGTCGCCTGCGGTCAGTTTCACATCTTCTTCGCTACTCACGGGGTCGACCTTACGGGCAGAGGCTTTTCCTTTCCCCAACCCCGCCCCTTCCCGAAAACCCGCTCGGCGCGGGGGCCAAAATCCAGCCCCTCCGGCGTTTGAGGAGCGGGGGTCTGGGGGCGGAGCCCCCAGGTAGGTCCGGGGCGCAGGCACGGTTTTCGGGAAGGGGCGGGGTTGGGGAAATTCACCGCCTACGACGCAACGCCCGCCCCGCAACGATCGCCGAGGCCAGCACCACCGCGGCAGCAGGCGCGGCCCACCGCAACGTGGCCCGCGTAGACATCGAATCCGCCGCAGGCGCCGGGGCGTACCGCCCCCGAGGCGGCGCGTGGTCGACCTCCTCCGCACTGCGCCCGATCATCGTCCGCCGAGCGTGCGCGGCCTCCGCGGGCGGCACCAGAATGTCCTCGACGTCGACATCGACGTCGGCATCGTCGTCGGAGTCCGCGTCGAACGACGAGGCAGGCACCTCCGTCTCGAAGACGGAAGCGGCCTCCACGGGTGCGATGACCACGGGCTCGGGCCCGGACGCCGCAGACTCAGGCTCGGCCTCCGGCTCGGCCCCCCGCGCCAGCCCTTCCGCGAACCGCTCGAGAAGCCTCCGCACCGCCCCCTCCACAGCCTGTGGAGAACTTTCGGCGACGCGCCCCTCCCCCGCACCCGTCCCGGCGAAGACCACCCGCGTCCCGGAAGGCCCGGAGGAACCGTCCTCGGCAGGATCGAGCCGCACCGTGAGCGAGAGCTTCACCGTGCCGCTGCCCCGCACCTCCACGCCCTCGCCCTCGATCGCGAAGGAACCGTCACCGCGCGAGGCGACCCGCGCCACACCGCGGTACGTGATCGTGTGGCCGCCGATCCGCACCTTGAGACGGCCGGAAAGCGGCTGCGCGGACTCGTCCGCGTCGCGCTGAAGTCCGGGCACCGCCCCAGCGACCTGCGCGGGGTCACTCAGCACCTGCTGAAGGCGGTCGGCGGGAACCGGAACGAACACCTCATGCTCCATGGCAGTCGAGCCTACCCACGCCGTCCAGACCATGTACGTCGGTTCGTCAGTTCGCGTACCGCGGGTGCACCAGTGTGGAGGGGGGCAACCCACGCATCCGCGTCCGTTCGGCGGACGCCACGCCCACCCGCAGCAGCGCCGCCGTCCGGGGCGGGTCGGAGACCGGACGGGACACGGCCGCGAGGACGAACCCCCAGTCGCGCGGCACCGCCGCACCGTCCGCCGTCCGGCCGGGCCCCGCCGTGACTCCGGGAAGTCTGCCGCCCACGCGGTACGGCTCGGTCCGCAGTCCCGCCGCCCGCAGCGTCGCCTCCACCGTCCAGTAGACGCGCGGGTCGGCGGCGACGGGGCCCGCGTGCACAACGAGGCGCCCGCCCGGGGCAAGGACCCGGCGCGCGAGGCCGTAGAACTCCTGGGAGTAGAACTTGGTGCTCGCGGTGATGCCGGGGTCCGGCATGTCGGAGATCACCACGTCGTACGTACGAGGAGGCGAGCGCAGCCAGCGGAACGCGTCGGCCTGCACCACCCGAACCCGCGGGTCGCGGTACACGTGCTCGTTCAGCTCGCTCAGCGCCGGATCGTGGCGCGCCAACTTCACGACCCCCGGATCGATTTCGACGACGTCCACCCGCCGCACCCCGGAATGCCGCAGCACTTCGCGCGCGGCGAGGCCGTCGCCGCCGCCGAGGACCAGCACGCGCGCGTGCCCGCCGTTCATCGCGGGGCCGACGAGCGCCCGGTGGTAGCGGTGCTCGTCGCGGCCGCTGACACGCAGACGTCCGTCCAGGTAGAGGTCGAGCGAATCGCTTCTGCCGCCGGTGAGGACGACTTCCTGGACGCCCGTCTGCACGGCGACCCGGACGTCCTTGCCGTAGACCGCACGCCGCGCCGCCGCCTCGAAGTCGCCGACGAGCACGGCGGCCGAGGCGAGCACGCCGAGGACGGTGACGTTGGCGACGAGCAGCGCCCAGCGGCCGCGCACGCTCAAGTCCCGCCCGAACAGGCCGAACACGAGTGCGCCACCCGCGAGTACGTTGACCGCGCCGGTGATCAGTGCCCCGGAGAGCTGGCCGAGCAGGGGGAGCAGCAGGAAGGGAAAGGCGAGGCCGCCCACCAGCGCGCCCACGTAGTCGGCGGCGAACAGGTCCGCCACGGCGCCGCTGGGGTCCTGCCGTCTGATCCGCTGTATGAGCACCATGAGCAGCGGCACTTCGGCGCCGATGAGCAGGCCGATGGCGAGCGAGAACGCGACGAGCAGATACCGCGAGCCGCTCGCCCAGACCTCGCCCCGGTCGCCGGTCCAGGCGAACGCCGCGTACAACGCCATGGCGCTCAGGCCGCCGACCAGCGCGAGAGCCGCCTCGACCAGGCCGAACCCGGCAGCGGCTCGGCACCGCAGGCGCTTGGCGAGCAGGGACCCGATGCCCATGGCGAAGACCATCACCGAGAGGACCACCGACGCCTGGGTGACCGAGTCTCCGATCAAGTACGAGGCGAGGGCGACCAGTTCGAGTTCGTACACCAGACCGCAGGCCGCGCAGATGAAGACGCCCGCCAGGACGAGTATCCGTCCCGTCCGGGGTGTCACGGGCAAATGCGTTGACGGCTCGATCACCTTGGGAACGCTACGTCACCACACTCTCACGTCCGGTCACCCACAAGGGTGTATCTCGACGTCAGAGGTGTAGAGCCGGCCTCGGGCACATCGCGAGCCGACCGAGAGCCGGTCGAGAGCCGGTCAGAGCACCGCGGGCATGCGTACCCCCACGCGGGTGCGCGTCGCCACGAGTTGCCCGTCCTGCGGATAGGCGTGCCAGGTGCGCCACTGCACGGCGCCTTCGTGCCACTGCGCGAGGAGCGCGGTGAACGCGTGCGGGCTGCCGGGGAAGACCCCGGCAAGGCCGTGCGGATGCTCGGACACCAGGGCGAGCAGTTCCTGTGCGCGGCCCGCGAACTGGCCGCGCGAGAGGGTCTCTACGCGCGCCGCGAATTCGTACTCCCACTCGCCGAGGCGCTTGGAGACGCCGAGCGGAAGTGGCGTACTGCTGCCGGGGATACAGGCGACGGTCTCGGAGCAGGTGCCTCGCTCCTCTTCGAGGAGCACTTGATGCGATGCCCCCAGGAGCCGCAACTCCATTTTCGCGTCCGCGAGTTCCAGTTCGAGTATGGCGAGCGCGGGCAGCGGCTCGCGACCCAGGGTCCAGGCGAGATCCGAGGCGCACGTGTCGGTATAGACAGTCTTCAGGGTCGTGAGCATGGGTCGGCTCCGCTAACACGCAATGGAGGTGGGGCCGGCGACCCGATAGGGACCGGGAGGCCGGAATGCCGGCTCGTGCCCACGAAAACACCTTGTTGTCCAAGTAGTCCGTTTCGAGGGCGGCGCTGACGGTTAAGAGGGAATCATGGACTGCTGCACTGCCACAGCGTTTTTACCCAACTTCGGAGGGTTTCCACCCCCCCGGGGGCTGCACAGTTCAACTGTTCAATGACTCAACGACGAAGTGCCCGGCTGGAGTTGCCTCCCGCCGGGCACTCATGCCGGGCACATCAGCCGGGCACTTCAACAGATGGATGGACCAGCTGCCCCGTGTCAGCTGCCTCCGCCACCACCACAACCGCCACCGCCGCCACCGCCGCCGCACGAGGAACCGCCGCCGCAGGACGACCCGCCGCCACAGGAGCTGCCACCGTGGTGGCCACCGCTGTCGCCGCCACCGGCCCACCAACTGCCGCCGCCGGAACCCGACGCACCGAGCGACCCGGACGTCGCGCCGCCGCCCCTTCCACGACCGGCATACGCCACGAGTCCGACGATCAGAACCACCGCGACCAACACGAAGACCAAGACCATGACCTCCACGCCCCTTTCCGTTCCCCCGAAGCAGGCCCCCCGTGGGTCCGCGTTCGTTCTTATGTTCTTGCCTATGTTCTTGTTGCTCTTGCGTGAAAGGGGAGTGCCCCCGGCCACGTCGCCTCAAAGCAGAGTTGAGGAACTTCAGAGGGTTCGCTCGGGGCCAGCCGGGAGGACCCGCACGTGTAGGGAGCGACAAGTCATGGCACGAACAGAGTCCGGCAAGAAGGTCATGGGCTGGGCCACCGCGGCCGTACTGCTGGCGACGGCGCCGCTCATGGCGGCGTGCTCGGGCGCTAGCGACGGCGGCAGCGGCAGCGGCAGCGGCACATCGGACAACTCCGGCGCCTCGTCGGACAAGGGCTCCGGCGCAAAGGCGGGCGACAGCTCCGGCGCGCAGGCGAGCGGTCGGTCCACCGTGCCCTCCGCGGTCGGTGACTGGGTCAGCGCGGTCATCGCCAAGGACGCGAAGCAGGCGTGCCTGCTCTCCGCGCCGTCGGGCAACAGCAAGCTCCCGAAGGCCGGCACTCCTCAGACGTGCGACGCGTCGCTGACGAAGAAGATGGCCCCCGGCGTGAAGTCCATGAGCAAGGCGTTCGCGCCGCAGAACGCCTCCGACAAGCCGACGGTGAAGGTCGACGCACCCACCCCCGACGGCGACAAGGCAACCGTCCCGACAGCCAAGATCAACGTCGACGGAAAGCCCCTGCGGGACATCATTCTGTCCGGCTCGCACGGCATCGACGAGAAGTCCTTCACGGCCAAGGTGCAAGCCGCCAAGATCGACGGGAAGTGGTACGTCGGCGACTTCGACATCGACATCGGCGGCAAGCAGACGCTTCAGCCCAAAGATCCAAAGAGCAGTAGCTGAGCCTGCCGGTCAGGTCAGTTTCCTCTCCCAGAACACTTCGTCGCGCCATGCGCCGTCTGCATAGAAGTGGTCATGGGCGATGCCCCAGGAATTGAATCCGTGCTTGCGCAGGATCGCTTGGGACGCGAGGTTCTCCAGTTGAGTGTGAGCCTCGATGCGATGCAGGTTCAGCTCGTCCTCGGCGATCCGCAGCGCGAGGCCGACGGCACGGCTCGTGTGCCCCAGACCCTCGTAGGGGGAAGAGACCCAGTAGCCGAGGAAGCCCTTCTGGAACGGGCCGCGCAGGATCGAGCTGATGCTGACCTGCCCGATGACGGTCTCCTCAGAGACCACGACGCCGGGCCACGCGAGCCCCTCGCCGTGGGAGGCCAGAAGGGATTCGATGACTGAGGCCTGCCCGTCGGGCGTGTAGAACTCCGGGGGCCTCTCGGGCAGCCAGCGCGCATACGCCTGCTTGTCCCGGGAGTGCAGAGCGGCGAGTGCGGGGCCGTCAGAGGGCTCGATCAAGCGAATCAACGTGGAGCTCACGGGAGTTCTGCTGTCCTGTCAGCCGCGGTACTCGGTCGGTTTCGCGGGAGTGTACGCCCGCCGTCGGCCCGCTCACTTCGGCGAGGTCCGCAGGCACGGGCCCGACAGCACCCGATCCCGCCCCGATACCCGTCCATGAGTTGAGGAAGTCCGGAGGTTCGGCGCAGGATGGCGCTCATGACCTCCACACCCGGGCGCCCGCTGCTCAACCGCCGCCTCGCCGAATTCGGCACGACGATTTTCGCCGAGATGTCGGCGTTGGCGGTGAAGACCGGCGCCATCAACCTCGGCCAGGGCTTCCCCGACACGGACGGTCCCGAGGAGATCCGCGAGGCCGCTGTCCGGGCCCTGCGCGACGGCCGCGGCAACCAGTACCCGCCGGGCCCCGGCATCCCGGAGCTCCGCACGGCGATCGCCGCGCACCAGCAGCACCGGTACGGCCTCGCGTACGACCCCGACCGCGAGGTCCTGGTCACGGCGGGCGCGACCGAGGCGATCGCGGCGTCCCTGCTCGCCCTGGTCGAGCCCGGCGACGAGGTCATCGCCCTGGAGCCGTACTACGACTCGTACGCGGCGTCGATCGCCCTCGCCGGCGGCAAGCGCGTCCCCGTGACACTGCGCCCGGACGCCGCCGCGGGCCGCTTCCGTCTGGACCTGGACGAGCTGCGCGACGCGGTCACGCCCCACACCCGGCTGCTGCTCCTCAACACCCCGCACAACCCGACCGGCACGGTCCTGACCCGCGCGGAGCTCACCGAGATCGCGAAGCTCGCGGTCGAGCGCGACCTGCTCGTGGTCACGGACGAGGTGTACGAGCACCTGGTCTTCGACGACGGAGCCGACGAGAGCGGCGAAGGCGCGGCGCACATCCCCCTCGCCTCCTTCCCCGGCATGCGCGAGCGCACGGTGACGATCGGATCCGCGGGCAAGACGTTCTCGTACACCGGCTGGAAGGTCGGCTGGATCACGTCCACGCCGGAGCTCGTGACGGCGGTCCGCTCGGCGAAGCAGTTCCTCACGTACGTGTCGTCGGGCCCGTTCCAGTACGCGATCGCCGAGGCCCTGGCCCTGCCGGACTCGTACTTCACGTCCTTCCGCGAGACCATGCGGGCCAAGCGGGACCTGCTGAGCGAGGGCCTGACGGCGGCGGGCTTCGACGTGTACCGCCCGGCGGGCACGTACTTCGTCACGACGGACATCCGCCCTCTCGGCGCCGAGTCGTCCAAGCAGGGCGACGGCTTCGCCTTCTGCCGGGCGCTGCCCGAGCGCGTCGGCGTGGTCGCCGTACCGAACGCGGTCTTCTACGACCACCGGGAGGCCGGGGCGCCGTTCGTGCGGTTCGCGTTCTGCAAGAAGGACGAGGTCTTGGCGGAGGCGGTGTCGCGACTGAAGTCGCTTTAGCCGCCTTAGTCGCCTTAGTCGCGGGCGAACGACACGAGAGCCCGGCCGGGGCGCCCACCATCAGGTGGTCGCCCGGCCGGGCTCTCGTGGTGAACGTGACGAACGTGGTCCAGGCGCGTGGCCTAGGCCTCGTCGTCGGGCTTCTCTTCACCCTCGGTGCCGTCGACCTCGGCCTCGAGGCCGAGCTGCTCGACGAGCCAGCGGTCGAACTCGATCGCGGCCCGCACCCAGCTGACCGTCGACGACACGAAGTGCTCGAGGGAGACACCCGTGCCGATCAGCATCTGCGCCTCGCCGATGAGGCGGACGGTGCCGTCGTCGTGGGTGTGCGTGTAGACCTTCGGCCACAGGGTGCGACGGTTCCAGTCGTCGATCGCTTCGTGAAGCTGGGGCTTCTCGTCGATCCCGTGGGCGCGGTCGTAGAACGTCCGCACCGAGAAGACCTGCTGGTCGTCCTCGCCACGGAACATGAAGTACGTGCGGAACTCCTCCCACGGCGCCGCGAGGTCTCCCTCTTCGTCGACGACGTGCTTGAGCTCCATCTGGTCCAGGAGCTGCTTGACCAGGTCCTGGTCGGGGACAACGGGGCCCGCCGGTCCATCGCCCTGCTGCGGTTCGGGCTGTCCCCCGAAATTCGGAATCGAGGACGGGTCGATGCTCACGTGCTTAGTCCCTTCGTACGGATTCCGCCATCCTGCCCCATGTCGGGCGGGGGCCCGCAACCCCCGCCCCTGATGTGACCGGGTTATGCCGTCCTGAGCCGGCTCACAGGGTCTTCCCCGCTGCGTTTCCTGTCGCGCCTCCCGCTGCGTTTCCTGTCGCCGGACCGACGATCAGGCCGTCCCCGAAGGTGTCCACGCGCACGGTGTCCCCGTCCTTCACCTCGCCCGAGAGGATCTCCTTGGCGAGCATGTCGCCGATGGACGTCTGGATGAGGCGCCGCAGGGGCCGCGCGCCGTACGCGGGGTCGTTGCCCTCCTCCGCCAGCCAGGCCAGCGCGTCGGGAGAGACCTCGAGCGTGAGCCGCCGCTCGGCGAGCCGCTTGGCGAGGCGGTCGATCTGCAGCTCGGCGATGTGCGCGAGCTCGTCCTTGCTGAGCGCGGAGAAGACGACGAGGTCGTCGAGCCGGTTCAGGAATTCCGGCTTGAAAGAGGCCCGCACCATGTCCAGGACCTGCTTCTTCTTCTCCTCGGGCGACGTCGTCGGCTCGACGAGGTACTGACTGCCGAGGTTGGAGGTCAGGACGAGGATGGTGTTGCGGAAGTCCACCGTCCGTCCCTGCCCGTCGGTGAGGCGTCCGTCGTCGAGGACCTGGAGCAGTACGTCGAAGACTTCCGGGTGCGCCTTCTCGACCTCGTCGAGGAGCACGACGCTGTACGGGCGCCTGCGTACGGCCTCGGTGAGCTGGCCGCCCTCTTCGTAGCCGACGTAGCCGGGCGGGGCGCCGACCAGCCTGGCCACGCTGTGCTTCTCGCCGTACTCGCTCATGTCGATGCGGACCATGGCGCGCTCGTCGTCGAAGAGGAAGTCCGCGAGTGCCTTCGCCAGCTCGGTCTTGCCGACGCCGGTGGGCCCGAGGAAGAGGAAGGACCCGGTGGGGCGGTCGGGGTCGGCGATCCCGGCACGCGTGCGGCGCACGGCGTCCGACACCGCCCGCACGGCCTCGGTCTGGCCGATGAGCCGCTTGCCGAGTTCGTCCTCCATGCGGAGCAGCTTCTGCGTCTCGCCCTCCAGGAGGCGCCCGGCGGGGATACCGGTCCAGGCACCGACCACATCGGCGATGTCGTCAGGACCGACCTCGTCCTTGACCATGGTGTCCTTCGAGACCTCTTCCTCGGCCTGGGAAGCGACCTCCAGGTCGTGTTCGAGCGTGGGGATCTCGCCGTAGAGCAGCTTGCTCGCGGTGTCGAAGTCCCCGTCGCGCTGGGCGCGTTCGGCCTGGCCGCGCAGCTCGTCGAGCTTCTCCTTCAGCTCACCGACGCGGTTGAGGGACTGCTTCTCCTTCTCCCAGCGGGCGTTGAGCCCGCGCAGCTCCTCCTCCTTGTCGGCCAGATCGCGCCGCAGCCTTTCGAGGCGCTCCTTGCTCGCGGGGTCGGTCTCCTTGCTGAGGGCGAGCTCCTCCATCTTCAGCCGGTCGACGGAGCGCTGGAGTTCGTCGATCTCGAGGGGGGAGGAGTCGATCTCCATCCGCAGCCGGGACGCGGCCTCGTCGACGAGGTCGATGGCCTTGTCGGGCAGGAAGCGGGAGGTGATGTACCGGTCGGAGAGCGCGGCGGCCGCGACGAGCGCGCTGTCGGCGATCTGGACCTTGTGATGGGCTTCGTACCGCCCCTTGAGCCCGCGGAGAATGGCGATCGAGTCCTCGACGCTCGGCTCGTCGACGAGCACCTGCTGGAAGCGCCGCTCAAGAGCCGGGTCCTTCTCGATCCGCTCCCGATACTCGTCGAGGGTGGTCGCACCGACCATGCGCAGCTCGCCGCGGGCGAGCATGGGCTTGAGCATGTTGCCCGCGTCCATGGCGGAGTCCCCACCGGCCCCGGCCCCGACGACGGTGTGCAGCTCGTCGATGAAGGTGATGATCTGCCCGTCGCTGTCCTTGATCTCGGACAGGACGGTCTTGAGGCGCTCCTCGAACTCGCCGCGGTACTTCGCGCCGGCGACCATGGCGCCGAGGTCGAGGGAGACGAGCCGCTTGTTCTTCAGCGACTCGGGCACGTCCCCCTTCACGATGCGCTGCGCGAGCCCTTCGACGACGGCGGTCTTGCCGACGCCGGGTTCGCCGATGAGGACCGGGTTGTTCTTCGTGCGCCGGGACAGGACCTGCACCACGCGCCGGATCTCCTGATCACGGCCGATGACGGGGTCGAGCTTGCCCTCCCTGGCGGCAGCGGTGAAGTCCGTCCCGAACTTCTCCAGTGCCTTGTACTGACCCTCCGGGTCCTGAGTGGTCACCCGGCGTCCTCCCCTTGCCTTTTCGAACGCGTCGAGCAGCTTCTTGGCCGTGGCCCCGTGCTGGCTCAGGACCTCACCGGCGGGACCGCCCTTGGCGGCGACGCCGATCAGCAGATGCTCGGTGGAGAGGTAATCATCGCCCAGCTCCTTCGCGCGCTGCGAGGCGTCGGCGATGACCGCGAGCAGTTCGCGGTTGGGCTGCGGCGGCGCGACGGTCGACCCGGTGACGCTGGGCAGGGCGCTCAGCGCACGCTCGGCGTCGGCGCGGACGGCGGCCTGGTCGGCCCCGACCGCGGCGAGCAGGTCGATGATGTTCTCGTTGTCCTGGCCCTCGAGCAGCGCGAGCAGCAGATGCGCGGGGGTCAGATCGGGATGCCCTTCCTGCACGGCCCGGTTACTGGCCGCGTTGATCGCGTCCCGGCTCCTGTTGGTCAGCTCGGCGTCCACGTGAGTCGTCTCCTCCTTGAGATCCGTATGTCCCTATGTCCCTGTGGCTCGATGTCCCGGTGGCTCGATGTCCCGGTGGCTCGATGTCCCGGTGGCTCGATGTCCCGGTGGCTCGGGTGGCCTGACCCACCTGACTTAAACAGCGTACATAAAGTTGAGTCTATTCCGCTCAAGTCAGCTCAGCCCGCTCAGGGAGGGGGAGGGCCGGAGTCACGGCATCGGACGGGCCGGCGGTTAAGTTCCCTCCATGGCCATGGACCCGCAGCACCCGACCCCCGCGTACCTCAGTTTCTGGCGCGAACGCCACCTGTGCACGCTGACGACACCCCGCCCGGACGGCACCCCGCACGTCGTGCCGGTCTGCGTGACCTACGACCCGGAGGCGGGCGTGGCCCGCGTACTCGCGAGCAGAACGAGTGCGAAGGTCTCGAACATCCTCGCGGCGACGGACGCGGAGGGGGCAGGGGCCCCCGGGGCGCGGGTGGCGGTCTGCCAGGTCGACGGGCGGCGCTGGGCGACGCTGGAGGGCCGCGCGCGCGTGCGTACGGAGGCGGCGGAGGTCGCGGAGGGCGAGCGGCGCTACGAGGAGCGGTACGGGAAGCCGCCGAGGGTGAATCCGCACCGCGTGGTGATCGAGATCAGCCTGACGCGGGCGATGGGGACGCGGGCGCTGCGCACGAAGGCGTAGACCCCGGCGGATCGCTCGGCACACACCACAGCGGCGCCACCGTGTTCAGGTCCACGGTGGCGCCGCTGCTGGGGGAAGCACCTGCGCGATGTACAACGACGGGGGATCGCGTCAGGCGCTGCGGGGGGTGGCTGTGATGGCTCTTGTAGTGCTCGAACTCTGCTGTTCCTGCTGCTCGCCGGGCCGGCCGGGGTCACCGACCAGCTGGTGGTCACGCCGGTCGAGATTGACGAAGACCATCCCGTACCGAATGGCACACCGCACGGGCTGCGGGGCGCCGCGCGGCTTGCGGAGGCACCGGTAGGCCCGGATCTCCTCCTCGTCGTCACGGGTGACGACGACCGGCTCACCGAGGAGCGTGACCATCAACGAGTCGCCTGCGTGGGGTATCGCGGTAGCAAGATCGATGAAGTGCCAACCTGATCGGTAGGCGGTGGCCATTTCTCGGCGGAATGTGCGGTCATCGGGCGGGGTACTCATGCTCCTGCTCCCGCCGGTGCCGCGCCCCAGGCAAGGTCGCCTGGCAGGGCTGCGACGGAACTCGTGCCGGTGCTGTGGGGGTGACTTCCCCAGGCGAGATCAAGACTGTTCGCCATGCCCATAACCAGCCCTGCGGAGAAGGTGGTGACAAGCACCGAGCGAAGCATGCGCTTAAACATGGTCGGCTTCGTCCTCACTTGGTAGGTTCCTCTCCCCCGGCTCAACAAGACGATGTCTCAATCGAGCACGTCAAAGCCACAGAGACGATGCATCATGTTCTTGCACGTTCAGGACCCTGGGGGGTGGAGATTTGGTTACATCAAGCGCGAAACCGACACATCCTCACCCCGCAACCCCTCTTTGTGACGAAGGTTCCAGGTTGTACGCCCTCGCGTTGAGCGACGGCCGCCTGCCTCGCTCCAAGGCTGAGAACGCACCCTGCCTACTTGAGTTCGCTCTACTGCACCCTGACCCGGATGACGCAGACTGGCTTCGACCGGTTTCTCCGTCCGCCGCTCTCGCACAGCGTCTCCACCCTCTCGAACGGGAGATCCAGGACCGCAGGAGAGTCGCCGTTGAATTGACCGACGTCTTTGAGCCATTCATGGCGATCACTGCCCGGACCGAACCCTCGACGCACGCGATCACCGTGCTGGAGGGTGACGCCCGCATCAACGAGGTCATCGAGCGTGCCACAGCGGAGTGCCGTACTGAAGTGCTCACCGTTCAGCCCGGAGGCGGCCGGAGCGAGAACCTTCTCAACGTGGCGATAAAACGCGGCCAGGCAGTCCTCGACCGTGGCATCACGATGCGTACTCTCTACCAGCACACAGCGAGGCACAGTCAGGGGACTCTCGCCTACGCGGCTCACATGGCCCAGGGAAACGTAGAGATCCGGACCCTGGAAGAGTTGATCGACCGACTGATGATCTTCGATCGCACTGTTGCGCTCATACCGGCACGTGACGACCACCAAGTCGCCTTGGAGCTGCGCCACCCCGGCATGGTCGAGTACCTGGCCAAGGTCTTCGAGCAACTCTGGCGTCGCGCCACTCCGCTGGTCGACGAGGCCCCCTACGCTCCCTCCACCGACGGCATCACTGGTGTGCAGCGCACCATCGCCAAACTGCTCATCGACGGCCACGTCGACGAAGCCATCGCCCGCCGCCTGGGCATGAACGTCCGCACCTGCCGAGCCCACATCGCTAAGATCGCCGCCGCCCTGGGCAGCGGCAGCCGCGCTCAGCTCGGCTACCTGATCGCCCAGTCCGGGATCCTGGACAAGGATCAGTGAACTCGGCCAGGGAGCGAGCGGAACGTGACGATGAAGACTCATTCGCACGGAGCTGACGAACTGTGCGAGGCAGGCTCGGCCCTGTATGCCCAGGCCCTGGTTGAGGGCCGCGTCCGCATCGAGCGGGCCGAGCCGACACCCTGCCTGATCGACCTCGGCCTGCTGCACCCTGACGCCGACGACATGCGGTGGCTACGCCCCACCGCACCCGCTGTCGCCCTCCCCCGCCTGCTCCGCACCATCGAGGACGGCATCGCACGACAGCGGCAGCGCGGGACCGAACTGGCGACGCTCTTCGAGCCGTTGATGACGCTCGCCTCCAGCTCCGCCGAACCTGCCGCCGCACCGGACACCGTGCCGTCCGCCATCACCATCCTCATGGGCCTCCCCCGGATCAACGCGGCCATAGACCAAGCGGTGGACGACTCCTCCGAGGAAGTGCTGATCGTCCAGCCCGGCGGGGCACGCCCTGCCTCGACGCTGGTCGAAACCCTGCCCCGCGAGCAGGAACTCCTCTCCCGCGGCGCTCGGCTTCGCACCCTCTACCAGCACACGACCCGGCACTCCCTGCCGGTACTCGCTCACTACGAACAGTTGGCCGGCGACGTCGAAGTGCGCACACTGGACGAAGTCACCGAGCGCCTCTTCATCTTCGACCGGACCGTGGCCTTCATCCCGGCGAGCAAAGAGCGCGACATGGCCCTGGAGCTGCGTCACAGCGCCCTCATCGACTACCTCGTGACGACCTTCGAGCGCCAATGGCACCTGGCCACGCCCATGTTCCCCCGGGCCGCCCCTCAACCGCCGGACAACGGCATCACCACCCGTCAGCGAGCCGTGGCGGGTCTGCTGATCGAAGGCCTCACCGACGCCGAGATCGCGGCCCGCCTGGGCATGAACGTCCGCACGGCTCGCGTCCACATCGCCAAGCTCGCCACCACCCTCGGCAGCAACAGCCGGGCCCAACTCGGCTACCTCATAGGGCAGTCCGGGTTCCTGAACCCGGAGATCTGAACCGCTGGGAGCCGCCTGGTAAAGGCCCTGAGTAATGCCCTCTTCCAGGGTTCGTAAGAGGCGTGTAACAGGGCTTCTTGATCTTTGGAACCTTGGGTTCCGGTGTGATCACATAACAAATGCCCGGGTAACCCCCGGAGCGCACCAGTACTTTGCACGGCCGGAACCCTCGGCCGTGCCGGGTGCGAGACGTATCCGCTTACGTCGTCCTTCCCGACCGCGTGTCACGGCCCCCTGTCACGTGTCACCGCAGGCCGGGACGGTGTGACGGAATCGCGTGGTGTCCCCGCGTCCGTCTTCGACCAACGGCCGTACGCCTTCTGGCGTGCGTCCCCCCACGGAAGTGAGCGAAAAATGCGCAAGACCCTCAAGAAGGCCGCAGTTGTCGGCGCCACCGTTCTGGCGTTCTCCGGTATCGCCGCCGGAGCGGCTCAGGCCGCGTCGGCCGCCCGGCAGGGCGACGACATCATCGGAACCGGCAGCCTTGACGACTGCACCGCCCGGGGCAAGGCCATGAAGGCCAACGGCGAGATCGTGGACTGGGCCTGCATGGTCGGCTCCAAGGACAACACCTACGAGCTGACCCCCTTCTACGCCAACTAATTCTCCGCAGCAGCGTTAGCAGCAGTAGCGGTAGCAGTAGTAGCAGTGCTTGTACGGCTCCCCCGGCGGAACGCGTCCGCCGGGGGAGCCGTCCGTTTCGCCGCACGGTCCGACGGGCCCCCGGTCTCGGATCGGCCCAGCTCGAACCAGACCCCCTTCGCATACCGCCCCGCTCTGTCGTCCGCGACGCCCCACGTGTCGGCGAGTTCCGCGACCAGGGCGAGCCCCCGACCCCAGCAGGCGGTCGCCCCGGCTGCGGGATGCGTCACGACGGGCGGGTCCGGGCTCTCGTCGAAGACGGTTACCCGTAGGCGGGTGAGGGTCAGAAGGATGCGCAGCATCGCGGATCCCTTGGTGTGCAGGTGCACGTTCGTGATGAGTTCCGAGGTGCAGAGTGTCGCCGGCATGGCCAGCGTCTCCCGGTCCAAGGTGCGGAGCACTGTGCGTACGAAGTCTCGGCAGATCTTGGGGGAGGTCGCGTCGCCTGGGGTGAACAGGCTGTAGTCATACGCCAGTTGAGCCGGGCGGTAAGCGGTGCGGGGCCGGTCTGTGGGCATGACGGTTGCTCCCGTCGGGAGGGGTGAGTGAGGCGATGCGCGCCCCTTGCCGGGCGATGGCGTTGCCCACGTGCGCCCCGGGGGGCGGTGCCCCGAGGGGGGTGCGGTGGGTGCCTTTCGGCTTGTGGGCAGGGGAGTTGAGTGAGTTCGCTTAGTGACTGGTGCGATACTTAGCGTAGGGAATCAGGGTTACCGCGTGCAACCTATTCGCCTGGATTGATGGACCCCGCAGCTCAGGCGCGGCACACTGACGCCACCCCGTGGAAAGAGGACTCACGTTGGCACTCCGCACAAGCACCACCGAGCGACAGCGGCGCCTAGGCGCAGAGTTGCGGAAGATGCGCGAGCAGGCCTGCTACTCCGTGACGGAGGGAGGCGAGTTCATCGGCATGGGGCGGGCACATCTCGGTCACGTCGAGGCCGGGCGCACGGCCATCCCCTCGGAGAAACTACGGTCTCTCTGCCACTCATACGGGTGCACACGGGAACCCCTGGTCGAAGCACTGGTCTCCATGGGCGAAGAGAGCGGCAAAGGTTGGTGGACCGAGTACCGCCAGGCCCTGAGTCAACCCGTGCTGGACCTGGCAGAGCTGGAGGCAGCTGCCGATGCTCTGTCCTCGTACGAATCACTGTTCATCCCCGGCATTCTCCAGATCGCCGAGTACACGCGCTCGATCTTCAGGTCCAGCCAGGACGAACGCTCCACGAGCGAACTTGATCGCGCGGCCCAGTTCCGGATGGAGCGGCAGAAGATCCTCACCCAGGAACGGCCCCCGACCCTGCACGCGGTGATCCACGAGGCCGCGCTGCACGTGCGATTCGGCGGCGCAGCAGTGATGCGCAAGCAGTTGCTGCACCTGATCCGCATGGCCGAACTGCCCCATGTCACCATCCAGGTGCTGCCGTTCACGGCTGAGGGCCTTTCCGCCTTCAGCACCCCGTTCCTGCTGGTCGGCTCCCACGGGGCCGCGCTGAAGACCGTCCTCGTCGAGACTCCGGCATCCTCGCTCTACGTGCACGAGAGCGAGGCGGTGGACAAGTACACGGCACGGTTCGCCCGACTCTCCGCGACAGCCCTGCCGCCTCTGGACGCGAAAGTATCCGCGTCCGCCCACGATTCACGCGACTCCCTGAGCCTGATCCAGCACCTGCTCTACAGCCTTCAGGAGATCTGACATGACCCAACTCGACTGGCAGAAGTCGTCATTCAGCGAGGACCAAGCGAACTGCCTCTACATAGCCACCGCCCCCGACGGAACGATCCACCTCCGCGAGAGCGACACCCCGGACACCACCCTGACGACCACCGCCACCCCCCTCGCCGCTCTCCTCGAATCCCTCTCCCGAGAGGCCGCCGGACCGCGGTGAAGGGCCTCGACGGCCTAGGCGTCGTCGACGCCCGCCCAGCCCCGCAGCAACGCCTCCCGCTCCGCGCCCCGGGGTGAGCCGCCCTCCCGGGCCCGGCCCCACTCCGCCATCGCCGCCAGCGTCGTGCGCAGGGTCGCCTCGCCCTCCGTCATACGGGACAGGAGCGTCAGCGACAGGTCGTACTCCGCCCGGGAGTAACCCGTCGCCGCTGCCACGTACGCCGTCAGTTCCGTCCGCTCGGCGGAGTCCGGGCGCGTGAGGCGGACCGTCATCGCCGGGGCGTCGTCCGAGCCGCCCAGGCCCACCGTCAGGGCCATGTCCACCAACGTGCCCACCTGCCGCTTCAGCGACTTCACGGGGGCGTCCTCGACCGTCAGGGCACGCACCTCGTCCCAGGGGTAGAGCGCCGACTGCCTGTCGCCGAGGGCCACGACGGCCTCCGGCGTCAACCGCACCCCCGCCGCGAGGCCCGACGGCTTCGCGCCCACGTACACATCGCCCTCGGCGATCCAGAAAAGGCCCACCATGGCCATGGCCCCCGCCCCCACTCTCTCCGGCAATCACGTCACGAACACGTAGGGGCCGGGAGGTTGTCGCCTCCCGGCCCCTACGAACACACTACTAAGAGCTACTGCTCCGACGATCTCTTCGGGCGCCACACCACCAGCGCGCTCGCCTGCTGCACGTCCTGGTACGGCACCAAGTCCCGTCGGTACGACGCGTGGACCGCCGCCTCGCGCTGCTGCATCGCCGCGGCGGCGCCCTCCACGGCGCTCGCGAGCTCGACCACCCTCGCCTGCAGCGCCGCGACCTGGTTCTCCAGCTCGATGATGCGCTTGATGCCGGCGAGGTTGATGCCCTCTTCCTGCGACAACTGCTGCACGGTGCGCAGCAGTTCGATGTCGCGGGCGGAGTAGCGTCGGCCGCGGCCCGCGGTGCGGTCCGGGGAGACCAGGCCCAGGCGGTCGTACTGGCGCAGGGTCTGCGGGTGGAGGCCGCTCAGCTGGGCGGCCACCGAGATGACGTAGACCGGCGTCTCGTCGGTCAGTTGGTAAGGATTTCGACGACGGCCGTCCATCTCATGCTCCCTTCGCGGCCTGGAACAGTTCTGCCCGCGGATCGACGTCCGCAGTCGCCTTGCGGTAGGACTCCAGGGCTTCCTTCGCCTGGTCGCTCAGTGACGTCGGGACCGAGACCTCCACCGTCACCAGCAGATCGCCCCGCGAACCGTCCTTGCGGACCGCGCCCTTGCCCCGCGCACGCATCGTACGACCGTTGGGGGTGCCCGGAGGGAGCTTCAGGGTGACCGGCGGGCCGCCCAGGGTGGGGACCTTCACCTCGCCGCCGAGGGCCGCCTCCGTGAACGTCACCGGCACCGTCACCGTCAGGTTGTCGCCCTTGCGGCCGAAGACCTTGTGGGAGTCGACGTGCACGACCACGTACAGGTCGCCCGCCGGGCCGCCCCGCTCACCGGGACCGCCCTTGCCGCGCAGGCGGATGCGCTGGCCGTCGCTGACACCCGCGGGGATACGCACCTGCATCGTGCGCGACGACTTCGCCCGGCCCGAGCCCTTGCAGACCTCGCACGGGTCCTGGGCGATGAGCCCACGTCCCTTGCAGTCCACGCAGGGGTCGGTGAGGGAGAAACCGCCGCCGCCGCCCCGCGTGACCTGGCCCGTGCCGACGCATGTCGGGCACACGCGCGGTGTGCCGTTCTTGTCGCCGGTGCCGGAACAGGCCTTGCAGGCGGCCTGCGACGACATCCGCAGCGGGACCGTGGCCCCGTCCACCGCCTCCGTGAAGCTCAGCGTGACCTCGGACTCGATGTCCTGGCCGCGCCGGGGCTGCGTACGCGTGCCCGCGCCGCCCGCGCCCGTGCCGCCCCGGTTGAACAGGCCCCCGAAGACGTCACCCAGACCGCCACCGAAGCCGCCCGCACCGCCGGCACCGCCCGCTCCACCGCCACCCGGGGCGCCGCCTCCGAAGAGGTCGCCCAGGTCGAAGTTGAAGGAGCCTCCGGTGCCGCCGCCGGGACCGGCCCGGAAGCCGCCGTTGCCGAAGAGAGCACGCGCTTCGTCGTACTCCTTGCGCTTCTTGGGGTCCCCGAGGACGTCGTTCGCCTCGGAGATCTCCTTGAAGCGCTCCTCGGCCTTCACGTTGCCCGTGTTGGCGTCCGGGTGGTTCTCGCGGGCGAGTTTCCGGTACGCCTTCTTGATCTCGGCTTCGGTGGCGTCCTTGGGGACGCCGAGGACCTTGTAGTAGTCCTTCTCGATGAAGTCCTTGGTGCTCATCCCCGACGTCCCTCCTCTCGCTTCACAACAACTCCGATACGTCAGCCCTCGTCCGGGCCGCCACCGGTCTCCTTGTCCTCCGCCGCATCGGCGGAGTCAGTGGAAGCAGCGGCCTCGGTCTCACCCTTGACCGTCTGCGCACCCGGCTGCGGCTCGGCCACGGCCACCCGCGCGGGGCGGATGGTGCGCTCCCCGATGCGGTACCCGGGCTGCAGGATCGCGACGCACGTCGTCTCGGTGACGTCGGGTGCGTACGAGTGCATCAGGGCCTCGTGGATCGTCGGGTCGAAGGGCTCGCCCTCCTTGCCGAACTGCTGGAGGCCCATCTTGGCGACGACCGTCTCGAGGGCCTCCGCCACCGACTTGAACCCGCCGACGAGCTCGCCGTGCTCACGGGCACGGCCGATGTCGTCGAGGCTCGGCAGGAGCTCGCCCAGGAGGTTCGCCGCGGCGATCTCCTTGACCGTCACCTTGTCCCGCTCCACGCGGCGGCGGTAGTTCTGATACTCCGCCTGCAGCCGCTGGAGGTCCGCCGTGCGCTCGCCGAGCGCCGTACGCACCTGGTCGAGCTGCGCGATCAGGCCCACGTCCTGAGCGGACTGACCCGTCGTACTGCTTGCTGTGTCCCCGGCCGGGGCCGCCGGGCCCTCCTCGGTGGAGGGCTCGGCGGCCAGCGACGCGGCGTCATCGGGGGTGGCGCCGGAGGGGACGTCAGGCTTCTCGGTGTGGTCACCGAAGCCCGGAGTCTCCTCGGTCATGCGGCGCCGCCCTTCGCGTCGTTCGGCTTCTCGTCGTCGACGATCTCGGCGTCGACCACGTCGTCGTCCTTGTCCTTGGACATGTTCGGGGCCTCGGCGCCCTCGGCACCCGGGGCAGCGCCCTCGGCACCGGCGGACTGAGCGTCCGCGTACATGGCCTGGCCGAGCTTCTGGGAGACGGCCGCGACCTTCTCGGTGGCCGTGCGGATCTCCGCCGTGTCCTCGCCCTTGAGCTTCTCCTTCAGCTCTTCGACGGCGGACTCGACCTCGGTCTTCACGTCACCGGGGACCTTGTCCGCGTTGTCGGTGAGGAACTTCTCCGTCTGGTAGACGAGCTGCTCGCCCTGGTTGCGGGACTCGGCGGCCTCGCGGCGCTTGTGGTCCTCGTCCGCGTACTGCTCGGCCTCCTGGCGCATGCGGTCGACCTCGTCCTTCGGCAGCGAGGAGCCGCCGGTGACGGTCATCTTCTGCTCCTTGCCGGTGCCGAGGTCCTTGGCCGTCACGTGCATGATGCCGTTGGCGTCGATGTCGAAGGCGACCTCGATCTGCGGGACACCGCGCGGGGCGGGCGGCAGACCGGTGAGCTCGAACATTCCGAGCTTCTTGTTGTACGCCGCGATCTCTCGCTCGCCCTGGTAGACCTGGATCTGGACGGACGGCTGGTTGTCCTCGGCCGTCGTGAAGATCTCGGAGCGCTTGGTCGGGATCGTGGTGTTGCGCTCGATGAGCTTGGTCATGATCCCTCCCTTGGTCTCGATACCGAGGGACAGCGGGGTGACGTCGAGGAGCAGGACGTCCTTGACCTCGCCCTTGAGGACACCGGCCTGGAGAGCGGCGCCGATGGCGACGACCTCGTCCGGGTTCACGCCCTTGTTGGCGTCCTGGCCACCGGTGAGCTCCTTGACGAGCTCCGCGACGGCGGGCATACGGGTCGAGCCACCGACGAGAACGACGTGGTCGATCTCGGAGAGCTGGATGCCCGCGTCCTTGATGACGTTGTTGAACGGGTTCTTGCACCGCTCGAGAAGGTCGGACGTGAGCTGCTGGAACTGGGCGCGCGTGAGCTTCTCGTCCAGGTGCAGCGGGCCCTCGGCGGACGCCGTGATGTAGGGCAGGTTGATCGAGGTCTCCGTGGAGGAGGACAGCTCGATCTTGGCCTTCTCGGCCGCCTCGCGCAGGCGCTGGAGCGCCATCTTGTCCTTGGCGAGGTCCACGCCGTGGCCGTTGTTGAACTGCTTGACCAGGTAGTCGACGACGCGCTGGTCCCAGTCGTCACCACCGAGGTGGTTGTCGCCGTTCGTGGCCTTCACCTCGACGACGCCGTCGCCGATCTCCAGGAGGGACACGTCGAAGGTGCCGCCACCGAGGTCGAAGACGAGGATCGTCTGGTCGTCCTTGTCGAGGCCGTACGCCAGAGCGGCGGCCGTCGGCTCGTTGACGATGCGCAGGACGTTCAGGCCCGCGATCTCGCCCGCCTCCTTCGTCGCCTGGCGCTCGGAGTCGTTGAAGTACGCCGGGACGGTGATGACCGCGTCGGCCACCTTCTCGCCCAGGTACGACTCGGCGTCGCGCTTCAGCTTCTGCAGGATGAACGCGGAGATCTGCTGGGGGTTGAACCCCTTGTCGTCGATGTCCACCTTCCAGTCAGTGCCCATGTGGCGCTTGACCGAGCGGATGGTCCTGTCGACGTTCGTGACTGCCTGGCGCTTGGCGACCTCGCCTACCAGGACCTCACCGTTCTTCGCGAAGGCGACGACGGACGGCGTGGTCCTGGCGCCCTCGGCGTTGGTGATGACGGTGGGCTCGCCGCCTTCAAGAACGCTGACGACAGAGTTAGTCGTGCCCAGGTCGATGCCGACCGCACGTGCCATTTCGGTTCCTCCAGATGTAACTCTTGAGTGGATCTGACTCAAGGATGCATGGTCGCTTCGCTGGAGTCAACAGAGCTGAGTCGGGGGGGCTCAACTCTTATCCCGGCCTTACGCGCAAGTCCGGGACCTCCGGTGCACTCCAGCCCCTCGCCTGCGGGTCCGCCGTGGCTGGTCGCGCCGTTCCCCGCGCCCCTTACGGAGCCGCGACGCGGCAAGGGTTGCCTGAGCGACGCAGATCACCGCCTCGCTGGCTACAGTGCGGCTGAGTAAGTGGGTAGTCTCAGACGGACTGCATAAGTTACCGCTTAGTAATAGTTCGCCTCGCAGGCCCGAGGAGCCCCCAAATGCAACTCGCCGCGATCATCGTGTCGCTGGTCCTAATCGCGGTCGGCGTCGCGCTGTTCGGCCGTGCCATCGTGCAGATCGTCCAGTACATGCGGCTCGGTCAGCCCGTCCCCGCCGGTACCCGCACCGATCAGCCCGTGCAGCGCACCGTCACCGTGGCCAAGGAGTTCCTCGGCCACACCCGCATGAACCGCTGGGGCGTCGTCGGCGTCGCGCACTGGTTCGTGGCGGTGGGCTTCCTCTCGCTGCTCCTGACCATCGTCAACGCCATCGGCCAGCTCTTCAAGGCCGACTGGATGCTGCCGATCATCGGCGAGTGGGCCCCGTACAACATGTTCGTCGAGTTCATCGGCACGATGACCATCGTCGGCATCGTGACGCTGATCGTCATCCGGCAGCTGAGCAACCCCGACAAGCCGGGCCGCAAGTCCCGGTTCGCGGGCTCGAAGAAGGGCCAGGCGTACTTCGTCGAGGCCGTCATCCTCATCGTCGGCGTCTGCATCTTCGCGCTGCACGCCCTTGAGGGTGCCCAGCACCACGTCGACAGCTACGAGGCGTCGTTCTTCATCTCGTACCCGTTCGTCTCGTGGTTCGGGGGCATGGATCTCTCCACGCTGCAGAACCTCACGTACTTCTTCGCCATGATCAAGATCGCGACGTCCTTCATCTGGATGATCACCGTCGCGCTCAACACCAACATGGGCGTCGCCTGGCACCGCTTCCTCGCCTTCCCGAACATCTGGTTCAAGCGCGACGCGGACGGCACCACGACGCTCGGCGAGCTCCAGCCCATGACGTCCGGCGGCAAGCCGATCGACTGGGAGGACCCGGGCGAGGACGACGTCTTCGGCGTCAGCCAGGTCGAGCAGTTCTCCTGGAAGGGCCTCCTCGACTTCAGTACGTGCACCGAGTGCGGCCGCTGCCAGTCGCAGTGCCCCGCCTGGAACACCGGCAAGCCGCTCTCCCCGAAGCTCCTGATCATGTCGCTGCGCGACCACGCGCACGCCAAGGCCCCCTACCTGCTCGCAGGCGGCGGCAAGGACATGGAGGGCAACGAGAAGGCGACGGCGGAGCAGCTGGCGGACGTGCCCGCGGCCGCTCTCGCGGAGGCCGAACGCCCCCTCATCGGCACCGCCGAGGAGAACGGCGTCATCGACCCCGACGTCCTGTGGTCCTGCACCAGCTGCGGCGCCTGCGTCGAGCAGTGCCCGGTGGACATCGAGCACATCGACCACATCGTCGACATGCGCCGCTACCAGGTGATGATCGAGAGCGCGTTCCCCTCCGAGGCCGGGACGATGCTCAAGAACCTGGAGAAGAAGGGCAACCCCTGGGGCCTGGCGAAGAAGCAGCGCCTGGAGTGGCTCAAGGAGCTCGACTTCGAGGTGCCGGTCGTCGGCAAGGACATCGAGGACCTCACCGAGGTCGAGTACCTCTACTGGGTCGGCTGCGCGGGCTCCCTGGAGGACCGTGCGAAGAAGACCACCAAGGCCTTCGCCGAGCTGCTCAACATGGCGGGCGTCAAGTTCGCGATCATGGGCGGCGACGAGAAGTGCACCGGTGACTCCGCACGCCGCCTGGGCAACGAGCCGCTGTTCCAGCAGCTCGGCCAGGAGAACGTCGCGATGCTGAACATGGCGTACGGCGAGGACGACGAGGACCCGGCGACCAAGAAGCCGAAGACGGCCAAGAAGATCGTCGCGACCTGCCCGCACTGCCTCAACACGCTCGGCAACGAGTACCCGCAGCTCGGCGGCGACTACGAGGTCATCCACCACACGCAGCTGCTCCAGCACCTCATCGACGAGGGCAAGCTCATCCCGGTGACGCCCGTCGAGGGCCTCATCACCTACCACGACCCGTGCTACCTCGGCCGGCACAACAAGATCTACACGCCCCCGCGCGAGATCATGTCCGCCGTCCCGGGCCTGCGTCAGCAGGAGATGCACCGCCACAAGGAGCGCGGCTTCTGCTGCGGTGCCGGTGGCGCGCGGATGTGGATGGAGGAGCGGATCGGCAAGCGCATCAACACGGAGCGGGTCGACGAGGCGCTCAGCCTCAACCCCGACATCGTGTCGACGGCCTGCCCGTTCTGCCTGGTGATGCTCACCGACTCCGTCAACGGCAAGAAGAACGACGGAGCGGCGAAGGAAACCCTCCAGGTCGTGGACGTCGCGCAGCTGCTGCTCGAATCCGTGAAGACGCCGGTGGACCCCGCCGGTGAGTCCGAGACCGCGGACGAGCCGGAGCCCGAGCCGGCCAAGTAGCTCTCCGGTAGCTCTCCGATAAGTCTCCGGCAGGCCTCACGCAGGCCGGGCGCAGGCACAAAGGCCGGTTCCGTCCTCAGGGCGGGACCGGCCTTTCCTGTCGTACGGAAGGGGGGCATCATGTGCTGGTTGTTGTCGGCTGGGGCGTTCGGGGCGGGTGATGGGCATGCGGAGTGCCGGAACAGATGGCATACGTGGCGTCAGACGCGGGGGCGTCGCGAGGCGCGGTGGTGTCCGGCGCGGCGGTGTCCGGCGCGGCGGTGTCCGGCGCGGCGGTGTCCTGGGTACGTCCGCCGTCGTCAGCTGCGCGCTGCTGCTCGCCGGGTGCGGGGGCGGCGACGACTCGGACAAGCCCGACGCCCGGCACCGGCCCGTCAGCATGGCGGGCAAGAGCGCGGCACAGCTGCCCATACCCCGCGGCAAGGGCAGCAAGGTCGACGACGACTTCAACGGTGACGGCGCCCCCGATCTCGTACTGGACGACCTGGTGCACGAGGGCCACGGCGACGACGCGGGCATCGGTGTCGTCTACGGGTCGAAGGGCGGACTGCGTCCCGGCGCACGGCAGTTGCTGAGCGCGCAGGCCAACGGGGCGCGCACCAAGGGCGAGTTGCCCGCGTCCTTCGAGTCGGAGGCGTCCTGCGACCTCGACAAGGACGGGTTCACCGATCTGCTCATCTCCACCGACCCGCCCTACGACGGCCTCGGCCAGCCGCCCGTGCCGCTGCAGATCCTCTTCGGCTCGCCCCAGGGCCTCAAGGGCAAGGCCGTGAAGGTGAAGGTGCCCGCGCAGGCCCGCTTCGGCAACGACTGGGCCGACCAGCCGGTGTGCGGGGACTTCGACGGGGACGGTGCGAACGACCTCGTCCTGCACGCGAGCGGCGCCCGGCTCACGTTCCTGCGCGGCCCGTTCAAGCGGACCGGCGCCCCGCGCGCCGCGGGCAAGCCCCTTGCCGCGCCCGGCAACGACCTCGTCACCGGCAAGGCCACGGACGTGGACCGCGACGGCTACGACGACCTGGTCGTCCGCAAGGCCGCGGGCGCGTCCGGCGCAGCGGCCGGCGCCCTCGTCCTTGGCGGCCCGAAGGGCCCCGCCGAAACCGGCGTCCTCTTCCCCTCCGGTACGGACATCGCGTTCGGGCGCTTCGGCAGGGGCAAGGGCATGGACGCGGCCGTCGCGGGCCCGAACGGGGTCGCCCTGCGCTACGACGTGCCCGGCACGCAGCGCGGCACCATGGAGTCGAAGAACGTGGCCGTGGACACCGGCGACTTCGACGGCGACGGCCTGAGCGATCTTGTCCTGAGCGGCGGCAGCAGCGGGAACGGGGGCAGCACCGGCGAGGTGCGGGTCTTCAGGGGACGTACGACGGCGCTCGACGGGAACGCGTCGGCGCTCGTGGTTCCCTCCGCCAAGGGCACCACGCAGGTACTCGCCATCGCGGACTTCAACGGGGACAAGCGGGACGATCTGGTCCTTCGGACGTATCGCGGGGACGGCGAGGACACGGTGGGGGTGTACCCGGGAGTGAAGCCCGACCTGGTCGCGCGCAAGCCTCAACTGACCTTCTCCACAGCGGAGTTCCTGGCGCTGGGGGACGGGGCGTAAGGGCGGGGGAGTCAGGGCGGGGCGTCAGGGATCGGCTCGGGGCGGCATCGGGGCGGCGTCGGGGCAGGCGGCATCGGGGCAGGCGGCATCGGCGCGGGGCAAAGCACCCCGAACGCGCACAACACCACCAACTCCCGCCCCACATACAACCCTTACCCCCCTTCATGGGTCTCCCTGTCGCCAAAACAGGACGTGACGCCAGGGCCAACACCCGGCGAACCGGCGAACCTCCTGCCCGGCACCCCATCGACTGCGGATGTCCGCCAGACATCCCCGCACGCAGCAGGAGACCCAAGGAATGCCGAAGCACAAGCGCACTTCCCCGCTCCCCCGATCCAGACGTGGCCGCCTCGCGGCGGCCACGGCGACCGCCGCCGCGCTCACAGGCGGACTCCTCACCCTCACCGGCGGTACGGCGACCGCGGCAGAGCCCATCGCCGCCGTCCAGCCGGACGACGCCGACTTCAACGGCGACGGCAAGGCCGACATCGCCACCTCCGCCCCGCACGCCAACGTCGGCGGCAAGGACAAGGCGGGCCAGGTCGTCGTCACGTACGGCGGCACCACGCAGCGCCACACCACCTACAGCCAGAACAGCGCGGGCGTCCCGGGCACCGCCGAGAAGAACGACTACTTCGGCGCCGACACCGCGTACGGAGACTTCGACAGCGACGGCTACGACGACCTCGCCGTCGGCGCCCCCGGCGAGGACGTCGGCAGCGACGTGGACGGCGGCACGGTCCAGGTCCTGTGGGGCTCCCCCAGCGGCCTCTCCGGCGGCTCCACGGTCAAGGACCCGCGCCCCACCAAGCACGACCACTTCGGCGGCCCCCTCCAGGCCGGTGACTTCGACGGCGACGGCAAGGCCGACCTCGCCGTCGGCGCGTCGGGCGCCGCCACCATCGACATCTTCGACAGCGGCATCAGGCGCAGCGGCTCCACCGGCGGCCGCTACACCGTGCTCCCGCCCATCTACGGCGGCGAGGACGCGGGCCCCTTCAACCTGCACTCCGGGGACGTGAACGGCGACGGCAAGGACGACCTGCTCGTCAACGGCTTCTCCACCGCCGACGACTACAACGCCAACCTGTGGCTGCCAGGCAGCGCGAACGGCGTCACCACGCGCGGCGTCCAGCGGCTGCCCGCCGGTCACATCACCGACGTGGGCGACACGGACGGCGACGGTTACGGCGACGTCATCATCGGCCTCACCTGGGACGAGGGCATCGACGGCGCCAACAAGGGCGGCACGGTCTACGTCGTCAAGGGCAACGCGAACGGCCCGTACGGCGAGAGCCAGGCCATCACCCAGGACACGGCGGGCATCCCGGGCAGCGGCGAGAAGGGCGACTCCTTCGGCAACGAGCTCGACCTCGGCGACGTCAACGGCGACGGGCACCTCGACCTGGTCGTGGGCACCCCCGGCGAGAACCTGGACGGAGTCACCGACGCGGGCTCGCTCACCGTCATCTACGGCGCGTCGGACGGCTCAGGCCTCTCCGCCAAGGGCGCCGTCCTGTACAGCCAGAACTCGCCCGGCGTCCCCAACGCCAACGAGAAGAACGACTACTTCGGGTCCGACGTCCACATCGACGACCTGAACGGCGACGGCCGGGGCGACGTCACCGTCGGCGCGTCCGGCGAGAACGGCTCCAACGGCGCGTTCTACGTCCTCGGCGCCCGCACCGACGGCACCCTCGCGGGCACCTCCGGCGTCTACACGTCCACGGTCGGCATCTCGGGCACGGGCACACCGCGCCTCGGCACCAACTTCGCCGACTAGCCCAACCGTTCTCCTCTCTCCTCAGCTCAACCTCTCGACTGCCGGGCCCGCGTACTCCCCCCGTCGCGGGCCCGGCTCTCCCTCTCGGAGCTTTCCGTGCGCATACGCACCTCCATCCTGGCCACGTCCCTGACGACGAGCGGCCTGCTCGCCATCCCCGGCGGAACGGCCGCGGCCGCGCCGTCCGGCTCCAAGGGCGGCGAGGTCAGCGTCGTCTACGGCACCTCGTCAGGTCCGAGCGCCACCCGTCGTACGACCCTGACGCAGAGCAGCTCGGGCGTGCCTGGCGCCTCCGAGTACGGCGACAACTTCGGGGCGGCGGTGGCCGTGGGCGACCTCGACGGAGACGGAAACGCGGAGCTGGCGACCGGCGCGCCCGGCGAGAGCATCGGCTCCGAGCCCGACGTCATCCTTGGCGCGGGCACGGTCACCTTGCTGCGCGGCTCCGCGTCGGGCCTGAGGACCACCGGCGCGATCACCCTCACTCAGGACAGCCCGGGTGTCCCCGGCGCGTCGGGGTCCATGGACGGCTTCGGCGCGACGCTGCTCGCCTCGGACATCGGCGCCGACGGCCGCCTGGACCTCACGGCGACGGCCGCCCAGGAGAACGACGACGCGGGCGCCGTCTGACACCTCCCCGGAGCCGCGGACTCGCTCTACTCCACCACGGCGTCCACCAGCTTCGGCCCGAGCAAGCTGGGCCTCTCCACGAAGTACTCGGCCTTCGGCTCGGACCTCGCGGGCTGAGGGCTCAGGGCTGACGGCTCAGGGCTCAGGGCTGAGGGCTCAGGGCCGATCAAGGGCAACCCTTCCCCAACCTCGGTTGTCACACAGGTGAACCAGTCGCGAAGTGAACGCGAAGTGAAGCTGAGCGAGTCGCCCCCTGCACTAACTCCCCGTATCCACATTTGAGTTGGAGCCTCCCGTGCCCCTGCGCGCAAGAACAAGAACCCGTTCCCTCGCCGTCACCGTCGCCGCCACCGCGACCGCCCTGGCCGCCACCGGCCTCACCCTCCCCTTCGCGGCCTCCGCGAGCGCCTCCCCCGCCGCCCCGCCCGCCGCCGCTCCCCTCACCGCCGACTTCAACGGCGACGGCTACGACGACCTCTTCGTCGGCGTGCCAAGTGCCACCGTCGGCGGCAAGGCCAAGGCCGGGGCCGTGAGCGTCGTGTTCGGCGCAGAGGGCGGGCCGGGGCCGCACAGCGTGCGGCGCATCACGCAGGCCACCGTCGAGGTGCCCGGCACCCCGGAGGCCGGTGACCGGTTCGGGGGCTCCGTCGTGGCCGCGCACGTGGACGACGACAAGTACGCGGACCTCGTGATCGGCGCTCCCGGCGAGGACATCGACGGCAAGACCGACGCCGGTTCCGTCACCGTCCTCTACGGCACCGGCGACGGCTTCGCCACGGCCAACACCGCCGCCCGCGGGGCCAAGGCGAAGGACGCGTACGGAAACGCCCTGGTCGCCGCCGACTTCACCGGCGACACCGACGTCGATCTCGCGATCGGCGGCAAGGACCAGATCGTCGCCAACTTCAACCCGCTCACCGCAGACACCGAGCCCCTCATGGCCGACCGCATGGGCGGGCGCGCCCCCGTCATGACGACCGGCGACTTCAACAACGACGGGCTCGACGACCTCGCCCTCGCCTACTACACGAAGAACCAGCCCTACACCCAGTCCCACGTCCGCCTCTACGGCTGGAACAAGGACGAGGGCTCCATGCTGAACTTCTGGAACAACTCCAACGGCGCCGCGAACGCCCTCGCCGCCGGTGACTTCAACGGCGACGGCTTCGACGACCTCGCTCTCGGCAACTGCCGCGAGATCGCCGACGAGAACATCGACGACCCGTGCGGTCCTGAGGAGCTCACCAAGGGCGGCGCCATCCACATCCGCTTCGGCGACGCCAACGGCAGCTTCGGCTGGGAGCAGCAGACGTTCAACCAGGACACCGCGCGCATGCCCGGCGTCGCCGAGACGGGTGACGGCTTCGGCGACGCGCTCGCCGTGGCGGACATCGACGCCGACGGCCACGACGACCTGATCGCGGGCGCACCCGGCGAGGCCATCGGCAGCGCGGCCAAGGCGGGCAGCGTCACCGTCCTGAAGGGCGGCGAGATGGGCCTGCTCGACCCGGCGGGCGCGGCGAACGCGGGCACGGTCGCCTACCAGCAGGACTCGCCCGGCATCCCGGGCGGCGCAGAGGCGGGCGACCTCTTCGGCGCGGCGCTGGCCTTCGGCGACCACAACGGCGACGGCGTTCCGGACCTGTCCGTCGCGGCGCCCGGTGAGAACTCCGCATCGGGCGGCGTCTGGGACCTGCCCGGCGCGAAGGCCGGCGGCACGGTCGTCACCCCGAACTCCATCGGCCTGCCCGCCTCTTTGGACCCGCCGGCGTACGGAGCGGTGCTCGGTCACTAGCGAGCCCGCGAGTCCCTGGAACCCCGGGGACCCTGGGGACCCTGGGGAAAACCCCTCAGGGTCCCCCTAAGGGTTGTCACAGGTCAGCGGCAAACCCCTCTCTCCTCCCGAGGAGGGACGACCCAGGCCCTCCAGACCAGGTACGTTCGATTCGTGGCTGGATTCAGGATCGGACGCGGCCGGGACAACCGCACCCCGCAAGCACGCCCCCAACAACGACCGCGGCAGGAGCCGTACGGACAGCAGGCGCAGGCCCCCCAGGGCCAGCAGCCTCCGTACGGCTACCCTCAGCCGCCCTCCCAGCAGCAGTACGGCGGTCAGCCGCCGTACGGCCAGGGTCAGGGCGGCCGCCAGGGCGGGTACGGCGGGCAGCAGTGGCCGCAGGCGGGCGGCAACCAAGGCAATCACGGTGAGCCGGAGTACTTCGGCGGCCCTGGCGGCCCGGGACACGGGGGCCAGGGCGGGCAGGGCGGCCAGGGGGGACAAGGCGGCGGCCAGGGCGGCTTCGATCCGTACGCCGCCAACAACCCGGGTCACACCCAGGCCTTCTCCGTGAGTGAGGACCCGTACAACCAGGGCGACACCTACCGCGCGGGCCAGAGCGCACCGCCGCCCATGGGCCCTCGCCTGCACTGGAAGGACCTGCTGCGCGGCATCGTGATGAACCCGGTGCCGACCTTCATGCAGATGCGCGACTACGCGATGTGGGCCCCGGCCGTCATCGTGACGTTCCTGTACGGCCTGCTCGCGATCTTCGGATTCGACGGCGCCCGCGAGGACGCCATCAACGCCACCCTCTCGACGGCCGTTCCGTACGTCCTGATGACAGCGGTCGCGATCACGATCAGCGCCTTCATCCTCGGCGTGGTCACCCACTCGCTCGCCCGTCAGCTCGGCGGCGTGGGCGCCTGGCAGCCGACGGTCGGCCTCTCCATGCTGATCATGTCGATCACGGACGCGCCCCGCGTTGTCGTCGGGATGTTCCTCGGCGGCGGCCAGACCTTCGTCCAGCTGCTCGGCTGGGTGACCTGGGTCGCGGCGGGCGCGCTGCTCACGGCGATGGTGAGCAAGTCGCACGACCTGCCGTGGCCGAAGGCGCTGGGCGCGGCGTCGATCCAACTGCTCGCGCTGCTCGCGATCATCAAGCTGGGTACGTTCTAGCGACGCAGAACCAGGACGGGCCCCGGCGGATCACTCCGCCGGGGCCCGTCTCGTCTCTGTTCGCTCACGCGTCAGGCGTCCAGAACCTGCCCGGCGCGCCGCACCACCGGCGGCTCGACGCTCCACGGGAAGTTGATCCAGTCGTCGGTGCGCTTCCAGACGTACTCGCACTTCACGAGCGACTGCGACTTCTCGTAGATCACCGCGCTGCGCACCTCGGCCACGTGGTCGAGGCAGAAGTCGTGCACGAGCTTCAGCGTCTTGCCGGTGTCGGCGACGTCATCGGCGATGAGCACCTTCTTGTCGGTGAAGTCGATCGCGTTCGGCACGGGCGCCAGCATGACCGGCATCTCCAGGGTCGTCCCGACCCCCGTGTAGAACTCCACGTTCACCAGGTGGATGTTCTTGCAGTCGAGCGCGTACGCGAGCCCGCCCGCGACGAAGACGCCACCGCGGGCGATGGAGATGATGACGTCGGGCTGATACCCGTCGTCGGCGATGGTCTGCGCGAGCTCGCGCACCGCGTCGCCGAACTTCTCGTACGTAAGGTTCTCGCGCACGTCACTCATGCTGAATGTCACACCTGGGTTCGATGGAAATTGAGGAAGGAACGGGAGGCGGTCGGCCCGCGCTGCCCTTGGTAACGCGATCCGTACCGCTCGGAGCCGTACGGCGCCTCGGCGGGCGAGGTCAGCCGGAACAGGCACAGTTGCCCGATCTTCATGCCGGGCCACAGCTTGATGGGCAGCGTCGCGAGATTCGACAGCTCCAGCGTCACGTGCCCGGAGAAACCGGGGTCGATGAAGCCGGCGGTGGAGTGTGTGACGAGCCCGAGCCGCCCCAGGCTGGACTTCCCCTCGAGCCTGCTGGCGAGGTCGTCGGGGAGGCTGATGACCTCGTGCGTCGAGGCGAGCACGAACTCACCGGGGTGCAGGATGAACGGCTCGTCGCCCTCGGGCTCCACGAGCCGCGTCAGGTCGGCCTGCTCCACGGAGGGGTCGATGTGTGGGTAGCGGTGATTCTCGAACACCCGGAAGTAGCGGTCGAGCCGCACATCGATGCTTGAGGGCTGCACCATGGATTCGTCGTACGGATCGATCCGTACTCGTCCGGCGTCGATCTCGGCCCGGATGTCCTTGTCTGAGAGAAGCACGCACCGAGGATACGCAGAGCGCGCGGGCCCGCCCCAATCGGACGCCCCGCGCGCTGCCTGCCGTTCTCTGCTTTCCCGCTGCCTCGCTGCCCCGCGCTACCGCTTCTGCGACGCGACCGGCACGGCATGCCGCAATCGGGCACAGCGTGGACAGCGGATGAGCCGGCCGGGTCCGAGCCGGTCGGCCTTCTGCATCGGGAACGAAGCAGTGCTGAACACGTGCCCTTCGGCACATCGGACGACGGTGCGCTCCATCAAGTCCTCGAGTCCCTTCCCCAAAGCCGTAGTTGAGCTCGTAGCTCGCCGCACTCCGCTCGCGAGCGAGACGGCGACGAGAGGCCACATTACGGGACGAATGGGGCGCCCCTCCAGGCGGCACTCCGGCTCTTCACGGTACGCCCCAACTCCCGCACCCCGCTGAGGCATCCACGCCCCGGACAGCACCCAGGCCCCGGGGCAAAAGCGCCCGGGGCCTGGGATGAGGTAGAGTGTGCGACGTTACGGCACCGCCACAGACGGTGTTTTTCGCGGGTGTAGTTTAGTGGTAGAACATCAGCTTCCCAAGCTGAGAGTGCGAGTTCGATTCTCGTCACCCGCTCCAGCAGAAGAACCAAAACCCCCAGGTCGTCGACCCGGGGGTTCTTTGTTGTCCGGACCTTGCCCAGATCCGTCCCTTCAGCGATTCCATGTAACAGGCATGTATTAGGGCGTGGCCGGGCGGAACGTTTGCCCCGGGCGGGCGTGTCCTGGTGATCAGTAACGCTCACTCGTGCCGGGCAGACGGCACCGACCGTAGGGAAGAAACGATGCGCGCCAAGACCCTCACCCTCGCCGCCATGGCCCTCGCCGCGAGTCTCTCGCTCACCGCCTGCCAGGGGGACAAGGACTCCGACGCGAGCGGCTCCGGGTCCGGGAGCGGCTCCGGGTCCTCTTCGTCCTCCTCCTCGGACGGGTCATCGGACACGGCCTCCGGCAGCAGCGCGTCCGACAAGAACGCCAAGAGCGCCGGCGGCGACTCGACCACCACGGCGTCCGGCCAGGGCAGCGGTGGCGGGCAGATCACCACCGGCAACTGCAAGACCGCCAACCTCGCCTTCAGCGCCTCTCACGGCATGGCCGAGGGCGACCTCATAGTCAGCCTCAAGAACAAGAGCGACACCTGCTCCCTCAAGGGCTTCCCCGGCGTCGACCTCAGGTCCGAGGACGCCTCCGGGCCCCTCAGCGCCGAGCGCAGCAAGCTCGCCGCCCCGGCCGTCGTCCTCAACACGGGCGAGACCACCCGCTTCACCCTGCACACCCCGACGAACGACGGCAGCGGCGAGGACCCGGTCTTCGTCAGCGCCATCGAGGTCACCCCGCCCAACGAGACCCATTCCAAGGTCCTGTCGACCGACCTCAACCTCCCGGTCGGCGCCGACGGCAAGGTTTTCGTGGACCCGGTCGGCACCGGCAAGCAGTAACTCACTCCCGCCCTCGGCTCAGCGCACGCGCGCACCAGTTGATGATCGCCGCGTTGACCAGCGCTCCGGCGGCGACCGCGAGGATCACCATCGCGGTGCCGTCCGGGAGCACGACGAGCACGAAGCTTGCCGGAGCCGTGGCGAGCAGGGGGATGACGCCCGCCATGGACTCGTCCGTGCTGTCGACCGCGCTCACCACCAGGGCCCACACCAACAGGGCGGCGCAGAGCGCGAGGTAGGCGAGGGCGATGGCGGCGCCGGGTTTGAGGCGGCGGCGATTGGTACCGAGCATGGTGGTGAGTTCCTCCGGTGTGGTGCGGGCGCGGGGCGTCGTCAGAGGCGGGGGCCCGGTGGGTTGGGGCGGGCCAGGCCCAGGTCGTACGCGAGGATCGTGGCCTGTACCCGGTCGCGCAGACCGAGTTTGCGCAGGAGCGCGTTCACGTGGGACTTCACCGTGCCGACCGTGATGCCGAGCTCCTCGGCGATCTCCGCGTTGTTGAGGCCGGACGCGAGCAGGGCGAGGACGTTGCGTTGGCTGCCGGTCAGGGTGTTCAGGTCGTGGGGTCTCGCGCCCGCGCCGGTGACAGGACCTGACGCGTAGTGGCCGATCAGTCTGCGGGTCGCGGACGGGGCGAGCACGCTCTCGCCTGCCGCCACCACCCGGATGCCGTGGAGCAGTTCGGACGCGTGTACGTCCTTGAGCAGGAACCCCGAGGCCCCCGCGCGCAGCGCGTCGAAGACGTACGCGTCGAGGTCGAACGTGGTCAGGACCAGAACCCGAGGCGCGTCCGCGCGGCCCGTGATGATCCGGGTCGCGGCGATGCCGTCGAGTTCGGGCATCCGTACGTCCATGACCACCACATCGGGCGCGAGCTCCGCGGCGAGCCGTACCGCGTCGACGCCGTCGGCCGCCTCGCCGACCACCGTCATGTCGTCCTCGGCGTCGATCACGGCGGCGAACCCCGCCCGTACGATGCCCTGATCGTCGACGACCAGCACTTTCAGGCTCATCGTTCCCCTTCTTCATCAGTCCGCGACCCGAGCGGCAGCCCGAGGCTGATCGTGCCCGCCGGAGTCGTGGTCAGGGTGCCGTCGAGTGCCTCGACCCGGGTCGCGAGCCGTTCTCGTACGAGCGGTACCGCGGAACTGGGCACTCCGGTGGCCGTCAGCGTCAACGTATCCCCGTCCGCGTCCAGTACGAGCACCGCGGGCTCGTCGCCGCCGGTCGCGAGCAGCGTCTCGGCGGCGTGGTAGGCGGCCAGGTCCACGGCGGTGGGGAGGCGGTCCGGCACGCGGTCGGTCAGCCGTACCTCCACTTCGCGGCCGGTCGCCCTGACCTGCTGGGCAAGGAGGTCGAGGGCCTGGAGGGTGGGCTGCGGACGCAGATCGCCTTCTCTCTCCTGAGCTCCGCCCCTGTCCCCGCCCCCGTCCCTGTCGCCGTCCTCGGCCCCTTCCTCCTCCCGGACCGTGTCCAGCAACGCGCGCATCGCCGCCAACGCGTCACGGGCCCGTTCGGCCGTCTCGTCGAGCCTGCCCGCCTCCGCCTCCGTGACCATGTCCGCGGTGCGTGCGAGAACCGTGGTCTCCAGGCCCGCGGCGATCCGGCGGCGCTCGGCCCACGCGTCCCTGACGGCCTCCTCGGTCCAGGTGGCGAGGCGTTCCTCCTGAGCGTCCCTGGAAGCCGAGTCGCGTCGGCGCGCCAGAGCCCCGACCCGGCGGGCCGCGCCGACCGCCACGGACGCTCCTGCGATCGCGCACGCGACGACCGCCCAGGCCGGGGCCGTCGTACCCCGGTCAAGGACCGCGGCGGTGGCCGACCCCGCGTGCACCACCACGGCCGCGAGCGTGAGGACCCGGGCCAGGGCCCGGCTCACGGCAGGGGACGTACGACGTGCCGCGTCCGCGGCGAGCGCCACGCAGGTGGCGAGCATGCTCAGCGCGGGCGGCAGGGCCGCGGGACCGGTGTAGTCGCCCGCCGCCATCGCCACCGGCCACAGCGGGGCGAGCCCGAGCAGGCCGATCTGAGCGGCGCGGGGCGCCCGGCGCAGCCACAGCAGCGCGACCGCCTGTGCGCCGGCGAGGAGCGCGAAGAGCACGCCCGCGGACACGTGCTGGGCGTTCGACGCCGTATCCGACGTGATCACCAGTGCCGGGAACAGCGGTTGCAGGACGAGGCCGGTTGCCGCCGTCAGCTGCGCGAGGCGGTATTTCCTTGTCACGGAACGCTCCACCGGGGCCGCCGTCCGGCCGGGCAGGACCGCCCGTACCTCCCAACCGCCCTCCTCCGTCGGGCCGCTGTGCAAGCTGCCGCCCGCCTCCCGCGCCCGGGACCGCAGGAACCCCTGGCCGCGTCCCCCGCCCAGGCCCACGGTGCGGCGGTCCTGGGCCTGGACCGCCGGGTCGGCCCGCGGTGGGGTGCTTGTCACCACGACGTCCGTGCGGGTCTCGCCGTACCGGCACAGGACCTTCGTATACGCACCGGGAGCGTGCCGTGCCACGTTGGTCAGCGCCTCGCGCACGATGCCGTACGCCGCGTCGGCGACTGCGCCGTCCGGCAGCGGGTCGATCTCCATGTCCACCTGCTGGTCGAGGCGGCGGAAGCCCGCGACCAGGCCCCGCAACCGCTCCTGCGGCGACGGCAGTTCCTCGCGGGAGGGCGCGGGGGCCCGTACCGCGCCCAGCGCCCGGGTGACCTCGCGGCCGGTCTCGACCGCGAACTCCGCTGCCTGCGAGGCAAGTTCGGGGCGGCGATCGCGCAGCCCGACGGCCGCCCCCACCGTGACCACCACGGCCGTCAGGTGGTGGGCGCTGACGTCGTGCAACTCCCGCTCCATACGGCGCCGTTCGACCGCGGGGAGGCGATGCCGCTCGGCCTCGGCCCGCTTCAGCCGCGCTTGGGCCGCCTGCCGTGCGCGGCTCTTGCGTCGTACGAGGAGACCGGCGCCGCACGCGGCGGCGTAGAGGAGAGCGGTCAGAACGAGGTCGAGTCCGTTCTGATCACTGAGGCCGTGCAGCGTCATACCCAGCAGCAGCTGCCAGATCGCGAGCGCCACCACGCACATCACCGCGGTGAAGGTGTCGCGTTCGGTCGCCACGGTGAACAGGGCGAGGGCGGCCCCCGCGGTCCCGAGCACCGCCGTCGCCCCGACGGGCAGCGGCCCGGCGCCCAGCGCACAGGCGGCTGCGACCACGACGAGGGTGAGCATCGGGCGCGTACGGCGAAGGGCGAGCGCGGCCGTCACCACTGTGGCGACCAGGGCCGCCACGAGAAGCGCGGCCCCGGAAGGAACGGACCCGCGCACCAGCGGCGCGACGGGCCACACCACGGCCTGGGCGCAGATCAGCAGGACCGGGAGCAGCCGGTCGTCGGTTCGCTTCATGACAGATCAAGGCTATGACCGCGGGTGAGCGGATCGGCTCCGGCTTGAGGCTGATGTCGCTCCGTGCCCGTCCTACCTGGGTTATAGGTGCGGGCGGCGCACCCCGGCCGGTGGACGGCCACGGGGCCTCCTCTACCTCTGGTTCAAGACGGCAATCGTCCGTCAGCCCGAGGTCAGCGCCCTGCGCCGCGCCATAGCCTCGAACACATCGAGCGGCACTTCCCGCCACTTCCCACTACTGATTCAAGGGGTACTCCCATGTCCAAGCGCATTGTTGTCTCGTCGCTCATCGGCGCTGTCGTCGTCGGCGGAATCGCCGCCGGTGGAATCGCCATGGCGTCGGACTCAGCCCCGGCGGAGCCGACCCTGGAGAACAGCTCGGCCCGCTACGTCGCCCCGTCGTCCGACGGCGCCAGCGCCGGCTCGCTCACCTTCACCACGGACGTGAGCGACGACTCGGGCGTCCGTGGCCTCAAGGTCCTCGCGTGGCCCGCGAGTTCGAAGCTCGACCCGACCGAGGCGGAGCTCCGGAGCGCGGAGAGCGCCACGTGCAGCAGCACTTCGGACGACACGTCCCGCTGCACCTACACGCTGAAGGTCACGAAGAAGGAGGCGGCGGAGCTGGACCAGGGCACCTGGTACGTCTCGGCGCGGGCGGCGGCCAAGGACGGGGGCACGACGTTCGTGCCGCGTGCCGCCACCTTCGACGTAACGCGCTGACGCTTCCGGTCGGTCGGTCGGTCGGTGGACCGTGGATGAGCGGAGTGCGTCCCGAACTCGCGGATCGATGCCACAGGCCGCGCGTTACAGTCGGAAGCTCCTGTCAGTCAGCTCAACCGGGGGTCTCTCATGGCACTGTTCGGCAACGCGCACACGATCAATCCGGCGACCGCACAGCAGGACTACGCACGCCTGTTGGGCCACGGCGAACAGGTGCAGGCCGCTTTTCTGCTGATCCGCGACACCATGATCTTCACCGACCGCCGTCTCCTCCTCATCGACAAGCAGGGGATAACCGGCAAGAAGGTCGAGTACCACTCCATTCCGTACCGCAGCATCTCGCACTTCTCGGTGGAGACCGCCGGGCACTTCGACCTCGACGCCGAGCTCAAGATCTGGATCTCCAGCGCCCAGGAGCCGATCCAGAAGACCTTCACCAAGGGCGTCGACATCTACGAAGTACAGGCGATCCTCACGCAGTACGTGGCGCGCTGAGCGATTACGTCTGAGGTGACGCGAGGCCGGAAGCACTCCCCGGTGTCTTCTCACGCGCGTGCGTCTGTGCTTGCCTTGGGGCCGCTCGGGGGGCCGTGAGGCCTCTCTCGGTCGCCCGGACGGGAGTTGGCGTATGCGCAAGTCGTGGGTCGGGGGAGTGCTGGGCGCCGCGCTGCTCCTCGGGGCGTGCGGCGACCCCGGCTCGTCCGAGGCCGCCCCGGCCCCCGCCCCGGGCCCCTCCACGACCAGCGCCACCGCCACCGCCACCCCACCCCCCTCGCCGCGCTCGTCGACGGTTCGCCCCCGCGTTGCGGAAAAGTCCCGGACAAAAGCCCCAAAGGTCCTCTATCTCGGGGACTCTCTCGCAATGGAGAACCAGACCGCCCTCGGCGACCAGCTCCGCTCCGACCTCGGCGCCCGCTACACCAGCGCCCCCTACTCCGGCACCACCCTCTGCGACTACCTCGACGGCACCGGCGAGGACTCCCTCGTACCGGACAAGGACAAGGCCGCCGCGCTTGTGCGTGCGGAGCGGCCGGATGTCGTGGTGCTCCAGTTCTGGGGCAACGCGTGGGGCTATACGCCGTGCATGGACGGCATCACGTACGACAAGGCGCGGGCGAAGTACTTCGACCGGTACGCCGCCGACGCGAAGGCGCTGACCTCGCAGATCGACGAAGCCGCGGGCGGGGCGGGCCGGACGCGCGTCGTGTGGGTGCTGCAGGGACCCGACCCGATCACGCCCGATCGCGTACGGCGCGTCAACGGCATCTACGAGACGCAGGCCCGGACATCGGGCGGGATCGTCGCCGACGCGGGCCGCACGGTCGCCCCGGCGTCGGACCGGCACACCTGGGTCGAGAAGCTGCCGTGCACCACGTACGAACGGAACCATCCCGCGTACTGCACCGAGCCGGGCCGTGGCCGCACCGCCCTGCATCGCGGCGACGACTACCTGCACTTCTGCCTGGCGCCCACCACCGCCAAGTCCCGCCCCTGCCCGACCCGTTCGCCCGGCATCCGGCGGATGGCGGCGGAGATCACCCGGGCTGTCGCCGACGCGCGCCAGTGATGCTGTCGCTGACGCGCGGGCAATGCTTCGGGACGCGCCCGAGTGATTCCGGGCGCCGAGGGTGAAGTCATCCCCATTCGGCCTAATACCGCTCGCGCACCCCCGGAGAGCTGTCACACGCTGTGAACCCCGTCGACAGAAAAGAGGGGCCATGAGCAGCAGCGGTGACAGCGGCAGCAGTAGCAGTAGCAGCGGCGGTACGAGCAACGCCCCCAGCGGCGAGAGTCTCTGGGCATCCGGCGGCACGATGTTCGCGGGTGTCCTGATGCTGGTCAACGGCATTCTCGGCATCCTCGAAGGCATCGCGGGCATCGCGAAGGACGACGTCTACGCGCGCATCGGGGACTACGTCTACAAGCTCAACCTCACCGCGTGGGGCTGGCTGCACCTGATCCTCGGCATCCTCGTCGCGATCACCGGCTACGGCATCCTCAAGGGCGCGGCCTGGGGCCGGGTGAGCGGTATCGCGCTTGCGTCGCTGGCCGTGGTCCTGCAGTTCCTGTGGCTGCCGTACCAGCCGATCTGGGCGCTGATCTCGATCGCCATCGGCGTCTTCGTCATCTGGGCGCTCTGCACGGACCACCCGGACCGTCACCGGGACCGTGACCGTGGCGTTCCGTCGGGCGGCACGGCGGCGGGCGGCTGGGACCCCAGGCCCACCTCCAGCGGCCCCGGCCCGTTCGCCGAGGGCTCCGGTGGCTCGGGTAGCCCCGCTGGTACCGGCCCCACGCCTCCTCCCACCGCCCACTGACCGGACGCGAGGCAGAGGTGGGCGCGAAGAGGCCCATGACACCGCAGGCCCGCGCCCTGCTCCCGCTCGTCGTGCCCGCCCTGCTCGTCGGTGTCGGGTCCAGCCTGCTCCTGCTGCTGCTCAGCCTGGTCGCCGAGCGGTTGCAGGATCTGCTGTGGGACACGTTGCCGGACGCGGCCGGGGTGTCAGGGACGTCAGTGGGGTGGATCTTCGGCGTGCTCACCGCGGCGGGGTTCGTCGTCGGTCTGATCGTGTGGAAGGTCCCCGGGCACGCCGGGCCCGATCCCGCGGCACTCGGCCTCGTCGATCCGCCGCTGCCCGTGCGGGTGCTCCCCGGTATCGCGCTCGCCGTCATCGTGGGGCTCGCGGGCGGCGTCAGCCTCGGCCCGGAGAACCCGATCACGGCGATCAACATCGCCCTCGCCTACGCACTCGGCATGAAAGCCATGCCCCGCACGCCCGCGAGCGACTGGGTCGCACTCGCCGCCGCGGGGACCATCGGCGCCCTCTTCGGTACGCCGGTGGCGGCGGCGCTCGTCCTCTCCGAGACCGTCACCGCTCAAGGGGGCGACCCGCGCCCCCTGTGGGACCGGCTGTTCGCGCCGCTCGTCGCGGCGGGCGCGGGGGCGCTGACCACCGTCCTCATCGCGCACCCGTCGTTCCAGATCGACGTCGAGGCGTACGGCGGGCCGCGCTGGATCGACGCACTCTCCGCCATGGTCATCAGCACGGGGGCGGCCGCGATCGGGCTGTGCGCCGTGTACGCCTTCCCCTACCTCCACCGCGCCTTCCGCCAGCTCGGGCACCCCGTGCTGATGCTGACCATGGGCGGTCTCGTGCTCGGCGCCCTGGGTGCGCTCGGCGGCCCGCTGACCCTCTTCAAGGGCCTGGACGAGATGAAGGAGCTGACCACGCACGCGTCCGACCACGACGCGGGCAACCTGCTGCTGCTCGCCGTGGTCAAACTGCTCGCGCTCTGCGTGGCCGCGACCTGCGGATTCCGGGGCGGGCGGATCTTCCCGGCGGTCTTCGTGGGCGTGGCACTCGGCATGTTCGCGCACGCCCTGGTCGACGCCGTACCGCCCTCCCTGGCGATCACGTGCGCCATCCTCGGCATCCTGCTCGCCACGACCCGGCAGGGCTGGCTGAGCCTGTTCACGGCGGCCGTGGTGGTGATGGACCTCGAACTGCTTCCCGTCCTGTGCCTCGCGGCCCTGCCCGCCTGGCTGTTGGTGACGGGACGCCCGGACATGCTGATCAAGGAGGAGGAAGAGGTCCACCCAACGGCCTCATGAGCAGGTCAAGCAGGTCAGGGGCGGTTCAGGCCCGGCACCCCCAGCGCCCCGAGCCCGTCGAGGACCAGGTCCACGCCGACCGCCGCGAGGAGCAGGCCGAGCAGCCTGCCGAAGAGCTCGATCGTGGCGTGATGTGTGTTGCGCAGGACGCGCGCGAGGAGGACCACGCAGACCAGATCCAGGGCGACCACGGTCACGTACGCGCCGACGACGGTGGAACGCCAGGTCCAGGTGTCGCGGGCCGCCGCCTCGATCAGTACGGCGGTCATGGCGAGCGGGCTCACGATGTACGGCATCAGCAGTTCGCGTACGCCGCTGACGAGATCGGGGGCGTCCTGGTTCGCGTGGTCCGAGCCGAGGTGGACGCCGAGTACGAGCCCGACGGCGTAGATGAAGAAGATGACACCGCCCGCGAGTTGCAGAGCGGGGGTGGAGATGTGGAAGAGCTCGAGGAGCCAGGGCGCGGTGATGCCCGCGATCAGGCCCACCACGACGGCCGCCCCGGACGAGACGAGGGCGATCGTGCGCAGCTCGCGGACCGGGTGGTTCTGCGCGAGGCCGCCGAAGGCGAGCAGCACCTTGGGCGGGCCGACGACGGAGAAGAAGGTGATGAAGGCGGCGGAATAGGTCAGGGCAGCGGTCACGCACGGCATCCTGTACCGCGCGGCGCCTAGAACGCTGCGGGTCCGCCGTTCGCCGCGACCGTGTCGCGCACCGCGCGGACGAAAGCGTCCAGGCGCGGGGTGCCCGCGGCGGCCGTACGCGAGATGAGCGCGACATCGGCCGACGGAACGCCGTCCAGGGGTACGAAGGTGATGTCCGGCCGTGAGTAGTACTTCTCCACGGACGCGACGACCGGCGAAACCCCCTGCCCCGTGGCGACCAGCGTCATCAGCTCCTGGAAGCCGGCGACGGACCGGCCGCGGCGGATCGGGAGGCCGCTGGGCGTGCGGGGCGGGATGTGGAAGTCCCACCAGTAGGCGGGCGCACCGTTGACGACGCCGAAGAAGGTCTCGCCCGCGCACTCTTCGAGGGACACGCTGTCGCGACCGGCGAAACGGTGGCCGAGGGGCACGGCCAGCATGCGGGGTTCGTTGATGACAACGGGCCCGACGGTGAGGTCGGGCTCCTCGACGGGCAGGCAGGTGAACAGCGCGTCGGCCTCGCCGCTGCGGAGCGCGCCGAGCGGATCCCCGTACTGGGTCTCCCGCATCCGGACGTCGCAGCGCGGGCAGCGCGCGCGGAACGTCTCCAGGATCGCGGAGGTGAGCGAGCCCGCGCCCGACCCGAGGAAGGCGACGGTCAGCTCGCCGTCGACACCGCGCGCCGTGTCCTTGGCGCGGGCGACCGCGGCCTCCATCCTCAGGTGCAGCGGCGCGAGATCGTCGTACAGCTGACGGCCCAGCGGGGACATCTCCACCTTGCGGCTCGTGCGCTCGAAGAGCGGGGCGCCGATCTTGCGCTCCAGCTTCTTCACGGTCTGGCTGACGCGCGCCTGGGAGAAGAGGAGGCGTTCGGCGGTGCGGCCGAAGTGGAGTTCTTCGGCGAGGGTCAGAAAGGTCTCGAGCTCTTGCCGTTCCATGCTTCTCCCCCACCTTGTACGGCTGTGACCTGCATCGATAAGCCTGAGCGTGGCGATCGTTTCACGGATCGCCGTTGATCGGGGGGTGGCGGGGGCGGATCTTGGAGGAGTCAGGTCCGCCGGTCCGGTCCACGGACGGCGTCGCTTCTCCAGAATTCCTCCAACTCCCCGGAGACTCACATGCTTTCGCGCACTCGTACTCGTACTTCCGCTGTCGCCGCCGCTGCCGCGCTCGCTCTGACGGCCGGTGTAGCCGTCACGGGGGCCCACGCATCGGGCGCCGAGTCGTCGCCCGGCCAGACCTGGACCGCCGCCTGGGCGGCCTCGCCGCAGCGCGCAAGTACGGGGTTCAAGCCCAACTGGTCGGAGGACGGATTCTCAGGCCAGACCCTGCGCCAGGTCGTACGCGTCACGCAGGGCGGCGACAGAGCCCGCATACGGCTCTCCAACGCGTACGGCACATCGCCGCTGCACATCGCGGGCGCGACCATCGCGCGTACGGAGAAGGGGGCCGCCGTCGAGGAGGGCTCGGTGCGGCGGCTCACGTTCGAGGGGAGGCGGTCGGTCTCGATCCCGGCGCACGGCCAACTCTCCAGTGACGAGGCGGGCTTGAACCTCAAGCCCTTCGAGTCGGTCACCGTCACCCTGCACCTCGCCCGCACGACGGGCCCCGCCACGTTCCACGCGCAGTCGTTCGCGACGAGTTACCGGGCGGAGGGCGATCATGTCGGGGACTCCGGGGCGGGGGCGTTCGACGAGTCGACGGAGTCCTGGTACTTCCTGTCGGGCGTGGACGTGAGTGGCCATCTCCGTGGTGACCGCGCTCGCCGGAACGACGGCGTCGTCCTCTTCGGCGACTCCATCACCGACGGTTTCGCCTCCTCCACCGACCTCAACCGCCGCTGGTCCGACGCCCTCGCCGAACGCCTCGCCAAGGCGGGCACGCCCCGTCCGGTGCTCAACGCCGGCATCGGCGGGAACCTCGTTCTCAACGACTCGGCCTGGTACGGCGAGAGGGGTACGGCCCGGTTCGGGCGGGACGCGCTCGACCTGCCGGGGGTGGGGACGGTCGTCGTCCTCGAGGGCCTGAACGACATCGGCTTCAGCGAGAGCGATACGCCCACGTACAAGCCCGCGCCGAAGGTGAGCGCGGATGAACTCATCGCGGGCCACCGGAAGTTGATCCGGGCCGCACACGCGAAGGGGGTCAAGGTGGTGGGGGCTACGTTGCTGCCGTTGGGGGGCTCTGATCACTATGGGGAGCGGGCGGCGAAGGTGAGCGACGAGTTCAATGAGTGGGTGCGGTCTTCGGGGGAGTACGACTCGTATGTCGACTTCGACAGGGCGCTTGCGGATCCTGCGGACGGGGAGCGGATCGCCCCCCAGTACGACAGTGGGGATCACCTGCATCCGAATGACGCGGGGTATCTGGCGATGGCTCGGGCGGTGAACCTGAAAGAGCTCTAGTCCCCAACCCCGCCCCTTCCCGAGAACCCGCTGGCGCGGGGGCCTTGGTGGGCGTTGATCACCGGCTACGCCGAGTTCGTCCTCAATCGCCGGACGGGCTGGAAACTCCAGCCCGTCCGGCGATTGAGGACATCTTGTCGTGGGTCACCCCCGCGGCGAAGCAATCGCCCGCGCAGCGACCACCTCCTGCCGAAGCTGCTCCAGAACACTCCCCTCGGGCCCGATGGTGAACGAGATCGGGACCTCCTCGAGGGTCTCGGAGTCCCTCAACCCCGCAGCCAGCTCACGGAGTTGCCGAGCGACCTCCCCCACCTCGGTCAGCGTCGGCTCCCCCGCCCCGTGCCCGATCCGCACCCGCGCAGCGGTGGTCGCGTCGACGATCCGCTCGACGGCGATCACCAGCGGCCACCACGCCGCGGCCCGAGCCCCCATCGGGGGCGGCTCGGTCAGCGCACGCTGGAACTCCGTCCGGACGACGGACAGATCCCGGTAAAGACCGCGCCGCATCCGCGCCCGAGCGGCCGCGTCCACGGCCGTGCCGAACGCGCTCTCGACGTACGACGCCGTATCGGCGACCGCGTCCGCGAGCCGGTCGCCGATCCGGGTGTGCCAGCTCTCCGGCCAGAGCAAGTACCCCGCCACCAGCGAGATCCCGCAGCCGATCAGGCTGTCGAGCAAGCGCGGGGCGACGAGGCCGAAGCCCTGGTGGTTCAGGACGTCGGAGAGCAGCAGGATCACCGGAGTGATCGCCGCCGTCTGGTACCCGTACCCCCTCGGCGTGAACGCCGGGATCAGCGCCGCGAGGACCATCATCACCGGCACGTCCCACCAGCCCCGGGGCACCTGGGACAGCACGGCCGCCGCCACCACGAGCCCGGCGGCCGTGCCGAGCGCCCGCAGCACCGCCCGTGAGAAGACCGAGCCGAAGTCGGGCTTGAGGACGAAGGTGACGGTGAGCGCCACCCAGTACGAGCGGGGCACGTCGATCAGCGACACCAGGGACTGGGCGATCCCGATGCAGAGGGCGAGCCGCAGGCCGTAGCGCCAGGACGCGCTGGAGAGCATGACGTTGCGGGCGGCTCGGCGGGCTCGTACGCGCAGGACCGCGGGGCGGCCCAAGCCGTCGGTGTCGGCCCCGGTGTCGGCCCCGCTGTCGGCCTTGATGTGCACGATGCCGTGCGGGTCGGAGTCGTTGAGGAGTTCGGCGACGTGCCGCAGGGCGTGGTCGACGGCGTCCGTCGAAGGGTCGGGGGGCGGGGGCAGGTCAGGGCCGGCGATCGGGGTCGCGGCGCGGCCCGCCACCGCGTCCGCGAGGCGCCGCACCTCCGCGGGGAACTCCGGCGGCATCGGAACCCCGCACTGGTGCGCGGCGGGCGCGGCCTCGATGACCGGCGTGATCGCGTTCAACTGGGCGACCAGGCGCACCAGATCGGGGTTGCGGCCGTGCGCCCGTGTGCGCCGGGCGAGGACGAGGTCGTACGACTGGTTCAGGGATGTGGTGACGGCCGCGCGCGCGTCGTCGTAACGGTCGGTGCCCGCGGCTTCGAGCAGCGCGGCGACGCTGCGGTAGGTCGCCGCGACGGCGGCCCGTTCCGGGATGCCGGACCGCAGCGGCCAGGCGAGGAGGGCGAGGGTGAGGACGAGGAGACCGCCGCCGGTCATGAGGGCGGGGGCCAGCCACCACTCGCCCGGCATCGGAAGCCCCGCGCCCACCACGGAGTTGAGCAGCAGGAGCAGCCCTGACACGGAGGCCACGGCGCCGATCGTGGACATCATCCCGGAGACGAGGGCGACGAGCGTGACGACGCCGACCGCCACCCAGCCGTGCCCGAAGACGAGCGAGCCGATGGTGACGCCGATCGCGCCGAAGAGCTGCGGTACCGCGATGTTGAGGATCCGCATGCGGTACGCGTCGGCGGTGTCGCCGATGACTCCGGAGAGGGCGCCCATGGAGGCGAGCGCTCCGTACGCGGGCTGCCCCGCCGCCAGGCCCACGAGGAGCGGCAGCGCCAGGGCGATGGACGCGCGCGCCACCGCGGCCCAGGGGATCGGCGCGGCCTGCGGCTTGAGTGTCCTGACCAGCCAGGGGGGTGGGGCGAGGCCGCTCAGAGAGCGAGGGCCCGGTACCGGTGGTGCGGGAGGGTCCGGTGGTGCGGGTGAGTCGCGGCGGCGCATGCGGCCATTTTTACCGGTCCCCTCCGTGCAGCGTCAGATCCACCACCAGGGCCCGGTGGTCCGTGTCGCCGATCTCCAGGAAGCGGGCGTCGCGCGCCGAGAAGTCCGGGGTGGCCAGGACGTGGTCGATCTGGGTGCCAAGGGGGGACATCAGGTCGGCGGGCCAGCTGGGGGTGCGGGCTGACCCGGCGAGGCGGGCGGCGTCGCGTACTCCGCCGGTGTCCAGGATGTCGCGGAACGCCGCGTGGTCCTGGGTGGCGTTGAAGTCGCCCGCGATGATCGTGGACCGGTTCGCGCGCTTGCCCTTGGCGGCGTAGTCGCGGATCTCGGCGAGTTCGGTGCGCCAGGTGCCGAGTTGCTTGGGCAGCGGCGGCATCGGGTGGGCGAGCTGTATGCGGACCTGCTGGCCGTCCTCGAGATCGGCCACGGCGCCGGGCATGCCGAGCGTCCCCGCGAGGCCGCTCGCCTTCTTCAGGGGCAGCTTGCTGACGATCACCGAGCCCTCGGCGCCGCCTGCCTCGCTCGCGGTGCGGTAGGGGTAGTCGGCGCGGGGCAGTTCGTCGCGCAGGGTGTCCGAGCAGGTGTAGTCGCACTCCGGGACGAAGAGGAGGTCGGGTTTCTCCTTGCGGACCGCCTTGAGCAGGCCGTGGGTGGCCTGGCCGAACTGCACGTTCGACGCCATGACGCGGATCTCGGCGACGGCAGGGCCTTTGGGGTCGTCCGTCTTGCCGTACGGCTCGAGGAACCAGGCGACGCCGCCGAGCACGATGACGCCCCAGACGAGGCCGACACGCCAACGGGCGAGCGCCGCGAGCAGCAGGGCGACGATCGCCGGGGCGAGGAGGAACGGCAGGAAGGCGAGGATCTGCGGTACGGGGGTGACGCCGTCGGAGTCGGCGATGCGGAAGCCGAGGATGGCGCTCACGCCTGCCAGGAGGAGGGCGGCCAGCCATGCGGCGGGCCGTCGCCCGGGTCGCCTCTTCGCCTGCGGCTCGGGCCAGTCGTCCTGGGAGGCCGTCCTCGCTGCCGTTGCGCTGTCCAAGGCCGGCCTCTCCGCTCTGGGGTCCTGGGCGAATCTAGCTCTAGAGACGGCGGGGGGTGCGGGAGGGTTGCATCTCCCCGACCACGCCCCGGACTCCGCTCCTCAAACGCCGGAAGGGCTGGACCTGCCGCCTGATCCGCGGCGCCCCAGCAGCCACGCGGCCAGCGCGACCGCGATACCCACCCCCAGAATCACCCACGCCGCCACACTCAGGGAAGACGTCAGCGCGTCGTACACCGCCTCCGCCGCCGGGCGGGAGACATCCTTCGGCAGGTCGTCCAGGGTCAGGCCCCGGCCCACCGCGATCGCGACGGCGAGTACCGCCCCGCCGAGGGCCGCGCCGAGCGCCGTGCGGATGATCGCGCGGCGGCGGCGCACCGCCAGGAAGATGCCGGCCACGGCGAGGAGCACCGCGGCGACCGGGAGCCAGAGGCCCGCCACCTGGAGCATGTGGAATCCCTTCCCGAAGGGACCGAGGTCCGAGGACTGCATGAGCGTCACTTCGGTGTGCTCGACCGGGATGCGGTCCGCGAACGGCACGTCGTCGTCGGCCAGTTGTTTCTTGACCTGCTCGGTGATCGGTGCGAGGTCGATGGTGACGGCGCCCCCGTCGGCCTCGTCGGTGAGGGCGTCCTGCACCGCGGCGTGCGCCTCGCGGTTCGCCGACTTCCAGGCCGTCTTGAACGCCGCTGTCCCGGTGAAGGACCGCACCGCGTCCCGTACGAACGACTCGACCGTGCCCTGCAGCGGTCCGACGTCGATCTCCTTCATCACCCCGTCCGTGACCGCGTCGGCCACCGCGTCCCGCACCGCGGGGTCGGAGGCGAGCGGCGCCATCGTGGCGACGTACTGATCGGCGTCCTGGATCTCGTACTTCGCCCAGGTGGAGAGCGCGCCGAGCGGCACGAGGACACAGGCGAGCACGAGCAGCAGGGCGGACAGCGGACGTCTGAGCATGAGCACGTCTCAAGCCGAAGCCCCGGTCACGCCTGGCGCGACCGGGGCGGGTGCAGATGGGGCAAGGAACTCCTACTTGCGGTTGTAGAGCCGCATCGTCACCGGCCCGAACACCGCCACGAGCAGCACCACCCAGCCCAGCGCCCACGCGAGCGACGAACCCGGCGCCGCGCCCGCCATCAGCTCGCGGACCGCCGACGCGAGATGCGTGATGGGGTTGTTGTTGACGAAGGCCTGCAGCCAGCCCGGCATCGTCTCGGGCTTCACGAAGATGTCGCTCAGGAACGTCAGCGGGAAGATCACCATCATGCTGACCCCCATCACCGACTTCTCGGTGCGCAGCAGCAGACCGAACATCGTCCACACCCAGGAGAAGGCGAAGGAGAAGACGAGCAGGAGCAGTACGCCGCCCACCACGCCGAGTACGCCGCCGTCGGGGCGGAAGCCCAGGATGATGCCGACGGTCAGCATGACCACGGACGCGATCGCGTAGCGCAGGGCGTCGCCCAGGAGGTAGCCGACCATCACCGACGGGCGCCAGATCGGCAGCGTACGGAAGCGGTCGAAGACGCCCTTCTCGATGTCGGTGTTGACCGAGACGCCCGTGTACATCGTGATCATGACGACGGACATCACGAGGATGCCGGGCAGCAGGTACTGGATGTACTCGCGCGGCGATCCGGCGAGCGCACCCCCGAAGAGGTACGTGTACATCAGCACCATCATGATCGGGAACGCCGTCACGTCGAAGAGCTGCTCCGGCACGTGCTTGATCTTGAGCATGGCCCGCCAGCCGAACGTCAGGGACGCGGAGATCGCACTGGGGCGCGGCGGCCGGTCACCGGCGACGAGCAGTTCGGCGAGGGACTCGGTCCTTACGGGCGCCAGGTCCTGGGCCTCGGATGTGGTGGTCGCGGTGCTCATGCCTTCGCCTCTTCCTTCGCCTCTTCCTTCGTCTCTTCCTTCGCCGTGCCCGATGCGTGTGAGTGCTGGGGAGCGCCGGTCAGGGCGAGGAAGACCTCGTCCAGGCTGGGCTGGCCCAGGGAGAAGTTGTCGACGGTGATCCCGGCGCGGGCGAGCTCCGCCAGGGCCCGGGACGCCTTCTCGGCGGCGCCCACGCCGTCACGCTCGCCGTCGCGTTCGCCGTCCCGCTCGCCATCGCCGACGCGTGCGGTGAGGGCGACCGGATCGGGCTCGAGCTGGACCTCCGCGTCGAGCGCGAGCCGCAGCAGCGACGCGGCGTCGGCCCGCTGCCCCGGGTCCCGGAGCCGCACGTGCACCGAGCCCGCGCCGACCGACGACTTCAGCTCGCCCTTGGTGCCCTCGGCGATGACCTTGCCGTCGTCGATGACGGCGATGCGGGACGCGAGGTGGTCGGCCTCGTCCAGGTACTGCGTGGTCAGCAGGACCGTCGTGCCGTGGGCGACGACCGCGCGGACGATGTCCCACACCTGGTTGCGGCTGCGCGGGTCGAGGCCTGTCGTCGGTTCGTCGAGAAAGAGCAGGTCAGGGGTGTTGAGGATGGACGCGGCGATGTCGATGCGGCGGCGCATGCCGCCGGAGTAGTTCTTCACCTGGCGGGCAGCTGCGTCGCTAAGACCGAAGGCTTCCAGAAGCTGTCCGGCCCGTCCGTACGCCGCCTTCTTGCCGTGTCCGGTGAGGCGGGCGAGGAGCACCAGATTCTCGGTGCCCGTCAGGTCCTCGTCGACCGAGGCGTACTGACCGGTGAGACTGACCTTGCTGCGTACGGCGTCGGCCTCGCGCACGACGTCGTGGCCGAAGACGTGGGCGTCGCCGCCGTCCGGGCGCAGCAGGGTGGCGAGCATCTTCACGGTCGTGGTCTTGCCCGCGCCGTTCGGCCCGAGCAGGCCGTAGACCGTACCGGCCGGGATGGTGAGGTCCACGCCGTCGACGGCGCGGTTGTCGCCGAAGGTCTTCACCAGGCCCGCGGTCTCGATGGCCACGCTGTTCATGTCGTACGCCCTCTCCACGTCAGTGGTTCGTCACGAAGGCAGACCGCCCCTGAGGCACAAACTCATCGTCCGGTGGAGCGTTCGCCCGAACGGGTGTTTGCTGGAAGGTGAGAAAAGAGGGACAGGGGGACAGGGGGAACGAGGAGGTCGATCATGCGGACCACTCCGGCCCTGAGAACCACTCCGGCCGCCCTGGGAACTCTCGCCGCCGCACTCATGACCGCGGGTGCGCTCTCCCTCGGAGGTGCCTCGTCGGCATCCGCCTCGGCGCCACCCGCGCACAACGACCACGAGGTGGTCTGGGGGACGATCGTCGCCCCCGTCGACCTGAAGATCCGGGACATGCCGTCCACCAGCGCCACGATCGTCGCGAGACTGCCTGCGGAGAGCCAGGACCGCGTCGAGTGCGAGACGCAGGGCACGAGCGTCTGGGGCGAGACGTCCTGGTACTGGCTCGGCGGGGTGCAGGGCTGGGCCAGCGCCGCGTACGTCGATATCGGCGGCCAGCATGTGCCCAGCTGCGGGTCCGCGGGTCCCTGCAAGGAGTACAAGCCGTGCTGGGACACGTGCCAGGGCGGCTACAACCGTTACCACTGAATCCGCCGAGTCGGAGGAATCGTCATGGCTCATGTGGCACCCACCTCATCAGTACCCCACGTGCTCGGCGGCTCCGCCGTCACAAGGATCGCGACGGCCGCCGTGCTCCTGGGCCTCGTCTACGGCGTCTGGGCGGCGGGAATGGCGCGCGACGCGGGGCCCATCACCACCGGCAACGTTCTCCTCGGCGTCGTCGCCGGAGTCGTCGTCGCCGCGGTCTTCATGGGCCTGCGCAGGATCGCGCCGGGTCTGCCGCGCGAGCTGCGCGCGGCGGCCTGGGCGGGCTTCGCCGGAATCGCGTTCGGCTACCTGTACAGCCTGAGCGACGCGACCGTCCTGCGGTCCACGGTCATGGCGCTCGCGGTGGCGGCCGGGGTCTTCGCGGTGTGAGTGAGTGAGGGCTCAGGGCCGCTCCCAGAACCCCTGAACACCACTGTGCCCGTCAGCGCCGAGCGCGCTGACGGGCACAGTGAGGGGCAGGCAGGTAGGGCAGGTTCAGCGGGTCAAGCGGGGGAGGCCCGGACTCAGCCGACCTTCTCCGCTCTGTCCAGCTGCTTCATCGCCTTGGCGAGACCGTTGGCCCACAACTGGTTGACCTGGGCCTTCTCGTTCGCGTCCGGCTGCGAGTTGGTGCACGAGGTGCCGGGACCGCCGCCGGACATCAGCTCACTGCACGGGCCTTCGTAGTGGTCCGGAAGGCCGAGGACGTGCCCCGTCTCGTGCGCCGTCACGCGCGTCGAGTCGTACTGCTGGTTCTGGGCGTAGTCCAGGAAGACGTACCCGTTGCCGTGGCCGTCCGTGCTCGCGTACGAGCCGCGCGAGTCGTTGCCCTCGCGGTACTCGAAGCTCGCACCGCTGCTCCCCGCCTGGAGCTTCACGTTGGACACCGCGCTGTTCCAGATGGAGGTGCTGCTGGCTATCTGCTGCGCGAAGGTCGGGGCACCGGAGGCGTCGTACACCACCGTGACCTGCTTCGTGCCGGGGTTGGCGGCACGCTTCTCGGCGACCGACTTCACGACGGCCTCGAAGAACGCCTTGTTGGCCGCGGCTTCCTCGCCGGAGCCCGCGTACTTGGCGTACGAGGCGGTGGTGGACGGCGCGGTGGGGGTCGCGGCCGTCGCGGTCGTCGAACCGAGACCTGCGGCGGCAAGGCCGAGGACGGCGACGGCGGACAGGTAACGCTTGTTCATGTGGGGGGCTCCCTACTCGTTCTGTGAAAGGTGAACGGTTCGGTAACGGGAGTGTCAGGTAGCCGTGGGCGTCTGCGGATGATGGCAAGTGGCGATAGCGCCGAGCTATCACCCGCCTTCCGGCCCACTTCCCGGGCGCTTCCCCCTGTGCCCAAATCAGCCGGTTCCCATGGGGTTTGTGAGTCTGGTGCGGCGCCGCCCACCGCTCTACGCTCACAGCCATGGAGCTCGAGGTGAGGCACCTCCGCGCGCTGTGCGCCATCGCCGATACCGGCAGCCTGCACAAGGCTGCACGTCAACTCGGCATGAGCCAACCCTCGTTGACGACTCAGCTGCGCCGCATCGAGCAGGAGATCGGCGGCCAGCTCTTCGCCCGCGAGCGCACCGGCTGCCGCCCGACCCCGCTCGGCCGCGTCGCCCTCAGCCGCGCCCGCCCCCTCGTCAGCGAGATGCGGGCCCTTGTCAGCGAGACCAAGGCCGCCGCCGCCCGCGCCTCCGAGGGCCCGCAGCTACGCATCGGCTCCACGGCGAACGTCGCCATACCGGGCTGGCTGCGCCGCCTCCGCGTACGCCTGCCCGCCACCGAGACCTCGCTCCAGATGGACGTCTCCGCGAACGCGCTGCTGCGGATGGTCGCGGGCGGCCAGCTCGACGTGGCCTTCGTGCACGAGGTGGAGGGGAGTCCGCTGCGGCTTCCGGAAGGGCTGCGGCGGCGCGTACTTGTCGAGCGGGAGCCGCAGTTCGTCTTCCTCTCCGCCGATCACCCGGCGGCGGCACAGCCCGTCGTCCACCTCACCGACCTCGCCGCCGACCGCTGGATGGTGGACCCGACGGTGGACGGCGAGTGGGACGGGCTGCTCCGGGTCCTTCGCGAGGCCGGTCTCAACCCCCGTGTCCTGCACGGCGATTACCTCACCGCGTCCTCCCTCGTCGCCACCGGCGAGGTCGTCACGGTCTGCCAGCCGACCTCGCGCGCGAGACCCGACATGGTGGTCCGGCCGTTGCACGGCGACCCGCTCGGCGTACGACTGCTCGTGACCGCCCGTACGGAGAAGGAGCTCGACGCGGTGTACGGGGAACTGGAGGCCGCGTACTGGGAGGCGGCACGCCAGGCGCCCGCGTACGGGGAGTGGCTCGCGGGGCAGGCGGCAGCGGCGTGATCCCGGCGCCCGAACCGGGTGACCCAGCCAGGTGACCCAGCCGAGCGACCTAGCCGGGTGACCTAGGTCCCTGCCAACTGATGGCCTTCGTCCACACCACCCCTGACCTGCACTTTCACCACCTTCACAGTTCCGCGTGACCGTGTGCGGCCGGTTGTTACGTTCCCTACGGATGACGCACACACGGCGCCCGTAGCTTCATGCCTGTCGCCGCCGCAAAGAGGCATAAAGACGGACAGTTCGACCGACCAGTCATAAGGGATTCGCTATGCGCGCCACCCGCCGTACCTTCCGCACCGCCGCCGTCGCCACCGGAGCGATCGCCGCCCTCGCCGTCCCGACGACAGCGGCCTTCGCCGCCGACACCCCGCCGAACCCGCAGGGCCAGATCACCCCGGACGACGGAACAGGCGCCACGGACCAGGACCAGACGGGTCAAGACCAGACGGGTCAGGACCAGGACAAGCCCGTCCCCGGCGGCTGGGTCTCCAAGGGCACGACCGACCTCGGCAAGGGCTGGACCGCGAAGATCGACGTGAACGCCTCCACCCGCAGCGCCAAGGCCGAGATCAGCCACGACGACTCCGTCAAGGGCTCCCTGAAGGCGTACATCAACCCGTCTAAGACCAAGATCGACGGCAGCACCTTCACGCTCTCCGCCGACGGCACCATCACCCGGACGGGCGCCAAGCCGCAGCCCGACGGCAAGCGAGCCTACGTCCGCACCGCCAAGCTGGCCGACGGCTCCACAGCCAAGATCTACAAGCTCGGCCAGAACCACTACCAGGCCGACATCTACGCCAAGGGCGTCAAGCTCGACACCCTCGACGCCAACGGCAAGTCCGCGACCGGCCAGAACAACGGTCTGCACGTGGTCCTCAACCCCGACGGCACCATCAAGTCCTGGGTCGACGGCAAGACCGGCTCCGGTTCCACGGTCGTCCCCAAGGGCGGCGTCAAGGCCGGTGCCGAAGGCGTGCACCCGGCAGGCGAGAGCACCCCACTGATTGCGGCGGGCGGCGGCATGGCGGCGCTCGGGGCGGCGGGTCTCGGGTTCGCGCTGTACCGCCGCAAGCAGGACAACTGAGCTAGCGGGAGCGGCGGTACGGCGGCGGGGCACCCCCTGGGGAGAGGGTGCCCCGCCGCCGTACGCGTACCGCTACCGCTACCGCGCTACCGCTCAGACGCCGATGTCGCTGCCGTCCTTGCGCCAGACGGAGACGACCGAAGGACGGACGATCTTGCCCGCCCCGTCGGGCCACGCGCTCGCGGGCTTCTCGACGGACGCGCCGTCGACCTCGCCCGGGTGCTGCACGGAGACGAGTACGCGGCGGTCCTGGACCAGCGGGCCGCAGGTCTCCGCGCCGGTCGGCATGGTCAGGAACTGCTTGAGCTCACCGCGCCGGTCACCCTTGGTCGCGACACCGAACAGGCCGTCGTGCGAACCCAGTTGGTTGCCGTCCGTCGAGATCCACAGGTTGCCGTGCGGGTCGAAGGCGACGTTGTCCGGGCAGGAGATCGGGCTGACCTTGTCCTTGGGGAAGCCCGCGAAATACGTGGCCGGGTCCTCGGGGTCGCCAGCGACGAGGAAGAGCGACCAGGCGAAGGTGGTCGACTCAGGGCGGCCCCGCCGCTCGGTCAGTTCGAGAATCTGCCCGTGCTTGTTGAGGTTGCGCGGGTTGGCCTCGTCCGCAGCGGCCTTGCCCGCCTTGCCGCGGTCGGAGTTGTTCGTGAGCGCGACGTAGACCTTGCCGGTGTGCGGGGACGGCTCGATGTCCTCGGGGCGGTCCATCTTCGTGGCGCCGACCTTGTCACCGGCCTGGCGCGTGAAGACGTACACCTCTTCGGCGGTCATGCCGTCGACGTGCGAGACGGCGTGGCCCTTGGGGCCTGCGGTGGCGATCGGGATCCAGACGCCGCTGCCGTCGAACTCACCGTCGGCGGGCAGCTTGCCCGTGCCGTCGATGTCGCCCGCCGGGGAGTCGCCGGTCAGCTTGGCGACGTACAGGGTGCCTTCGTCGAGAAGGGTGAGGTTGTGCGCGTGCGCGGCCCGCGACTTCCCCTTGGCGACGCGCTTGCTGCTGACGAACTTGTAGAAGTAGTCGAACTTCTCGTCGTCGCCCATGTAGACCACGGGGCGGCCGTCGTGCGTGAGACGCGGCTGCGCGGCCTCGTGCTTGAAGCGGCCGAGCGCGGTGCGCTTGCGCGGGGTCGATTCGGGGTCGTACGGGTCGAGTTCGACGACCCAGCCGAAGCGGTTGGCCTCGTTGGGCTCCTTGGCGAGGTCGAAGCGGTCGTCGAACCGCTCCCACTTGCGCTCGGAGGCGGCACCTATGACGCCGTAGCGCTTGAGGCGGGTTGCGGCGGCCGGGTCGGTGACCTTCTCCGCGTTGGCGAAGTACTGGTTGAAGTTCTCCTCGCCGTGGAGGGTCGTGCCCCACGGGGTGGTGCCGCCGGCGCAGTTGTTGAGGGTGCCGAGGACGGTGGTGCCGCGCGGGTCGGCCTTGGTACGGACGTACTCGCTGCCCGCGGCGGGACCGGTGAGCCGGAACTCGCTGGTGACGGTGAGGCGGCGGTTGAGCTGGTGGCGGCTGACGGCGCTCAGCTTGCCGCTCCTGCGCTCTTCCTCGACGACCACGACGGAGAGGCCGTGGGCGGCCCAGGCGATCTCGACCTGCTCGCGGGTGGGCTTCGCGGCGTCGTACCCCTTGAACATCAAGATTTCGTCGGTGTACTCGTGATTGGCCACGAGGACCTGACGCCCGCGCTCGCTGTGCAGCGGCAGCAGGGAGAGGAAGTCGTTGTTGTACCCGAACTGTCCGGCCTGCGCCTTCGCGGTCTGCTTGTCCGGATCGAAGGCGGGGGCGCCGCGGAGGATGGGCTCGCCCCAGCGGATGACGACGTTCTGGGCGTAGCCGTCCGGGATCGTGACGGAGTCGGCGGTGTTGGGCGCGACGGGCGTGAAACGGAGACCGCGCGCCCCTTTTTTGCTTTTGTGCGACGCCGGTTTCTGGGGTGCGGACGCGGCGGCGGCTGCCGCTTCCGGGGCGGCGGGGCCCGCGATGACGGCGCTGCCCGCGGCGGTGGCCACGGTCACGACCGCGGCGGCCCGCATCATCGAGCGGCGGCTGAGCGCACCGGCTATGACGTCGCCGACGTACTCGTTGTCGCTGGTGTTGGGCACCTCGTGGAAGCAGGCGTCACCACAACGGAACCGGCAGGTCATGGCGGAACGGCCGCCGCTCCCCTGGTGCGAGGTGATGATCGGCAGCAGTTTGCGCACGGTTCCTCCGTTGTGTGGTCGTATCTCTCGGCGTGGCTTGATTCCGCCGTGACGCTAGGCGCGGAGGTCGGCAGGGCGACGGCCTGAGAGTGAACGGGAGGTGAACCGGGAGCGCACATAGGGCAGTTGAGCTGCGGGGGACGTGCGCGTGCGCGGCAAGGGTGACGGTTGGGCGACCCTCACCAAGATCGCCTATCGCGGCGGCTAACCTTACGTGTCCGCCCTGGCCAGGGGTTATCGGGAATCAACTCACGCGAAGGGGTGCACCCATGGGCATTCTGAGTGTCCTGCGGAATGCGTTCGGACGGTCGTCACGCAAGGGGGACCAGGCTCCGGAGCCTGAGGCAGTGTCCTCGGAGGCTCCGGAGACCTCGGAGGCCCCGGAGACGGCCCCCGCCTCCGCATCCGCATCCGCTTCCGCATCCGCGACGGTGCCGGCGCCCTCGTCCGAGCGGGTGCCTCCGGCGGCTGAGCCGAAGGCGACGGTTCCGGGACCGTCGTCCGAGCCTTCGCCTTCGGCGGTCGACGATCTCGTCGCGGCGGCGTTCGACCGCGAGCGGGTGACGGTCCCGTCCCCGTCACCGGAACCGACGCCGGAGCCTGCGACTGAGGCCGAGGCGGTCGCCCCGAAGCCCGAGCCGGTTCCTTCCGACGCCGCTGACTCAGAGCCGTCAGTTGTGCCCGCCCGTCCCGCCGAGCGGGACAATCGCCCACAACAGGAAACCCCCGCAGAACCTGAGCCGACAGCAGCCGCCGAAGCTGAGGCCGAGGCCCCTGCCGCCACTCCCGAGCCCGAGCCGGAAGAGGCACCCGCCCCCGTAACCGCGCCGGAAGAGGCCACTGCCACCGCCGCTGTCGCCTCGCCCGAAGCGGGCGCGGAAGATGACGCCGCCGCCGCCGCTGCTGTGGGCAATCGTCCCGCTGGGCGAGTGGGGTCTCCCCTGCTCGAGCGAAGCCGAGAGCTTGGGGAAGGGTGGGCACAGCCCTCTACGCCGGGTGCGGATGAAGAGGCGGAAGTAGCAGTGCCCTCGGCGGAGCCGGAAACGCCGGTCGCCAAGGCAGAGGCGGAAGCCACAGCCGCCCAGGCGGAGCCGGAAGCTTCCGTCGCCCCGACAGAGGCAGAGGCAGTAGTCACCGCACCCCCCGCAGAGCCGCAAGCCCCCGTCGCCCCGGCAGAGGCAGAGGCAGTAGTCACCGCACCCCCGGCAGAGGCAGAGGCAGAAGCAGAAGCAGAAGCCCCCGCACCCCCGGCGGAGCCGCAAGCCCCCGCAGCCGCAGAGGCTGAAGGCGTCCCCGCCAGCAGCCCCGCCAGCAGCCCCGCCCTCTCAGCAGCCAAGCTGAAGACCCAGGCCCCGGGCCTGGCCACCGCCTACAAGGCGGCAGGCGCAGCTCTCCAGGAGCGGGACCTCACCGGGGTCCGCGCCCCCGTGTACCTCGTACTGGACCGCTCAGGATCCATGCGCTCGTACTACAAGGACGGCTCCGCCCAGAGCCTGGGCGAGCAGGTCCTCGCCCTGGCGGCGCACACGGACCCCGAGGCAACCGGCCCCTCCGGCCCCTCCGTCCACGTCGTCTTCTTCTCGACGGAGATCGACGGCACCGGCACCCTCACGCTCCCCGAGCACGAGGGCCGTATCGACGAGCTGCACGCGGCAGCGGGCCGCATGGGCCGCACCAGCTACCACGCAGCGATCGAAGAGGTCGTGGCCCACTACGAGAAGTCGGACCACAAGGGCAGCCCCGCCCTCGTCGTCTTCCAGACGGACGGCCCCCCGGACGCGAAGGGCCCCGCCAACCAGGCCCTCACGGACGCGGCCAAGCACCCCCTCTTCTTCCAGTTCGTCGCATTCGGCGAGCACGAGGCGAAGGGCTTCGACTACCTCCGCAAGCTGAAGGCGGAGAACGCGGCCTTCTTCCACGCGGGCCCGACCCCCCGCGAGCTCACGGACGCCGAGCTCTACGAGGGCCTGCTCGCGACCTGGCGCCCGTAACCCCCACGGGGTGGACCCCAGGGGGTGGACCTCCTGGGGTCCACCCCCTGGAATCGAGGTGAATCGCCCCCTCCATGGCCGTTAGGATTTCGACCATGGCGGCCACTGGATCCGAGAAGCAGGGGACGAGCGAAGGCGCAAAGGCGTTCTACGTATCGACCCCCATTTACTACGTCAACGACGCTCCTCACCTGGGCCACGCCTACACGACCGTTGCAGGGGACGTGCTCACGCGCTGGCACCGTCAGCGCGGCGAGAAGGTGTGGTACCTCACCGGCACGGACGAGCACGGTCAGAAGATCATGCGCACTGCCGAAGCGAACAACGTCACGCCACAGGAGTGGTGCGACAAGCTCGTGGATGAGGCCTGGCGGCCTCTCTGGGAGCACCTGAACATCGCGAACGACGACTTCATCCGTACGACGGAGAAGCGCCACACGGACCGCGTGCAGGAGTTCGTCCAGGATCTCCACGACAAGGGCGAGATCTACAAGGGCGGCTACGAAGGCCCGTACTGCGTGGGCTGCGAGGAGTACAAACTCCCCGGCGACCTGATCGACGGCGAGGCCGGGGGCGAGTTCGAGGGCCAGAAGCTCTGCCCCATCCACAAGAAGCCGGTGGAGCTCCTCAAGGAGGAGAACTACTTCTTCAAGCTGAGCGAGTACGGCCCCAAGCTCCTCGAGCACTACGCGGCCCACCCCGAGTTCATCCAGCCGGAGTCGGCCCGCAACGAGGTCGTGAACTTCGTCAAGCAGGGCCTTCAGGACCTCTCCATCTCGCGCTCGACGTTCGACTGGGGCGTCAAGGTCCCGTGGGACGACAAGCACGTCATCTACGTCTGGGTCGACGCGCTCCTCAACTACGCCACGGCCGTCGGCTATGGAGCGGACGAGGAGAAGTTCAAGACAACTTTCCCCGCCGACGTCCACCTGGTCGGCAAGGACATCCTCCGCTTCCACGCGGTCATCTGGCCCGCGATGCTGATGGCGCAGGGCCTCCCGCTGCCCGGCCGTATCGCGGCGAACGGCTGGCTGATGGTCGGCGGCGAGAAGATGTCGAAGTCGAACCTGACGGGCATCAAGCCGCAGGACCTCACCTCGCACTTCGGCGTGGACGCGTACCGCTGGTACTTCCTGCGTGCCATCTCGTTCGGCCAGGACGGCTCGTTCTCCTGGGAGGACTTCTCCGCCCGCTACACGAGCGAGCTGGCGAACGACTACGGAAACCTCGCATCGCGCGTGGCGGCCATGGTCGGCAAGTACTTCGGCGGCGCGCTTCCCGAGGCGACGTCGCCCGGTGCCGCCGAGCAGGCGGTCCAGGAGGGTCTCGCCAAGGCGGTCGCCACGGCCGACCTGAAGATCGGCGAGGAGCTGGACTTCCAGGCCGGCATCCTGGCGGTCTTCGCCTTCGTCAAGCAGGTCAACGGCTACATCACGGAGCAGGAGCCGTGGAAGGTGGCCAAGGACGAGTCCCCTGAGGGCAAGGCCCGCCTGGCGACGATCCTCTACACGGCGGCGGATTCGCTGCGCGCGGTGGCCGTCCTGCTGAACTCGATCATGCCGGAGACCTCGCAGAAGCTGTGGGACTCGCTCGGCGCGGAGGCCTCGCTCGGCGCGCTCGCCGAGCAGAAGGTCCAGGACGCGGGTACGTGGGGGCAGCTGCCGGTGGGGGCGACGGTGACGAAGGGTGCGGTGCTGTTCCCGCGCCTCGAGGAGCCGAAGCAGTCGTAAGCGGTAGTAAGCAGTCGTAAACGGCAGCAATCGGCCGACTCCGACGACCTTAAGTTGCACTGAACTACGCTGAAGGGGCTCGCGATTCACCTCGCGGGCCCCTTCTTCTTGCCCAACTTGGCTGATTCATGCGGGTCAAATAGCGATACCGATCACATTCGACCAGAACTCACGCCGTCTTCACATCTTCATACGTACGCTTCACTCTATGACCACGACTCCCGACACCCCGGCCCGGCCGCGCTCAGCGGCCGAGGTGAACGAGGAGATACGCGCGCTCTGGCTGAGTACGGGCGGGTATCTGCGCCCCGAGCAACACCTTGAGTACGAGAAGCTCGTGGCGGAGTGGGCCGAGGCGACGTCAGCCGCGGCAACACACTCCTCGGCTGCGTGACCTACACCGCACACCCGACCGCAGCAGCTTCATCCGGCAGCCTCACCCTCGTACGACCCCACGAGCCGCGCCAACTGACGCCCCACCGCCCGTAGCGGCTCCTCGCTGCGGGTGACCTGGGCGGTGACCTCGGCCCCCTCAAGGGCGCTGATCACCGTGGTCGCCAACTCCCGCGCGTCCCCGGCGGCAAAGCCGGACCCGAGCAGCTTCTCCTCGACGAGCCGCTCCCAACTCCCCAGCGCGGCAGCACAGACCCGCTGGATCTCGGACCCGTCCACGCCCAACGTCTCCAGGGCCGCGGCGGTGACGGGACACCCGTCGACCCATCCGGACTCCCGCAGCCCCACGGCGAGTTCCGCGACACAGGCCTGGATCGCGGCGCCCGGGTCGTCGGCGGCAGCGAGTCCGTCCCTCAGCACCTCGGCGAACTCCTCACCGCTGTAGGTGATCGCGGCCACGGCGACGGCCTCCTTCCCACCAGGGAAGAAGTGGTAGACGGACCCGAGCGTGGCCTCCGCTTCCTTCGCGATCTGCTTGATGCCGGTACCGACATACCCCTGCCGCTGCAGCAGCCGTGCGGCGGCGATGACGATGCGGTCGCGGGTTCCGACGGCGTTGGTCTGAGCCATGCGGCGAGCATACCCCGCCACTAATTAGAGCGTTCGCTCCAGAGGCGTGCTACGTTCTCCTCACTCTCTAGATAGAGCGCTCGTTCTAGACATCTGAGCCAGTCTGCCCCAGGAGGACTCACATGAACGCCACCCCTCTCACCCTCATCGGCCTGGGCCCCATGGGCCACGCGATGGCGACGACGCTGCTCGACAAGGGCCACCAGGTCACCCTCTGGAACCGCACCGCGTCCCGCGCGGACGACCTGGTGGAGCGGGGCGCGATACTCGCCGCCACCCCCGAGGAGGCGGTCGCCGCCAACGAGCTGGTGATCCTGAGCCTCACGGACTACGACGCGGTGTACGCGGCCCTCGAACCGGCAGCGGCCGCGCTGCCCGGCCGGGCCATCGTCAACCTCAGCTCGGACACCCCGAACAAGGCCCGCGAGGCGGCGACCTGGGCCGCAGGCCACGGCGCCGCCCACCTGACCGGCGGCGTGCTCGTCCCGCCGAGCGGCATCGGGAAGCCGGAGTCCTCGACCTTCTACAGCGGCCCGCGCGAGGCGTACGACAAGCACCGCGCGACCCTTGAGGTACTGACGGGCGAGACGGACTACCGGGGCGAGGACGCGGGCCTGGCGGCGCTGATGTACCAGCTCAACATGGTCATCTTCTGGACGAGCGTCTCCAGCTACTGGTACGCGGTCGCCCTCGCGAAGGCCAACGGCCTGTCGGCGACGGACATCCTCCCGTACGCCTCCCTGAACATGACCGGGATGCCGGAGTTCCTGTCCTTCTACTCGTCACGCATCGACGCGGGCAACCACGAGGGCGACGTGGACCGCCTCGCCATGGGCCTGGCCAGCATGGAACACGTGGTGGACACCCACACCGACGCGGGCGTGGACGCGGCGCTGCCGTCGGCGGTGGCGGACCTGTTCCGGCGCGGGATGGAGGCGGGACACGGGGCGGACAGCTTCTCCAGCATCGTGGGGCTGCTGGGCGTGACATCCCAAGACAACAGATGACACCGCGATGCGGACTTTCCCCGCTCCGACTACCTCACTGTCGAACACACGGAAATCTATGTTGGCTGGAGTAGACATTGGCCAGTGGTGTGGTTACTGTTTCTCTTGTAGCCGAGATCGAGCAGGGCCCGGCAGGGACGAACTGCCGGGCAGCAGTACCCGCAAGTGCAGTACGTAGGACGGTGCGGTGGTGGAGTTCCGAAGCCAGGGCTGTTGCAGGACGGCGACGGGACTGACGACCGGACCGGGTGGCCCGCAGTGATCAGGGGCCGCCGCAAGCAGAACCGCAGTAACCGCAGCAAGTGATCCAAGAGGGAAGAACGGAGGAGCCAGGCGCCATCAGGATCGCCCGGGCGGAAATCTTGAGCCCGGGTACCGCAGGACATCGATAGTGAGGTGGTCTCCGGTCAAGCAACCGCGATCCCCGCAATCCCGACGACTTCCAGGTCGGGTCAGCGGACACAGAAGGCCGGCGCAGTATCAAGATCAAGGCCGGCAGATGGTGTAGCAGTTCCTTCGGGGCCCGGGTGCACACAGCACCCGGGCCCCTCCACGCGTGTTCCAGAGAGGTGCAGATGACAGCAGGCGACTCGTTCGACCGTCTCGATGACGACGATTACCCCGCCTACACCATGGGCCGGGCCGCCGAGATGCTCGGCACCACCCAGGGCTTCCTGCGCGCCATCGGCGAAGCCCGCCTGATCACCCCGCTGCGCTCCGATGGCGGCCACCGGCGTTACTCCCGCTACCAGTTGCGCATCGCCGCCCGCGCCAGGGAACTCGTCGACCAGGGCACCCCCATCGAGGCCGCCTGCCGCATCGTCATCCTCGAGGACCAGCTCGAGGAAGCTCAGCGCATCAACGCCGAATACCGCCGCACGGACGGAACCGCACACCCCACCACCGCGGTCTGAGACGGCTGAGCTGACGGCGACTGTCAGTGCGGACTGCCAGACTCGCGCGCACGACTGACACCGGGCACGATCAGATTGCGCCAACTCCCCAACATTACGCACCCCGTTGGACCGGCGACACCCGCGAGCCCCCGCCGAACACGGGTGGCGAGCGGGAGGCGCTGACGGCATCCCTGGACTGGCACCGGGCGACCTTCGAGCTCAAGTGCGCCGGGCTGACGCAGGAGCAGCTGTCCGAGCGCTCGGTGGAACCGTCCGGGATGTCGCTGCACGGCCTGGTGCGGCATCTGGCGGGGGTCGAGCGCTGGTGGTTCCGCATCCAACTGACGGGTGAGGAAGTCCCGTTGCTGTACTACTCCGACGACGCCCCGGACCAGGACTTCGGCGACCTGGCGGGCGACGCCGGGGAGGCGTTCGCGGTGTGGCACGCGGAGTGCGAGCGCTCGCGCCGGAACGTGGAGGCGGCGGAGTCGCTGGACGTGACGGGCACCCGCAGGTCCACGGGTGAGCCGATCTCGCTCCGCAGGATCCTGATCAACATGATCGCGGAGTACGCGCGGCACAACGGGCACGCGGATCTGCTGAGGGAGCGGATCGACGGCGCGACGGGAATGTAGGGCCTCCCACCTTTGACATGCAGGCAAATACCTGCATGATGGAGAGGTGAGTACGAGCGAGAGCCCGAGCCCCGAAGCAGGCAGTGGGGTCGACAAGGTGAACCAGGTCTTCAAGGCCCTGGCCGACCCCACCCGCCGCTATCTCCTTGACCAGCTCCACGCCCACAACGGCCAGACGCTGGGCGAGCTGGCCGACCGCGTGTCGATGACGCGCCAGTCGGCCACCCAGCACCTGGCCCTTCTGGAGGCAGCGAACCTGGTCAGCACGGTGCGGCGAGGGCGCGAAAAGCTCCACTACCTGAATCCCGTGCCTCTGCACGAGATCCAGGAACGATGGATCGACAAGTTCGAGGACCCGCGTCTACGAGCACTCAGCACCCTCAAACAACAGGCGGAGGCCGCCATGACCACCACAAAGCCGACGTACGTCTACGTCACCTACATCGAGAGCACCCCGGAAAAGGTCTGGCACGCCCTGACCGACGCGGAGCTGACAGCCGCGTACTGGGGCCACGCCAACGTCTCCGACTGGAAGCAGGGCTCCACCTGGGAGCACCAGCGGACGGACGGCTCGGGCATCGCGGACGTGGTGGGCGAGGTGGTGGAGGCGACCCCGCCGAAGCGCCTGGTGACGACGTGGGCGTACCCGAACACGCCCCCCGGCTCGGCCGATCCCTCCCAGGTCACGTACGACATCGAGCCGCACGGCGGGATCGTGCGCCTGACGGTGACGCACGAGAACCTAGCGAGCGAGAAGGAGCGGGAGGACGTGGGTTCGGGCTGGCCGGCGGTCCTCTCGAACCTCAAGTCCCTCCTGGAGACGGGCTCCCCGCTCCCGGAGGAGCCGTGGCTGGTCCCGGGCCACTAGCCAGGGGGGTTGCAGGAAAGTCCCACGACACGCCGAGGAGGGGCGGAGAGCGGCGGGACTTTTCTGCAGTCGGCCCCTTCGGGGGGGGAGGATGCCGTGGGTCAGGGGGCCTCGGCCCGTATGTGGCGCATCAGCGCTGCGAGTCCCGCCGGGGTGGCTGTCAGCACACGGGCGGGGGCGTCGCTCTCGCGGAGGAGCAACGCGCCGTTGGGGAGCGCCAGTTCCAGGCACTCGTTGCCATCGCCTCCGCCGGAGAACGACGACTTCTGCCATGCGGCCGTCCCCATACTGATCAACTCCGCCCGGCCACCCGGACATGACGTATGAGGGCCGCGAGGCCTTCCGGGGTGGCTGTCAGCACCCGGGTGGGGTCGTCGCTCTCGCGGAGCAGCAAGCTGCCGCTAGGAGCGGCCAGCTCCACGCATTCGTTGCCGTCGCCGGGGCCGGAGAACGACGACTTCTGCCACGGGATCACGTCTTACAGTTCCTTCGCCACACGGTGGATGAACTCGCGCGACTTGGCGGGCTCAAGCGATACTGCCTCCACCTTACGGAAGAGTGTTCGCATGGCCAGGAGTTGAGCAGGCGCATCAAGCAACGCTGTGCCGTACGGCGCGTCACGCTGAACAGTGTCCAACGCCTCCACTGAACCGCCCGCGTACAGCATCATCGAGCTGGCGCCAGCGAACCCGTCCACGTCAAACGGGATCACCCGCACGGAGACGTTCGGACGCTCCGACTGTCGTAGTAGCTCATCCAGTTGCTCGCGAGCGACCCGCCTGTCGGCAACGCGCGTACGCAGCACGGACTCATGCAGCACTGCCTCGAACGAAACCGCGCCTTCGCGGGATAGAACCGACCTGCGTCGCACACGATGCGCCACCCTCGGCTCCAGCTCAGTCTCCGGAAGTTCCGGAACCCGGTATGAGAGCACCGCACGCGCGTAATCGTCGGTCTGCAGCAGCCCCGGCACATGCGCCGTGCCCACGACCTGCATGAAGGTCGCGAAGTGCTCCAGTTCCGCCAAGTCGAGGAACACAGGGGGCAGTACCTCCCGGTACTCCTCCCACCAACCCCGCGTCCGGTCCACCGCCATGGCAACCAGCGCATCGATCAACGCCTCGTCCCCACAGGCATAGTGCGCCGCGAGACTCCGCACGCGCTGCTCGCTGACCCCTGCGATCCCCGCCTCCATCTGGCTCATCTGAGCCGAGGTCGAGCCCAGAAACTGGGCCACCTCCTTGGCGGTCATCCCGGCAGCGTCCCTCATTCGGCGCAGCTCAGCACCGAGTCGCACCTGGCGTGCGGTCGGCTGACTCCTGGGAGGCATGCGGCCCTCTTCCTCTCAACAGAGCTGGCTGTCGGCCCTGTTGGCGTCCCTCTTACGGGGTCAGATTACGCGAGGGAGTTGCAGTGGCAGAAATTAATGCCTTACGTTCTGTACTGCGTCGACCACCCGTAGCGATCCCCGGGAACCCGGAAGCGCACCGCACCGCCATGCCATGGCGGCCGCGACACAGCCACCGCCGCCCGCAGGGCGCCACGCACGTCAACTCCCTCCGCATGTATCGGAGTTCGCCATGTCCGCATCCGCATCCGCATCTGCAACGACAGACGGAGGCACCTCCCAGCCCTGGGAGTACAGCCTCTACGTCCCCAACGACCCCCGCTCCGTCACCATCTGCCGCCGCACCCTCCGTCTGATCCTGGCGATACACGGCCGCCCCCACCTCGCCGAAGTGGCGGAACTCGTGGCGACGGAGCTGGTCGCGAACGCGGTGCAGCACACGAAGGGCCCGGCAGCTCTCCGCATCCGCTGGGCCCACGGCGTGCTCCGCATCGGGGTGTGGGACGCCGACCCCACGCCACCCCAACCGACGCCACCGGCAGGCGTGCTCGCCGAGGCGGGGCGGGGACTCGACCTGGTGCGAGGGTGCGCGGACGAGTGGGGCTGGTACGCCCTCGGGCCCGCCCAACTACCCCGCAGCAACGGCAAGTTCGTCTGGTGTGAGCTGACCTCGGCGGCGTGAACGTTTCATCCGCACTCGAAAGAGTGCGACCTGATCGAAGTGTGCCTGGGGGAGACCCCGGCCGGAGAGAACTGGAGAAAGCTGATGGGGTTCGTCACCTATTTCCCCGGGCGGGGCACGGTCCGCGAGACGGCATACCTCGAAGGGAAGGCCGAAGGCATCGCTGAAGGCCTTGCCGAGGGCATCGCCGAAGAGCGGGTCGTCACCATCCTGCGCATCCTCGAACAACGCCGCGTCCCCCTCCCTGACGACGCGCGCGAACGCATCACCACCTGCACCGACCTCGACACCCTCGCCCGCTGGCGCGACCGGGCCATCACCGTCAGCGACGCGGAAAGCCTGTTCGTCCCGGAAGAGGAAGAGGGCTGACGTCCGGGCCCGGGGTCGACAGACCCCGGGCCCCTCGCCGCTCCCGCCCCTACGTCCCGTCCTGCGTCTCGTCCGGGTCCACGCCCATCGTGATCGATCCGATGACGCCCTTCTCGATGTGCCCCTTGCGGTACTTCAGTTTCAGGAGGCCGTCCTGTGTGCCGCCGCCTCCGTAGATCGTGTCCTCGTCCAGCGTCGTGCGCGTCGTCGTGCTCGTGGAGTACGGGGTCACCTCGGCCGAGGCCAGCACCGCCGTCTCCGCGAAGAAGAACTGGCCCGTGTGACAGGCGTGGCCGCCCTCGTAGCCGGTGTCGGTCAGCTTGCCGCCCACGTGGACCTTGGTGTGGATGTGCACGGCTCGGCCCTGGTACCAGCCGGGGAAGACCGTGCGGAACTCCACGTAACCGTGCTTGTCCGTGAGTTGCGTGCCCCGCAGGTAGCGCTCGTCGTCCGTGGGCTCCTGGTGGCCACCGCCGCCACCCGGGCCACCCGGGTCGCCCGGTTCTCCCGACGGCGGGGGGCCGGTCGGTGCGTCCGTCGGCGGGGTGCCGCCACCGCCGCCGCTCATCGCCTCGTACCCCGAGTAGATCCCCAGCGCGTCGCAGTGCCAGATGTCCACGGCCGCTCGCTTCAGCGGCTTGCACGTGTCGGAGTCGATCACCTTGAGGCGCAGGGTGAAGGGGATGCCCTGTCTGTCCTCCGTGATGTTCTTGCGGATCTTGTCGGCGTCTATGTAGTACGGGCCCTCGGTCGTTTCGCCGGTCAGGCGGTAGCAGGTCTCGGCGGACGAGGCCTCCACCCCCTCCGCGGACGCGGAGGCCGACGCGCTCGCCGCCACCGCGCCGCCCACCCCGACCGCCGCCACCGCGGCCCCGGTGGCGAGAACGACCTTACGACGCGTCAAGTCCCGTTTGTGGGCGGGGCCTTGGGGTTTCTCCGGGTGCGTATCGCTCTTCTCTGTCATGCCCCGGACGCTAAGCACCCCGCCTGTCAGGAACATGTGCGTCGACTGTGGCTGCGCACAGCAAGAGGGCCCGGAACCTATTCCGATCAGGATAGGTTCCGGGCCCGACTCAGCGACCAGCGCTACTACTTGTCCGCCTCACCCTTGCCGGAGGCAACCGGCTTGCGCAGCTGGATGTTCAGCTCGCGCAACCTGCTCTCCTCCAGCTCGGAGGGCGCGCCCATCATCAGGTCCTGCGCGTTGCCGTTCAGCGGGAACGCGATCGTCTCGCGGATGTTCGGCTCGTCCGCGAGGAGCATGACGATGCGGTCGACGCCGGGGGCGATGCCACCGTGCGGCGGGGCGCCGAGGCGGAAGGCGCGGAGCATGCCCGCGAACTCCTGCTCGACGGTCTCGGCCGCGTAGCCCGCGATCTCGAAGGCCTTGAGCATGACCTCGGGCTCGTGGTTACGGATGGCGCCGGAGGACAGCTCGATGCCGTTGCAGACGATGTCGTACTGCCAGGCGAGGATGTCGAGGGGGTCCTTCTCCTCCAGGTCCTTCATGCCGCCCTGGGGCATCGAGAAGGGGTTGTGGGAGAAGTCGATCTTGCCGGTGTCCTCGTCCTTCTCGTACATCGGGAAGTCGACGATCCAGCAGAAGCGGAAGACGCCCTCTTCGAAGTGCCCGGCGCGCTTGGCGGCTTCGACGCGCACCGCGCTCATGATCTTCGAGACCTCGTCGAACTCGCCCGCGCCGAAGAAGACCGCGTGGCCGGGGGCGAGGGAGAGGCGCTTGGTCAGTTCCTCTACGTTCGCCTCCGTCAGGAACTTCGCGATCGGGCCCGTCAGCGAACCGTCCTCGGCGACGCGCACCCAGGCCAGGCCCTTCGCGCCCTGCTCGACCGCGTAGTCACCGAGGCCGTCGAAGAACTTGCGGGACTGCGACGCCGTGTCCGGCACCGGGAGGGCGCGCACGTGCTTGCCCGCGAACGCCTTGAACTCGGAGGCCTCGAAGATGTCCGTGATGTCGGTCAGTTCGAGCTTCGCGCGCAGGTCGGGCTTGTCGTTGCCGTACTTCAGCATGGATTCCCGGAACGGGATGCGCGGGAACGGGGACGTGACCTCGCGGCCGTTGCCGAACTCCGTGAAGATCTCCGTCATCAGCTTCTCGATGGGCTGGAAGACGTCTTCCTGCTCCACGAAGCTCATCTCGACGTCGAGCTGGTAGAACTCGCCCGGCGAGCGGTCGGCGCGCGCGTCCTCGTCGCGGAAACACGGCGCGATCTGGAAGTAGCGGTCGAAGCCCGAGATCATGAGCAGCTGCTTGAACTGCTGCGGGGCCTGCGGCAGGGCGTAGAACTTGCCCGGGTTCAGGCGGGACGGCACGACGAAGTCGCGGGCGCCCTCGGGGGACGTCGCGGCGAGGATCGGCGTCGCCATCTCGTTGAAGCCGAGGGCCACCATCTTCGAGCGGATCGAGGCGATGACGGACGAGCGCAGCATGATGTTGCGGTGCATGCGCTCGCGACGCAGGTCCAGGAAGCGGTACTCCAGGCGCCGCTCCTCGTTCACGCCGTCGTCCGCGTTGATCGTGAAGGGGATCTGCTGGGCGGCGCCGAGCACCTCGACCTCGGCGGCCTCGATCTCGATCTCACCGGTGGGCAGCTCGGGGTTCACGTTCTCCGTGCCGCGCGAGACGACCTTGCCGTCGATACGGACGACCGTCTCCTTGGAGAGCTTGTCGAGCGTCTCGGCGGCAGCGGTGCCGGGGCGGGCCACCAGCTGCGTGATCCCGTAGTGGTCGCGCAGATCGATGAAGAGGATGCCGCCCAGGTCTCGGCGATTGTGCAGCCAGCCGCTCAGCCGGACGTCGGAGCCGACGTCAGAGGCGCGGAGCTCGCCGCAGGTGTGGGACCTGTACCGATGCATCTTCGTTCATCCAGTCTTCGCGTATAGGGGTTCGCGTATAGGGGAGAGAGCAGGCAGGGCCCAAGGCTACCGTCCGGGCGGAGATCGCTTTCCGGATTAATCCCCGGACCACCCTGAAAGGGGGCCGCCCTCGACCCCGACAGGGGGCCACCCCCGACGCCCCAGGGGCCACTCCCGCCACCCCGGCGGTGGCGACTTGCCCCCCGATCTTCCTAAAGTGGGTCAATGCGCAACGACGATCCCTTGCAAGAGGCGGGGGACGAACCCCTTCCTCCCGTACGGGACGTCCTGGCCGCCATCGCGACCGGCCTGTGGCGCTGGGACAACGCGGCCGGCACCGTCACGCTCGACGCCGAGGCCGCCCGGCTCCTCGGGCTGCCCCCGCACGCCCAGGCCCTCACCGAGGCGGGCGTGCGCTCGCGCTTCCATCCCGTCGACTGGAACGAGATCGACGGCATCGTCCAGCTCGCCGTCGCCGAGGGCACCCTGGCCGAGGCCCGCCTGCGGATCATGGACGACCAGGGGCGCGTCGTTCGCATCGTGCGCAGCCGCTCCAAGCCGATCATCGACGAGGCGACACACTCGTACGAGCTCATCGGCACCCTCCAGGAGGTCACCGAGCCCCCGCCGGGTGCCGCGGCGCGCAGTCCGGTCACCGGTGACTGGCGGCGCTCCCGCGAGGCCTTTCTGCTCGATGCCGGTCGTGCGCTCGCCGAGGCGCGGTCGACGGAGGAGGTCCTTCGGGTCGCCAGCGGGCTCTCCATGCCGGGGTTCTCGCCGGACGGGCTCGGTGTTTTCGGGGTCGAGGGCGACCGACTCAAGATCATCGGGCATTACGGGCACAAGCCCGGCGACGACGTGCCCTTCTCGGCGATGCCCCTGGACACGGACTATCCGGCCGCCGAGGTGGTGCGCACGGGCCGCGCGGTCTACCTCTCCTCGCCCGACGAGTACCACCGCCGCTACCCCGCCACCTGGCCGCTCGCCCAGCCCTTCGACCGGCAGTCGTGGGCGTTCCTGCCGCTGACGGTCGCGGGCCGCACGATGGGCGCGTGGCTCGCTGCCTTCGCCTACCCCGTCTCGTTCACGCCCGACGAGCGCTCCGTCCTGACGACGGTGGCCCGGATGCTGGCCCAGGCCCTGTCGCGGGCCGGGGTAGCCGAGTCGGAGAAGGAGCTGACGGAGGGTCTTCAGCGCTCGATGCTGCCGCTGCTCGGGCCGCGCATCCCGGGGATGACGGTGGCCGCGCGGTATGTGCCGACCGGCGGCGGGCTCCAGGTGGGCGGCGACTGGTACGACATGATCCCGCTGCCCAACGGGCGCATCGCCTTCGTCATCGGCGACGTACAGGGGCATGACGTGCGCGCGGCGGGCCTGATGGGGCAGCTGCGGATCGCTCTGCGCGCCTACGCGTCCGAGGGCCACCGGCCCGACGCCGTGCTCTCCCGGGCTACCCGCTTCCTCTCGGGCATCACGGACGGCGTCACTATCGGGTCGGCAGGCGACGTCGGGGGCGACCCCGCCGACCCGCGCTTCGCGACCTGCCTCTACGTGGAGGCCGACCCGGTCACCGGCATCCTGGAGATCGCCCGCGCAGGCCACCCGGAGCCCGCGATACGGATGACCGACGGAACGGTTCTCCTGCGCCCCACTGCGGGCGGCCTGCCGCTCGGCATCGACCCGGACGCGGACTACCCCACGACCCGCCTCGTCCTGGAGGCCGGCGAGACGATGCTGGTCTGCACCGACGGCCTCATCGAGACCGGCGGCCACGACCTGGACAGCGGCTGGAAGCGGATCCGCACGATCCTGGAGGAGTACGGAGGCGACGACGGCGACGACGGCTTGGAAGGGCTCGCCGACAACCTCGTACAGGCCGTGCACGGGCCCTCCTCGCACCACACCACGGGCCCCCTCGTGGACCGCCGCGAGGACGACATCGCGGTCCTGCTCCTGCGCAGATACGGCCACCCCGCCCACCGCACGCCCGCCCGCCGCACCGTCCTGACGGTCGCGCAGGCCGAGCCGGAGCGCATCGCGGGGGCGCGGCGGCACATGCGGGAGCTGCTGCACGACTGGGCGGTCGCCGATCAGGTCGACTCGGCGGTCCTGATGGTCTCCGAGATGATCACGAACGTACTCGTGCACACGGACGGCGACGCCATGCTGGTCGCCGAGGTCACGGGTGAGCCGGGATCGCGCCGCCTGCGGGCCGAGGTCTCGGACGGCAGCGACGACCTGCCGCACAAGCGCCACCCCGGCGAACTGGCCTCGTCCGGGCGGGGGTTGGTGCTCATGGAGCTGCTCGCCGACGAGTGGGGGGTGGACCCCAGGGGTGAGGGCAAGAGCATCTGGTTCGAGCTCTACGAGGGTGCTGCCGGGCCCTCCGCCGACGACGCCGATCCCGCCGATCCCGCCGCCCCCTCCGACGAGCCCGACCCGCCCACGGAGGATTCCGACCCGGCCAAGCCCTCCGGATAGCGTTCCCGCAGCTCCGAAATCACCCCGAACACCGCCGCGGTCACCGGCACCGCGAGCAGCATCCCCAAGATCCCCGCCACGGACGCCCCCGCGGTGATCGCCAGCATCACGACCGCCGGATGCATCTGCACGGTCCGGGACTGGATCACCGGCTGGAGCACGTGCCCTTCGAGGACCTGCACGGCGAGTACGACACCCAGCGCCCACAGCGCGATGATGAAGCCGCGGTCGGCGAGCGCGACGAGGACGGCGACGGCGCCGGAGATGAAAGCACCCAGATAGGGGATGTAGGCGCCGATGAACACGAGCGCGCCGAGCCCCAGCGCCCCCGGCACCTGAAGGATCAGAAGCCCGACGGTGATGCAGATGGCGTCGATCAGGGCGATGAACGTGGTCCCGCGCATGAAGCCCTCGACGGCCTCGAAGGCACGTCGGCCCATCGCCTCGACGACGTCGGCGGTGCCGCGCGGGGCGAGCGAGCGCATGGAGTTCACGGCCCGGTCGGAGTCGCGCAGGAAGAAGAAGACGAGCAGCAGCGCGAGGACGGCCATGGCGGTCATCTCGCCGACGACGCTGAGGCCGCTGAGCACGCCGGAGGCCGCGGAGCCGCCGAACTTGCCGAGCAGTTCCTTGGCGTTGGACGCCATGTCGTCCAGGGAGGTCCCCGCCGCTCCGAAGTGGTCGGACAGGTCGGTCGCGGCCTGCTTCAGGGAGGCGATGATCTGGTCGCCGGTGTCGATCAGGGCCTTGACCACGATGTACACCGCGCCGCCGACGACCGCGACGACGGCCGCGCAGGTCAGCCCCGCGGCCAGCGAGCGCTGCACCTTCATCTTCAGGAGCCATCGGTAGACGGGTCCGAGCAGTGCGGTGCCGAGGAGGGCGAGCAGGACCGGCGTGACGGCCGTCTTGAAGGTGACGAAGAGCCAGATCGCCACGGCGGCCACGCCGGCGACGAGCAGGAGGACGGCGCACCAGGCGGCGGTACGACGTACGGGCTCGGGCAGAAGGGCGCCAGGGGTGCTCACCCTCCTACCCGAGCACGGCCTCATCGGCCCCGCACGTCGTGTAGCCCAACCGGCACGCAACCGGCGCCTATTTGGCGCCTACATGCCGTGCACGGCCGGAACCGTACCGAGCAGGCCCTTCTGGAAGTCCTCGAACGCCTGCTGGAGCTCGGCCTGACTGTTCATCACGAACGGTCCGTAGTGCGCCATCGGCTCACGGATCGGCTGCCCGCCGAGCAGCACGACCTCCAGGTCGGGGGTGTTCCCGTCCTGCTTCTCGTCCGCGCGGACGGTCAGCGAGGAGCCGGTGCCGAAGACCGCCGTCTGGCCCTGGTGCACCGGACGGCGCTCGGCACCGACCGTGCCGCGCCCCGCGAGCACGTACGCGAGGCCGTTGAAGTCCTCGCGCCAGGGCAGCGTGACCTCGGCACCGGGGCGGACCGTCGCGTGGATCATCGTGATCGGCGTGTGCGTGATGCCGGGGCCCTCGTGCCCGTCGAGCTCACCGGCGATGACGCGCAGGAGCGCGCCGCCGTCGGGCGAGGTGAGGAGCTGGACCTGGCCGCCGCGGATGTCCTGGTAGCGGGGGTCCATCATCTTGTCCCGCGCGGGCAGGTTCACCCACAGCTGGAGGCCGTGGAAGAGGCCGCCGGACTGGACGAGGGACTCCGGCGGCGCCTCGATGTGCAGAAGGCCGGATCCGGCGGTCATCCACTGGGTGTCGCCGTTCTGGATGGTGCCGCCGCCACCGTTCGAGTCCTGGTGCACGAAGGTTCCGTCGATCAGGTACGTGACGGTCTCGAAGCCGCGGTGCGGGTGCCAGGGAGTCCCCTTCGGCTCACCGGCTCCGTAGTCCACCTCGCCCATCTGGTCCATCATGATGAACGGGTCGAGGTACTTGTAGTTGATCCCCGCGAACGCCCGGCGCACGGGGAAGCCCTCACCCTCGAAACCGCTCGGCGCGGTCGTCACGCGGAGCACGGGGCGGGCCACGGCGTCGGCGGACGCGGCCACACGGGGCAGGGTCAGCGGGTTCTCGACGGTTACAGCGGGCATGTCGGTGCCTCCTTCTTCGTACGTCCACTTTAGTTGAACGTAGAACTTCTTGCCACCGGGAACGCGAGACGCCCGGAGGGAATTCCCTCCGGGCGTCTCCACACGTCAGCGCGGGCGGCTAGCCGTACATCCGCCGCATCGCGAAGTCGACCATCTGTTCGACGGCCTTGGCGTCGAACACCATGCGGTGCTCGCCCTCCATGTCGAGGACGAAGCCGTAACCGGTGGGGAGGAGGTCGATGACCTCGGCGCCCGTGATCACGAAGTACTTGGACTCCTTGCCCGCGTACCGGCGCAGCTCCTTGAGCGACGTGAACATCGGGATCACGGGCTGCTGGGTGTTGTGCAGGGCGAGGAAGCCGGGGTTGTCGCCGCGCGGGCAGTAGACCTTCGAGGTGGCGAAGGCCTGCTGGAAGTCCTCGGCGGACATCGAGCCCGTGGTGAAGGCGCGCACCGCGTCCGCGAGGGACGGGGGCGACGGCTCGGGATAGAGCGGGGGCTGCTGCTGGGCGTACCCGCCCGCGCCGCCCGGCATCTGCTGCGGCGGCGGCTGCGGCGGTGCGTAATTCTGCCCGGCGCCCGCTTGTTGGTCGTAGCCGTACATGGGGTCAAGCCTACCGAGGCCGGACGGGGCGCTGCTCACACTTGGGGGATCAGGGGTTGCGTCTTATTACCGGCGGGTAGCATTATCGGTAGCTACTAACTGGTACGTGGTTTTTTCGCTTACGCGGACCCGCTGACGCAGACCCGCTTACACAGACCGCCTGAGGATCCCGCCTCCCCGACCCAAACGGAGCCGTCGCCATGGGGCACTACAAGTCCAATCTCCGCGACATCGAGTTCAACCTCTTCGAGGTGCTCGGCCGCGACAAGCTGTACGGCACCGGCCCGTTCGCGGAGATGGACGTCGACACGGCCAAGACCATCCTCGACGAGCTGCGCCGCCTCGCCGAGAACGAGCTTGCCGAATCCTTCACGGACGCCGACCGCAACCCGCCGGTGTTCGACCCCGAGACCAACACCGCGCCGGTACCGGCGTCCTTCAAGAAGAGCTACCAGGCCTTCATGGACTCCGACTACTGGCGTCTGGGCCTGCCCGAGGAGATCGGCGGCACGACCGCTCCCCGCTCCCTGATCTGGGGTTACGCGGAGCTGCTTCTCGGTGCCAACCCGGCGGTCTGGATGTACTCCTCCGGTCCGGCGTTCGCGGGCATCCTGCACGAAGAGGGCAACGAGGCGCAGAAGAAGGTCGCCTCCATCGCCGTCGACAGGCAGTGGGGCTCGACGATGGTCCTGACCGAGCCGGACGCCGGTTCGGACGTGGGCGCGGGCCGCACGAAGGCCGTGCAGCAGGACGACGGTTCCTGGCACATCGAGGGCGTGAAACGCTTCATCACGTCCGGTGAGCACGACATGTCGGAGAACATCCTCCACTACGTCCTCGCCCGCCCCGAGGGCCACGGCCCCGGCACGAAGGGCCTCTCGCTCTTCCTGGTCCCCAAGTACGAGTTCGACTGGGAGACCGGCGAGCTGGGCGAGCGCAACGGCGCCTACGCCACGAACGTCGAGCACAAGATGGGCCTCAAGGCGTCCAACACGTGCGAGATGACGTTCGGCGACCGCCACCCCGCCAAGGGCTGGCTGATCGGCGACAAGCACGACGGCATCCGCCAGATGTTCATGATCATCGAGTTCGCCCGCATGATGGTCGGCACGAAGGCCATCGCGACGCTCTCGACGGGTTACCTCAACGCCCTGGAGTACGCCAAGGAGCGCGTGCAGGGCCCGGACCTTGCCCAGTTCATGGACAAGGCCGCGCCGAAGGTGACGATCACCCACCACCCGGACGTACGCCGCTCGCTGATGACGCAGAAGGCGTACGCGGAGGGCATGCGCGCCCTGGTGCTGCACACCGCTGCCGTCCAGGACGACATCCAGATCAAGGAGGCGGCGGGAGAGGACGCGTCGGCGCTCATCGCCCTGAACGACCTCCTCCTGCCCATCGTCAAGGGCTACGGCTCGGAGAAGTCGTACGAGCAGCTCGCGCAGTCGCTCCAGACGTTCGGCGGCTCGGGGTACCTCCAGGAGTACCCGATCGAGCAGTACATCCGTGACGCCAAGATCGACACCCTCTACGAGGGCACGACGGCCATCCAGGGCCAGGACTACTTCTTCCGGAAGATCGTCCGTAACCAGGGTGCCGCGCTGAACGGTCTCGCCGAGGAGATCAAAAAGTTCCTCGCGGTCGACACGGGCGGCGAGAAGCTGGCCGGGGCCCGCGAGGAGCTGGCCAAGGCCGCGGTCGAGCTCGAGGCCATCGTCGGCGTCATGCTGACGGACCTCGCGGCCACCGAGCAGGACGTGAAGTCCATCTACAAGGTGGGCCTCAACACGACCCGCCTCCTGATGGTCTCGGGCGACGTCGTCGTCGGCTACCTCCTCCTGCGGGGTGCGGCGGTCGCCACCGAGAAGCTGGAGTCGGCATCGGCCAAGGCTGTGTCCTCCAAGGACAAGGCCTTCTACGAGGGCAAGATCGCCGCGGCCAAGTTCTTCGCGGCGAACGTCCTGCCGGGCGTCGCCAACGAGCGGAAGCTCGCCGAGGGCGTGGAGCTGGACCTGATGGAGCTGGACGAGGCGGCTTTCTAGCCACCACGACGCTTGAGGGTGGCCCGCTCCCGTTTCGGGGGTCGGGCCACTGTCGTACGCGGGGTGAACGGGTGCGCGGGAGGTAAAGATCCGCCCAGAAGCGGCGGTACAGGCCCCCCGGATACGGGCACATCCGGTACAGAACCTCCCGGAAAAGGCCCCCCGCGCCATAGATAACTGCTAGCTAGGCTGGAAGCCATGAGCACACCTGCCCGCTTCGACCGCGGCCACTCCGACGACCTCTTGACCTTCCTGGCGGCAAGCCCCTCCCCTTACCACGCAGTGGCGAGCGCCGCGGAGCGGCTGGAGAAGGCCGGATTCCGGCAGGTCGAGGAGACCGACGCCTGGGACGGGTCGACGGGCGGGAAGTACGTGCTGCGCGGCGGCGCGATCGTCGCCTGGTACGTCCCTGAAGGCGCGTCCGCACACACCCCGTACCGCATCGTCGGCGCCCACACCGACTCCCCGAACCTCCGCGTCAAGCCGAAGCCGGACGCGGGCGGGCACGGCTGGCGGCAGGTGGCCGTCGAGATCTACGGCGGCCCGCTGCTCAACTCCTGGCTCGACCGCGACCTCGGCCTCGCGGGCAGGCTCTCGCTGCGGGACGGCTCGACGCGCCTGGTGAACATCGACCGGGCGCTCCTCCGGGTCCCGCAGCTGGCGATCCACATGGACCGCGGAGTGGTCGCCGACGGCCTCAAGCTCGACAAGCAGAAACACATGCAGCCCATCTGGGGGCTCGGCGACGACGTACACGAAGGCGACCTCATCCGCTTCGTGGAGGAGGAGGCGGGGCTCGCCCACGGCGAGGTCACCGGCTGGGACCTGATGACGCACCCCATCGAGGCGCCCTCCTACCTCGGCCGCGACCGTGAGCTCATCGCGGGCCCGCGGATGGACAACTTGCTCTCGGTACACGCCTGTACGGCGGCGCTCGCCGCCGTCGCCACGGCACAGGGCGCCGGCTCCCTCCCGTACATCCCCGTCCTCGCCGCCTTCGACCACGAGGAGAACGGCTCGCAGTCCGACACGGGCGCGGACGGCCCGCTGCTCGGCTCGGTGCTCGAACGCTCCGTCTTCGCGCGCGGCGGCACGTACGAGGACAAGGCCCGTGCCTTCGCGGGCACCATCTGCCTCTCCTCCGACACGGGCCACGCCGTGCACCCCAACTACGCGGAGCGGCACGACCCGACGCACCACCCGCGCGCCAACGGCGGCCCGATCCTCAAGGTCAACGTCAACAACCGGTACGCCACGGACGGCGCCGGGCGTGCCGTGTTCGCCGCCGCGTGCGAGAGAGCCGGCGTGCCGTTCCAGAGCTTCGTGTCGAACAACGCGATGCCCTGCGGCACGACCATCGGGCCGATCACTGCGGCACGGCACGGCATCAAGACCGTCGACATCGGCGTCGCGATCCTCTCGATGCACAGCGTGCGCGAGCTGTGCGGGGCGGACGACCCGTACCTCCTCGCCAACGCGTTGGTGGCGTTCCTGGAAGGCTGATCCCCCCATCCCCGTGTGGGTCCGGCGCACCCGGGTACCCGGGTGCAACGCCACGACTTCACGACTTAGGGAGGCGGTCCACATGGGCCTGGGCGGATGCATCATCTTGATCGCCGCGGGTGCCATCCTCGCGTTCGCCACCGACTGGGAGATGGACGGCATCAATCTCACCGTCACCGGCCTGATCATGATGGCCGTGGGCGTGATCGGTGTTGCCGCGTTCACCAACGCGCGCCGCAAGACGGTCGTGCCGCCGGGCGCGACCGTGGTCGAGACGGACCACGACCACCACCACGGCCTCTGATCACGGCCTCTTGACAGCCATCGTCGGGCCCGGCAGCCACTCCTGTGGCCCGCCGGGCCCGACGGCATGTGGCCACTTCACGGTGAACTCCCCCGCCTCCCCTTGTGCCGAGCGCGTCGCGGGGTAGTCATGGCTGCATGAAACTTCTCGTACGCGACCGGCTGCTCGGCATCGGTGACGACTACTGGATCGAGGACGACCAGGGCCAGAAGGTCTTCTTCGTCGACGGCAAGGCGATGCGCCTGCGCGAGACCTTCGAACTCAAGGACATGCGGGGCCGCGTCCTCATCGACATCCACGCCAAAATGCTGGCGCTGCGCGACACGATGGTGATCGAACGGGACGGCGAACCGCTGGCCAAGGTCAAGCGCAAGCGTCTCTCGCTCCTGCGCAACCACTACCGCGTGGAGCTGGTCGACGGCACCGAGCTCGACGTGAGCGGCAAGATCCTGGACCGCGAGTTCGCCATCGAGTACGACGGCGAACTCCTCGCCGACATCTCGCGCCGCTGGTTCACGGTCCGCGAGACGTACGGCCTCCACATCACCCGCGACGACGCCGACGCCTCCCTGCTCCTGGCCGTCGCGGTCTGCGTGATCCGCCTGGCGGAGAAGGAGCGGGGCGACGACTAGGACGACTGGACGGCGACCGACAGCAGGCCGGGGCCTTCAGGGCCGCGGGACGTCCATCCCGAGCAGCCGGTCCTTCAGCGCCGGGAACTGCTCACGCGTGGCGGCCACCTTCGCCGGGTCGAGCTCGACGGTGAGGATCTCCTCGCCGTCCCCCGCCTCGGCGAGCACCTCGCCCCACGGGTCGACGACGATGCTGTGCCCGGCCTGCGGCACACCCGCGTGCGTACCGCCGGTGCCGCACGCGAGGACGTACACCTGGTCCTCGACCGCGCGGGCCCGTGCGAACAGCGTCCAGTGCTCACGCCGCCGCGCGGGCCATCCGGCGGGGACGACGAACATCTCGGCGCCCGCGTCGACGAGCCCGCGGAAGAGCTCGGGGAAGCGGAGGTCGTAGCAGGTGGCGAGTCCGATCGTCACGTCGGGCGTGCGCACCGTCACGAGGTCGCTGCCCGCCCCCATCAGGACGGCCTCGCCCTTGTCGAAGCCGAACCGGTGGATCTTCCGGTACGAGGCGGCGAGTTCACCCTGGGGCGAGAAGACGAGCGAGGTGTTGTAGAGGTCCCCCGACGCGACCCGCTCCGGGACGGACCCCGCGTGCAGCCAGACGCCCGCGTCGCTCGCGGCCTTGGCCATCGCGTCGTACGTGGGCCCTTCCAGCGGCTCCGCCTCGCTCGCGAACAGTTCGTAGGCGAAGGCGCCCGTGGTCCACAGTTCGGGGAGAACGACGAGATCCGGCCGCTCACGCTCGGCTACTTCTCGTACCAGTGAAGAGACCCGCGAGCGGCGGGAATTGACCGATTCGCCCTCGTCTACGGCGATCTGGATGAGGGAGGCGCGCACACTACCACCGTCCTGGCATTCGAGCCGTCAATGCGGGCCTACGATCGTCACACGAAAGCACTGCCGGGGTGCCTGTGGGCAGCGTAACTTAGCGTCTCAGACACCCACCGCCCGCGTACGACCGCCGAGGGGTCCCGTGAGTCTCCATCCCAGCCTTCAAACCTACGCCGACGCCTGGACCCAATCCGTATCAGCCATATCCGAGCTGGTGTCTCCGCTCGCCGAGGCAGAGTGGAACTGGGCCACGCCCTGCCCCGGCTGGTCGGTGCGGGATGTCATCTCCCACGTCATAGGCCTGGACTGCGAGATGCTGGGCGACCCGCGCCCCATCCACACCCTGCCCCGCGACCTGTACCACGTACAGACCGAGGGCCAGCGCTACATGGAGATACAGGTCGACGTCCGGCGCCACCACACCGCGCCCGAGATGACCTCCGAGCTGGAGTACACGGTCATCCGCCGCACGCGTCAGCTGCGGAACGAGTCGCGCGAACCGTCGCACAAGATCCGCGGCCCGCTCGGCACGGAGCAGACCCTCGAACTGGCCATGCGGACGCGCGCGTTCGACGTCTGGGTGCACGAGCAGGACCTGCGTACGACGCTGAGGAAGCCCGGCAACCTGGACTCCCAGGGTGCGTACGTGGCGCGCGACCTCCTCCTCCAGGGCCTCGCCAAGGTGGTCGCCAAGAAGGCCCAGGCGCCGGTGAATTCAGCGGTCGTCTTCGATGTGAGCGGCCCCGTCGAGTTCCTGCGCACGGTCCGCGTCGACACGGACGGCCGCGCCACGGTCGACAGCGCCCCCTCGCTCGGCCCGCTCGCCACGCTGAGCCTGGACTGGGAGACGTACTTCCGCCTCGCGTGCGGCCGTATCGCGTACGAATCCGTGACCGACCGGGTCAAGATCGAGGGCGATCACGGCCTCGGCGAGGCGATCATGCGGGAGTTCGCGGTCACGCCGTAGCCGTTCCTCTTTGGGTGACCCCTCAGACGGGGACGTGCACGGCCTCGACGCGGCTGGCGACAAGCCGCTCCTTCTCCCGGCGCACCGCACGCGTCCGCAGCCGCAGGATCTGGCTGAGGCCCACCGCTTCGAGGACGAAGACGGCGGAGAAGGCGATCCGGTAGTTGTCGCCGGTCGCGTCCAGGAGAACGCCGATGGCGAGCAGCGTCGTCATGGAGGCGACGAAGCCGCCCATGTTCACGATGCCGGACGCGGTGCCCTGGCGCTCCGGCGGATTCGCGGGCCGCGCGAAGTCGAAGCCGATCATGGACGCGGGGCCGCAGGCGCCGAGCACGGTGCAGAGAGTGATGAGCAGCCACATCGGGGCGTGGTCACCGGGGTAGTGGATGGTGACCGCCCACATCGTGGCCGTCGCCGCGACGGTGCCGATGGCGATGGGCGTGCGCGCCGCGTGGTGCCGGGCGACGATCTGGCCGTAGACCAGGCCCACCACCATGTTGGAGAGCACGACGAGGGTGAGCAGCGTCCCGGCCGTGGCGCGCGTGAGACCCTGCGCCTCGACGAGGAACGGCAGGCCCCACAGGAGCAGGAACACCATCGCGGGGAACTGCGTGGTGAAGTGCACCCACAGGCCGAGCCGGGTGCCGGGCTCGCGCCAGCTCAGGGCGATCTGCTTGCGCACGAAGGCACCGCCGGTGTGCCGCACCGGCTCCGGGGCGTGCCCCTCGGGGTGGTCCTTGAGGAACAGCGTCATCAGTACGAGGACGAAGACGCCGCAGAGCGCGCTGCCCGCGAAGGCCGCGGTCCAGCCGACGGAGTGCAGGAGCCGGGCGAGGACGAGGGTGGAGACGAGGTTGCCCGCCATGCCGACCAGGCCGGCGAGCTGGGCGACCATCGGGCCGCGCCGGGCCGGGAACCAGCGGGTGCCGAGCCGCAGCACGCTGATGAAGGTCAGCGCGTCACCGCAGCCGAGCAGCGCACGGGACGCGAGCGCCATCCCGTACGAGGGCGAGAACGCGAAGCCGAGCTGCCCGAGCGTGAAGAGCACGACTCCGATGGTCAGCACGCGCTTGGTGCCGAGCCGGTCGACCATCAGGCCGACGGGTATCTGCATGCCCGCGTAGACGAGCAGCTGGAGGATCGAGAAGGTCGAGAGCGCGGACGCGTTGACGTGGAACCGGTCGGCGGCGTCGAGCCCGGCGACGCCGAGGGAGGTCCGGAAGATGACGGCGACGAAGTAGACGGCGACGCCGATGCCCCAGACGAGGACGGCCTTCTTGCCGCCGGGGGGATCGCCGGGGAGGGAGAGGGACGCCGAACTCATCGGACATCGCCCCGAGCGAGATTCTGGAACCACCCGACGTGCCGGGCGACCACCGCCTCGGCCGCTTCCACGTCCCCGGACGTCAACGCGTTCAGGAGTTCCTCGTGCTCGGCAAGCGTTTTGGCGATCCGGTCGGGGTGGGAGTGCATGACGGCGACGCCCATCCGCAGCTGCCGGTCCCGGAGCTGATCGTAGAGGCGGGCCAGAATCTCGTTCCCCCCGCTGCGCACGATCTCCGCGTGGAAGCAGCGGTCAGTCACAGCGGCAGCGGAGAAATCACCCGCGGCGGCCTCCTCCCGCTGCTGCCGCAGCAGCCCCTCGAGCCGCTCGATCAGCGCCGGAGGCGCCGGTACCGCCTTGCGCACCGAGTGCGTCTCCACCAGGAGCCGCGTCTCGACGACGTCGGCGATCTCCTGCACGGACACCGGCAGGACGAGGGCCCCCTTCTTCGGGTAGAGCCGCAGAAGCCCCTCCACCTCCAGCTTCAGGAGGGCCTCGCGCACCGGCGTGCGGGACACCCCGACGGCCTCGGCGAGCTCGCCCTCGGTGAGCAGCGTGCCGCCCTCGTACCGACGGTCGAGCACGCCCTGCTTGACGTGCGCGTACACGCGCTCGGCGGCGGGTGGCTGCTTGAGGCCTTGAGCGGGGGTTTGAGCGGGGGCTCGCGTGGAGGACGAGGCGGGTGCGACAGGCATGCGCACAGCATAGATACAACACGTACCCATGAGGACGTCCATTCCACGATCCGGACATCACCCTCGCGAGCGTGCATCCATTCGCCACTCTCGTGAGTCTTAGTATCGAGCGGCACTCTCATGTGGCCGCATTCCAGGGGCATTTGGTCAATTTGGAGCATTGAACTTGAAAACCCGCATTAAGGGCATTCGCCGCGCGTCGGCCGTCATCGTCACCACAGGTGCGGTACTCGCGGGCGGAGCCCTCACGGCCCCGGCCCATGCGGCCGCGCTCCCGAAGCCGTCGATCGCCGGCAAGGGCGGTTACGTGATGAACAACGGCACGGGCAAGTCGCTCTTCACCAAGGCCGCCGACACCCGTCGGTCCACCGGCTCCACCACCAAGATCATGACGGCGAAGGTGGTGCTCTCGCAGACCAACCTCAACCTCGATTCCAAGGTCAAGATCGAAAAGGCCTACAGCGACTACATCGTCAGGAACACCGCCTCGTCGGCGCGCCTGATCGTCGGCGACAAGGTCACCGTCCGCCAGCTCCTGTACGGCCTCATGCTGCCGTCCGGCTGCGACGCGGCGTACGCGCTCGCGGACAAGTTCGGCAAGGGATCCACCCGCGCCGCCCGCGTGAAGTCGTTCATCGGCAAGATGAACACCCAGGCCAAGACCCTCGGCCTGACCAACACCCACTTCGACTCCTTCGACGGCATCGGCAGCGGGAGCAACTACTCCACGCCCCGTGACCTGACGAAGCTCGCCAGCAGCGCGATGAAGAGCTCCACGTTCCGTACGGTCGTGAAGACGAAGTCGACGAAGCAGAAGGTCACCACGAAGAGCGGTGGCTACCGCTACATGTCGTGGTCGAACACGAACAACCTGCTCAGCAGCTACAGCGGCGCCATCGGCGTGAAGACAGGCTCGGGCCCGCAGGCCAAGTACTGCCTCGTCTTCGCCGCCACCCGCAGCGGCAAGACCGTCATCGGCACGGTCCTCACCTCGACCTCCGTGGACGCCCGCACGAAGGACGCGAAGAAGCTGATGGACTACGGCTTCAAGAAGTAGCCCGGCGCTACCCCCCGACGGGGGTACGACGAGGGGGCCCACCGCGAGCTGCGGTGGGCCCCCTCGTCGTACTTCGCCCGTGTCACCTACGCCCAGGTGATGAGCCGCTTGGGCTGCTCCAGGATCGCCGCCACGTCGGCGAGCACCTTGGAGCCGAGCTCGCCGTCGACCAGGCGGTGGTCGAAGGAGAGCGCGAGCGTCGTCACCTGACGCGGCTTGACCTTGCCCTTGTGGACCCAGGGCTGGAGCTTGATCGTGCCGACCGCGAGGATCGCGGACTCGCCGGGGTTCAGGATCGGCGTCCCGGTGTCGACGCCGAAGACGCCGACGTTCGTGATGGTGACCGTGCCGCCCTGCATGGCGGCCGGCGACGTCTTGCCGTCGCGGGCCGTGGACACCAACTCGCCGAGCGAAGCGGCCAGTTCCGGCAGCGTCTTGGCGTGCGCGTCCTTGATGTTCGGGACGACCAGGCCGCGCGGTGTCGCGGCGGCGATGCCCAGGTTCACGTAGTGCTTCTGGACGATCTCCTGATTCGCCTCGTCCCAGGCCGCGTTGACGTCCGGGTTGCGGCGGATCGCCACGAGCAGCGCCTTGGAGATGAGCAGGAGCGGGTTGACCCGCAGGCCCGCGAAAGCCTTGTCCTGCTTCAGCTCCTCGACCAGCTTCATCGTCCGCGTCACGTCCACCGTCACGAACTCCGTGACGTGCGGCGCCGTGAAGGCCGAACCGACCATCGCCTGGGCGATGACCTTGCGTACGCCCTTGACGGGGATGCGGGTCTCGCGGGCACCGGCCACGGGGGCGGGAGCGGCGGCTTCGGCGGCCACCGGCTCCGGCGCCGACACGGGGGCGGGCGCCGAGGCCGGGGCGGCCACGGAGGCCTGAGCCACTGCCGCGTGCACGTCCTCGCGCGTGATGATCCCGTCGGCGCCGGACGGGATGATCGCCGTGAGGTCGACTCCCAGGTCCTTGGCGAGCTTGCGCACCGGCGGCTTGGCCAGCGGCCGGGTGCCCGCGGGGGCCGACGGGGCAGCGGATGCAGCGGGTGCCGCGGAGACGGCAGCAGTGCCGGAGCCGTTCAGCTCGGCCTGGACCGCCGCCGCGTAGTACGTACCGGCGGCATCGGCCTGGTCCTGCGCGGACTTGCGCGCGCGGCGCTTCGTCGAGGACTCGGCGACCCCATAGCCGACGAGCACGGGCTGACGGCCCTTGGGAGCGGCCTCCTCCTCGGGGGCGGCTTCGGGGGCCGCCTCCTGTGCGGGAGCTGCGGCTGCCTCCCCGGGCGTGGCGGGCGCGGCGGCAGCGCCACCGCCGGACACGTCCACCGCGATGATCACCTGGCCGACATCGACCGTGGTGCCCTCGGGGAAGCGCAGTTCGCTCACGACACCGTTGAACGGAATGGGCAGCTCGACGGCGGCCTTGGCCGTCTCGACCTCGCACACCACCTGCCCGTCGGTGACCGTGTCGCCGGGCGCCACGAACCACTTGAGGATCTCTGCCTCGGTGAGCCCCTCGCCCACGTCGGGCATCTTGAACTCGGCCAGCGCGGTGTCTGTCATCGTCGTCACGACCCTCTCCCTCAGTACGCCAGCGAGCGGTCGACAGTGTCGAGCACCCGGTCGAGGCCCGGCAGGTACTCCTCTTCCAACCGCGCCGGCGGATACGGCGCGTGGAAACCGCCGACCCGCAGCACGGGAGCTTCGAGGTGGTAGAAGCACCGCTCGGTGATGCGGGCCGCGATCTCCGCGCCCGTACCGAGGAAGACCGGGGCCTCGTGGACCACGACGAGCCGCCGCGTCTTCTCGACCGAGGCCTGCACGGTGTCGAAGTCCATCGGCGACATGGAGCGCATGTCCACCACTTCGAGGGACTTGCCCTCTTCGGCGGCGGCCGCGGCTGCCTCAAGACAGACCTTCACCATCGGGCCGTACGCGGCGAGCGTCAGGTCCGTGCCCTCGCGGGCGACCCGGGCCTTGTGCAGCGGCGCGGGGATGGCTTCGGTGTCGACCTCGCTCTTGTCCCAGTAGCGGCGCTTCGGCTCGAAGAAGATCACCGGGTCGTCGCTCTGGATGGCCTGCTGCATCATCCAGTAGGCGTCCGACGAGTTCGAGGGCGAGACGACCTTGAGGCCCGCCACGTGCGCGAACAGCGCCTCGGGCGACTCGCTGTGGTGCTCGACGGCGCCGATGCCGCCGCCGTACGGAATGCGGATGACGACCGGCATCTTGATCTTGCCGAGCGCGCGGGCGTGCATCTTCGCGAGCTGCGTGACGATCTGGTCGTACGCGGGGAAGACGAAGCCGTCGAACTGGATCTCCACCACCGGGCGGTAGCCCCGCAGGGCCAGGCCGATGGCCGTGCCGACGATGCCGGACTCGGCGAGCGGGGTGTCGATGACACGGTCCTCGCCGAAGTCCTTCTGCAGGCCGTCCGTCACACGGAAGACACCGCCGAGCTTGCCGACGTCCTCGCCCATGATGAGGACCTTGGGGTCGGTGTCGAGCGCCTTGCGCAGCGATTCGTTGATCGCCTTGGCAAGGGGAAGTTTCTGTACGCCCATGGTTACTTGCCCTCCCCGCCGTCAGAAGCGTCCGCGAACGATGCCTGGTACGCCAGGAACTGCGCGCGCTCCTCGTCGACCAGCGCATGCCCGTCCGCATACGCGTTCTCGAAGATCGCCATCAGATCAGGATCCGGCATCGCCCGCACCACCTCTCGCACTCGCTTCCCCAACGCTTCGCTCTCCGCGTCGAGTTCCGCGAAAAATCCCTCATCCGCGTGACCTTCGGACTCGAGGTGGGTCCGCAGGCGCAGGATCGGGTCCTTCGCCTCCCAGGCCACGCGCTCGTCGTCGCTGCGGTACTTGGTCGGGTCGTCGGACGTGGTGTGCGCGCCCATGCGGTAGGTGAACGCCTCGATGAGCGCAGGACCCTGGCCCGTACGCGCCCGCTCCAGGGCCCACTTGGTGACGGCGAGCACGGCGAGCACGTCGTTGCCGTCGACCCGCACACCCGGGAAGCCGAAGCCCTGTGCGCGCTGGTAGAGCGGCACGCGGGTCTGCTTCTCGGTCGGCTCGGAGATCGCCCACTGGTTGTTCTGGCAGAAGAACACCACGGGGGCGTTGTAGACCGCGGAGAAGGTGAACGATTCGGCGACGTCGCCCTGGCTGGAGGCGCCGTCCCCGAAGTACGCGATCACGGCCGAGTCAGCGCCGTCCTTGGCCACGCCCATCGCGTACCCGGTCGCGTGCAGGGTCTGCGAGCCGATGACGATCGTGTACAGATGGAAGTTGTTGGTGTTCGGGTCCCAGCCGCCGTGGTTCACGCCGCGGAACATCCCGAGCAGGTTGGTCGGGTCGACCCCGCGGCACCAGGCGACGCCGTGCTCGCGGTAGGTCGGGAAGACGTAGTCGTCCTCGCGCGTGGCCCGGCCCGAGCCGATCTGGGCGGCCTCCTGGCCGAGCAGCGACGCCCACAGGCCCAGCTCGCCCTGGCGCTGCAGGGAGGTGGCCTCGGCGTCGAAGCGGCGGGTGAGGACCATGTCGCGGTACAGGGCGCGCAGTTCGTCGGCGGTGATGTCCGCGACGTACGAGTCGTACTCGGCGTTCTTGACCCGCTTGCCCTCAGGGGTCAGCAGCTGGACAAGCTGGGGCTCCGTGCTTTTCTTCGGCGCGGCCTTCTTGGCGCTCGCGCGCTTCCCGCCGCTGGTTGTGCTGCGGCGCGGTGTGCGCGCGGCGGTGCTCTCCACGGTCACGTGTGCTCCTCCGTCGGTCCGGCCCCCGGGATTACCGGGTAAGCCAGTGCGGCTCGCCTGATCCGTGCCCGCGCACGGGGTGGGTGCGACTCGGCCGGGAACAGGCGTGACAGGTGCCCCGGCGAGCGCCCTGCACAATGCACGTTACCCAGTGCTTCCCATTTCTGTGAAACCCCATCTGACCTGCGAATTTGCTTGGATTTCCAAGTATCTGACTGCTTGGATTTCCGAGTAAATCCAGAAAGTCGGGAACAGTTCCTGGTCACAGCACTGATCACAGCCTGGCAGGGGGCCGGAACACCGGCACGTTATCCCGGGCACCCCGCGCACGGGAAGAGTTCAGCTGGGGCACAAGAAGAGATCGTGTGTGAGACTGGCTCCGTGCGCGAAGACGGAAAAATTACGGTATTTCTCCTCGACGACCATGAAGTGGTGCGGCGAGGAGTCCATGAGCTGCTCTCCGTGGAGTCCGATATCGAGGTCGTCGGCGAGGCGGGGACAGCGGCGGACGCTCTGGTCAGGATCCCGGCGACACGACCGGACGTGGCCGTGCTCGACGTGCGGCTTCCGGACGGCAGCGGGGTCGAGGTCTGCCGTGAGATCCGTTCGCAGAACGAGGACATCAAATGCCTGATGCTCACCTCGTTCGCGGACGACGAGGCCCTCTTCGACGCGATCATGGCGGGCGCTTCCGGCTATGTCCTGAAGGCCATTCGAGGCAATGAACTGCTCTCCGCCGTACGTGATGTGGCGGCCGGAAAGTCCCTGCTCGACCCCGTCGCCACGGCCCGGGTCCTGGAGCGCCTTCGCGACGGGAACACCCCCAAGGGCGACGACCGCATGGCGAACCTGACGGACCAGGAGCGCAAGATCCTCGACCTGATCGGCGAGGGCCTGACCAACCGGGTGATCGGCGAACGACTGCACCTCGCCGAGAAAACGATCAAGAATTACGTCTCCAGCCTGCTCTCCAAACTGGGCATGGAGCGGCGCTCGCAGGCGGCGGCGTACGTGGCGCGCATTCAGGCGGAGCAGAATCACTGAAGCGGGGCAGAATCACTGAAAGTGATCCCGCAATACGTTTCGTGATCCGAAACGGGACTTACGTCCTCGTCCCCTAGGGGCCAGATCCCCTTCCCCGGCACCCCGCCGGTGCCAGAGGGTGGACGTATGCCCACCGACGATCAGGAACAGGACGAGCGGCTCGCCTTCGAACTGCTCGGCCGCACCGACTACGGCCGGGTCGCGACCAGCATGCGCGCGCTGCCCTTCCTCGCCGCCGCCCGCCACGTGGTCGTGGACGGGCGCATCCTCCTGCGGATGCACAAGGGGTACGGGTACCACGAGGCCTGCATCGGCAGCGTCGTCGCCTACGGGGCGGACAACCTCAGCGCCGAGACCGCGCGCACGGGGCAGTGGACGGTGCAGTTCGTCGGCCTCTGCGAGGTCATCGAGCCGACCAACGAAGAGCTGGAACTCTTCGGCCCCGGGCCGCACTACGTGGACGGCGAGCTCTACGACCCGGTCTATATGCGCATAGAGCCGCAGCTGGCCACGGTGCACACCTTGCAGGGCGGCCGGAACCGGCAGCTTCAGCGCACACGGTGACCCCGCCTGCCTCCTGGGGCCCGTACGCCCTGCAGTGCCCGTGTACAGCCCCCTCTGACGACGCACGCGCGCGTGGTGCCCTTCCGGGCTCCACGCGCGCGTGCGTATGCGTAGGGGGCTTCTCGCCTCTGCTCAGCCGTTGCCCTCGTCGCCGGCGCCGGCGACGTCCCCGCCCTCGGTGCCGCCGTTCGTCACCGGCGGGTCCGGGGTCGTCGGGTCACTGGCGTCCCCGGTGGGCGTCGTCGGGTCGTCCGTCGGCTCGGTGGGGTCGTCGGTGGGCTTCGTCGGGTCGTCCGTCGGGTCGTTCTCGGTGGGTGTGTCAGGAGTGGTCGGGCCGGTGGTGTTCGGCGCGGACGGGCTCCAGTCACCCTGACCGCCGGAGCCGTCACCGGGCTGAGCGGTGTCCCCGTCCGAGGTCTCCTCGTCCGAGCTCTTGCTCGGCTTCTTCGTCTCCGACGACTTCGTCGGAGACTTCGTCGGGGTGTCCGTGTTCTTCGACTTGTTGTCGTTCGCCGACATCGCGAACGCGACGCCCACGGCGATCGCGATGACCGCGAGCACGGCGAAGATCCACATCTTGCCCCGGCCGCCCCGGCCGTTCCCGTCGCGGTGACTGCCGTCGAAGCCGCCGTCGTCGCCACCCGGCGGACGCAGCATGGCGCCCGGGATCTGCGCGGTGCCCGAGTCGCCGGGGTGCTGCATCGCGGTGGTGCCCGCGACGCCCATCGCCGGGGTGCTGCCGCCCTCGTGCATGCCCGCGACGTCGACGGGACCGGTGTTCCAGGTCCCGGTGTGGCTGCCCTGCTCGTGGAGCATCTGCAGCCCGTACTGGACCAGACCGCGCATCTCCTCGGCGGTCTGGAAGCGGTCGTCCGGGTCCTTGGCCAGCGAACGCATCACCAGGCCGTCCAGCTCCGGCGGCGACCCGTCGGAGGTCTCCGACGGCGGTACGGGGATGTCCTGGACGTGCTGGTAGACCACGGAGAGCGGCGTCTCACCGGTGAACGGGGGCCGCAGCGCGAGGAGTTCGTAGAGCAGACAGCCGGTCGCGTACAGGTCGGAACGGTGGTCGACGGCCTTGCCGAGCGCCTGCTCCGGGGAGAGGTACTGGGGCGTGCCCATGACCATGCCGGTCTGGGTCATCGTCGACTGCGCGCCGTGCAGGGCACGGGCGATGCCGAAGTCCATCACCTTCACCGCGCCGGTGTCGGTGATGATCACGTTCGCGGGCTTGATGTCACGGTGCACGATGCCGTGCTGGTGCGAGTACGCGAGCGCCTCGAGCACCCCGGAGACGATGATCAGGGCCTGCTCGGGGCCCGGCGCCTCCGCGTTGAGCAGCAGATCGCGGATCGTCCGGCCCTCGACGATCTCCATGACGATGTACGGGACGACGCTCGGCCCGACGACGTCCTCACCGGAGTCGTAGACCGCCACCACAGCGTGGTGGTTGAGTCCCGCGACCGACTGGGCCTCGCGCGTGAAGCGGGCCTTGGAGACCGGGTCCTCCGCGAGATCGGAGCGGAGCAGTTTGACGGCGACCGTCCGGCCCAGACGTACGTCCTCGGCCGCGAACACCTCTGCCATGCCGCCCCGGCCGAGTCTGTAGGTCAGCCGATACCGGCCATCCCCGACGAGACCGCCGTTACCCCACAACTCGGGCGCATCAGACATACCGCCGCCAGTCGCCTCGGGGTCGGACGGGCCCTGAGCGCGCTGCGTCTGTGCCATCAGTCCTCGCCGTCGATTCTGGTCGTGGTGCTTGGTGGTACCGGGAGAGCCCCGCCGGGTCACGCTACAGCCTTCAAGCGTCCCGGCGGTTCGAGGTGGACCGGACATCAAACCCGCCGGGTACCCTCACGCGCAAACTTGTAACGCTTCCGAGACGCTTCTTGCGCGTACGGTCACGGAACGGGCATCGAGCTTGACGTAGCAGGGCCCTCGGGCAGACTTGGCCAGGAATAGCGGGAATGGATCACCGACCGCGGAGCCGTCCGGCACACCGCGCCGATGGGGGACGCACGACATGAGCAGCCAGGACGGCGTACAAGGACGGTATGCGGGACGCTCGCTGGCCGGTGGCCGGTACCAGCTGCGTGATCTTCTCGGTGAAGGCGGCATGGCCTCCGTTCACCTCGCTTACGACTCCGTGCTCGATCGTCAAGTCGCGATCAAGACGCTTCACAGCGAGCTCGGCCGCGAGCAGTCCTTCCGCGAACGCTTCCGCCGCGAGGCCCAGTCGGTGGCCAAGCTCACTCACACGAACATCGTCTCGGTCTTCGACACGGGCGAGGAAGACCTCGACGGCGCGACGATGCCGTACATCGTCATGGAGTACGTGGAGGGCAAGCCGCTCGGCTCCGTGCTCGACGCGTCCGTCGCCCAGTTCGGCGCGATGCCGTCCGACCAGGCGCTGAAGATCACCGCCGATGTCCTCGCCGCACTCGAGATCAGCCACGAGATGGGCCTGGTCCACCGCGACATCAAGCCCGGCAACGTGATGATGACGAAGCGCAACGTCGTCAAGGTCATGGACTTCGGCATCGCCCGCGCCATGCAGTCCGGCGTCACCTCCATGACGCAGACCGGCATGGTCGTCGGCACCCCCCAGTACCTCTCCCCGGAGCAGGCACTCGGCCGCGGCGTCGACGCCCGGTCCGACCTCTACTCCGTCGGCATCATGCTGTTCCAGCTGACCACCGGCAGGCTGCCCTTCGAGGCGGACTCGCCGCTGGCCATCGCGTACGCGCACGTCCAGGAGGAGCCGGTCGCTCCGTCCTCGATCAACCGCGCGCTGCCGCCCGCGGTCGACGCGATCATCGCCCGCGCGCTGAAGAAGAACCCGAACGAGCGTTTCCCGACCGCCGAGTCGATGCGCGACGAGTGCCTGCGCGTCGTCCAGTCGCTCCAGGTGGCCGCGCCGAGCATCGTGCCGGGCGCCCAGACGGCGAGCGGTGCGGGCGTCGGCGCCGCGGTCTTCCCGCCGGTCGACAGCTCGATGCCGCAGAGCGGCAACGTCCAGACTCCGTACCAGCCGGGTGCCTACGGCCCGCCCACTCCCGCTCCGGGCCCCGTGACCCCGGGGTACGGCTACCCGCAGCAGGGTGGCTACCCGACTCCGGCGCCCGTGAACGCGTACGCCCAGCAGGGCGCGCAGACCCCGCCGCCGTACTCGATCTCGCCGCAGCAGGGGCAGACGTCCGTGCAGGGGCAGGGCGGGTCCGGGTCGGGTGGCGGCAAGCGGAACATGCCGGTGATCGTCGGCTCGATCGTCGTCGCGCTGATCGCCGTCGGCGGCCTGATCACGGCGCTGTCGATGAACAAGGACGACGAGGGCGGCAACGCGGGCAAGCAGACGGAGTCGAGCGCGCCCGCGGAAGGGTATCGGGGTCCGGACCGGTCGCAGACGGTGGAGACCAGCGTGTGCACCGATCCCGAGACCGCGTACAACGACGAGAACAAGATCAAGGTCCCGAACTTCACGTTCAAGGACTGGCGTTCCGTGCAGAAGTGCCTACAGGCGTCCGGCTGGCGGTACGACAAGCGCACGATCGACGAGAACACCTACGGGAAGGACACCGTCATGGTGCAGTCCCCCAAGGAGGACTCGGACATCGACCCGAAGGACGTGAAGATCGAGTTCACCCTCTCCACGGGCAACCCGTCCTGAACGGCTTCAGCGCCTGACGCGAGGCGCGGCATCTGACGCGAAGGGCCCGGTCACCTTGTGACCGGGCCCTTCGCTTTTCTGGTACCGCTTATCGGCTGTCGGCTGTCGGCTGTCGGCTGTCGCTTAGAGGTAAGGCCCTCCGGACCGTCCCGCGATACCGCCGTCCTCTTCCTCCTCGCCACCGCCCACACCGGGCGGCAACGCGCGCCGCATCGACTCGAGCTGCGCCCGCGCGGCCATCTGCTGCGCGAAGAGAGCCGTCTGGATCCCGTGGAAGAGTCCCTCCAGCCAGCCCACGAGCTGGGCCTGCGCGATGCGCAGTTCGGCGTCGCTGGGCACTCCCTCGTCGGTGAAGGGCAGGGAGAGCCGTTCCAGTTCCTCGACGAGCTCGGGGGCGAGACCGTCCTCGAGCTCCTTGACCGAACTGGCGTGGATCTCCTTGAGCCGTACCCGGCTCGCCTCGTCCAGAGGTGCCGCCCGCACTTCCTCGAGCAGCTGCTTGATCATGCTGCCGATGCGCATGACCTTCGCCGGCTGTTCGACCATGTCCGTCACCGGGACCTCGCGGGATTCATCGTCTCCGCCGCCGCCGAGCGCCATTCCGTCCTGTCCGACAACCAGGACCTGGGGGCTCTCCGGCGACCTTTCGTTCCTCGGCATCTCCATGCCGCCATTCTCTCGCACGCGTACATCACACATCGGTGGTGCCCCCATTTGCCGCTGATCCACCGTGTACGAGGGGCCCGGTCGTGTCAGCCGCGGCGCAGCCGCACGGCGAGGAAGGCGAGACCGAGGCCGATGAGAACGAGCCCGCTGCCGAGCGGCAGGACGCGAAGGCCGGGGACGACCGGTCCCGCAGCGGTCCGCCGGATGGCTTCGCCCTGCTTGTCGGCCTGATCGACGGGGGGCGGCTTCGGCCTGTGGTCCGGTAGGGACAGCGCCGGAGAGGGCGGCGAGGACGGCGGCGGGGGCGGTGGCGGCACCGGATCGGCACGCCCCGGCCGGACCCGGCCCTCGCCAGGAACGCTTCCGGCACGGGTCTCGCTGGGGGAGGGATCAGCGGCGTACGAGAGTGATATCGGTGAGACGGATGAGACGGCCAGGAGCACCGCCAGGATCAGCAAGGGGCGAAGCCATGGATTCGTCGTCACGCCGGCCCCCTCCCGCTACCGGGTCGCCAAGATCAAGAGAGATCACTGAAGCTGCACCAAGCGTCACACAGCGGCACAACTCCGGCATCTCGACCGTCTCGGCAACCCGGCGGCGGGGTGAGTGCTCAGCGAACGAGCAGCACCTTCCCGATGTGCGAGCTCTCCTCCAGTACGCGGTGGGCGGTCGCCGCGTCACTCATCGCCACCGTCTGGTCGACGATCGGGCGTACGTGGCCCGCGGCGATCAGCGGCCACACGTGCTCGCGCACCGCCGCGACGATCGTTGCCTTCTCCGCGGCGGGACGGCCGCGCAGGGAGGTCGCGGTGACGGCGGCACGCTTGGTCAGGAGCGTGGCGATGTTCAGCTCGCCCTTGACGCCACCCTGCATACCGATGATCGCGAGCCGTCCGTTGATGGCGAGGGACTGCACGTTCCGGTCCAGGTACTTGGCGCCCATGTTGTCGAGGATGACGTCCGCGCCCGCGCCGTCCGTGGCGTTCTTGAGCTCCTCGACGAAGTCCTGCTCGCGGTAGTTGACGAGGATGTCCGCGCCGAGCTCCCGGCAGAAGTCGAGCTTCTCCTTGCTGCCCGCCGTGACCGCCACCTTGGCGCCGACGGCCTTCGCCAGCTGGATCGCCATGGTGCCGATACCGCTGGAGCCGCCGTGCACGAGGAACGTCTCGCCGGGACGGAGGTGGGAAATCATGAAGACGTTGGACCAGACCGTCGAGGTCACCTCGGGCAGCGCGGCCGCCGTGACGAGGTCGACGCCTTCGGGTACGGGCAGCAGCTGGCCGGCGGGGACGACGACCTGCTCGGCGTAGCCGCCACCGGCGAGCAGCGCGCACACCTCGTCGCCGATCTTCCATCCGGAGACACCGGCACCGATGTCGGTGACGCGGCCCGCGCACTCGAGCCCCGGATAGGGGGACGAGCCGGGTGGTGGGTTGTAGAAGCCCTGGCGCTGGAGCAGGTCGGCGCGGTTCACGGCGCTGGCGACGACGTCGACCAGCACCTCGCCCTCGCCGGGTACGGGATCGGGGACCTCGGCCCATACGAGCGCTTCGGGTCCACCGGCTTCGGGGATCGTGATCGCATGCATGCGGGCGAGGCTACTCTCTGCGGATTCCGGCCGGTCCGACTACGTGCGCAGACCGCCGCGCGGCGGTGTCCGACTACGTACGCAGTCCGCCGCGCGGCGGATTCGACCGGGCGTCGGGGGCCATCGGTGACGTCGGCGTAGCCCGCACGATGGTGATGAGACGGTCCATCAACTGCAGCTTCCCGACGGCAGGATCGTCGTACCCGAGCACCCGATGCCCGCGTACGACACTCACGACGAGGTCGTCCGTCTCGCGGACCCCCATCCCCACCTCGGCCTTTATCACCGGCCGTTCGACGAGATCGAGCCCGCTGCCCTGCTGGATCAGGTCCTCCATGACCATGCCCGCGCTGGGGCTGAGCACGGAGAGGCCGAGCAGCCGTCCCGCCGCACTGGCACTGGTGATCACCGCGTCGGCGCCGGACTGCCGAAGGAGGGGCGCGTTCTCCTCCTCGCGCACCGCGGCCACGATCTTCGCCGCGCGGTTCATCTGCCGGGCGGTCAGCGTGACCAGGACCGCGGTGTCGTCGCGCTGGGTCGCGATGATGATCTGCCGGGCGCGCTGCACCTCGGCACGGAGCAGCACATCGCTGCGCGTCGCATCACCGATGACACCCGCGTAGCCCTCCGCCGTGGCGGCGTCGACGACCTTCGCGCTCGGGTCGACGACCACGATCTGCTCGGGCTTCAGGCCGGTGGCGCAGACGGTCTGGATCGCGGAGCGGCCCTTCGTACCGAAGCCGACGACGACGGTGTGTTCACGCAAGTTGGACCTCCAGCGGTTCAGGCGCCATTCCTCGCGCGTACGTTCCGTGAGCACTTCGAGAGTGGTGCCGACCAGGATGATCAGGAAGAGCACGCGCAGCGGCGTGATCAGGAGGATGTTGCAGAGCCGCGCGCTGTCGCTGTACGGAACGATATCGCCGTAGCCGGTGGTGGAGAGCGTGACGGTGGAGTAGTAGGCGGCGTCGAGGAAGTCGAGCGCGTCGTCCGAGTTGTCGTGGTAGCCGCCGCGGTCGATCCAGACGATGAAGGTCGTCAGGGCGAGCACCGCGAGCGCCATGAGGAGCCGCTTGCCGACCTGCAGCAGGGGTCGCTCGACGACTCGGCGGGGCAGCTTGATGCGGTGGGTGACGAGGTGTTCGTCGGGGTGGCGGGCGATGGCGTCGTGTCCGGGAAGTTTCACGTGAAACACTCCCCGGCCACCGCGTCCGCACCCCACGGGAGGTCCAGGACCTCCAGCTCTTGGCCCTGCCGCCCGCCACCCGGCGCGACGACCGCGAGGCCGTCGGCCACCGCGATCCCGCGCAGCATGGCCGGACCGTTGTAGTGCAGCGGCACCGCGTGGTCGGCGCGGAGGGTGACGGGGACGAGCCGGGTGTCGTACGGGTGCCCGTGCACGTCCTCGCTCAGAGCAGCGGTGTACGGCGATGAGGCGGGGCGCCCCGAGAGCGTACGCAGCAGGGGCTCGGCCAGGGTCAGGAGGCCGGAGACCGCGGCGAGCGGATTGCCGGGCAGGCCGACGAGGTGCTGGTCGGGGCGGATGCGGGCGAGCAGCATGGGGTGCCCGGGGCGTACCGCGACGCCGTCCACGAGGAGTTCGGCGCCGATGCGGCGCAGGATGGGGTGGACGTGGTCGACCGGTCCTGACGCGGTGCCGCCGGTGGTGACGATGAGGTCGGCGGTCGAGGTGGTGATGGCCTCGTGGAGCGCATCGGCGTCGTCACCGAGCCTGCGCACTCCGATGACTTCCGCGCCGAGCGAGCGCAGCCAGGGCGGAAGCATGGGCCCGAGCGCGTCACGGATGAGGCCGTCGTGGGGGAGCCCGTCGGTCAGCAACTCGTCGCCCAGGATCAGCACTTCGGCTCTGGGCCGGGGCACCACGGGCAGTTCGTCGTACCCCGCCGCTGCCGCGAGGCCGAGCACCGCCGGGGTCACCGGGGTGCCCAGTGGCAGGAGTTGATCGCCGGAGCGGCACTCCTGGCCGCGCGGGCGGATGTCCTGCCCCTGCGTGACGTCCCGCCGGGGGTGCAGCCGCTCCTTGTCGTCGGTGAGGCCGTGCTCGCTGCGGATGACGGCGGTGGCCTCTCGCGGAATCCGTGCCCCGGTCGCGATCCGTACGGCCTCGCCGTCGGAGAGCGGGTCCGGCCGCCCGTGCCCGGCAAGAATCCCGTCGGCCCGAACGTCCCAGGGTCCGGGCCCGGCTACGGCCCAGCCGTCCATCGCGGAGGTGTCGAAGGAGGGCAGATCGGTGAGGGCGACGAGGGGCGCGGCAAGAACGAGGCCGAGCGCTTGGCCCAGGGGGACGGTGCTCGGCTCGGCGGCGGAGGGAACGGGCCGGGGAGCGCGTCCGGCAGCAGTGCGGGCTGCGGGCCAGGGGGTGATGTCGCGGTGCTCGGGTTGGGTGGTGGGGTTGCTGAGAGTGGGGTTGCTGAGGGTGGAGTTGCCGCTGGGTCCACTCTCGGCGGGGGGTGCGGCGGGTGCCGCAGGACCGGACGGAGGCTGGGGCAGGGATTCGTTCCCCGGGTCACCCGAGGTGGCCGAGGTGCTCCGAAGGTCGCCGCCGCCTACGGGCGCACCGCCGGCGCGCCCGCCGGACCTGCGGTCATGGTCGTCGTTCACCAGGGCGAGAGCCTCGTCGAGCTCGGCGTCCGGCGCGGGCCGCCCACTCATCCGGCGTCCGGCCGCATGTCGGACCGTGCGTCCTGCCCCGGGTCGGGGCGGTCCACCTGCGGCGCCACGTCAGGCGCGGAGCCCGGTGGCGTCACGGCCGGGGCGGAGCCTGGTGCCGCCGCGTCAGGCGCGGCATCCGGCTTCTCGCCGGGGACGGCATCCGGCTTCCCGCCAGACCCCGTGTCGGTGCCGTCACCCTCCTCCGCCCACCGCGTGGCCAGCGCCGCCGCCTTGCGGGTGGCTTCGGCCACCGCCTCGGGCCCGCCGCCCTCGGCCCGCGCCGCCGCGTACCCCACCAGGAAGGTGGTCAGCGGAGCCGCAGGCCTGGCCACGCCGTGTGCGGCGTCGCGGGCGAGGTCGAGCAGCAAGCCGGTGTCGACGTCGAGCTCGATGCCCAGTTCGTCCTTGACTGCGGAAATCCATTCATCCAACACGTGCCCATGCTCCCTGATGCGCGCCCGTGCGGCGGCGATGTCGTCCCAGGTGTCGCAGTCGAAGGACGCGACCGGGTCAGCGACCCGGGTGAGTTCGAGCCGCGCGGTGAGCGACTTCAGCGGAAGCCCCGTCAGACCGTCGTGCTCAGCGGCGAGCAGCGTCATCCCGCGCTTCAGCGAGGCGCTGCGGTAGGCGGCGACCAGCGGCTGGTCCCGGCCTCCGGGGTCCCTCAGCACCGCGCCGTCCGCGCCGCTCTCCCGCAGCGCGACGAGAAGGCTCCGGACCGTCCGCTCCTCCAGGAACGGCAGATCGGCGGAGAGCACCACCACCTGCTTCGCCCCCGTGCGCCGCAGCCCCGCGTCGAGCGCGGCGAGCGGCCCCGCCCCGGCGGGTTCCTCGCGCGCCCACACCACGGGGCGCGCGGTCGGCCGGGGCCCGGCGACGACCACCGTCGTCCCCGCTCCGGAACACGCGCCGAGCACCCGGTCGAGCAGTGCCCGGCCGCCCACCCGTACGCCGGGCTTGTCCGCGCCGCCGAGCCGTCTGGCGCCGCCACCCGCGAGCACCACGGCGTCATACGGGGCGTCGTGCCGATCGTCGGGCGGGGCATCGGTCGGGGGGGCGTGCGAGGCGGCGGATACGGCGCCACCCGGAGCCCTCTGCGCGGTCATCCCCCGAGTATGGGCGCACGAAGGATCAATACCACCCCTCGGTGCACCCCTCTGTAGGGGGACTCACATCACCAGGGGGACACCGCGCCGAGGCTCACGACGCTGCCCCGAGCCTCCTCACACCGCCCGCAACAACACCGCGGGCTGCTCCACGCAGTCCGCCACGAACCGCAGGAACCCGCCCGCCGTACCGCCGTCGCACACCCGGTGATCGAAGGTGAGCGAGAGCTGCACGACGTGACGCACCGCCAACTCGCCCTGGTGTACCCACGGCTTGGGCACGATCCGGCCCACTCCGAGCATGGCCGCCTCGGGGTGATTGATGATCGGCGTGGAGCCGTCGACCCCGAACACGCCGTAGTTGTTCAACGTGAACGTGCCGCCCGTCAGTTCCCCCGGTGTCAGCTTCCCGTCCCGCGCCGCCTCCGTGAGCCGGATCAGCTCGGTGTTGACGGAGTCGGTGGTCCGCTTGTTCGTGTTCCGGACCACGGGGACGACCAGACCGCGGTCGGTCTGCGCGGCGAAGCCGAGATGGACGTCGGCGAGCCGGACCACCTCGCGCGCCTCCATGTCCACGGTGGAGTTGAGCATCGGGTAGCGGGCAAGGGCGGCCACGCTGATGCGGGCGAACAGCGCGAGCAGCGAGATCTTCCGCCCGTCGCCCTCCTTCACGGCGGCGTTCATCGCGGCGCGCGCCGCGAGCAGTTCGGTCGCGTCGGCGTCGACCCAGCAGGTGGCTTCCGGTATCTCACGCCTGCTGCGGGACATCTTGTCCGCGACGAGGCCCCTGATGCCGGTCAGCGGATAGCGGTCCTCCGCCGTCGGGTGCGTGAGCGTGTCCTCGTGCGGGGCGGTCTCCTGCGCGGTCGACTGGTGCGCGGTCGTCTCGTGCGCGGTCGCGGTCGTCCGGCCTTCCACGATGGCCGTCTCCACGTCGGCCCGCATGATCAGCCCGTCCGGACCCGTGCCCGTCAACTCCCGCAGCTCCACGCCGTTCTCACGGGCCAGCTTCCGCACGAGGGGCGAGATCACCGGTATCGGGCCGTCCGCGTGCGGGCGGTTGGCCGAACCAGCGGCCTCGGGCGTCCCGGCAGGCTCCCGCAGCCTCGGCGGCTGCTCCTGCCGTGCGGGCTGCCGTACGGAGCGTGGGGCGGGCTGCGGGGCAGGCTTCGGGGCGAACTGTGTGGCGGGCCCCGTCGACCGCACCCTTCTGCGCCGTGCGGGCGCCGCGGCCGTGCCGTACCCGACCAGGACGTTGCCGGAGGACTCCTCGGCGGCAGCCGCTTGCAGGGCCCGCTCCGCGGGCTCCTGCGGAGCCGGATCCGCGTTCCCTGCCGGGGCGCCGACGGCGACCGTCAACAGCGTCGATCCCACCGGAAGTTCCGTACCCTCTTCACCGAAGCGGGCCGTCACCACGCCTCCGTACGGGCAGGGCACCTCCACCATCGCCTTGGCCGTCTCCACCTCGACGACGGGCTGGTCCACGGCGACGACATCGCCGACCTGGACGAGCCAGCGGGTGATCTCCGCCTCCGTGAGCCCCTCGCCGAGGTCGGGCAGCTTGAACTCGAGGCTGTTCACGTTCAGACCGGGCGCCATCAGCTGTCCGCCTCCCACTGCAACCGCGCGACCGCGTCCAGGATCCGGTCCACGCCGGGCAGGTGATGCCGCTCGAGCATCGGCGGCGGATAAGGAATGTCGAACCCGGCGACGCGCAGGACCGGAGCCTGAAGGTGGTGGAAGCACCGCTCGGTGACGCGTGCGGCGATCTCCCCTCCGGGACCGCCGAACCCGCCCGACTCGTGCACGACGACCGCGCGCCCGGTCCGCCGCACGGAAGCGGCCACCGTCTCGTCGTCGAAGGGCACGAGGGAGCGCAGATCGACCACTTCGAGGTCCCAGCCCTCGGCGACCGCCGCCTCGGCAGCCTCCAGGCAGACGGGCACGGAAGGCCCGTACGTGAGGAGCGTGGCGCTGCGCCCGGTGCGCCGCACCACTGCCTTGCCGATGGGGTCGACGGCCTGCGGCGCGTCCGGGTTCCAGTCGGCCTTGGACCAGTAGAGACGCTTCGGCTCCAGGAAGACGACCGGGTCGTCGGAGGCGATGGAGGCCCGCAGCAGGCCATAGGCGTCGGCGACCGTGGCGGGCGTGACGACATGGAGCCCCGGGGTCGCCATGTAGTAGGCCTCGGAGGAGTCGCTGTGGTGCTCGACGCCTCCGATGCCACCGCCGTAGGGCACGCGCACCGTGATGGGCAGCGGCATCGCGCCCCGCGTGCGGTTCCGCATCCGCGCCACGTGGGAGATCAGCTGCTCGAAGGCGGGGTAGGCGAACGCGTCGAACTGCATCTCGACGACGGGCCGGAGCCCGTACATCGCCATGCCGACGGCCGTCCCCAGGATGCCCGCCTCGGCGAGCGGTGTGTCCGTACAGCGGTCCTCGCCGAACTCCTTGGTGAGTCCGTCGGTGACCCGGAAGACCCCGCCGAGCGCCCCGACGTCCTCTCCGAGGACGTGTACGGACGGGTCATCGGCCAGGGAGTCGCGCAGCGCGCGCCCGAGCGCCTGCGCCATGGTGGCCGGTTTGGCTGTCTTCTTGGTGGCCCGTTCGGCCGCGACCGTGCTCATCGCGCGTTCCCCTCGCCGTCCGCGTTCTCCGCGTCGTCTTCTGCCTCAAGTTCGGCCCGCAGCTGGGCCGCCTGCTCACGCAGTTGGGTGGTCTGCTCGGCGTACACATGGCTGAAGAGGTCCATGGGGTCCAGCGCGGGGTCCCGGTTCATGCGTTCGCGCAGGTCGGCTGCCATGGCCTCGGCGTCGTCGCGGACCGCCCGCGTCCGGTCCTCGTCGAGGAGGCCGCGCTCGGTCAGCTCCCGCTCCAGGAGCAGGATCGGGTCGTGCGCGCGCCAGGCCTCGACCTCGGCGTCCCCGCGGTATCGCGTGGCGTCATCGGCGTTCGTGTGGGCCTCCATGCGGTACGTCACCGCTTCGACGAGCGTGGGGCCGCCGCCCTGACGCGCGCGGGACACCGCGTCGCTCAGCACCTCGTGCACCGCCGCCGCGTCGTTGCCGTCCACCAGGCGTCCCGGCATTCCGTACCCGACGGCCTTGTGGGCGAGGGACGGGGCCGCCGTCTGCTTGTCGAGCGGCACGGAGATCGCGAAGCCGTTGTTCTGCACCAGGAAGACGACGGGCGCCTGCCAGACGGCCGCGAAGTTCAGTGCCTCGTGGAAGTCGCCCTCACTGGTGCCGCCGTCGCCGACCATGGCGAGCGCGACCACGTCGTCGCCCTTCAGGCGGGCGGCGTGCGCGAGCCCCACGGCGTGCGGGAGCTGGGTCGCGAGAGGGGTGCACAAGGGCGCTATGCGGTGCTCACGCGGGTCGTACCCGGTGTGCCAGTCGCCGCGCAGCAGGGTCAGCGCCTGGACGGGGTCGAGGCCACGGGCGACAGCGGCGAGCGTGTCCCGGTAGCTGGGAAAGAGCCAGTCCTGCTCCTGAAGGACGAGCGCGGCGGCCACCTCGCACGCCTCCTGGCCGGTGCTCGAGGGGTAGACGGCGAGCCTGCCCTGCTTCGTGAGGGCGGTCGCCTGCGTGTTGTACCGCCGTCCGCGCACCAGCTGTGCGTACAGGCGGCCCAGGAGCTCCTCGTCGGCCTTGCCGGCGGCCTCCGTGCCCAGGACGCGGTACGGCTCCGCGTCGGGCAGCAGCGGCGCGGGATCGGTCCTGAGCTGCCATGCGGGTGGCGGAGTGGGCCGGTAGACGCCCCGTTGCTCCATGACCGTCATGTCGGCACCTCCGTGTGGCAGCGATCTCCTCGTGGGAGCGGCAAAGAGGCACGACAACGTGAGGCGCCTCACCTACCGATTGTTCGGTCGTCGGCACATTTTGGCTACAGGCACCTCCAGGCTGTGGACAAACGGTTCTCCACAGCCTGGGATGGATGCAGTACGTCCATGGTAGGGAGGCGGGGGGACATGGCATCTGAACGAATGGCCGACGGGCGCGACGGTGATCGTCCGGAAAGCGGGTCCGGCGACCGCCAAGAGGGCCTGCCCCGCCCGCTCGACCCGATCGATCGCGACATCCTGCACATCCTGCACACGGACGGTCGCGCGTCGATACGGTCCGTGGCCGAGCGGGTCCATGTGTCACGGGCCAACGCGTACGCGCGCATCAACCGGCTCATCGACGATGGTGTGATCCGCGGCTTCGGCGCCCGGATCAACCACGAACGGGCAGGTCAGGGCGCGTCCGCGTACATCACACTCAAGATCGTCCAGAACACCTGGCGCACGGTGCGCGAGCACCTGCGCACGCTGCCGGGCGCCTCTCACATCGCGCTGGTCAGCGGTGACTTCGACGTGCTGCTCCTGGTGCACACACCGGACAACCGCGCGCTGCGCGAGCTGGTCCTGACCCGGCTGCAGTCCATCCCCGAAGTGCTCAGCACGCGTACGTTGCTGGTCTTCGAGGAGGACGACCTGGACCCGGAGAGCTGAGGAGAGCTGACCCGTCAGCCGCCGCTGCGCAGGCCCGCGAAGGCCAGTTGCACGACGGCGTCGGCGACCTGCTCGCCCGACGAGGCGCCACGGGCGTCGGGCTTGTACCACTCCACGATGGAGTTGATCATGCCGAAGAGCAGCCGGGTGGCGAGGCGCAGCTCGACGTCCGAGCGCAGGTCGCCGTCGGCGATGGCCTCCTTGAGCAGATCGGCGACCTGCTGGTCGAACTCCCTGCGCCGCTCCATGGCCCACCGCTCGGTGTCCGTGTTGCCGCGCACGCGAAGGAGCAGCGTCACATAGGGCAGCTCGGCGATCAGCACCTCGACGGTGCGGCGCGTGACGTGCTCCAGGCGCTGCACGGCGGTGCCCACGCGCGCGTGCTCCTCGGCGAGGATCCCGAAGAGCCCGTCGAGCGCCCGGCTCACCGCGCGGCGCAGCAACTCCTCCTTGCCGGACACATGGTGGTAGATCGAGGACTTGGAGATTCCGGCCGCCTTGGAGAGGTGCTCCATGGACGTGCCGTCGTATCCGCGCTCGTTGAAGACCCGGACCGCCACCGCCAGGAGGGTCTCCGGGGTATAGGTGTCGCGCCTGGTGGTGGTCATGCGGTGAGGTCCTCTCGCGCTGCCGCGCGGCGAAGCGCTCGGGACGGTGCGTAGCGGCCGGTGGGGTACTCCTGGTGCAGGCATTCCAGGATGTTGATGGCCCAGTGCAGGTTGAGCGCCTCGCCCCATTCGATCGGTCCACGCGGGTAGTTGACGCCCAGGAGCATCGCCGTGTCGATGTCCTCTCTGCTGGCGACACCGCGCGCGACGGCGTCCTGGGCGAAGTCGACGAGCATGGCGACGGTGCGGGACACGATCATCCCCGGGACATCGGCGATGACACTGACCTGCTTGCCCAGTGCCTGGAAGAGGCCCACGGCCTCGTGGAGCTGGTCCTCGCTCACCGCCACGGAGGGGGCCAGGGCGATCCTGGTCGCGGAACGGTAGTCCAGCGCGAGATCGAACTGGATCACCGCCCCCTCGGCGTCGTCCCCGGTGGAACCGTCACTCAGGAACATCCGCACACCGCTGGGCAGTTCGATATAGCCGGGGCGGTCGGGGTCGAAGGGCTCCTTGTACGGGATGTCGATCCCGGCTTCGTCGATCAGCTTGGCGACGTCGTGCGCCTGGAACAGGTCTCCGTGCAGCGTGACGGACGCCGGGGCCGGTGCGGGCGCCGCCGTGTGGGGCTCGGCGCGCGGGGTGTCGTCCCCGTACGCGTACCAGCCCTGACCCGACTTACGGCCCAGGCGGCGTGATTCGACGAGGCGGCGCTGGGCGAGCGACGGCGTGAACTTGGGGTCCTGGAAGAAGGACTCCCACACGGAGCGGGTGACGGCCTCGTTCACGTCCTGGCCGATGAGGTCCGTGAGTTCGAAGGGGCCCATCTTGAAGCCGCCGGATTCGCGCAGGACGGCGTCGATGGTGGCCGGGTCGGCGGCCCGCTCCTCATGGAGGCGCAGCGCCTCGGCGTAGAAGGGGCGGGCGATCCGGTTGACGATGAAGCCGGGGGTGTCCGCGCTGCGTACCGGCGTCTTGCCCCAGGCCCGCGCCGTCTCGTACGCGCGCGTGGCGGCCGTTTCGTCGGTCGCGGAGCCGCTGACGACCTCGACGAGGGGGAGGAGCGGCGCCGGATTGAAGAAGTGGAGGCCGACGAATCGGCCGGGCTTCTCGAGCGTGCCCGCGATGGCGGTGACGGAGAGGGAAGAGGTGTTGGTGGCGAGGAGACAGTCCTCGCCGACGATCTTTTCCAGCTCTTCGAAGAGGCTCTGCTTGACGGGCAGTTGTTCCAGGATTGCCTCGATGACGAGTCCGCACCCGGCAAGACCGGCGAGGCTGTCGACCGGTGTGATCCGGCTCCCGGCGGCCGACCGGTCGTCGGGGGTGAGCCTGCCCTTCTCGACGAGCCGGTCCAGGCGTGCGCCGATCGCGGCTGCCGCGGTCTTCGCCTGTCCCGCCACGGCGTCGTACAGCCGCACGGGATGGCCGGCCAGCAGGGCGACCTGGGCTATGCCCTGGCCCATGGTGCCGGTGCCGACCACGGCAACGGGGCTGCTGAGCTCGAGTGCTGTCATGCTCGCGATCCTCCCGCACGAGATGTCCGCCGGAGGGTGCGGGGGTGCCCGGCGAGAAGTTGTCCACAGGTTCGGCGGACCCCCTTGTCCCGACCGATCGTTCGGTTACTCTAGCTCTGTCTGTCTGTTCCTGCCCACTGCCCTGCCCAGCTCGCCGGCTCGACGAAGAGCCGGCTCGACGAGGAGTTGGTCCGATATGGCCGCCGAACTCACCGCGCACCAGCTGATCGCCACGCACCGGCCCACGCTCGACCAAGCGCTGGAAACGATCCGCACGCGCGCGTACTGGTCACCGCACCCCGAGCACCCCAAGGCCTATGGAGAGAACGGCAGCCTGAGCCTGCCCGAGGGCAAAGCCGCCTTCGACGCCCTCCTGGGCAGCCGCTTCGACCTCGACCAGCCGGGCACGGACGACTGGACAGGCGCGGAAGTCTCGCCGTACGGAACCGAGTTGGGCATCACCTACCCCCACCCGGACATCGACACGCTGCTGCCCGCGATGCGCGCCGGAATGCGCGCCTGGCGCGAGGCGGGCGCGGAAGTGCGCGCGGTGGTCTGTCTGGAGATCCTGTCGCGCATCAGCGCCCGCACGCACGAGATGGCGCACGCGGTCATGCACACCAGCGGCCAGGCCTTCATGATGGCCTTCCAGGCGGGCGGACCGCACGCCCAGGACCGCGGCCTCGAAGCGGTGACGTATGCGTACGCCGAGCAGGCGCGCACTCCTGACACCGCCGAGTGGTCCAAGCCCCAGGGCAAGCGCGACCCGATCGCCCTGGACAAGCGCTTCACGCCCGTGGCGCGCGGCATCGCGCTCCTGATCGGCTGCAACACGTTCCCGACGTGGAACGGCTACCCGGGCCTGTTCGCCTCCCTGGCCACCGGCAACCCCGTCCTGGTCAAGCCCCACCCGCGCGCGGTGCTGCCGCTCGCGCTGACGGTGCGCGTCGCGCGCGAGGTCCTCGCCGAGGCGGGCTTCGACCCGAACCTGGTGTGCCTGGCCGCCGAGCGACCCAGCGAAGGAATCGCCAAGACCCTCGCCGTGCGCCCCGAGGTCAAGATCATCGACTACACGGGCTCGACGGCCTTCGGTGACTGGCTGGAGGCCAACGCCCGCCAGGCGCAGGTCTACACGGAAAAGGCCGGCGTGAACACGGTCGTCGTCGACTCGACGGACAACTACAAGGGGATGCTGTCCAACCTGGCCTTCTCCCTGTCGCTGTACAGCGGCCAGATGTGCACGACCCCGCAGAACCTCCTGATCCCCCGGGACGGCATCGCGACCGACGCCGGAGCCAAGTCGTACGACGACGTGGTGTCCGACCTCGCCGCATCGGTGAACGGCCTGCTCGGCGACGACGCCCGGGCGAACGGCATCCTCGGCGCCCTCGTGAACCCGGACGTGAAGGCCCGCCTCGAGGCCGCGGCAGGTCTCGGCGAAGTGGCTCTCCCCTCACGGGAGATCAGCAACCCGGAGTTCCCGGACGCCGTGGTCCGCACCCCGGTGATCGTCAAGCTGGACGGCGCGAAGCCGGACGCAGAGGCGGTCTATCTGAACGAGTGCTTCGGCCCCGTCTCCTTCGCCGTCGCGGTCGACTCCTCCGCGGACGCCGTGGAGTTGCTGCGCCGCACGGTGCGCGACAAGGGCGCGATGACGGTCGGCGCGTACACGACGTCGGACGAGGTGTCCGGCGCCGTCGAGGAGACCTGCCTTGAGGAGTGCGCCCAGCTCTCCTTGAACCTCACGGGCGGCGTGTATGTGAACCAGACAGCGGCGTTCTCGGACTTCCACGGCTCGGGCGGCAACCCTGCGGCGAACGCCGCCCTGTGCGACGGCGCTTTCGTGGCCAACCGCTTCCGGGTGGTGGAGGTGCGCAGGGACGCCTGACGCCCCGCGGCGGGTTCAGGCCTCCGCGCCCGGAGGCCTGCCCGTCGGCCCGCTCGCCGACCAGTGGAAGAGCGTCATCCCGACGCTGGTGGCCAGGTTGTAGCTGGAGACCTGGGGCCGCATCGGCAGCGACACCAAGTGGTCGGCGCGCTCCCGCAGCTGCCCGGACAGGCCGCTGCGCTCGGACCCGAAGGCCAGCACGGCGTCGTCCGGCAGCTTGAGGCCTCGGATGTCCTCGCCCTCCGCGTCGAGCGCGAAGACCGGCCCCGGCGGCAGCTCGGAGACGTCCGTCCGCTCGACGGCCGTGGCGAAGTGCAGGCCGGCGCCGCCGCGTACGACCGTGGGATGCCAGGGGTCGATCGTGCCGGTCGTGACGACGCCCGTCGCCCCGAACCCCGCCGCGAGCCGGATCACGGCCCCGGCGTTGCCCAGGTTGCGCGGGTCGTCGAGGACGATGACGGGCGCGGTCCTCGGCATGCGGGCCAGCGCGTCGAGATTGGCCGCGCGGGAAGGGCGTACCGCGAGAGCGGCCACTCCGGTGGGATGCAGACGCGGCACAAGGGCGCGCAGGGTCGTGTCCGGGACCTGAACGAGGAGCGCGTCGAGGGCTTCCCTCACATCCGGCGCGAGCTCGTCGGCGAGGGCGAGGACAGCGGCCCTGTCACCGGCCAGCGCCGAGGGGATCACCGCTCCGAAGCGCAGCGCGTGCTTGATGGCATGGAAGCCGTCGAGGAGCACGGAGGTGTCCGCGATCCCCCGCCAGGCACGCACGGCATCGTCCGGATCACGCTGGTGCGTCCCGCTCATCCCGCGTACGTCCCGTTCATGAAGGGAAGCCTACGCGCGCGTGCTCGGTCGATTCCGGGGCCGGTTCCTCGTCCGACCCGCGCTGCCCCGGCACCGTGCCGCCGCGCGAGAACCGAGAAAACCGTGAGAACAGCGCTCCACGCGCGCGCGTCGTCCATGCACCGACCCGCCGCAGGAACGACGTCGGCAGGAACACCATGTCGGCCGCGATCATCGCGAGGGAGAAGAACGGCAGGCCGAGGACGACCGCGATGACCGCGTGCTCGCAGATCATGGCGGCGAGCAGAACGTTCTTGACGCGCCTGTTGAAGAGGGTGAAGGGGAAGGCGACCTGTACGGCGACCGTCCCGTACGTCACCAGCATCACCATGAGGCCGTGCGAGGCGAGCAGGTCGGAGAGCGCCGGCCAGGGGGAGAAGTAGTCGAGGCGCAGCGGGTAGTAGATGGCCGTGCCGTCCTGCCAGCGGCTGCCCTGGATCTTGTACCAGCCGGCCGTCGCGTAGATCAGACACGCCTCGACCATGATCACAAGGAGCGCGGCGTTGTGCGCGAGCTTGACGACGATGTCGAGCAGCTTGTGCGCCTCGCCATCGGGCGCGCGCCGTGAGACGGCCCACCACAGGCCGTGCGCCAGCCAGAGCCCCCAGAAGACCAGCGACCATCCCCCGCTGAGCTCCCCCATGAACGTCACCACGGAGAGACCGAGCCCAAGGACCCACCACAGCACGGGCCCGACCCTGTCGACGGGCGGCTCAGCCGTCTTCCCCCGCTCAGCCGTCTCCCCCCGCTCGACCGGTGTCTCCCCTTGTTCCACCGATGCCGCACGCGCGCGTGCGGCGCGCCGGGCGTCGAGCGACCAGACCTGACCACAGCGCGTGAACACCAGATAGGTCGCCATGAGGTGGATGACGTTGTCGCCGCCGTCGCCCATGAAGATGGAGCGGTTCTGCAGCGAGAGCACCCCGATCATGAAGATCACGGACATCGTGCGGGTGCGCCAGCCGAGCATCAGCAGGGCGCTGCTCAGGACGGCGAGCGCGTAGACGGTCTCGAACCAGATGCGCCCGTCGGACCACATCAGGGCCGTGAAGGCGTCGTTCTCCGCGATGAGCTGCTGGGCCATGTCCCAGCTCCACGGGCTGTCGGGCCCGTAGAGCTCGTGGCGGTGGGGGAGTTCGCGCAGCAGGAAGAGCAGCCAGGTCGCGGCGAACCCGATGCGGATCACGGCGGTCTGGCGGGGCCCCAGAGCGGACGAGGTGATCCGTTCGATGCCACGCCCGAGCTCGGAGCCGAAGCGGTTCATCGGGCGTCTCCCTCGGACTCCTGAGCCTTGCCCAGGGGCATGTCGTCGGCCGTCACGGACCACCACGACAACTGGCGGAGCACCGGTTTGGTGTTGACCTTCTCGTCGCTCCACTCAGGAGCCGTCACGTTCGTGGTCTTGGAGCGGACCTGGACGCGCTCGATGGTGGCGCCGCGCCCCATCGGCTCCTCGCGCTCGACGCGCATCACCACGATGCGGCGGATGTAGCGCTCCGAGAGCTCCCCGCGCAGACCGCGGGGACGATTCTGCGCGTCGTGCGCCCCCACATAGAAGTCCCAGGCCCTTCGCAGTTCGTTCTGCTGCGTGTGGCTGGGCAGCAGATTCCCGTCGATGGCGGCGCCGTCGCGCGCGGAGAGGCCGTACCAGCCGGTGGTCCGGATGGTTCCGTCATCTGTACGGATCTCGGCACGGGCCTGCACCGCGATGTTCTGCTGCATCGGGTTGGGCGCGAAGAGCTTCCAGTTCTGCTCGAACTCGGGGTAGATCCAGTCGTCGACGACCTGCCCGTGCTGCTTGGTCATGGTGTTCGCGGGGGCGACGTGGAGGAAGAGCATCCCGGTGTGGACGCAGGCCGTGACGGCGATGAGCGCCATCGCGAGCGCGCCCGCGACCTGGTAGCGCGGGGAGAGGGCGGCGAGGCCGGTGCGCTGCGGGGACGCGGCGGGGACGGCACCGGGGGGCGGCGGGGCGTCGACGGGCGGGCTCGGCGGCCCCTGCGCGTCAATCGGCGGCCCGCTCGGGTCTGCGGGTGGGATCGGCGGGTCGTGCGGGTCGTGCGGGTCGGCGGGTGGGATCGGCGGCTCGTTCGGGTCTGCGGGTGGGATCGGCGGCTCGTGCGCGTTGTTGTCGTTCGCGTCCATTCCGCCCCGATTCCCGATCCCGGACGGTGGTGCGTCCATCGGCCCACCCGTCACACGGCTCTCTACCGCCCGCTTCGCACCGGAACGGTACTCATGCCTGCGCGCCAGGCACAGCGTCCGTGAAGTTATCCACAGGGTTGACACCTTATGGCGCTGAGCCGCACCATTGAATTCCACGAACCGAACGATCGGTCGGTCGGTGGCTAAAGGTCGAGGGGGACCGCGATGGCGACAGCAGCCGAGCATCAGACGGCCCGGTCCGAGCAGGACCGGGCAGCGGCCGACGCCGCACGCACAGCGGCGCACGAATCCGCTTTCGACGCCGCGGTCGCGGCCGACGAGCGCATCGAACCGCGCGACTGGATGCCCGACGCCTATCGCGCCTCGCTGGTCAGGCAGATAGCGCAGCACGCCCACTCCGAGATCATCGGCATGCAGCCGGAAGCCAACTGGATCACGCGCGCACCGTCCCTGCGGCGCAAGGCCATCCTGATGGCCAAGGTGCAGGACGAGGCCGGCCACGGTCTGTATCTGTACAGCGCCGCCGAGACTCTCGGCACCAGCCGCGACGAGCTGCTCGACAAGCTGCACTCGGGCCGCCAGAAGTACTCGTCGATCTTCAACTACCCGACACTGACCTGGGCGGACGTCGGCGCGATCGGCTGGCTGGTGGACGGCGCCGCGATCACGAACCAGGTCCCGCTGTGCCGCTGTTCGTACGGACCCTATGCCCGCGCGATGGTCCGCGTCTGCAAGGAGGAGTCGTTCCACCAGCGCCAGGGGTATGAATCGCTGCTCGCCCTCAGCCGGGGCACCGAGGCCCAGCACGCGATGGCGCAGGACGCGGTGGACCGCTGGTGGTGGCCGTCCCTGATGATGTTCGGCCCGCCCGACGACGAGTCGTCGCACTCGGAGCAGTCGATGACCTGGAAGATCAAGCGCCACTCGAACGACGAGCTGCGCCAGCGCTTCGTGGACATCTGCGTCCCCCAGGCCGAGTCGCTCGGACTCACCCTCCCCGACCCGGACCTCGTATGGAACGAGGAGCGGGGACAGCACGACTTCGGCCCGATCGACTGGACGGAGTTCTGGGCGGTCCTCAAGGGCAACGGCCCCTGCAACGACCAGCGGATCACCCAGCGCAGGAACGCGCACGAAGAAGGCGCGTGGGTGCGCGAGGCAGCGGCGGCGTTCGCCGCCAAGCACGGGGAGGCGAAGGCATGAGCAGCTCGACCGAATGGCCGCTGTGGGAGGTGTTCGTGCGCTCCCGCCGCGGGCTCTCCCACACCCACGCGGGCAGCCTGCACGCACCGGACGCGGAGATGGCCCTGCGCAACGCCCGCGATCTGTACACCCGCAGAAGCGAAGGCGTCTCGGTCTGGGTCGTGCCGTCCACGCAGATCACCGCCTCCTCGCCCGACGAGAAGGACTCCTTCTTCGAACCGGCGGGCGACAAGCCCTACCGCCACCCGACCTTCTACGACATCCCGGACGGGGTGAAGCACCTGTGACCACGCCACTGACCCCCACGGCCACCGCCACCGCCCTCGCCCTGGGCGATGACGCGCTGGTGCTCTCGCACCGCCTTGGGGAGTGGGCGGGCCACGCACCCGTCCTCGAAGAAGAGGTCGCCCTCGCGAACATCGCCCTCGACCTGCTCGGCCAGGCACGCGTCCTGCTCTCCCTGGCGGGGGACGAGGACGAACTGGCCTATCTGCGCGAGGAGCGCGCCTTCCGCAACCTCCAGCTGGTCGAGCAGCCGAACGGCGACTTCGCCCACACCATCGCCCGCCAGCTCTACTTCTCCACCTACCAGACCCTGCTGTACGGCCAGCTGGCGAGCAAGGACAGCACATTCGCCCCGCTGGCGGCGAAGGCGGTCAAGGAAGTCGCCTATCACCAGGACCACGCGGAGCAGTGGACGCTGCGGCTCGGTGACGGGACGGCGGAGAGCCATGAGCGGATGCAGAGCGGTCTTGACGCGCTCTGGAGGTTCACCGGGGAGATGTTCCAGCCGGTGGAGGGCCTCGACGGCGCGCACGGCGCGCAAGGTGTCGACTGGCCGGCGCTGCGCGAGAGCTGGACGGCCTCAGTGACCGCCGTCATCGAGAAGGCGACCCTGACCGTGCCCACCGGTCCACAGGAAGGCGCCTGGGCCGCCGGCGCGGGCCGCCAGGGACTGCACACCGAATCCTTCGGGCGGATGATCGCCGAGATGCAGCACCTGCACCGCAGCCACCCGGGGGCGTCATGGTGACCACCGCCCTGGAAGAGGAGCTCCTGGCCCTCGCGGGCTCCGTGCCCGACCCGGAGCTGCCGGTCATCACGCTCGCCGAGCTCGGGGTCCTGCGCGGCGTGCACGTCCGCGGCATCGGCAAGGTCGACGTCGAGCTGACCCCCACGTACACCGGCTGCCCGGCCATAGAGGCCATGACCGCCGACATCGAGCAGGTGCTGCGCGAGCGCGGCATGGCGGAGATCTCCGTGCACACCGTGCTCTCTCCCGCCTGGTCGACGGACGACATCAGTGCCGAGGGCCGCCGCAAACTGGCCGAGTTCGGCATCGCGCCACCGCGCCCGCACAGCACCGGTGAGCCGATACCGCTCACCCTCTCGGTCCGCTGCCCGCACTGCGGATCGACCGACACCGAACTGCTCAGCCGCTTCTCGTCGACGGCCTGCAAGGCCCTGCGCCGCTGCGTCGCCTGCCGTGAACCGTTCGACCACTTCAAGGAGTTGTGATGGCACGCTTCCACCAGCTCCGGGTTGCGGCGGTCGAGCGGCTCACCGACGACTCCGTGACGCTGACCTTCGATGTGCCGCCCGCACTGCGCGAGCAGTATGTGTACGCACCGGGGCAGCACCTGGCCGTCCGCCGTTTCCTCGACGGCACCGAGATCCGGCGTACGTACTCGATCTGCGCCCCCGCGCCCCACCCCGAACGGCCGTCAGAGCCGCGGACCCTGCGGGTCGGCGTGCGCTTCGTCGAAGGCGGCGCCTTCTCGACGTACGCCCTGAAGGAAGTCGCCGTCGGCGATGAGCTGGAGGTGATGACCCCGGGCGGACGCTTCACGCTGGATCCGGCGCCCGGGCGCTATGCGGCGGTGGTCGGTGGCAGTGGGATCACGCCGGTGCTCTCCATCGTCACGACGCTCCTGGAGCGCGAACCGAGCGCCACGTTCTGCCTCATCCGCAGCGACCGCACGACCGCGTCGACGATGTTCCTGGAGGAGGTCGCCGACCTCAAGGACCGCTGGCCGGACCGGTTCCAGCTGGTCACGGTGCTCTCCCGGGAGGAGCAGCAGTCGGGGCTCGACTCCGGACGGCTCGACGAGGAGAGGCTCGGCAAGCTGCTGCCCGCGCTCCTGCCCGTCGAGGATGTCGCGGGCTGGTTCCTGTGCGGTCCGTTCGGTCTGGTGCAGGGAGCGGAGAAGACACTGCGCCGCCTGGGCGTGACACGTCAGCGCATCCACGAGGAGATATTCCACGTGGACGACGGCCTCACCTCGTCGGCGCTCACCTCGCAGTCGACCGCCGCCATAGCGGCCGCCCCCGCGCACAGCACCGTGACGGTGACACTCGACGGGCGCTCGGGCACCTGGCCGGTCCAGGAAGGGGAGTCCTTGCTGGACACCGTCCTTCGCAACCGCGCGGACGCGCCGTACGCGTGCAAGGGCGGGGTGTGCGGAACCTGCCGGGCCTTCCGGGTCTCGGGCGAGGTGCGGATGAACCGCAACTTCGCACTGGAGCCGGAGGAGACGGAGGCGGGGTATGTGCTCGCGTGCCAGTCCCATCCGGCCACGGACACCGTGGAGTTGGACTTCGACCGCTGAGACCCGCACTGCTGCCGTAACTGCTCCCTTCGCCGTTCCGTTCACTGCTCCCTTCGCTGTTCCCTTCCCGTAGAACCTGTTCTATCTTGACGACCCGTCAGAAACGGCGGACGTACGGGCTAGTACAGACACAGAGCCGTCGGGCCGGTGCACGGGAGGACAAGCAGTGGACTTCACCTTCACCGAGGAACAGCAGGCGGCCGTCGAGGCGGCGAAGGCGCTCTTCGCGTCCGTCGCACCCGACGGCGTGCCGAGCCCGGCCCTCGTGCCGGGCGCCGTCGCCGAGGACTTCGACCGTGCGCTGTGGGCCAAGCTCGCCGGAGCCGACCTGCTGAGCCTGCTCATCGACCCCGAGCACGGCGGTGCGGGCCTGGACGCCATCGCCCTCTGTCTGGTGCTGCGCGAGTCGGCGAAGAGGCTCGCCCGGGTTCCGCTCCTGGAGAGCGGCGCGGCGGCGTATGCCGTGCAGAGCTACGGCGGCGAGGAACTGAAGCAGCGGATCCTGCCCGGGGCCGCACGCGGAGAGCTCGTCCTGACCGTCGCGGCGAACGGCCGCAGCGGACACGGCCCCGCCGAACTGTCCGTCACCGCACGGCAGGACGGCGACAGCTGGCTGCTCGACGGCACGCAGACAGCCGTGCCCTGGGCACAGAACGCCGACTTCACCGTGGTGCCCGCCCACACCTCCGCCGGCCGGACCGTCCTCGCCCTGATCCCCCGCGTACACGAAGGCCTCACCCTCGCCGAGCAGGTGTCCACGAACGGTGAGCGCCTCGGCGAGCTCAGTCTGGATGCCGTACGGATCGGCGGCAGTGACGTCATCGAGGCCGACGGGGCCTGGGACTGGCTGCGCGATCTGCTCGCCACCGGGACCTGCGCGCTCGCGCTCGGTCTCGGCGAGGGCGTGCTGAGCATGACCAGCGAATACACCAGCAAGCGCGAGCAGTTCGGCTTCCCTGTCGCCACCTTCCAGGCCGTGGCAGTTCAGGCAGCCGACCGTTACATCGACCTGCGCGCGATGGAGGTCACCCTCTGGCAGGCCGCCTGGCGCATCAGCTCGGGCGCGAGCGGCGCGCTGCCCGCCACGGGAGACGTGGCCGTCGCCAAGATCTGGGCGTCGGACGGCGTACGCAGGGTCGTGCAGACGGCACAGCACCTGCACGGCGGCTTCGGTTCCGACACCGACTATCCCCTGCACCGCTATCACGCGTGGGCCAAGCAGCTGGAGCTGTCCCTCGGCCCGGCCGCGGCGCACGAGGAGGCACTGGGCGACCTGCTCGCCGCCCACCCCCTCGGCTGAGGCGGCCCCGGGTATCCCCAGGTATCTAGATCACGGTGCCCGGCTGACCCTTGTCGTCGATGACGGGGCGCCCCGCCGCCTGCCAGCTCTGCATGCCGCCGTCGACGTTCACCGCGTCGATACCCTGCTGGAGGAGGTACGTGGCGACCTGCGCCGAGCGTCCACCGACCCGGCAGATGACATTGACCTTGCCGTCCTGCGGGGCGGCCTCGGTCAACTCGCCGTAGCGGGAGACGAACTCGCTCATCGGGATGTGCAACGCACCCTCGGCGTGACCCGCCTGCCATTCCTCGTCCTCGCGGACGTCAAGCAGAAAGTCGCCGCCGGTGAGGTCGCCGACGCCGACCGTGGGCACGTGAGATCCGAAAGCCATGCCCTGACGCTACCCGACGGCCCGGCAGACCGACCAAGAGGCCGACGAGGTCAACGACGTCAATGAGGTCGGCTAAGAGGTCAGCCGCGCAAGCTCGCCCTCGCGCTCGGTGACCTGCGCGAGCAACTGCTCGGCGATCTCCTCGAGAAGCTGGTCCGGATCGTCCGGCGCCATCCGCAGCATCGCGCCGATCGCACCCTCCTCCAGCTCCCGGGCGATCACGGTGAGCAGCTCCTTGCGCTGGGCGAGCCACTCCAGGCGTGCGTAGAGCTCTTCGCTCTTGCTCGGCCACTGCTGCTCGGCCACGGGACCGGCGGCCCACTCCTCGGACAGCTCCCGCAGCAAGGCCTCGTCCCCACGGGCGTACGCGGCGTTCACCCGCGTGATGAACTCGTCGCGGCGTGCGCGCTCCTGGTCCTCCTGGGCCAGGTCGGGGTGGGACTTGCGGACGAGCTCGCGGTAGAGCTTGCGGGCCTCGTCGCTCGGCCGCACCCGCTGCGGCGGCCGCACCGACTGATCGGTCAGCATCGCGGCGGCCTCCGGATAGAGACCCTCGCCGTCCATCCAGCCGTGGAACAGCTCCTCGACTCCCGGCATCGGCATGACCCGCGCCCGCGCCTCGTCCGCCTTGCGCCGGTCCTCCGGGTCACCGCTCCGGGCCGCGAGGGCCTCGGCGATCTCCGCGTCCAGCTCGTCCAGGCGCGCGTACATCGGGCCGAGCTTCTGGTGGTGGAGCCGGGAGAAGTTCTCCACCTCGACCCGGAACGTCTCGACGGCGATCTCGTACTCGATCAGCGCCTGCTCGGCCACCCGGACCGCCTTCTCGAGACGGTCCTCCGGCCGCGCGGCGCCGCCCTGCCCCGCCGCCCCGTCAGGGGCCTCGCGACCAGCGGTCACGGGATCGGGATCAGGCGTCTGGGGCTGCGTCGGCTCGGTTTCCGGGGTCGTCACCCGTCCAGCGTAGGCCACCGTGACACGGCCCCGGACGAGTGGCGGTCCGCGCCGCCAGGTCCCCCCGGCAGACCCGCTCCGCACACCTCCGGTGGGGGCCCTCCCTCCCCCTCCCCCCCTCGCCCTCCCCGCCTCACACCTCCACCTCACACCCCCACCTCACACCCCCGCCTCCGCAGCCACCCGCCCCTCCTTGACCGCACGCACCAGCTCCCCGTGGTCCGCCTCCGTCCGGTTCGCGTACGTCACCGCGAACGCCGCCACCGCCGTGTCCAGCTCGTCGTTCTTCCCGACGTACCCGGCGATGAGCCGCGGATCGGCGCTGTGCGCGTGCGCGCGGGCCAGCAGAGCCCCGGTCATCCGGCCGTAGTCGTCGATCTGGTCGGCGGCGAGCGCCGCCGGGTCCACGCTGCCCTTGCGGTTCCTGAACTGCCGTACCTGGAAGGCCCGCCCGGCCACCGTCGTCCACCCCAGCAGGAAGTCGCTGACCACCTGCATCCGCTTCTGCCCGAGCACCACCCGGTGCCCCTCGTGCGCGACCTCCGGCACCGCGAAGCCCGCCGTGGGCAGATGCGGAAGCAGCACGGAGGGCCGCGCCTCCTTGACCTGGAGCACCAGCGGCTCGCCCCGGTGGTCGAGCAGCAGCACGACGTACGACCTCAGGCCCACGCTGCCCGTGCCCACGACGCGGAAGGCCACGTCCTGGATCGCGTACCGCGCGAGCAGCGGCAGCCGGTCCTCGGACAGCGTGCCCACGTACTCGCCGAGCGCGGAGGCGACCTCCTCCACCTCCGCGTCCGGTATCCGCCGCAGCACCGGCGGTGCGTCGACGAAGCGCCGACGCCCCGCGCGTCCGCCTTCGCCCTCGACGCGCTCGGTCGATTTGGCGGCGAACCGGGCGCTCGTGTTGTGCCGGGCCTTCTCGGAGACGCTCTCCAGGGTGCCGAGCAGGTCCCGGGCGTCCGTGTGCGAGACCAACTCCTCGTCCGCGATGGCGTTCCACGCGTCGAGCGCAGGAAGCTTCGCGAGCAGCCGCATCGTGCGGCGGTAGGACCCCACCGCGGCGAACGCCGCTTCCCGGCAGACGTCCTCGCCGGCCCCCGCCTCGCGCCCCGCGAGCACGAGGGATGCCGCGAGCCGCTTCACGTCCCACTCCCAGGGCCCGTGCCCCGTCTCGTCGAAGTCGTTCAGATCGATGATCAGGCCGCCCCGCGCGTCCGCGTACAGGCCGAAGTTCCCCGCGTGCGCGTCGCCGCATATCTGGGCACCTATCCCCGTCACCGGGGTCCGCGCGAGGTCGTACGCCATCAGACCGGCGGAACCGCGCAGGAAGGCGAAGGGTGAAGCGGCCATCCTGCCCATCCGGATCGGCGTGAGCTCGGGGAGCCTGCTGCGGTTGGCCTCTTCCACTGCTTCGACCGGATCGGGCCGTCCTTCGTCCTCGGCGAACCACTCGTGCGAGGCGCGGCTGACCTGCTCACGCAGCGCCTTGCCCGCCCGCTTCGGCGAAACCCCGGAAACCCCCGAACCCGCCGGGTCACCCGAACCCGCCGGACCCGCCGAATCCGCCGACTCCTGCGAGGCCCACTCCGCGAACCCCTTCACGTACGGCAGCCGCGCACCGTTGATCCCCGCCATGACCACCCCCACCGTCCAGACCGTCACACCGTCACAGGCGGCCCTTCCTGGGCCTCACCTGCTGGGCCTCACCTGGCATGAAGGTACCGCCGGGCGCCCATCGTCGTCAGAGCCTGTGGACAACCCACGGCCTGTGGACAACTCGACACGCCGACCAGCCGCTCGTGACATACATCACCAAGCCGGAGCACCTCTGGAACAAGTGCCCCAGCACAACGAGAAGCGGGCCCCCACCAGGACTTTCGTCCTGATGGAGACCCGCTCCACATGGTGCGCGAGGGGGGAGTTGAACCCCCACGCCCTTTCGGGCACTGGAACCTGAATCCAGCGCGTCTGCCTATTCCGCCACCCGCGCATGGGTGTTGTCTTGGGCTTCTCACCGCTCCGTGCCGCTTGTTGCGAACACTGTTCGGTGCGAGCGCCTTCCGACATCCAGAAGATTAGCACGCTGGCGAGGGTGGATTCACATCCGTATTCGGGGGCACCTGCCCAGGTGATCCGCCGAGATCCGGGCCCGACCGACCGACTTCCGCCGTACTCGGCGAAGCTGCACAGCCGGGTGCGGGACACTGGTTTGAGGCCCCCTCTACGATCCCTGTCAGAGGAGCTGTCGGAGGAGTTGTGAGAGGCGACACTCATCGACTGGGCAGACAGGGGGAACCAGCCGATTTCCCGCTGCGTGGATACGATCAGTAAGCAGTACCAGGATGACTACGACGGAGGAGGTGCCCCATGGGAGTCATGAAGAAGTTCGAACAGCGACTCGAAGGTCTCGTCAACGGCACCTTCGCCAAGGTGTTCAAGTCCGAGGTCCAGCCCGTCGAGATCGCCGGCGCCCTTCAGCGCGAGTGCGACAACAACGCGACGATCTGGAACCGCGAGCGGACCGTCGTCCCCAATGACTTCATCGTGGAACTCAGCGCGCCCGACTTCGAACGTCTGAGCCCGTACTCGGGACAGCTCGGCGACGAACTCTCCGGAATGGTGCGCGAGTACGCCAAGCAGCAGCGGTACAGCTTCATGGGCCCCATCAAGGTCCACCTGGAGAAGGCCGAGGACCTCGACACGGGTCTGTACCGGGTGCGCAGCCGCACGCTCGCGTCCAGCACCTCGCAGAGCCCGGAGAGCGCCCCCGGCGGCTCCACGGGCCCCTCGGGCCCGGGCGCCACGAGCGCCGGCCACAGCCCCGCCAGGCCCCCCGCGGGCGGCGCAGGCGGCGGCTACGGCTACCCACAGCCCCCTCAGCCCTCCAGCGCGCCTCCCCCCATGCCCGCCGCGCCGCCCCCGGGCGGCCGTCCCGGCGGGGCCTCACCGGCACCGAGCCGCCCCCAGGGACCCGGCGCCGGGCCTCTTCCGGGTGCGCAGGTGCGGCGCTGGATCGAGATCAACGGCAACCGCCATCAGATCTCCCGCCCGACGCTGGTGCTGGGTCGCAGCACCGACGCCGATGTGCGGATCGACGACCCCGGCGTATCGCGCCGGCACTGTGAGATCCGGACCGGAACGCCCTCGACGATCCAGGATCTCGGGTCTACCAACGGCATCGTGGTAGACGGGCAGCACACCACCCGCGCTACGCTCCGCGACGGCTCGCGGATCGTCGTGGGCCAAACCACCATCGTTTATCGGCAAGCCGAAGGGTGAAGCGGGGGCAATGTCAGAGCTGACCCTGACGGTCATGCGGCTGGGTTTCCTAGCCGTTCTGTGGCTGTTCGTGATCGTGGCCGTCCAGGTCATCCGTAGCGACCTGTTTGGAACACGTGTCACACAGCGCGGCTCGCGCCGTGAGAACGCGCGACCGCAGCAGGCCGCACGCCAGCAACAACAGCAGGCGGCAACGCCACCTCCCCAGCGCCAGCAGCAGGGGGGCGGACGGCAGCGCCGTGGCGCCCCCAGCAAGCTGGTCGTATCCGAAGGGATCCTCGCGGGCACGACGGTCGCCCTGCAGGGTCAGACGATCTCGCTGGGCCGGGCACACGATTCGACGATCGTGCTCGACGACGACTACGCGTCGAGCAGGCATGCCAGGATCTACCCGGACCGTGACGGCCAGTGGATCGTCGAGGATCTCGGGTCCACCAACGGCACGTATCTGGACCGGACCCGACTCACCACCCCGACGCCCGTTCCGCTGGGCGCGCCGATCCGCATCGGCAAGACCGTCATCGAGCTGCGGAAGTAGTACGACAATGAGCGAGCGGAGCGAGCGAGCCGACGCGGTCCACACACTGGACGCCAGCGCGCTCCCGACCGGAGGGTGGGCACCGTGCGGATGTACCCGGAGCCGACGGGCGAGGTGCGCATGAGTCTGTCTTTGCGCTTCGCCGCCGGATCGCACAAAGGCATGATCCGGGAGGGGAACGAGGACTCCGGTTACGCCGGTCCACGTCTCCTCGCGATCGCCGACGGCATGGGGGGCCAAGCCGCGGGTGAGGTGGCGAGCTCCGAGGTGATCTCGACGCTCGTCACCCTCGACGACGACGTGCCGGGATCGGACATCCTCACGTCGCTCGGCACCGCCGTGCAGCGGGCCAACGACCAACTGCGCCTGATGGTCGAGGAGGACCCCCAGCTCGAGGGCATGGGGACGACCCTGACCGCCCTCCTGTGGACGGGCCAGCGTCTGGGCCTCGTCCATGTGGGCGACTCACGTGCCTACCTCCTTAGGGACGGCGTCCTCACGCAGATCACCCAGGACCACACCTGGGTGCAGCGCCTCGTCGACGAGGGCCGGATCACCGAGGAAGAAGCCACCACCCACCCGCAGCGCTCTTTGCTGATGCGCGCGCTGGGCAGTGGCGAGCACGTCGAACCGGACCTCTCCATCCGTGAAGTCCGTTCCGGCGACCGCTATTTGATCTGCTCGGACGGTCTCTCCGGCGTCGTCTCGCACCAGACGATGGAAGACACCCTCGCGAGCTACCAAGGCCCGCAGGAGACCGTGCAGGAGCTCATCCAGCTCGCGCTGCGCGGCGGTGGACCCGACAACATCACGGTGATCGTCGCCGATGTCCTGGACATCGACAGCGGCGACACTCTCGCGGGACAGCTCTCCGACACCCCCGTGGTCGTCGGCGCGGTCGCCGAGAACCAGCTCCAGTCGCAGGACGACGGCGCCATGCAGACCCCCGCGGGGCGCGCGTCGGGTCTTGGCCGTCCGGTGCCTCCGCAGCCCTCAGGAGGCGGCTTCGGGCCGCCCGGGAGCGGCGACACGGCCGGGTACGTTCCCGAGGGGAGCTTCGGCGCGTACAGCGACGAGGACTTCGTGAAGCCCGGCGGCGGCCGCAAGTGGCTCAAGAGATCGCTCTACACCGTGCTCGCCCTGGCGGTCATCGGCGGCGGCCTGTACGGCGGCTACCGCTGGACCCAGACCCAGTACTTCGTAGGCACGAACGAGAAGAACGTCGCCCTGTACCGCGGCATCGACCAGGATCTGGCGTGGGTCAGCCTGTCGAAGGTCGAGGAGAACTACCCGAAGATCGAACTCAAGTACCTGCCGCCGTACCAGCGCAAGCAGGTCGAGGCGAGCATCGAAGAGGGCAACCTCGACGACGCCAAGAGCAAGATCGAGGAGCTCGGCCTGCAGGCCTCGGCCTGTGAGAAGGACGCCAAGCGCCGCGAGGCCGAGCGTGAGAACGCCAAGCCCGGCGAGGGCGAGGCGGGCGGCACCACCGGTCTGTCCGCCAAGGCCCCCACCGACGATCCGACCGATCCGAACGCCCCGTCGTCGGGCACGAACGACAAGAACGACAAGAACAGCACGACCGACAAGAACAAGTCCAAGACCGCACCGACTCCCACACCCGGCCCCAGCCTCTCCCAGGACGAGGAGAAGCTGGTCCCGCTGTGCGGTAAGCAGTAAGCAGCCGTTGGGGGCCTCTGCACGCCATGAGCAGTAGCACTACACACACGTCGACCATCGGCGCGATCGGGGCGCCGAGCAGGCGCAACACCGAGCTCGCGCTCCTCGCGTTCGCCGTCGTCATCCCGCTGTTCGCCTACATCAACGTAGGTCTCGCGATCGACGGCAAGATGCCGACCGGCATGCTCGGTTACGGCTGTGGTCTCGGGCTGCTCGCGTCCGTGTCCCACATCGTGGTGCGCAAGTTCGCGCCGTACGCCGATCCGCTGCTGTTGCCCCTGGCCACGCTCCTGAACGGCCTCGGTCTGGTCGTCATCTGGCGGCTCGACCAGTCGGAGCGGCTGCAGAACCTCGCCAACTTCAGCCCGGCCGCGCCGAACCAGCTCATGTACTCCGCGATCGGCATCGCCCTGTTCGTCGGCGTACTGCTCCTGCTCAAGGACCACCGCGTCCTGCAGCGCTATACGTACATCTCGATGGTCGGCTCCCTGGTTCTGCTGCTGTTGCCCCTGGTTCCCGGGCTCGGCATGAACGTGTTCGGCGCCAAGATCTGGATCCGCGTCGGCGGATTCTCCATCCAGCCCGGCGAGTTCGCGAAGATCGTCATCGCGATCTTCTTCGCGGGCTACCTGATGGTGAAGCGCGACGCCCTGGCCCTTGCCAGCCGCCGCTTCATGGGCCTGTACCTGCCGCGTGGCCGTGACCTGGGCCCGATCGTCGTCGTCTGGATCATCTCGATCCTGATCCTGGTCTTCGAGACCGACCTCGGTACGTCGCTGCTGTTCTTCGGCATGTTCGTCGTGATGCTGTACGTGGCCACGGAGCGCACCAGCTGGATCGTGTTCGGCATGCTGATGTCCGCGGTCGGCGCGGTCGGCGTCGCCTCCTTCGAACCGCACGTCAAGCAGCGCGTCGCCGCGTGGCTCGACCCCCTGCACGAGTTCGAGCTGAGCCAGCAGGGCGTGATCGGGCACTCCGAGCAGGCCATGCAGGCCCTGTGGGCCTTCGGATCCGGCGGCACCCTCGGCACCGGCCTCGGCCAGGGCAATTCCGACCTGATCAAGTTCGCCGCCAACTCGGACTTCATCCTCGCCACCTTCGGCGAGGAGCTCGGCCTCGCCGGAATCATGGCGATCATGCTCATCTACGGGCTGATCGTGGAGCGCGGTGTGCGCACGGCCCTCGCCGCGCGCGACCCGTTCGGCAAGCTCCTCGCGATCGGCCTGTCCGGCGCCTTCGCCATCCAGGTCTTCGTGGTCGCGGGCGGCGTCATGGGGCTCATCCCGCTGACGGGTATGACCATGCCGTTCCTCGCGTACGGCGGTTCATCGGTGATCGCCAACTGGGCGCTGATCGGCATCCTGATCCGCATCAGCGACACGGCCCGCCGCCCCGCGCCCGCCCCCGCTCCGAATCCCGACGCCGAGATGACCCAGGTGGTCCGACCGTGAACAAGCCCCTGCGCCGGATCGCGATCTTCTGCGGGCTCCTCATCCTCGCCCTGCTCGCCCGGGACAACTGGCTCCAGTACGTCCAGGCCGACACCCTCGCGAAGGACGAGAAGAACCCCCGCGTCACCATCGAGCGGTATGCCACGCCACGCGGCGACATCATCGTGGACGGCAAGCCGGTCACCGGCTCCAAGGAGACCGGCGGCAGCGACCTCAAGTACAAGCGGACGTACAAAGAGGGCCCCATGTGGTCCCCGGTCACCGGCTTCGCCTCGCAGAGCGTCGGCGCGACGCAGCTGGAGTCCATCGAGGACGGCATCCTGACCGGCAACGACGACCGGCTCTTCTTCCGCCGCAGCCTCGACCTGCTGACCGGTGAGAAGAAAGAGGGCGGCAACGTCGTCACGACGCTCAACTCGGACGCGCAGAAGGCCGCGTACAAGGGTCTGAAGGGCCTCGGCAAGGGCGCGGTCGCCGCGCTCGACCCCTCCACGGGCGCGATCCTGGCCCTCGCCTCCGCTCCTTCGTACGACCCCTCCAGCTTCGCCGGAACGGACGGGGCCGCCTTCCAGAAGCTGGACAAGAACAAAGACCAGCCGATGCTGAACCGCGCGCTGCGCGAGACGTACCCGCCGGGCTCCACCTTCAAGGCGGTCACCGCCGCGGCGGCCCTGGAGCACGACCTGTACAGCGACATCGACGCGCCCACCAAGTCCCCGCTGCCGTGGACGATGCCCGACACCCAGACCCCGCTGCCGAACGAGGGCAACATCCCCTGCAAGAACGCCTCGCTGCGTGAGGCGCTGCGGGTGTCCTGCAACACCGTCTTCGGCAAGATCGGCTCGGACCTCGGCAAGGACAAGATGCTCGAGACGGCCGAGAAGTTCGGCTTCAACGAGCAGCAGTTCGTGCCGGTCCGCTCGAACGCCTCCGTCTTCCCCAAGAAGATGGACAGGCCGCAGACCGCGCTCTCCTCCATCGGCCAGTTCGAGACGGCCGCGACGCCGCTGCAGATGGCCATGGTCGCCTCGGCCATCGCCAACGACGGCAAGCTGATGGAGCCGTACATGGTCAGCGAGCTGCAGGCGCCGAACCTCGACGTGATCGAGAAGCACTCGCCCAAGGAGATGAGCCAGCCGCTCTCCGAGGAGAACGCGCAGAAGCTCCAGGACATGATGCAGACGGTCATCAACGAAGGCACCGGCAAGAACGCCAAGATCCCGGGCGTCACCGTCGGCGGCAAGACCGGTACGGCTCAGCACGGCGTCGACAACAGCGAGAACCCCTACGCCTGGTTCATCAGCTACGCCAAGACCGACTCCGGTTCGCCGGTGGCCGTCGCCGTGGTCGTCGAGGACAGCAAGGCCGGCCGCGACGACATCTCCGGTGGTGGTCTGGCCGCCCCCATCGCCAAGGACGTGATGCAGGCGGTCCTCGACAGCAAGAAGTGACCCCCGTCACGACTCCTCCACATCAGTGCACGTTGCGATACCGGTCCTGTATCGGGTGACGGTGGCGGCCGGGTCACGTAAGGCGAGCCGGGTACGGTATGCCCGGACAGCACACCGCCGGACCACACAAGGGTGCGGTCGGGACTGACGGAGAGGGCTGGAATAGCTATGGAAGAGCCGCGTCGCCTCGGCGGGCGGTACGAGCTGGGCCAGGTGCTCGGCCGAGGCGGGATGGCGGAGGTTTACCTCGCGCACGACACCCGCCTCGGACGCACCGTGGCGGTGAAGACGCTGCGGGTCGACCTCGCGCGTGACCCGTCGTTCCAGGCCCGGTTCCGCCGTGAGGCCCAGTCGGCCGCCTCGCTCAACCATCCTGCGATCGTCGCGGTCTACGACACCGGCGAGGACTACGTGGACGGGGTCTCGATCCCGTACATCGTGATGGAGTACGTCGACGGGTCCACCCTGCGAGAGCTGCTGCACTCCGGGCGCAAGCTGCTGCCCGAGCGCGCCATGGAGATGACCATCGGCATCCTCCAGGCCCTGGAGTACTCGCACCGCAACGGCATCGTCCACCGCGACATCAAGCCCGCGAACGTCATGCTGACGCGCAACGGCCAGGTCAAGGTCATGGACTTCGGCATCGCCCGCGCGATGGGCGACTCCGGGATGACGATGACGCAGACGGCGGCGGTCATCGGCACCGCGCAGTACCTCTCGCCGGAGCAGGCCAAGGGCGAGCAGGTGGACGCGCGAAGCGACCTCTACTCCACGGGCTGCCTGCTCTACGAGCTCCTGACCGTCCGCCCGCCGTTCGTGGGCGACTCACCGGTCGCGGTCGCCTACCAGCACGTACGGGAAGAGCCCCAGTCCCCCAGCGTCTTCGACGGCGAGATCACGCCGGAGATGGACGCCATCGTCCTGAAGGCCCTCACCAAGGACCCGGACTACCGCTACCAGTCGGCCGACGACATGCGCGCCGACATCGAGGCCTGCCTCGACGGCCAGCCCGTCCAGGCCACCGCAGCCATGGGCGCGGTCGGCTACGGCGGCCACCCGGACGACCAGCAGACGGCGATGCTGCGCCCGCAGAACGGCGGCGGCCAGACATCGATGATGCCGCCGGTCGGCCCGGACGACGGCTACGACGACCATTCACGCCGTCGCCCGAAGAAGAGCAATACCTCCACGATCCTGCTGGTGCTCGCGGGTCTCCTTGTCCTGGTGGGCGCGATCCTGATCGGGAAGTGGGCGTTCACCGGCGGCGGTGGCAACGATTCGATCAAGGCACCGAACTTCGTCGGCGAGAAGCTCGCCGACGCCAAGCAGTCGGCCAAGAACGTGGACCTCGTACTCGACGACTCCGAGCACAAGCCGTGCGAGAAGTACCCGAAGGGCGAGATCTGCGCCCAGGACCCGGGCGCGAACGCCACGGTCAAAAAGGGCGACACGATCAACGTGACGGTCTCCACGGGGGCGCCGAAGGTCGCGGTACCGAGCGTCATCGGCCTGAACATCGAAAAGGCCACCGAAAAGCTCGAGAGCCCCAAGTACCAGTTCAAGGTCGAGCCCAACCAGGTGGAGTCGCCCGAAACCCCCGGTGATGTTCTCGAACAGGACCCGACATCTGGCACTGAGGTGCAAAAGGGCAGCAAGATCACCCTTGACGTGGCCAAGAAGGCCGCCAAGTCCGTGGTCCCCGACGTCAGCGGCAAGACCTGCGAAGAGGCCAAGGCCCAGCTGAAGAGCAACGACCTCGTCGGTACGTGCGAGGAAGAAGAGAACGCGGACGTCGATCCCGGCAAGGTGTTCTCGCAGAGCCTCGCCCCGCAGACCGAGGCCGACCCGAACTCCACGGTCACGCTGAAGGTCGCCAAGGCCGCCGAGAAGGCCACCGTGCCCACTCTCACCGGCCAGAAGCTCAAGGACGCCCGCAAGGCCATCGAGGACGCCGGTCTGACGGTCGGCACCATCACGGGCCCGCAGGACGACGACGCCCTTGTGGTCCTCTCCCAGCCCTCCGCCAACGAAGAGGTCGATCCCGGCTCCGGGGTCAACCTGACCACGGCGGGCGGCAACCAGGGCGACAACGGCGGCGGGAACGACGGAGGCGGCTTCCTCGGAGGCAACGCGGGCTTCTCCCGCCACAACAAGGACTGACCCCGCCTGACCCCGCCGCAGTACTTACTGCAGCACACGGGAAGAGCCCCGGAGACCGCCGAGCAGGCGGTGTCCGGGGCTCTTCCCGTGTGTGGTGCCGATGCCGGACTCACTCCAGCTCGGCCGGCGGCGTCCGCTTGTTGTCGACCTTCTCGACCCGCTCCAGCTCGCCCCACACCACGTAGCGGTAGTTGGACGTGTAGACCGGCGTGCACGTCGTCAGGGTGATGTAGCGGCCCGGCTTCTTCGCGCCGGATTCCTTCGGGACCGGGTTCAGGACGTTCACGTTGTACTTCGACGTCTCGGGCAGGGTCGAGTACACCTTGTACACGTACCACTTGTCCCGGGACTCGAAGACGATCGCGTCGCCCTTCTTGATCTTGTCGATCTTGTGGAACTTCGCGCCGTGGCCGTCGCGGTGCGCGGCCAGCGTGAAGTTGCCTTCCTTGTCCTCGGGAAGGGCCGACTTGATCGGGTCCTCGTAGTAGCCCGCGACACCGTGGTTGAGCACCTTGCTGCTGGTGCCTTTGCTGACCAGGACCTCGCCGCCGCCCATCGCGGGGACATGGAGGAAGCCGATGCCGTCCTTGGTGTTCAGGTTCCCCGGGCCGCCCGCCCAGCGATCGCGCACCTTGTCGCCCTGCTGGTGCGCCTCGCGGTCCGCGACGACGTTGGTCCACCACAGGGAGTAGGCGACGAAGAGACCGAGCACCAGGCCCGCGGTGATGAGGAGTTCACCGAAGACGCTGACCGCCGTGGCGATGGGACCGCGGCCCCGCGGCCGTGGTGTCCGCGCGGGTGCGGGCGTCTCGGCCTGCTCCTCGTCGTGGTCGGCGTGGTCGGCGTGGTCGGTCGTCGCTGCCACTGGATCTGCCCCGTTCTCACCGTGCTAGTTGACGAGCGCGCTCGGCTTTCCCTTGCCGCGCGGCCGTTCCTCGACCATCTTGCCCCAGACGATCATTCGATACTTACTCGTGAATTCCGGGGTACAGGTGGTCAGTGTGATGTACCGGCCCTCTTTGGTGAAGCCCGAACCGGGAGGGACAGGGCCGATCACCGAGGTGTTGCTCGGCTGGGTCTGCGGCAGGATGCTCGCCATCTTGTAGACGAAGTACTCGTCCTGCGTCTCCACGACGATGGGGTCGCCCGGTTCGAGCTGATTGATGTACCGGAACGGCTCGCCATGGGTGTTGCGATGCCCGGCGACCGCGAAGTTGCCCTTCTTGGCGTCCGGCATGGGCGTCTTGGTGGCGCCCTCGTTGTAGTGGCCGACCATGCCGCGGTCCAGGACCTTCGCCTTGTCGATGCCCTCGGCGATCGGCACGACCACGTCGAGGCGCGGGATGTGCAGGAGCGCGAAGCCCTGGCCCGGCGCGAAGACGCCCGGCTTGCCCTTGCCCTTCGCCCACGACTCCTGGAGGTCGCTCGCGGCGCCGTCGGCCTGCTGGTGGGCGCGGATGTTCGTCCACCACAGCTGGTAGGTGACGAAGAGAAGCATCAGCACGCCTACGGTGATGAACACCTCGCCGATCCCCCGGCTCACCACGGCCCCGGCGGAGGGCCTGCGGGCGCGCTCGGCGCGACGGGCCTCCACACGGGAGAGGGGGGCCACGGACTTCGCAGACTCCACAGACTCCGTGGAAGGGCGCGGGGCGGCGCGAGAGGGGCCCTTCTTGGCGGCCTTGCGACGGGCTGCCCGGCCTCCGCCTTCCGGCGGCACTTCGGTCGGCACTTCGGCGACCGGCTCCGGGTCGACTATTCGGCGCGTGTCCGCCGTCCTCAGCCCTACCGTCTCGTCGTCGAACGGTGGTTGGGACTGTTGGGGTTGGGGCTGCTGGGGCTGTTGAGGTTGGGGCTGTTGGGGTTGCGGCTGCGGGGCCTCAGGTATCGATTCGTACGTCGGCTTCCGCACCCCGTGCCAGTCACGGGCGTACCCCTCGGGGTCGTACCACTCCTGCTCCGGTTCCGGAGCCTGCGGTTCAGGCTGCGGAACCGGCTCCGGCTCCGCGGGCCCGCTGCGGAACCACGGCGAAGGATGCTGACCCGGCAGTGGATCGGTCAGCGGATCGGCGAGGTGGTCGACGGCCGCCTCGAACGCCCCGGGCTCCTCAAACGCCCCGGACTCCCCGTGCGACGCGTACTGCTCGTCGTGCGGAAGTCCTGAGGAGTCGCGCTCGGGGCGCAGCGCGGTCACGCCGTGGCCCTGCCCACCACCGGGGCAAGACCGCTCGACCGACCGACCGCCCCCTCGTCCCCGCACTCGACCAGCCAGTTGGCGAGCATGCGGTGGCCGTGCTCGGTGAGCACCGACTCGGGGTGGAACTGCACGCCCTCGACCGGCAGCTCACGGTGGCGCAGGCCCATGATGATGCCGTCCTCCGTACGCGCGGTCACCTCGAGCTCGGCCGGAACCGTGGTCGGCTCGGCGGCGAGCGAGTGGTAGCGCGTCGCGATGAACGGCGACGGAAGGCCGGCGAAGACGCCCTTGCCGCCGTGCGTCACCGGGGACGTCTTGCCGTGCAGCAACTCCGGCGCACGGTCCACCACGCCGCCGTACGCCACCGCCATCGACTGCATGCCGAGGCAGACGCCGAAGACGGGCACACCGGTGTCGGCGCAGTGCCGCACCATGTCCACGCAGACGCCGGCCTGCTCGGGTGTGCCAGGTCCCGGCGAAAGGAGGACACCGTCGAAGCCGTCCTGGGCGTGGCGCAGCTCGACCTCGTCGTTGCGCACGACCTCGCACTCGGCACCCAGCTGGTAGAGGTACTGGACGAGGTTGAAGACAAAGCTGTCGTAGTTGTCGACCACGAGGATGCGGCGGGGACGGCCTTCGGTGCTCACCGGGCGCACCGGGCTCACAGGACTCGCAGGGCTCACTGGCCGTCCACCGTCACGTCGTTGAAGGGAAGCAGCGGCTCGGCCCAGGGGAAGACGTACTGGAAGAGCACGTAGACCGCAGCGAAGACGAGCATCAGTGAGAGCAGCGCCCGCACCCATGCGTTTCCCGGCAGATGCCGCCAGATCCAGCCGTACATGCCGTCCCTTCCGTAGCCGTACGGCACCAGACTAACGGCGCAGTGCCTCCGGTTTCCCGGCCTCGACGGGCTGGGTCGCATCGAGGTGCGCCCAGACGATCAACCGGTGGCTGTGGCCCCACTCTGGCTCACAGGTTGTAAGGGTGAGGTAACGGCCAGGACCGTCGAATCCGGACTTTCGCGGAACCGCGTCGATGACGCCGATGTCGCCGGGCAGCGTCTTGTAGGGCTTCTTGTCGATGCGGTACGTGAACCAGGTGGCGCCGTCGGTCAGGACCACGGGGTCGTTCGGACGCAGCTTCGGGAAGTCCTTGAACGGGTCCCCGTACGTGCGGCGATGGCCGGCCACGGAGAAGTTGCCCCGCTGGCCGAGCTGCGCGGTGTCCCCGTAGTGACCGAGCCCCTTCTTAAGGATGTCGGTCCCGGTGCCCTGGAGCACCGGCTTGTTCCACGTGAAACCGAACCGCGGGATGTACATGACGGCGAAGGGCTTGCCGTCCTCGTAGGGATCGGGCTTCTTCGGCGACGACGTCGTTGAAGGCTCGTCGTCCGTACGCGCGGGCACCGAACCCCGCGCCCACTGGTCCTGCAGCCTGTCGATCTGGCCGTCCATGGCGTTGTCGGCCTTCACTCCGGTCCAGAACAGGACGTACACCACGAAAAGCACGATCAACGTGCCGACGGTGATGCACAGTTCGCTGAACGTCCTGACGAGCACTCGCACCGACACAGGCTCCCCCAGCGGCTTGCTCCACGGGCGGTTTACTCCACGGGCTTCGCGTAGTGGAGATCCACTGTGCCCGAGTAGCCGGGAAGAGTCATCGCCCCGTCGTCATCGACTTTCCAGCCGAGGCCGTACGCGTTGACGTACAGCATGTAGTTCTGGATCTGCGGAGAGGCGGCGAGCGCCGTCTTGAGCTTCTCCGGGTCGCCCACCGCCGTCACCTTGTACGGCGGCGAGTAGACGCGGCCCTGGAGGATCAGGGTGTTTCCCACGCAGCGGACGGCGCTGGTGGAGATGAGCCGCTGGTCCATGACCTTGATGCCCTTGGCGCCGCCCTGCCAGAGCGCGTTGACCACGGCCTGGAGGTCCTGCTGGTGGATGACCAGGTCGTTGGGCTGGGGCTCGGGGTAGCCGGGGAGCTTGGCGGTGGCGTTCGGCGGGGCGTCGGCGAGGGTGACGGAGACGGCGTCACCGCTGAGCTTCTTGGTGCCCGCGTTCTTCTCCAGGGCCTTGAGCCGCGCGTCGTCGGCCTTCGTGCCGCCGTTGTCGCGCTCGGCCAGGGACTCGACGTCGTCGCGCAGCGAGCCGTTGGACTCGTCGAGCTTGCCGTTCTTGTGGCTGCGCTCCTCGATCAGGTCGGAGAGCTTCAGCAAAGACGCGTCGGTACGGATGTTCGTACCCTTGGCCGTGTTGAAGCTGGTGAAGAAGATGAGGCCCGCGAGCGCGAAAACGGCGGCCGTCAGGAGCCGGACCGGCCGCCAGCGAGGACGGCGACCCGGACCTGCGGGGGAGTCGGCAAGATTGCTCAACGTACCCTTATCTCCTTCAGCGCCGCGGAAGCACTACGCTAACGGACGCCCGGGGGAGGGCTCAGCTCCCCGTATCGACAGGAGAGACCCTCGTGCCGAAGTCACGGATCCGCAAGAAGGCCGACGATTACACGCCGCCCGCGAAGAAGGCGACGAACATCAAGCTGACCAGCCGTAGCTGGGTGGCTCCGGTGATGCTAGCGATGTTCCTCATCGGGCTCGCCTGGATCGTCGTCTTCTACGTCACCGACGGCAAACTGCCGATCGACCCGCTGGGCAACTGGAACATCGTGGTCGGCTTCGGCTTCATCGCCGCGGGGTTCGGCGTCTCCACGCAGTGGAAGTAGCGCCGTTCCACCGGCTGCGAACACGCTCTTCGGAGCGGTGAGAGCAAGCCTTGCCCTGAGTTATCCACAGCGCTATCCACACTGGGGACCAAACTGGGGAAAAGAAAGACGATCTGTGGATAACCCTCGTGATGTTGACGCCGGTATGACTGGTCGATCGTCATCCGAGCCACCACTGGCCCCTTGTCCTTCCTGGGGAAACCCAGGTCAGTGACAAGGGGCACAGCTGTTCCCCACAACATGCACAAGATCCGGCACACGCTGTGGACAACCTGGGGCTTCGGACGGTGTCCGAGCCCCGACAGCCGGTTTCAGAAGTCTTCAGAAGTCTTCAGAAGTCGGTTTCAGACGAGCTGAGCGGTCCTGATGATCACGGTCGCAAGGACCACGACAAGGACCACGGCACAGGTCCCCCACTGCACGAGCGATCGCCGCTCGCGGGGCGCGTGCACCATCCCGTACGCGATCGCGACACCGGCGACCAGACCGCCGACGTGCGCCTGCCAGGCGATACCGCTCCAGGTGAACGTGAAGAGCATGTTCAGCGCGAGCAGCGCGATGACCGGGCGCATGTCGTAGTTCAGGCGCCGCATCAGGACCGCGGTGGCGCCGAGCAGGCCGAAGATGGCTCCGGATGCCCCGAGCGAGGCGTCACTCGCGTCGACGAGGACATAGGTGAGCGCGCTGCCGGCCAGGCCGGAGAGCAGGTAGAGCGCGAGGTAGCGGGCGCGGCCGAGCGCGGCTTCCAGGGGGCCGCCGAGCCACCACAGGCCCAGCATGTTGAACGCGATGTGCCAGATCTCCTGGTGCGCGAACATGGACGTGACCAGGCGGTACCACTGGCCCTCGGCGATGCCCTCGGTCGGCGCGTACGGATAGGGCGGCCATTCGCCGAGCAGGACGAGATCGCCGACGAGCCGCTCGTTCACCTGGATCGCGATGAACACCAGGACGTTGATCGCGATCAGGATCTTGGTGATCAGACGCGGATCGGCGGCGATCGAGCCGCCCGCGATGGTGCGCGGCTGGTTGGCCGCGGGCGCGTGCCCGGTGCCCGATCCCTCGCTCACGCACGCGGGGCACTGGAAGCCGACCGAGGCGCTGATCATGCACTCCGGGCAGATGGGGCGCTCGCAGCGGGTGCAGCTGATGCCGGTCTCGCGGTCCGGATGCCGATAGCAGCGGGGCAGGCTCGATGCGTCCTGTGGCCCCTGCGGGCTGCCTGGTGCCTGATCCATGGGGTCCCCTCAATATCCGTACGAAGGCATGGCTACGCCCACACGTGCGAACGCGCCGCCCCGCCCTTCCTTACGGATGGGCGGGGCGGTTTGGTTCCCTCGCGGGGTGCGCCGGTGTCAGTGAAGTGCGCTGATGTCGGCGAAGTGCGCCGATGTCAGCGGGGTGCGCCGGTGTCAGGCGCCGCGGGTCTCGATGACGACGGACTCGATGACCACGTCGTTCACCGGGCGGTCGGTGCGCGGGTTGGTCTGCGTGGCCGCGATCTCGTCGACGACCTTCTGGCTCGCCTTGTCGGTGACCTCACCGAAGATGGTGTGCTTGCGGGTGAGCCAGGCGGTCGAGGAGACCGTCACGAAGAACTGGGAGCCGTTGGTGCCCGGGCCCGCGTTGGCCATGGCGAGCAGGTAGGGCCTGTCGAAGGCGAGGTCGGGGTGGAACTCGTCCTCGAACTCGTAGCCCGGGCCGCCCGTGCCGTTGCCCAGCGGGTCACCGCCCTGGATCATGAAACCGCTGATGACGCGGTGGAAGACGGTGCCGTCGTAGAGCCTGCCCGAGGTCTTCTTGCCGGTCTCCGGGTTTACCCACTCGCGCTCGCCCTGGGCGAGCTCGACGAAGTTCTTGACCGTCTTCGGCGTGTGGTTGGGGTGCAGCAGCACCTCGATGTCGCCGCGGTTGGTCTTCAGGGTGGCGTAAAGCTGCTCGGCCACGGTCCGCCTTCCGTTGTCTTCTCTGACGCCCCGATCCTCGCACGGCCCGATTGGGACGAGTACCCACCGAGTGGGCGCGCGCCGGGACGATCCGTGGCATTGTCGGCGAAGAACTCTCCTTGTACCGATTTGATCAAATTGATCGCACCCGGATGCCCGCCCTCTCATGCCTCGGAGTCATCCGGAAGGCATGATCCTTGAAAGGGTGGAAAGGTGACATACCTATAAGCCACCGAGGAGGAGGATCCCGTGACCCGCATCGACAGCGTGCGCGCCGCGACCGGTTCCGCGAGGGACAGCGTGCGGCATGCCGCGGAGGCGGTGGCCCCCTACGCCGGCACGGCCAAGGAACAGGCCGTCCAATACGCGCACGAAACCCGCGTACGTCTCGCACCCAAGGTGTCGCAGGCCGCTGAGCAAGCCCGTGTCCAGTACGGCGCTCACGTCGGCCCGCGCATCGAGCAGGCCCGTACGCACGTGCCGCCGAAGGTCGACCACGCCGCGCACGAGGCCGCCGTCCGCACCCGCAGGGCTGCCGGGCAGACCCGCAAGGCCGCCAAGCAGGCCGCCGAGTACTCGAAGCCGCGGATCGAGCACGCCGTGGCCGCGACCGCGCCCGTCCGCGAGGAGGCGGCGTCCCGCGGCTCCGCGGCGCTGTCCGCCCTGCGCGGTGAGGTCTCTCGCAAGGAGATCCAGCGGCTGACCCGCAGGCACAACCGCCGCGCTCGCGCCGGGCGCGTGGCCAAGGGCCTCATCGTCCTGGGCGTCCTGGCGGGTGGTGCGGTCGCCGCCTGGAAGTGGTGGGACAAGCAGGCCAACCCGGACTGGCTCGTCGAGCCGCCGGCCGCGACGGAGGTCCCCGACAGCACGCCGCTGACCTCGGTCGACGGCAGCGGTCAGACGTCCCTGGACCCCGAGGTCCAGGCCAAGCAGGCCGAGTCGGAGGCCGCACAGCGCGACGACCTGCGCTGAGCCGAACAACGCCGTAGGGCGGGACCACCTCACAGGTGGTCCCGCCCTACGGCGTTTCACCAGGGCGCCCCCGCCCCCCGTACGGCGAACACGGTCGCGGAGTTGCCCCTTCGGGGACCGCTCAGCACGACTCCTCCAGGTAAGTACGCGTCAGAGCACCGGCGCGCGTGAACCAGTCGGCGAGTACGGCGATCTCGTCCGCCGAGTAGTCCGCGAAGAGCTCTGCGAGGAGCGCGTAATACGGGCCGTGGACCGCCTGCACACGCTCGGCGGCTTCTGGGACCGCGGTGATGCGCACCCGGCGCCGGTCGGCGGGGTCGGGCCGGCGGATCACGAATCCGCCGCGCTCCAGGCGGTCGACGATGCCGGTCACCGCTCCCGTCGTGACGTGCGCGTGCTCGGCCAAGTCGCCCGCAGTCACCGGAGAGTCCCCGGCCTCCAGGACGCGCGCGAAGCAGACGAGGTCCGTGACGCTCAGACCCAGGTTCCGGGCGAACTCCTGCTGGCCGACGAGGCGCGTCGCGACGAGTTCGTCCATGGCGCTCATCGCGTCCGAGGCAGCGGGGCGGGGCTTGCCTTCCATTGAATTCCCTTAGTGCATGAGATAAATTCCTCACCCGGTAAGCCATCGTAGGACCTGCGGGTACGAGGGGGTAGGTGCGTGAGTGGGCAGCACGATGACGGGCACACCATAGCGGGATGGGTCGGGACTGCTGTCGCCACAGTCGGGGCTCTGGTCATGGGCGTCGGCGTCATCGGCTGGAGCCCGGGGATCTGGGTGGGGCTGGCCACCTTGGTGGCGGCGGCGCTGATCACGTGGGTTCTGCACCTGGCCGGTTGGGGCAAGCCGCCCGGCCTGCGGGCTGCCGCCCAGCAGGGCCTCAAGGTGCGGGACCGCGTGGCGCGCGAGGGGCACGCGGACTGCCTCGGGTGCCGAATGGCCGGAAGGCGCGGTACTCCAGTGGGCGTGGCTTAGCCGTCGCCCCGATGGAAGCCGTCGGCTGCGCCGGGGCGGAGCCCGGGTTGCCCGTCCGGTGTCAGTCTCGGAGGCCTTGATCGACCCGCCGTAGTCCCGGTGGCGCAGGATTTGAGAGGGGCCACGTCGACGACGTGGCCCCTTTTTGTTCCGGCTGTCCCTACGCGACTTTGCTCCGGCTGCCCCTACGCGACGGCGTCCAACGCCGGTGCGACGACGGCGAAGGCCTGGTCGGTCAGCGTGGCGGGGTCCTCGGCGCCGTCGCTGTCGCTCCATCGCTGCAGCACGGTGTCGAAGGCGACCAGGGCCATTCCGGCGGCCAGTTGCGGGTAGAGGTCCGCCTTGGAAGCCGCGTTCAACCGGTTGGCCACTTCCACCGCGAGCTCGTCGCGCCACTGCGCCTGTCGCTCCAGGAAACGGGCGAGCAGGGAGGGGGTGCCCAGAATCAGCTGGACCACGCGCAGCGCCTGATCGGCATGGCCGGCGCAGGCGTCGATGGAGGCCCAGATGGTGTGCCGCAGTGCGACGGACGGCGGCTCCTGGGCGGGGCGGCCCGCGAGTTCCGCGCACATGACGGTGCCCATTTCGGCCAGGAACTGGATGACCACGTCCTCCTTGGACGCGAAGTACCGGAAGAAGGTCCGCTTGGACACGCCCGCCGCAGCGACGATCTCGTCGATCGTGACCGCTTCGAACCCCTTCTGGGCGAGCAGCCTCAGCGCGGCTCCGGTCAGCTCGTCCGAGACGAGTTGACGCTTGCGTTCGGCCAGGCTCACTCCGGGATGGGTAGTCACCCTCCCAGCCTACATCTCATGCCTTCGATGTCACCAAGGCGCGGCTTGACACTGAATGCCACATGAGGCAGCTTGTGCCGCATGAGCGATAAGCAGCACTGGACCGCCGAGCAGATTCCCGACCAGAGCAAGCGCGCGTTCGTCGTCACCGGGGCCAACAGCGGCCTCGGCCTGGCGACGACCCGGGCACTCGCGAGCAAGGGTGCGCACGTGATCCTCGCCGTGCGGGACGAGGCCAAGGGGCGCCGGGCGGTCGCGGAGATCACCGCCGAGCACCCGGACGCCGAGCTGGAGGTCCGCCAGGTCGACCTGGCGGACCTGGACTCGGTCCGTGCCTTCTCCGACCGGCTGCACGCCGACCGGTCGAGCCTGGACGTGCTCATCAACAACGCCGGTCTGATGGCGCCGCCACGGACCCTCAGCCCGCAGGGCAACGAAGTGCAGTTCGCGGCCAACCACCTCGGCCACTTCGCGCTCACCGGCCTGCTGCTCGACCTGCTCGCGGTCGGCAACGACCCCCGTGTGGTCACGGTGAGTTCGCCCAACCACCGCAAGGCGAGCATCTTCTTCGACGACATCTCCGGCGAGCAGAAGTACTCGCCCATGGGGTACTACGACCAGTCGAAGCTGGCCAACGCCGTCTTCGGCTGGCAGCTCCACCAGCAGCTGACGGCCGTCGGCAGCCCGGTGCGCAGTCTGCTCGCCCACCCCGGCTACACCTCCACCAACCTGCAGACGAGTGCGCCCGTCGCCATGGTGAAGTTCCTGTTCGGCCGGCTGCTCCTCCCGCTGGCCCAGTCCCCTGCCCAGGGCGCGCTGCCCTCGCTCTACGCGGCGACCGCTCCGGGTGTCGAGGGCGGGCAGTTCATCGGCCCCGACGGCATGGGCGAGCTGCGCGGTGCGCCGAAGCGGGTGGAGCTGGCTCCGAGGGCCTCCGACGCCACGACCGGCCGTCGGCTCTGGGAGCTGTCGGAAGAGCTGACCTCCGTGCGGTTCGGGTTCCCGGCCGCTGCCTGAGTCACCCGAAAGGTACGAACGTGGCAGGTACGAACGTGGCAGGTACGAACGTGGCCTCGAACACCACCGGGAGCAGTCCCTGGATCCGCCGGTACAACCCGGCCGAGAACGCGCGCGCGAGGCTGCTGTGCCTGCCGCACGCCGGCGGATCCGCGTCGTTCTACCTTCCGCTCTCCCGGGAGCTCGGGCCCGACGTCGATGTCCTCACCGTTCAGTACCCGGGACGCCAGGACCGTCGGCACGAGCCGTGCATCGACTCCGTCACCGGGCTGGCCGACGCGCTGGTCGACGAGGTGCTTCCCTGGGCGGACCGGCCGTTCGCGATCTTCGGGCACAGCATGGGCGCCATGGTCGCCTTCGAGCTCGCCCTGCGTCTTGAGCGCCGGGGAACGCGGCCGCTCGTGGTCTTCGCCTCCGGGAGGCGCGCACCCTCCCGGAGACGCGAGGACACCGCTCCCGTACATCTGCGCGACGACAAGGGCATGATCGCGGAGTTGCGGGCACTCAGCGGTACCGACGCACGGGTCTTCGAGGACGAGGAGCTCCTGCGGATGGCGCTGCCCGCCATCCGCAGCGACTACAGGGCTGCCGAGACCTACCGTTATGTTCCGGGGCCTCGGCTGGCCGCTCCTGTCCATGCGCACGTGGGCACCGAAGATTCCAAGGTGACCCTCGACGAGGCGCGCTCGTGGGCGGACCACACGGACGGCGGTTTCGCCTTGCACACCCACCCGGGCGGCCATTTCTATCCGACCGGACAGATGCCGAGGGTTGCCGCCGCGGTGTCCCGGGAGATTTCGGGGCTCCTCTTGCAGAAAAGCCTATAGCGGGCATACGGCGGTGGCACAAAGTGACCGGCGGTCGTGTGAACTACCTCACTATCCAAAACATCGAACGCCTTTCGGTCGACTGTCTTGTAAGTTGAATCGACATTCGAATACGAGTCACGCAAGGCGTTGAAAGACGTGGGGGACGTGGGGGACGTGATCGAAATAGATGTTGACAGCCTGCCAGCATACCCGTTCATAGGTCCGGACGACAATCCATTTATTCCAGTCAAGGAAGCCGACCTGGAGCGGCTCGGGGGGCCCATAGGTAAAGTACGGCTTCCTTTCGGGGGATGGGCCTGGCTCATCACCCGACACCAGGACGTGCGGCAATTGCTGCGGCACCCCGGTTTCAGCTCCGATCAGTACAAGCCCGGTTTTCCGGTGCTGAACCCGATTCCGCCGAAGCAGGACGACGCCTCGGGTCTGTTCATCTTCATGGACGGCGAGGCGCACAGCCGACTCCGGCGGATGCTGACCGCCGAGTTCATGATCAAGAACATCCGGCGGATCGAGCCGCTCATCGAGGAGACGGTGATCGAGGCGCTGGAGCGGATGCGGGGCCTCGGGGCGCCCGTGGACCTGATGTCCGAGTTCGCGCTGCCGGTGCCGTCGATGACGATCTGCCACCTGCTCGGCGTCCCGTACTCCGACCAGGACTTCTTCCAGCACCACAGCCGCGTGATCATGGACCGCGAGTCCGGCCCTGCTGAGGTCGACGAGGCTCTCGGCGCTCTTGCCGGCCTGCTGGGTGACCTGGTCGAGGCCAAGCGGACCGACCCCGGCGACGACCTGCTCAGTCGGCTCGTGATCGAGCGTGTGGTGCCTGGGGAGCTCCGGAAGGACGAGCTCGTCAGTCTGGCCATGCTCCTGCTCGTCGCGGGGCACGAGACCACCGCGAACATGATCGGCCTCTCGGCCCTCGTGCTCCTCCAGCATCCCGAGCAGCTTGACGCCCTGCGCGAGGACCCGAGCCTGGCGCCGGGCCTGGTCGAGGAGCTGCTCAGATACCTCACGGTCGTGCGCACCGGACTGCCCCGCCTCGCCATGGAGGACGCGGAGATCGGCGGTCAGAAGATCCGCGCGGGCGAGGGCGTCGTGGCGATGCTGGCGATGTCCAACCGGGACAGCTCGGTCTTCGGCGACCCGGAGCTGTTCGACCCGGTACGGCGCGAGGCGCACCGGCACATGGCGTTCGGCTTCGGCCTGCACCAGTGCATCGGCCAGCCGCTGGCGCGGGCCGAACTGCGGGTGGCCCTCGTCGAACTGGCCCGCCGCTTCCCCGGGCTGCGGTCCGAGACGGCTCTGGCCGACGCGGCGCAGCGCCCCATGGCGGTGACGTTCGGCGTGGCCGAGCTTCCGGTGACGTGGTGACCATGCGCATCACGGTGAACAGGGAGCTGTGCGTGGGCTCCGGGAACTGCGTGGAGATCGCCCCGGAGGTGTTCGACCAGGACGATCAGGAGGGTCTGGTGGTGCTGCGGATGACCGAGCCGCCCGAGGATCTCCAGGAGTCCGTCGACCTGACCTCTCAGATGTGTCCGGTGGGCGCGATCGAGGTCCAGAAACACGTGCCCACTCAATAGTCGTGTCACCGCCTGGTCATGTGGTGAAGCGATACCGGGGGAAAGCATTTCGATCCGCATCGCGGAACCGGCCCGAAGCCTGAGATCTCTGTTGGGCGGGCGGAGGGCCGGTCACGGATCCGTTACTCGCGAGTACTGAAATTCACGAAGGCGTGGAGCTTAATATTCCGTTTCTCGTGCGCCCGGATTCATTCGACTGCTGCCACCTTCGGGCATTTTGACTCGATTGGCGCGAGTGTGCCGAAAAGGCTCCTGAGGTCTATCGGCACGCGTTCTTGGCCCCCTGTAGGAATTCTGTACCGCAGGGGGAGAGTGTGATGAATTAGCCGGGGGGCGTTCGAGTTGAACGGAAGAATTCAAGCACGAGTTGTCGTATTCGATCCGCATCCGTACGCGCGGCTCGGCATTCGCAGAGCACTTGAGCAGGATCCCGCACTCGTCGTGGCCGGTGAGGCGGGCGACATCGTCGAACTCCTTTCGGCGGTGGAGGCGTACGCACCGGATGTCGTCGTGGTGGAAGGGCAGCTACGGATCCACCATCTGCGGGAGCTCACCGGGATCGACGCCGCCCTGGTCGTCGTGGGGGACGTGGACACCGCCACGCACTGGATCCGCTTCACCCAGGCGAACGTGCGTGCCCTCGTCCACTACGACGATCCCGAGGAGGAGCTGGTCGAGGCGGTCCGCCGGGCGATCGACGGCACCGGCTACGTCTCTCCTGGCCTCAGCGGGGCGCTGCTCAAGCTCACGCGCGCCATGCTGCCGCGGCACCTGTCGGCGGTGCCCACGCACGCACCGCTGACCTCACGCGAGTCCGAGGTGCTCCAGCTGGTGCGCAGGGGCATGGCCAACAAGGCGATCGCCCGCCGCATGGGTCTCAGCGAGAAGACGGTCAAGTTCCATGTCTCCAACGTGCTCGCGAAGGCGCACGTGGAGTCCCGGGCCCAACTGATCGCCTCGGCTGCGGCCATGTGAGAGCGGAGCGGGGCAACGGAGCGGGGGTGTGCGCACGGTTCGACCGTGCGTACACCCCCGTCCTCGTGCCCGGGGCGAAGCCTGGTCGAAGGTCCAGGTTCCACGGGGCGGACCTGGACCGAAGCCCAGCTGTCGAACCCCGCCCTCTGGCCGAAGTACTGCCTACGGCCGGAACCAGATACTCGCCGTATGAAGCCATCCATGTCAGGTCAGCGGGAGACCGACGGCGCCCACGACACCGCCGTCGCAGTGATCGGAGCCTCGGTCCGCGTCCCCTCGGCGTCCAGCCCGGCGGAGTTCTGGCGCCTGCTGACGGAGGGCACCGACGCCGTCACCTCCTGGCCGACGGAGCGCGGCCCCGGCAGCCGGTCCTGGCGTGCTGGCTTCCTGGACGACGTCGGCACCTTCGACGCCTCCTTCTTCGGCGTGGAGCCCGACGAGGCGGCCGCGATGGACCCGCAGCAGCGGCTCGCCCTTGAGCTGGTCTGGGAGGCGATGGAGGACGCCGGCGTTCGCGACGACCGGCTGCGGGGCTCACGCACCGGAGTGTTCGTCGGCGTCTCCTCCGACGACTACGCCGCCCTCGCCGCCCGCAGCGACCGGGCGGGCAGGGGCGAACTGCACGACTTCACGGGCCGGCACCGCGCCATCATCGCCAACCGGGTCTCCTGGTCCCTCGGACTGCAGGGCCCCAGCTTCGCCGTCGACGCGGCGCAGGCCTCGTCGCTGGTCGCCGTCCACCTGGCCTGCGAGAGCCTGCGCAGCGGAGACTCCGACCTCGCCTTCGCCGGCGGCGTGAACCTGATCCTCTCGCCGGAGAGCATGCGGACCACGGCCGGTCTCGGCGCCCTGTCCGCCAAGGGCCGCTGCGCCACCTTCGACGAGAGCGCCGACGGGTTCGTACGCGGCGAGGGCGGCGGAGTGGTCCTGCTCAAGCCGCTCGCCCGGGCCATCGCCGACGGCGACCCCGTCTACTGCGTCATCCAGGGCAGCGCCGTGAACAACGACGGCGGCGGCGACCGGCTCACCGACCCCGACGTCGCCGGCCAGCGGGACGTCCTGCGCCGCGCCTACGCCGACGCCCGGATCAGCCCCGAAGCCGTCCAGTACGTCGAACTCCACGGCACCGGCACCCCCGTCGGCGACCCCGTAGAAGCCACGGCCGTGTCCGACGTCATCGGCCGGAGCACCGAGGGGGTCAGGCCCCTGCGGGTGGGATCGGTGAAGACGAACGTCGGCCACCTGGAGGCCGCCGCCGGCATCGTGGGCCTGCTCAAGGCCGCCCTGTCCCTGCGCCACCGCCGGCTGCCGCCCAGCCTGCACTTCAGCACCCCCAACCCGGCGATACCCCTGTCCGAGCTGAACCTGCGGGTACAGACCGAACTCGACGTCTGGCCTGCCCCCGACGCCCCGCTCGTGGCGGGCGTCAGCTCGTTCGGCATCGGCGGCACCAACTGCCATGTGGTCCTGGCCGAAGCGCCGTACACCGGACGGCCCGACACCCCGGTCACCCGCCCCGCGACCGGCCGCCCCGTGCCCTGGGTGCTGTCCGCCCGCACCGGCCGCGCCCTGGACGCGCAGGCCACCCGTCTGCTCAGCCACCTCCAGCAGCAGCCTGCGGTGAACGTCGCCGACATCGCCCGGTCGCTGGCGGTCGGCCGGTCCACGTTCGAGCACCGCGCCGTCGTCGTCGGAACGGACAGGGACGAGCTCACGGCGAGCCTGGAACGTCTCCACGACGAAGCGGTCAACGGTGTCGCCACGACCGGCAGGACGGCCTTCCTGTTCTCCGGCGTCGGGTCCCACCGCGTCGGCATGGGGCGGGAACTGTACGCGACGTACCCGGTCTTCGCCGACGCCCTCGATGAGGTGCTCGACCACTTCGTCCCCGGTCTCGACCTGCGCGAGGTGCTGCTCGGCGACCTCGACGACGACGCGTCAGCCGAAGCCCTCGACGGCATGCGCTACATGCAGCCCGCCCTGTTCGCCTTCCAGGTCGCCCTCTACCGCCTGGTCACCTCCTGGGGCGTCGCACCGGACCTGCTCGTCGGCCACTCCTTCGGCGAGATCGTCGCCGCCCACGTGTCCGGGGCCCTGCCCCTGGCCCACGCGGCCGCCCTCGTCGCCGCGCGCGGCGAACTGATGGAGGAACTGCCCCCCGGCGGCGCCATGATCGCCGTCGAGGCGACCGAGGAGGAACTGCTCGCGGCTCTCGACGGCGTCGACGACGTCGCGGTCGGCGTCGTCAACGGGCCGCGGGCCGTCGTGCTCTCCGGAGCCGACGAGGCGGTCACCCGGATCGCGGACGAGTTCCGCGCCCGCGGCCACCGCACAAACCGGCTGCGGGTCCAGAACGCCGCCCACTCGCCGCTGATGACGCCCATGCTGGAGGAGTTCGGCCGCAGGATCCGCGGCCTCGCCGTCTGTGAACCCGGCATCCCGATCGTCTCCACCGTCACCGGGCGGACCGGGGCCGCCCTGACGGAGGACTACTGGATCGGACACCTCGGCGCCACCGTCCGCTTCCACGACGCGATCGCCGCCTGCCGCGAGCAGGGCGTGACCCGGTTCGTCGAACTCGGCCCGGGCAGCGTACTGACCCCGCTCGTCCCGACGTCCGAGACGGACCTCGCGGTGGCCTTGCAGCACCACGACCGGCCCGAGCCGCAGGCGTTGCTCACCGGGCTCGCCGAGGCCTGGGCCACCGGTGTCCCCGTCGACTGGGCCGAGGCGATCGGTGAGGCCCGCACCGTCGACCTGCCCACCTACGCCTTCCAGCGCCGCCGCTACTGGCTCGACGAACGCCCGGCCACCGCCGAGGCCGAGGAGCACCTGAGCTCCGCGACGCTCGCCCTGCGCGACCGCATCCGCAGCGAGCCGGACGGATTCCTGGTCCGCTGGCTGGCCGGTCACCTGGCGGAGACCATCGGCTCTGCCCCGGCCGGCCACGACGCGACCTTCCGCGACCTGGGCCTGGACTCCATCCTCTCCGTAGAGCTGCGCAACCGCCTGGTGTCGGCGACCGGCCTGCGCATGCCCGCGAGCGTCCTGTTCGACTATCCGACGCCGAGAGCGCTCGCCGCGCACCTGCACGACCGGATCGTCGGTGTCCTCGACGCCGCCGAGGACACCCGGGCCGCCGCCGCCCCGACGACTGCGGCCGACGAGGACCCCATCGTCATCGTCGGCATGGCCTGCCACCTGCCCGGCGGGATCGACTCGCCGCAGGAGTTGTGGCAGGCGCTCGTCGACGGCGTGGACGCCACGTCGGAGTTCCCCACCGACCGCGGCTGGGACCTGGCGAGCCTCTACGACCCGGACCCGAACCACCCCGGCACCACCTACGCGCGCCGGGGCGGATTCCTGTCCGGGGCAGGTGAGTTCGACGCGGAGTTCTTCGGGATCAGCCCGCGTGAAGCCGTGGCGATGGACCCGCAGCAGCGGCTGCTTCTGGAGACCGCCTGGGAGGCCCTGGAGCGGACCGGTGTCGACCCGACCTCACTGCGCGGCAGCAGGACCGGCGTGTTCGTCGGTGCCACGAACATGGAGTACGCCCCGCGCCTGGACGCCCCGGCCGACGGCACCGAGGGCTTCCGCCTCACCGGCAACACCACCAGCGTGGCATCGGGCCGTATCTCGTACCTGCTGGGTCTTGAAGGCCCGGCGCTGACCGTGGACACGGCGTGCTCCTCGTCGCTGGTCGCGCTGCACCAGGCGGTGCAGTCGCTGCGCAGCGGGGAGTCCACCCTGGCTCTGGCCGGCGGTGTGACGGTGCTGTCGACGCCGGGCATGTTCGTCGAGTTCTCCCGTCAGCGCGGCCTCGCCCCCGACGGCCGCTGCAAGCCGTTCTCCGACGACGCCGACGGCACGGGCTGGGCCGAGGGCGTGGGCATGGTCGTGGTGGAGCGGCTTTCCGACGCCGAGCGCCACGGTCACCAGGTTCTGGCGGTCGTGCGTGGTTCGGCGGTGAACCAGGACGGCGGCAGCAACGGTCTGACCGCGCCGAACGGTCCTTCGCAGCAGCGGGTGATCCAAGACGCGCTGACCAGTGCGCGGCTGGGTTCGGCCGACGTGGACGTGGTGGAGGCGCACGGCACCGGCACGTCGCTGGGTGACCCGATCGAGGCGCAGGCGCTGCTGGCGACGTACGGCCAAGGGCGGGACGAGGAAAGGCCGTTGTGGCTGGGTTCGATCAAGTCGAACATCGGGCACACGCAGGCGGCGGCGGGTGTCGCGGGCATCATCAAGATGGTGCAGGCCATGCGCCACGGCGTCATGCCGCGCTCGCTGCACGTGGACGAGCCCTCGCACCATGTGGACTGGGAGTCCGGTGCCGTCAGCGTGCTGACGTCCCAGCAGGAGTGGCCCGAGCCGGAACGGCCGCGGCGTTCCGCGGTGTCGTCGTTCGGTATCAGCGGGACGAACGCGCACGTGATCCTCGAAGCGCCGCCGGTCACGGAAGAAGAGCGGTCGGCGGCCGAGCCGGTACGCGACGGCGTCGTGCCGTGGGTGCTGTCGGCGCGGAGCGAGACGGCGTTGGAGCAGCAGGCGGCCCGGCTGCTCGCCCGGATCGGGGAGGACTCCGGCCTCGATACCCGGGATGTCGGGTTCACGCTGACGACGGGGCGTGCGGCCCTTGAGCACCGGGCGGTGGTTCTCGGTGGTGGTGGCTCGGAGTTTGCCTCCGGTCTGAAGGAGTTGGCCGTCGGCCGCCCGGCGACAGGTGTTGTCGCGGGGCGCGCGGCGTCCTCTGGTGCCTCTGACGGTGTGGTGTTCGTGTTCCCGGGTCAGGGTTCGCAGTGGATCGGCATGGCCCGTGAACTGCTGGAGTTCTCGCCGGTGTTCGCGGCGCGGATGGCGGAGTGCGCCGCCGCTCTGGAGCCCTACGTCGAGGGCTGGTCGCTGCTGGAAGTGGTGCGGGGCGGCGATGAGGAGGTGTTGCGGCGCGTTGATGTGGTGCAGCCGGTCCTGTTCGCGGTGATGGTGTCGCTGGCAGATTTGTGGCAGTCGTTGGGGGTGCGTCCGGCCGCGGTGGTCGGGCATTCCCAGGGCGAGATCGCGGCCGCATGTGTGGCCGGGGCGCTGACGCTGGAGGATGCGGCGCGGGTGGTGGCGCTGCGCAGCCGCGCGATCCTGCGGCTGTCGGGGCGTGGCGGCATGGTCTCGGTGCTGGCTCCCGAGGAGCAGGTGACCGGACGGCTGTCGGATGGACTGCAGGTCGCGGTGGTCAACGGGCCCGAGCAAGTCGTGGTCTCCGGCACTCCCGACGAGCTCGACGCCTTGATCGCCGGGTGTGAGGTGGACGGGATACAGGCGCGTCGTATCGCGGTCGACTACGCCTCGCACTCGCCGCAGGTCGAAGATTTGAAGGGGGAACTCCTCGACGTACTCGGTGAAATTGAGCCCCGCAGCGGTCGGGTCCCGTTGTTCTCGACGGTGTACGGCGAGGCGATCGACACCGCGGTGATGGATGCGGAGTACTGGTTCACCAACCTGCGTCAGACCGTCCGCTTCGACGCCGCCCTGGAGGCACTGCTTGAGGCGGGGCACCGCGTCTTCGTCGAGAGCAGCCCCCACCCCGTGCTGACGGGCGCGGTGACCCAGGCCGCGGAGAGCAGCGGCGTGGCCGGTGTGATCGCGGTCGGCACGCTCCGCCGCAACGAGGGCGAGGAGTCCCGGCTGCTGCAGAGCCTGGCCGAGGTGTTCGTCGCGGGCGTCGACGTGGACTGGTCACCGTGGGTAGCGGGCGGACAGCTTGTCGAGCTGCCGACCTACGCCTTCCAGCGCCGCCGCCACTGGCTACCGGCGAGCCGTTCGGTGGTGGACGCCGCCGGGCTCGGACTACATGCGGCCGGGCACCCGCTGCTCGGCGCGGCCGTGCGCCTCGCGTCCCAGGACGGACTTGTCCTCGCCGGTCAGCTCTCGCCGCACACCCACCCGTGGCTGGAGGACCACGCCGTGTTCGGCACGGTCATCCTTCCCGGCACCGCCTTTGTCGAGCTGGCGCTGCATGCCGGTGGCGAGGTCGGCTGCGAGGTGCTGGAGGAGCTGACGCTGGAGCGTCCGCTGGTGCTGTCGGGGGACGCGTCGGTGGCGGTGCAGGTGTCGGTGGGGGCTGCGGACGATGCGGGGCTCCGGCCGGTCGCTGTCCACTCCCGGGTCCAGGACACGGACGTGGACGCGGGGGTGAAGTGGGTCCGGCACGCTGTGGGAGTACTGGCCGCCGGCCCGGTGGTGGCGCAGGAGAGGCTGGAGGGCGCGTGGCCGCCCGCAGGAGCCCAGCGCGTTGACATCGCCGACGCGTACGAGCGGCTGGCCGATGTGGGATACGGATACGGGCCCGTGTTCCAGGGCCTGCACGCCCTCTGGAGCGCGGGGGACGAGTTGTTCGCCGAGGTGCGGTTGCCGACCGAGGCGGACGAGTTCGGCGTTCACCCGGCACTGCTGGACGCAGCGCTACACCCGTTGCTGGCCGGAGAGCTGTGGGTGCCGTTCTCGTGGAGTGGGGTGCGGCTGCATTCAGTGGGCGCGTCCGCCCTGCGGGTACGGCTGACGCGGAACGCCGATGGCGCTGTGCGGCTCGTGGCGTTCGACGGTGCGGGCCTGCCGGTGGTGACGGTGGACGAGTTGCGGTTGCAGCCGATGTCGCAGGAGCAGCTGGGTGCGGCGATGGCCACTGATCCGCTGTTCGAGGTGCAGTGGACAGATGTTCCGGTTCCGGACGGTGCCGGGGGTGTGCCGGCGGAGGTCGTGGTCGAGTACGTCGAGCCCGGCGGAGACCTCCGTACGGTCGTGGCCGAGGTACTGGAGACACTCCAGAAGTTCTTGGCCGCGTCGGCGGACGACGCGCGGCTCGCCGTGGTCACCCGGGGCGCGGTCATGGAGCAGCCCGACCCGGCGACGGCGGCCGTGTGGGGTCTGCTGCGCTCGGCCCAGACCGAGCACCCCGGGCGGATCCTGGCCCTCGACACGGCGGAGGGCGAGGACCCCAAGGAGGCCCTGGCGCTGGCTGTTGCCTGCGGTGAGCCGCAAGTTGCTGTGGCCGGGGGGCGGTTGTTCGTGCCGCGGTTGGTGCCGGTTGCCGTGGACGCGGGAGTGGTACCGGGGTGGAAGCCGGACGGGACGGTGCTGATCACCGGTGCGGGCGGGGCGTTGGGCGGATTGGTGGCCCGCCATGTGGTGGCCGAGCACGGAGTGCGACATCTGTTGCTGGTCGGGCGTCGGGGCGCTGAGGGCTCGCAGGAGCTGGTCGATGAGCTGACGGCGACCGGCGCGACGGTCTCGTTCGCGGCCTGTGACGTGGCCGACCGAGCCGGGCTGACGGCGGCACTGGCCGGCATTCCCGCCGGGCATCCCCTGACCGCGGTGATTCACGCAGCGGGAGTACTCGACGACGGCGTCGTGACCGCCCTGACACCAGAGCGCCTAGACACAGTCATGCGGCCCAAGGTCGAGGGTGCACGGCTGCTGGATGAACTGACGCGTGATGCGGACCTGGCGGGCTTCGTCCTGTTCTCGTCGGCCGCCGGTGTGATGGGCACCGCAGGACAGAGCAACTACGCGGCGGCAAACGCCTACCTGGACGCGCTGGCCCAGTCACGCCGGGCGGAAGGCCTCACGGCGACCTCGCTCGCCTGGGGTCTATGGACCAGCGACAGCACAATGACCGCCCACCTCGACAACGCCGACCTCGCCCGGTTGTCGCGGAGCGGCCTGGGATCGATGTCGACGTCCCAGGGCCTCGCGCTGTTCGACGCGGCCCTCGCCGCCGACCGGGCGACCATCGTCCCGGCCCGGTTCGACCTGCCGGCTCTGCGGAACCAGGCAGCACAGGGCAGTCTGGCGCCCGTCTTCAAGTCCCTGGTCCGGGCGCCCGCAGTCCGTGCGGTGGCGCCCACTGCCGAGGAAGCCTCGTCGTGGAGCGCGGGCATGGCGGCTCTGGATGCCGCGGACCGTGCGGCTGCACTGCTCGAACTGGTCGGTTCACAAGCCTCATTGGTGCTCGGGCATGGCTCGGCGTCCTCGGTGGACGCGGACCGGGCCTTCCGCGAACTGGGCTTCGACTCACTGACCGGCCTGGAACTACGCCAACGGCTACAGACCGCGACCGGCCTGCGGCTGCCCTCCACCCTGGTCTTCGACTACCCCACCCTGACCGCACTCGTCGGCTTCCTGGACCAACAGATCCAAGGCACCCACACCGGCCCGACCGCCCCTGCGCGGGTCGTGGCGGCCACGGACGACGACCCGATCGTCATCGTCGGCATGGCCTGCCGCTACCCCGGCGGTATCGACTCGCCCCAGGAGCTGTGGCAGGCAACCCTGAACGGTGTCGACGCGATCACCGAGTTCCCCACCGACCGCGGCTGGGATCTGGCGAGCCTCTACGACCCGGACCCGAGCCACCTCGGTACGAGCTACGCGCGCCGGGGCGGGTTCCTGTCCGGGGCAGGTGAGTTCGACGCGGAGTTCTTCGGGATCAGCCCGCGTGAGGCTGTGGCGATGGACCCGCAGCAACGGCTGCTTCTGGAGACCGCCTGGGAGGCCCTGGAGCGCACCGGTGTCGACCCGACCTCACTGCGCGGCAGCAGGACCGGCGTGTTCGCCGGACTGATGTACCACGACTACGGGTCCTGGATGGCGGAGGCGACCGAGGACGTCGAAGGCCTGATGATCACCGGCAACAGCGGTGGTGTCGCCTCGGGCCGTATCGCTTACCAACTGGGTCTTGAGGGCCCGGCGCTGACCGTGGACACCGCCTGCTCGTCGTCGCTGGTGGCCCTGCACCTGGCAGCGCAGGCCCTGCGCAACGGCGAGTGCACCCTGGCACTGGCCGGCGGCGTGACCGTGATGTCCACACCGACGACATTCGTGGAATTCTCCCGACAACGGGCCATGTC